>JAHWKU010000029.1 GCA_019347715.1 Actinomycetota bacterium | reverse complement strand
GGAGAACAGGAGATGCTTGCGGTCGGCCGTGCGTTGATGTCCTCTCCCAAGCTGATTCTTGTGGACGAAGCCTCACAGGGACTCTCTCCCATCGCTGTCGAACACCTCTTCGAGACGCTGAAGGCCGTCAACGAATCGGGCGTAACCATGTTGATGGTCGAGCAGAATGTTTCATTCACCCTAGGAATCGCAGACCGGGTTCTCGTGATGCAAAAAGGCGAGATCGTCTACCAGGGGGAGAGCTCTGAGCTCGACCGCGACCGGTTGGCGGATCTCCTTGGAATTGGAGCCCTCCTTGGCTCGAAGGTACTTGCCCCCGAGCCGATTTCTGCCGGCGAGGAAGATAGCGAGGGCGAGGACTTAGAAGACTTCCGACCCCCCCGGGCAAAACCCAAAACCAAGCCTGTTTCAAAGCGGAAAACATCTCCTCGGAAAAAGGCCGCAGGAAGCCAAAAGCCCGCAGCTCGAGGCAAAAAGAAGGCGGTGTCACCCGCAAAGAAGACTGTCGCGAAAAAAGCCAGTCGAAAAGGGACCCCCGTGAAGCGAAAGTCCCCAGTAAAGGCGCGAACGCCTCGTAACAGGTGAGGGCTTGAAGGCCTTTAATCACCAATCGATTGGCTTCTGGATTAACCGGCGCGCCGAACTCACGCCCGGTAAGGGTGCCGTCGATTTCGAGGACTCATCCATTACTTACGCGGAGTTGAACGACCGTTCCGACCGCGCTGCGAGTGTCCTTAGCCAATTCGGAGTGGCCCGCGGAGACCGAGTTGCGGTGCTCTCCGACAACCGGCCGGAGTATCTCGAGGTTTTCTTTGCGTGCGCCAAGCTCGGCGCGATCATCGCCCCGGTCTCGTGGCGCCTCTCCGAAGCCGAGATGGCATGGCAGGTAAGCGACGCAGAGCCGAAGATCCTCATCTCCGCCCCACAGTGGTCGGCCGAGGGAGAGCAGATTTTTGATGGTCGTCAGCTTGTTCTCGGTGATGCGGAGCGGAGAGGCACTTACGACGAAGCGCTGGCCTCGAGCGCGCCCGAGGAAACCGATAACGAAACCTCATTCGACGACGCCCTGATGATCCTTTACACGAGCGGCACCACAGGCCGCCCGAAGGGCGCGGTGTTGACCCACGGGAACTTCTTCTGGGCCAATCTCAACATGCTCGTAAACGCCGACATCTCCCACGACGAAGTAAGTCTCATGTTCCTTCCGATGTTTCACATCGGCGGATGGAACGTAAACACGCTGGCGATCCTCTTGAAGGGCGGGACCGTGGTGCTGGAGCGGCAGTTCGATCCGGTGCGGGCCATTGAGCTAATCCCAAAGAAACAGATAACCCTTCTCATGGGAGTTCCTGCTACTTACCTATTCATGAGCCAGCAGCCAGGATTCGAATCTGCAGACTTCTCATCGGTGCGCATGATAGTGGTGGGCGGGGCCCCCATGCCGGACGCTCTCCTCGAAAAATATGGCGAGCGCGGAATCGACATAGTTCAGGGCTACGGCCTTACCGAACTGGCCCCCAATGCTCTGATTCTTCCGATGGAAGACGCCGCTCGGAAATTGGGATCGGCCGGAAAGCCCTACTTCTTTACAGATACGAGGCTGATGGACGACTCGGGGAACTCAATTGAAGGGACCGGTACGGGCGAGATCGTCGCAGCTGGTCCGGTTGTCATGAAGGAGTACTGGAGGCGGCCCGACGCTACCTCCGAGACCATTGTCGATGGCTGGCTGCACACCGGTGACGTCGGACGGGTAGACGACGAAGGATTTTTCTACGTCGTAGATCGCAAGAAGGACATGATCATTTCGGGCGGTGAGAACGTTTACCCGGCGGAGGTCGAGAATGTCATTTACGAACATCCTGCCGTGGCTGAGTGCGCAGTGATCGGAATTCCCGATGACCGCTGGGGAGAGACTGTGCACGCCATTGTCGTAGCCAAGGAAGGACACCAAGTCTCGAACGATGAATTGGTTCGCCACTGCAGTGAAAGGCTGGCCGGCTTCAAAGTTCCCCGTTCGGTTGAAATCGTCTCGGAACCACTGCCAAGGACTCCCGCAGGGAAGGTGAAGAAGCAGGATCTGAGGGCGCCGTTCTGGGAGGGTCGAGAGAAGAAGATATGAGGAAGGTCCTGGCCCTCTCCGTCCTCTTGTGGCTCGCTTTGACAGGGGTCGCTTCTGGAAGTCATCTGGTCGGACACATCCGACCGCAAGGTCCGGCGAAGGTCAGCTTCGCCTCAGACTTTCCGTCGCTTAACGATCACGAGTGGGGTTTCCGCTTGGGAGGGTTCGGGGGGAGTGCAAAAGGCGGATCCCTGCGCCATGTCCCTGTGATCTTCGTTCACGGCAACAACGTCGATGCATGCGACTGGTACACCGTTCGGGACGAGTTCCGCAAGGCAGGCTGGACCGACCAAGAGATGTACGCACTCTCCTACAACGGGCTTGGCGGCAACAACGGGTCAGGGCTTCTGACCAGCAATCCGGCATGCCGGGCGGAGCACACGGAGATGGGATACGACGGCACTACGCGCGTCACCAACAACGACGTCAATGTTCCGGACCTATACGATTTCATCCTTGCGGTCAGGGCCTACACCGGTTCATCGAAGTTTTCAATTGCGAGCCACTCCCTGGGAGTGACGCTCGCACGAAAGACGCTGAAGGCTCATCCGGAACTGCGTGGAGATCTGGTGGCCTTTGTTGGGATCGCCGGAGCGAACCACGGAACCACTTTTTGTCCCCCCGGCAGCGAAACGACAACCATGAGCTGTAACGAGATCGCTGCGGGAACTCCATGGCTTGCGGAACTGAATGGCCCCGACGGAAGTGATGAGACCTATGGCCCGGCGCGGTGGATGACCATCTATGACGGTAGCGGCGCCGGCGATCCGGCCTTTGTCGGCCCCACCTACGCGCAGAGCCCTGCGCTCGAGGGGGCCGACAACCGGCAGTTCCTCGGCACGTATCACAACGATCTGAGGATGAGCCCACCTATCATTGCTGTCTATCGCGCGTTTCTCGAATCGTCTGAGGGGCCATACCTTTCGGGGCTAGGAGGTGGCACAGGCAGCGACGGCTTTGCCGGCGCCCTGGCCGACTCCGGGGCAAGCCCTCGGGGGATCGGACTAATCGGAATTCTTCTGGTTGGGGCCTCAATCTGGCTCGGTTACCGGGCGTTAGATATATCCTCTTTACGATGCCGACCAAGATCGCCATCTTCGCTTCCGGTGATGGGACCAACGCACAAGCACTAATAGACGCAGCTTCCAGCGGAGCGCTCGGAGACTCCGAGATCGCCCTGATCCTTTCCGACCGCCCAGATGCAGGGGTCTTGGACAGGGCCGAGAGTGCAGGCATAGAGGTTTTGTTCGTGGATCCGACGTCCTACTCGGGAAGATCCGCTTACGGCGAGGCCCTGGCCAAGCACCTCAAGGAAAGAAGCATTGAGCTGGTCTGTCTTGCGGGGTTCATGCGAATCCTTGCGGCAAACTTCATCAAGGCCTATGAGGGGCGGATCCTAAATGTCCACCCTGCCCTCCTACCCTCGTTTCCCGGGGCCAGGGCTGTGAGAGACGCCCTCGAGTGGGGTACGAAAATCACCGGGGCTACGGTTCATTTTGCCGATGAGAAGGCCGACCACGGCCCGATCATCTTTCAGGAATCGGTAGAGATCCTTACCGGCGATACCGAGGAGACTCTTCACGAACGCATCAAGGAAGTCGAGCACCGCCTGTATCCGATCGCGGTCCGGGCAGTCGTGGATGGAAAGGTTCGGGTCGAGGGCCGGCAAGTGACCGTTGACGAGGAGGCCAGGACGTGAAGATAAAAAGGGCCCTCATCTCGGTCACCGACAAAGAGGGAATCGAGGAGTTCGCCCAAGGGCTCGTGGCTTTAGGAGTGACAATCGTTTCGTCGGGCGGCACCGCCCGGGTTCTTTCCCGTGCAGGGATCCCGGTCAGTACCGTCTCGGAGGTAACGGGGGCCCCCGAGATGCTCGATGGAAGGGTCAAGACCCTCCACCCCCGCATCCACGGGGGCATTCTGGCCGACCGGCGCAACCCGCAGCATCTCTCGCAGCTGAAGGAGCACAACATCAGCCCCCTCGATCTTGTTGTGTGCAACCTCTACCGGTTTTCCGAGACTGTTTCGGCCGCCGACGTCAAAGAGGACGAGGCCATCGAGCAGATCGACATCGGGGGGCCGGCGATGATGAGAGCGGCCGCCAAGAACTACCGATCCGTAGCCGTTGTCGTGAACCGGGAACGGTATCCGGAGATCCTCGAGGAGATGGCTCAGCGATCTGGGGCCTTGTCCGACGAGACGAGGGCGCGGCTGGCGGCGGAAGCATTCGAGCACACTGCTGCATACGACATGGAGATCAGCCGTTGGATGTCACGGGCCGATCGGTTTCCATCGAAGCTGTTCATGGGTCTGGATCGCGGGCTTTTGCTTCGCTATGGGGAGAATCCGCACCAGGCCGGCGGCTTTTACTCATCATCCGACCCTGGTTGGCGACAGCTCGCGGGCAAAGAGATGAGCTACACGAACATTCTCGACTTCGACGCCGCATGGCGGCTCGCAGGGGAGTTCTCGGAACCTGCCGTCGCAATCATCAAACACACCAATCCCTGTGGAGTCGCTAACGGCAAAGACGTCGAGGACGCATACCGCCGGGCGGTCGAGTGCGACCCTCGTTCGGCCTTTGGAGGCATCGTTGCGGCCAATCGCGAGGTTGATGCAAAAGCCGCCAAAGCCATGACCGAGCTCGTCGCCAAGACCGACATCGTGATTGCCCCGGCCTTTTCTCCGGATGCCCTAACCCAACTTCAATCGAAGAAGTCCACGATCATCGTCGAGGCCGCGCCTCCATACGCGTTGCCTCAGATTCGCTCAGCAGCCAACGGTTATCTGGTGCAGGACCACGACGATCGGGTTGATTCCAGGGAAGAGATGACGGTCGTTACGAGGGTTCAGCCAACCGAAGAAGACTGGGCTGATCTTTTGTTCGCGTGGAAGGTCGTTAAGCACGTGAAGTCGAACGCGGTCGTCTTCGCCAACGAAGGCCAGGCTCTTGGCATCGGCGCAGGCCAGATGAGCCGGGTCGAAGCTGTCGAGCTTGCCGCCAGACGTGCCGGCGACAGGGCGAAGGGGACGGCCTGCGCCACCGACGGTTTTTTCCCGTTCCGCGACGGCGTTGACAGTGCGGTCGAGGCGGGGGCCAGGGCAATAATCCATCCCGGGGGATCGGTGAGAGACCCTGAGGTCATCGCCGCTGCCGAAGAGCACGGAATCCCGATGGTATTCACGGGCTTCCGGCATTTCCGTCACTAACTACCTTCCCGGAAAGTAAGATGGAGCGGTCCGGAAAACAGCCCCCACAGGAGGTGCAAGTTCAAGATCATCGACGGCAAGCAGATCGCGCGTGAGATTCGGGAGAACCTGAAGACCGAAGTCGAAGAGCTGAAGAACCGGGGGGTGACTCCCGGCCTGGCAGCGGTTCTGGTTGGAGAAGATGAAGCGTCGAAGGTCTATGTCGCAGGTAAGGAAAAGGCTGCCGCCGAGGCTGGCATGGCCTCATTCGTTCACAGACTTCCTGCCTCGACCTCTCAGGAAGAACTGCTAGCTCTAATCGATGAGCTGAACCGCGACGATCGGGTTCACGGGATCCTGGTGCAGATGCCTCTGCCTAAGGGACTCGACGAAGTCGTCGCTCAAGACGCAGTCGATCCTCGCAAAGACGTCGATGGCCTCCATCCCGAAAACGCAGGTCTCCTATCGCTCGGCAGGCCCCGCTTCGTTCCGTGCACACCACTTGGAGTCAAGGTCCTCTTGGAGCGCTCCGGGACGAAGGTGGAGGGCGCCAAAGTCGTAGTGGTGGGCCGATCGAACCTGGTGGGAAGACCGGTTTCGATCCTTTTGTCCCACAAGGCCGATGGCGCCAACGCGACCGTCACCCTTTGCCATACAGGCACCACAAACCTCGAAGAACACACCAGGGAGGCCGACATCGTCGTAGTTGCGGCCGGTAAGCCTGCCGCGGTGACGGGGGCCATGATCAAGCCGGGGGCCACGGTCATAGACGTCGGAATCAACCGGGTGGAAGGAAAGCTAGTCGGCGACGTCGACTTCGAAAGCGCTTCGGAGATCGCAGGCGCCATCACCCCGGTTCCAGGCGGAGTCGGCCCAATGACGATCGCGATGCTTCTTTCCAACACGGTGAGGGCAGCACAGGAGCTTTCCCGCTAAAAGGGGGGAGCCCTGACTAGTCATCCTCGGCTACTCGAAACCGTCCTTAGGGACCATATGCCTAGTCCCAAGGGGGACCGATAACACTCTAAGAGAACGAAAGGTATCGAAGAGTGCTCACAGTATTGGTCGTTGATGACGACGAGTCGCTTCGCCGGCTCTTACACGTCGGGCTCTCCTTGGGGGCGGCCCCCGTGCAGGTAGTAGGCGAGGCCACCAACGGCTATGAGGCCATCAGGGAAGCTGAGAAGCTTCAGCCCGATCTCATCATCCTCGACCAGCAGATGCCGGTGTGCTCGGGCGCCGACGCGCTTCCTCAGATCCTCAAGGTAAGCCCGGCCAGCCAGGTCCTATTTTTCAGTGCCTTTGCGGGAGCTCCGGGTTACGAAGATGTATTCGAGTCCATCGCACGCGATTTCGGAGTGAAAGTGATCCCGAAAGGTTCATTGGGAGAGCTGGAGACCGCGGTGGACGAGATCGCAGCAGCCGCCTGATCCCCTAGTGGGCCTCCGCCCACTAGCTTCGTTCTGTGAGCGGAACGAACTCCCGCGCGGGGGGTCCTATGTATTCGGACTCGGGACGGATCAGACGGTTGTTCTGATATTGCTCTCGGGCATGAGCCGTCCAGCCGGCGATCCTCGATGCCGCGAAGATCGTAGTGAACAGCACGGTCGGGATCCCAAGTGAGTGATAGACGCTCGCGGCATAGAAATCGACGTTCGGGTACAGCCCTTTCGTGTCACGGACTACTTCGTATACGCGCTCGGACATCTCGAACCACTTGGACTCACCTCTTTTCTCTCCAAGCCTTCGCGCCAAGTCCCTGAGCACGGTGGCCCTGGGGTCCTCGGTCTTGTAGACCCGGTGACCGAAACCCATGATCTTCTCCTTGCGGTCGAGGCGTGCCTTGATGTCGGCCTCGACCTTATCGAGGGATCCAATCTGCTCGAGCATGTTGAAGACCTTCTCGTTGGCGCCCCCGTGAAGCGGGCCTTTTAGGGCCGCCACGGCCGACGTCATCGCCGAGTGGATGTCGGCGAGTGTGGCGGCAGTCACGCGGGCCGCGAAGGTCGAGGCATTCATGGTGTGGTCTGCGTGGAGAACCAAGCAGGTGTCGAGGATCTTTGCGTCCTCTTCGTCAGGGACCTCGCCTGAGAGCTGGTAAAGCAAGTTCGCCGCGTGGCTGAGATCTGGATTGGGAGCCAGTGGGTCTTTGCCCTGACGTATCCGATAGAAGCCCCCGATGATCTGTGGCGTCCTCGCGATCAGTCGGATCGACTTCCGCAGGTTGGCCTCGTCGTTTTCTGGAGGCTCCCATCCGTCTGGGTCGTGGGCCGATCCAACCGACATGGCGGTGCGCAGCATCGACATCGGTGAAGTGAACTCAGCCAGCTCTGGCAGCAGGCGGGTGGAGAAGTCGTCCAGCTCCCTCTCCTTTGCCAGCTCGGCTGTGACCTGATCGAGCTCCTGGGCGCTTGGCAGCTCCAGGCGGTGGAGAAGATAGACGGTCTCCTCGAAATTGCAGTTCTCGGCTAGATCCTTGATGTCATAGCCGACGTACCACAGGATCCCATCGTTGCCGTCGATGTCCGAGATCGCCGTCTCGGCGGCTATGACGTCTTCGAGCCCTCTTGTCGGCACCTCTGCCTTTCTCCCGGTCTTCCCTATCCTACCGAAGCCATCGCGAGCCGGGTGAATTGATAGCCTCAGGGCCTACAGCTTGCTCAGATCAGGAGGAGAAATGGCGCATCGTGTGACGTTTATTCCCGGAGACGGGACGGGGCCGGAGATCGCGGAAGCGACTCGGAGGGTGCTCGAGGCAACGGGGGTCGCGTTCGACTGGGACGACCAATATGCCGGCGAGAGTGTCATGGATGAGTGGGGAACGCCGCTTCCAGAGCATGTGCTCGAGTCCATCCGCAAGAACAAGGTTGCGATCAAAGGACCGATAACCACTCCGGTCGGCACTGGATTTCGCAGCGTCAACGTCGCTCTTCGTAAGGAACTCGATCTTTTTGCTTGCCTGCGGCCTTGCAAGAGCTACGAAGGCGTTCGTTCTCGATACGAGAACATCGACATCGTCATCGTGCGCGAGAACCACGAGGATCTCTATGCCGGTATCGAGTTCGAGCAGGGAACCGAAGAGACCAGGCAGTTGATCGATTTCATCAAGGGCCTCTCCGACCGTGAGATCCGAGCGGACTCGGGGATCTCCATCAAGCCCATCTCCATCCACGGGACCAAGCGCATCGTTCACTTCGCCTTCAAATACGCCCAGGAATATGGAAGGAAGAAAGTCACCGCGGTGCACAAGTCAAACATCATGAAGTTCTCCGACGGGCTGTTTCTGGCAACCGCCCAAGAGGTGGCCAAGGAATACGCGGACATCGAGTTCGAAGACCGAATCGTCGACAACCTATCGATGCAGCTGGTGGCCCGGCCCGAGGAGTACGACGTGCTGGTGCTTCCGAACCTCTACGGCGACATCGTGAGCGACCTCGGAGCCGGGCTCGTCGGGGGCCTTGGAGTGGCTCCCGGCGGAAACATCGGAGACGACGCTGCGGTATTCGAGCCGACCCACGGATCCGCCCCCAAGTACGCCGGGCAGAACAAGGTGAACCCGATGGCAATGATGTTCTCAGGCGTCCTGATGCTTCGCTACCTGCAGGAGCAGGAGGCGGCCGACCGCATGGAAATGGGACTGGCCAAGGTGATCCGCGAAGGAAAGAGCGTCACCTACGACATGAAGCCAAGTCGCGAGGATCCCACCGCCGTCGGGACCTCCGAGGTTGCCGACGGCGTGATAAAGGCTATGGATTAGGACTTCGTTCTAGACCCCTGCGTTTTTTCCCTGCTGTCGTCCGATCACGGGCTCGCGGAACATCCTTTGCACTGCACATCAGATGTCCACCCGAACCTCGTTCGAGCATTCGGTGCTACTCGCTGGGCGACAGACTTTGTAGACGAAGGACCCGCGGGCCCTGCCGAGGTTGTCGCTGTACGCACCGCCACCGTACGGCGAGCTGACCGTCGACCCAATGATCATTCCATCGCGGTAAACATCGAGGCCGGCTTCACCTGTTTCTGACCAAAGGTCCACGATGGTGTTCTGGCGGTCCTTGCGTGTGGAAGCAGAAAGCGTGAGTGTCGACACAGGTTCAGCACCGGATGCCACTGTGTACCGAGCGACTAGGAAATCGTCGGGAGTATAGGGACTCGATGTCCCCGCGAGCAGGACTTTCCCGTCGGGCTGCACGCCCAGCCCGAGAAAGTATCCCTCCGAAGGAGCCAGCGACGTCATGTAGTCACCGGCGGATGAGAACCGTCTGACGTGGGCGCTGTAGATGCCGCTCCAGACGAACGCATTGATCGCCCCATGCCCGTCAACCTCCATCCGACCGACAGCGCTCCCTAGAGAGATACGTCGCGCCCACAGCGCTTCGTCGAAGAGCCCGTCCTGTGTCAGCCGTGCGAGCCGATAGTCCTTCTCGTGACTGAACCCGTCCGGGTCGACGGAAAACCAGATACCGCCGTCTGGGTGAGCCTCGACATCGCCGGTAACTTCCCGGGGCCCTAGGACGGAGGTCACCCCCGGCACCTGAGGATCAACCGTCGGAGAAGGCCTCGAGATGACGCTCACGCCCCCCTGTCCGAACGTCGGGTCGAGCGCGCCGCTCGGCAACAAACGGACTACCGCTGCTCCGATGGCGCTGGTCCTGGCTCCCGCGTGAGCGGGGGGGCACGTCGACGTGAACGGCACACATAGGGTCCCCGCCTCGGCGAACTGACCTCGGCTCATCGCGATAAGGAGCTTGCCATCGTCCTGTAGGTCGACGCCCGTGACGTTCGAGATGGCCAGCTGCTGAAGCGGTCTGCCCTCCGCATCGAATCGCAGGATCGTCGGGCCAATCTCGGGGGAATGAAACAGATTCGGCTCCCACCACCTGTTCCCGGTGAAGCCTTGCCACACGATCAGCTCACCGGTGGTTGTAACCAAGATGTCCCTGATCCCACCACTTGCGGCAAACAAGGGGAATCGTGCCGATCCGCTCCTGCCGAACGTGGGGTCCTCACGACCGTCTGGCGTCAGCCGAAGGAGTACGGCTTCGGAATTCGGATATCTGCCGACGGCGGTACCGAGGATGATGGCGCCCGACGGCTGGATCGCAACCTTGTGGACCCAGTCGTCAGCGCCTAGATCTATCTTCACCGCTCCACGGAGCCCGAAGGACTCATCGAGGCTGCCGTCGGCGTTGTAGCGAACGACAGCTAGGTCCCCGCCGCTTGTCCCGGCCGCTATGACCCGTCCATCCTCCTGGCCGACGACGTCCAAAGCGATCTCCTTGGCGCTCCCGAGATCGGTCCAGACCATCCCGCCTGAGAAACCCGCATCTAGCTCGTCCGCCGCCGCGACAGGCGTGACTGCGAAGATGATCCCGGCCACGATGACAGCCGATAAAACCACCCTGTTCATCTGATCCTCCTTTACCTTTACCTATGGGCGTGACAAGCCGCGGCACGATGTGCCGTGGGGGATCACGGTTCCTGTAGCGGTTGTCTAGATCGGGATAAGCCCTGTGGCAGACGTCGTTCTCGCAGGTCGTTCGCGAGCGAAGGCCCGCTATTTATCGCGACCTGTTCGGTTCCGTCGGGATCTTCGGGCTCTATCTGTTCGTCCTCAGTAGATGGACGGCGAGCGCGGCTTGGTATGAATTCGTTCTTGCTCCAGACTTAGCAGTGGTGCTTGCTGCTTGGCTGTTGGACGAATGGGCACTCGTACTTTTTTAATTTGCTAGCTTAGCTAGGTACTCAGCTTCCGTCGCAGTCTCCGTCGGCGCTGATCGGGGCCTCGGAGCTGGCGTGGCCGGTATGAGATGGATAGACCACGACTGTGCCGAAATGGCCTGAGGTCGTCAGCAAGTGGCAATGGGGGCCGCCTCCGAAACCTGCCGGATTTCGACCATCCCCGATTCCGAATTCGGTGCTGTTTTTACCCTGAGAGGGCTGAGCCGCTAGGGCCGACGATCCCAATGCCAGGACGAATACGAATACCAAAAGAACCACAGCTGCTTTTCTCAACCTAGTCACCTCCTCTAGTCTCTTCGGAGCCTAAGCCAATCCCGAAGTTATGTGACTGGGCGCCCATGCGCTGGACGGCAGGAACCGGTAGCGTTCGACAGCAGGACTCACAAACACACGAAGGAGTTTGAAGATGGCCAAAGTCACTGTAGTCGGGGCGGGGTTCGTCGGGCGGACCGCAGCGATGCGGATAGCCCAGCGGGGCCTCGCGGACGTTTGTCTGATCGACATCATCGAGGGCTGGCCCCAGGGGATAGTTCTAGACCTCAAGCACTCGGCCCCCGTGGAGCGATTCGAAGTCGAGATCGTCGGCACCAACGATTACAAGGAGACGGCCAACTCCGACGTCACCGTCATCACTGCCGGGTTTCCTCGCCAGCCGGGGATGAGCAGGATGGATCTGCTTGGGAAGAACGCCGAGATAGTTCGGTCGGCCGTCGAGCAGGTCACCGAGCATTCTCCCAACACGATGATGATCACCGTCACCAATCCGCTGGACGAGATGACCTTTCTCGCGGCAGAGGTAAGTGGTTCTCCGAGGGAGCGGGTCATGGGCATGGCAGGAGTCTTGGACTCCGCCCGGCTCGTTCACTACATCGCAGAGGAGTTGAAGGTCTCGCCGCTTTCGGTCGAAGCGATGACGCTCGGCTCCCATGGCGAGCAGATGGTGCCTCTTCCGAGACACGCCAAGGTAGACGGCAAGCCGCTTACCGATCTGGCGGACGCCGAGACCCTCAACCGTCTATACGAGCGGACCGCGAACGCGGGGGCCGAGGTCGTGAGCCTGCTGCAGAAGGGAAGTGCTTTCTATGCACCTTCCGCGTCGGTGGCGAAGATGGTCAATGCGATTCTCGGCGACACGAAAGAAGTGATGCCGGTCTGCGCATGGGTCTCCGGTGAGTACGGCATCAGCGACGTCTTCGTCGGGGTCCCCGCCCGCCTCGGACGGGCCGGAGTCGAGGAGGTCGTCGAGATGGATCTAAACGAAGACGAGCTGAATCAACTGCGAGAGGCCGCGGAGGCAATCAAGGCAAAATGCGCCGAGCTGGAAAAGCTGGGCTGACCGGTAAAGCTAGAGCTGGCCCCTTGCGGCATCGACGTTGTCGACCGCGAGAATGATTTCGGTGTCGCCGCCCGATGAGCCAGCGGTATAGAACGAAGTGATGTTGACTCCGGCGTCGGCGAGTTTCCTGGCGAACTTCCCCAGTTCTCCCGGGCGATCGTCAAGCGATGCATTCAGAACTTCGCGGATGGTCGAGATCCTGTGGCCGGCCTGTTCGAGCGCTGCTCTCGCCCGATCGGCATCATCCACAACGAAATGCAGGATGCCCTTGCCCCCGTGGGTGAAAGCCGCTGCCGCGAAGATGTTTATCTCCAGCTCTCCAAATTGCTCGCCGATCTGAGCCAGGACTCCGGGCCGGTCTTCGGTTTCGATCACTATCTCGGTCGGCATGGGTCAATCATATTCGCGCTATGACTGCGCGGGTGAAGTCGGCCGTGCCTGCACTCCCGCCGAGATCTCCGGTGAGATGCTCGCCGGAGAAAAACACCGCAGCGATCGAGGATTCGATGCGGTTGGCGGCTTCATGCTCGCCGATGTGTCTCAGCATCATCACCCCAGAAAGCAAAATTCCTGCCGGGTTGGCAAGCCCCTTCCCTGCGATGTCAGGAGCGGAGCCGTGGGTAGGCTCGAATACGGCTGCCGTGTCGCCGAGGTTCACTCCGGGGGCCACTCCGAGCCCACCGATCAATCCGGCACAGAGATCGCTGATGATGTCGCCGTAGAGGTTGGGAAGCAGCAGCACGTCCATCTCCTGAGGATCGGAGACCAGCCAGAAAGCGAGTTCATCCAGCTGCATCTCGTCGAAGTCGATCTCGGGGAATTCCTGTGCGATCTCTCTGGCGATTTGGACGAACGGTCCATCCGAGAACTTCATGATGTTGGCCTTGTGGCCCACGGTCACCTTCTTTCTTCCCTCTCGTTTGGAGTACTCGAAAGCGAAGCGAACGATCCGGCGGGTGGCTGAAAGCGAGATCGGCTTTACGGTGATGCCTGTGTCGGGCGTCAGGTGGTAGCCGCGAAAGAAGCGAAGGTAATCCCTCAGCTTCTGGTTCTCCACCGAGAATGCTTCGAACTCAACTCCGGCATAGAGATCTTCGGTGTTTTCCCTCACGACGACCAGATCGGTTCCGGGATGGCGCGTTCTCACTCCCGGGTAGTGCCGGCAGGGCCGGAGAAGGGCATAGAGGTCCAGCTCGGTCCTTAGAGTGACGTTCACGCTTCTGAACCCATATCCGACGGGAGTGGTAACCGGGCCCTTGAGGGCGACCTTGTTTCTGCGAATGGACTCGATCACCCGGCCCGGCATCGGGGAACCGTCGGTGTCGATGACTGCCTTCCCAGCATGCTGCACGTCCCAGTCGACATCGACGCCCGATGCGTTGATCACTTCCACCGCGGCATCCGTCACCTCTGGGCCGATTCCGTCTCCTGGGATGAGGGTTATCTGGTGTGCCATCAACCGTCCCTGAATATTCGGTAATAGGTCAGTACGAAAGTCTCCCTTATGAGGCTGTTTCTCTCCGCCTCCTCGCTGCTCGGTGTTTTGGATGCAGAAACCGAAACGTCGAATCCGAGGTCGCCGGCCATCTCTTTGGATCTTGCAAGATGAAGTGGATCGCTCACGATCACAATCTTTTGGATCTCGCGATCCTGCGCTAGTCCGGTGAAGACTTTGAGACTGTCGAGAGTGGTATTCCCCGCCTTCACCCCAGTTACATCTTCAACCGGAAGCTCCTTTTCCAGATACGCGGCTCCGGCCTGAGCCTCCGTGAATCGATCTCCCTCTCTCTTTCCTCCGAGCACGACGATCAACGGAGCAACGCCGGAGTCGTAAAGGGTCCTGGCATGATCGAGACGAGACTGAAAGACCGCAGAAGGGCGCCCGTCGTACTGTGCTGCCCCCATGACGATGATGGCGTCGGATTTCGGTCGCTCGTCGAGTTTGGAGGTCTGCCAAATCTGGGCCGCCGTCCAAGCGAGGTACAGGACCGGCAGCAGGATGAGCGCGAGGACGACCTTTATGAGCAGACGCACTCGTCTAAGTTACCGCCGACCTCTCAGATGCGGAGGGTTTCCGGAAACCCGTGCTTGAACGTCGGGAACTCGAGAGTCCAGGCCAGATCGATCTTCGCCTTGGAGTTATTCGCTCCGGTCATCTTGTTGAAGTAATAGCGCAGGTACCGGGGGCCAACATTAGGCAGATGACGAGGTTTGGGCACCGAAGCGGCCTCTGCGATCAAAGCGAGAGCCTCTTTGGCGAGAATGGGTTCGTCATCGCAGATGTTGTAGGTCTCGCCTGCCTTTCCTTTTTCGATGGCCGCGACGACGGCATTCGCCGCATCATCGATATGGATGAAGCTCCACCATCCCGTGCCGGGCCCGATGATGTGCAAAGTTCTTCTCTTTAGAGCTTTCGGTATTTCCTCGTTGACAGAAGTTCCCGGCCCGTAGAACAGACCGAAACGCAGTACGACCCCTTCGAATTCCAGAACCTGCGACTCCAGCGATTGAGCCGCTACGACCGAACGCTGGAACCCTCCCATGTGTTCGACCGGACGCATGTTTTCCTCGCTTCTTCCTCTAAAAGCGAAGGTGATGCTTTCCGCGATCAATCTAGCGGTTCCGGCGGCGAGAGCCGCTGCGATCAGATTCTTCGTTCCCTCCTCCCTCAGCCGGTCGTTTATCTTCAACCGGCCCGGTGTGATGAATGGGGTGTGTGGAATGCGCGTTAGCGCGTGGACGATCAGCTCCGGCTTTGCCGCCACGACTACATCTCTTAAGCCTTCGGCATCAAATGCATTCGCCTCGGCAGGGCGAGCTCCCAGCGATGCAACTACTTCGGGGTTCTTGGAGGTGAGGCCGGTTACCTCGTGTCCTGCTTCCACCAGCCTGCGAACCAGCGGGCGGCCCAGGGCTCCGCTGGCGCCGGCGACGAATATCCTCATCCAGCTACAGCTTCTTGTAGAGGATGGACCTCTTGACCTCCTGGATGGCCTCGGTCACCTTGATCCCTCGGGGGCAGGCGTCGGTGCAATTGAATGTGGTTCTGCACCGAAAGGCGCCTTCTCTCGACGACAGGATCTCGAGACGTTCGTGCGCTCCGTCGTCACGGGAATCGTAGATGAACCGATGCGCATTCACGATCGCGGCGGGGCCTATGTACTCGTCGTCTCCCCAGAAGATGGGGCACGCGGTCGTGCAGGCCGCGCAGAGGATGCACTTGGTGGTGTCGTCGTATCGCTCTCTCTGCTCGGGGGATTGCAGTCTTTCGGTGGTGGGCTCCGAAGAGCGGTTGATCAGCCACGGCTTCACCGCCGCATACCCAGCGAAGAAGGTCTCCATGTCCACGATCAGGTCCTTCTCGACCTTGAGACCCTGGATCGGTTCGACCTTGATGGGCTGGTCGAGATCCCGGCAAAGGACCTTGCAGGCCAGCCGGTTGTGGCCGTTGATCATCATGGCGTCGGAGCCGCAGATCCCGTGAGCACACGACCTTCGGAGCGCCAGAGACCCATCGATGTACCACTTGATGTAGTGCAGGGCGTCGAGAACCCGGCCGCTCTCCTCGACCTCGACGGTGTAATCCGCCCAATACGGCTTTTCGTCCTTGGAGGGGTCGAAGCGCTGGACGGTTAGGTCGAATTGGGCGGTTGCTGTGGACATTTCCTCTAGGCTGCGTCCGCCATCGCTTCGAACTGATCGAGCATCCCCCACCAGGCGTCGAGGGCCAGGTGGGCTGACTCACGGGAATACTCCGAATCCGAGAGGCCCGAGCGGATCGCTTTGGCGTGCTCGATGTCCAGGGTCGAGTGCAGGTCGAAGAACTGAAGAGGCGCTTCCTCGGACAGGCCGTAGAACTGCCTCAGCCCGTCCGCCTTGGCGCCGGCGACCTCTGGGAACTGCGACTCGTAGGCGTACAGGGCCCCTAGCGCCTCGTCCGCGCCTCTGGCGCAGAGGGACTCGTAGGTTGCGACGAGATTCTTGGTCCTGGGCAGAGCCTCCGAGTTTTTGACTTCTTCGTCGGAGAGCCCGAGGCCTCTGGCGAAGTCGAGCCACAGCTCAGAGTGGGCCTTGGGATGACCGGATTCATCTGCCAGGACTTCTTCGATTGCGGTGCGGGCGGGGCCTTCGGGGATGTGTTCGAGGGCGGACTCGAGGAAGGAGGGAAGGGCTTTCTCGTAGTGGTAATACTGCTTTGCGTAGCTCTGGAGAACTTCCATTGGGACCTTGCCCATCTGCCAGCGCCGGTAGAAAGGATGCTTCAGAAGGTGCCTCTCTTTCACGATCGAGTTGATCCCCATTAACCCCTCCTTTTTCGCGACCAGATCTTGGTGTTCTTCCATCCTAGGCCCCCACGCCACCTGTTGGAAGACTAGATCTCTCCATTAGTACTTTCTTTCCATCGGGATGTACTTGGTTACCGTCACCGGCTTGTAGCGAAGCTCGATGCCGCCGTCTGGATTGCGGAAGGCGAGCGAGTGCTTGAGCCAGTGCCCGTCGTCTCGGAACGGATGGTCCTCGCGCCAGTGGCCCCCTCTGCTCTCCGTGCGGGCCTTGGCCGCGTATGCGGTCACCTCGGCCAGGTCGAGCAGGAAACCGAACTCGACGGCTTCGAGCAGCTCGGTGTTATAGACCTTGGACTTGTCGTCGACCGATATGCCCTGGTAGCGCTGTCTGATGTCTGCAACTACATCGAGGGCGCGGCCCAGGGTCTCGTCGGTTCGGACGACTCCGCAGTTGAACATCATCTCTTCCTGCAGCTCCTTGCGGAGAGTGGCCACTCGTTCGCCCTTCGGGCGGGTGCTTAGGTCCCGAAGCTGGGCTTCAGCGTCGGAGTGGGGGTCCTCGGGCAGCTCGGGGAAGTCGTTGGCGTTGGCGTACTCGGCCATCTTGATCCCCCCCCTTCGACCGAACACCACTATGTCCAGAAGAGAGTTCGTACCTAGGCGATTGGCGCCATGGACCGAAACGCACGCGCATTCCCCGGCGGCGTAAAAGCCGGGAAGGATGGTGTTGTCCTCGTCGATCACCACCTGCGCCTCGACGTCGGTTGGGATGCCGCCCATGGCGTAGTGGGCCGTCGGTTGGATGGGGACCGGCTCTTTCAGAGGCTCCACTCCCAGATAGATGCGGGCGAACTCGGTTATGTCGGGGAGCTTCTGTTCGACGACTTCGGGATCAAGGTGAGAAACGTCAAGGTAGACGTAGTCCTTGCCCCCTGCTCCGCGCCCAGCGACGATTTCGGCATGGATCGCCCTCGACACCATGTCTCTTGGCGCCAGCTCCATGGCCCCGGAGGCATAGCGCTCCATGAACCGCTCTCCGTTTCCATTCAGGAGATGGCCCCCTTCGCCTCTTGCCGCCTCCGACAGCAGGATCCCGATGCCGTAGATGCCCGTCGGATGGAACTGGAAGAACTCCATGTCTTCCAAAGGGATGCCCCGGCGAAGACACATGCCGGGGCCGTCTCCGGTGAGCGTGTGGGCGTTTGAGGTGATCTTGAAGAACTTGCCGAAGCCCCCGGTCGCGAACAGCACGCTCTTTGCGTGGAAGACGTGCAGTTCTCCGGTCTTGAGCTCGTATGCCACCACGCCGGCAACCCTGGGCTTCCCCCGATTGTCTTCCCCGATGATGAGATCAAGCACGAACCATTCGTTGAAGAACTCGACGCCGTTCTTTAGGCACTGCTGGTAAAGCGTCTGAAGGATCATGTGACCGGTACGGTCTGCGGCGAAGCAGGCGCGCCGAACCAGCTGGTTTGGATCGTGGTTGGCGGTGTGGCCCCCGAACTTTCTCTGGTCGATCTTTCCTTCTTCTGTGCGGTTGAAGGGAAGACCCATGTGCTCTAAGTCCAGGACCGCGTCGATTGCTTCCTTGCACATGATCTCCGCTGCGTCCTGATCGACTAGATAGTCGCCACCTTTGATCGTGTCGAAGGTGTGCCACTCCCAGTTGTCTTCTTCGACGTTACCGAGGGCTGCGCACATTCCACCCTGCGCCGTCCCGGTGTGCGAACGGGTCGGGTAAAGCTTGGTCACGACGGCAGTCTTGGCCCGCTGCGAGGTCTCCAGTGCCGCGCGCATCCCGGCCCCCCCGGCCCCGACGATCACGCAATCGAACTTGTGGTACTTCATCCTCCTCCCGGCATCTGGGAGGCGTCGAAGGTCAC
>JAHWKU010000028.1 GCA_019347715.1 Actinomycetota bacterium | reverse complement strand
GGGTTTCCTTGGAAGGAGATCGGAGAGAACTACGACGTCGTCATGCCGATGGCCTACTGGAGCGTGACCCGCGGTTATTCGGCCCCTAAGTGTTTGGCGCCCGAATACGACGTGGCGCAATATCTGCGGGATGTCCATTCGAAGACGACGGCGCTCATGGGGCGTGACCGCCCGATGCATCACATTGGAGGCATCGCCGATTGCATCACCGCCGGAGAGACGTCGGCTTACGTGGACGTCATGAAGGAGCTGGGCTCCCTCGGCGGGAGCCTCTACGACTACGAGACGACTCAGGCGAACCCGGCCCGCGAGGAGATCTGGGGCCACTTAGCGCGTCTCAACCAGTAGTTCCTCTCTCTACAATGGTCGAGGCCGCCCGGGTGGCGTAATGGCAGCCGCGGAGCCCTTAAAAGGCTCTGGCCGAAAGGCCGTGCGAGTTCGAATCTCGCCCCGGGCACTGACTGAGTGTCATACCCCCTTCGTACTATCTAACGATGTCCTCGACTACCGCTGCGGGACTCTTGGAGAAGGCTTCGCGAGTGCTGACCACTCGCCATTACAGCCGTAAGACGATAAAGGCCTCCTCGTCAACCCAAAACCAGGCACTCGCTGCGCTGTTGTTCTTCTATAGGAACGTTATTGGGGAACCCTTGGAGCAACTCGACATAATGAGGGCGCGAAGAACTCGGCGGGCACCCATTGTGCTTACCCCCGAGGAGGTGACGCGACTTTTGGCAGAGATGAGTGGAATTCCCCTGCTCGTCTGCATGCTCCTCTACGGCTCTGGGATGAGGCTCGGCGAAGCCCTGAATTTGCGAGTCAAGGACATCGACTTTGGCCGGGGAGAGATCACCGTACGTGAGGCCAAAGGAAGGAAGGATCGCATCACCATGTTGCCTGCGGCTCTGAGAGTTCCACTCAAGGAGCACCTGCAGGCAGTGCGTGAACAGCACACCCAGGATCTTTCGGCTGGTCTCGGGCGAGCGCCGATGCCATATGCCCTATCGAGGAAATATCCCAATGCGGATCGTGAGTGGGCGTGGCAATGGGTCTTTCCCGCCAGCTCTCACTATCTCGACAAAAAGACCGGTATCAAGCATCGGCACCATCTCCATGAGTCGGTCATCCAAAAGGCCATGCGTGCCGCGGGGAGGGCGGCGGGACTCACCAAGCATGCGACTCCCCACGTTCTTCGTCACTCCTTCGCCACCTGTTTGATCGACGACAAATACGACATCCGAACCGTGCAGGAACTCTTGGGCCATGAAGATGTGAGAACCACGCAGGCTTACACGCACGTCTTGAACGGTGGCGGCCATGGCGTGAGGAGCCCCTGGACGGGCTAACACTCATTCCCAAGGACGCAAAACCAGACCCTATACTGAGATTCGATGCGGGTTAACTCCCGAAGGAAGTTGTCATGATGCGCACGAACATGCAGCTGAGAGTCACAAATCTCATGATCTCGGGATCCCCGTCCGGCGTTAACCCGACCAGGCCCGCTACGGGGCCGGTCCGCTCAAGTACTAGTTATGCCGACTTACGAAGGGAGCAATCGCATGAATCGAGACAGTGAAGCGAAGAAACTTCTTGAGCGGGATGCCGAATGGGCCAAGATAGCCTCTGCGGGCCAAGACGTGGAGGTCATTCTGTCCTACTGGACCGATGACGCCATGGTGGTCCAACCGGGTCTGCCCGTTGTCAAAGGCAAGCAGGCATTGCGGAGCTATGTAGAGGAGAGTCTCAAGATTCCCGGCTTTCAAATCACTTGGTCCTCGACCGACGTCTCCATCTCACCCGATGGGAAGCTCGCCTATCTCACGGGAACGAACTCCGTCACTATGGACGGACCGGACGGCTCGCCAATAAAAAGTCAGGGCCGCGTTGTGACCATCTGGCGAAAGGACGACGATGGCGAGTGGCGTTGCGCTGTGGATATCTGGAATGACGGCCCCACGGCATAACAGGGCGTTGGAACCGACCGCCTTCGGCGGCGGCTCACCGCCCGATCCGTTGTACGGACTAATTGAGTAACGACGGAGCCGTGGGCATGCTGAAGACACTCGCCTCGCACAACGAGTGGGCCAATCGGCGGATCTTCGACGCCTGCTCGAACATAGGTCGGACCCAGCTGAAGGAAATCCCAGCTGGTTACTCCGCCGAAGACTTCGGCTTCCTTCATTCCGATTCAGTCGTCGGAATCTTGGAGCACCTTGTCCAGGCGGAGCACATCTACTTCGAACTCGCGCACGGTCGCGAACCAAGAAGGATTAGAACTGAGGACTTGGAGGAGTTGCGCGACGAGTGTGCTCTTACCGACCGCGCATACGTTGAATACGTAGGTGGCTTAGCCCCCATCACTGCCACGACGGAGCGGTTTCTCGTACCGTGGTTGGATTTCGAAATTACTCTCGCGGAAGGGGTCCTCCACGCGCTGACCCACTCGCACAAGCACCGAGCAGACGTTTCTATGCTCCTTCCGAGTCTCGGCGGAGATGGAATCGAGATGGACCTACTCCAATGGATCACTGAACAACGGAGCGGGGAGTGACTCACCTTAGCCGCATAACTGGCGCATTCAACCGACCACTCGCTACGCTTGTGGCGGCTGATTCGCCGATCCGTTGAACGGACCCTGATCAAATGCACACGTCAGATCTCGATTCACGTCGCATGATCCAGGACTTCCTCTCCAACGTGTACGGAGATCCATTCGACGACGTCTTGCGGCGGGCAGAGGCTCATCGCGAGTCACATGGGACGGCATGTGGCCTGTTTCCAGCAGGTCCTCATGTCATGCGACTGGCAGCGACCGTCGCACGTGCTTGCCGGGCCCGGCGCATGCTCGATCTTGGGACGGGGATTGGGTACAGCGCTCTCTGGCTAGCCAGCGCGGTAGACGGTGCCACAGTTGAAGCAATCGATCGATTCGCTGAGCACGTAACGATCGGCAAGGAGGTCGTCGAGGCGGCAGGTCTTTCAGGACGAATCTCGTTCATTCATGGCGAGGTCGCAGACGTGCTCAATGACCTGCACGGTCCCTACGATCTCATCCATGACGACGCATGGTTCGCCTGGGAGCCTCCATATTTGGAGCGGGTAGTCCAGCTTCTAAGCCCTGGAGGCGTATTGACCATACCCAACTGGTTTCTGCTGGAGGACGCGATCGTCGGTGAGCCCCGCAAGGATTGGGCGGAGTTCGCTGGTCCTAAGTGGGCGGAGGGTGTCATCGCGTACGCACGCCGCCTCGGTACTCATCCTCATTTCTATGTCACCTGGTCCATTGAGCCACCACTGGCTGTGGCCGTGAAGCGAGAACCGTCATGATGACTCCTGCCGTTCAACTAGCGGCCGCAACCGTCCGCCTTCGGCGGCGGCTGAGCCGCAAATCCGTCCGTTATACGAACGAACGGTCCTAAGAAATGTCATCCAACACTGAAGAATGCTTCGTCTGCCGCAAACACCGAGGGGAAATTCTGACGCCGGGTGGAATTGTCTTTGAGGATGACCTTGTGTCTGCCTCCCACCAAATCATTGAGCAAGCGGAAGCGTCATATCCGGGAGTTCTTTTTGTCGAGCCTAAGCGACACGTGCCGACTCTGGCTGATCTCAATCGCGAGGAGGCCGAGAGGCTTGGCTGGGTGTGCAGCCTTATGTCACGAGCCCTCACACACGAGGGCGCACCGAGAACCTACCTCGCGGTTCTGGGTCACGGAGTTTCACATCTCCACTACTGGGTGGTGCCGAGATACCCGATGATCCCTGATGACGTTCGTGGACTCAGAGTTATTGACTGGCCCCAGGGTCCTCGTCAAGGCTGGGATGAGATTTCCGCGCTTTGTGCTCGCCTCAGGCAACATGCATACGATGATTTCGTCGAATAACAGGCGAATGCAACGGACGCAGGGCGCTTCGCTGTCCGGCGCCGCTGATTCGCCAATCCGTTGGCCGGACCGCGGCGAGGTCGTTGAGGAAAGGGACAAATGACATTCGACAGGGAAGTTTTCGATAGGGCTATCGACGCGTTTAACCGGCGCGACCTCGACGCGTACTTCAACCTGTACAGCCCTTCCGCCATCTTCCACGGTTATGGACCAGAGCCCTGGGATCGTGACCGAACTCGCGGGTTGTATTCGGTGATGCTCGCAGCGTTTCCGGACGTCCGAGTGACCCTCGACGATTTCGTTCAGCAAGGTGACCGTCTGGCGATTCGATACACGCTCCGTGGGACCCATCGCGGTGCCTTCATGGGGGTTCAGCCAACTGGCCGTCCGATAACGATGGGAGCCCAGGCATTCTTTCGAGTCGCCGATGGCCAGGTGGTAGAGCGGTGGCAGTGTCGGGATGTTTTTGGCCTGCTGACTCAGATCGGCGCTGTATCCCTGCCGAGTGGCACAAGCTGACCCTTCAAGCCGGCCAACTAGCGGCTGCACCCGACCTTCGGCGGGTGAGCCGCCATTCCGTTATACGCATCAGGCCCGTAGATACCGATAACTGCGACATGAACCGTACTCGAGTGAGTGCCGCGGTGATTCGCGGTGGACGAATCCTCATGATGAATGGAGTCCACAAAGGAGCCACCGGGAAGCGGGACGGCCCTAAGTTTTGGACGTTGCCCGGGGGCGGAGTCGCTGAAGGGGAGACCCTGGAAGCCGCCGTCGTACGCGAACTAAAGGAGGAAACCGGCCTCGACGGACAGGTGGTGAGGTTTCTCTTCACGGTGCCTTACACCTACGGCGATCACCACTGCTACCTGGTCGAGATCGATCCGGAGCAAGAGGCAAAGTTGGGGTCAGATCCAGAGATTGGTCCAGACGAGGAACCCGAACTGATCGGCATTGGCTGGTTTGCTCTCGAGGAGAAGCGAGAAGATTGGCAAGTGGCAAAGGTGATGGAGTGCCTTGGGCTAGATTCATCGGGTGACGAGCGTGATTGAGCGTATAACTACGGGCTGCAACCGACCGCCTTCGGCGGCGGCTGAGCCCGCGATCCGTTATACGGACGGTTGACAGAGGGGCTTCGTGCATGACCGCCGCTGAAGCAGGCAGCACGCCCTCGATACAAGGCGCTGTCCTTTTCTCCGTCGTGCTGGTGTTGGTTGGAATTTCCGGCGCGTTAGTTGAACGCACGCTAGTTCCTGCTGGCGTCGGACTGTTACCTCGCCTTGCCCTCTTCCCTTCCATAGCTCTTGTGCTTCTTCTGGTGTGGCTAAAGGCTGGAGGGCATGATGTCCGCTCATCTCTGTTTCTTCAGCTGCCATCGCTCCCATCCTTTCTTGGCATTGGTTTGGTCGCGAGCGGAGCGTGGGTGGTAGGCGCTGTTGTCGGAATTCTTCAAAGAGCCGCAATTCCCGCTCTAGCTCCGTCGGAAGCAGCTGAGAAGGCGTTCAAGGCAGAACTGCAACAAGCGCCGCTGCTCGGAATTATTGTCGTACTTGTACTACTCACTCCTATAGCCGAAGAGGCTGCCTTCCGGGGCTTCGTCCTGTCGGGCCTACGCTCTGGGCTTGGGGCGTCGATGGCGGTACTGGTGAGTTCGCTGATATTCGGCCTGCTCCACATCTATACCCTTGACACCGTTGGGAACCTGAGCTTCTCCGGTGCGAGGGTCCTCCCGCGGCGGCACTTGGCTCCGTGGCTGCCATTGCCGTGTTGGTATCTCGATCACTCATGGGAGGGGTGGCCGTCATTCGGCTACGCAACTGTTGGGCGTCTTGGAGGCTCGGGGAATTATTGGGTCAGATAGTATTGGTGCGAGTGGTTTGCTCATCGTCGCCGCGGCGCTTCTGGCCGTGACCATAGGCTTCGTCGTTCTCGCGAGAGGCTCACAGCACATGAACTTTGAGGGCGACCCAGTCTATAAAAGCGCCTGTGCCTGTCCGCGCCGTATAACTCGCGGCTGCACCCGACCTTCTGCGGGTGAGCCGCCGATCCGTTACACGGACGCGTCGGACTCCGGAATCCAGGGCACCTGAGCGAGTGACTCTAGCTTCGTCGCCTCGTGCGGCAGGAACCGAGATCCGTAGGCTCATCGTGGAGCGGGGAATGCCCATCGTAACGAATCCGTTTCTCGGGAACCGCCCTATGTTCGCCGGCGTTGAGGCGCGAGACTTGAGATCGTGAATCTTGGCGCAAGGAGTCAGTCGGTGCTAAGCCGTGTAACTAGCGGCCGGAACGGACGGCCTGGGGGCTTCGCTCGCCAGGCCGCCGCTCAGCCGCCGATCCGTTGGGCCGACCACCGAAACGGAGTGGGCCAACAGTCGTGAGCGTCAAGCAAGTCACGCGCGCTGACGTCAACATCGTCGCGCTGACGCTCGCGCGAAGCTTCGAAGACAACGTCTTGTTCCGCTGGCTGTTCGGCGACCAACCGCTGGACCGGTTGAGACAGTCTTTCCGCTCCCAGCTGCGGGTTCAGTACGTGCCGAGGGGGTTCGCTAAGACCGTCGCCGGTCTCCACGGCGCCGCGCTCTGGAACCCGCCTGGCCGCCGCTTCTCTCCAAGCCTCTGGGACTCCATTCGGCTAGCCCCCGGCCACTTTGCGCTCCTATTGCCTTGGGCGGCGAGGAAAGCGCTCCAAGCCTTCAGCACGATGGACGCACACCATCCCGCCGAACCCCACGTCCACCTCGCCGTTCTCGGCGTCGATCCCTCCCACCAGCGATCGGGGATTGGAACGCTTCTCGTCGATGAAGGGCTGCGGCGAGCCGATACTGACGGGCTTCCTGTGTACCTCGATACCGACGAGCCAGCGAACGTGCCGTACTACGAACGCTTTGGGTTCCAGGTGACCTGTGAGTTCGACATTCCTTTGGGAGGGCCGCGTATGTACGGAATGCTCCGTCAAGCGAAGATTCGATCGTGAGCAGAGACGTACGGAAGCAGCGAGCCCGGCCCAGCTCGCGCCGGGAGCAGACCGCGTTCTCGCTTCACTCGTCCACGGCTGCTCAGGCGCAACGTCGTTAGGCAGATTCGCATGATTCGCCTCCAATTCGAAGACGAGAAAGCGTTCTCCAGCCGCGAGAGGGCCCATATGGAGGAAGTTAGTGCCGAAGCTGAACCCGCCATTCGCAAGTATCTGCCAGCGCTGGCCCATGAGATAATCGTGAACGTATCGGCTGGAAAACGTGTCATTCCTGAAGTCGGCCACCTGGGAATGGCCCAAGCTCCAGGCGTCATCTCTTGGAGACTCGATCCTTCTCATCGTCTAGGTACTGACGCAATTATCAGTGAAGGCCTACGCCCCACCCTCTTTCATGGGTCTAGCGACCGCCTTTGAGCGTGACGCTGGCGGCGCTAGACCTCTCTGGGGCGAGTACCAGAACAATGTCCGAGAGTGGGTCGAAGAACTCTTGACTCTCCCCGTGGACGCGCCCTACCAACAGTGGATGTTCTCCCATCCCGACGGCCGCCGGTGGATCGGATATCGAACTGGGACATTCATCGCCGATCAGGCCACTCTCAAATCAGGGCTGAGCTCAGCAGAGTTAGTGCGCACTCCGACCGAGGAGATACTGAAACTATCTGGGGTCGTTGATGGCATAGAGTCGTAACTGCCTAACTCGCGGCTGCATCCGACCTTCGGCGGGTGAGCCGCCACTCCGTTATGCGGATCAACTGGTGAAGAAATGTCGAGCTATCTAAAGCGGTTAGTTGAATACAACAACTGGGCGAATCTCCGCATCATAGAGGCGTGTTCGGGTCTGACAGATGAGCAACTTGATGTCGAGGCCAGCACCTCGACAAAAGGCAGTATTCGGGTGACTCTCTGGCACCTGCTAGCGGCGCAACAGCGTTATGTGTGGCGCGCAACGGGAGAAGAGCCTCGCTTCAACTGGCAGGCTCCTCCTCCCTTCGATGAACTGCGGGAGGCATCCGCAATCAGTGGGGAACAATTGCTCAAGCTGGCTGGAAGCGAGCCGCAGGCGACCGTAAAGACCCAGTACGAGGGGATTGACTACGATGTGGAGTCGTGGGTGGTAATGGTCCAGGCCATCTACCACGGCGGAGAACACCGGGAACAGATCAAGAGCATGCTCACGGTGCTCGGGATCACTCCGCCGGAAATCGATGGGTGGATGTTCGGAGAAGTTACGGGGGCACTGCGTGAACGAACAGCAAACAAAAGCTGAACCGCATAACAAGCCAATGCAACCGACCACTCGCTGCGCTCGTGGCGGCTGATTGGCCGATCCGTTCCGTTATACAGCCAAAGCGGAGGGATAAATGAATACGAATGGGACGCCGAGGGACCTCACTGATCGCCTTATTGAGGCTCAGCCCACCTATGCCCAACATCACCGCGTTGTCTACAACTCGGAAGCTCTGCGCATGTCAGCGGCGTTGGCCCAGCGACATCCTTATCTGAGTAATGATCCTTACGAAACTGCTCTGGATCTACTCGATGAGGCAGGGGCTAACGTGCGGACTCGACGGCTTGCCGCAGAAGATGAGACACACACCGAAGTGGGCTTACGTGAAATCGTCTCCGTGGCCAGCCGAAAGACAGGCCTAAGCATTGACGAACTTCTTAAGTGAACCGGCGATGTCCGAGGGCGGTAACCCGTTCGAGCTGCATAACTCGCGTGTGCACCCGACCTTCGGCGGGTGACACGCCGATCCGTTATGCAGATGAGTAGGACGATCTCAGAGGCCCACGATGTCCCCTTTCTGCCACGGCCAAACACGGTCCGTCTTGTCCTGTCGAGCGAGATGCCGCCAGAGCATCTAATTGCGACTTCGATGGGTTTGGTCTTTTCAGAAGAAGGCTTCCTGATGACCAACCTTCGGGCGCGCGGTTGGGACATACCCGGCGGTCATCTTGAGCCAGGCGAGTCCCCTTTAACGGGAGTGCTTCGTGAGGTGCTTGAGGAAACGGGCTACGAGGCGCATGTCATTGATCTATTCGCGCATCAGATAGTTCGGGTTGACGGACCAGTGCCGACGGACTGGTCGTATCCCATTCCTGAGGGCTATCAACTCTTCTACTTGGCCAGAGTAGGTCGCCACGTTGGCCTCGAAATTACCAACGAGGTTACTGAAGCACGGATCTTTCCGATTCAGGAGGCGCGGAGACAGAGGTGGGTGCTTGAACATTCCGAACTGTTTGAGGAGGCATGGCGACGGTGGCAGACTGCATAACTACGGCATGCAACGGACGGACGGCTGGCCTTCGGCGAGCCGCCGCCGCTGATGCCGCGATCCGTTAGACGTACCTCAACATGAGCGAGTCGAAGAATCCGATCGAGTACATACAGGCCACGAGAGCTGGCCTTGAACGAGTCCGGACGATCGTGACCTCCCTTAATCCGGATTCCCTAAGAGGGGCCCTTGAAAATGAGTGGACGGTTTCCTCCATGCTTGCCCACCTCGCCTTCTGGGACCGTTGGGTCGAGACCAGGTGGGACCATTTCTCGAGAACCGGCTCCTTTCACGAGCTCCCCGATGACATAACCACTTTGGTGAACCAAGCGGCCCTCTCCCATTGGCTCGCCCTCCCGAGTGGGGAGAGCGTCAGGCTTTGTCTGGATTCAGCGAGCAGCGTCACCAGTAGGATTGAGCAACTCTCAACAGACGAGGTAAAGGCCGCGTTGAAGACGAACCGTCCTGCCATGGTTGACCGCACCCTGCACTGGTATCCGCACCTTGATGAAGTTGAAGCGGTGAGAACATCGTGACAGGACGTCTAACAGGGCGGTGCAACGGACGGACGGCTGACCTTCGGCGAGCCGCCGCCGCTGAACGCCCAGTCCGTTATACAGACATTGTTCTGATTGGCCATGGCTGAACTCGTCTACGGAGACCGAATCGCGAAGCAGGGCAAGGTTCTTCTGGGCTGTTCCGCCGTAGCGTTCGACCGGGCACGCGAGAAGGTTCTTCTAACTCGGAGGACAGATAACGGAAGGTGGTGTCTGCCAGGAGGAGCCCTGGATCCAGGAGAAAGCGTGACTGAATCCGTAATTCGTGAGTTTCGTGAGGAGACCGGGTTAAGAGTCAGAGTCGTTCGCCTGGTCGGCATCTACAGCGACCCTAATCGTCTCCTCCAATACGCAGATGGGAACCAGTTTCACGTCATCTCCCTCCATTTCGAGGTTGCCATTGACGGTGGCGAGTTGACACTCAGCGATGAAACGAGCGAGTTCGTTTGGGCTCCAGTTGCCGATCTCTCATCTTTCGATCCAATGGAACATCACGTCGAGCGAATCAGCGACTCCATCATTGAAGCTGAGCCTGTGGTCAAGTGAATCGAATGAGCCGTATAACTACGGCCTGGAACCGACCGCCTTCGGCGGCGGCTCAGCCCGCGATCCGTTAACCGGACCAGATCCCCTCAAATTGTCGGTGCCGGAACGTGTCCTGCCAGGTTATGGAGTTCGAATGGGATGCCGACAAGGCCGCCTCCAACGAGGAGAGGCACGGCGTCTCGTTTGACGAGGCCGCAACCGCGTTCGGCGACCCACTCTCGCTAACTATCTCGGATCCCGATCACTCCGAGAGGAGAGGTTCATCTTGGTCGGCCATACGTATGCCGGGCGCCTGGTTGTCGTGGTCCATTCCGAGCGCGGGGAGCGAATCAGGATCATCAGTGCCAGGCTGGCGACCAGAAGTGAGAGGTATTCTTATGAGAGTGAGTGAGCAGCATGAGATGCGTGACGAGTACGACTTCTCAGCCGGCCAGCGGGGAAAGTACGCCAAACGTTTCGAGGCAGGATCAAACGTCGTCGTTCTGGATCCAGACGTTGCCTCCGAATTCAAGACTCGTCAGGCGGTCAATGACGCTCTGAGGGAGCAACTTCGGCGCCACAAGAGCGAAGAGGCCGGTTAACAAGCCGTTGGAACAGACGCCGGGCGCTTCGCTGGCCGGCGCCGCTCAACGGCCAGTCCGTTAACCCGACATGAAAACGTATTTCCTCGTCGCGTTCGAAGTAATCTTTCTCTTTGCTACTCTGAGTAATGCATTCATTCTCGGTTGGTTTTGGGTCGCGTATCGTGAGCAGCCGAACGATTCACGCCAATTCCCAACTCCCTTCGTTTCTCTGCCAATCTCTCTGGCGTTCGCAGCCACTATTGTGGCCATGATCACTTCTGTACTTACATCCAACTTTCCAACGCGTATCCTCGTACCCATTTTCCCTCTTGCGCTGGGGCTGGTGCTCGGAGTCTTTCGCGGACGAGAATGGTATCCACGCATACTGAAGGCACTGGCAAGACTGAATGGGAAGACGCATTAGAGGTGTGATGTACCGGCAGTCACCAGCCGGTTAACTGGCGCATGCAACCGACTACTCGCTACGCTCGTGGCGGCTGATTCGCCGATCCGTTGTACGGACCAGTAGTCGAATCATGTTCAAGATCGAGGACGATGCGCACGACGAGTCTTTCAGAGAGTTCGAGACCAGGGAGGAAGCGGTCCGCGAGCTCCACAATCTGGCGACGCTTCCATGGGATCAACTTCCGAACCTCGCGCCCTGCACGAATTGGCGCAACTGTGGTCGCAGATACGAGCTTGTTGAATTTGAGGTGGATGGAACTTTTCACAGGGAGCTGCGTCGCACCCTGTCCTTGAGATATCTGCCAAAGGATCGAAGTGGGCCGAACATTTCAAATAGGCTGCCGTACAACTAGCGCGTGGAACCGACCGCCTTCGGCGGCGGCTCACGCGCTATTCCGTTATACGCACCCAATCTGAGAACATGCCGTCTGTCCAGGACACCCTCATGAACAGGCTCATCGCGATTCCGGGCATTGAAGAGAGACGGTCTCGCTGGCAGGACTCAGAGGCGTTCTGTTACCGGGGGAAGGAAGTTCTCCATTTTGACGACGCGAATATCGTCGACCTCCGACTGGGGCGTAAGACCATCAAAGCTCATCAAGACGACGAACTGAACGATCCGCGAGTCACGGTTCGCGGGCAGTCGGATTGGGTGAATATCCGCGTGGCATCTTCGGAAGATGTCGAATTCGTCGTGGGGCTCGTTAGAGATATCTTGGTCGAGTGATGGGGCACATAACTGGCGCAAGCAGCCGACCACTCGCTACGCTCGCGGCGGCTGATTCGCCGATCCGTTCTACAGGCCATGGCGCTAGGTGAAGCAAGAGCATGTCCACCCCGCTGATTGTGCGGCTCCTTCTGGACGCACAGGAGGAGTTCATGAGGGCGTCTTACTCCGTTCCCGGAGCTGCCAGGACGGGACGGTTCGCAGGATTAAACTCCGCGTCCTGGGTGATCGCCCACGCCGCGTACTTCCACGACATCTGGATCAACGCGGTAGCTCAAGGCCGATCTGCTGAGGAAGCGTGCGATCCGTGGCTGCTGGAGTGGATCCAACATGAGTATCCGGAGAACCAGCACGAAGCCAACTTCGATGAGGCCCGCGCCGCCCTTCATCGTGTCGTGGAGAGCGTCTCTCCATTCGTTCAAACCTTGACTGATGACGTACTCAACGTCGTGCCTGAATACTCCGACGAGGATGGGCCGACCAACGTGACCGTCGGCTATCTAGTCGCGCGCGACCTTGCGCATCTTTTCAGCCATGCAGCAGAGCTAAACGTGATTGCAACCTCCGCTGGCGCAGCCGATTTGGGCTTACCTGGAGACATGCCTAACACCAGTCAGGGTGAGCTCTGAGATTGGTTCAGCTCGACGGGACGGACCTGTGAATAGCTGTAGAACTGGCGCATGCAGCCGACCACTCGCTACGCTCGTGGCGGCTGATTCGCCGATCCGTTATACCGATGAGACACTGGACAATCTGACTTGAACATCGGTCCTCTGATTTTCTACCTCACGCTGTTCCTTGTTCTGGCACCCCTTGGAACAATCGTTCACGAGCTCGGGCATGCTGCTGCAGCCTTGGTTCTGACCCGAGAGAAAGTCCGTGTCCAACTTGGAACCAAGCCTGCCAAGCGACAATTGCGCGTCGGGCGACTCCTGGTATCTCTGCGGTTATTTACAGGCTTCGTCGGCTACTGCAAGTGGGAAGGAGCCACAACGAACTCCCCAGCCAAGCGGACGATCGTAGCAATCGCCGGACCCCTGACATCATTAGCCTTAGGCCTCGGTCTCCTCTTGCTTCCTGGACCTGCGGTGACAGAAACACGGTTATGGGCTTTCACTGGCGGCCCCTTGGGTTGGCTCCTGTTGATTCAGTCTGCGGTAACGCTCTTGCCCATCACCTACCCAAAGGCCCTGCGAGGTTATGGCGGACGACCTAGCGATGGGCTCCAAGCTCTACGATGGGCATTTGGCAAGACCGATGATCCCGTACGCACGGTATAACTGGCGCGTGGAACGGACGGCGACTTGGCTTCGCCGAGCCGCCGCCGCTCACGCGCCGATCCGTTATACGCCCCTGATTGGGGGATAGAGCACGTGAATGAACCTCGACCGGATCTACGTCCTCGCGAACTGGACGGATACGAACCCGAGATAGGGGCCGCTGTGTGGAGACTTCAGGACTCACGTCGCAGGACACTACGCTCGCTTAAGGAAGTCCCTGCCAAGTTCATCAACCGGGTCGCGGGAATCAACTCAATAGGGACCGTCCTCTACCACATAGCCCTAATTGAAGCCGACTGGCTGTACACGGAGATTCTTGAGCAGGAAGTTCCTCCTGGAGTGCGGGAATTGCTCCCCCAAGAGGACCGGGATGAGAAGGGCCGCCTCACAGAGTTCGGCAGCGAGTCCCTGGAGAGCCATCTCTCTCGGCTAGCCGCGATCCGCGAACGACTTCTGGATGCGATGCGGACCATGTCGAGTGACGACTTTCATCGTCCCCGGAGCTTGCAGGACTACGACGTTTCCCCATCGTGGGTTCTACATCACCTCGCTCAGCACGAGGCTGAGCACCGAGGAGAGATCGAATCGGTGATCGCTCAATTCAAAGCAGCGGCCGAGGATGAAGGCTGATCCATTAGCGCGATCCGGCGTTGGCGTATCACTACCGAATGCAACCGACCACTCGCTCGGCTCGTGGCCGCTGATTCGCCGATCCGTTAAACGGACCCAGGTCACCCAAGGATGTCGGTGCGGATCCGTAAGATGGATCCGTGGAAGTTCGTTTCTATGCAGACCCCGCAACTGGCGAGCCTCACATCCACGGCCATGGCGTGTCGGAAGCCGAGGAGAGGGAGGTTTCCAGCCCTCTAGAGGACGGCCCGGGCGCTGAGGGGGCTCGGGTTGCCATCGGCCAGACGGAGTCGGGCCGCTACCTTCGGATCATCTATGTTCCGGACGTTGGCGGAGATAGCGTCTTCGTGATCACGGCCCATCAGCTCGGTCCCAAGGCGCTGAAGTCCCTGAGGCGTAGACTTAGGAGACGACAATGAGCAAGAGCAGATTTCCAAAGGGTTGGGACAATGAGCGAGTTAGGCGCGTCCTTGAGCACTACGACAGCCAGAGCGATGAGGAATCGGTGGCCGAAGACGAGGATCGGCTTGACTCCTCTAAGCATACGGTGATGGAGGTACCCGCCGAGCTGGTTCCGGTCGTCAGGAGTCTCATTGCCAAGCAGCAGCACGCGTAGGCGCCGTTAACAGGGCGCGGAACAGACCCGCTTCGCCGGCTGCCCACGGCCCGACCCGCTGCACGAACGGAAACTTCTGCTAGATGACAATGACGAGTGAGCAGAGGGAAGTCTCATTCAATGGTCACTGCGTGGCCTACCGTGTTGCCGGCGAAGGGCCAGCACTTGTGGTCCTTCGTCAGAATCGCGCGAAGCTGGACAGCATCCAACTACGCGCCTTGCGCGATTCTTATCAGGTCTTCCAGATCGATCCACTAGGATACGCGGCAAGCGATCGACCAGCGGGCTATCCGGCAGAAACGCTGCCGGACCAAGTGCTGTCGGTGCTCGATCATCACGGTGTCGATAGGTTCGTTTGTTGGGGATACTCGAAATCTGGGGCGATGTCCGCAGCAATCGCGCGGGCGACGCCACGTGCGGCCGGGATGGTCGCCGGCGCGTTTGGATTGTTGAACCGGCCCTCCGAAGCGATGATGCGACGGGGATACAGAGAGGCGTTTTATCGCTGGTTCTTTAGCTTTGACTGGACGCATGAGCTCGCCGTCATGGCCTGCCCGAAGTTGGTCTACTTCGGTGGCGATGATCTCGGTGAGCAGGGGCGTAGCCTGCGACGGACGCGGGAGCAGCTCGAGGGTACTGGCGTCGACGTTGTTGAGTTCGAGGGTCTCGACCACCGCACGATCGGTGACGACGATCCGATGACGACTCGTATCATCCCGTGGGTGGACGATTGGGTACGTCGGCGTGTAGGGATGTGCTGGTGAGTAGAGGGCATGCTGCCAAGCTGCGACGACGTCGCCGTAGAACAAGGCACTGGAACCGACCGCCTTCGACGGGGGCTCAGCGCCCATTCCGTTGTGCGGACGAAGAGTAGGGTCGAGGCGTGATTCGGGTGAGTGCTTTCCGGCGTGGCGCGATCGTTCTGCTTGGCTTGGTGGCGGCGGCGTGCGGTGCAGGGCGGTCCACCGGCTCACTGGCTACTGGTCCTGCCATGAGGCCGGTGTCGTTCTCCGAAGTCGACGGGCGGTTCTTCATTTCACTTGTCGTGATGGAGGGGGGTGATCCCCTCCGCCTGGTTCCAGGAAGTCGGTTCAGCGTACTGTTCCACTCGCCGGGCGAAGAGCGGTTCGCGAGCGTTTCAGCGGGGTGTAACTACATGTCCTGGCCTGTCACCAGCGACGACGCGCCGTTGAGGTTCAGCTCGGGGCACTCGACTACTTTGGCTGATTGCGGTCAAGCCAAGTACCAGGAGGAGTGGCTGACCAACCTCCTGAGCGACTCACCCAACATCGGGTTTCAGCATGGCAAACTGGTAATCCGGGCGGGAGATAGGCGAGTCGAGTTCGACGAGTCGACCACTAAGCCCGAGGACGTCTTGGTTGGGCGGTCCTGGCAGGTCACTGCCGTAGTCGTTCACGGCCAGCTGAACAGGGTCCGGCCCGAGGACATGTTGACGATCCAGTTCGAAGCCGATGGCACTTTCAAGACGATCGCTGGGCCGACGAGTATCGAGGGGAGGGTTGAGTGGGGTCGCGGTTGGCTTCGCGCAGAATGGAGCGGGCGAGGTGGGGGCGTCGACGGCGACTTCCCGAGCCCGGACGTGCACCTTCCCGAAGGGCTTGTCACCGTGGAGCAGGAGGAAGGCCACGTGCGCCTCGTCTCAGATAGGCCGTATGCATTGGAACTGACCGCCGTTGAAGAGCCACACGAGGCTTCTGCGCGTGTCGACGCCGAGGTGGATCGGTGATGGGGTGGCGGGAAGAGCGGAGGCGGCTGCGCCTTGGCATTACCGCCCAACTCGCGGTTGGAGCCGACGCTCGCTACGCTCGTGGCGGCTCAACCGCAGGGTCGTTATACGGACTCACGGGAGACAGATGAATAGCTGGAACGATCTCAAGAATGCTGAGATTTACGATGCGTTCGCCCGTAAGCACCGCATGTATCGCGACACCAGCCGTGACCTCGTTGAACTTGCCAGAATGCAACCGGGGAACACAGCCGTCGATCTTGCCTGCGGAACGGGCGTGACTACGGAGGTCATCCTGGAGCGTCTTGATGACACAGGGCGGGTTATTGCTCTCGACGCATCCAAAGCCATGTTGCAGATCGCCCAGAGCCGCGTTCTTGATACGAGAGTCCAGTGGATGAATGCCGACGGCTCCGAAGTGGCTGTAAACGTCACGGACTCGGACGCAATCATCTGCAATTCAGCCATCTGGCAAACGGACATGGAGCCCACCCTCGTCGCTTGTGCCAAAGCGCTTCGGCCGGGAGGTAGGTTGGTTTTCAACATCGGCAGGAATTTTTTGATGATGCCCCTTGCCCCGGAAGAGCTTCGTCCGACCAAGCCCACACTCTTCCACTTAATTCAGGCGGTCGCTGTTCTCGACTATGGCTATGCACCGCCTCACCCTGCTATGTCGCGGAGACCGCGAAAGGCCAGGGGGCCTCTTACACCTGACAGCGTCCAGAGCATGATTTCGCACGCCGGCCTCGTGGTGGATTCAACCCACGAAAATGAATACGACAACCCGGCCGAAGCTCAATTTGATTGGATCAGTGTGCCCGTCTTCGCGGACAATGTTCTGCCCGGGATGCCTTACGAGCAGCAGCGAGAGGTCATTGGGAAAGCTTACGATCGCTTCGACAAAGAGACAGTCAAGAGTAGGTGGTTAGCATTTGTCGCGCATAAGCCTTGACCGCAGCCTTCGCCGTATAACACGCCCCTGGACCCGACCGGCCTCGCCGGCGGTTGACGGCCCAATCCTTTAGGCAGAGCAACAGACGTGGTACCAAACATGGGCGATCGATGGTTAGCGGGATCGGCTTACGAGCGTTTCATGGGACGCTGGAGCAGAGCTCTCGCCGTTCAGTTCACCTCGTGGGTGAATCTTCCCGCCGGCCTTCATTGGCTAGATGTAGGTTGCGGAACAGGCGCTCTAACGAGGGCAATCGTTGAAGCCATGAAGCCTGCATCAGTGGTTGCCTGCGATCCTGCAGCGCCACTCGTTGACTCTGCTCGACAGCAGCTGCAGGATGTTCGCGTCTCTTTTCGCGTTGCTGGCGCTGGAAATCTCCCGAGGCGCGAAGATGGTTATGGGAGTATCTCCTCGCTTCTTGTCCTCAACTTTCTTCCGAGCCCTGAAGCCGCGCTGCGCGAGATGGTATCTCTCGCCACCGCGGGTGGAACTGTCTCCGCTTGCGTCTGGGACTACCGGGGGCGGATGGAAATGCTTCGGTACTTCTGGGACGCTGTAACACGCACTGATCCGGCGGCAGCACCACTGGATGAGGGAAACCGCTTCCGGATCTGCGAGCCCGGGCCGCTCAAGCGGCTTTGGGAGGAAAGATTGGTCGAGGTTAAGTGCGAAGCCCTCGAAATCAGGACGAACTTTGCAAGTTTCGACGATTACTGGGAGCCGTTCCTTGGTGGTACAGGCCCTGCTCCCTCCTACGTTGCTACCCTTAATGCGCCCAGGAGAGCAGACTTGGCTCGAAACATCCGGGAGACTCTGCCCGTAAGCTCGGATGGGACGATCGAACTTGTGGCTCGCGCGTGGGCTGTAAGAGGAAGGGTCGATGGACGGCCTAACTAGCGCGTGGAACCGCCCGCCCTCGGCGACAGCTCACGCGCCAAACCGTTGAGCGGACTGGGGGCATCAGACATGTCATCGGACCCGCTTGTGCCACAACGCCTACGTGGCCAGCTATGGCATCTGTCGATTCTGGCGGCAAGCATTTTCAGCGGGTGACACGCCGATCCGTTCTACGGACCGAAGGAGTGTGCGATGACACTCCGATCGGCAGTGATCACGTACGACGGCCTTCCAATCTCTTCGGGAGGCGCGCACAGTCTCGGCAAGCGACCTCCAGGAGAGGTTTGGCCGGATCTCCTCACGTTTCTCTCGACTTGTACCGACTTCAAGCTCCCTGATCAAGTTAACTTTCTCTACTACGAAAGCCGTCAGAGTCCGCGCGACTACGCGAGGCGTGTTCGCGACGCACTCAATCCGGTGTATGGGCGGCGTGCGCGACGTGTAATGGGGTCGGACGCGGGGTGGAAAGAGTGGGAG
>JAHWKU010000027.1 GCA_019347715.1 Actinomycetota bacterium | reverse complement strand
GTGCGACGGAACGGCTGGCGGTCGCCCTCAAAAGATAGAGAACGAGGAGGACGTCAAGGTGACCGACGCGGTGAGAACTCAAGTGGGGAGTACCGCGATCGATGGCTGGAGACTGGAACGCAATTCAAAGCTGACCTCGACCGGGAGTGGCGACCCCGAGACGCAGATTCACACCAAGATCGAAATCTTTTCTCCGGCCCACGGCCTCATCGTCAAGTCCATCGCGCGGGTGACGGGAACGACGCCGGGGGGATCTCCCACCGAAAGGGAGGAGATCACCGAACTTCTGAGCCTGGATCCCGACTAAAAATAAAAATTCTGCCAGGCTGTCCACCAGTCATCGGCCGTGCAGGTGACCGAACGGGGGCCCGTGACTTCGACATGTGGCTTGCGACCAAAGGGAAAAAGTGCGTCTGGTGTCGTGAACTCCACTTCGATCGTGCACGGTCTGCCTGGATCGTATGGCTTTACACCCTTCAAGTTCTTGAGCGAGTCTTTCGCCGCCGCCTCGATCATCTCCCTGGCCCTTACCGAAGGGAAATTCCGTGCAGAAAATCTGCCGAGACCCTTCTTGACTGCAACCGTCGTGATTCCTTCTCCAAGCAAGGCCTCCGCTTCCTTGCAGGTTGCGACGTCTCCGGTAACCAGCGCGACAGGGCAATCCCAGTTGCCGCAAAGCGCCGCATTGATTCCCGTCTCTCCGATGAGCACTCCATTGAAGCGAAGATTCGTCCAGTTTTGACCCGAGACGGTGTGACACATGACGCCGTCAGGCGTTCCCGCCATCGCGTGCATCCCGATGAGCAAGCACGCGTCACAACCCTCCTCCAAAAACTCTGTGTATTCAGTCCACTCCGACTGCACTACGAACTCGCAATCGGGATCGAGTAAGTCGGGTATCAAGGAATTGAAGTTGTAATCGCCTCCGGCGCCATGATGGTCCATCACCAGGATCTCTTTGGCCCCGGCGGCCTTGGCCCCCCTCACGGCAGCATTGATTTCCTCGGTGTATAGGCGCCTTCCCTCCTGATAACCCTCCTTACCTGCCGAAACCTGGTTCCAGTTGACGATTCCAGCGACGCCCTCCATGTCGCTGATGATGATGACTTTCATTCAACGCCCCCTGTCATCTATGTGTCCTAATTAGGGAAGGCGAGTGATTTCGATGCCGGCCCCAGGGTCGAGCTTGTAACGCAGATTGATGCCGATCAGCAGAGCAGTGATGGATTCGAGAATCCGCGCCTGCTCCAGCGGGCCGCAGTCGACAAAGCGCGCTCCCGGCAGCATCCCAACAACCTTATTCGCCACCTCGCGCGCCGCCTTATCACCGCAAACCAAGACATCGCCGACTTCATCTCCCGATTCGAGCACGCCTGCCATGACAGTGTGGAATCCGGAAGCCATAGCGAACTTTCTTCCTATGAGGTCGCGGGCCTGCTGCGCAGCCGATCCTTCCCAGACCCCGATAACCCTGGTCGGCTTTCCTCCTACCTCACTCGCAAGGGGAACGGTGCAATCGATCATGGTGATGCCTTCTGGAAGTTTCGGCAGAATGGTCTTATAAATCTCCGCCTGCCCTGGATACGGGACCGCCACGATCGCAACCTCCGCGTCGGAAACGACCTCGGGATTAGCGCCGCCTTGGACCGAAGCGTCGCCGCCAACTATCCCGGTGATCTCGTCTGCCGCAGCTACAGCCTTTTCCGCAACTCTGCTCCCGATCAGCACTCCGGCTCCCGCTCTGGCGAGAGCGATCCCGAGGGCGCGTCCCAGTCCGGCGGTTCCTCCAACTATCGAAATCTTCATCGGAAGGATTCCGAAGGTTCGTACACACCGAATGCTTCTCTCATAACGTCGCAGACCTCTCCAAGCGTTGCGTAAACAGACAGTGCGTGTCTGATGGGGTGCAGGAGATTATCCGTGGAAGTGGCCGCGCCTCGAACCTCATTTAGCGCCGCCGCGACGGCTTTGGCATCTCTTTCCGCCTTCACTTTACGAAGGCGATCCACCTGGGTACGGGCTATAGCAGGATCCTGCCGGTAGATCTCGGACACCTCTTCTTCTTCCACGTATCGGTTCACACCAACGATGACCCTCGATCCGTCCTCGATCGCTTTCTGAATGAGATAGGCCGATTCTTCGATCTCACGCTTCATCCAACCCTTTTCGATGGCCTCTACGGCACCTCCCATGCCATCGATCCTCTCGATCAGATCTTCGGCCCTTGCTTCGATCTCGTTGGTAAGGCTCTCGACGAACCAGCTTCCACCCAGGGGATCGGCCGTCTCGGTGATTCCGGTCTCATAACCGAGAACCTGCTGGGTGCGAAGCGCCACCTTGGCAGCCTTTTCCGTGGGAAGGGAGAGAGCCTCGTCGAAGGAGTTCGTGTGAAGTGACTGAGTGCCGCCTAGGACGGCCGCGAGAGCTTCGTATGCTGTTCGGACGACATTGTTCTCCGGTTGCTGCGCCGTCAGGGTCGCGCCTCCGGTTTGCGTGTGAAAGCGAAGAAGCTGTGACTTCTCATCGGTGGCTCCGAAGCGTTCTTTCATGAGGCGCGCCCACATCCTTCTAGCCGCACGGAACTTTGCGACCTCTTCGAAGAAATTCATATGGCATGCGAAAAAGAACGAGAGCCTCGGAGCGAACTCGTCCACCTTGAGTCCTGCGTCCAGCGCGGCCTGGACGTAAGCGATGGCATTTGCCAGCGTAAAAGCCACCTCCTGGACCGCGGTGCATCCAGCCTCGCGCATGTGATAGCCAGAAATCGAAATCGTGTTCCACTTCGGAACCCTCGTTCTGCAGTACTCGAAGAGATCGGTGATGACCCGCATGCTGGCTTTGGGTGGATAGATATAGGTGCCCCGTGCGGCGTACTCCTTCAGGATGTCGTTTTGAACTGTCCCCGATATCCGATCGGCCGGTACTCCTTGTTTCTCAGCCGCCAATTCGTAGAGAAGAAGAAGAATCGCTGCAGTGGCGTTGATTGTCATCGAGGTGGAAACTTCGTCGAGAGGGATCCCGTCGAAAAGGATCTCCATGTCTGCAAGGCTCGAAATCGCTACCCCAGTGCCGCCGACCTCTCCCTCTGCCCTTGGGTGGTCCGAGTCGTATCCCATTTGAGTGGGCAGATCGAATGCCACCGACAGGCCGGTCTGGCCGCGGTCCAAGAGAAACTTGAAACGTTCGTTGGTCTTTTCCGCCGTGCCGAACCCTGAGTACTGACGGATCCTCCAAATACGGCCCCGGTACATCGATGGATAGATCCCCCTCGTGAAGGGATATCCACCAGGAGGACCAAGCTCGTTTCCCGGATCCCAGTCCTCGAGCGTCTTCTCGTCGTAGACAGGATGGATCTCTATCCCGGAATCCGTCTTCCTCTCTTCGTCCACGGCAATATTCTAGGTGCCGTCGCTGATGCCTCGTTTATGAAGCCACCTCGCCACCGATAGGGAGACGAGGATTCCTCCGATGGGTCCCGCGATAAGTGCGTTGCGAAGGTATGAGAACAGCAAGCTTTCGACTCCTTCGAAGAGCCGGAAGGGAAACAGGGCGTCCCGGAAGTAAAACGTGACGGTCCATCCAAGGACCGCGATCGCAAGCCCGGTCAACGCCCCGACCACAATGGCGCGTTTGCGAAACGTACCTGCCGTAACCATGAACATCCGGTGGCCTCCGTAACCTCCCGCCATCCCCAAGAGAAAGGTCACTGCGAGAAACAGAAAGAAGTTTCCGACCCGGATTTGAAGGAAGTCGAGCCGGATGAGATCGGGGATTCCCTGATAGATGAAGAGACCGACAACCGTGCCAAAGCCACCGAGCAAACTCGCCAAGAATCTCTCTCTGGGATTGTCCAACTCAGTCCAGCTGCAGCAACATCGCCATGACCCCGACTCCACCGAGGAGAGAGGCGAGCTGCACGATCGATTTACCTGCCTCCGGCTCCTTATGGAGCTCCGGAATCAGGTCGGTGCTGGCGATATAAACGAAACCACCTGCAGTGAGTGGTACGAGCACCCGTTCCACACCGTCGATCGCGCCGGCCAGATACAGGGTGACAACTGCTCCAAGAATCGCTGCAAGGCTCGAGAGGAGGTTGAAACCGAGGGCCCGGCTAGGACGCATCCCGGCGTGAACGAGGATGCCGAAGTCGCCAAGCTCCTGTGGGATCTCGTGCAGTGCCACGGCGATAGCCGTGGCGATTCCGAGCTTCGGTGAAACCAGAAACGCTCCGGCCACGATGGCTCCATCGAGAAAGTTGTGGAGCCCGTCCCCCAAAAGGTTCGTGATGGCCACCGGATGGAGCACCTCTTCAGAGGGAACGTGCGAGTGGTGCCAGTGCAAGACCTTCTCCAGGATGAAGAAGGAAACCACTCCGCCAAGAAGAGAGAAGGAGGCCACCGAGTCGAACCCATCTTTCGACTCGGCGATTTCAGGAATCAGATGCAGAAATGCGTCCCCTAAAAGTGCACCGGCGGCGAATGAGATCAGAACCAGAAGCCCCCGTCTCAGGGTGTCGGGTCTCAGAAGCAGAGTCAGAACGCCAACGAGGGAGATGAGACTGATCACCACAACTGCGACCAGAGTCGCGGCCCAGATCTCAGGCATTTTTACACTGAGTGCAGTTGCCAAATAGTTCCAACTCGTGAGTGACATCGGAGAACCCGTGGTCCCGGGCGATCACCGATGCCCACTTTTCAACTTCCGGGCTTTCCACCTCGACCGAAACCCCACAGTGGCGACATACGAGATGGTGGTGATGAAAGTCCTTTGAGCAAAGGCGGTACTTCGACTCACCCGCTGGGGTTCGCACCACATCGACCACTCCCTGCTCGACGAGGCTCTGGAGGTTTCGGTAGACGGTAGTGAGCCCAACCGATCTCTTTTTCGATCGAAGTCGATCGTGCAGATCTTGGGCGGACAGAAAGGCTCGCCCTCCTTCCAGAACCTCGAGGATCGCTGCCCGCTGGGCCGTACGTCTCTCCATGAGCGGACCTTATTGGAAATGGTTGTCACTTGCAACCTCCGCAGAATTCCTGCATCGCAGACCTTGACTACCCGACAAATCTATGGGAGACCTAACAAGTCTTATTAGGCAACCCTAACTAGAAAGGACGGCTCATGAGGCTCCGCCTAGCTTTCATCCTTACAACTCTCCTCATCGTGGCAGCTGCCTGCACCCAGCCGCAGGACACCCAGACTCAGGCCAGCCCACCTCCACCCGGCTCGGGACTTCAGGGCGAAGCCGAATCCCTCACGATTTACTCAGGGCGCGGCGAAGACCTGGTGGGCCCCATCTTCGAGAAATTCCAGACCGAGACCGGCATCACTCTGAACGTCAAGTACGGCGACACCGCTGAGCTGGCGGCCTTGATCCTGGAGGAGGGCAGTAATTCCCCAGCCGACCTCTTCTTTGCCCAGGACGCCGGCGGCCTTGGCGCGATCGCCAAAGAGGACCTCTTCGTGGACCTGCCCAGCGATCTGCTCGAATTGGTTCCGGAGGCTTTTTCCGCCAACAACGGCCAGTGGGTGGGCATAAGCGGCCGTTCGCGGGTTGTCGTCTACAACACCAAGAGCGTGAAAGAGGCAGACCTGCCGGCTTCCATCGATGGCTTCACCGATGAGCGGTGGAAGGGGAGAGTCGGTTGGTCTCCCACCAACGGATCCTTTCAGTCATTTGTCACCGCGTATCGCAAACTCAAAGGGGACGCAGCGGCCAGGGACTGGCTCAATGCCATGAAGGTCAACGACACCAAGGTCTACGAGGGCAACTCTCCGATCGTCAAAGCGGTGGGTGCCGGAGAGATCCATGTTGGACTGGTCAACCACTATTACCTGCTGAACATCAGGAAGGACGAGCCCGGAATCACGGCCGCCAATCACTTCTACTCAAACGGAGGCCCGGAAGCGCTCGTCAACGTCGCCGGGACAGGGATCTTGAAGTCGTCGCGGGCCCAGAAGACCGCCGGGGAGCTGATCCGGTTTCTCCTGTCTTCGGAAGGCCAGGAGTATTTCGTGCAGGAGACTTCCGAATACCCGCTCATAGAGGGAGTTGAGCCGCTTCCCACTCTTCCGGCTCTCTCTGAGCTCGACTCTCCAGACATCGACCTGTCCGATCTGGATGATCTCGAAGGAACTCTCGAACTTCTGCGTCAGGCCGGCCTGATATAGACCGGACCGAAAAAACCAGGCGACCCCCGGCCCCCATTCTCAAGGGGGCCGGTCTGGCGATAGCGGCGGTCGCGCTCGTCCCTGCCCTCTATCTGGTGATCAGAGCGTTTGGGTCGGGGACCGGCGAGTTAGCCGGCGTCGTCTTGCGACCGCGGACCTTAGGGCTGTTGATTCGCACCGCCGGACTCGCGGTGGCCGTGACTGCCGCTGCGATCGTCATCGCCGTGCCCCTCGCATGGTTCACGACCCGAAGCGATCTGCCGTGGCGCCGATTTTGGGGAGTAGCGACCGCGCTGCCGCTTGTGATCCCCTCTTACGTTGGCGGTTTTGCCTTCGTCGCAGCACTCGGCCCCCGCGGGATGCTGCAGGCCGCTCTCAGTCCTCTCGGTGTCGAAAGGCTCCCTGAGATCTACGGGTTTCCGGGGGCATGGCTGGTGCTCACGCTCTTCACTTATCCATACGTTCTACTCACCACTAGAGCGTCCATCCTCGGTCTCGACAGCTCACTGGAGGAGGCGGCTCTCACTCTCGGAAAGACGCGCTGGGAGATCTTCTGGAGGGTTTTGGTCCCGCAGCTGCGGCCCGCTGTGGCAGCCGGAGGTCTGCTCGTCGCGCTGTACACGCTTCACGACTTCGGGGCGGTCTCTCTGTTGCGATTCGACTCGTTCACGCGAGCGATATACGTGAGCTATCGGGGTTCTTTCGATCGAACCGCCGCCGCGATCCTCTCGTTGATCTTGATCACTCTTTCCCTGCTGATCGTTGCAGCCGAGAGCCGGAGCCGGCGCCGAGCCGACTATCACCGCATACACTCCGGCGGTGGCCGCAGGACGTTGGTGATTCCACTCGGCGCGTGGAGATGGGCTGTATTCGCCGGGTGCACGTTCTTGGTCTTGATTTCTCTCGGCATCCCAGTTGCAGTGATCGGTTACTGGCTGGTTCGCGGAACCACCGGTGCGAACGCAATCGAACCTACATTGACGGCAGCCTTCAACACTCTTCGAGCTGCGGCGGCCGGGACGCTTCTTTGCCTACTAGCCGCATGGCCGGTCGCGGCTTTGAGCGTCCGTCACCCAAGCCGCATGTCGCGTTTCATCGAGACCTCGTCCTTCGTCGGATATGCCCTGCCTGGATTGGTAGTCGCGCTTTCGTTGGTATTCCTTACCGCTCGCTGGGTTCCTTTCCTTTATCAGGGGCTGGCACTTCTGGCTCTCGCGTACGGGGTCCTGTTCCTCCCCCAGGCGGTCGGCGCGATGAGGGCTTCGCTCCTGCAGGTGAGCCCTCAGCTCGAGGAAGCGGCCAGAACCCTTGGCGCCGGGCGGGCCGGGACCTTTTTCAAGGTGGTCCTGCCGCTCGTCAGGCCGGGAGTGCTGGCGGGATCGGCCCTCGTCTTTCTGACCGCGATGAAGGAGCTTCCTGCAACCCTTCTACTGTCTCCCCCAGGCTTCGCCACGCTCGCCACAAGGGTGTGGGGTGCCACCAACGATGCGTTCTTCGCCCGGGCAGCGGCCCCCGCGCTTGTCCTGATCGCGCTCTCTTCAGTGCCCCTCACCTTCCTGGTACTGAAGGAGAGAAGTCAGGAGGAATCGGGGCTGGCCCGCGATGGCCGATAGCGATACCATCTCGACGTTAGGCAACCCTAAGAAAAGACGTTAAGTGCCCCTAACAGAATCTCAGTCACAACAAGTCCTTCGCCTTCGGGGAATCTCGAAGGCCTTTGCAGGCGTCCCCGCTCTTCGAGAGCTCGATCTCGAAGTCGGCCCACGAGAGATCCTCTCCCTTATCGGCCCGAGCGGCTGCGGGAAGACCACAACTTTGAGGGTGATCGCCGGCCTGGAAGTACCGGATGGGGGCTCGGTAGAGATCGCCGGCCGAGACTGCCGCCTTCTTCCTCCCGAACGCAGAAGCGTTGGGTTCGTCTTCCAGGACTACGCCCTATTTCCCCACCTGACCGTCGCGGAGAATGTCTCGTTCGGTTTGGACGGGCTTCACCGAAGCGAGAGAAAGAAGCGGGTCGCCGAAGTCCTAGACCTCGTTGGACTTCCGGAGATGAGCCAGCGTCTCCCGCGTGAGCTGTCGGGGGGCCAGCAGCAAAGAGTAGCCCTCGCTCGTGCGATTGCTCCAAAGCCCGCTCTGCTTCTTCTCGACGAACCGTTCAGCAACCTCGATCCCCAGCTTCGCCGTCAGGTGCGCCACGAGGTACTCGCGATAGTAAGAGCGTCCGGCTCGGCCGCAGTTTGGGTCACCCATGACCACGACGAGGGCTTGATCGTGGCCGACCGAGTCGTTGTCATGAAAGAGGGACGTGCGTGCCAGGCCGGGACTCCTTCCGAGATCTGGCGCTCTCCCCAGGATGCCTGGGTCGCAGGGTTTATCGGCCACGGCGACCTTCTCAAGGGGACGGTGTCGAATGGACGCCTCGTCACATCGCTCGGCGACGTAGCCGCAAACGGGATCCCAGAAGGCGCGGAGGCAACCGTGCTCGTCAGGCCGGAGGACGTGGTGATCGTCGAGCATGGCAGTCCCGGAACTGTCGTCCGCAGGCATTTCAGCGGCAGCGACAACATCTATTGCGTTCAGATCGATGGGACCCTGCTGCATTGCCGGCAGCCATCCGACGTAGAGATTCCCAGAGGAACCGAGATCAAGGTCAAGCTTAAAAGCGACGCCCTCCCCGTTTTCTCTTGACGGCACGCGACACCCTTTGGCGCGACACCCACTCGCTCCCCTAAACCGGGACCTCGCTGGGTGTCGGCCCTCCAAAATCCACGCCGGTTGTGCGATAGTTAGAGCACGCAAGAAAGGAGGTGATCCAGTATTGAACAAACCCCACTGGACCTGCGAGGTGCCTGACCGTTAGGCAGAGCTGCTCGGGTTCTCGAGAAGGTCACCTCCTTCGAGAAGCCGGACCCATTCGGCCCAACCGAGCGGTTCCCGGCGGAATCCAAACAGTTAGCACCGCGTCGTCGGGGGCCTGAATAGTCCACTGGCCAGGGCGTAGTTGCCCAACCTGGACGGCGAAAGCATCAAAAGAGGGGAGTCTGCAAAGACTCCCCTCTTTCTTTTACGGGCGATAAGCTCTGCTGATGCAAAAAGTTGCTGACGATCTGTGGCTTCTCGACGGGATGCCCCCGTTCGCCGTAAACATCTTTCTCGCGGGCGACACCCTCATCGATGCGGGGACGCGCTTCGCGGAGAAGCGCATCGTGAGACAGGTTTCAAAACGCGATATTGCGGCTCACGCTCTTACCCACGCCCATTCCGATCATCAGGGTTCGACTCACGCGATCTGCGAGCGTTTTGAAATCCCTCTTATGGTCGGAGAGAAGGAGGCCGATTTCGTAGAGAGCACCGGGCTCGCCCCCGCGCCTCCAGGAAAGTGGAGCACCTTCACGAAGAGGAACTGGGCAGGGCCCCCTCATCCCGTCGACCGCAGACTGAAAGAAGGAGATGAGGTCGCGGGGTTCAAGGTGATCGACGTCCCCGGCCACTCCCCCGGTCACATCGCCTTTTTCCGTGAGTCCGATCGGGTTCTAATCATCGGCGACGTTATAACGAACATGGATCTGCGAACCGGCCGACCCGGTCTGTATGAACCTCCGGTGTATACGACTATCGATCCAGCTCTCAACCGGGAGTCAGCTCGAAAACTGGCCGCCCTCGAACCCGAGCTAGTGTGTTCCGGTCATGGACGACCTCTCGCCGACCCTTCCCGCTTTATCAAATTCGTGGAATCGCTCGATTAACCCGCCGACACTTAGTTGAGGATCATCTTCTGGCACGGCTACCTGCTAACCGGAACCGGCTCCAACATCCTCACGGCCAACGTTGTTCGCACTTTCCGCAAAGAGGGCCACGACGTGTTCCTCATGTGTCAGCACAAACGCACTCCTGCTCCGCCGTTCATAGATGAAGAGGGCAACTTCGCAGAAGACAACCTGTCATACCAAACCGTGCCGCTTGATCCCGAACCGGCTTCAGGGAGATGCAGACTCATCAGGCCGGCCATCGGAGGTCTTCTTCCCGTCTATGTGTACGACAAATATCCTCACATCGAAGCGAAGCGGTTCGTCGACTTAACCGGCGAGGAGCTGGATCGATACGTCGAGACCAACGTCACCGCGCTCGTCACCGCGATCGAAGATCATCGCCCCGATGCGATCTTCATCGGTCATGAAGTGATGGGGCCTTACATCGCGAAGCTCGCATGCGAAAGGACCGGGGCCAAATACGGCGTGCAGCTCCACGGAAGCGCCCTCGAGTATGCGGTGAAGGAGCAGGACCGGTACGTGCCCTACGCCGAGCAGGGACTCGGAGCGGCCCACCGGGTTATCGGAGGAAGCAATTACATGCTCGAAGCGGCATCTTCGGTGGTCGGTGGGTGGGAAGACCGCGGTGTCGTGGTCAATCCCGGAGGCGACGTCGACTTGTTCAAACCGAGAGCAGCGAAGAAAACCGAGGAGCCGATCGTGTCCTTTGTGGGAAAGCTCATTCCGCAGAAGGGGGTGCACCACTTCATCGCGGCGTTGCCGCTGGTTTCAGGCCCCGGATTCCGCTCTGTGATCGTTGGAGGAGGAAAGTTTGGTGACTCATTGAAGCAACTTGCCTCCGCCTTCCGATCCGGCGACTTCGATCGGGCTGTTGAAGCCATCGCAGCGGAAGCATCCCCCAAGATGACATCGGCATTGAGAGAGTTTCTTGGATCTGGTCTGCTAGGTGCTGACTACTCCGCAAGAGCGCGAGAGATCTCCGTGGAGTTCCGGGGACACCTTGACCACGATCAGCTGTCCGGCGTCTTGCCCGGATTCGATGTGATGGTCGTCTCTTCAATCGTCCCCGAAGCGTTCGGGATGGTAGCCGCGGAGGCGGCGGCATGCGGCGTGCTGCCAATCACGCCCGATCATTCCGGCATCGGCGAGGTGGGGGCCGCGCTCGAGCAGGCACTCGGAATGCCGGGGCTGCTGACCTTCGACTCACATGACCCCATCCGCTCGATGGCGAAGACGATCGAAGCCCTTCTACAGATTCCAGGGGACCAGCGCTCGGATATGGGAAAAGTGGTCTCGAAGTTCACCAAAGAGAACTGGGCATGGGAAGTGGTGACTCGCCGGCTCCTCGAGGTTATGGAGTAGCGCGTACTCGAAGACCGACAAACAGCAGGGAAGAAACAGCAAGAAGGAGCACAGCCACCGAGCGTAGAGCATCGAGGTGGATTCCGGTTGAGGCGAGAGGCCGGCTGACGGTTTCCGTAGGAGCGGCGCCGCCCCCTCCCCCACCCCCACCACCTTCTGGGGCTGCGGTTCCCTCAACAATCACCTGGGCCTTCATTCCCTGAAACCCGTTCATGGGAGCCGGAAGCCCCTGATGAGGAATGCAGAAGTATGAATAGGTTCCTGCGGTGTTGAACTTCACGCTGAATCTGTTGCCCTCATACTGCTGAGGGCTTGCCGGCTTTCCAAAGACTCCCGAGTCCCAGTTTCCGGTAGATGTGGTGCTGTGCCCCGGGCAGCCGGAAAAAGTCTCACAGCCGCCATCCTGGAGCCTTTCTGCGTATACCCATGTGACCGTATCGCCGGCCTGGATAGTTACATTGCCCTGGATAAGCTGGCCCTCCGGAATGAAGGCGAAGCCGCGGAGATTGACGATCACTTCTTTGGCTTGTGCCTGTGACGGATATGAGGCGGGGATCACGAGGACGCAAGAAAAGAAGAGCAGGATCAGTACCCGTGCTAGCCGCCGGCCCATCGCCACCTTCCTTAGACCTTACTCATACACCCGAAGGCTTTTAATGGCAAATGAAAATGGGGCCCCCAAGGGGGCCCCATTTTTCGATCCGATGGATCAGGCCGAAGAAGATGCGGGTGGGTACTCCGCTCCCTTGGCCTTTGCAGCCGCTTCGATCGCTGCGTGCAGCTCATCGAGAGTTGCCTTGGCCGGTTCGCCGTTCACGATGATCCTTCGCACTGCAGCGTTCATCTGCTCGGAAACATCCGACCAGTAAACGACGTTCGGCCGGTACCATCCGTCCTCTAGAGCGTTCTGGATGGCGGTGAACGTCGACTGCTGCTCTTCCGGCACGTTTGCGTAAGCATCGGTTCGGATAGAAGGCCACGCATTCTCAGCCGCCAGCGTCTCCTGAGCCTCCTTCGACATCAGGAACTGGGCAAGCCCAATTGCGGCCTCTTTCTGATCGCCGGAGACTCCCCTCGGAATCCCAAGCACGTCTCCTCCGATGACGTGAGCTCCCCTCTCGGGGCCTTCCCAGCCTTCATAGACCTCGAACTTGCTGAGAAGGTCCTGTGCCAGAAGCTCTGCCGAAGTAAACGGCCAGTTCTGTGCCAGCCAGGCCGTTTCACCCTGCAGATAGTCCACCTCGGTATCGAACTTACCGAGGAGACTTTCTCTCGCCAGCAAGCCGTCTCGCCACATGCCCTGAAGGAACTCGAAGGCTGCAACCGAGCCCGCGTCGTTCAGGATCAGCGGGTTTCCTCCATACGAGACGATCCACTCGGAGATGGTCACAGCCGCGGGATCTCCTTCAGCCAGCGAAAGGGTCACCTTCCCAGATCCGGCTTCGGTCTCGAGCGTCTGAGCCACCGTCCTCAATTCCTCTACGGTCTTCGGCGGTTCAGCATTTGCAGCCGAAAGCCGGTCGCGATTCGCGTATGCGATTCTCACGTTCGGCCTGAACGGCAGGAAGTACTGCTTGTCGTCGAAGCGCTCCGGAATCATCGACTCGATCACTCCGTCCGGCAGCTCAACATCGGAAAGATCCTCAACGAGGTTCTTGTCGACAAGGATTGCCAGCGCGAGGTTGTCCTGCGCAAACAGATGAATCGTCGGTTCTCCTGCCCCGACTTCGACCTCTAGTTTCTGCGGAAGATCCGCAGACGAGACGGCCGTCAGTTCCACCGTCGCACCAGTGTCCTCTTCGAACTGGCTCAATAGACCCTGGATGGTGGCTGTCTCTTCTTCAGCCAGGGAGATGCTAAACGTGATAGTTGTTCCGGCGAAGTCTCCCTCGGCCCCGCCACCACCTCCGCCGCCTCGAGCACAAGCGCCAGAGACAAGCGCAAGTACCGCCAGCATTGCCAATAAAGCTCTCCTCATACACTCTCCTCCTTTTCTCTGCTTTCCTTACAGACCCTTACAGACCTTACAGCCCTGCCTACCCCTTTACCGCGCCGGCCAACGCTCCCGGCTTCAGATATCTCTGCAAAAAATAGACGACCAACAGAATCGGCAAGGTGAGAACGGCTGCGACTGTCGCCATCTGTTGACGACTTCCTCTGTCTATCGCCTGAAATACCTGCAGCGGAAGGGTGTTTTGGTTGGTGGTGAGAAGTCTGGCGTATAGAAACTCATTCCACGAATACAGCCACACGAACAACGAGGCTACGGCTATTCCGCCCGCAGCGAGAGGGAACACCACTCTAAGTAACGTCCCCATCTTCGACGCACCGTCGATCTGCGCGGCTTCCTCCAGGTCTCTTGGGATCGTTTCGAAGGTTCCGACAAGGATCCAGGCGATGAATGGAAGCGACCCGATGAGATGAGCAAGGACCAATCCCCCATAAGTATCGATGAGACCAAGACGAGCGAAGCGAGTCGCAACCGAAACTCCTATCGTGAATTCCGGAAACATCCTCGTGACCAACAGACCGATGACCACACCGTAGCGGAGACCCACGGGGAGTCTGGAAATCACGTAGGCGGCAGGAGCCGCGATGACGATAGCCAAGAGTGTGGTGAACGAAGCCACCGCCAGGCTTTTGAACAGAGGTCCCCATAGATCGCCTCGCTGCAGGATGTCGTTCCAAAACCGCAGCGTCGGATCCTCCACGAAAAGGGCGGGGCGTTCGCCGAAGAGAGCAGATCCCGGAGCCACTGAGACCATGAAAACCAGATAAACCGGAAACAGGACTATCAACAGCGAGATTACGACCCAGACGGGAAACAGCAGCTTTAGAGGCTTGTCGAGCACGTCCTTTCCTGCCACCACCGTCGAGCTCATGCCGATCTACTCCGACCCGCGACGAACTTCAAGTACGCGACGATGAAAATCATGATGATTCCGAACAGCACTATGGAAGCGGAAGCGGCAGTGAACGGATCGTTCGTGGGAGGAAGATACCTGCCTCCGATGTAGGTGCCGAGCACCGGTTCGATCCTTCCGGCGAGCACCAACGCGAGCTCGTAGATACGAAAGGCATCGATCGCTCGCAGGATGATTGCCATCGTGATGAACGGCACAAGTAGGGGAAGAGTGATGCGCATGAAGCGCTGCCACTTGGTTGCCCCATCAACAGACGCAGCTTCATAGACATCTTCGGAAATCGATTGGAGCCCCGCTAGGAAGATCAGGGTCACGATCGGAAGCACCTTCCACATGTCAGCAACCGCGACCGTAAAGAGAGTTCTCCAACCTCCGGCCACCGTCCATGAAAGAGCCTGAAATTCCAAGTTGACGCCAGGGATGTTGTTGACGAGGTCGACGAAGACAAACATGAGGCTGTTCAGATAGCCGGAGCGTGAGAACAGAAGCAGCATGATGGCGCCCGACACGATCGTTGGGACGCCAAGAGGGATCAATGCAACGGTTCGGACGAACCCTCTCGCGAAGAACTTCGCGTGAAGGGTGAGAGCAACGATCATACCCAGGACGAGTTCCATGGAGAGAGAGAGAAGAGACACGATGATCGTGTTCTTGATGGCGGTTCGAAATACTCGGGATGCAAAGATGCTCGTGTAGTTCTGTGCTGAAGGAAATGAATTCCCGGCCCTTCCGGACAGTGAAATTCGGAAGGTGTCCAGGATGGGCACGACGGTGAGCACCATAACGTAGGCCACCAACGGGATTACGAGTGCCACCTCCAGCTTGTGTTTACGGAACCATCGTCCGAACCCGACCCGCGGGACCGCAACGTCGGTTGGCCTGCCGATGGCGGCCTCTTGGGATCTGCTCAACCGATCACCCTGCCGGTGGTGGGATCGAAGAAGTAAAGCCTGCTCGCATCGACCGCCAGCCTCGCAGCCTCCCCACCTCTTGCTTTGGTCTTCGGGTTGAGCCTTGCGGTGAAGGTCGACTCGTTTCGAGGCTCAGAAGCTGCAGCTTCTTCCACCGAAGCGTCGCTAGAAAGGTCCATGGTGTCTTTAGTGAGAACCGCGGGCGCGTCCACGTCGAAGTAAATGATGGTCTCTGAGCCAAGAGTCTCGGACAGAGACACCTTTACTTCCAGGAGATTCTCTTCCTGGCGTTCAGGGATGAGGTCTGGATCCTCGAAGTCCTCTGGACGAATACCGAGAATCACCTCTTTGTCCTTGAACTCCTCCAGCTTTGAAGCCTGCAGCCGTTTCGCAGGGATTTTTATCTCGTGACTTCCGAATACGACCACTGCGCCCGAATCTTTCGACGTGACCCGCGCAGGAACCATGTTCATTGCGGGAGAGCCGATGAAGCCCGCTACGAAGAGGTTGACCGGATAGTCGTAGAGCCGCTGGGGTGTATCGACCTGCTGAAGCATCCCATCGCGGAGCACCGCGACGCGATCCGCCATCGTCACAGCTTCCACCTGGTCGTGAGTAACGTAGACCGTAGTGGTTCCGAGCCTCTGGTGAAGCCCCGCGATCTCGGTACGCATCTGAACGCGCAACTTGGCATCGAGATTCGACAAGGGCTCATCCATTAGAAATGCAGCCGGCTCTCGCACGATCGCCCGGCCCATAGCCACGCGCTGGCGCTGACCGCCGGACAACTGACGAGGCTTTCGCTGCAGGTAGTCCTCGATGCCGAGCAGCTCAGCCGCGTCTTTCACTCTCTTGGCAATATCTTCCTTCGGGACCTTTCTCAGCTTGAGCGCGAAGCCCATGTTGTCGGCGACGCTCATATGTGGATACAGGGCGTAGTTCTGGAAGACCATGGCTATGTCGCGGTCTCGCGGAGGAAGATCGTTGACGACTTTGCCTGCGATCTTGACGGTCCCGGAAGTGATTTCTTCCAGACCGGCGATCATTCGCAGCGCAGTGCTCTTCCCCGATCCCGAGGGTCCTACCAGCACAACGAATTCACCTTCGGCGATTTCGAGGTTCAACTCGTTGACGGCGAGAGTGCCGTCTGGGAACTTTCTGGTTACCGATTCGAGTGCTATGTCCGCCAAATACCCCGCTCCCCGGTTTTTCTGGCTTGAGTACAGCCTATACAAAGCGGCAGGATTACCCGAAATTCAAACGAGGAGACCATGGAAAGATCCACGAAGTCCTCCCCGTGGCTGGGAGACGCTTGCTCTCTAGTCGATTCATTTCGCTCTGGTGAACGGAGCCCTGTCGAAGAGATAGAAGCAACCCTGCAGGCAGTAGAGAGCAGCTCGCTGAATGCCTTTTCCTTTGTAGATGGTGATCGGGCAATCGAGCAAGCAAAAAACGCCGATGTTTCCCTTCCATTCGGTGGACTGCCGCTAGGTATAAAGGAACTGGATTTCGTGAAGGGATGGCCGTCAACCGAGGCTTCCCTGGTGTTCAAGGATCGGGTCAGCAGCCACGATTCGACATTGGTCGAGCGGCTTCGAGCTTCGGGGGCCAACCTCGTCGGGCTCACGACTGCAAGCGAGTTCGGTGGACTCAACGTGAGCATCTCTCGACTGAACGGCGTCACAGGAAACCCATGGAACCCATCGCGCACCGCCGGGGGTTCTTCGGCTGGAAGCGCATCCGCGGTTGCTGGTGGGCTCGTTACTCTTGCTACGGGAGGAGACGGCGGCGGGTCAATTCGAATCCCTGCGGGCTTCAACGGCCTATTGGGGATGAAGGGAACAGCAGGGCGCATTCCGAGAGGTCCATTCACGCAGATCGCACCGCTCACGGTCGTCCTCGGTTGTCTCTCGCGATCGGTGAGAGATACCGCCCGCTATTTCGATGTCTGCGCGGGTTACGACATCAGGGATCCATACAGCCTTCCTCGAATCGAGGGCTGGGAGCAAAACCTGGGCTCATACGACCTTCGCGGGAAGAGGGCCGTGATCGCCCCGACTCTCGGATCGGCAGAAGTGCTCCCCGAGGTGGAACAGATGGTGATCGAGGCAGGAGAACTCTTGGCCAAGGACGCAGGACTCGATCTCGTCGACGTGAAGGTGAATCTTCCTGGCCTCGGTTTGGAGTGGGTGCTGTCCAACATGTCCCAGCTGCTGGCCGATCTGGGAGAGCTATGGCCCGATTGCGAAGAAGACATGACCAAGGAGATGGCATTCGGCGTCCGCTTCAGTCTGGAAAATTTCAACCTCGAGATGACGGCTCAGGTCGAGAAGAACCGCACCGCGGCCAACGAGACGATGGCGGCGATATTCGACGAGGTCGATTTCATCATCGGAGCCACAAACCCCGATGTGGCCTATCCGGCCGAGGTGACTCTTAACACGATGGTCGGCGAAAGGATGGTGGGACCCGAAAACAACGGAGCTCTCACGATACCAGCCAACATAGTTGGTACTCCGGCAGTCTCGATCCCAATCGGGACTCACAACGACCTGCCCGTTGGGATGCAGGTGATTGCCCGCCATCACGAAGATGCGCTGCTTCTTGATCTGGCGCAGGTAGTTGAGCAGGAACGCCCTTGGCCCCTTGTCGCTCCGGGGGCTCCTCTTTAAATCTGGAGTTCCATTCCTTCGTAGCCGAGGATGGGCGGGTTTGCCGCTCCTCCCCACTGTTCCACCGCGAGCTTGAGCAACAGTTCCAGCTCGTCGTCGGAATGCTCGGGGTCGTGATGGAACATCACCAGCTGGCCGACTTTGGCGATCTGGGCGAAGGAGACCGCGTGATGGATGCTCGAGTGTCCCCAACCGATCCGCTGGTTGTACTCCTCCTCGGAGTACTGGGAATCGTGGAGTAACACGTCGACTCCCTGAGCGATCCCAAAGCCCGAGATCCACTCAGGACTTCTCCTCTGAAGATCGACATCGCGGGCGGGTTCATGATCGGGAATGTATGCAAAAGACCTTCCGTTCTCCTCAATCCGGTAACCAACCGTTGGCCCCTGGTGGGTCACAAACTCCCCCGTGATCGTCGCGCTGCCGAGCGAGCACTCCCCGAATGGGTTGTCGTGGAACTCGAGGCTTTCCGCCACGTCACCTAGCTGCAACGGAAAGAACGGAGGGGAAAGATAGCGCTCGATCAATTGCCGCAAGGTTCTCATCGCCGAGGAGGGCCCCCAGATGTGCAGCTTGCAGTCGGGTTTCCACATGGGCCTGAAAAATCCAAGACCGAGCAGATGATCAAGGTGAAGGTGAGTGAGGAAAACATGAATGGTCGAAGGCGGATCGGGGTCGAGGGCCCTGCTCAGCCGGCGGATCCCCGTACCGGCGTCGAACACCACCAGCGTTCCGTCATCGAGTCGAACTTCGAGGCAAGACGTGTTGCCCCCATACTTGACCGTTTCGGGCCCCGGGGCCGGAAGCGACCCGCGGCACCCCCATATCTTTACCTTCACTGCCTTGGACGGTGCCCCGTCATCCGGCCGCGCCGTTCAGCTCCCAGAAGATCGCCACCGCGCCAAGGAACCGATCGCCTTGTCCGAGAAGAGGAAACGCTACGACTTCGATCTCCCGATCCACTCCATCACTTCCGGTTATGCGCATCGGTCTCTGCGCGGGAATCCGTTTCATCTGAGCGATCGCCAGGGGAAGTTCCTCCACCGGGATAGGCTCAGCGGTTTCAGGATCAACCGGCTTCCAGTCGGTGCCCCACTGCTCACGCGTCAACTCCCCAACCTCGACGTACGAACGTCCAAGGATCGGTTCCGCAGGTTCGTTGAAATACACCAACGTTCCGTCTTCATCGACGATGAACACTGGCGTCGCTATGTGGTCGGCCAGATCACGCGTCAGGATCAAAACGACGTTCTTCGGCTTCAGCTGCGGCATGGGAACGAGAGCCTACTTGACCGGCCGCGCTAACGCGAAGCCACGCGCCAGGT
>JAHWKU010000026.1 GCA_019347715.1 Actinomycetota bacterium | reverse complement strand
AGATAAGGCCCCGCGTCGTCCGACGAGTCTTTGGGAAAGCGCAGATCCTGTCTGCAGGTTTTATGGCTCTTTCACACGGCACTAACGACGCACAGAAAACGATGGGCATCATCGCGTTGGCCGTCTATTTGGCCAACCACCCCGGTGAACCTGCTCCGGAAACCTTTCCAATCGACCTGTGGATCATCGTCTCGGCGGCAGTAGTCATGGGATTCGGGACCATGGTTGGCGGCTGGCGTGTGATTCGCACCCTTGGACTAAGACTCACGAAGCTCGAACCGGTTCAGGGTTTCGCCGCAGAAACGGGGGCGGCCGCGGTCATCTTTGGAGCGTCTCGTCTGGGCATACCGGTTTCAACTACTCATGCGATTGGTTCTGCCATCATGGGAGTTGGAGCTACTAAGCGACTGTCGGCTGTGCGTTGGGGCATCGCCGGCCAGGTTGTTACCGCATGGATCCTTACATGGCCCTCTTGCATGATCCTCGGATACACGCTGCAAAAGATCTTCGCGGTCTTCTATTGATTGGGGAGCAGGATCTTCGAGCGTTGATCTCGCAAGCCGAGGCGGAGGTGAGTCATAGACTTCGACGTCAGCCGGACCCGAAACCACAGTTCGTGAATGGCGTGAGGGCCGGCGTGCGGTGGTACTTGGAAGCACTGCGGGCCCGCCTCAAAGCCATGGGCATCGATCTAGACGAAGACGCTCCCACGTAACGGAGGCCCCCGTGGCCTTCCCTCAACCGATACACTGGGGCTGCGGTTGCGCTAGGTGGGGAGACGGCCTTTCCCTGAACTCCAAATAGGCCTCATGGGAGACTGAATTCCCATCTGCGGCTCCGCCGATGCGAGGTTAGCGCTCGACAAGCGGTGTTGACGGCTGGGTCCCGCGCGAGTTAACCCCGTGAATCAGGTCAGATCCGGAAGGAAGCAGCCTTAAGCGGAAGGTGGCTGCGCCGTGGGGTCACCTGGTCCGAGCTGGCTACCGAGGACGCGCTCGTAGAGGCGCTGTCAAGGATGGGTGCGCGGCCGCACTTTCATGTCATACCCCCGGGATATGATGGCTACACGATCCTTCCCCGCAAAATACTTATGGGACATCTCTCTCTTTATCGAAAATATCGCTCGCAGACCTTCTCCGAGGTCGTGGGCCAAGGGCACGTCTCCGCGACGCTCCAAAAGGCGGTCGTCGAGGGCCGGGTAGCCCACGCTTATCTGTTCAGCGGCCCCCGGGGCACCGGGAAGACATCAACGGCCAGAATCCTCGCCAAGGCTCTCAACTGTGAGAAGGGGCCTGCCCCGGAGCCCTGCAATGCCTGTACCCCATGCAGGGAGATCACCGACGGCACCTCGCTCGACGTGGTCGAGATCGATGCCGCATCTCACGGATCGGTAGACGACGCCAGGGATCTGAGGGAACGGGTCGCATACGCCCCGGTCGGTGGAAAGTGGAAGGTCTACATCATCGACGAGTGCCACATGCTCTCCCCAGCAGCCAACAACGCCATGTTGAAGGTGCTGGAGGAGCCCCCCGAGCATGTGATCTTCGTCTTCGCCACCACCGAACCTCATAAGGTGCTGCAGACCCTTCTCGACCGCTGTCAGCGCTACGAGTTCAGGGCAATCTCGTCCGTCGACGTGACCGAATGGACGGCAAGGGTCGCAAAACAAGAAGGAATCGAAGTCGATGAAGATGCTCTGGCACTCATCGGTTCGAGGGCGGCTGGCTCGATGCGTGATGGGCTCAGTCTTCTCGACCAGCTGGTGTCGTTTGCGGGCAAGAAGATCGGCTACGAAGACATCGGCCGCCTGCTCGGGTCGGTCCCGGAAGAAGTGCTCTACGAGGCGGTGGACCTGATATCGGAGCGCGATGCCGGGGCCGCGCTGATGTTCGCTGACCGGCTCATCCGTTCTGGTCGCGATGTCAGAGAGTTCGTCAGATCGCTGGTCGACCATCTTCGATCACTGTTTCTCATACTGCATGCCCCGGCGGCCCAGGAGATCCTGGATGCTTCCGACGAACAGATCGAGAGGCTGCGAGCCCAGGCCAACCGCTTCGACTCCGCTGAGATCCTTCGCATTCTCGATCTGTCGAGCGAGATGTTCCTGCAGCTGCGGCAAGCAGTGGAGGGAAGGCTGGTTTTAGAAGTGGGTCTTGCAAGGATGGCGCGTCCTGATCTTCATTCCACCCCAGCTTCGCTGCTGTCGCGCATCGAGCGCCTCGAACGCGTCGCCGGAATCGAGGGCGCCGAGTTCGAGCGACCGCCGGCCCCAGCGCCGGCCCCCAACAAAGAGCCGACCAGAAGGCAGCTGCCGAAAGCAGCCGAGGAGGCCAGACGGAAACGGGAGCCTGCCGCCGCCGCAGCTAAGCCTGCGGCTACCGCTACCAAAGAGCGAGTTCCAGAAGAGTCCTTAGCTGACGAGGCTGAGCCAGCGCAGGTGGTCGATTTGGATCCGGGCGATCTCGATATCGAGAAGATCAAGCTGGCCTGGGACGTGGTTCTGCAGAAGGTCAAGAAAAGAAAGATCTCATTCCAGGCTCTGTTGCTTCCTGCCATGCCGGTTGCCTGGAATTCGGGAGAGCTGGTTCTCGAATTCGGCCCGAAGAACCGCTTTCACAAAGACCAGGTCTCAGACTTGAACGCTCAGGCGCCGCTGGCCGAGGCATTTCACGAGACTTTCGGGGTTCGCCCTCAGATCCGTTGCGTGCTGAATGAGAACGAGCAGGTCGCTTTGACCGAAGCCTCACCCGATCCGGGCGAGGGCGATGAATCCGATTCGGGCAGGGCCGAGGCATCGGGCCCCAAAGATGCCATCGATCTCATCCGGGAGAGCTTCAAGGACGTCGAGATAGTCGAGGAGAGTTGATCGATGGACATGAACAAGCTGATGAAGCAGATGGGCAAGATGCAGGCAGAGCTGGCAAAGGCCCAGGAGGAACTGGCCGACGCCGAATTTGAAGGAAGCTCTGGAGGGGGAGCGGTGAAGGTCGTGGTCTCGGGCGCCGGCGAAGCCGTCAGCGTTTCGATCGATCCCGGCGCCATCGATCCCGAAGACCCAAGCCTTTTGGAGGACTTGGTTCTGGCTGCGATAAACGAGGCTATGCGCACACAGCAGGAGGCCGCGCAGGAAAGACTCGGAGGTTTGACCGGAGGACTGAACATCCCTGGGCTAACCTAGATGCGTGTTCACCGGCCCGGTTCAAGATCTCGTAGAGGAACTCTCTAAGCTCCCAGGCATAGGGCCCAAAACCGCGCAGCGGCTTGCCTTTCACATCCTCAAGACCGAGGACGTAGACGCCAAGCGCCTCGCCGAGGCCATCCTCGAGGTCAAGGACAAGATGCGCTTCTGCGGCAAGTGCTTCAACGTGTCCACCACCGAGCTGTGCGAGTTTTGCTCGGATCCGCGCCGGGACGCAACGCTCGTATGCGTCGTCGAGGAGCCAAGGGACATATGGGCCATCGAGAAGACCGCTGAGTTCCGAGGCCGATACCACGTCCTCGGCGGAGCGATATCGCCGATCGACGGGATCGGCCCAGACCAGCTCCACATATCGGAGCTGATCGAGAGACTCGAGCCCGACGGGATCAAGGAGATCATTGTTGCGACGAATCCCAATGTCGAAGGTGACGCAACGGCGATCTACATCGCAAGGCTGATCGGCCCCCTCGGTGTCGAAGTCAGCCGGATCTCGAGCGGCCTTCCCGTCGGAGGCGATCTGGAGTATGCCGACGAAGTGACGCTGGGCCGCGCGCTCGAGGGCCGCAGGCGGATGTGACATGGCGATAGTCGTCCATAAATACGGTGGTTCATCTGTTGGCAACGCCGACCGGATCCGAACCGTCGCCAGGAGAGTCGTCGCATCGAAGGAGGCAGGCAATCAGGTTGTGGTCGTCGTCTCAGCGATGGGTGACACCACCGACGATCTCACCAATCTCGCCTTTGAGATCTCCCCCGTTCCTCCGGCCAGGGAACTCGACATGCTCCTTTCGGCTGGAGAACGGATATCCATCGCGCTGCTTTCGATGGCGATCATCGATTTTGGACACGATGCGATCAGCTTCACCGGGTCGCAGGCTGGGATAGTCACCGACACGTCTCACGGGAAAGCCAGAATTGTCGAGGTTCGGGCGCGCCGCATCATCGAGTCGCTCGAGGCCGGAAAGATCGTGATCGTTGCCGGGTTCCAGGGGGTCTCGACCGATTATGAAATCACCACGCTGGGCCGGGGAGCCTCAGACACAACCGCGGTCGCACTGGCCGCCGCTCTGTCGGCGGATGTGTGCGACATCTACACCGACGTGGACGGGGTTTTCACTGCCGATCCCCGTCTGGTCCCGGGAGCCAGGAAGCTGCATGCAGTGTCATATGAGGAGATGCTGGAGATGGCGGCGACCGGAGCGAGGGTGCTCGCGCTCAGATCGGTCGAGTATGCGAGAAACTATGGCGTCGTGATCCACGTGCGATCCTCCTTTAACGAGGGGGAGGGAACCTTCGTCGTCGAGGAGGACGAACGAATGGAGAAAGCTCTCATCTCTGGAGTGACTCACGACACTTCGGAGGCGATGATCCGAATTCGCCGGGTGCCGGACCGCCCTGGCGTCGCCGCGCGCATCTTCGGAGAGATCGCGACGGAGAACGTGAACGTCGACATGATCGTTCAGAACGTCTCGGAGGATGGCCACACCGATCTGTCCTTCACGATCCCAAAGGACGATCTTTCCAGGGCAGAGAAGATTATCGAGAAGATGGCGCGCGAAGTGGGGGCCGAAGGTTTCAGCGCGGACTCCGACATCGCCAAGGTCTCACTCGTCGGCGCAGGGATGAAGTCTCACCCCGGAGTGGCTGCGGGAATGTTTCAAGTTCTGGCCGAGGCCGGCATCAATATAGAAATGATTTCCACTTCGTCGATCCGTATTTCCGTTGTGGTCCGTGCCGCAGAGGTGGAAAGCGCGGTCAAAGTGGTTCACGAGCGCTTCGATATTCCGAACGAAGCTGCTAAAAGAGAGGAGCACTCCGAATGAGTGCCAAGAGACTGCCATCGAATCCCCGAGTCGCTGTTGTAGGAGCTACCGGCGCGGTTGGGCGAGTCATCCTCGACATCCTTCTCGAGAGATCATTTCCGGCTTCCGAGGTAAGGGCGATAGCAACTGCCCGCTCGGCCGGCAGCAAGATCCCATTCGGTGACTTGGATCTCACCGTCATGGAGATTTCGGAAGAAGCCCTCGAGGGAGCCGACCTCGTGCTTCTGGACACTCCGGATGAAGCGGCCCTGGAGTGGGCCCCGATTGCAGTCGATAAGGGAGCGATCGTCGCCGACAACTCTGCCGCCTGGAGAATGGAGGAATCGGTCCCTCTCGTCGTTCCCGAGATCAATCCACACGACATCGATTGGCATTCCGGGATCCTGGCCTCAGCCAACTGCACGACCATCGGCGTGGTGGTCCCTCTCTTCGCGCTTCATCGTGAGTTCGGGCTCGCGAGCGCGCTGGTGTCTTCGTATCAGGCAGTCTCCGGCGCGGGGAGACCCGGAGTCGAGGAACTGAGAGAACAGGCTCTCAAAGTCGTAGACGATCTCGATTCCCTTGGTTTGGGCAACTACACGGGTCCGGACCCCAAGACCTTCTCGGAACCGGTGGCGTTCAACGTCGTTCCGCTAGTCGGCTCGGAGAGAGACGGCGGATTCACCGGCGAGGAATGGAAGCTGCGTTTCGAAGCCCGAAAGATCATGGGCCTGCCCGACCTCGAGATATCCGGCACTTGTGTTCGCGTTCCTTCGGTTGCGGGTCACGGATCGTCTGTCCATGCCACCTTCGAATCGGAGGTTACGTCTAAGGCTGCCATCGACGTACTCGGCAACGCTCCTGGAGTGGAACTCACCGATGTCCCGACAGCAGTGTTGGCCGCCGGAAGAGACCCCTGTTTCGTGGGGAGGGTCCGGCAAGATCCAGACGACCCTTGCTCGATTTGGTTCTTCACGACCTCAGACAACCTACGCAAGGGGGCCGCGCTGAACACCGTGCAGATCGCTGAGCTCCTTCTGCCCTAGAAGGCGCGCCTCGCGGGCCGGTAAACTGGCCGCGCACGGGATGTGGCTCAGCTTGGTAGAGCGCCGCGTTCGGGACGCGGAGGTCGTCGGTTCAAATCCGGCCATCCCGACCAAAACTATTCTCGATCGATCAGCTCCAGAACCGATGCCTCCGGTGGGCACATGAACCGGATCGGGGCGTACGGCCCCGTTCCGAGACCGGGAGACACGAACAGCCACATGCCATCGAACTTAGCGGCCCAGCGGGCATAGCGCGGGGGCAGTTTCGAATTGGTGACCACCGCTCCGATGAATGGGAACCGTACCTGGCCTCCGTGAGTGTGGCCCGAAATCATCAGGTCGTAGCCGGCATTTGTCACCTGCAGATATGGCGATGGGTCGTGGACCACGCATAGCGCAAACGGCACATCCGGCTCCCGATTCAGAAGCGACCGGTCGTCGCGCTTTAGATATGGATCGTCCATCCCGGTTACCTGAGTCATCAAGCCGCCTATTTCTATTTTCATGTCGACGTTCGTTAGATCGATCCAGCCTGCATCGGTGAGAAGGCGTCTGAAGTGGTCGGTCGGGTTTTTCCTCGTGCCGTGGGTCTTTCTTCCGAGGAAGTAGTCGAGATAGTTCTTGAACTTGGGCGCATAGTAGTCAGAAGAACCCAACACGAAGCATCTGACGGGGGCGCGCAGAGTGTTCAGGGCGGAAAAACAGCGGTCGACAGATGCGGGATCTCCGAGGAGATCGCCTGTAGCAAGCACGAGATCGTATGTCTCGCTTCCCAGGGACCGCACGAACTTCCCCAGACGCGCCTGTCCGCTGCGGAAGTGAAGATCCGAGACCTGGAGCACGCGAAGCATCCTGCTTCCTTCTGGCAGGACTCCAATGGTGTGCTTTCTCGTGCGATAGAGGCGGGCCTCGATGATTCCCCAAACGAAACATGCCGCCCCCAGAGCCAGAATTGCCGTGACTGGGTACATCGTCTTATTTGACATCGAAGGATTGCTCGCCGATGGGTTCTTCCCATTCGACGTCGACGGAGTCGACTTCGGCAAGTCTCGGCCCCCGCCGGCACCAATCGATCACCGATTCGATCGACTCTCTGCTTCCCTCGAAGACGGCCTCAACTCTGCCGTCCGGCAGGTTTCGGACCCAGCCCGTGACGCCTCGCGTCCTCGCTCGTTCTTTCGCCTTCTGACGGAAGAACACGCCTTGGACCTGTCCCGAGATGAAGACGTGAGCTCTCGCGGTTTTCCTTCCTTCAGTCACTTCCGGTAGTAGTCGGAAGGAGGGGGCAGAACCCAAGTTCCCGGAACCTCGATGAGATGAGGTTTTCCCTCGTCGACTGCCGCGCCAAGAGCTTTCTCCAGTTCCTCCGGCGCCTCTGCCCTTGAAGACGCAACACCGAAAGATTCCGCGAGACCGAGAAAGTCCGGTCCGGGGAGATCGAGGCCGTAGGTGGTGTCGTATCTCGCCTTTGCGAACGACTTCAGAACGCCCCACGCCCGGTCGTTGAAGACGATGACGATCACCGGCAGATCGTATTGCTGAAGGGTGGCAAGCTCTCGGCAGTGATACATGAAGCCTCCGTCGCCGGAGAAAGCCACCACGGGCTTACCGGGGCTTCCGGCGGCCACCCCGATCGCCGCCGGCAAGGAAAAGCCGAGACTCCCGTAACCGTATGGGTAGTGAAACGTCCTCGGGACCGTGATCGGTAGGAAGGGAGCGGCCCAGTAAGAAGGAATCGTCATGTCATGGACAGTCACGATGTCGGAGTCGAGCGCGTTTCGCACGGCTTGGAGCATCGCCATCTCCTTCGGACCCTCGAGAAAAGCTCTGTCGATTGCGGTTCTTCGGGCGTTTGCTCCAGTCTCGGCATGCTCCGCTCGCCCGGGCCCGGCCTCGAAGCCTCCCTCCAACAGAGTTCGACTTAGAGCCGAAAGAGCTGCGGCCGCGTCGGATCGTATCGCGAGCCGAAGCGGATAGTTCCTGCCAAGTTCTTGCTCGTCAACATCGATCTGGATGTGCTGAGATGGAAGGTCAAGGGTCCAATTCGATGTCGCCATGCCGCTGAAGCGAGTCCCAACCGAAAGCAAGAGGTCTGAAGAGCGGAGCAGATCCTGTACCTCGGGCTGACGCACCAGCGTCCCCACATTCAGACGATTGTCCTCCGGTATCGCCCCCTTGCCCATGAAGGTCGTAATGACGGGGGCCTGCAGAAGTTCCGCCAACGTCGTGAGTTCCTCGGTCGCTCCCGATCTCAGCACCCCGCCTCCGGCCCAAATGACCGGCCTGGCTGCGAGTTTCAAGAGCTTGGCCGCCTCTTCGATGGACGATGGATCGGCCCCGGGCGGATCCGGACTCACCGAGACCGGATCATCAGATATCTCTTCGTCGAGAACATCGGAAGGGATCTCTAGATACACCGGGCCGGGGCGGGGGCCGAGGGATGCCGACAGCGCATCTCGCAGTGACGCGGCAGCTTGGTCCGCGGAGTCGATCCTCCCCGTATAGCGCGTGACCGTTTCGAAGGCCGGCAAAAGATCGTTGATTTCGTGCAGAGCGCCCTTGCCCTTCCCTACCATTGACGACGGAATGTTCGAGGCGATCGCGACCACCGGCGAGGAAGATGCCAGCGCCTCTCCCAGCGCCGACATGGAATTGAGCGCGCCGGGCCCGGTTGAGAGAAAGATCGCCCCGGGTTTGCCTGTGACCCTGCCGTACCCGTCGGCAGCGTGCGCGGCGGCCTGCTCGTGGCGGAATCCGAAATAGCGTATGGGCGAGTCCTCGAGTGCTTCCCATAGGCCAAGAGCGTGGACCCCGGGAAGACCGAACACGGCGTCGGTGCCGGATGCGCTGAGACTCTCTACGACGAATCTGGAGATCTTCAAGTCTTGCTTGTGAATTCCGGTGTGTGGATCGTTCTCAGACCATCGGTATGAGTTCGAGGATTACACACTCGCGCATCCATCTCGAGAGGATCTCATCGGACTCGCCCCGAGCCGATTGCCTCTTGTTGATGAGAAGTTCGCCGACTTCTTTGAACTCTTCGGGATCCTTAGCTGTGATCGGACGAACCGATGCATCGAATTCTGCCAGCCTGGCGTCGCGTCCCTTCCATCTGGTGACGACGTGAACTTCGCGCACCCGTTCTGCTGCAGGGATTATCTGCTGGCGTTCTCCAGAAAGAACAAACAAGCGGTTGTCCCTGGTGTAGACGAACCAGCACGGAACCGACCTGCCTGGGGAGGTATCGGGAGTCAGCCAGATGATGTCGGACTTTTTGAGGCCCTGATCGATGGCTTCGTCGATGGGCAGGGACGCAGTTGAGAAATCTTGCTCGTCCCATTCGATCGAGGGGTCGGGGAGATAACCGAACTGTGACCAGGAGGCGTCAATTGCCTTTAGAACGTAGAGACTCGCGTAATTGAAAAATCCGTCAACGGCCTCGATCGGGTCGTCGTAGTCCTCCATGCGGATGAGTTCTTCCTCGGTGACCACGCCCCGCTCCAGCCATCGCTGGCGCATCTCCAGGCTGGCCTCCACGGATTGAGGTGCAGCGGCCTGGTCGTCTGGTCTTGGGCCTCCGCTGCCTCGAGTCGGGTGCGGCTTGTCTCTAAATGCGAGGATCCAAGAAGCCTGATCTGGAGAGATGTATCCCTCGACCCAGAACCGGCCGTCTTTCAGAACAGCGTGAAGGATGATCGTCCGGTTCGGATAAAAGATCTTGAACCCGGTCCAGTGGGCCCTGAAGGTTCTGGTTGCCCTGCGGGCGAGAGCGATCGACACGCTGCCCAGCTCTCCCTCCCCCTGAGAAACCCGGTTCTCCGAGAGACGTTTGGAAATCCGTTCCTTCAATTGATCGAAGGTCAGCTGGGTCTTCATTTCACGGGGATTATAGGGGTGAATCCGATCCTCACCCGGCCTGCGGCGTCGACGCTTATCCTCCGCTTTGAGCGCGAGGGATGGGGTCTGAGGTCCCGAAGATGTGATCTGCGATCTCGTCGAGAGCGCCCAGATCGACGACTTCCTTGGTCATGTACGGAACCCTTGCCCACCGGTACTCCGGTACCTCCTGCTGGAGGCGGGCGAGACTCTCCTCCTCGCGATTGGCTACGAGAGCGAAGTCGTGGACGACCTTTATCAGGGGATCGATGAGGTCGTCGCCTGCCCCTGAGATGGCGGCCACCTGCCAGAGAGGATGGATGCGGTTCACGACGAGTCCTCCGAAAGGGAGGTCGTATTCGTTCAGCCTGGCTGCAAAGAAAAGTGCTTCGTCAACCGCTTGCGCGGTCGGGGCCGTCACCACGACGAATGCAGTTTCGTTCTGACGAAGGAGTTCGTACACCTCCTGAGCGCGTTCTTTGAAACCTTCGTACATCCCTTCGAAATTTGCGAAGAAGTCTGCGGTGTCCTTGAGGAGCTGCGCGCCGATGACCTTTTGAACCACTCGCAAGAACTGAGCAGCGGCGAAGTTCATGACCTTGAAGACCCCCTTGCCGCCCCCGAGGGCCGGCAAAAGGAACCACTTGAGAAGTCTGCCTTCGAGAAACGAGGTCATCCGCTTGGGAGCCTCCAGGAAATCGAGTGCGTTTCTCGTTGGCGGAGTATCGATGACGATGAGGTCGTAGTCGCCTTCGGTGTGAAGCTCGTACAGTTTCTCCATCGCCATGTATTCGTGAGTTCCGGATAAGGCCCCGGATATCGCGAGGTAGAAGCGGTTGCTGACGATCCTTTCCGCTCGAGCCTCGTCCTTCGCGTATTTGTGCACGAGCGCGTCGAAGGTCGTCTTGGTATCGAGCATCATGGCGTCGAGATGAGCGGGCTTGAGGCCGGCATCGATAAATTGCTTGGGGCGTATGCGCTTCGGCTCGTTCGACAGTTCCTTCAGGCCAAGAGAGTTGGCGAGGCGCTTGGCCGGATCGATGGTGACTACGATGGCCTTCTTTCCGCGTTTGGCTGCCTCAAGAGCGATCGAGGCGGACACTGTTGTCTTGCCAACCCCGCCACTTCCGGCGCAAACCACTATGTGCTTATCGAGGACGGACTCGAGACTCATGACGCCAGTTGGTCCCTCATGACCGTTGCTAGGTCATCTATTTCCTGCTTTCCGAAGGACTCGCGAAACATGAAAGGAAGATCCACGATGCGTGATGTGTCCTTCATGGCGGCTACCAATACCTGGCGATGCTCCTGTTGAAGGTCCCGGCGAGCCAAATAAAAGCTTCCGGCCTCAAAGAGAGCCGCGGTGCTCTTCGCGTTCAGTTTTGCTTTCGCTCTCTTGGCCTCTTCCACCAGCTGTTCAGGATTCTCCAAAGTACGGAACGTCTCTTCGGCGTGCCGGTCTTCGTAGAGCGGGGGATAGAGCATGTTGATGAAAGTGGCGGTGACGTCCATGCCTAGTCTTTCTTCAAGGAGTTGGGTGGTTTCGATGCTTTCGTTCACCGGCATTTCCTCTGCCATGCTCACGAGCAAAATAGAGACCTTTTGCGGATCCTGGAGCCACTCGACGACCTCCCTCGCATTTCGCGCCATTGGACCGAGAGGGACCGCCTGAAGAAAACCGGCAGGTGACCTGAGCATCGAAACAGCGTGCCCGGCCGCAGGAGTGTCGAGGACGATGACGTCGAAACTCTTTTTGCGAACCGCCTCGTGCCACACCTTTCCGAGCATCAGCAGGTCCCTCAGGCCGGGGGCCGCATGCGTGACGTAGTAGACGAGCTGGGAGGCCACGAGCGGTTTGGCCAGCCTCTTCATGTGGAACTGAACGTCGAAATACTCCTTGAGCGACTCTTCCGCCGAGATATTCATTCCGTAAAGGTTCGGTCTCAGCTCCCTTGGGGTGGGAGTAAGCTCATCGGATCCAAACAATGATGAAAGTGCCCTTTTCCCCTCCACCTCGCAGACGAGTACTCGCTTGTTGTATCTAGAGACCAGTACGGATACCGCGGCTGCGACCGTCGTCTTTCCCACTCCACCTTTGCCGGAGATAATAAGAAGCTGGCGGTCCAGGAGGGCGTCTAGGGGCATCTCGCCATGATATCCGAGCGTAGTAGAAGCAAATCTGTCGCGCGCTTGATGATCGCGGCTGTCTTCTTGGTTGCCGGGGCCATGTTGTTATCGCTTCCTGCTAACGCCCAAACCAACGTCATCGAGTTCGTGGAGCTCGAGGGAGTGATTGATCCAGTTTCGTCCCGCTTTCTTCTTAGGCAGATAGATAATGCAGAAGCCAACGCTTCGAAGGCCATCATCGTTCGCATAGATACCCCGGGCGGTCTCGATATATCTATGCGACAGATGGTGCAAAGGATCCTGAACGCAAGGGTGCCGGTCATCGTTTGGGTTAGTCCTCCCGGTGCAAGGGCAGCCTCGGCAGGCGTCTTCATCGTTTACGCGTCCCACGTTGCAGCTATGTCGCCGGCCACCAATCTCGGCGCCGCTCACCCGGTCGACTTGGGGGGCGGAGGCGACGAGACGACGGCTGCCAAGGCCGTGAACGATGCCGCGGCCTACATCCGGGAGATTGCCATCGAGCGCGGTCGAAACCCAGATTTTGCAGAAGATGCAGTGAGGGAGTCGGCCTCGATCGGAGCGGAGGAGGCGCTCGAGGAAGACGTCATAGAGATCATTGCAGCCGACATCCACACGCTCACCGATGGGTTGAACGGCCGGCAGATTCAGCTGGGTGACGAATCGGTAACTTTGGATCTAGATGGCGCTTCGCTGCGGTTCCACAAGATGGGTCTCCTCGAGCGGATTTTGCATACCGTGGTGCGTCCCGAGATCGCATACATGCTTCTTCTGCTTGGGTTCTATGGACTCATCTTTGAGCTGTACAACCCAGGCATCGGCGCGGCTGGAGTTTTAGGCGGTATCGCGCTCCTCTTGGGTTTTTACGCTCTCAGCATTCTCCCAACGTCGTGGGCTGGGGTGGGCCTGATAGCGCTCGGGATCATCTTCTTAGTCGTCGACCTCCACGTCGCGGGCCTCGGTATCTTCACGATTGGCGGAGTCCTCGCCTTGGTAGCAGGCAGTCTCCTGCTGTTTGCCGGAGCGGATCCGGCGCTCCGGCTGGCGTGGTGGGCTATCGCAGGAGCGGTTGTTGCAAGCATGCTCTTTTTCATCTCGGTCATGACCGCCGCGATCAGATCGCGTTCGATCCGTCCGGTTCAAGGGTCGGAGGCCCTCGTCGGCACATTCGGTGTGGCGCGGACCGACATTGCTCCGGAAGGTCAGATTTCAGCGAGGGGCTCCATCTGGCGAGCCCGAACTGCAGGGATGGCGATCGGGGAGGGGGCCCCAGTGAAGATCCTCGGCGTCTCCGGACTTTCGGTAATGGTCGAGGAAGCAAGGCAGGAAGAGATCGAACAGTCAAAAGGAGGCGAAGATGGACGCATTGTTTAGCTTCGGCGGAGTTGCCGCGGTGGTTGGTTTCCTCATCCTGGTCTCGGCGATTCGCATCGTCAACGAATGGGAACGAGGGGTGATCCTGCGGTTGGGCCGGATCGTAGGCGCCAAGGGGCCGGGTTTGTTCTTCATCATCCCGATCATCGACAAGATGACGAAGGTGAATCTGCAGATCGTGACGATGAACGTCCCACCTCAGGACGTAATCACGAGAGACAACGTCACGGTGAGGGTGGACGCGGTTGTTTACTTTCAGGTATTCGAGCCGATAAAGGCGACGGTCGAAATTCAGAACTACGTGCTCGGGACTTCTCAGATCGCTCAGACCACGCTCAGGTCGATCCTCGGTCAGGCCGACCTCGATCAGTTGCTCGGGGAGAGAGACAGATTGAATGACGAGATTCAGCGCATCATCGACGATCTCACCGAGCCATGGGGAGTAAAGGTGACGAACGTCGAAATCAAGAACGTCGATCTCCCGCAGGAGATGCAGAGGGCGATGGCACGGCAAGCCGAAGCAGAGAGAGAGCGGCGCGCGAAGGTAATCAATGCCGAGGGAGAATTCCAGGCAGCGGAGCGGCTGCGTGAGGCTGCAGAGGTGCTAACCAGAGAGCCGATCGCGTATCAGCTCCGTTTCCTGCAGACCATTACGGAAGTTGCGTCGGAGAAGAACTCGACGATTGTGCTTCCGGTTCCAATCGAACTGCTGGCCCATTTCCAGGGAGGCCGCCCGGCGTCTACTCCCGAGAAAACCTAGCCCTTCGCACGGGGGCCGAGGACTCTCACATCTCCTGAGCGCCTGGTGAACCCGGTGCGATCCAGGAATTCGAGCAAAGGCACAGCGTATTTACGTGTGGTTCCAGCGAGATCTCGGAATCGAGCCACAGTCATCGGCCCGGCCGTCTCAATCTCCTCGGCCACTTTGTTTCTGATCTCGGCGAGCGTCGAAACTGGGTAGATGATGTCGTTGGAGATCTGCTCGATCCTTTCCGAGCGGATCAAGGCTTGGATCAGCTTCCGGTCGTACCGCTCCCCTAGCTCAGGGATCGTGGGAGGAGAGGCGCCACCTTGTGAAAGAAGATCGAGCAATTCTGTAGCTTCGCTCGTGTCGGTCTGTGGAGCGTGATCCGGAGTCCTTACCGCAGTGGCATCGAGGACAAGTTCTCCGGCGCTTGCCATCTCCTGGATCACCGCGTCGATCACGCGGTCGGGAAGAGAGATGGCGGCTCTGATAGAGGAACGATCGAGCCCTGGATCGAGCGGAGCCGTGGCTTGATGGGCCTTAACGAGATCTCTAATTTGTGGAGAGACAGATTCAAACGTCGTCCTCGTAATGGCGAGGCGATCGGTCAGGATCGCTTCCTTCAGGACGCGCCGCGCCGCCTCCTCGTCGAGTCCGGTAAGCATCTCGACCTCGCTGAGGTCGAGAAAGCCCTTCTCCTCGGCGACTTGGTGCAGGTACCTCTCGCGACCTTGGCCCCCGAGTGACCTCAGCCGCTCTTGCATTGCCTGCGAGCGTCTAGCCGACCGATCGACAAAGGGGTCTATGACCGTTCCGCCCCCAAGAGTTTCGCGCCTGCCTGCATCTCTCAACACAAATCGGTCGCCGAGATCGGCCACGATCTCTCTCCGCAGCGAGATCAGGGCGAACTCGGGTGTATCGCCGCCCATGAAGCGAATCTCCGCCTCTACCTCCGCGGAACCGAGATAGAACTTGAACGCGCCTTTCTCGGTAGGGTCGTGTGTCAGATGAGGCAGCAGCTTGATTTCGGCTGCGATTTTGCCCGTGGTCTTCCATTGACCAGGCCGAGTGACCGCATCGCCTCTTTCGAGCTGTGCCTTTTCGAGCCCGACTAAGTTCAGGGCTGTGCGATTGCCCGGGCCGATCGCCTCGACCTGCCTTTGATGAGACTGGATCGATCGTATCCTAGCCTCGAGCTTGCCCGGAAGGATTTCGATCGCCATGTCGCGGGTCAGGCTTCCGTCAATCAAGGTGCCGGTTACCACGGTCCCCGATCCCCGCATTGTGAAGATCCGGTCTAGCCACATCCGGGGCCTTTCGCGATCGGCGGCCGGAGGTGCCGACTCGAGGATCCGCTCCAGCTCCCCTACCAGCTGAGAGAGGCCATCGCCGCTTACCACCGAAACTGCCACGATGGGAGAGTCAGCCAAGGTTGTTCCTGTTACGCGCCGGACCACTTCCGAGCGCACTTCTCCCAGGTCGTCGTTCGATACGGTATCGGACTTGGTAAGGGCGATTACCGCGTTGGACACACCGAGAAGATCGAGTATGTCGAGGTGCTCCTGTGATTGCGGTTTCCATCCTTCATTGGCCGCAACCACGAAAAGGGTGACGTTGATTGCCCCAACTCCGGCCAGCATGTTCTTTATGAATCGTTCGTGACCCGGAACGTCGACGACGCCTACCTCCCGGCCTGACGGAAGCTTGAACCAGGCGAACCCAAGATCGATGGTGAGGCCGCGTCGTTTTTCCTCTTCCAGTCTGTCGGGGTCGATGCCCGTCAGCGCCCTTACCAGCGCACTCTTCCCGTGGTCGACGTGACCAGCAGTTCCGACTACGTGCATCTGCGGATTCCTGGCAATGTTGTCTGCCCCCGGAAAGGCTCAGCCACTACAGAGCGGCGCGGATTGCATCGGCCACCGTGGAGTCTTGGTCCTCTTCGACGGTTCGCAGGTCGACCACCACTCGATCGTTTTCGATACGGGCAACTATTGGAATCGGCTCGTCGAGAAGCGAGCGAATTACCTCCTCTGGCTTGCGGTCCCTCGGCGAGACTTCGAGCAAAGAGGTCGGTATCAGGGTATTGGCCCCAGCGCCTCCTCCTGCCGCCGAGTGCCCATCGGTTATCTCTACCTTGCATGCAGTGCCGCCAAGGGAGTCGGCAATCGCAGCGGCCCTATGGGCGATCTCCTCGACTGGAATGAGCGCCATTCTCCAGAAAGGCAGTTCGTGCTCTCGGTCCGAAGCGTAGAGATTGAGCGTTGCCTCCAGCGCGGCGAGGGTCATCTTGTCCACGCGCAATGCGCGTAGCAGCGGGTGACGTTTCATGCGGTCGATCGCTGCCCCGCTGCCAAGGATGATCCCGGATTGAGGCCCACCCATAAGCTTGTCTCCGGAAAACGTGATCACGTCTGCGCCGTTAGAGATAGCCGTCTCCACTGCTGGTTCTTCCGATAGCCACGGCAGCTCCGTCCCCGAAACGCGCCTTCTCAGAAGTCCGCTGCCGAGGTCGTGGATAAACGGCACTCCGTTGGCGTGAGCCAGCTCCGAGAGGGCCGAGGCCGAAACTTCTGCCGAGAAGCCAACAACGCGATAGTTGGAAGGATGCACCTTCATGATTGCGGCGGTGTTGGCTCCGAGCGCTCTTTCATAGTCCTTCAGATGAGTTCGGTTGGTCGTGCCGACTTCGACGAGGATCGATCCCGATGCAGCCAGGATGTCTGGGATACGGAACTCTCCCCCTATTTCGATGAGCTCCCCTCGAGAGATGATCACTTCGCGGCCTGCGGCGATAGCGGCAAGGACCAGCATCACGGCGCCGGCGTTGTTGTTCACGATCAGTGCAGAGGGCGCGCCCGTTAGGTCGATCAGCATTTGGGTGCAGTGGACGTACCGGCTTCCTCGCAACCCTGCTTCGAGGTCGTACTCAAGGTTGGAGTAGCCCGTCGAAGCTCGTTCGATGGCATCTATCGCCTCAGCCGGCAGCGGTGTTCTGCCCAGATTCGTGTGCAGCAGGACGCCAGTTGCATTGATGACTTTCACTAAACGGCGGCGTCGGTCCAGCGCTATCTCTTTCTCGGCGGTCCGGACGAGTTCTGCCAGATCGGCACTCGGTCCTCCAGCGCGAATCCTGGCTCTCGCCTGTTCGATAGCCCTCCGCGCCGCTATCACCCTTGAGTGGTGCGGAACTTCTTCAGGCAGCGCCCCTGCGAGTCGCTCTACTTGAGGAAGATCCCTGAGCCGAGACGAAGAGTCGTCTCCTTTGTAGGTCATCGCGAATATCCTAGACGCTATGCGTCTAACCGCTTTTCCGCGTTATCTGGCGCGACTACCTCACAGCCCACGGGATCTTTTCAAGGCATTGCTTGTGCTTTTTGTTGCGGGGCCGGTAATCGTGGGCGGAACCGCGATGGCGACTTTTTTGTTTGTGCCACTTCCTGCTGTCGTGCCCGACCCCATTCCGGGGGCCACCGCTGAGACCAGCCATGTCTATGCCTGTCCCAGAGGTGCCCCATGCGGACCGGACAACCCGGATAAGTTTCTGATAGCGACCTTCCACGCCGAACACAATCGCCAGTTGATCAAGATCGGCGCCATGCCGGAGCATCTTCAGAAGGCGGCGGTTGCGGCCGAGGATGCGAGATTCTACGAGCATAAGGGATTCGACCCAAAGGCGGTAACGAGGGCGTTGATCGCAGACTTGCGCGCGCGCGCGACCGTCCAGGGTGGATCCACCATCACGCAGCAGTACGTCAAGAACACGTACATAGAGAGGCCTAAGAGAACTATCTTCAGGAAGGTACGTGAAGTCTTGATCGCCTACCAGGTAGAGAAAGACAAGTCCAAGTCGAAGATCCTGGAGGGGTACCTGAACACGGTCTACTTCGGCAAGGGCGCCTACGGCGTAGAAGCCGCAGCAAGGACCTACTTCAACAAGGGTGCGTCCGAATTGACGTTGTCGGAGTCGGCCCAACTGATCGGGTTGATCCCTGCCCCCGTGCGTTATTCGCCATACGACAACCCAGAGGAGGCCGAGGCTAGAAGGATCTTCGTGATCTCTCGCATGGAGGAGCTCGGCATGATCGATGCCGCGACGGCGCAGCAAGCCAAAGATGAGATACCCCAGGTGGCTCCCCCTAAGGAAGAGGTCTTTCGCTTCCCGTGGTTCGTCGACGGTCTGACGAAGAGCCTGCAGAGAAGCAAGGAGGTTGGGAGCCAGCGGCTTTATTCAGGGGGGCTCAGAATCTACGCGAGCGTGGATACCGTCGCGCAGGAAACCGCTGAGAAAATCGTGGCGGAGACGCTCAAGCGAGACGACGATCCTCACGGAGTAATCGTGGCCGTCGAGCCAGGGACGGGTTTCGTAAGGGCGATCGTCGGGGGCCGGGGATACGATGCCAGACTGAAGTTCAACCTAGCCACTCAGGGCAATGCCCGGCCCGGATCTGCCTTCAAGACTTTCACTCTCATCGCGGCGCTCGAGGAAGGGTTGGCACCTTCGAGATCGTTTAGAGCTCCTGGGGTTCTTCGGATCAAAGGCTGGGGCAATGACTGCTCTTGCGTTCACAACTTTGGAGGCCGTGGGTATGGAAGGCTCTCGATCGAAAAGGCCACGGTTAATTCGGTAAACACCGTTTACGCCCAGATGATTCAAAACGTTGGCGCCGAGAAGGTAGTCGACGCCGCGGTGAGAATGGGCATCAAGGCGGAGACGCTTAAGGGCGATGAGAAGAACGCCGCGATCGCCCTCGGCGGTCTTACGAGGGGCGTTAGTCCCCTCGAGATGGCATCTGCCTACGCGACTCTGGCAGCCAACGGCATCCGTCACGAGCCGAGGTTCTTCACCCGCATCGAGGACTCAACCGGCGACGTTGTCCTGGAAGGTCCCTCCGAACCGGTTGCGGCGCTTGAACCCAACATTGCCGCCAACGCCAATCAAATCCTCACCAAGGTGATAACCAGTGGAACGGGCAAACGGGCGGATATCGACCGGCCGGCCGCCGGCAAAACGGGTACCGATCAGGACTTCAACAACGCCTCATTTGTGGGATATACGCCCGACCTCGCGGCGATGGCCTGGCTCGGTTATCTGGAAGCCAATAAGCCCCTCGCTAGAGTGAACGGCGTTCGCAACGTGACGGGTGGGACGATTCCGGCTCAGATGTGGGCTGAATTCATGAAGGCCGCGCTGTCCCATATACCTCCAACGACTTTCGAAGAAGCGGGCAAGATCAGCCGCAAAGCGGATGATGCCTTCAGGCTTCCATTCAAGCCGAGGCCCTCTCCCTCACCGACTCCCGAACTTTCGCCCGAGCCACCACCCGAATCCCCTAAGCCCTCGCCTTCCCCGAGCCCCGTCCCAAGCCCGACTTTTGAGCCGAGCCCATTGCCAACACCTACCCCTACCACCCTGCCCGAACCCGACGAGTGATCAGCTTGGGCAGCGAAGGACTTTCTGGCAGGACAGTCTGATGGGAACGGCCCAGCCGTTCGATGGGGGCAATCCCCCAGGGGCGTAGCTCAGTGAAAGAACTCCGAGCACTTTCGGCTCGCGCGTGAGCAATGCCCCGCCCGTGCTCTGGCTGGGGACGTCGGCGTCGGTGAGGATGCCATCGTTGGATTGATCCAGGACTATCCCTTCCGATGCGGCCGCGCCGAACCGGCCCGTTGAGGTTCCGATCGCCCATACACGGGCACCGATCGGAATCTCTGCCGGAGCCCATTCGAGGGCCTTCTGATTCCCTACTCTAAGAACGACGAGGGCGAGATCGCGCTCCGGATCCCATGAATAGACAGGAGCCTCCCGCTGGGCATCTCCGAGCTTCAC
>JAHWKU010000025.1 GCA_019347715.1 Actinomycetota bacterium | reverse complement strand
TGATACACCGCTCTGGTCTTGGGAGGGGATGCGGCAATCGCAAGGATGGCGTTCACAACCATATCGACAGGAATCAAGTCGAGAATCCCCTCGGGGATGCCGGGGAAATCGGGCAGAGATCCTCTCCCGTAGGCCAAGAAGATCGGATCAGCCATTCTGAAACCCTCGATCCACCCGGCAAAGGGCCGCTCCAAAGCTCCTTCGATGATGCTTGGCCGGACGATCGAAAGAGGAGCCGATCCCGCTACTTCATCGAGGGCCTGCTCGGTCAATGCTTTGGTGAAGCCGTAAACATCGGGCCACCCCAGGCTGCGAGCGCGAGCTTTGCCCGCTTCGACGAGTTGGTCCTTCACCCACTTGATACGGAGCTGTTCGGTCCCCTCCGCCACCGACTGCGGGCCGGCCTTGCCCATCTCTGCTCTGGCTTTGCTCTGAAGTTTTCCCAAAACTTGAGGGTGCCTCGAATCCCTCTCGACGGCGGAGCTCATCCCCGCGGCGGATTCCGCTTCCGCCCGCCAGTCGATGCCACGGTTCAACAATTCCTCGGCCTGAGTTCCCCTGGTGACTCCGGCGACATATGCAGTGGAAACATGGATGAACGGGCGACCTCGAACTGCCTCGAATAAACGAAGGGTCCCGAGAAGGTTCGTGGAGAAAGCATCTGAGATCGGGGGGTCGAACGAAACCGTCGCAGCACTATGAATGACGAGATCGAGGTCGGCGTCGATTCGCGGGTCATCGGTGGCAAGGTCGCAAGAGATCGCCCTCACCTTGGTGGCGACCAATTCCTTGAAGCCATCCGAGCCGAGCTGCTGGCGGCCCTGTGAAAAGGCGCTGCCCTCGAGCAGCCAGTCGAGGCGCTTTTGGGCATCTCCCCGGATCAACACGTCGACACGCTCGACGGGAAGATCCAGGAGGAATCGCTCGAGCAGGGCCGACCCAAGAAATCCGGTCACGCCCGTAAGGAGAACGCGCTTGCCCTCGAGAGCTTCCCTTATCAATGCACCTTCCCTTTATCTACCGACCGGTAGATTATGAAGATAAGGAGGGCGAGGCAACTCGCACTTGCCGAGAGTTAGCATCCCCTCACATGAAACCTGAGGCCATTTGGGAGATGGAGTACGTCGGGGACGTGCGCCTTTCCCCCGACGGTTCGAAGACGGCCATCGTCGTTGTCTCCCTCGATCGCGAAAAAAACGAATATCGAAGCCGCATCGAACTCGTAAACGGAGGAACGGTCAAGCCATTCACCCGAGGAGATCACCGGGATTCAAAACCCAGGTGGTCTAAGGACGGCAGCACGCTGGCTTTCGTCTCACACCGAGAAGAAAAGGGCTCCCAGCTCTACGTAATGCCGGCAGATGGGGGCGAGCCGAAACGTCTGGCGGAGTTCCCCGAGGAAATAGAGGACGCAGCATTTTCTCCGGACGGCAAACGCATCGCGTTCCTTGCGCGCGACCAGAGCGAGAGTTACACGATCGAAAAGCCGAAGGATCAGCCTCCAAGAAAGATCGATCGCCTCATCTACCGCCTCGACAGTGTCGGATGGACAATCGATCGTCCTCGTCATCTTTTCGTTGTCGATGCGGAGGGAAAGGGGGAGCCGGTCCAGATCACCTCCGGTCCCAACGACACCAGTGGACTCTCCTGGTCCCCTGACGGCAAGAAGCTGGCCTTTGTCTCCGCGCGCCACGACACATGGGATCTGGATCGCAAGACCGATCTCTACGTCGTCTCGGCAAAAGGCGGAGAACCGACGAGGATCACTAAAACAGACTCGGCCCACCATTCTCCATCGTGGAGTCCGGACGGGTCGATGATCGCGGTGGCGTGGTCCCCAGCTCCGATGGACAGCCCGCACCACGCACAGATAGCCGTCGTCGAGCTTGCCACCTCCAAACGCCGCATCCTCACCGAATCGCTCGACCGCCAATGCATGCCATTCGGCTCGATGAGAGAGCCGGCGTGGGAAGGTGATGACATTTACTTCACAGTCGAGGATGCGGGAAGGACCCACATCCACCGCGTCTCCTCCGACGGTAATGAGAAGCCAGAGCCGGTTGTGACGGGCGTTCTCCAGGTCACCGCATTCGACGTTACTTCTGAGACCATCGCATTCGTCGCGACCAAGCCGGCCCTGCTTCCGGACTTGTTTGTCCTGGATGGCGACAGTCCGAGGCGAATCACGAAATACGGAGAAGCGTTCGCATCAAAGACACCTCTTGCGGAACCCATCAAATTCACAGCGATTTCAGCAGACGGCTCAGAGGTCGAGGCATGGTGCATGAAGCCAACCGAGTTCACTGAGGGGAAGAAATACCCGATGCTCCTCAACATCCACGGCGGGCCGTTCACTCAGTACGGCGACCGCTTCTTCGACGAGTTTCAGGTCTATGCCGGTGCGGGCTACGTCGTTGTTTATTCCAATCCCCGGGGCTCATCGGGATATTCCGAGGCATGGGGCCGAGCGATACGGGGGCCGAAAGCACCGGATCCGGGATCTGGATGGGGCGGTGTCGACTACGAGGACCTTATGGCGGTGACCGACGAGGCGTTGAAACGCTTTGAGTTCATCGATGGAGGCCGACTAGGCGTGATGGGTGGATCGTATGGGGGGTTCATGACCTCATGGATGATCGGACATACGGATCGGTTCAAGGCCGCTTGTTCCGAGCGCGCCGTCAACAATCACCTGACGATGTGCTGGACCTCAGACATAGGACCATTCTTCAAGAGTTACTTCGGTCCTTCCTACCTCGAAGACCCGGAGGAATATCTTCGGATGTCACCTATCCGCTATGTGGAGAAAGTCCACACACCGGTGTTGATACTCCACTCGGAGAATGATCTCAGGTGTCCAATATCCCAGGCGGAAGAGTTGTTCACTGCGCTTCGCATCCTGGAGCGTGAGGTCGAGTTCTTCCGCTTTCCGGGTGAGAGTCACGAACTTTCACGCGCCGGCTCTCCTAAGCATCGGGAGGAGCGTTTTCGGATCCTTCTCGACTGGTTCGACCGGCACTTGGGGGGCCGTCCGGCAGACCATAAAGAAAAGCCAGAAGCGGCGGGGCGATGATCGACGTTATAAGGCTCATGGCCACCACAACGCCGTAGAGTTCCTGGCCGATCACTCCAAGTCCAAGGCCGAGACTCGCGACGATTATCCCAACCTCTCCTCTTGGAGCCATCCCGGTCCCTACTATCGATGCTCCCTTACGTCCCAGCTTGAGAGCTGCAGCGCCGCTTCCCACGAACTTCCCGACAAAGGCGAGAACGGTGACCACAGCGGTCAGTACGACTGCCCCCGACATCGCCTTCAGATCTACCAGTGTCCCGACGTGAACGAAGAAAAAGGGCACGAAGAAGGCATATAGCGGCATCGTCCGGGCATGAAGTTCCTCCTCCTTCGGAGTCTCCCCAACGATCACGCCCGCTAGAAATGCACCAACGATTGCTGCCAGTCCGATCTTTGCTGCCGAGGCCGCCAAGACAAGAGCAATGGCGATGGCGATCGAAAGCACGGGTTCGGTAACTCTCAGCCGTCGCATATGGGGAAAGGTCTTGCGGATCACGGTTCGCCCGAACGTCCCGAGGATCAAGAAGAAGGCGATAGCTTCGACCACCAGGAAGACAAGGCCCCCAAACGACAGGCTCCCGGTGGCGATGCCGGCCACTATAGCCAGCATAAAGAGGGCAATCACGTCGTCGACAACCGCCGCACCAAGGATGATACGCGCCTCCCGGGTTGCCAGCTTGCCCTTGTCCCTAAGAACCCTGGCGGTAACCCCAACGCTGGTGGCGATCATCGCGGTCCCCATGAAGATCGCCTGGTTGGTCGTGTAGTCGAGCATCCACATGAGCCCATATCCGAGGGCAAAGGGAAGGATCACGCCTCCAAATGCGACGCCGGTGGCGATGCCTCCGACCTTTCTCAATTCCTGGAGGTCGGTCTCCAGCCCCACCGAGAACAAGAGGAATATGACCCCTAGCTCAGCAATTGCCTCGAAGGCCTCGTTATGGGCTGGCACGAGCTGCAGAACGGCCGGACCGATGATCACTCCGGCAACGATCTCGCCGATCACCTCCGGCGTTCTCAGTCGTTCCGCTATCTCCGCACCCACACGCCCTGCAACGAATACGACTGCCAGCAGGACGAGTACGTTATCGAGTTCCACCGGCCCTCCTGTAAAAGGGTGTCAGGGTGTCTTTAGAACCAATCGAAACCTTATACGCCGGGTCGTCCGGCACCGGCATAGTCGCGTCGGCTTATCGTCCAGATCCGAACGTTTTTACCGGTCTCGGGTGAGTGAATCATCTTGCCGTCTCCAGCGTAGATGCCAACGTGATGGATAGGACTCCCGAAAAAGACGAGGTCACCGGGCTGGAGGTCTTCTCGAGCAACTCTCTTGGTTGCCGAATACTGCGCCCGCGAAGAATGCGGCAAGGAGACACCGGCCCTGCGCCACGAATACATGGTTAGACCCGAGCAATCGAATGAGTCAGGCCCCGACGCACCCCACCGATACGGTTTGCCCAACTGAGCATACGCAGTCTCTACTGCGATCCCGGCCCTCCCCGATAGCGGAACGTTGGCTGGAGCCGGTACGACCGCTGGTTTCGATGCAGCCACCCGCACCTTCGCCGGCGCAGCTGCAGCATCGAGCCTGGCGAGCAAAACCTTCTGTTCGGCCATCCGCTTCTCCAGCTGGCTCTTCCTGGAAGACAGAGATGCGGTTATCTTCTGACGCTTTTGAAGCTCAGCTTGGAGATCCTCATCCAGGTGTGCAGCGCGAACTTTTGAGATCTCCAGTGACTCGACCACACCAGCCTGTTGAGCTCCAACTCTCGAAGCCAGGCTCATCTTGCGCCCGAACTCGCTGATGCTCTTCGACTCCAGGATCAAAATGAGGACGTCCGGGACCCCCCTTCGGTAAGCAGATGCAGCCCTGGCGCTCACCTGATTCCGCAGGCCCTGCAGCTCCGCCTCGGCCTTTTCACCTCGCGAACGCAGGTCTCTTATCTGCTGCTCGACCTTCGTCATCTGGATGCGCGAAAGGTTGTACTCCTCGTCGAGGATCGCTATCTCCCTGCCGAGCGAGTCCAGCTGCTTCTGAACGTCGCCGCGAGAAGGGAGCGCTTCTGCGGTTGGCGCTGGGAAAACTGCCACAAGCGCAAGGATCAGGAATGTGGCGGCCAGTTTCCTGGTCGTCATAGAGCCAGATACTAACAAGCTCGGTGGAAAGAAGTACGATTCCGAAATCGATGGGCGAAATGGTGAGGGTCCTAATAGCAGAGGACCATCCGATGATGAGAGAGGCGATCGTCGCTCGCCTTCTCCTTGATGGAAACATCACGGTCGTAGGCGAAGCCAGCGACGGAAATGAGCTCCTAGACCTCTACGATGAACACCGTCCCGACGTTGTTCTGGTCGATGTCCAGATGCCCGGCCTCAGCGGAGTTGAGGCCACAAAAGTCATCAAGGAGAAAGATCCGGAGGCGAGAATCATCATCCTGTCTGCGTCTAGTGATCGCGCAGCGATCTCGTCTGCACTTTCAGCCGGAGCGAGCGGTTACCTGCTGAAGTCGGTAGACGGCGCTCAACTCAATGCCTATGTGCACCAGGCCGCAGAAGGGCGAGCTGTATTCGATGCGGGAAGCGCAATGAAGGTAATAGAAGGGTTGCAGCCGGCGACCAGCAGGATCTCCGGGGCTTCTCTATCGACGCGAGAGGTCGAGGTGCTCTCCGCTCTGGCCGAGGGACTCACATACCAGGAGATCGCCGACAACATGTCCATCTCGATGTCATCGGTTAGAACCTATGTCAAGCGACTGTTCGACAAGCTTGGTGTTTCTGACCGAGCAGCCGCGGTCCGTCAAGGGATGCGCGCCGGCATCATTTCATAGCCGCACTCCAGCTCTTTCATAGTCTGTACTCATGAAAAGACCCAGAGTCGTTGTCGTCGGCGCAGGATTCGCAGGCCTTCAGGCTGCTAAGCGGCTTGGGAACAGACCCGTCGATCTGATCGTCATCGACAAGAGAAATCACCATCTCTTCCAGCCGCTCCTCTACCAAGTTGCGACCGCAGCCTTGAACCCAGCCGACATCGCTTCCCCAATCCGAAGGGTCCTGAGGAGACAGGCCAACACGGAGGTGATCCTGGGAGAAGTGGAGGAAGTGGACCTCAAGGGCCGCGCCGTCAAAGTGGATGGAGAAAAACTTTCATATGACTATCTGATTCTCGCCGCCGGGGCTACATCGAGTTATTTCGGAAATGAGCGGTGGGAGCCGGATGCTCCCAGCCTGAAGACCCTTTCCGACGCCCTCGAGGTCAGGCATCGGATTCTCATCGCTTTCGAAAATGCAGAGAGCGAAGACGACGAGCAGGCCAGACAGGCTTGGCTCACTTTCGTAATCATCGGTGGCGGACCTACAGGAGTGGAGCTTGCCGGGGCGATCGGAGAAATATCAAGACACACTTTGGCGGCAGACTTCCGGTGGATCGATCCTCGCGATGCTAGGGTGATCCTAGTCGAGGCCAAAGAGAGTCTTCTTCCAACGTTCGGATCCGGTCTCGGGTTAAAGGCACAGCGGAGGCTAGAAAAACTCGGCGTCGAGGTCCTGACCAATACATCTGTCGTAGAGATCGCGGCTACCTTCGTTCGCGTCGTTTCTGATGGCGTCGAAACGCAGATCGAAACCAAGACCTCGATTTGGGCGGCTGGCATCCAGGCCTCCCCTCTGGGCAAGGCGCTCGGTGTGGAGGTGGACCGATCGGGCCGGGTGAAGGTTTCGCAAGACTTGAGCATCCCTGGGCATCCCGAGGTCTTCGTCATAGGTGATCTTGCGGTCGTCATCGATGAACCATTGCCTGCCGTCGCGCCGGTGGCCATGCAGCAGGGACGCCACGTTGCAGGGAACATTGCAAGAAATCTCACGGGTTTGCCTAGCACCCCATTCGCCTACCGGGAAAAGGGAATGCTGGCCGCGATCGGAAGAGCATCGGCAGTCGCTGAGCTGAAACACATGACGATGTCAGGGTGGACGGCGTGGATCCTGTGGCTATTCGTTCACATCTTCTATCTGATCGGTTTTCGCAACCGGGTGATAGTGATGCTGCAGTGGGCGTGGGCGTATGTAACTCACGAGCGCGGCGCGCGCTTGATCACGGGAGAGCACCGAGGTCGGTCAGGAAGGTGAAGTAGACCGAATCACTGCCTCGATGTGGCTTTCGATCCTGCAAGTTCCAACGGTTCCGCTCGAATCCGATACTTCCTTGACGATCAGCCGGGAGGCAACCCAACTAACTGCATTCTCGGTGATGTCGACCGGACCCAGGATCGACTGTCCAGTGGCCCTGGTGGTTCTTTTTACTCGGGTGGCTTGCGCGCTGCCTCCTCCCGCCGCAACCTCTTCATCCAGCGCTTCGATCGTGTTCGAGGCCTCCACGTGGATCTTTCCGTCCTTCGATGTGAGAGAGAACTGCCACGACTGCCCCTGGGTCGGCCGGGCGGGCATCGCAAGGACGGGAGGGTTCGGTTCGAACTCACTGACGGAAGGTCCTGCTGGGGTCTGCTGCTCTTGCCTCAGGTAAACCAGATATATCCCATCCGACCGATATTCGAGGATGGTCGTGACGACCATTCCCTGACCTTCCGGGCTTCTTCGATCTCGAACGCTTTGCTGACGATCCCCATTGGCGGGATCGATCCGAAGAGAGGTTGGTGACGGTGGAGGTCCGTCCGGTCCGCAGCCTCCGAAACTTCTCGTTCCGCTCTCGTCGTAGAGGTATGAACCTGGAGCTGCCGGCTGAACCGCCTCTGACTGCAGCGGCTTGCCTTGAGCGGCTTGAGCGGGAGGAGCAGCAGGGGAAGGGCCCTGTGCCGGCGCAGCATCGGGCCCCGGCGACTCGGCTTCGGCGGTAGCGGTAGGAGACGCGACGGTTGCATCGGGTCCATCGGATCCATCGGAACTATCGCCTGCCCGGTCCCGATTGCAGCCGGTCAGCATCAAGACCATCGACAGAACCAGGCCTAGAACCTTCATTCGTATCCGATCGCTTCGATGATGTTCACATTCCCAGCCCTGCGGGCTGGGAACAAGCTTGCCGCCACCGCGATCGCCATCCCGACCACGAAGGCAATGATCGCAGGACGAGGATAAAAGAAGTAATTGATCGGCAGCCCCGACCGGGCAGCAACGTCACCCATTATCCCTCGGTGAAGAACAAACCCGACCAAGGCACCGGCAATTCCACCTACGAGGCCGATGGCTGCGGCTTCAAGAGAGACCATCCTGCGGAGGCGTTTGCGGCTGGTTCCAAGAGCACGCATGATTCCAAGCTCTCTCTTTCGTTCAACCACAGAGATGAGGAGCGCATTCACGATAGCGAGTGCCGCCGCTCCTACAACGACCCAAGTCATCGAACCGAACAGCGCATTTATCTGATCGACCGTCGCATAGATCGCAGCGAGATACTCGGTTCCAGAAGTCACATAGATGGGCAGTGGAGTTCGCTCGCCAAAAGCTTCGAGGCGGCTGCGGATGTCTTCTCGATCGGCCTCGGGGACCAGCGTGATCATGTAGTCGGAGACACCCGAGCGGCCGTACTTCTGATGCAGCATTTCGTGAGAGATAGTGATTAGTCCTCTCTCCCACGCGAACGAGGGAACTTCGTCGACAACTGGGATCTCATAAACACCATCTGGTGTTGGAAGAGGAAGGATGTCGCCCTCCCCCACCCCGTATAGCTCTGCGAACCGATCGGATACGACGGCCCCCTCTCCGGCGAGCACCGCTTGCCTGGCACTCGGGCTGGCGAGAGCAAGTGAGGGTGATTCGCCGACAGAGGATTCGAGTCCTTGAAGCAGGACCTTGTTGTTCTCGAAGGTTATGAACTCGAATGAGTTGAGGCCTACGTTTTCAACTCCAGGCATCGCCTCGAGCTCAGCCCTCCACTCGGCCGGCAGCCGGACATCGACATTGAAACCGTCCGGGGTTGTTGTGGAAAGGTAAAAGTCCACCTTTCCCAAAGACGAAATGATCGTCTTTAACGATCTGTCTACGTTGTTGAAGATGCCTCCCTGTGCCACGACCATGCCGGTCGCGACGATCACTGCTGCCGCTGTGGCCCAAGCCCGGCGAGGTGATCTCTCTATGGCCGCGGCTGCCAGCCTTCCGGAGACTCCAGTTCTGGCTGCAACGATGGAGGTTGCTCTCGCCAGCGGATAGGTCAGACCGTAAGAGGCGACAATAAAGCCTGCGAGCATGACCGCAATGCCGATGAAGCCGGTATCACCCGGCCCCCACACCACCATCGCGACCCCTGCAAGTACTCCGACCAAGCCAGTCGCGGTTGGCACCCATGCAACCCCATGCGTTTGGTCGGCAGATTCGAGCACTCCTTCCGGCCTCATCGACCCGACCGGCGACACGGAAACGGCCTTTCGTCCGGGAACCAGGGCGGCAATAACAGACACTCCGACCCCTGCGATCAGAGCCACCGGGATGGCATACGCCGGAAGGTGAAACCCCATTTCGACTCCGACCGCGTTCACATAAAACGCGGGGATCCGCGTCACAAGTTCACGGGCTATTCCATATCCAAACAAGGAACCGATCAAAGAACCGATCAGTCCCATGAAGCCTGCTTCAAAGAGAAATCCTGCAAGCAGTTTTCTCTTTCGCCCTCCCAAGGCTCGCAGCGTCGCCAGCTCACCTCGCCTCTCAGTGGCTGCCATGTTCATAGTGTTGAAGATCACGAATGCGCCGACGGTTAAAGCAAGTCCGGTTCCTCGGAGCATTCCCGTCCTCGGTCCCGCCGTGAGCAACTCCGCCTGCTCGGCGCGCTGCGCCGGAGAGTCAACAGAGACAGTCGGACCCGCAGCCGCTTGGACGCTACGTTGAACCTCAGTGATCTCCGCACCTTCCTCGGTCACGATGAGGATGGAATCCAAACGTCCGGTCTTGCCTGAAGTTGCCTGCGCCAGAGGGAGAACGGCCGCCGCGAAGAGTCCTTGATTGAGCTCACCGGAATCGCCGCCGAGCACTGCGAGGACCTCCAGAGACTTTTGTCCGGCCGATCCAAAGAAGGTAAGCATGTCGCCTTCTGCGATTCCAAGCTCCGATGCAAGGCCCGATCCCACGAATACTCCAGGCTTGGTCGCAAGAGAGCGGAGCCGTTCCTGCTCACCTCCACCTAGATCGGTCTCGAGAGCCTCCGCCCTCTGATCCAGCCCGAGGAATAGCACGGACATGCTTTTTCCTTGATCGCCCTGGACGGAAATGCTGGTGCGAATCATTGGTACCGCAGCTTTCACGCCATCGACCTCGGACACGTCGAAAAAGATCTTCTCGTCGAAACCCGCCTCCGATACCGCTGAGACCTCCAGAGTTGCGACACCTGCAAGGTCTTGAACCAATCCCTCCACCGAACCGGTGAGGGTGCCGAAGAACCCAAGAACGGCGACCACCAGCGATGAACCGATCACTATGCCTATGACAGAAAGAGCAGTTCGGCCTCGATGCTCGAAGAACCTTCTCAAGTTGAGAACCCGGAACGTTGTCACATCCGGCTCTCGGTCTCGGACAACTTGGCTCTCGACGGATCGTCTTGGACGAGCTTTCCGTCTATCAAGGTCAGGATGCGGTCTCCGGTGGAAGCGGCATCGTGATCGTGAGTGACCATCACCAGAGTCTTTCCATCTTCGGTAACCGTGGACCGCAGGAGCTCCAGAACCTGTTCACCGGATCGAGAATCCAGATTGCCGGTGGGTTCGTCAGCAAGCAGAAGGACCGGGTCCGCAACGAGAGCTCTGGCGATTGCGACGCGCTGCATCTCCCCTCCGGAGAGTTGAGACGGCCTGTGGTCGACCCTTTGTCCGAGTCCAACTCGTTCGAGCAAGCCAACGGCCCTTGGCTTGGTGTCGGACAGCTTCTTACCATCGAGAAGAAGTGGAAGTGCAACGTTCTCCCACGCGGAAAGCGTTGGCAACAAATTGAAGAATTGGAAGATGAAACCCAACTCCCGCCTTCTGAGCGTGGTGAGAGACTCGTCGTCGAGGGCTGCCAGATCTCTTCCATCGAGGAGGACTTTCCCACCCGTGGGGCGGTCGAGACCGCCGACAAGATGCAGCAAAGTGGATTTGCCCGAGCCGGACGGACCCATCACAGAAACGAACGTTCCGGCCTCGACCTCGAAAGAGATCCCATCCAAAGCATGGACCGACTCGGTTCCCATCCGGTAATCGCGCCTCAGATCTTCAGCCTTCAGCAACGTCATCCGTCATCTCCTTTGACCGCGGCATGCATGACCGAGACCCATGACTCGACGAACCGATCCTCGCTGAGCTCTCCCGGGGTCTGTCCGAAGTTGAGCTCCAACATCTTGAAATGAACCAGAGCGCCGAACCCGACGGCGGCGACGCCGACAACGTCCAATGCAGAAGAGTGTGGATTTCGTTTTAGCCAGTCGGCAGTTTCGTGAACCCCTCGCTGAACCAGTTCATCTCTGAATTGAGCCAAAAGCTCTGGGAATTGATCTGCCTCCTTGGAAAGAATTCTTATAAGACTTTCTTGTTCGCCGATCGCCTGGAGAACACCCCTGGCGAAGAGAGTGAGTTCGCTCCGTAGATCCGAAAGGGGCATGAGCCGCAAAACCGAACTCAAGGTTTCAGCGTGGTCGGATGATCCCTGTATTGCCTCGGCGAGCACCTCCTGTTTGCTCGAAAAATGCTTGTATAAGCCTCCCGAGCCAGGGGAAAGACCGGCCGCCTCCTCGATCTCGGCAATCGTCGTTCCTCGATACCCCCTGGCTGCAAAGAGCCGGATGGCCTCATTCACGATCCTTTGCCTGGTGGGGGTTGGAGGGGCCGTCGCTGACTTACTCATGGCAAGTGATTACTTACCATGGGATTCATGCCCGAGTCAACTTGACAATTAGAGACTTAGCTTTTTATCTTATGTCTTAGTAACTTTAGGCGAAGCAGACGAGAGGAGGAGTCATGGCAGTTCTTGCAAGACGCTGGGACCCCCTTCGTGACCTTCTCACGATCCAGGGGGAGATGAACCGGCTGCTGGGTGATTCACTGAGCGGCGAAGGAGATTCGATGTCGGGTTGGGCCCCGGCGATCGACCTGTACCAGACCCCCGAGAAGTTCTCTATCGTGGCGGAGCTGCCTGGCATGACGACAGGAGATGTCGAGATCCTGGTCGAGGATCAGGTCCTCACCTTAAGAGGGGAACGGAAGTTCTACAGCGACGTCTCGGAGGACAACTTCCACCGGGTCGAGCGTCGTTACGGAACTTTCATGCGCCGCATCACGCTTCCCGCCCAGTGCGACGCGTCGAAGATCGAAGCGTCGATGAACAATGGGCTGCTGACGATCGATGTTCCCAAGGCCGAACAGGCAAAGCCCAAGCGCATCGAGGTCAAAGCGGTCCAGAGCTGACCCGGACGAGCAGGGCAAAGGGCGCCAGGGAGGCGCCCTTTTGCTGTCCCGCATAAGCGGTGGCGCAAGTACAAGAAAACCTGCACAATCTGCCGACTCTTCTGAGGATAGACATGTCCGCCAGTCCCGAAATCCAACTGACGCTGTATGTGACCGGCCGCAGCCAGCGGTCCCAGACGGCCATCTCGAGGGCAAAGGAGTTGGCGAGTTCTTACAGCTGCAAGATGGAAATCATCGATGTCTTGGAGGAAGGGCGACGCGCGCAGCAAGATGACATCATCACAACGCCGACCCTCATCAAGGCTTCTCCTCCTCCAGTTAAGCGCTTTATCGGTGATCTCACTAGCCTCAAGGCGGTGCGAAACGCGCTGGCCCTTCCTAAGCCGCCGGCTCGAACTTAGTGGTGAAGTGCCTGAGAGTCGGAGCCTGCTCGGTGATCCGGTAACCAGTCAGGGAACGCGCCTGCCCTGCTACGGCAGTAACGACCTCGGAGACGTAGTCGATATGGCTCTGGGTATAGACGCGCCGCGGTATCGCTAGTCTCACGAGCTCCATGGGAGCAGGTTCCTCGCCCCCGCCCGGGAGCTCCTTCCCGAACATCACACTTCCAATCTCTACCGAACGGATGCCTCCTGTGACATAGAGAGCCACCGCTAGGGAATGAGCAGGGTATTGAGACTGAGCGATGTGCGGTAACAGAGCCTTCGCATCGATGTAGACAGCGTGGCCCCCCGGGGGCCGCAGCGTCGGCACTCCAGCTGAATCGATCTTCTCCCATAGGTACTCGACGCTTCTCACCCGGTACCGGAGGTAATCCTCATCAGTCACCTCAGTGAGTCCGACCGCAATGGCTTCGAGGTCGTAGCCGGCAAGGCCCCCATAGGTAGGAAACCCCTCAGTGAGGATCAGGTTGTTGCGGCACCTGGCTGCCAGATCGTCTTCGTTCATCGCCAGAAAACCGCCGATGTTGGACAGACCATCCTTCTTGGCACTGAAGGTTGCGCCATCGGCCAGCGAGAACATCTCCCTGGCGATGTCTCGGGGGTGAACCTCCGCATAGCCCTCCTCTCGCAGCTTGATAAACCAGGCGTTCTCCGCGAACCGGCATGCATCGAGGAAGAACGGAACTTGATGGCGATCGCAGACTTCACGGACGAGTCTCAGGTTGGCCATCGAAACCGGCTGGCCTCCCCCGGCGTTGTTCGTCACCGTGGTCATTACGAACGGAATCCGTTCCCGCCCCCTCTCCCGGATCACACCCTCGAGCTTTTCGATATCCATGTTTCCCTTGAACGGATGAACTACTTCGGGGCTCCTGCCTTCTTCGATGACAAGGTCGAGAGCTTCAGCTCCACCGTGCTCCACGTTCGCTCTCGTCGTATCGAAGTGGTTGTTGTTCGGGACGGTGTCGCCAGAACGGACCACCTCTCCACAAAGAATTCGCTCCGCCGCTCGGCCCTGATGAGTCGGAATCACGTGACGGAATCCCGTTAGCTCCTTCACCACCTCCTCGAAGCGGATGAAGGATTCGGACCCGGCATAAGACTCGTCGCCGCGCATGATCCCCGACCATTGCGCCGAGCTCATCGCCCCCGTTCCGGAGTCGGTCAGCAGATCGATGAGAACGTCTCGGGAGTGCAGAGCGAAGAGGTTGTAATGAGCCGCGCTGACCGCTTGCCGCCTTTCCTCTTCCGTGGTCAACCGCACCGGCTCGACACTTTTAATCCGAAACGGCTCGATGATCGTTTTGAACTCAAACGACATTGAGATCTCCTCCCATTGCCGAGGATTCTTTCAGGTTCGGTTCGATCACCCGGCTCAGACGACTCGAGCCGCAAGGATTGGTAGGGTCGGAGAGACATGAGCGACCAAGATTGGCAGGAGATCGGCCGGCGAGCGGTGGAATGGCTGCTCGTACACGGGCTACGTCTGGCCGTCATCCTCGTACTGGCAGTGGCGGTCAGCGCAGGGACTCGCCGACTGACCAGAAGGTTCGAGAAAAGAATCGAGCAGCAGGACGCGGCTGCCGGACGGGATCTCCATCGCGCCAAGATGCTCGCGTCGGTGGCTCAGGGCGCCCTGAGCATCCTCGTGTGGTCGATCTCGCTTCTGCTGGTCCTCGGAGAGATCGGAATCAACTTGGGCCCCCTCCTCGCGGGGGCCGGAGTGGCGGGGCTAGCCATCGGTTTCGGCGCCCAGAGTCTCGTACGTGACTTCTTCGCCGGGTTCTTCGTTCTGCTGGAGGATCAGTACCGCGTCGGGGACATCATCGAGTTAGAAGGAGTTGCCGGTGTTGTCGAGAGGTTCAGTCTTCGCCTCACCTCGTTGAGAGGGCTCGACGGAACGCTCCACCACATACCCAACGGCAACATCCAGCGGGTATCCAACTCATCGGCGGGATGGGCAAAGGCCATTGTGGATGTCGGCGTCGCTTACGACGAGGACCTGGAGAGAGTGAAAGACGTGATCGTGCGCGCGGGGGCCGACTTGATGCAAGACCCCGAGATCGGCCCGTTGATCCTTTCGCCACCAGAGATCCTCGGTGTCGAGGATTTCGCCGAGTCTCAGGTCACCCTCAGAACGGTGGTGATGACTCCTCCTGGCAAGCGCTGGCCGGTGGGTCGTGCGATGCGCAGGAGGATCAAGGAGCTGTTCGACATCGAGGGAATCACCATCCCGTTCCCGCATCGAGTCATGGTGCAGGCAGAGGCCGACGGCCGGTTGAACAAAGGGGACTCAGAGGATCTAGAGACTCTCGACCGAGAATAGAGGCCAATCGCCCGAGATGCCCTTGAGGGTCCGCGAACCCAATTCCTTGAAATCGATCCCCGAACCAACGACGAGACCTGGTACGGTGCCCGAAACCCAGATCTCTCCTCCGCCCGCGAGATCTGCGACTCTGCGTGCGATATTTACCGCCAATCCACCAACGTCCTGACCTATTTCCTCGATCTCACCGGTATGAACTCCGATCCTCACACCACAGCCAAGGCCCGACGCTCCGCCCCGGATTGCATCCGCGCATCGGATGGCTGCGGAGGGACCGTCGAAGAGCGCAAGGAACCCGTCCCCCGTCGTATTCACTTCTTGCCCTGAAAAGCGAGACAAAGCGCGACGGACCATGGCGTCGTGGCGCTCCAGCAAATCACGCCACTTGCGGTCCCCCATCTCACTCATTCTCTCCGTGGATCCAACGATGTCGGTGAACAGAACCGTTGCCAGACGCCTGGTCGGCTCTGGCCCTTGTCTCATTCCAGTCAAAAACTCTTCGACCTCTCCGAGGACCGAGTCCGCGTCATCCGTCCAAGGGAAGTGGTCGGCGCCAGCGAGCTCGACATACTTGGCACCTGGGATTCGGCTGGCCAAATAGCGACCGGCCTCTACCGTCACAATCAGGTCACCTTTCCGATGAAGGACAAGAGTGGAGGCGGTTATGGTCGGCAAGGCCTGCCGAACATCAATCGAGCCATACAAACTCATTATTTCCCTCACGTCTCTTGGACTGGCAGCGAGCCGCTGGAATTGAGCCCACCATTGCCTCATGCGGTGATCTTTAGCAGCGCTGGGAGCCCACGCGGACAGACCCACCCCGGTTCCCCATCTGTCGGCAATAAAGTTCGCGCCCGATTCCAGATCTTCTTTCTGGATCCCGAAGGGATAATCGGGCGCCCAGGCGACTCTCGCCCACCCTCCATAGATAACGAGAGCCCTGACCCGCTCCGGATGAGTGGCAGCAAATAGAGCTGCAATGGATCCACCTTCGGAGATTCCCAACAACGCCGCTTGTTCCGAGCCCACCGAGTCCATCACGGATCGGACGTCGCTCACATACTCCTCCAGAGAAGCCGCACCGATGCCCCGATCGGACAACCCCGTCCCGCGCTTGTCGAAAACAATGACGCGGGCAAAGGATCCAAAGCGAGCCAGAACGCGGGCGAAGGCTGGATCCTCCCACGCGAACTCCAAATGGGAGACGAAGCCTGGGACGACGACCAGATCGAACGGCCCGTCCCCATGGACCGAGTAGGCGATGCTGACCTCTCCGCTTTTCGAGTAATGGATCTCTGGACGCTCCACAAGCCAGAGTCTGAACCGTCACCGGAGATTCATCAATACGACAAGTGGGCCTGCTGACAGAAACGGAGTCTCTCTACCCGCAGAACCTGAGAGCCGATAGAGCTATTGAGCGAGCCGCTATCAGAAGATCCTCGATCGAGACGTATTCATCTGGTCGATGCGCATTTCGGACGTCTCCCGGGCCAAACAGGACTCCAGGGGTGCCCCCATCGTGCACGAGCAGTCTCAGGTCCGACCCATACGTCATGCCTTCGATTATCGATTCTCGACCGCTGACGTCGGCAGACGAACCTCTAACTGTTTCGACCAGGAAGTGATCCTCGGGGATACTTGCCGGCGCGAATTGGCCGCCCCACCATTCCAGTTTCGGAGGATGATCGCGAAACCAGGGATCGGTCCTGGAGACATCATTCAAAACGGCTTCAAATTGTTTTCGAGCCTCGTCGAGGTCCTCTCCGAGCGCCACTCCGTATCTCCCTTCGCAGACCAGGGACTCGGGAACTGACGATGGCCAGTTTCCTGAATGTACGGTTCCGATAGATAGGGGGTAGGCAAGCCGGTAGCGTTCGTAAAGGGGATGAGCGAGCTCCCTGTTGCGGTTGTCCTCGAGTTCAATCAGTGCGCGGTGAACGATTGCAAACTTCTCCACCGCACTGACCCCTTCCTCTCTTACGCAAGCGTGGGCTGAGCGTCCCGGGACTGTTATCCGGAACGAGAGAGCTCCGGCCGATGCTGGAGCGACGTGAAGTTCAGTCGGTTCGGCAACTATCGCGCCATCGGCTTTGTAACCCCGCAAAACGGTGGCAAGCGTGCCGGCTCCCCCATCCTCCTCTCCTACCACCGATTGGACAAAGACTCGTCCGCGCAGCTCGGCGCGCGTATCAGTCAGGGCCTTGATGGCGGTGAGGATGCAAGCGAGGCCCCCTTTCATGTCGCAGGATCCCAGGCCGTAGATCCGGCCGTCGCGCTCGGTCGCTTCCCATGGAGAGTTCGCCCACAGCGCCGTATCTCCCGGCGGAACCACATCGATGTGGCCGTTGAGGATCAAACTGCGCCCTCCCAGGTCCTCCCCTATCGTCCCTACAACCCCAAGACCGTCTGAGCGATCAACCTCCATGCTGAATGAGGGATGGTGCCGAAGAGCTTCAAAGTCGAGTTCCCAAACATCAGTCTCAGCCCCGAGCCTTTCCAGCACCGAGGCGACATGCTCCTGCGCGGGAGTCTCGGATCCTGAAAGACTCTGAATCCCAATCAAGTCTCGGAGTGTCGACAAGAGAAACTCGTCGTCGATTGAGTTCAACAACCTAGACTCTGCGTTATTCAAGGGGCAATCACTCTCGAGCGAGTTTAATCAAGACCATAGAGAGCGCAATCGCGAAGATGTTGAGGAACAGGGTGTAGTCGACGCCGAAGCTCGCCAGTTCCTTGACGTTCTTTGCGGTTTCGGGAATGAGTCCAATCAAGCCGAAGACGAAGTGAACGACGATACCGGCAAATATCGCTGCGATCGCAAAGACGATCCCGAGATAAAGAGCGAAACGCCACCCGTAGTAGTTAGCGTTGATCTTGAGCGACGGCGGAACTATGAAGTCGGAATAGAGAAAGGCCATGATTCCCGCGAACACCACGCCGTTCTCGAAAAGGATCGCGGCCAACGGGCCATTTCCCATCGACCCGATGACTGTGAAGACGGCGAGAAACGGAGCCACCATCGCATGGACGACAACGAGCAATACCGAAGGAAGCTCCGTTGGGAAGATGGCCCTGAAGAATCGCTCAGGAACGGCGGCCGCGACGACGCCCGCGAGAGCAAAACCAACAGCAAGCTCCTTCCAGACCATCCTCCACTCTCCTACGTAGGCCCGACCAACCATCTGCCACGAAGCTCGTTCTCTGATGCGAGAGCGCCAAGTGCCGCTCGAGTCGTGGCTAATCTCCATCTCTTCGCTGATCCCGCGCGCTCGTTCGAACGCCTGTTTCTCCAGCTGCTTTGGACGCCACACAGCCACGATGAGAGCCATGACCGAAACCAGGATGGGAGCCCCGACGAAAAGCGCTAGCGCGAACTGCCAACCGAGGAAGATGATCGCAAGGGCGGCCACTTCGATGGCCAGATTGGTTGACGCAAACATGAATGCAAGAGCAGCCACCAGATGCGCGCCCTTGGTCCAGATTGACCTGGTGGCTGAAAGCGCGGCGAACGAGCAAGAGGAGGACGCAAATCCCAAAAGCATGGATAGGCCCAGCTTCCGAGGCGTCGGCTCGCCGAGATGCTTAGTCGCTGCCTTGTGGGAGACAAAGACTTGGATCGCTGCGGAAATCGCATATCCGAAGGCCAAGGCCCACAAGGCACGCCAGAACAACCCGAGGCCCGTGAGTCCCGCGTCGAGGACCGTTTCCATCACTGCTGACTGCAGCTCGGAAATTTCATCTTTAGCTCCCCACGGGTGGTTCGATCACGATCGGCGCGTCGAAGTCGTAGTAGCGGTGGTCCATGAAATGTCCCTGCGCCCTCATCTCCGCTCTTCTCACAAGGTCTTCGGAGTCGATCCATTGCTTGAACCAGATCGGCAGCCCACCTCTGTCCTCGAAGAATCCGACCACCCGCAGTTCCATTCCGTCAATCAATTTCGTCCCGAGCACATGTGCTGACGCTAATGGAGGCTGTCCCCAGATGAAAAAAGGGACCTTCATGGAGGGCCCGCCCGGTTCAACGTCCCACTCGGCCGAAGGCGAGGTGCGCCGGTATCTCACATCACCGATCGTCACGCTTTGGTAGCCGCTGGAGACTTCCATGCGAAACCGATCCGGAGCCTGCAGCGTGTACTTCGCAGAGACTGGAGACTTCGCGGGACGCAGGGTCTCATCGATACGAAGTGTCTGAAGGGTGCGCATCCGAGAGTCCATCATCTGAAGGACGCTTCCTGCATCCGCCGCCGGAAGCGCCGGGATCTCAACCTCGGTGCGGCCCGACTTGGTCCCCGAAAGCTGTAGAGACAGCACCTCTCCGCCTCGCATGGTCGCGCTGGAGCGACGGCAGGTGGGGCCGCAGACTTCAAGCCGGAGCGGAGTGTCTCCCATGGCGGCCTCCACACGCACTTCTTCCGCCTCTTCCTCGCCCTCCACGGGAAGCACATACACCAAAACCTGGTTGACGCCGGGCTCTCCGGGCCGCAGCGTCACTCCGAGAAGCACATCCCTTGCGTAGGCGCCGATCGTGAGGTCGTTGGGCTCGGGGAGTGCCGAGATCTGTGGGGTCTCCGCGGCGGCCTGTTCCGCCTCTGCCGCCCGTCCGGGAGGAAGAGGAAAGGCTGCCAGCAGCGCGGCCGCGCCGATGACGGCCAGCGCGACAACGGCCTCGGCCCTCGGTCGAGAAACCACTCTCCTCCACGCCAGAATCGACAGCGGAACCATCACCAGAACGCCGATGCTCTTGGCTGCCAACACCTTTCCGTAGTCGGATCGCCAGAGGTCTGAGAGCGTCGCGAGCTCCTGAGATCCGCGGATAACTCCCGTCGCGGCCGTCACGAGAAATGCGG
>JAHWKU010000024.1 GCA_019347715.1 Actinomycetota bacterium | reverse complement strand
ACAGGCGCAGCTGACCAGAGGTGAGCGCCTCACCGAGCTGTTGAAACAGCCGCAGTTTTCTCCGGTCCCGGTCGAGAAGCAGGTCGTAACGATCTACGCCGGCACGAACGGATACTTTGACGACGTTGCGGTGGTCGACGTCAAGCGCTTTGAAAAAGAGATGCAGGAATACGTTGAGTCGCGTTCGCCCGATATCTATGACCACATTCGCGGTCAGGGAGACCTGCCCGAGGAGATCGAGAAGAAGCTGCGGAAGTCGATCGAGGACTTCAAGCAGACCTTCGTTCCCAGCGAAGACGTAGCGGCCGCCGAGTCCGGCACGCCACTTCGGGTCGAGAGCCGCGAGGACGCCGTCACGGACGAGCAGCGCGAGGACGCCCAGTAGCCATGGCGGAGAAGGCCCGTGACATAAGCCGCCGGATCCGTACGGTCCAGGCCACCAAGAAGATCACGAACGCGATGCAGCTGATCGCGGCCAGCCGGATCATTCGCGCTCAGGCCCGGACCGAGCGCTCGCGCCCATACGCGGTGGCGGTTAGCGAGATGATCAGGATGCTGTCTTCCGAAGCCAGGCAGAACCCGCTGCTTGCAGAACACGAGGAAGTTCGGACCGTCGGGATCGTGGTGGTGACCAGCGATCGCGGTCTCGCCGGCGCCTACAACACCAACGTTCTGAGGGAAGCCCAGCGTGCTATCGCAAGAGAGCGAGCCGCCGGCCACGAGGTGCAGATAGTCAGCGTTGGTCGAAAGGGGGCCGCGTTCTTCCGCTTTCGCCGAATCCCAATGGCCGAGACCATCATGGGTGTAACCGATACGCCCACATACGCCGATGCGAAGCGGATCGCGGACTTCGTGAGCAAGGCTTACGTTGCTGGTGAGATCGACAAAGTCCTCGTCGCGTATACCGACTTTGTCTCTGCTGCCCTTCAGCGGGCAAGAGTTGCCCAGCTGCTGCCTGCAATCTCATCCGAGGAAGATAAGGAGCGGGAGGGTGAGGCGAGAGCCATCTTCGAGTACGAACCCGAGCCGGAACTGATGCTCGGGGCCCTTCTTCCCCGTTACCTCGAGATGAGGATCTACGCGGCCCTCCTGGAATCCTCTACATCGGAACACGCAGCGAGGATGAGAGCGATGAAGAGTGCAACGGACAAAGCGGAAGACCTCATCAAGGTGTTCCAGATCCGGGCCAACAGGGCTCGCCAGCAAGAGATCACATCCGAACTTGCCGACATCGTCGGGGCGACCGAAGCCCTCAAGACATCTGCCCTCTAAGTAAGGAGTAAGTATGGCCACGACCGACGAACGCATGAAGGGGACGGGGGAAGCAAAGCGCGCCGAGGGGCGAGTGATTGCGGTCATCGGCCCCGTTATCGATGTTGAGTTTCCGCCGGACGCACTTCCTGAAATCAACTTCGCGCTGGAGGTGGAGCGAGGCACCGGAGAACAGCGGGAAACGATAATCGCAGAAGTTGCTCAGCACATTGGGCACTCCATGGTGCGAGCGATCTGCATGGCATCAGCCGACGGTCTTCAGCGCGGTTCACGAGTAGTGAACACCGGCGGGCCGATCACCGTGCCCGTCGGACAGGAGACTCTTGGCCACGTGTTCAACGTGATCGGGAAGCCTCTCGATGTCCCCGAGAGCGAGTTCGAAGCCAAAGAGCGCTGGCCCATCCACCGCAGCCCGCCTCCGTTCGACGAGCTCGAGCCCAAGACCGAGATGCTCGAGACCGGGATCAAGGTGATCGACCTCCTCCAGCCGTTCGTTGCCGGAGGGAAGATCGGTCTGCTCGGGCCAGCCGGGACCGGCAAGACCATCCTGCTGAAAGAGATGATCTACCGGGTCGGACAGCTCCACGGAGGCTTCTCGGTCTTCGGTGGAGTCGGTGAGAGAACCAGGGAAGGAAACGACCTCTGGACCGAGATGAACGAGGCGGGCCCCGAAGTCATCGGAAAAGTGGCCATGGTTTTTGGGCAGATGGACGAGCCCCCCGGTGTGCGTCTTCGCGTTGGGCTTTCGGCAGTGACGATCGCTGAGTATTTCCGCGACGTAGAGCGTCGCGACGTTCTCTTGTTCATCGACAACATCTTCCGCTTCACCCAGGCCGGCTCTGAGGTGTCGACCCTGCTCGGCCGGATGCCTTCGGCGGTCGGTTACCAGCCCACGCTGGCCGGCGAGATGGGCGAGCTGCAAGAGCGGATCACCTCGACGCGAGGCAAGTCGATCACCTCGATGCAGGCGATCTACGTGCCGGCAGACGACTACACCGATCCGGCCCCCCACTCGACGTTTGCGCACCTCGATGCTTTCACCGCGCTCTCGCGCGACATCTTTGCTCTAGGGATTTATCCTGCGGTCGACCCGCTGGCCTCGTTCTCGCGCATCCTCGACCCTCGCTACCTCGGCGAAGAGCACTACGAGGTTGCCAACGAAGTGAAGAGAATCCTTCAGCGCTACAAGGATCTTCAGGACATCATCGCGATCCTCGGTATCGACGAACTCTCGGAGGCCGACAAGCTCACGGTGTTCAGGGCTCGCAAGATCCAGAAGTTCCTTTCTCAGCCGTTCTTCGTCGGCGAGGTATACATCGGCATCCCGGGAGAAAACGTTCCTCTGGAAGAGACGATCCGTGGGTTCAAGATGATCGTCGAGGGCGAGGTCGATCACCTGCCGGAGCAGGCCTTTTACATGGTCGGTGGCATCGACCAGGCCATCGAGAAGGGAAAGAAGATCGGATCGGAGGAGTAGTGCCTCTTGAAGTTTCGATCGTCTCTCCGGAAGAAGAGCTTTACACTGGTGAGGCTGAGTTCATCCGGGCCAAGACGGTCGAGGGTGAGATCGGAATACTTACCGGCCACATCCCGCTGCTGGCTCAACTTGCCCCCTGCGAGGTGAAAGTGAGGCTGCCGGGCGGAGCGGAGGAAGCCTTTCGCATTGATGGAGGTTTCATGACCGTCAAAGAGGACAAAGTAATCATCCTCGCCGAGGAACTCGGCGAGGACATCGCTTTCGAATAGGCCATGGATCATTTCATCGTCGAAGGCGGGAACCGCCTCGAAGGATCGGTCACCATCTCGGGGGCCAAGAATTCGGTCCTCAAGCTGATGGCCGCATCCATCCTTGGACGCGGGATGACGCACTTGTCAAACGTGCCGCGCATCGCGGACGTATTCATCATGGCCGATGTTCTTCGGGAGCTCGGCGCCACGGTCGAGTTCAAAGACGACGTCCTCGAGATTGATACTTCCTCTGAACTAAGGACGGTGGCCTCATACGAGCTGGTGCGCAGGATGCGGGCTTCGTTCAACGTTCTCGGCCCCCTTCTCGGCAGATACGGGCATGCTCGGGTGGCGCTTCCCGGTGGCTGCAACATTGGGATGCGCCCGGTGGACCTGCACGAGCGATCCCTGGCGAGTCTTGGCGTCGCCTTTTCTTTCGACCACGGCTATCTCGAAGGTGTGGCGCCTGAATTGACGGGGAGCCGGATCGTCCTCGACTTCCCAAGCCGAGGGGCAACGGAGAACCTCCTGACCGCAAGCGTCATGGCCAGGGGAACGACTGTAATAGAGAACGCCGCAAGGGAACCCGACATCATCGACCTCGCAGAATTCCTTAATCGCATGGGCGCACGCGTCCACGGTGCCGGTACGTCCACCATAGAAGTCGAAGGTGTCGAAGAGTTGAATTCGGCTTCGTATGTCGTTCCGTCCGACCCGATCGAAGCGGGAACATTTGCTCTGGCCGTGCTGGCCACGCGAGGGGATGGGGAGCTGGTCGGCGCTCGCCCTGGAGATCTAGAGGTTTTCCTCAACAAGATCACGCAGACCGGAGCTCTTTGGACCGAGACGGACCGGGGGATACGGGTATCGATCTCGACCAGGCCGAGGTCAGTGGACTTCGTCACTCTTCCGCATCCCGGCTTCCCGACAGACCTTTTGGCCCAGATGATCTCCTACCTTGCGACGGCCGATGGCACGAGCATCGCCACGGAGAACATCTTCGAATCTCGCTACATGTACGTCGCTGAGCTGAACCGCATGGGGGCCGACATCTCGATAGAGGGACACCATGCCGTGATCCGCGGCATCCCAAAGCTACAGGGCACTCAGGTCCGCGCAACCGACCTTCGGGCGGGGGCTGCCTTGTTGATCGCAGCCCTCTCGGCCGATGGCCCGAGTGAGATCCACGACATCCATCACATCGATCGCGGCTACGAGGATCTGGACGACAAACTGCGCCAGCTTGGGGCCCGCGTCTCGCGAATCAGCGAAACTTCCCCGGCCTTTCTTCCATAGACAACGACCAGTAGGATACGGGTTCCGCCCCATCCTCTAGGAGGTTCCTTATGCCGTTGTTTCCAAGTCAGGAATGGCTCGACGAGTACGTGGTCATGATCAAGGCTTCGCCCGACTACGCAGCCGCAGCCGAGACCTGGGAGGGGGACATCACTTACGTCTTCGAGGCCGAGCCGGAGAAGGGGGTTCCCGAGGACGTTTACTCCTGGATGGATCTCTGGCACGGCGACGTCCGCGCTCACAAGTACGGCGTGACCAAGGAAGAAGGCGAGGCCGCGAAGTTCGTTATCAGGGCCCCGTATTCGCGATGGAAGGAAGTCATCAAGAAGGAGCTCGATCCGATCAAGGGCATGATGCAGGGAAAGCTGAAGCTAAAGGGCGACCTTCCGACCATCGTGCGCTACGTCAAGGCTTCCAACGAGCTCGTGAATCTGGCGGCAAACGTTCCGACAGACTTCGTCGACGAGCAGTAATTGTCGAACGTTGTGAGGCAGGGGGAGCTCTTTGGGCTCTCTGCCATCATCGCTGATCTGATCGAAGGCAACCTCACGTCGGAGCCAGAAAGAAAGAGGCTGCTCGAGGGGAAAACTAAACGCGTCCGCATCACTGCTACCGACCTCGACGCGACAGTGTCGCTCGTGCTCGGTGACGGGACGGTTCAGATTTCCGAAGGGAAGAGTCCCGATCCGCATGTCTGGATCGTTGCCGATTCGATCACGCTTCTCGATCTTCCCAACGCGAAGCTTCTCGGAGGATTGCCTTCAGTTGCCGATTCAACCGGCCGGGCCGTCGTGGCCAAGATGGTCACCGGCAAGCTCAAGATAAGGGGCATATTGCGGGTTGGGACTGTCCGGCGGGTGCAGATGCTTCTCTCCGTCGCTTAGGCTCAGTCCGATGGATGTTCTAGACCCAGGCTGGGTGACACGGGCCGAATACGGTCACTCCCCGGTCAGGGACGATGCCGACTTCGTGCGAGCCGCACAGTGGCTCTCGGCTGGAACCGACGAGGAGCCGGCGGCCGTGGTTTTGGGAGTTCCCTTTTCTTCTTTATCTCTAAGTGGAGCCCGTTGCGATCTGCTCCCGGGGGCGTTGAGGAAGTCCCTTTGGAGCTTCTCCACGTATGCGGGGGATCGGCGGGTGGATCTGCAGGAACTGGCCGTTAGAGATCTAGGGGACCTCTTGCTTCCAGACGATGTCGATGGGTCCCTGGAAAGGATCGAGGAGGCAGGGCTGCGACTTCGGATGGGGTCGCCCGTCGTGTTCATCGGAGGAGACAACTCCATCACCGCGCCGGCGATGCTGGGAGCAGTCGGAAGCGAAGGCGGCCTCATCACCCTGGACGCGCATCATGACCTTCGTGACTACAAGAGAGACGGCCTGTCGAATGGGAGCCCGGTCAGAGTTCTATTGGATTCCGGGGTGAAGGGAAATGCGATCTCGCAGATCGGTATCAAGGACTTCGCCAACTCAAAGCCCTATTCGGATCTTGCAGCAAGCGAAGGGATCCGCGTGGTTGGGTCATCCGATGTCCGGCAGCGCGGTATTGCCGCGGTGGTTAGCGAAGCTCTTGACGCTCTGGGGGGCCGCGCTGTCTATGTCGATTTCGATCTCGATGTGATCGACAGGGCACTTGCCCCCGGGGCGCCTGCCGCCCAGCCGGCAGGGCTGTTTCCCGCAGATCTCTTGGAAGCTGCGTTCATCTGCGGCGCACACCCAGCGGTCAAAGCGATAGATCTCGTGGAAGTAGATCCCGAGAGAGACGTCGCCGGATCGACGGTCCGTCTCGCGGCGCTGGTGTTTTTGTCCTTCTTGGCCGGGCTGGCAGGCAGAGCTTGATGCGCGAAGAGTTGCTCGACAGATGGTTGCCGCAGTGGGATTTCCACGAGTACCACTCGGTGGAGATCGATGCTCCCCCTAAGGTTGTCTATGAGCAGCTGAAGCTCCTCGATCTGAGCAATCTTCTGCTGACGAGAATCCTTTTTGGCCTTAGAGGAATTCCGGCCCTGGTGCGCCGCCGCCGCGTGCGACTTCCGCTCAAGTTGACCCTCCAAGGGCTGGTGGATGCCGGGTTCGTGGTTCTCGATGAACAGGGGAGCCGGGAGATCGTACTTGGACTGGTTGGGCGCCCATGGATTCCGTCTGGCGACATACGGCGGGTTACTCCGGCAGGCTTCGAGCAGTGCGAAGACGAGAGTCTGGTGAAGATGGCTTGGAACTTCCTCGTCGAGCCCCGTGGAGCGAGTGCTTGCCTTCTATCGACGGAGACTCGCATCTTGGCCCTCGGGGAACGTGCGAAGAGGAACTTTAGGCGGTACTGGCGATTGATCGAGCCCTTCAGTGGAGCCATCCGCATCGAAGCTCTGTGGGCCGTGAAGAGACAGGTCGAGTCCATGAGGTCAAGCTCCTACCGATGAAGACGGATCTGGTCATCGATGGGGGACCACTGGGGATCGAAGAGGTCGTACGCGTCGCGAGGAGTGACGCCAACGTAGCAATCGCACCTGCTGCTGTCGAAAAGATGGAGGCAGCGCGCCGGGTGATCGAGGAGAAGGTGGCGGGAGGCGAGACGGTTTATGGGGTCACGACGGGATTCGGAGCTCTCGCTAACGTCCGGGTCCCCGAGGCCGACGTCGAACGAATGCAGCTGGCGCTTCTGCGGAGTCATGCCGCAGGCGTAGGGCCGCCGCTCGATGAGGAGATAGTCAGGGCCATGCTGCTGCTGAGAGCGAGGACGCTTTCCCAGGGGTACTCCGGAGTACGGCCGGTAATCGCAGAGCGTCTAGTCGATTTTCTGAATGCGCGCCTGCATCCCGTTGTCCCAGAGCAGGGATCGGTGGGAGCAAGTGGAGATCTAGCCCAGCTCGCGCACCTGTCTCTGCCTCTCGTCGGAGAGGGAAATGCTCTCTTTGACGGCCGGCCGATGAGCGGCTCATCGGCTCTGGAGGAGGCCGGCCTCGACGCGATAAACCTTTCCTACAAGGAGGGCCTGTCTTTACTGAATGGAACGGAAGCCATGCTTGCCGTTGGGTGCCTCGTTCAGTCCGATGCCGAGAACCTTGCTCTAACGGCAGACGTGATCTGCGCGATGAGCGTCGAGGCCCTTCTCGGAACCGACATCGCCTTCGACGAGAAACTTCATCGGATACGACCCCATCCAGGGCAGGCGACCTGTGCAGCCAACCTGCTCGCTCTTCTGAAAGGGTCGGAGATAGTTGCTTCACATCGTGACAGTGAGCACGCCGTTCAAGATGCGTACTCGGTGCGGTGTGCTCCCCAGGTTCACGGCGCCGTGCGCGACGTTCTTTCGTTCACGCGATCCGTCTTCGATCGGGAGCTATCGTCGGTCACGGATAATCCGATCGTCTTCGCCGATTCATCCGATGTCCTGAGCGGTGGCAACTTTCACGGAGAGCCGCTGGGTTTTGCACTCGACTTCCTGGCCGCAGGGCTCGCAGAGCTCGGCAGCATCTCAGAGCGAAGGACCGATCGATTGCTCGATCCTGCCCATTCAGCCGGACTCCCTCCCTTTCTCACCGAGAATGCTGGTATCAACTCAGGGTTCATGCTGGTGCAGTACACGCAAGCAGCCCTTGTGGCCGAGAACCGTCTGTTCTCTTCGCCGGCTACCGTCGATACCATCCCCACTTCGGGAACTCAGGAAGACCACGTTTCGATGGGATGGAACGCCGCGCTCAAGGCAAGGCGGGTCGTTGCCAACCTCGCCAGGATCCTTGCCGGCGAGTTGATTTGCGCAACGCAGGGCATCGATCTGCGGTCCCCAACAAAACCAGCACCAGGGACTAGAGCCGCCCATGAGCTCGTGAGATCCATCGTTCCTCACCTGGATGAAGACCGCGCCCTGGGCCCCGAGATCGAGGAGTTGGTTACCGAAGTCGTTCTGTCCGGGGCACTTGCGAAGGCTGCAGCTGATGAGGTGGGCGAACTGCAGTGAGAGATGTTCGTGCGGCCAGGGGGACGGAGCTGAGATGCAAGTCGTGGCAGCAGGAAGGCGCGCTGCGATGTCTAGAGAACAACCTTGACCCCGAAGTTGCGGAACGACCGGAGGATCTCGTCGTCTACGGCGGAACCGGCAAGGCCGCTCGCAACTGGGAGGCTTTCGAATCCATCGTCACTTCATTGACCAGGTTGGAGAACGACGAAACGCTTTTGGTTCAATCCGGAAAGCCGGTCGGCATCTTTCGGACTCATGAGTTCGCACCGCGGGTCTTGATCTCGAACTCGATGCTGGTCCCGCGATGGGCCACCTGGGACGAGTTTCGTCGCTTGGAGGCCATCGGATTGACCATGTACGGGCAGATGACCGCGGGCAGCTGGATCTACATCGGAACGCAAGGAATTCTCCAGGGCACGTTTCAGACGTTTGCAGCCATCGCATCCAAGCGGTTCGGGGGCAGCCTCGAGGGTCGTCTCGTGCTGACTGCAGGACTTGGGGGCATGGGGGGAGCGCAGCCTCTTGCCGTCACGATGAACGGCGGGGTGGCGCTGGTCGTCGAGGCAGATCGGGACAGGATCGCGCGCCGGCTCGAAACGGGCTATCTCGACCGGCAGATCGACGACCTTACCGAAGCGATCGATGCGGCACTTCAAGCAAAGTCAGAAGGACAGGCGGTGTCGATCGGCGTGCACGGAAACGCTGCAGACGTCTTCCCAGAATTATTGAACCGCGGAGTTGAGATAGATGTCGTTACGGATCAGACCTCGGCCCACGATCCGCTCAACGGCTACATCCCCCGCGGGCACTCCGTTGACGAAGCTGCAGAGCTGCGAAGCGATGACCCTGATCGTTATCTGAAGGAATCGCGAGAGTCTATTGCAGCCCACGTCGAGTCGATGGTGGGTTTTCAGCGCGCGGGGGCCGAGGTCTTCGACTATGGGAACAACCTGCGCGGTGAGGCCCTAACAGCCGGCTTTGACGACGCGTTCAGCTACCCCGGCTTTGTCCCGGCCTACATCCGTCCACTGTTCGCAGAAGGCAAAGGGCCGTTTCGATGGGTGGCGCTCTCCGGGGACCCCGGCGATATCTTGAGAACCGATCGCGCCATCCTCGAGGAGTTTCCCGAAGACGAGGCTCTGGCCCGCTGGATCGAGATGGCCCAGAAGCGCGTGCAGTTCCAGGGGTTGCCTGCTCGGATCTGCTGGCTCGGCCTTGGGGAACGACATCGCGCCGGAATGAGGTTCAACGAACTCGTTTCGAATGGCGAACTCAAGGCGCCAGTCGTGATCGGCAGGGACCATCTGGATTCTGGATCGGTGGCTTCTCCTTATCGTGAGACCGAGTCCATGCTCGATGGCTCCGATGCCGTCGCCGACTGGCCGATCCTGAATGCGCTGCTGAATACCGCAAGCGGAGCATCGTGGGTCGCGGTGCATCACGGCGGGGGAGTCGGCATCGGCAATTCGATTCATGCAGGGGCTCAGGTGGTCTGCGACGGCACCAGGGAGGCGGGGCGACGTGCCGAGCTGGTTCTCACCAACGATCCCGCCAGCGGTGTTGCTCGCCATGCCGACGCCGGGTATCGCATAGCCATCGAGAAGGCGAAGGAACAGAAGCTCGATCTCCCGATCACTCCGGAGGCTCGTGACTGAGATAAAGGCAGACCTCATCATCCATTCGGCTGCGGAGATCCGGACCTGCGACGCCGGTATTGGAGAAGGGCCAACCGGCTTGATCCGCAACGGCGCGGTGGCGGTAACGGGCGATTTGATTACGTGGGTGGGTCGGACCGAGGACTTGGAAAAAGAGGTCTCGCAGGGATTTGAAACAGTCTCGATCGACGCTTCGGGAGCGGCCGTCGTTCCCGGTTTCGTCGATGCCCATACCCACTTGGTCTTCGCCGGCGAGCGCAGGGAGGAATTCTCGGCCAGGTCCGGGGGCAGGCCTTATGAGGCGGGAGGCATACTGCAAACCGTTGCGGCAACGCGCTCCGCATCCACTTCCGACCTGATCGACCTGGCGACTCGGCGGGCCGATCTGATGATTGCGCATGGAACTACGACTGCAGAGGCAAAGACGGGTTACGCCCTAAATTCCGACGGTGAGAGGAAGCTGCTCGAAGTTCTGGCTGAGGTCCATCACGCGCATCCCCTCGACCTAGAGATCACGTTCCTTGGCGCCCATGCCGTCCCGCCCGAGTTCGACGGACGATCTGATGAATACATAGACAACGTCGAGGAGATGATCGGCGAGATTGCAATGATGGCTCGGTGGTGCGATGTCTTTTGTGACGTCGGTGCTTTCACTCCCGATCAGTCGCGAAGGGTTCTCGATGTAGGAAAGCGCCACGGCCTGACCCCGAGGATCCATGCCAACGAGCTGGCCTCATCTGGCGGCGCGGCAGTGGGGGCCGAGGTCGAGGCTGCCTCTGCAGACCATTTGATCCATCTGGAGCAGCAAGAAGCAAGAGCCCTCGCCGAAGCGAGAGTGGTAGGTGTTCTGTGCCCTGTGACCGCGTTAGGGCTCGGGCGTTTTCCCGATACGAAAATGATGCGGGAACAGGGGATGACCATCGCCATTGCTTCCGACCTCAATCCAGGAACGGCCAACTGCGAAAATATTCAGCTGGCAATCGCGATCGCCACCCGCGCGATGTCGATGACACCGGAGGAGGTCCTTCTTGCGACTACCCGCGACGCCGCCACCTCTCTGCGCAGGGACGACATCGGCCGGGTCTCCCCCGGGGTGCTGGCCGACCTGCTGATTCTGGCTACCGACAGTGCTCTCGATCTCGGTTATCACGCCGGGGTGAACCTGGTAGATACGGTGATCAAGCGGGGAAATGTGATCGACCAAGGTGACTCATAGAGGGATTAGACTTTAGGGGTGGAAGAAGAAGTGAGGCGTGCTTTAGAAGGCAAAGTTCGCCCTGCGGTGCAGCTCGACGGCGGTGACATAGAGCTGATCGGTGTGAACGCCGGAGTGGTGACGATCCGACTGTTCGGCGCATGCGACGGCTGCCCGATGTCTCCGGTGACACTCCGTGCAGGTGTCGAGAGGATCCTGAAGGAGGAAGTCCCAGAAGTCCGAGAAGTAGTCGCCGTCGAGGCATAGACGCAAAGCTCGGCTACTCCTCGGTCTTTTCTCCCTCTTCTCTTTTGGTCCTTCGCTTGTTCAAGATGTTGGCGATGATCATGAAGATGAAAAACGGTATGACCGCGTAGAGGATCTCCTCCCCGGCATGAATGGGAACGTTCACTGCGATTCAGTCTATCGGCGTTGATTCAGTATTCGGGCCTGTACCATTGCCTGCGATGGACGCTCATCCAAACAATTCGCTCGTCGAACGGGCCCTCAAGGGCGATCGCCAGGCCGTTGCGAAATTGATTTCCGTAGTCGAGGACGGCTCATCGGAAGTCGGAGCAGTGATGGAGGAAATTTTTCCCCATACCGGCAAGGCATACTCGATAGGCATCACGGGAGCCCCGGGGGCCGGCAAGTCGACTCTTACCGAGTCGCTGATCGGCCAGATAAGAGCAGATGACCATCGTGTTGCCGTGCTGGCGATCGATCCTTCCTCACCTTTCAGCGGAGGAGCATTGCTTGGGGACCGCGTGAGAATGCAGGATCACGCTACCGACCGGCAGGTGTTCATCCGTTCGATGGCCACTCGTGGTCATCTTGGAGGAATAGCGCTCGCAACTCCCGAGGCAGTTCGAGTTCTAGACGCCGCCGGCAATGACTACATCGTGATCGAGACCGTCGGCGTTGGACAGGCTGAGGTGGACATCGTCGAGAACGCGGATTCCACGGTCGTAGTGGTCACACCTGGGTGGGGGGATAGCGTACAAGCCGGAAAGGCCGGGCTCCTCGAAATCGGCGACATCTTCGTCGTCAACAAGGCCGACCGTGAGGGAGTGAAGCAAACCGTACGCGAGCTTCAGCAGATGATCGATCTCGGCCCCCGGCGCGAGGAGGGCGTTTGGCGACCGCCCATAATCGAGACGATTGCCGTAGACGGAAAGGGAGTCGATCTGCTTTGGGCCGCAGTGAAAGCTCATCGTGGCTACCTCGAGAACTCGGGCCAGCTAAAGGACCGTAGGAGAGCGAGGATCGCCAAGGAGATTTCCGACATCGTGGCGGAGCGTGTGAAGGCTAGGGTGCGAAGAGAGGCAGCCAAGGAACTCGAGCTGGCAGTGCAGGCAGTGGCGGCGCGCGAAATCGATCCATATGCCGCGGCAGAGAGTCTTCTCGATAGACTTGATTCCAATGAGTAGCGAAGATCGCTGGCGAGAAGGTTACGAGGCGGCCCGGCCTAGGGACGCCGACTTCGACACGGTTTCCTCTGTGCCTATCGAACCCATCTATACGCCAGAGCACACCAAGGACCTTGATTACGACCGGGATCTCGGTTACCCAGGGCAATATCCATACACCCGCGGCGTCTATCCCACGATGTACAGAGGACGTCTCTGGACCTTCCGTCAATTCTCCGGATTCGGAAGTGCCGAGGAAACGAATCGCCGTTACAAGTTTCTGATCGCTCAGGGACAGACCGGACTTTCTGTTGCTTTCGACATGCCGACTCTCATGGGCCGCGACTCCGACGATCCAATGTCGGAAGGTGAAGTGGGCAAGTGCGGTGTGGCCGTCGATACGGTCTCCGACATGGAGATTCTGTTCAACGAGATCCCGCTCGGTGACACCACTACTTCGATGACGATCTCTGGCCCGGCAGCAATGATCTTCGTGATGTGGCTCGTCGTAGCCGAACGGCAGGGGGTTGCGTGGAAGGACCTGGACGGGACTCTGCAGACCGACATCTTGAAGGAGTACATCGCCCAGAAGGAATGGATCTATCCCCCAGAACCCCATCTTCGGATCACAGCCGACCTGATGAAGTTCTGTCGAGATGAAGTGCCGAACTACCATCCTCTTTCGATCTCCGGCTATCACATCCGAGAGGCGGGCTCTACCGCGGTTCAGGAGCTGGCATTCACGCTGGCTTCGGGATTCGCTCATGTAGAGCTTGGAGTCCGCCAGGGGATGAGCGCCGATGAAGTCGCATCTCGGCTTTCGTTCTTCTTTAACAGTCACATCGACTTCTTCGAAGAAATAGCCAAGTTCCGAGCCGCGCGCCGCATCTGGGCGAAGTGGATGAAGGAACGTTACGGGTGCAAGGAGGAGCGGTCGCTATTGATGAGGTTCCACACTCAGACCGCCGGATGCTCACTCACAGCCCAGCAGCCATACAACAACGTGGTGCGAACGGCTTTTGAGGCGCTTGCTGCAGTCATCGGCGGCACTCAGTCCCTGCACACCAATTCGCTGGATGAGGTTCTTGCCCTGCCGACCGAGGAGGCCGCAGAGATTGCTCTCAGGACGCAGCAGATCATCGCGTACGAAAGCGGAGCGGCGAATGTGATCGACCCCTTGGCCGGGTCTTACTTCGTAGAGAACCTGACCAACAAGACGGAAGAAGCGGCCGAACAGTACTTCGCCACGATTGATGAGCTCGGAGATGGTTCGATCCTCGACGGAATGCTGAGAGGAATCGAGGATGGATACTTCCAGGGCGAGATTGCCGACGCGGCCTACGTCTATCAGAACCTGCTGGACAAAAAGAGGAAGTTCATGGTCGGCGTGAACGTGTTCGAGCGCCCCGAACGAGATGGGGAGATCGACATCCTCCAGATCGGCCCGGACACGGAGCGCAAGCAGGTGAAGGATCTCCAGGCACGCAAGAGTGACCGTGACGAAAGCAAGGCCGATGCTGCTCTTGCGGAACTCGCGCGGGTGGCCGGTACCGACGAGAACATCATTCCCCCAATGATCGAGTGCGCCCGCGCCGAGTGCACCCTTGGCGAGATGGTGAATGTACTCAAGGAGCCCTTCGGGGTATATCGCGAACCGCCGAGGTTCTAGCTTAAGAAGCTTCTTTGACCTGGTCTCCGGCCTCACCTAGCATCATCCGGTGACCTTGGGCGCTCTCATCAGTCGAATCGTCGGGATTTACTTGTTCGTAAAGGGACTCACTCTTGCAGGAGAGTCCCTTTCTTTCAGTCGCGGCGCCGCCCTGTCCCAACTATTGCCCGTATTTGCGATTCCCATCATTCTCATGATTGGGGGGACGGTCTTGTTCGTTCGTCCGGCCCGATTCTTTGATGTTGAGCTGCCTTCTTCCGGTCTTGGTGCCAAACGCCTGGAGTTGGTGGCCTTCAGAGTGGTAGGGCTCCTCGTGGTGTTTGAAGCGGCTATTCCCATCCTGTTTGGCTCATTGACAGGGCTGCTTCATGCGCTTCTGAATCCCGAGGCCTATAGCTCTACCCTTATGGAGCCGGCTCAAGGCCTCCAAATGCGCCGACTCCTTGGGCGGGCCGTTGCCGTAGTGTTTGGGGTCATCCAGCTGTTGCTGGGCATGTGGCTGCTGCTTCATCCGGAGAATCTGATCTCCAGGATCGAGAGATGGCGAGCTAAACGGCAGCTTGGATATTTCGAAGAAGACCCAAGTGAGACCATCACCAAGACGGAGGAGAACTGATGTACTTCAGGATCTTGTTACTGATTCATATCGCCGGAGCGATCATTGGCTTTGGCCCCGCGTTTGCATTCGGGATCCTGGGCCCGCTTTCGAAGAAACTGGGCGGCCCCCAAGCGCTCGGGATAATGGAAGGGATCCTTGCGCTCCAAAATAAGCTCGTGATCCCGATCGCAGCTTTCTTTCAGCCGGTTTCGGGAGTCCTTCTGATCCTCGAGGGTGGATGGGCGCAGAACTTCTTTTCCCATGTCTGGCTGTGGGTGGCTCTTATCCTCTATATCGTCATGTTCTATCTTGCAGTGTTCCGAGCCAGACCTGGCGTAGCCGCGATGATCAGACTCGCCAAGGAGGGCAAAGCCGAGACTCCTGAGTTCGGCAAGCTCGCGAAGCAACAGCAGGCCATTGGCCCGATCCTGGGCGTGACTCTGCTCGTGATCATCTTTTTGATGGTCATGAAACCCGGCGGATGATGCGCCTCGGTTTCACCGTTCCGCTCGAGGGCCTTCCGATCGTCGACTCTGTCGTTCCCCTTGCGCGACTTGCTGAGGATGTCGGATACACCGATGTGTGGTCGGCGGAGGTTTCCACCACAGACGGGCTTACGCCTCTGGCGGCATTGGCCGTCACGACTGAAAATCTGCGGCTGGGAACTGCGATCCTCCCTGCGTTCTCGCGTCCCCCTGCACTCATGGCAATGGAGGCCGCGAGTCTGCAGGCCATGTCACACGGCAGGTTCGTCCTCGGCATCGGAACGTCGTCGTCGATCATCGTTGGATCCTGGATGGGGCAGGAGTTCGAACTTCCTCTGACCAGGGTGAAGGAGACCGTATCGATACTTCGCGACGCTCTATCTGGAAAGAGAGTCGACTTCGAGGGTAAGACGGTTAGATCGAAAGGCTTTCGTCTCACCGGAGACCCCGGTTCCCCTGTACCGATCTACATCGCCGCCTTGGGGCCGAAGATGCTCGAGCTGGCAGGTCAGATCGCCGACGGAGTGATCCTTTACCTGTTCACTCCCGAAGGAGCCCGCCGGGCAGTTTCGCAGGTGCAAGAAGCGGCACGAGTCGCCGGACGTGATCCCGACGAGATCGATGTGGTCGCGAGGATCCCGGTGGCCATCGATCAGGAGCCCGAGATGCTCCGGTACATGATGCGCCGGCTCATGGTGACCTACGCCATGGTTGACGTTTACAACGCCTCGATCTCGAGACAGGGTTTCGAACAGGAGGTTAAGAGGATCGCGCAGTTGTGGAAGGAAGGTAATCGTGAAGGTGCCGCTGAAGCGGTGCACGAGGAGATGCTGCAGGCCTTCTACCTCATCGGTGATGCCGGCGAATGTCTTTCGGGACTGCATGAGTTTCGCGAGGCCGGCGTCGAGACTCCAGTGATGTATCCGGTCTCAGTGGCAGGTGACCCCGAACAAAGGCTGAAGGAGGTTCGAGCGACCCTCGAGGCCATGGCAGGTAAGTGACTGCTCCTCAAATACTGGCCTGCCCGAGCTGCAAGGCGGCGTTAGAGGGTCGCGAGACCGGCAAGGGCGTTCATTGGGAGTGTCCCAGCTGTTATGGCAGAGGCGTCGGGATGGGCCTGTTGCGACAGGAAATCTCCGGGCAGCACCTCAACCAACTGTGGCAGCTGTCAAAAGATCCCCAATTCCTGCGCAGCCGGCCGTGTCCGCATTGCTCTATCCCAATGGCAGAGGTATGGATTCCTCCTCCTGCCGATTTGATCAAGCTCGATGTGTGCCGCGTTGACCATTTCATCTGGCTCGACTCAGGCGAGTTCGAGCGACTGCCTGCTCCCGAGCCCGGCGAGCAGGTCGCAGAGCCGGCGTTCCCCCTTGCCGAAGAAGCGTTCATCCAGGCAAAGGCGGAAGCCATGGCTCATCGCAAGATAAGAGAACAGAGACTGAGAAGCGCCGTGGTGGGGGATTGGTGGGAGTTCCTTTGGTTCTTCTACCGGCTCGTGCGCGGGGACTTCTGATCAGATCCCTTCTTTGATGATGCGATAGATGAAGATGCCTGCTGCCCCGACGACGAGGATCGCAACTCCCGCGATGATTCCAACAACCGGATTCCGCTCTCCGGGGGGCTGAGCAGGGACCGGGGTCCCGTTCTCTTCCGAGTGACCCTCATGATCGGGAGTCGTCTGGGCCACGGCGATCGTCATCGGAATGGTGAGGAGCAACAACGCGATGACCACCACGACAACAATTCGATTTACGCCCTTGGCTGATCGATGTGTCATCTAGCCATCAGATAGGTGTTTCGTGACGCATCGAGTTTTCCGGGAGGTCTTATCCAGCTATATCGGGCCCGGCTCGCGATGAGCGATGCATCCAGTACAGGGCACCGCCGGCAACCCCGGCAAGAGCCAAGGCGCCCAGGGCGATCATGAGCGGCGTGGACATGCCACCGTCGTCATCCTCGTCGACGTCATCGAGAGCCTGTGTGGTAACGGTTGAAGTTGGTGACTCTTCCGTCACGGTCACGGTCGCTTCCTCTGTCGGTGAAGGCTCCGGGCTCGGTGATGGGCTTGGGGGCGGCGGACTCGGTGAAGGAGACGGCCGCGGAGAGGGGGGCGGGGGAGGTGGCGGCGGGGCCGCCTCGTCGTTGTCTTGGATAGTAACGGGCGCTGGCCCCCCTACGCCGGTAATCGTGCCCGACCGTCCGGTTAACCGAACTTGAAATTTCTCTTCTTTTTCGGCTGTCGAGTCGTCCACAATCGGCACGGTGATTTGCTCTGTCCGGTCATCGCCGGCGGTGAAAGTAAGAGTTCCCTGAACATGGGTGTAGTCCTTGCTCGCCTCAGCCGTCCCGGGTTCGGTGGCATAGTCGACTGTTCCTGAGCAATGCGGTTGCTTGCCCTGCAAGATCACTGTGAGGACTACGCTCCCTCCGTTTTCGGCAACGGAATACTCGTCAGGTGAGAAGACCGCGATGTGGCAAGCTGCATATGCTGGTAGGGCTACACTCATCAATCCGCCAACGAAGGCAACAACAACGACCAGTCTGGAGCCCAATCCCCAACGCCGCTTAGACAGTCCTGCGCCCTTCATAAGACCTCCTCTAGTACGGCCTCTATCTCTCCTGGGCTGACCGGCCCCTCGAATCGAGCTTGGATCGTTCCTCTTTCGTCGATGACGAAGGTCCACGGTTCGGTCTTCAAGGTCCAGGCTGCGAAGGCTGGAGCGAACTCCTTGCCGCCCCTATCCGCAAACACCTCCACATGGATAAAGTCTGCCTCTTCTTCGAATTTATCGCGGACGGTCAGGACCTGGTCCACGACCGGCCCGCATATCCTGCTCGTGCAGAGGGCTGGGGTAGCGAACACCACGACTGTTGGTTTCCCGTTCTCCAGGGCTTCATCCAGTGAGATCTGGTGCATCGGGTCTTCGGGATCCCTCGTACAGATGTCCTCGACTCCCTGGTGGTCGTGGACAGTTGGAGAAGGGACTGATGGAGGTTTGTCGCCCACCTTCGGAACCGAGGTTGCCCTCTTCACTTCGATCTGGACTCCGGCCCCCCTGGGACTCGCGCCATCCGACTCCACGACGAGGATCAGCCATGTCCCCGACGCGGGAAAGTCGATCATCGCCCGGTAAAAGGGAAAGTCACCCACCCCCTCCTCGAAATTCACATCGACCGGGCCGCGGGCAGTCTCTTCGGGGCCCTCACCGTAGAAGAGCTTCAGCTCCTTGTTGGCAGCGAATGCGTTCTGCGAGTCGAACAATCCGAAAACAAAGCGGTTTCGGCCCGACACCAGCTCTGGATCCAATGGTGTCTCCAGCTTGTAAACCTCTTGGGTCGAGTCGGCGAGCTGCTGCATCGTCTTGGTGGCTTGGGTAGCGCCCGCGCCTGTCCCCGTGGGCTGTTGCGCGCATCCCGTAAGGACGAGTAAGAGTGCCGTCAGCAGGCCGAAGGTGCGTTGCATTAAAGCGAGATTATCTTGATAGCTCGAATTAGGTTTTCCACTATCCGTCCGGTCGCTCCCCAGATCGTGTTTGAGCCGAAGTCGTATGCCGGAGATGTATACATGGCACCGGCGCGGATGAACCGTTGCTCTCGGTAAGCGCGGGGATCGATTAGCTCGTCGAACGGAATCTCAATCACCTCTGCGATTTCTCTTGGGTTGGGCACGAACTCCGCCTCCGCAAGTATCCCGACCCAGGGCTCTATGAAAACACCGCTTACGATGGTGTGCACCCCAGAGATCGCGCCGACGATTTCGACTCTGTTCCGAGGGATCCCAAGCTCCTCCTCTGTCTCGCGCAAGGCGGCCCTGCGAGAATCTTCATCGGCATCGACCATCCCGCCCGGGAACGAAATCTCCCCCTTGTGGCGGCTTAGGTCTTCGGTCCTTCTGGTAAAGACAAGGAACCAATCCCTTCCACGGCGTAGGAACGGGACGAGCACTGCTGCCTCTTTCTCCGACGGGTGCCCCTTCTCGGGGATGGAGTCGGCGAATTTAGTACGCAAGAGCTCGCCCAAGTCGTCATCGCCCACTGCGGAATCATAGCCACAGGCCTCTTCTGTAGAGTCCTTACATCGAGACTCCAAGGAGGACTTCAATGGGCGAATTCGTAAACCTCGAGGTAACAGATGGTGTGGGAGTACTCCGGCTCGACCGGCCCCCGATGAATGCCCTGTCCCGCCAGGTGGTAACGGAGATTACCGAGGCTGCACAGAAGATCGCCACCTCCGAGGATGTGCGAGCGCTCGTGATCTGGGGAGGAGACAAGATCTTTGCCGCGGGGGCCGACATCAAGGAGTTCACGGCCCAGACTGCCGGCGGCATGTTGCGATACGGGCAATTTCTTCAAAGGGCATTTGTGATGCTGGCGGAGCTTCCTCAAGTGACCATCGCTGCAGTGAATGGTTATGCCCTCGGCGGAGGCTGCGAGTTGGCGATGACCGCAGACTTCAGGTTCGCTGCTGAAGATGCCCTGTTCGGTCAGCCTGAGATCAAACTCGGCATCATTCCTGGTGCTGGGGGAACTCAGAGGCTGCCGCGGCTGGTGGGACTATCAAGAGCAAAGGACATCATCTTTTCGGGCAGGTTCGTCAAAGCCGACGAAGCACTGGCCATTGGGCTGGCAGATCAGGTGCATCCGAGTGGTGAAGTATTCGACCGGGCGATGGAGGCCGCCCGCGAGTTCGCTTCCGGCCCGCTTGTTGCACTGAAGGCAGCGAAGATGACGATCGACCGTGGGTCGGACGTTGATATCGATACGGGCCTCACGATAGAGCGTGCCGTGTTCGCCACGTTGTTCGCGACCGAGGATCGCGAGATCGGCGTGAAGGCTTTCA
>JAHWKU010000023.1 GCA_019347715.1 Actinomycetota bacterium | reverse complement strand
TTCCGAGCGATGTGGAGGATGCCGACTGTGCAGGTGGGAGTGGGAATGGTCCTTACTACGTCCAGACGATGGTGAAAGTGGTTGGCCCCGATGTGTTTGGTCTCGACAACGACAATGATGGTTGGGGCTGCGACAGCCTGGGATGAGGTGACTTGCTCATGGGCCTTTTCGACTCAATGAGACGGAAGAAGGAAGAGAGACGCCGAGCTGAAGAGGCCAAGAACTACGAACAAGCCTTGGTCTCCTGGCAAAAGGAAGAGGAAGAGCTGCGAGACCTCTTGGATTCGGCTCAAGATTTCAGAGGACTCAGCGCCGAGGAGCTGGCGGGTCAAGAGATCTCCGTTCCAATCCTGCTTAAGAAGGGTGAAAGAGTCTTCGTCGCAATCGAGGGGGCTTGCTTGGTCGAGCCTCGCCGAGGGCGCGGCCAGTACTCGGGAGGCTATTCAGGATTCTCATTTCGACTAGTAAAGGGAGTTCGCTACCACGTGGGTGGAAGTAAAGGCCGGTACACACCCGGCGAGGAGATGCCAACCATCATTGACACCGGGACAGCCACAATCACAAGTCACAGAGTTGTTTTCCAAGGGCCGAAACAATCAAGAGAGTGGTCGTATTCGAAACTAATTGGCTACCAGCACGACTCCCAACATCCAATAACGATGTTGCAGGTATCTAATCGACAGAAGGCATCGGGTCTCCTATACACGCAAGAGAGCGCCGAGCAGATCCACTTTCTTCTGGCCCTAGCGACTTCGTTATTCAACGATTCTCTGGGCGCTCTCATCACGTCAATCAAAGGAGAGCTTGCAGATCACGAGGCCACCAAGCCGACCTCTACAACGGGCTCGCCTCGGCTACCTCCTGGTTAGAGAGGGATCTCAGTCTCGAGCCGCGGCTGGCCTCGGGACACCCCGTCCAGGCCTCTGGTTAAGGGATCGTGTTTAGTCGAGAGTGTCTAGATGGCCCCTATCCTTTGGGGGGATTAGAGTCTTTGCCATAGGAGTTTTTTTCTCGGATGCGTCCATCGCGGCCGTGCAGATACGCTTCGCCGCCTTCCCTCTTAGCGACCTTGATTCCCGCCTTCCACGCCGTGTTCTGTTTTCTATGAACCGAGCTCGCCCGACTCGTGCCCTCTTTCTTGACGGCCCAACCGTTTCCGCTCTTCACCACATGTACATTTTTCTTAGGCATCGCACCTCCTAGGGCAATTCCGAGACGCTCCGATAGTAATGATGGCACGGTGTATTGAGTAACGCAGAGATTCTGCCGGCGACAGCCGCGGAGGTGTCAATAACTGTCACTTCGGCCAATTCACTCTGGTGGAAGGAGGATCGCAGGAGGCTGCGGGCCGCGAAATCATTCTCTGGAAATGAATACCCGAAGATGATCAGCCGATCTGCATTCTGAATAGCTGATCTCGCCAATTTCCAGAGGCGGCCGAGCGACTCCTTGTAGCTCGAACTTTTCTCGTAAATCGGGGGCACAACCAGGGGAAGCAAATGGCTAGACCTTCGCCCCGGCTTATAAGTGAGACCTTCGTAAATTCGCTGATTTGTCAGGCAGTAAAGGTCGCGTCCCGGACTACGGATTGAATTCTTGGCATCCTCTGCGCTGCGAGCCAAATAGAACCAGTTTAATGAGCCGTGGAGCTTCAGCACTAGGAATGACTTGATCTCTGCGGATCTGAAGAATCCGCTCTGGCTGGAATACAGGTACTCCTTGAATCTCATTCCATAACACGTTTCGATGTCCCAAGGTATTCCCGCGTAAGTCCTTGTTTGGGACATAGCCTCGAGCGCATTTTCAATAACGAGATCCTGATTAAAGGTAAGGATGGTCATGTTCGTTTCCTCCGACCAAACGCGCCTTATCAGAGCGCCCACGCCGGAGCGGCTATTGTGTTTCAGCCAATTAGTCGTTCTCGCAATCGCCCGTCTGTACATCTTTAATAGAGCCCAATAGGCCTCAAGTGCCATATCCCCGGATCCGGGGGTATGGACGTCGGAGTAAATGAAGTTGAAGATCTCTTCCATTCGCCAAGAGCCGTCGAATGGTTCAATCCCGTATCTCTCTGCCATGTAGGAACGTAGTGTCGCGACTCCTTCTAACTCCAATAATCGGCAGAGCTGGAGAAAAGTTTCATCAAGAGGTGGGAGCCTGACTCTTGAAGGGTGGCTCGGGAGTGCCTCCGCCAGGGTCCCACCCGCACCGACCAGTAAGACTAGGTTGGACACGTGGATTCAACTCCTTCGGGAGTATCCTGGCTTTCAGCTGGGAGTTCTCTCATTCAGATCAGAGTACTCATGACCTCTGACATTCTTGAGCCATGGGATGCGGTACCTACGAGAGTAGAAGGATTCTTAAACCAGCGCCTCCCGCCAAACCCTCTCCAGGCCCTCATCGAACCGGGCCCCCAGGTTCGGAAGCAGATGCCCGTAGGTGTCGAGCGTCGTCCTGATCGAGGAATGCCCGAGCCGCGCTTGGATCTCCTTCGGGTGCGCGCCCTGAGCAATCAATATCGACGCACATGTGTGCCGCAGGTCGTGAAACCGAAGCCCTGAAGGTAGCCCCGCCGCCTCAACTGCAGGCCTCCAATACCGCCGACGAAACCGAGCTCCCCGAAGCACGCCGCCGTCAACATCTGTGAAGACGAACGAAGACGACGAAACGAAGCCCCCCGGCAGCGAAGGCGCCGAAACCGACGTAGGAACCAAAGAACCCCCGGAACCAAACAAAGACAAATGCCCAGACAGCTCCGAAACCAGAAACGGCGGCACCGTCAACGTCCGACGGCCCCCGCGCGACTTCGTCTCCTCCACGTAGCGAACCATCCCGGCCACTTCCTCGAGAGTCCCCACGACCCGCAACGAGCCGGAGCCCGAAAACCCCGCCGCCTCGCCCTCCGGGCTCGGAGGCCCAGAAGGCCTCGCCGCCTCGCCCTCCGGGCTCGGGGGCTCGGCCCCAAGCCCCGCCAGCAAATCGAGCGCAGAAACCTGCAGCGCCGTCGAAAAATCGACGGCGCTTCGTAGAAGCCCCGCCAGCTCCCCCCACCGAAGGCCCAGGTACGCCGCCACCAGCACCAGCGCACGAAACCGAGGCTCAATCGCAGAAGCAAGACGAGAAACCTCCGACGGCGTCAGAAACAAACAAGAAGACGACGACACCCGGGGCAAAGCAATCCGCCGCAGAGAGCGAAAAGGCGACGACGCGATCAGCCCCCTCTCCACACAATCATCGAGCACGCACCGAAGGATGCGAACCACCTGCCTCGCCGTCATCGGCGCCAACCCCGACGAGGAGAGCCCCCGCACCCACTCCTCGATCAAATCCCTCGTGATCGACCCCACCGGATAGCCCCCGAAGAAACTGATGACGTGGCGGCGCAGATAGCTCTCGTCCCTCACCCACGACGACCGCCGAAGCGCCACCCTGCCCTCGAGCCATGCGGCCCCAGCCACAGAAAACGGCGTCTTGGATCTGCTGCGGTCAAACAGCGTCCCTCGGGAGATCTCATGCTCGATCTCTGCGGCGTAGGCGCGGGCATCGGTCGAGCGAAGGAAGGTCTTCGAGCGCTCCCTACCCGACGGATCCCGCCACCTCACCTGTGGCTTGCCGGTCACCGGGTGCTTTCGGATGTGCGCCATCTTGCAAGCTCCTCCTCCCGGATCTCCTCGATCGTTCTCTGAGGCCGCCTCGACGACATCTCCACCACCTCGGGGACGATGCGTCCGGCTTCAATCAGGCCCTCGACAACCTGCGACTCGATCCTCACGTGCCGACCGATCTTCACGTATGGGATGCGCTTTTCGAAGATGAGACGTCGACGCACGTATGCGGACGACACGTTCAAACGCTCGGCTGCCTGATCGACGGTGAGTAGCGTCGACTTACTTGATCGGGGAAGTGAACCTAAAGAATGGGAGACTGACGTCGCCACCCTATGCTTTGCCATGTCGGGACCTCCTTAGTAGGTATCGGCCATGCCCCGGGGTGTTTCAGCACCGCCGGGGCCGTTATTAGTATACGGTTGGATACTAACACAAGGTGACGACAGTATGTCAACGGATGTATGCTAAAAAGATGAGCCCGACGATTCGAACCGACGATCTGATTGATGCTCAGGGGATCGCTGATCTCCTTGGACTTGCCCAGCGCAACACGATCAGTCTTTATCAGAAGCGATATCCGGATATGCCTCGTCCTGTGATTGATCTAGGATCGGGACGATGTCGCCTTTGGCGTCGAAAAGAGATCGAAGTGTGGGCGAGGAGACATTCGAGACGCGTAGCGGGACGGCCGCCTAATCGCTAGGTATACGGCCAGATGGAAGGAAGACCTATGAAGACGGTTGAGTTCACTTACCAGCTCACACCTCGGGCGGAGCGGATTCTGGCAGCGGCTAGCCAAGAAGCAACCAAGCGAGGCCACGACTACGTAGGGGCTGAACATCTCTTTTGGGCGCTGATGGCCGACCCTGAAAGTGTGCCGACCCAAGTTATGGAGAAGGCCGGAATCAAAGAGACAATGGTGAAAGAGGTTGAGTACGCAATCGCAAACTTCGATTCCCACCGGCCTCGCCGTTGAAGTCCCGCCGCATAACTAGGCGTTGCAACGGATGGCTCGGTGGCTTCGCTCGCCTCGCCACCGCTGAACGCCCGATCCGTTAGACGGACCACGGATGAGCACGAACTGGCTTGTCACCGCAGATGCTTCAGCGGCCTGTAAGCCGCGGCCCACTTGGGGGCCGTTTATCTCCTCATACCGAATCCACGCTAGTTCGCTTTCCAACAAGCCAACGTTCGAGGCCTCACATCTCTACGGGGATACTGGGATCAACCGGGCTGAGCTCCGGGCAATCGTTCACGCACTCCATATGTTGGTTCTCGCATGGGAGACAGACAACTACAGTCGGGGTCCCGTGACGGTTTATACCGACAGTCAAGTGGCATTCAATTTTGCAACTGGGGCATGGCAGCCGCGTGAACTCGCCTCAATGGTCGATGAACTCTTCAATCTTCATGATCGACTGGGAGAGTTGTCGGGTGAAAGGGTTTGGTACGTCAAAGCCAATGAGGCGACAATCCGCTCCACAGATCAACTAGGCCGCAAGTTCAGAGATATCTGCGATAGTAAGCATGTCGAGGCATGGAACCGTGAAAACAGGGAGGCCCGTGAAGCGCGTCGGATCAAACGTCGTTAGCGGTCTAACAAGGCGCTGCAACCGACCGCTTTCGGTGGCGGCTGACCTCCCATTCCGTTATACGCACTCGTAGATTTCGTGAGGACGCTCTGTCATGGTTGAAGAGGTCGTCGTCGTGCGAACCAAGATGCACATGTGGTGGGCATGGTTACGCATCGCCGTGAGGCACACCGGCGAAGCACGGCGTGCACGTGAAGGGAAGGGAAAGGCCACATCCCCTGAGTCGGCGGAAGTCGCTCTTTATGCGTTTGTTGCCGGAGGTGTCGCGATAAAGCGGCGGGGCTTGCAGTCGTTGCACATTCCAAGTCGTAAGGCAGGCTTCGGTGTGGTTGGAATCGGGTTCGTCGCGTTCATCCGAAGTTTAGAGAACCGAGGGCTTGCCCCGTGCTTCTCTCCCGGTAGTGGGGACATGACAGCACTCATTCGTCACGCAAAAGTTTCGTAATCTAAGTGTCAGAGACGAGGGTCTCTACTCCTGGTGTGGTCACCTTCGCGAATCGGACAAGGTCCTGGAGACGAACAAGTGCCAAAGGAATGGCGCGTTGCATTCGATGAGTCTGGATTTACGGGTGGCAATCTATTGGACGCTGATCAGCCTATTTTCTCCCTCGCATCGATTCTTGAGGCCGAGGAGATTGAAAGGAGTTTGGTGCAAACCGCAGTTCCTGCTCCCAGCCCTGAGTTTAAGTTTGTAGTCCTGGAAAGAAGCGGTCCAGGTCGAAGGAAGTTACTAGACATCCTCTCGATGCCAATTCTCACGGCAGATGTAGCAACAGTATCGGTCCTACACAAGCCGTTTGTGGTCGTAAGCAAAATAGTTGACCTGCTTATTGAGCCGGCCTATCACTTGAAGGGCCTCGACTTTTATGAAGGCGACAGGCACCTCGCGTACGCTGAACTCTTGTACCACCAGGGCCCAGCTCTCGACAACGAATCTTGGATCGGGCTAGTTCGGGCATTCGTCGACGCTATTAGGAACAAGTCGGTTGTTTCGCTGGAAGCCTTTCTTTCGCATCTGGGACACCTGCAAGGCTTGGCGGAGCGCGAGATCCATCAAGTTTTGATGGAGATTCCGACCACCGTGCCTAAGTTACAGGATCTGCTTCTCACTGACGAAGGAAGCCTCGATCAACTCGATCTCTCAATGACGGCGCTTCTGCAGCAATGCCAACGTTGGTCCGCGCGTCTCCCGCGCTTCGCCGTTCTACACGACCAATCAAAGGCGATCGATCGTTGGAAGATATATGCGGAGAGATTGATGGATCCAGACAGCCCGAAATGGACTATGCATGTAGGTACCAAGGAAGTCACATATCCGCTTGGAGCTACGGGAATTCAGTTTGCTGAGTCGGCGAGTTCTTGGTCGATTCAGATCGCTGATCTGCTGGCTGGTGCTGGGCGTAGATGGGCTATGGGCAAGAACGATGTGAATTCTCGAGACTCGCTTTGGAAGGCGATTGGGGAAACCAGACTTCCCAACCTTATTCACCACCTCGTATGGCCCTAACGTCCAGTACCCGCTCCCGGAAATCAGAGAAAGATGGGCGACCAAAGAGTTTCCAAACCGGCCCCATCGCCTGAGGCCCGCTCGACTTGGTAGGTCGCAGCCTTACTGACGAGGCGGGGCAATCCTCGTCAATCGCGAAACCGTCCTTCAGGTACTTGATGTAGCCTTCGCTCGGCACTTGTGTTATAACCCTAAGGGTGATAATTTCAGGGGATGCGCCATAGAACTCTTTTTCAAGGAGCGCCGACTCCAACGGGACTGCGAGGATCCGAAGCTCTTAAACAAGAGATTTGGCCAGTTTGCCGCGCCGCTCAAGAGGAGACTTGCCCAGCTGAGGGCAGCGGAAGTGTTGAGCCACATCGTCCTCGGGAACCCTCACCCCCTGAGCGGGAACCGCGAGGGGCAGTTCGCGGTAGACATCACTCGGAACTACCGTTTGATCTTCGAACCGGCAGACGATCCAATCCCTCTCTCGGAGGACGGAAGTATCGACGTTTCTCAAGTCTCAGCTCTCCGGATACTCGAGGTAGGTGACTACCATGGCTGAGGCATTGCGTGAGTTTCGGCCGCTCTATGCGGTACCTCCAGGGGAGACGTTGCAGGAATTCCTAGATGAGCGTGACATGAGTCAATCCGAGCTTGCCCGGCGTATGGGCCGCCCGTTCAAAACGATCAACGAAATCATCAACGGCAAGGCAGCAATCATGCCTGAGACCGCGATTCAGCTGGAGCGCGTACTTGGTGTCCCGGCTAATTTCTGGACGAACCTCGAGCGTCAATATAGAGAAGATCAAGCTCGAGTCCGTGAAGTCGAGGTTCTAGAGAGGGATTCAGGTTGGATAGAACTCTTTCCGCTTCGTGACCTGAAGCGGACTGGGCATCTCCCGGATACTCGCGATAAGGCGACGCTCCACCACTACCTGCTTCGGTTTCTTGGTGTGGCGAGTAAGGGGGCGTGGGAGAAAGTCTGGACAGCTAGCGAGCCACTGGCTACATTCAGGCAATCGCCGAAATTAGCGGCGTCCTGGGAATCAACTGTCGCTTGGATTCGTGCTGGGGTGCTTGAAGCCAGCCGCGTCGATGCAAGACCATTCGACAAGAATCGATTTCTCACTTTCGTAAGGTCGGCTCGGTCAATGACGCGTCAGGATCCGGAAGAATTTGCTGGTCCATTGGTGACAGCGTCGAGAGACTGCGGTGTTGTCGTCCTCTTTCTTCGTCCTTTTCAGGGGGTTCGTGCATCAGGGGCGACTCATTGGACGAATCCCTCTAGAGCTGTCATTCAACTTAGTAATCGGTACAAGACCGATGATCACTTCTGGTTCTCGTTCTTTCATGAGGCGGCCCACGTCTGTCTTCATGGGCACAAAGATGTTTTCATTGAAGAGGAGGACGTTAGATCGGCAACAGAGCAACGGGAAAGGGAAGCTAACGAGTTCGCGAGCGAACTACTGATTCCTCAAGATGAATGGGAGGAATTCAAGGCTGGCCATCCGTCAACGAACACTGCAGTCGTTCAGTTTGCGGCCAGAATGGGAGTTAGCCCAGGGATTGTGGTTGGACGTCTTCAGCAAGAGAGGGTATGGCCACGAACTCAAGGTAACGGGCTGAGACGCCGGTTCGATCTTAGTGAGGGCTTGGAATGAGTCGGCTCACACGAACCGGTGGGGAAGGCCATGCGGATTACTCCGCGGTAAATCTTCGCGAAGCGCTGGATTTCGAACCTCTTTACGGAGATGCCGGCACTGCACCGCTGCCTCCTCTCGACTATGCGGAGGCGGAAGACGAGGTAGCAGCCGCCGCGCAGGCGGAGTTCCTTAGTTATGAACTTCCCCCCGAGGATTGGCACCCGGTTGATGCGCTTGGCCAGCCGTCAAATCCAATCGTCCGATTCGTCGATGGCTCTCTCGCGACAACGACAGCTGGGTCGATTGTGGCTGAGGGTGTGAGACGACCCGTTCTTGTATCCACGTTGGGTGCGGCAGAACTATTTCTGGATGAGCGACGACTTCATCGACCCGAGGTTGGATACAGGATCCTGGTTACGGCCTCGTTCATCTCTAATGGGGTTCCGCTTCGACTAATAGATGCCCTACGTGAGCAACTCGCTGTTCTGGGGATCGAATTGATTGATTTCGAGACGTCCGACATGACGACCAACTTCGACATTCTCAAGAGCCGGACGTGGAATTTGCTCAGAGAGGAGATGGAAGGGCTTGAGAAGGAGATCGTCTTGTCTCGCCCGTACGTGTCGACTCTGGCGGACGGACTTCTTGACCGAAGGCTTACGACGGCCGAAGTGATTGCTCAACCCGTTGCCGGGATGGTGAAGAGAAACCTTCGTCAATACCTTCCCGACGGGCTTTTACCTTGCTTATACCGGCTCGAGCCCGGTCAAAGGTCTCCTGCATTCGTAATCCATACAGGCGGGCCCGAGTTGTTGAGCTGGTACGTCAAAGTCGCTGGGGTAAATGTGGGCCCAGGGTCGGGGCTGATCCGCCTCGCGTACACTCGGGATTACCTTGAGTCAAACTTCACAAGCGAAGCGCGCTTTCAAGAAATCTCTGCGATCTCCCGGCAGGTGTTCTCGATTCGGTGCCGGGAAGAGTCTTACGCCCGTTACTTGGTGAGCCTTGAACCCATCGTTCGTTTAGAAGATCAGTTGCATGCCCTTTTGCCTGGTGTTGAGCGATTCGCCACACGACTGCGCAATCACATTTGGAGAGGTCGGCCATGAGCATCGAAGTGACTGAAGCGAGCAATCCAGAAACCGGAGCAGAGACACAATCGGCCCAGCCGGAGATTGCTGTCGTCGGTCGCGTGGGAGCCCCCGTGGGACATGAGGCGACATCCTCGCAATTCTTTTTCTGGTCAAAGGAAAATGCGACGGTTGAAAAGACGCAGCTTGTCCGAGTGGAGAGCACCACGGGAGATAAGCCCTTCCGTGTATACGGGCTTGTAACGGAGGTCTTCCGCCGATCTCGACTTCACTCAATGCTCGAAGAGTCTGATCGCTTCGACGCCAGGCCTGAGGAGCAGGTGCCCCTTGACTCACGAGGTGTAACTTACGCGAAGGTCCGCGTTCTTGCGACGCGACCCAACGTCTTTGCACCTCCTCTTGAGGACTCGATGGTGTGGCCAGCAGTCGAGGCTGATTCCCGGATTGCGTATTCGATCGACGAGATGGCTGAACCTCTGGTCGTTGGCCTCATCAAGGATGGAGGCGACCGCGTCATCGGTCCAGCCTGTGTAGATCTCGCCTATGTGCTGGGAGCACTCGGCGGCCACATCAACGTGACGGGAATCGCTGGAGCAGGCACGAAGTCCTCATTTCTGACCATCGTTCTGCGCCAGTTGTTGAGTCACTTCGAGATGCGTGGGCGAAATGAGCCAGGTAATCCAGACAGTCCACGTGCGAAGGCAGTCATCATCAATGTCAAGGGGTTTGACCTCTTCCACCTCAGTCGCTATTCCAACGGCTTCACAGAGAGCGACCTAACTCAGTGGCAGGCAATGGGCTGGGCGGAGCCTCGGCCTATGGAATGCGAGTACTTCGCCCCGCAGGACCCAGCTACGGATCGTGCTATCGAAACAGGCTCTCCCTTGACGGTTCGTCCTTACAGCTGGACCTTGGGTGATCTGCTACTAGCCGGTCTCTTTGAGTACCTCTTCTCAGATGGTGAGCGCGTAGATGACAACTTCCAGCTCTTAATCCATGACATCGAACGGATTTTGATTCAGGAGAGCCGTGACGCGGTCAATCGCATTAACAGGCGACAGAATCCTGGGGCACCCCAGACCTTCGCTGAATTATTCGATTGGTTCCGCCAGGGCCTTGAAGACGAACACCAAGGGAACGACCATGATTGGAACTGGCTAACCTCGCGACAGCATCACCCAGCCACTCTGCGCAGGTTCTTTCGCAGGCTGCGCCGGGGGGTCAACGAATCTGGCGGAATCTTTCGCATGGATGGAGGCGGCAGTCATCCACTGGACCTGAATGCATTTCCAGACGGGATGCCCTGTGTTGTTGATATAGCGTCTTTATCAGACAGGCACTTGCAGAGATTCGTTGTAGCAGCGCTGTTTAAGCAGGCGAAGGATGAAGCGACCGGTGGCCGTGCACAGCGAGGTATGCACTACCTGTTCTTACTTGATGAGCTGAATCGGTTCGCACCTCGTGGTCATTCGGATCCGATTACACAACTCGTAGAAGAGGTCGCTGCGGAGTTGCGGTCCAGAGGCATCATCTTATTGGGAGCACAGCAACAGGCGAGTCTGGTATCGACGCGTGTTGTGGAGAACGCGTCCGTTAGGGTTATCGGACGAACAGGCGGTTATGAGCTTGGCCAGTCCATCTTCAGCTTCCTTCCTGGCGAGTTGAAGGATTATGTCGAGAAGCAGGGTCCGGCTGACAAGGTCTTATACGAGCCAAGCTTCCGTGAACCGATGATGGTGCGAGTTCCGAGAGCTCCGTGGGCCATGCGAGGGCCCGAGGCGACCGACGATCCAGTGCAGTGTCTCCGCCTTCAGGGTGCCGACGAGATCGTGCGTGGCCCTAGGATTCTTCCGCCTAGCGACGAGGTTCCATGATGCGAGTCCTACACACGGCCGACTGGCACCTCGGCGCAGAGCTCAAGCACGTGAAGCGTCTACCCGATCAGCTCGCTCGAGTTGGGGAGATCGTGGAGATTTGCGAGTCCCAAGAAGTCGATTTGCTCCTCATCGCGGGTGACTTCATCGACGAGCGGCAGAGCGAGCGCATGACAGTCATCCTGCGTCAGGTGGGAGATCTTCTACGCCCTCAACTCGAACGAGGAATGCAAGTCGTTGTGCTTTCCGGCAACCACGATCGGGAGTGGATATTCCCTCTCCTTCATGCGACTCGTGAGCTGTTCCTAGCCGGTGGGGAGAGCGGCCTGCATTTTGTTTGGAAGCCAGAACTAAAGGTTCTTCGATCGTCCAGAGGGGAAGAAGTTCAGCTTGTGCTTCTGCCCTACCCACGACAAACCGCGTACGACTTGGAAGCGATTCGGTTCACAGATGCCGCCGACCGACGTGGTCAGATGGGTGCAGCAGTCAAGCAACGCCTGAAACAATTTGAGAAGGAGGTAAAGGCCGGCCCGAAGGTACCCACGGTACTTATGAGCCATCTCTTGATCGCTGGGCAGAAGGAGAACGGACACGAACTTACTGAGCAGGCTGATATCCCTATTCCGAGGGTTTACCTACCAAATTACGCGTACACGGCACTAGGCCACGTTCACGTCCCTACCCAGTTAGGTTCTGCTGCAGCGCGTTACTCGGGGTCCATAGAAAGGATGGACTTTGGGGAAGCGGATCAGGACCGAGAAGTGGTCCTTTTTGAGCTCGATTCGACCGGATTACTGAGTGAGCCGGTGGCTATTCCGCTCCATCCCACGGAGCTAAGGAGCATCGAATGGACGGACGATGTCGACCTAACTCTCGCGGCACGGGATATCCCTCCGTCCACGATCTGCAAGTTGACAATCCGTGCGCCGCTTGGAACCAACGTCCGGGCGATCCAAGCGGAGGCTCGGAGGCTGATTCCTCGTCTTTGCTGGCCGCCGGATATCGAATGGGAGGGCGCCGCGATGAACATATCTCCCACGAGCCTGGCGTTAGATAGATCTGACTGGCAAGGAACGGTTCGGTCCTATGTGAAGGACCAGCTTACGGAAGACGATCCCGATTTCAATCGAATCACCGCAGCCGTGGAGGAACTCATTACTGAGGAGGCGCTGGGGTGATTCCCCTCGAAGTTGAAGTCTCCAACTTCCTCAGCTACGACGACAACGGCGGAAATGGTTATCGATTTGATTTCCGCGATCACCGCCTGTGGTCGATCTCGGGTGACAACGGAGCGGGGAAGTCAGCCATCTTCGATGCCATCACTTATGCGCTATTCGGCCGACATCGGGGTGGAGCGAGCAACGACTCCGAGCTTCTTAGGAAGGGCTGTACCGAGATGTCATGTTCGTTCACATTCTTGTACTCCGGGAAGACTTATCGCGCCAGTAGGACTCTGAAGAAGCGGACGAGGCTGAGCGGACAGCCAAGTTACGACCGGGCTTGCCAACTGGATTGGTTCGACCCTACGGCCGACGCATGGCGGGAGGTGCAGGGGACTTCTACGGTTTCGGCCCTTGAGGATTACGTGTGCTCGTCATTGCTCGGCTTCGGATACGACACTTTTGTGTCATCAGTTTTGCTTCTCCAAGGAGAGAGCGACAAACTCATTCGGGAGCGTCCGAAAGCTCGCTTCGAGTACCTCTCGGGAATTCTCGATCTCCGCCAATACAAGCGTCTGGAGGATCGGGCGACAGGTCGAGCGAGAACGCTCGAGGCCCATTGCAAGAGTCTTCGAGAGCACCTGGGCGATGTTGGAATGCCCTCAGAAGAAGAGATCAAGGACGCTACGGAGAAATCAAAGCTGGCAGCCAAGCAGGCAACAATGGCTGCAGAACATCACAAGACGGCCGAGAACAGATTGCGGCGCGGAACCGAGTTCCAAAAGAAGGAAAAGAAGCGCTTGGAGATTGCCGGACAAGTATCTCGATATGCCCCAGTCGAATCGCGCGCTGATGTCATACGTTCCACCCTTAAAGAGAAGCAGGCAATTGACGTGCTGCTGCCCAAACTGCGTACGGCAGCTCAGGCCTTATCGGACGCGAATGCGGCAGAGAAGATTGCAGCCAGTGCCGAAAGGGAACTTGCTTCCATCGACCTACAGTCGCGGCGTGAAAGAGTGACTGAATTAAAGACTAAGCTCGAGGTCACCAAGAAGCGGCAGAACGAGAGACGAAAGGATTTGCGCGATTCGAGTAGAGAACGAAAGACCCTGGAGCCGCAGCTTCGATCTGCAGAGCGTCTGAGCGAACTCGACAAGAACATAAAGGAGACTGGACTACGCATTACTTCCTTGCGAAGCAGTGTTAGGGGCCTTCCCAGCATTCTGAAAGAGCGTGACAGATTGGATGCTCTCAATCAGGCGCGCGCGAACCTCGATCAGTTACTCGATGATCGTCAGGAAGAGTTGGAACTGCTGTCCGCGTTCGGGCAACAGGACGCGCACCTGGTGTTGGGTTCAAAAAGGGCCGCGGAACACAAGCTAAAACAAGCTCACAATCAGCTGCAGGCTAAGGTCATGGCAGCGGGTGATGACGTTTCCCGCATCGAGGCCGAGTTGGACCTCGCGAAGACAGCCCTCCGAGAGAGGCAAGAAGCTGGATCTGAGGGGACGTGCTCGCGGTGTGGCCAGAAGGTATCCAACGAGCACATCGGTGCCGAGATTGCTTCCTGCAAGGCTGAGATTTCCCGACTGAAGAAGGCCGTTACAGAAGCTCGCGGGGAAGCAGCTTCGCGCACTAAGCAATTGGCTTCTCTAAAGAAGCAGCTTGAAGCGACGATGCACGAACTGCAAGAACTTGCCGCTAAGACGAAGGACTTGGAGAAGGTACGAAGGCGAATCTCGAAGACACTCGAATCTGAAGCGGTCAAAGGGTTACCAGCTGACAGCCGCGGCGTTCTCAAGGGCGCGATCGACGAGCTAAGGGATCTTGTGCGGGTAATTCGTCATGAGGCGAAAGAGTTGCCGAAAGTTAAGTCCCGGGTTACCCACCTCGAGGAGGTTTCTTCTGATTTGCGATCGCTCGAGACCCTCGTGTCGAAGTGGAACAAAGAGCGCCAAGAAATTCTCGAGACCCTGCCTCCTAAGAAAGCGAGTCAGGTGAAGAGGTCTGTGGAGCGCCTCGACTCAAGAATCACCAAGTTGGAAGACGAGGATGACATCGCAAGAGAGCTCCTGGATCAACTCGAAAGCGAACTCGAGCTCAAAGAATCTGACCTCGCCTCAGCCCGTGATCGGGTTTCGGACCTAACTACTTCGGTGAAGGTCAAGAGAGCGGAAGCATATGGAAAGCGGGCGACGGCGGCCGGCGTCGTTAAGGGGGTAGACGAGAAGTATTTGCCACCGGGGGATAAGCGCATCAAGAAGCTAGAGCGCCGCCTTTCGGAATTAGCCGGTGTTGACGACGATGTGGCCCTTCTTCATGAGGCCGAGAAGCAACTAGGACCTCTGCGTGGCCAATTGAAGCAGTTAACTGAGGAACTGCAGGACTTTCCTTTAGAGGAACGCGTTTCGATCGAAACCCTGGAAGACGAAGTGAAGGAGACATTCACGGTCCTTGAGGGTGCTCAGGCGGTCGCGCAACAGACTCGTGATCACACAGTATCTCTTGTTGAGCAGCGAAACGAACGCTTAGAGATGGAAGGGCGGGCTTCTGAAACTGAGCTTGAGAGCAAGGTGTGGCGACGAGTATCGAGGTTTCTTGGTCGGGGCGGGCTACAGCTCGCGCTGATGAAGCGAGATCTTGCGGACATCGAGATCTTGGCGAATCAGATGCTCGGGAAGGTCTCCGCCGGGAATCTTCAGTTGACTATTGAATGTCGTCAAGGAAGAAGCGGGGAAGAGATTTTTTTCCGCTGTGTGGATTTGGCTTCAGCCGACGAACCTCTCGACGTGGCTTTCCTTTCTGGTGGTCAGAAATTCCGGGTGGCGGTCGCTCTGGCGGCGGCTATTGGCCAGCGTGCCGGCCTCGGAGGAGCTATGCCATCTCAGGTGATTGACGAGGGCTTTGGTTCCCTTGATGAGACAGGTCGGAAAGAGATGCTCGAAACGATCAGGGACATGAGCGAGTACTTCGAGCGCATCATCGTTGTTTCTCACACAGAGAGCTTTCACGACCCCGGCTTATTCCCAGCGCGCTACGAGCTTCGACGTGATGGCCGCAAGACGGCCGTAACTGTACACGTCTGACGCAGTCAGCTTTCGTGCGGATCTGCCGTCTTGCGCCCGTCCTCTTCCAGGTTCGGAGGCAGTTACAGCCACCGAGTGTCGACCCAACCCGCGCAAACTATCCGAGCGTACTCTCCTGGCTCGCTCGCGCGGTGGGCATTGATGCCTTGCATCGGAATTGTCGAGTGGCTGTTACTCTTGCGCAGGGATGCGGGCGCCGGAGAAATTCGTACTTTGGATGACGAACAATAGGCACGTCGACAAGTTCGGCGAGTATCGCTATCACCCCCGGAGCAATTCACACTCAAAGGCATTGTCTCTGTTTGTTCTGGAAGACCTACTCGAAAGCTGCACTGCTCTGAGAGAACAGGCGGAACAGCGGCGAATCGTCTACGGCATCGATACAAGATTTCGTTGGGATAGCCTTGGCAAGACTAAGACCTTAGACCTCGCGCTTGGCCCGCCTTTGATAGAGCCAAAGACCGTTGGGGGTGAGCCAATCGTTAAAGCTCCGCTCGCGGACGTTCTGGTTGCCTGTGAAGCGAAGTCCTGCATGACGGAACACGGGAAGTCAAAGCCCCGGCTATACGATGAACTTAGTTCCTCGCATGAGATCGTCCATCAAGGCCGATCTGATGCAATCGCTTGTGGGATTACAGTGATCAATATCGCGAAAGAGTTCGTATCACCAACGCGCCAGAAGAGTCCGGACTCAGTAATCGTTTCGGTTCATAAACAGCCGGGATCAGCCGGGGGGATGATTGAACATCTTCGCGGTCTACGTACACGCACGAGGCCGGGAGAAGTGGGGTTCGACGCTTATTCCACGGTCGTGATCGACTGCGATAATCGGGGGCCAGCGACCCTTTGGATCGAGTCGCCAGCGCCTCAACAAGGTGACTCAGATCACTACGACTCATTCTTGGACAGAATTGTTAGCTTCTATGGGGATCGGTTTGGTCGGGAATAAATCTCACGAACATTTCGCAAATGTCGCTGGAATGTCGTACCCCCTTCTTAGACTGATCTAGTAGTACTTAACTAGGAGGAAAAATGCCCCCGCGGCCTGCCAAAAACCCAAGAGAGCAAATGACTGAAGGCCCAACGGTTCATCGGGTCATCCTTGGAGACAGCAGGATGATGCCGGAACTGAGGGACGAGTCGATCCAGCTTGTGGTGACATCGCCACCATACGCGAACTTAAAACAGTACGAGCTCGGGAATCCTAACCAGTTAGGAGACATAAACGACTACGAATCCTTTCTGGCGGAGTTAGATCGGGTTTGGCAGGAGTGCTTCAGGATTCTGGTGCCAGGAGGACGGATCTGTTGCGTGGTGGGTGATGTCAATGTCGCGAGATCAAAGGGAGGTCGTCACTACGTCTTGCCCTTGGCTGGAGATATTCGAGTACGCGCCCGTAAAATCGGGTTCGATCACCTGCAGGGAATCATCTGGTACAAGGTCGCGAACATCAAACTTGAGGCTTCTAAGTCGAGCCGTTATTTGGGGAAGCCGAATCTGCCTAACGGCGTGGTGAAGAATGACATCGAGCACATCATTTTTCTCCGGAAACCTGGATACCGGTCGCCATCGGCCGACATGGAGGAGAAGAGTTTCATCCCAACTGAGGACTACGTTCGTTGGTTCAAAACCATTTGGGATGACATCCGGGGAGCTTCCCTGAAAGACCACCCCGCTCCATTTCCTCTGGAGCTAGCGAATCGATTGATTCGAATGTTCTCTTTTGCGGGCGATACCGTCCTAGATCCGTTCGGTGGAACCGGAACAACGGCTCTGGCTGCGCTCAATGCCACGAGATCATCGATCACCTACGAAGTAGAGCCGAGTTATATCCAACTTATCAAAGAACGCCTTTCCCAAACTGACCTGCTAAACGACGCGATCATCCAACTGGAAGAACGCACCAACTGATCCAGTCTTAAGCACAAATTCGTGGAATTCATGACTTACTGATAACTTCATCGCGCCATGCCGGGGAACCGGGATGAATGAAGGGGAGATAGAGAAGGCCGTAAAGGCCTTCTGGAAAGCGCGCTCCGCCGGAACGCAATCCGATTCTCACCCCAAGGCATTCTTGGATTTGATTGCAGCGGATCTTCGTCGAGCTGGCTGGACTGAGGTTAGAACTAAAGCAGACGGCGACGCTTCAATCAGAGTGGGTGGGTATTTTCGACCCACTAAGGCCTGGGACGTGGTCTGTTGGAGCCGAGATAAACCTAGGATCGCTATCGAGTTAAAAACGCAAGCAGATTCTTATGGAGACAATGAGAACAATCGGTATGAAGAAGCGCTTGGCAACGCCCTGGATCTACGTGCAAAGTATGGACGCGAGGTCGGCCTCGGCTTCTTGTTCATTATTTGTGAAGAGGAGACGAGCCTACGCGTTACTCGTCAGCGTGTTCCTGATGTTGACGCAGTGTTCGCAGAGAGTTCACACGTAAGTCGCCGAATGATCTTCGCGAGGCGCATCGTCGAGTACAAGTTAGACGATTGGCCGCTTTATGACGCGGCCGCTGTGCTTGTTATTAAGAGGGACGGCACTTTTTATCATCCAGAAGATAAGGACTTAGGATTGTTAGGTTTCGCCGCCGCTGTCACAAAGGGACGCAAACCAGTCTAGGAGGATTAGATGCAGGTAACACTTGAAGTTTGGCGACACGAGGGAGACCCGAAGATCCATATCAAGCTGTTAGATGGACCGCATGCGAATGAACGAATCGTTGTCGATTCAAGAGCGAACTACAGTGGAGGAAACCCGAAGCTGTACCGAGCCCTCGACGCCCTTCTTCAGCAAGACCCACCCGGAATCACGCGCTGAGGTCCCTAGCTAGCACCCACCCAAACTCACGGTACCTCCCATTTAAATGGTGGGAGAACGACCGGTTTCTTGAGACTCAACCTTGCCTGTCCAGCGAGCTCCTTAGCCAGTCTCCGAACTCCCTCCACCAGTCTGATTTTGAAGCCTTTGGTGAAAAGTCCCTTGGATTCGCGCTGGAGCCAGAGGAGGAAGGAAGCACATAAACCTGAGACACACCAAGCTTCCATTTAGCGAGCCCAAGCTGCGGTCTCCCTCGTCGAAGGTTGCGAAAGACCCGGCCCGCTGCCCCATTCTCCGATTTGCCGTTGAAGGCTACGACGAAAGGCTCGAACTTCATTATCTTCTCCAGGAATCCGGGGATATCGAAGTCCGCTGCTCTCAAGCCCGAATCCGAAGATGATGCTTGCCTTTGACTAGGTCGGTTAGTCCTATGCCATATTCAAGGACCATGGAATCTTGCTCAGGTAACAAACGCCTGTCGCCGGTCAAACGGGCTTCCCAAAGAAAATCCCAGAACATATTTCTAGCGCCGGAATAGTAGTGTCCACGCCTCGCCGATTCGTTAGCGACGGATGTTCCTACGAAAACGACCTTTAGGCCGGGACGCAAGTAATCGGGGAGCACCCACCGAAAATATCAGTCCGCGGTGAGTCCGCGGGCGGACTCAGCTGGAGGCAACCCAACGCATCAACAAAACGGGAGTTATTCGATCGGCGCGTGCGTAAAACGTCGAAAGGGAGCGAGAAACCATGGCTTTCGATTTGCACTCCCGTAGCAAAAAGGTTGTTCCTGAGGTTTCCTCAGATGCTAGGCTATAGCCTAGTGTTGCCTGACGAGATTCGAGCCCTGCGAAGCCGCTATGGATGGACCCAGAAGGAATTGGCGGCGAGGTTGGGAACCGACGACGTGACAGTTTCACGTTGGGAACGGGGCAGATCTCAGCCCCGGCCCTCTGCATTGAGACGGCTTGAGACTTTCGCGTCAGACCTTCCCTCTGACGTCCAATCACTCCTGCGGCTAGTTGGACTTTCCAGAAGCCGTATGGCTTTGAAGAGAGCAATCCTTCTTGGCCGTCGCCCTCGCAGACGCAGGTTCTCAGCCGATCCAGCTAGGCGGATCAAACAAGTTGAGCGAGCCCTACGAGATCAAGCAGAGCTGAAGACCAAGGCCAGATTGAGATGACAAGCGGTTCTCTCACCGATGCATTGTTGGCAGTCCACGCTGTTCTGGCAGCCGCTGAAATTTCTCATGCTCTGTGCGGAGGCCTCGCCGCTAACCTCTACCGCGAAGACGTGAGGGCAACGGTTGACGTTGATGTGGCTGTGGCAGTTGCCCCGGCCAGAGTCGTGGACTTGGTCCAAAAGTTTGAAGATGAAGGCTGGAAGGTGGAGGCGTATTGGCGTCAGAGCGAGCAGCTGCGGCTAACGCGAAGCGATCTTCCGAGGGTCGATTGCATATTGGCGACAACTGATTATGAGCGCAAGGCGATTGATCAAGCCGTACCTGCTCGAATTGAAGGCCACGAACTTTCGGTTTTGACGCCGGAAGACTTGATCGTGTTCAAGCTAATTGCGGGCCGAGCGCGAGATTACGAAGCAGTCGCAGCGATTATCAATGCACAGGGCGAGAAGCTAGAGGTTGACTACATCACGGGGTGGCTCGAGCAGTTCGGCGTGGTGGAAAGATGGGAACGGGCGAGGGAGGAAGCTCGAAGAGAAGCCGACTAGAGAAAATTCTGCGGGTTTTGAGGGCAGCGACCTAGCGCTTTCTTGCCTTCCAAACTTCTTCGGTTGGCCACTGGCGCGCCCAGTCGATATCGACGAAGGGAAATAGAGTCGTAGAGCCTTCATCCGGACGCAACTCGATCAGGTCGATTACCTCCATGCCGTTGGCGCGAAGCAGGCGGATCATGTCGCCGTGGCCGATGTGGAACTCGATCGAAGGACCGTCCGGCCATTCGAATCGGTGCATCCCAAAGTAGGGCCGACGGAAGAAGTTGCCCGCTTTCCCTTCCTCGGTGTCCGGGACGCAAAGCATCAAGATCACGCTGTTCACGAGGAAGGTAAGTTCGCCTCCCGAACGAAGAACTCGAACGGCCTCGGGGATCCATCGATATGGATCGCACCAGATGCTGGCGCCGTATTCGCTGATCGCGAAGTCGAAGCTCTCGTCGGCGAAGGGAAGCTGCTCGGCGTCACCATGAACGAGAGGAAAAAGGACTTGATGGCGGGCTTGAAAGCGTCTGGCGTTTTCAAGCTGGCGTCGGGAATTATCGATCCCGATCGGGCGTGCCTCCCGCCTGGCCAACCAGGAGGAGACGTATGCCGTTCCGCAGCCTAGCTCGATCACATCCTTGCCTTCGATGCCGTTCAACATCCCCACGTCTTTCTCAGGGATACGCCAGATTCCCCAAACCGGAAGGTTGGATTCCCAAGATCGAGCCCCGGGGGCCTCGTATCTCGCCGAAAGGAGATCCCAGTGCTCGCGGTTTCGGGCTACATGGTCGGACTCCACGCCCTGATCGTAGCGCTTGCTCCATGGGCGCTTCGGTCTGATGATTGTTCTTTAGGCGTCGATACGGGCGAGGATCTCGAGGCACGCTCCGGGAAGTATCACTTCCACGAGGTTTCGGAGGAGAGAACGAAACAGTCCGGCTAGCCATCGCGAGTAACGGATTTGCACTCCCAACAGTCATTAACGTGCAAGAATTTCATGATGATCCGAGCTACCCCTTGGCGGTGGTTACCGTCTATGAGCCAGAGCCCCCATCTTGGCGTGATGAGCGGACGAGAGGCTAACTAGTGAGTCAACGATCCTTCGAGCCACCCAAGGTGAAAAAGGAATTCCCGCGTTTGTGTCCCATCTGTGGGGGATCAATCAACAAGACTACGGTGACGCTTTCCTTTCCCGACGATCAGGGAAGTATCAAGATCGTCCAGGGAGTTCCTGCTGGTGTTTGTAGTTCATGCGGAGAGGAGTACCTAACAGCGGAAGTGAGCCTAAAACTGGAGCGGATATTGAGTTCTCCACCCCACAGCAAAATTCACGCTCCAGTCTGGAAATACGCGAGCTAAACACCTAGCTCCAGTTTGGATTTGCCCTCCTAGCCACCAGCACGACAAGAAGCTGCCCCTTTCGGAAGCGAGCTGTGCTGACCTCCCCACAGACAGCATGACGTACTGTGGTCAACAGAAATCAGAGGAGGGTGAAATGACCAAGCGAAAAATAACAGTTGAGCTAGATGACGAAGTGATTCGCAAGGCAAAGGTCATTGCAGCCAAGCGCGGGACTTCATTGAGCCAACTTATTGCCATGGAACTCGAGGATCTAATTGAAGGCGAGTTTCGTTATGAGGCGGCGCGGGAGCGCGCTCTAAAGGCCCTGGCGAACGCGAAGCCTCGAGGCGGACGTAGTTGGCGTCGCGAAGATCTCCAAGTCTGAGTCAAAAATTGTAGACGGGCTTGGCTCTGTCGATATCAAGTTTGCACCAGGAGTGGAACATGGGAGTGATTTATTTCTACGGCGCTGATCGGCCGGACCTCTTCCGGATCGAGCGAGAGGCGATGGATCGAGCCGGCAAGGTGATAGCTCGACTCGACGCTCTGCTGCCGGAATCCGGAACGATCTTGGATGTGGGCGCCGGAGATGGATTCACTGCAGAGCGACTACGAACTACCGCGCGCGAAGTGATCCCTCTCGAGCCCAGCCAAGGGATGCTCCGCCCTGCCAAGCTGCTCTGGTGGGTCGGGGGCGAAGCAGAGCATCTGCCTTTTCACGACGGGACCTTCGACGCCGCGTACTCAACTTGGGCTTACTTCTTCTCGCGCTATCTCGATGTTCGACCGGGTCTAGATGAGCTGCGACGAGTTGTGAAGCCTGGAGGGATCTTGATAATCGTCGAGAACCTGGGACAGGATCAGCTGTCCGATTACACCCAGGGCGACACCTCTGCAGATCTCAACTTTTGGAAGAAGCAAGGGTTTGAATTTGAGGAAATCCAGACGAACTTTGAGTTCGAGAATGCAGATGATGCGAGGGCCCTCTTGTCCCTGTACCGCGGCACCGATGTTTCCGAACCACCTCTAACGCTTTCCTACCGCGTGGGCCTTTTTAGGCAGGGTCTAGTTGAGTCGGCCCTCGGCCCCCCTGCGGGGTCGCCGTCGTGGCCTACTTGACGGTGATGGTGATCTTGTCGAGCACTAAGGGGCTGAAGGGAACGTGGGTCTTGTTCCCCAAGACGATCCAGATCGTGTGTTCTCCGGCAGGCAAAACCGATGAAGGGACCTTGATCGTTGTCTCGGTCGTATGAATGTTCTTCTCGTCCTTCGGAATTGGCTGGCCGTTCTCCTCCGGAGGCATTGCAGGATCTATCAACACATGCAGATGGCCGGTCGTGCCCTCCGGCCCCTCGTCTTTGTCGGCCGCCACGAGTGTGACGCCGTCGACGGTCACTTCGATAGTGAGATCCTGGCCGGCGGCAATCTCGGCCGGCGCGGTCGCATCGACTGTCGGGCCCTGCACTTCAACCGTGACCGTTGCTTCTGGCTCCTCGTCATCAGGAAGCGCGATCCGGTTGTGCGCGCCATCTCCGACCACCACCGTGAAGGTGTGGCTCCCCGTTGATAGCCCGGTGATCCGGATGGGGTTGTCGGTAGAGTGGACGACACCTGCTTCCCTCGGAATCGCCTCTCCGACATCGACGGGTTCTCTGTCGATGAAGACGTGGAAGTGACCGGTGTCACCCGAGGTGTCACCGTCGGCCTTGACAATCTCGATGCCGCTCACCTCGACCTTCAGGTCGACCACGTTGCCTTCGATCTTCGCCTCATCCTTAGGCTCGAGGATCTCGATCGCCGAAGTCTCAACGCTCTCTTTGGGTGCATCGGTTACGTTCTGGGCGCAAGCTCCGAGTAGCAAAACGGAGACCGCAACGACTAGCAATCGAAATGGGTTCAACCTCGACTCCCTTGAGTAGTGTGGAGCCGCAGTCTATACAGCCGCTCGGCCATTCCTCGAGATCCCCGGAAACGCTCCGCTAAGATTCAGTGGTGAGGGCTGTAATCATCGGGGGAAGCATCGCTGGCCTTACGAGCGCGATTGCCTTCAGCCGGGCAGGACTCGATGTCCTTGTACTCGAGGCGGACGACTCTTCTCCCTCCGACGGCCTAGGCCCAGATCTCAGCTGGGCTGGGCGGCGCGGGGTGCCCCAACACACTCAGGCCCATGCCTTTCTCAGTCTCTTCATTAAGACCTTCAACGACCTGGCGCCCGAAGTCATAGACGACTTGGTTCATCTCGGCGCAATCTGGCGGGCCCCCGAGGAAATCATGCCCTCCGGGGCCAGAGAACGCGCCAATGAGCTGACCGACGGCTTCTCCGACATGGCAGTCATCAATGCGCGCCGTCCCTTCGTCGAGTCGGTAGTGAGACGACATGCGTTAAACGAGCCCGGCATCGAACTTCGTAAAGCGCAGGCCGTGAGAGGTCTTACGAGCCGAACCATGAGCGGCCACCCCCACATCACAGGGGTGATCACCGACTCTGGAGAGAACATCTCCGCCGACGTAGTTCTAGATGCTTCGGGGCGCCGCTCCTCGATGAACGACTTGATAACCGACCAAGGCGGACGGCCCCCTACATTCCTGACCGAGCCGGCCAATCAGCTCTATTTCACCCGGTATTACAGGCTCTTGAGAAACAAGGACTTACCACCGTTGAACAATGGCTTTTTGACTGTGCACCCCTTTCCCTGGTTCGCAGCCCTCATGTTTCCGGGAGACAACGGCACATTGCAGGTTGCGATGGGAGGCCTTCCCGAAGACGTTCAGATGAAGTCCGTCCGGCACAACGACGCGTTCCACAGAGTCGCAAGCATGGCCCCGGCCGTCGCAGATTGGGTGGACCCCGAACTCTCCGAACCGATATCGGATGTATCTGCCATGGGAAATCTCAATAACCACCTTCGGCGCATGGTCGTGGAAGGCCAGCCCGTCGCAACTGGGATCCATCTCGTGGGCGATTCCGCAATGATCACCAACCCTCAGTACGGAAGAGGTGTGTCACATGCAGCGGGCCATGCTGCGTTCGTCGCTCGAGCGGTACTCGATCATCCAGACGACCCGGTGAAACAAACTTTCGTCGTCGATGAAGAAGTAGAGAGGATGCTGGTTCCTTCCTTCGAGTCCTCGATCCGAATGGACCGCATGAGAACAGCTGCTTGGCGGGCATCCCTGGGGTTGAAGAACCCAGAGCCGACCTCTGGAATCGTCGTTTCCGAACTTCCCGTCGATGCCATGAAGGCAATGGTCGTGGGCAGGATCGACCCGGTGGTCTGGCAAGCCGTGAATCGAGGATCCCTCTTGCTCGATCCTCCGGCATCCTGGGCATTAGACCCGGCGCTGCTCGAGCGGATAGAAAGGCAACAAATACCAAGCGACTTGGAGCAGCCGCCTCAAGGCCCAGACCGTGAGACGATCCTTGCCGCGCTCGCGGGTTCGCATTAGCGACTCTTTGGGGGCAGCGTTGAGGCGAAGTCGCTTCCCATCTTCACCCATTTCGCCAGCGAACGGCCGTTTGCCGTTCCCTTGCTGTCTACATAGACGTAGCCCTTCATGGGTCTTTTGGTGAAGTCCATTGGCCGCGCTCCGGGCTGTTTGAGTGCGGCATCATGACCATCCGGCCCGACCCTCACCATCAGATCGTCGTTCATCACTCCCACAAACATGTGTCCGTTCAGGGTGAAGCAAAGACCGCCGAACATTGAGATCTCGTTGGTCCCACGCATCGGTTCCACGATGCGTCGTACCCGATCGGCCAAGTCTTCGTCGTATGCCATGTCTAAACATTACTAGGGACCGGATAACCTCCTCATCATGCGGTCCTTCACTTGGGAGCAGGTCCGAATGTTGCGGATGGCTCGCGCTCATTTGAGTCGTAGAACGAAGGCGACCGTTGCCGAGGTCGCCGGCAGCGTCGGCGGGATCCAGGCCCAGGTGATGTCGGCTGCAGAAACCTCACTTGGAATAAGGATCGAAGGGCTGCACGTCGATGACGTTCGCCGCTCGCTCTGGCAGGAAAGAACCCTCGTCAAGGCGTGGACGTTGCGCGGAACGCTCCATCTTCATCCCGCGGAGGACCTTCCGATGTGGCTTGCGGCCCGATCTCTCGTGACGCCCGGTTTCAACGACCGCACTCTTCAGGCTTATGGAATCACCAGAAAGCAGTCCGAGGCTCTGACCGATGCGATCGGGGCGGCGCTCGATGGCGAATGCCTTTCGCGCCAGGAGCTTGCGGATGCGGCGGCGAAGAAAGTTGGGAAGTGGGCCAACGAGTCGCTCATGTCCGGCTGGGGCACGATGCTCGGACTGGCAACACTGCGCGGCTGGCTTTGTCACGGCCTCCCGAGGGGAAGCACGGTCACGTTCGTGAGAGCGGATCAGTGGATCGACGGCTGGACGATTCGTGAC
>JAHWKU010000022.1 GCA_019347715.1 Actinomycetota bacterium | reverse complement strand
TCGTTCAACTCGACGAAGCAGCCTGGTTCGCGGCAGCGATCGGTGCACGAGAGGTGGTACTACACCTTTGGGATCTGCCAGAGTCGGATACAGATCTCGCCGGCCGCTTAGATGCCGTCGTCATCGCAGCTGACGTTGCAGACAAGCACGGCGTCAGGATGCTCATCGAAACCATCCCATGCCAGACGAGCACGCCACTTCGAAATATTCAGCGAGTCCTAGAGCATGAGCCGCGCGTGGGAGTTGCTCTCGACACCGAGTTTCTTGCGATACACAACGAACTTGAGGAGGCTTTCGCTTCAGATTGGCTTTGGGCCGATGGCCACGTAAGGCATGTGCACATCAAGGACTATGACGGCAATCCTTTGGAGCCTGACGGCGGCCGTCGGTATCTAATGCCCGGCGATGGGCTTATCGACTTTCCTTCTGCGTACCAAGCCTTCGAGGATCGCGGATTTGCTGGTGCCGTTTCGCTTGAAGCTGCAAACTACTTACATGAGGGCAAACCCGACATCGAGAGAGCCTGCCGCGCCCTCGCGCGCATGGCGCACTCTCCCTGGACCTTCTCATGACTCCGATGGGATGGCGCGCTTCCTAACCAGCGAATGCAACCGACCATCCGCAGTGCTCGTGGCGGCTGATTCGCGAATCCGTTAGGTCGACATGCTCAAACGTAGGAACATACTTCTTAGCATCATGGCCTTACTCATGGCATGGGTCTTACTCCTATCGCCTGGGGCTTTGTTCTCTCTGAAACCCCGCTTAAACGTAGAAGGGTTCAAACGGGTGGAACCAGGGATGCACTTGGAGGAAGTAGAGCGACTTATGGGTAGCCCGCCGGGTGAATATGGCCGATATGCCTCAACAGCATCAACGTTTATGACAGCCGAAGGATTCTATTGTCCGCCAGGATCGAACCAGTTCCTCGAACCCCCAACAGGTCTGAGATGGACTAACGATGACCATTCGTTCGAGTTCTGCTTCGACGAGGAGGGGGTGCTCATTGCCAAGCACGAACGGGCCTCGTACGGTCGCAGTCCTGCGATATTCAAGCGAATCTTGGCCGTACTAGGACTATGTGATGCGTTTTGCTAACTCTTGCGACCTAACTGGCGCCTGGACAGTCAGGCGCCGGTAAGGCTGCATGCGATTCTCGCCCGGATCGACACCGCCCAGGTGCTCGCCGTGGAGGATCCCGAGGTTGGCGAGGAGTTGAAGTAGTGGGCTCCTCCGAAGCGGGAAGCCCGGGGGCTAGGACGAAAAGGTTGGTCCTACCTCCACCTGAACTGACCGCAATGCGCTAATCGTTCCCTAGTGGCGAAGACTCGCGAGGGCCAAGAGTCTTAGGTAGCCGAAGCGATACCATCTACATGAAGGCGAGCCACGTTACTCTTCTGCGAGGACATGGTGCCATGGTTTTCTTGATCTCGAGCTACTTCACTTCCTCGGGCTCTTCCTGTGATAGACGATAGAAACCTATGCCTATAGTCGCTCTGAATCCTCGCCTCTGTGCTTCTGCCTGCTTTTCCGCCAGCTTTGCCTGGTGCCAAGCACTGAAAGCATCCGCTTGTTCCCTAGTGCGTACTTCCGGCAAAGGGGGCACACCTTCTAGAGGTCCTTCCAGAATCAGAACCCAACCCGGATTAACCGCAGTACAGTAGGAAGTCAGGTTTTGATCGGGCTCCACAATGGTGCCGCAACTTTCATGGCCTTGATATAGCACTAATCGAGCATTCGAGTAACCGGATCCTCGCGCTTGAGCCAGCAAACTTTCGCCCTCCTCTCGCTGACGATCGTGCTGGACCTTCGGAAGGCCGACGATTACGTAATGCCCGTCCTGACTTTCCGCTTTGTCCGGTGTGGCAGAAGGCGTGGCCCCTGCGGATACCACGTTAGTCGGGGAGCCGCACGCGACAGCCAAACCCAACAGACCGACAAGAAGAGAACCCACTCTTGACTTGCCCCGGACATAGTTCATGGTCGGGCCTCCTGTAAGCCAAGCCTATCGCCGTAGCCGAGCGTGTATTGGGCACTTCCGTGTTGGCCCATGAACTGCATGAATACATGGTGAGCCGGGCCCACGAGCTCCGCTTTACCCGGGGAATTTGAGCCATCCTGCAAGACCATCAGGGTCGTCAACCTGTGACACGCCAACAAACAAGGGCGCGGCATCTGGGAGATATTTCGATCTGCCCCGACGCCACGCGATCAGCTGGAGCCCTATTCATCACTGATAACGCAGCGATCAGAGAGGTTTACTCGTTCGGGTCGTCAGGAAGAGCCGCGGTGCCGTTGATCGTCTTCAAGTAAACAGGGCCTATGCCACGCTGTTGCGCTTGGGCTTCTGCTCGCGGTCGGGCCCGCTGGTACCACTCCCATTGGGCCTGCCGCTGAGATTCGGTCGGCCGCTCAGCGCGATATGTGCCGGGAGGAATAAGAGGATCCCCCTCCAACGGCCCGTCCAGTAAGACACGCCAGTCGGGTCCCCCCGAGGTACTACACGAATGAATCACATTACCCTCCTGATCAGGAGCGGTCTCGTAGCATTCCCCCGAAGCCGTGTAGAACACTGCCCGTGCTTCCTCGTAACCTGCGGCTCGAGCTCTCGCGGCAAGAGTCTTGGATCGTTCCTCCGTGTAGCCCCCGACTCCCATGTTCGCCACCACATACCACCCCGATACCACCGCTGGGACAGGTGTCTCGGAATCCGACGCTGCCTCTCCGGATACCACCGGCAAGGTCCCGGCTCTTCCACACGCAGAAAGTGCTACCAAGATTGCGATTGCCGATAAGTGGGCTGCCGGTAGGCGCATCTGTAATGTTGCCTCGTCTTCCATCTACAGTTGAGTTCCGCTGCCATGGAATGCCGCGTCGCCGAAGGCGAAGACTCCGCCGTCCGTAGCCATGAGCCAGTATCCGGCGCCCGACGTCGTGGCCTCGATGACCCGTACCGGTGCCACTGGATGAAAGTTGTGTGCAGATCCAAAGAATCCAGCGTCGCCGTAGGCGAAGACTCCGCCGTCGGCGCCCGCTACCCAATAGCCCTCACCAGTGGGGGTCCCTTCGATAGATACGATCTCCCCGGGCGAAAGGGCTGAGGGATCGCCGTGACGCTCTGCATCTCCAAAAGGCAGGACAACTCCGCCGTCCCGTACGATCCAGTAGCCACCGCCGCTGGGAGTGCCTGCAAAACCTCGATCATCGAGAGGTCCGGGGCCGGGGGTAGCGCCGGGCCTCAGGGCGTGCTTAGGCGGCCCATCACGCCCATGAAACTGTGCATCCCCGAAGGCAAATACTCCCCCGTCCGTAGCCAGGAGCCAGTACCCGGCTCCCGACGGAGTAGCCTCAATCACCCGCACCGGGGCCACCAGACGAAAGTTGGCCGCAGACCCGAAGAATTGAGCGTCACCGAAGGTGAAGACTCCGCCGTCCGCAGCGGCGAGCCAGTATCCCTTGCCGGTAGGGGTTGAGGCCATGGACTCAATGCCGGCGTTCAACCTGATCGAGGACGCGTCACCATAGTGATTGGCGTCCCCGAAAGCAGACACCGTGCCGTTACTGTGAACAAGCCAGTAACCTTCGCCGCCAGGGTTGGCAGAGAAGCCCACAAATGGATTTGCACTCGATTGAGCCCCGACAACAACAGCAGGGAACAAGGCACCGAGGCCAAGCAAGGCGATGACGACCATTCCGCCACGGAGTGAAGCACGATCAATCCTGTTCGACGCAGGCCTCCTCGGAAATCGGTGGCTCACACGCAAACTTGACACTCTGCCTCCTTGATTCTAGTCCTTAGCGAACACTTACTTGCACCGTTCCCCGCCCCGTAACTCACGTAGGGATGCGGACTACAGTCGTCCACGCCCCCTCGGAAGGTGAATGTCACGTCATAGATTCCCGCGTCGTTCCGGCGTCGTTCCGAAAGTGAGGCTCGTCAGCGTTACAAACGAGGGGTTTATTCACCTTTATAAGTGTGGCACCAAAAGATACTCAAGGACATGTGTTTTCAAAGGCTTCGGTCGCGAAGACATCGCGAGCGGATGCAATATCTCCCGCCGGATCGGGGGCCGGATATCCCGCCGTTTCGGGGGCCGGACCAGGATCTGTCGGGGTAAGCGCGCACAAAAAGCGCAGTTCAGAGGAGTTGCAGACCCGCCGGATCGACGGACGGAATGGTTCTAGTCAGCAAGTGCAACCTAGAACAGTACGTTCTTCACGAAGTAAATCCGCTTCGCGTCATGCTGAGCCGATTGAGCTTTCGCTCGAAGTAAACCCACTACCCGTGGAGGATCCTCGATTCAGAGCGCTGCTCGAACTCCTCTTCGGTTCCGATCGAAGTGTCGGCCCTGGCTGGTAGCCTCCCAGCCGGTGCTCCAAACGAGGTTGAAGCTATGAACGAGACGTCCAGAAGACCAGCCATATACGCGAGAGTCTCGACTGAGGGACAGGCTCAGTCGGGGAAATCTCTGCGTACCCAGATCGATTCGCTTCGAGCCGATCTTGTGTCCGAAGGCAAAGACCCTGCACGTCTGTTCATCGATGATGGTTACAGCGGCGCGACGCCCAACCGGCCGGGGCTGATCGACCTAGAGTCAGCGATCGCAGCTGACGAGATCTCAGAAGTTCGGGTCACCGCACTCGACCGACTCTCACGCGACCTGGTGCTTCAGGAGACCTTGCTCAGTCGGTGGGCTCGCCAGGGCGTGCCTTTCATCTCTCAGCGGGAGCCTGACCTGGGCGAGGCCGATCCCACACGCGTCTTGATCCGGCAGGTTCTGGGCGCGATCTCTCAGTACGAGCGCGCAGTGATTGCGGGTCGGATGCTGGCCGGGCGCATCGCGCGAGCGCGGCAGGGCTTCTGGCCGGGAGGAAGCGCGCCTTACGGTCTCGTGCTTGAAGGGCAACCTCCCAAGGCGGTGATCGATCAAGACGCAGCCGAGTTCGTCCGGGAAGCCGGGCTTCGCGTTCTCAAAGGTGAGAGAGCGGTGCAGATCGCCGAGGAATTCAACGAACGCGGGATCCTTGGCCCCGGCGGAAACGGCTGGGATGGCAGCTACCTTTCCCGAATGCTTCGCAATCCCGTCTACAAGGGCGAGGCTCGCTATCGCGTGCGCGAATTCGTCGAGGCAAAGTCGAGGCGGAGCGTGCATCACGCGGCAAAAGACACAAAGAATTCACCTCGGATAAGGCCCGAGGACGACTGGGTCATCTTCGAGGTGCCGGCGATCTTCAGCGATTCAGAGTGGGCTGCGATTCAGACCGAACTCGGAAAGCGAGGGATGCCCAAGCGCGACGTTGGCAACTATCTGCTTTCCCGACGCTTCGAGTCAGCCTGCGGCGCCATGTATCACGGCAATCGCAACAACGGAAAACCTCGCTATCTCTGCAGCCGGAGGATCAACCGCAAGTACCTTGGCGATGAGGACTGCGGATGCTCACAAGTATCGGCTCCAATGGTGGACGAAGCGGTCTGGCGCGGGGTGGCTGAGATTCTCTCCGAACCTGAACGCCTTGCAACGCTGGCCCAGCAGGAGCTGCGCCGCCGCGGGCTCGAGCAGAGCGAAGCTCACATCAAGAGGCAACTTCAGTCGCTGGACCGGAAGATCCTGAGTGCACGCGAGGCATTAAACCGTCTCGTTCGCTACCACGCCGAGAAAGGAACGCTTGGAGAAGAGGGCTTCGAGTCAGCGGCGGCGTCCATCCGAAACGAGATCGAGTTCCTTACCTACGACCGCAACAAGCTGATGGTTGTGGTCCCCGGACGGAGACTCGCTCAGGATCAGCGCGCCATCGCCAAGATCGCTTCAGAGGCCAGCGAAAGACTCCAGGAGCTCTCGTTCGAGGAGAAGCAGAGACTCCTAGCGCTGCTGGATGTGCGCGTCAAAGTCGACGAGTACGGCCACCTCAGAGGCTCGTTATGTGCGCCGCAGATCGAGAGTCAAAGGAAAGTAGCTAACCGTACATCCTCTCGATATCTTCGGCGTACTTCTGCTCGATTACTCGGCGCTTGAGTTTCAGGGTTGGCGTCAGCTCCTCGCTCTCGGCGGTCCATTCGGTAGGAAGGATCGTGAACTTCTTGATCTGTTCGACTTGGGAGAACTGCTTGTTGACTTCATCGACCCACTTCTGCATCTCTTCGTTCACTCCGGGATCCGTGGCAAGCTCACTCACTGAACCTGCCTGGATGCCTGCGCTTTGCGCCCACATCGGGCCCGTCTCGTGATCGAGCACGATCAGCGCGCTGACGTACTTCCTTCGATCTCCGATCACCGCCACCTGACCAACGAGGGGATGCTGCTTCAGAGCATTTTCCAAGTTGGATGGGGCGATGTTCTTGCCTCCGGCGGTGATGATGATTTCCTTCTTGCGGTCGACGATTTTCAGGTATCCATCCTCGTCGAGCTCGCCGATGTCACCCGAGTGAAGCCACCCCTCGGAGTCGAAAGTCTCTGCAGTCAGGTCGGGGTCCTTGTAGTAGCCCTTTGAAACATTCGGCCCCCGGACGAGGATTTCGCCATCCTCTGCGAGCTTTACTTCAACGCCGGGAAGGGCAGGACCGACGGTTCCGATCTTTATGCGCTCCTCGGGGTTCAGCGACGTCGGCCCGGTATCCTCCGTCTGGCCATAGATCTCGGCAATCTTGAGGCCGATGGCGTGGAAGAACTCGAGTACATCGGACGAGATGGGGGCCGCGCCCGACACGACGTTTCGGGCCTCCTCTAACCCTATCCTCGCCCGGATCTGGGAAAGCACTTGATCGGCATTTTCGTAGAGCTGCTTCAAATCGTCGGGTACGGGCTCACCCTTTTGTTCGTAGGCAACGACCTGCTTTCCTATGTCGATTGCCCACTCGACCATCTGTTTGCGGCCCTCGTCGGTCTCGGCGGCGATTCCTGCGGTCATCAGCGAATGGATACGCTCGAAGACTCTTGGCACTCCGAAAAAAATGGTGGGTTTGACCTCGAGCAGCGTCGGCAGCATCTCGGTCACCTCGGGACACAGATACACCTCGGTCTGAAAGATCGGGGCAAGGTACATGCTTCCTCCCCGCTCGGCGATATGAGCAAGCGGGAGATACGAGATGACGCGGTCGCCAGGCTGGCGATTCCCCATCCGGTTAAGTGTTTCGCCGACAAAGAGAACGTTCAGGTGATCGATCATCACGCCCTTCGGAGGTCCTGTTGTCCCCGACGTGTAGATCAGGGTCAAAAGATCGTACTGCTTGACCTTCTTCCAGGAATCCTCGAACGCAGTGGGATGCGCTCCCCCGAACTCCTTGCCCTCTTCGATGAACCTGTCCCAACCGATCACCCAGTCATCGTTTTCGAATTGCTCGGCACCCTCGACCAGGATGACCCTCTCCACGCCCGGGATCTCCTCCTTGATCTTTAGGAACTTCTCGAGGAAGTCCAAGTTCTCCGCTACGACGAACTTTGCTTCGCAATGATTCACGATGTACGCGATCTGCTCGGGAGCAAGGGTGCTGTAAAGACTTACTGCCACTCCCCTTCCATGGACGGCTCCCAGATCGGCGAGGTAGTGCTCGGGGACGTTTCTGGCCAGGATCGTCACGAAGTCTCCTGGCTTCATCCCGAGAGCCAGATATGCGTTGGTTACATCTTTGATCGCGTCGCGATACTGCGGATATGTGAAGTGCTTCCACTCTCCGTTCTCGCGCCAGTTAAGGGCCTTCGCGTCCGGCGCTGCCAGAGCTGACTCTTCGAGGGCTGAGGGAATCGTCCTATCGGCGATCGCACCCAACAACTCATCCCGGTCGGCCTTCACGTTGCGTGCCATCGATCACCCTTTCTTCTGGTTCGATTACCTCTCGTCCCTGCCTAGAGTGGCGGTTAGCGAGATTCTTTCACCACCCCGCACCAGGGTGATTCGGATGTCGTCGCCTGGGCGCTTGGCACGGATTGCTTTCTGGACGTCGCCGAGGCCCGCTATCTTCCTGCCGTCTATCTCCACGATCACGTCGCCTGCCTGAATGCCGGCCGAAGCGGCGGCCGTTCCTGGCAGGACCTCTGCAATGTAAGCACCCTCTTTGACCGGCAGGTCTTCGACGGCGGCTACCTGGGATGCGTCCTGCATAGAGACTCCAAGGAACGGGCAGGCTTCAGCCCCCCTAGTGACGATCTCGTTGATCGTGCACTTGGATGACGAGATCCCGATGGCAAGACCGATGTTCTGGGCGTTTCCTAAAACGGCGGTATTGACCCCGACTACCCTTCCGCTGGAGTCAAGCAGGGGCCCACCGCTGTTTCCCGGGTTGATCGCCGCATCGGTCTGGATGAGGTTTTCGAGTCTGATGCCTGCCATTGGGTCGTCGATTACTCGATCCAAGGCGGAGACAATGCCGTCGGTCACGGTCGGTCCACCGGGGAGAGCGAGGGCGTTGCCGACGGCGATAACACGGTCCCCGACCCTAAGGTCGTCGGAATCCCCAAAGGTGGCAGGCTTCAAATCGGTTGCATCCACTTTCAGGATCGCAAGGTCCTTGCTCTGGTCTGCTCCGACCACTTCTCCACGCAAACTTTCGGTCCTCTCAGCAACAACGATCTCAATCGTCCTCGCTTCGGCGATGACATGAGCGTTGGTAAGAATGTGACCCTGGTTGTCGAGGATTATGCCCGTCCCCGCTCCCCTCGGCGGAACGACTCCGAGCAGGGCGTCAAGGCTGGCGGTGTGAGTAAAGATCGCGACAACCGATGGCTTGATCGCCTCCACGATCGCAGCTATCGATCCATCGGGAGGCGGAGCTTGATCCTCGGCCTCGGGGGCGGTGTCGACGGCAAACGGCGCGGAATCCTCGCGGGCAGCGCGATTGGCTACTGGAAACGCAACCAGCCCCCCAGCCAATGCCCCCACCACCATGGCGGCGATAAGCATCATTCCCAGCGGCCGCTGCTTTGGTTTCGACTCCTCCGGCTGGTAAGTCCACGCGTTGGGCCGGGTCTCGAGCTCCGAGACTTCGCTTTCGCTTTCGTCCAAGCCGGTCTCATCTTCTTCTGACAATTCCTTCGCATTCTCGGAGCGGTAAAGGTCACCTTCCATACACAGTCTCCCGGTAAGTCGGAAAAGGCGATTGTAGGGGTGAGCCGTGAACTGAGCGTAAGGGCAAGGTGAAATCAGTGAGTATTAGGCACCCGACACGCCGAGCAGAATCACTCCGGAAAGGACAGAAATGACCCCTACCCATTGATTGGGTACGAGACGTTCTTTGAATACGCTCATCCCCAGAACAAGAGGGATCAGAGGATATGTTGCCGATGCAGCTGCCACGATCGCCACATAACCCAGCTCGCTTCCCCTCATGAAGGCCAAGAACCCACCGGCTTCCACTACTCCAACCACCGAGGCAAAAGCCATCAGTCCTATTCCTGCGGTTCGCCAGGGCCAGGCGTTCCGAGCTGCGGCTACCGCGACGATCATGGGTACCGTAAACAGCCGGACAGCAAAAGCAGGAACCAGCCATCCATAACTCTGGGCCAGTACTCCCCCGGCGAAAGTCGTTACCCCGAAGCCGACGAGAGCGATGAACGCGAACACCACGCCGCGTCCGATCCGAAATCCGGTGGCAAGAGTCCTTAGGTCCGACGATGCAAGAAAGACTCCTGCGATCGCGATGGTCGCACCAATTCCCTGGCCCAGGTTGAGTCTTTCTCCCAAGACGAGTACAGCCAGGGCCACGACCACCGCGGCGTAAGCCGCCACCACCGAAGACACGATTGAGACCGGCCCAATCTCTAGCGCTCTGACGAAAACGAAGTAATTCGCAAGTACCGCGATCGACAGCACTCCCAGGACGAACCAGTGGCGGCCGGCTACGGAGATACCTGGATCGAAGATCAGAAACAGGGCGTAGTAAGCGACTCCGGACGATAACTGCATGACCACGAGCGTCGGCAGCGAGCCCATCTTGCGCGAGATCGACGCAATGAAGAAGTCCGCGAAACCCCAAAGGGCCGCGGCAAGAAGGCCTAGTCCGACCGCGCCGGCTGGTGTCAGAGGGCCTCCCGGAGCCAATCGATATCGCCAGCGATTCCGGGCCAGGGCGTCTCGAAGATGACAACAGGGGCTTTCGAGGCCTTAACCATTGACAGGATGGCTTCAGGCCCGATATTCCCCTCGGTCACGTTGGCGTGCCGGTCCGCACCAGTTCCGGGAGGATCGCGCGAATCGTTGCAATGCAAGACATCGATTTTCCCTACAACCTTCAGCACTCTCTCGACGACATCGGTCAGATCCTCACCCGCAGCATGGGCATGGCAGGTGTCGAAGCAGAATCCAACGTCATAACCGGAGATGCGATCCCATAGCTTTTCGATCTGTTCAACGTAGCGCGCGACGGCGTTGGTCCCGCCTGCAGTGTTCTCGATCAGGATCTTCACGGGGAACGCTCGCTCGTCGAAGACTTTCCACCACCGGGTGGGCCCCTCGTTTGGATCGTCCTCAGCGTGCCCACCGTGGACTATCACCGCTTCCGCCCCGATCGCGGCGGCAGCATCAACCGTTTCCGCGAGCGTCTTTCTTGAAGGGATACGGATGCGCGGATTGGGATGACAGATGTTCAGCCGGTATGGAGCATGAACGAAGAGCGGGATGGGGCTCTTCTTGAGTTTCTCTGCGTCCTTACGAGGCTCCGGCTTCTTGAAGCTTTGTGGATCTCCCACGAACATTTGGATCGCTTGTGCGCCAATAGTCTTGGCGTCGCCGAGAGGATCCTCTTGTCCGACATGTGCACCAATGATCATCGAGTCGGAAGTCTATCCAGGGCTCCTTAGATGTCAGACTCCCTGCGTATATTGAAACCAGGAGGGAGGTGACTGCAGATGGCAAAGTGCAAGACGTGCGGAAAGACGATCCGTATCCCGCAGGGATGGACGATCGGCCCGGCGGTAAGGCGGCACTACTGGTCGAAGCATCCTGAGGTGATGACTCGTCCGGCGGCAGATCGAAAGGCAGAGGCTTCGATCCCAAGCAAGCCGCGATCGAAGAAGACCTGATCTAAACCGCGGAAAGGGCGGAGGCGAGGCGGTCGATGGCCCCCCTCGCCTCCGATGCGTCAATAGTTCTGGAAACCTTCTTTCCCGTGGATAGGTATGCGTACGTAAGCGTCATGGGTCCGCCTATCCCTACTCCTATCTCAGTGAGCGCAGCGGCGTAGATCAGCAGCTGATCCAAGTCGGGTGACTCCATCTCTTTTCCGCTTTTGAAGTCGACGATCTCGAGACCGCCGTCGCCGAGCTCACTCTCGTAGACCGCATCTATGCGTCCCCTGACGAGGCGGTCTCCTACCTTCATCACAAATGGAATCTCCGCCATCGGCTCGCCGGTATCGAGCTTCGCCAGCGATCGGTTCGGATATCCCATCTCGGTGAACTTCTCTCGCAACCCCTTGAAGGTCCCGGCCTCGACATGTTCGGATGGGAAATCCAAAGCCTCCTCGTCGGCAAGGCCGATGAGACCACGCGCCTGTTCCTCGATCCACCGATGTATCTCTGTTCCGATCCGCCGGGCGGCGGTCGGTGGCTCTGGCAGGGGCCTCAAAAGCTGCGATGACGTGATGCGGTTCCCAGCAAGTGACGCTGCGTTCGTTGCGCTCAGTGCAGTTGGCGGCTCATCTCCAGGACTCGAGGCTCTTTCAACTTCCGCCCGGGCGAGATGTTCGATGGTCTCTCGGTGGGCTGCAAGCAACTCCTCCGCAGCCGTTCGATCACCATCCGCAAGGAGGCCCAAGAGATCTTGTAGCTGGCTCTCACCCACTATCAGGCGCTCGACGACCGACGGATAACCGTCGGGGAAAAGAGCGCTCTTCCGAAGCGAATGCGGAGGCTCCTGCGGCCAGACCGCCCGCTCGGCCAGAAGAGCCTGCATTGGATTTTCTGCAGGGACGTCGTCGGTGCCCAGGAGCTCGACACCCTCGACTTTCATGACCTCGTCAAGGAACTGAGATGGGCCCCTCTGGCTCTGCTGACGTTCGTACCACCACGCTGCCGTCAGGTAGAGCAGCTGCTTGGCTCTGGTGATGGAGACGTAAAAGAGACGCCTTTCGTCCTCGATCGCCCTGTCTTTCAGCTCGGCCTTGTATTCCTTTCGCGGCAGCTGCTTTCCTTGCTCATCCTGCGTCCATGGGGCCGGCAGGTGGCTGCTGTCTTCTCGCACGCTCGGCGGAAGCTGCCAGTACGCCTTGGTGGGATCGCTCGTCCGGGTATCCGGAAAGATCGAATCGACGAACTCGTCTTCCTCTTCTTTATAGCGAGCCGCCACCGCCGGGACGAAAACCACTTCAAATTCCAAGCCCTTTGCCTGATGGATGGTCATGAGCTTCACCGAGTCTCCGGCTACGTCGGTGACGAGATCGAGAGTTTCTTCCACATCCTCTGCGGCATCGAGATAAGTAAGGAAAGCCGAAAGGGAAGGATCGCCCGTTACCGGGGCGAACGATCCCACCACGGAAAGAAAGTTCGTCAGATTGCGTCTTGCCGCCTCCGCATCCTTACGCGGGCTGGAGTCGATTGCTTCAACGATGCCCACTTCGGAGACAACCGCCTGGACTAGCTCGAGCAGCGGTTCCCCGGTTCGGGTTCGCAGCCGCGCCATCTCTTCGCGAGCTCGCCTCAGCCGTCTGGCGGCTTCGGAGGGAAGCTCCTCGATCTCCTCGAGGTGATCCATGGCCTCGAGAAGCGAGAACGCCACTTCTTCAGGCTCGTACTGGGTTTCATCGGTAACCGTCACATCGCCTGCAGCCTCTGTCCCCTCCTTGCGAGCCTGGCCCAAAGCAAGGTTGTGTTCGGCGGCCCACCGGGCAAGCACTGCAAGATCCCGGTAGTGAATTCGAAAGCGCGGGCCAAGCAGGATGCGCGCCAGCCATCGGTTGGACGCTGGACCGGGCTCGGCGAGGACACGCAGCCAGGCCATGGTATCGACCACTTCCGGAACCTGAAGAAGGCCCGACAACCCGATGACTTCGACTGGAATGTCACGGTCCTTCAGTGCCCCATAGATGGTTGGGATGTGCGACTTGCGCCGGACCAGGATGGCGAAATCGCTCCAAGAAGTTGGAGGCCTTCCTGGCATGGCGGGAGTTTCGTGAAGACGCCGTATCTCCTCCGCCAGGAACTCCGCTTCCGCCAGCTGATCAGACAGGATCCGGACCCTGACTTCGCCAACGCCATTCGGCTCGTTTGGAGTAAGAGGCTTGCCGGGCCGCCGCTCTACCGGGACCGGATCGATGAGCTGATTGGCCACGTCCAGGATCTTCGAGCCACTTCGATAGTTGGTCGAAAGCGAAAGGTAATCGTGGGGCTCTTCTCCGTCGCGCAAGAAGTGGACGGTTGGGAAGTCGATCAAGTTGAAGAGAGTCGATCCTCTCCATTGGAAGATGTTTTGGCGGGCGTCGCCGACGGCGGTCACATTGTGGCCGGTGGGTGCAAGCTTCTGAAGCAGACGCCGTTGAGCGATGTTCGTGTCCTGGTACTCATCGAGCAGAATGCATGGATATCTAGTCCGAAGTTCCTCGGCGACCTCGGGGAACCTCTCGAGGACCTCAACGGCCTGGGTGACCTGATCGCCGAAGTCGATGCGGCGCGCTCTTCTCTTGGCCTCCATGTATGCCCTCACCACTCTCGACAATTCGATGCGCTGCCGCGCGGTTGAGACGAGATCGTCACCGAACCGCTCCACTCCCTCGTCGACTATACGTCGCTCCTCTTCAGCGATGCGTTCGGGACTCACAAGATGGTTGGCACATTGATCCGCTAGATCGAGGGCCCGAGCGACCACGGTGGAGAGCGACCGCGAGTCAATGGCTTCGAACGGATCTATCCGATCGAATTCCTCGATCAACAGCTGCCATGCCTGCGCCTTGGATAGGAGGCCAGACTCGGGATCGATTCCAATCCTTACTCCGTGTTCTCGCACCAGCCGGTCGGCAAAGGAGTTATAAGTTGCCACGAGCGGCTGGTCTTTCGGTGCAGGATCGAGCGCCGCGAATGCAGCGACGATGCGTTCCTCCAGTTCCAGCGCGGCTTTGTTTGTAAAGGTCAGCCCAAGGATTTCTGAGGGCCGGTAGAGGCCCTGCTCCACCATCCAGACGATGCGAGCTGCCATGACCGCGGTCTTGCCGCTGCCGGCCCCCGCGATGATCGCCAGCGGGACGGGATCGTGCGAAATGGCCTTCCACTGCTCTTCACTCGGATCTGCGCCTCGCAGCGCGGCCTGGATAGCCTTCGTGGATTCGTTGAGCGCGCTCATACTTCTACCTCACGGCCTGCAGGCCAGATCGGGCACAGTGGCTTCATCCGGCAGAAGAAACAGTTTGCTTCGGGCGAAGGGCTGAATTTCTCGTCGATGACGTCCTGGATGAGCTGCGGAAGATTCTCGAGCACCTTGTCGGCGTCTTCATCGGTCTGGCCCAGCGCAACCGGCTTACCTGCCCTATCGAGTCGTCCCGGATAAACGAGGCGCGCTAGCTTGGGAGTGCCCATCGCCTTCAATGTCTCGTCGGTTCTGGCCGCGAGGATGTAAATGGCGAGCTGCAATGACTCCTTGGCAGATTTGTAGGAGGGCGTCCACTTTGCCGTCTTGTAATCGGTCAGCTTGAGAGTGTTGCCGACCTGGTCGATTCGATCGATGCGCCCCCGTAAGACGGCTTCGCCATAATCGAATTTGAATTCGTGTTCGGTCAGAACATTCTTCTGATTGAACTCATACTTCCAGAACACTTCCAGCATTCGTTCACCATCGCGGCGGTACTGATTGGCGATCGCGGCGTTCGGAAACGTCTTCTCGTCGAACATCGTCCGGTACTCTCGAAGAAGAGTCTTCGGATCGCTGATGACACCGTCATGTACGGCCTGAAAGAGCGAGTGCATCCAGGTTCCGAACTTCATGGCCTCGCTGGAGGTCGGGTCGAGTCCCAGCACCGATTGCAGCACGTACTGCAGGCCACAGTTCTGAAAGTGATCGAGCCGGGAGTATGAGGTCCGAAGCTTTCCTTCGATCGTGAGGGGAACCGACCCCTCGGTCCGCTCCCACCGGCCGTACCAGCGGGCCGGGTCGGTACCGGGAACTTCCGCCAGGGCGGCAACCGCCGCTACACGCTCTATGTCAGAAGCCTTATCGGACCCAAGCAGCTTTCTCAAGCTGGAACGGAATTCCCCATAAGTAAGTGGAGGAAGGTCGGTTTCGGAAGGTGTCGCAGCAGAAAGTCCCAGTTCGGCGAGAAATCGAGTCGGTCTCCCCCGGCCCGACGGACCCGGACTAACAGTAAACACTGTGCGGGTCCTGGCCCTGGTAGCCGCGACGTAGAACGTCCGACGGTCGTCTGCTATCGCTTCGATCTCTCTATCGACCACATCGGGAATCTCCAGTGCGAATGGATCGAACAACCCTTGGGCTCTGCGACCCTTGGGGATCCAGGCGTCGAGACATCCGGCGATGAAAACCGTGTGCCACTCGCGGCCCCGGGATGAATGGAAGGTGAGGAGAGACACGGCATCTTGATTGGAGCCCTGGCTCGGCGGAAGCCATGGATCTCCTCCAAAGTCCGCACGAGTCGCCTCCGAGAGGTAATCGCCTATCGCACCCTTTCCGTGCCTTCTCTCGACGAACCTGCCGAGCGCGTGGCTAAAGGCGACGAGCGCGTTCAAATCTTCATTCGCTCGATGATTCGGATCCGACACCGCTTGGGCTGCAAGATTCCCGTAATAGCTCGATGCAGAGTAGACCTCCCAAAAACATTCATCCGCTCTTTGGGAATGCGCCTTAACGATGTCTCGCAGCTTTCTGAATTCCTCGGTCTCATCGACGTCATTTACCAAGTCCATCAACGACCGGCGCTGCTGCCAGGCCTGGCGCTCGAGGCGCCGCCTTGCCGGGTAGTCGAGTCCGATCAGAGGGCACGTAAGCAGACTGGGCAGAACCGACTCCCAACCTTCGGCCCCCAGTGCGACCCGAGTGAGATCGAGGAAGCATGAGACGGCAGGTTCGGCCGCAAGAGGCCGGTCTCTCGACATCGGAGAAAACGGAACCTCCCAGCGCTCCAGTGACCGAATGAGCGTGGAGAGCAACATAGATGGCTGGGAGATGAGAACAGCCATGTCTCGCCAAGGGATTCCCTGCGAAAGATGAAGATGTCTCAGTTCCTTCGCAATAGCCTCGAGTTCCTCGGAGGCCGATGAATAGAGCCTCGCCTCCATGCTGGTTTCGTGGCCGGCCGGCAGCGATGGCCGGTGAGTCGGGACCGGGTCGTTGTTGTCGATCAGTCCCAGCACCGCGCTGTGAGCAGGCTCTCCGATTCTGTGGGTCTGCGAAAGAACGACCCGCTCATGAGGGCCGAACCACTTCTCGAACCCGTAGATCCAGTCCGGCTCTGCTCCGCGGAATGTTTCGATCCCACTGTCGGGGTCGGCCGCAACTACGAGGTCTTCGCCGGCGAGCTTGATCAAAAGCTCTCTCTCGCCGTAGCTGACCTCCTGCCCGTCATCTACCAGAACGTGAGCAAAACGTTTCTTCAGGGCCGCCCGAACGTCGTCGCTTCTCTCCAACAACCGCACGGAGGCCGCAATCAATCCGGCGTAGTCGAGCCGGGATTCGGTGGAAAGGTAATCGCGATAACGGGAATAGAACCTCACGATCTCGTCCCAACCATCGCGATGGCTAACCAGTGCGGAGAGATCGCCGTCGCTCATCATCCGCTGTTCGACCCGCAGGCAGAAGTCGGCTACCTCATCGACGAAGGCTCGTTCTCTTAGGCGGTCCCCCCAGGTTGGCCAGTCGAGTGGCTTCTCGGCCGCCAGCAGCTCGCGCACCATTCCCCACTGTTCGGGAGCGGTGAGAAGAACTGGGGGTTCCCGATACCCGAGCTTCGGGTAATAGCGCGTGACCAGGTGGTAGGCCAGCGCATGCCAGGTGTAAACGGGGACCTCGATGGTGGCGATGTGGGGGAGCTGGCGGATCAGTCGATCCTTTGCCTCCATCGCATAGCTGCGATTGGTGCACAGAAGCAGGATCCGATGAGGGGCCAAACCGTCGGTCTGCGCCACCCTCAGGAATCGCTGTTCCAGAGAGGTCGTTTTGCCGGAACCAGGGCCCCCGAGTACCAGGAGAGGTCCACCTTCATGTTCGACGACCGAGCGCTGAGACACCATGTCGAGCTTATCCAACTGGACTCCTGCCCTCGATTCGATAAGCCGGGAAAACTTCTGCTTCCTCAACTTTGGGATCTTCCGGCTTCTCCATATGAACCGCCCGCAAAGAAGCTACAGCCACTGCCAGCAGGGGCCTCATCTGGCTCACTGCGTTCTGAGCGGCAGTAAGACTCCTTGAGAGATGGGATTCGATCTTGTCTTCGACCTGCCCCAGCGCCACACAAGCCTGATGGATCTGTTCTACCAATAAGGCAGAGTCCACATCGCGGGTGTAAGCGCGGTGAAGATTCCACATGGAGAGCACGAAAGGCACGGCCATCGAGTAGGAAACGATCACGATCCGAAGATCCTTGGCCACCGAGTGCGCCTTGCGGCAGCACGCGTAAACCGCGTCGGGGACGGCCGCGATAGCGAGCGGGATGGTGAGACTGGTGTCGATGTATCCACTGACGTCATTCAGCCGGCGGCAAACCTCCGATTCGATCTTCTTTCTTATGACTTCCCTTTCGGGTCCCTGTTCTGCTCGATCCATCGACTCGATCAGGTCGAACGCGGCCCACTTCGAGTCGATGGGCATCACTTTTCCGTCGGACATTCGCAGAGCGAACTCGCAGGTGCGGCCCCCGACCTTGAAGTCGCTGGCAACCATCTCCGGCGGAAGATCGGACAGGACCGACGCGAGGATGTTCTCGCCCGCCCTCCCCTTCCCGAATGATCCGGCAACCATTCTCTCGATGCGCCGGGCAGCCTCGGAAAGGTCCTGTTCGTACCTGCGGCTTTCCTCAAACGATCCGGCCAGCCTGGAGAGATTGGCCGTCTGCTCGGTCATCTGAGCCGTAAGTAAGGGGAGAATCTCCGACTCGTCCTGCCGGCCCGCCCCGGAGCCGGTTGGGCGTCGAGACACGACAATCGCCCCTACCACGATGGCCGCTGCGAGGGCCATCAATCCAATATCCATCCCATTCCTTTCGACAAGACCACTGTAGCGAGGGGGTACGACAATTCTTCTCATCCGGATTGCACGGCCCGTGTAATCTCGGGGCCTATGGAAATCCCGACGCCACCGGCAGCCGTCACATTCGATTGCTGGGGAACTCTGATCAACGACCTGAGCTGGGAGGGCGCGGTTGAAGCCAGGGTCGCCTCACTGGTCGAAATTGCAGCGGGCAGAGATGTCGATCTGGAAGCGGAGAGAGCCCGCGAGCTGATCGAGGGTTCATGGCAGCAGCACGTTCAGGCATGGAGGAAGGGTGAGCTCTATGGCCCCCAGGGGGCGTCACGCTGGTGCCTCACCCAGCTTGGGATCGACGATCAGGCCCTCGCCGACGAACTTGCAGAGGCGATAGGCACCTCCACATCACGGTTGGGAACCCGCGTCATCGAGGGTGCTCCCGACGCCCTGCGGGCAGTAAGAGATGCCGGAATCCCGACGGCACTTATCTGCGACACTGGCTTTACGCCCGGGAGCCAGGTTCGCAAATTTCTAGCCGAGCACGGCCTCGAACTCGACCATTACTTTTTCTCGGACGAAGTCGGCGCGCCCAAGCCGTACCCGGTCATTTTCGAAGCTGCTCTCAAAGCCACCGGAGCCGATGCAGAAAAGAGCATCCATATAGGAGACCTGCGCCGCACCGATGTCGCCGGGGCCCGAGGCGTCGGTATGGCGACGATTCGTTTCACGGGGGTGCACGATGATGGCTGGGATACGGAGGAATCCCAGGGCGAGGAAGCCGACGCCGTCCTGAAGGGCTGGAGTGAACTGCCGGGTCTGATAGGCCTTTAGGGGACGACGTGAAAACTGACACGCCCGACAACGACCTCGCCAGTCTGCCGGAAGAGGGCGCTGGCAAAGGCAGGCTCTCGATCTGGATCCCCACTGTCTTTCTTGTCGTGTTCATCGCGGGAAGCATCTTCGCCGGCATGCGGGACCGTCCTGCGAGCCGGCCTGGAGTCGAGTTTTCCCCTCCCCCGGCGGTAGATGGAGGATCCGACATCGTCTTCGAAGGATTCGGCGACCGAGCCGACATTCGTCTCTCCGACTTCGAGGGGACTCCTGTCGTGATCAACTATTTCGCTTCTTGGTGTGCTCCGTGCCGCAAGGAAATGAAAGTGATGCAGACCGCCAGCGCTGCATACCGAGACGAGGTTGCTTTTCTTGGGGTGAACTTCCGTGATCTCGAGGACGATGCCAGTGAGCTGATCCGCACGACTCGCGTCACCTATCCCATAGCTTCCGATTTCAAGGGAACCACGATGAGACAGCTGCTCGACCGCTCTGAGATCAAAGCTCGATACCTCCTGCCCATCACGTTTTTCGTCGATCGCAACGGAGCCGTCGTTGATGTCGTGAGCGGAGCTCTGAGCGACAGCGACATCCGCCAAAAGATCAAGCTCCACTTCTAGGAGATTCCGCCGCCCCCGTTAGGTGCGGTCTCTTACTCGAAGTGAGAGATCTCTAATGGTGAAACAAAAGATGGCTCCGCCGCCCTCGCGCGCTTCATACCAGGCCTGGCCCCCATGGGCTTCAGCCATGGCGGCCACGATCGCGAGACCGAGCCCGGTTCCTCCCTCTTTGGAGCCTTTCCCTCTTGTGAATGGTTCGAAGATGCGATCCGTCTCTTCGGGTCCGAGCCCGGGGCCCTCATCGCTCACACAGATAGTCCACGCGTCTCCCGACTGATACCCGGCGACCGTGACTCGGGCCACGTGGTTTTTGCACGCGTACTTGGCCGCGTTATCGAACAAGTTCGTGAGGGCCTGCCGCAAAGAGATCGGGTCGGCCATCACCGCTCTCGGCAGGTCTTGGATTTCGAGCTCTATTCCTTCGACTCCCGCCGCTGCTTGTTTCACGACCCCTGCAAGATCCATCTGAGTTGGACGGGGAGTACCGCTGGCCTGTGCAAGAGCCAGCAGTCCCTCAATCAAGTCAATCGCCTGTTCGGAGCCTCTTTCCAAAATGCCGAGAAATACCGTGAAGTCTCCACCGGTATCCTTCATGCGCCTGATCATCCTGGCGGCCTGGACAACCTTAGCCAGAGGCGAACGAAGATCGTGAGCCACCCTTCCGCTGAAGGCATCGAGCGCTCGGTTCAGCCGGATCTGTTCTTCGAGTCTCGTCTCGATCTCTTCCTCGTCGCGTTTTCGCTGGCTGATATCCCGAAGGATCGCCACCGCGTATCGCTCCCCTTGACGTGCCGGCGCTGAGCCGAGGGACAACTCGACATGAAGCGTGTGTCCGTCCTTATGTACGGCGGGCAGCTCCACAGGTTCCGACTGATCGATGAGGTGACCTTCCCCGGATCGTGAGTAGCGCTCGAGCCCCTCTCGGTGCAGAGGCTTCAGGTCGTCGGGAACGAGCATCTCCACTAGGTTTCCAATGGCCTCGTCGGGGCTGTACCCAAACAGCTCGGCCGCTGCAGGATTCCAGAGCACAATGCGACCGGTATGGGCATTGGCCACGACGACTGCATCACGGATCGCCGCGAAGAGCGATCCGAATCCGAACTCTTCCGCGCTCACAACGCGTGGTCCCTCTCCCGCTGATTAGCGCAGAAGCATAGAACATGGGATATGTGCTTCAGGGGAATGGGAAAATCCAGCTGTGGACGGCGTAGCGATCTCCGAACGAGTAAGGAACAACTGTCGAAGAACGCCACACGGAAGAGATTGGCTGAAGAGACTGCCTGGGATGGTCTCCGAACTCGAAAGCCGGTGGTCTCTTTCCCTCGGCCCCCCCGTCGAAGGTGATGAGATAAGTTGCTCATGGGTCGCCCCGGCAACCCGAGACGCGGGACCTCCATTGATGTTGAAGATTGGCATGCCGCACATGGAAGCCGAGCATGAGATCGATGGCCTGCGCTTTTGGAATGGCGACCCAACGGTCAAACTCCTCGAATCGGATACGCGGTTAAACGCCATGCTCATCGAACGCTGCGAGCCGGGAACGGTGCTTCGTACACTGCCCGAGCCAGACCAAGATGTCGTCATCGCCGGATTGCTTCGTCGCATGTGGAGGACGCCAACCGAGCCCCATCCGTTTCGGCCATTGTCGGAGATGACGGCCTGCTGGGGCACAGAAACCATCCGACACATCGATCAATGGTCCGATCCGGGACTCGTGCGCGAGGGCCTGCGATTGTTCAAAGAACTTCCGCAATCCGCACGCTCAACGGTTCTGTTAGCGACCGACCTCCATGCAGGAAACGTACTGAGGGCCGGGCGCGAACCCTGGCTGGTGATAGACCCCAAACCATTCGTCGGAGACCCGGCCTACGACGCGACCCAGCATCTGTTCAATTGCCTCGAGAGACTCGCAGCCGATCCAACCGGGGTGATCCGTAGCTTCGCAGACTTACTAGGGGTCGAATCCGACCGAGTCAGACTGTGGACCTTTGCGCGCGCCGCCGCGGAGACGGGCCTCCGAAGCGGGTTCAGAGACGAGCTGGCTTCCCTGGCGCGCGCTCTGGCCCCTTAACCGCCCGCACAGACCTCAGAACGGTTGGGCGTTGGTGAGGATGATGGGCGCTCCGTTGTTAGCCAAGGTACCGGTGGATTCGGCATTCGCCTTCAGAGCCCCCTCCACTGTGGCCGCGCTTGCGCTCGTACTCGTCGAGAGGTAGAGCGCGCTGGCCCCTCCTGCGTGTGGGGCTGCCATCGACGTTCCAGACATGGTGGTCGTGCCCCCGCCGCTCTTGGTAGACAGGATGCTCGCACCAGGGGCCCAGATGTCGACGCAGGTTCCGTAGTTGCTCCACGAGGGATCGTTATCGTTTGAGTCGGTGGCGCCAACAGTCATGACACCGTTGTGGGTCCCGGCCCGGGCCGGCGAGTATTCGCAGGCGTCCTCGCCGCTGTTTCCGGCGGCTATCGAGTAGAAGACCCCGGAATCGGCGGATCTCTTCACTGCATCATCGACCGACTGGCTCGCTCCCCCGCCGAGAGACATATTGGCGATCGCTGGCTTTTTCGCATTCGCGGTCACCCAGTCAACTCCCTTGATGACGCCAGAGTAAGAGCCGGATCCCGAGCAGGAAAGCACCTTGACCCCGGTGATGGGAGCGCCGGGGGCCACACCTACGACGTCCGACAAGTTGTCCTTTGCGGCGATGGTGCCCGCTACATGGGTGCCGTGTCCGTTGCAGTCCTTGTTCGGCCCACCCGCGAAGTTGACGTGGTTCACTACGTTCAGGTCAGGGTGCGCTGCGTCGGCACCGGTGTCGATGACGTAGACGTTGACGTTGCTCACGGTGCCGCTGCAGTTACCGGCAAGGGTGGAAGACAGGTCAGCATCGATGCGGTTGATTCCCCAGGGCAAAGTCTGAGTCGAACCGGTGCAATCGGTTACAGGATCAGTAGGCTCAGGCTCGGGTGCTGGCTCGGGACAGTCAGTAGAGCTCCCGGGAGGGCCACCCGTATGACCACACTCGTGATGCACGATGCTAACGATCCCGTCCGGCTCCACATAAGCGACGCGAGAGTCTCGGCGTACCGCTGCCAGCCTAGACTCCGGGATGACCGCTGAGTAGCCCTTCAGCGCGTGTGAATAGACGAATCCAATCTCTGCCCGATGGGATCTGGCGTGCTCGGATGCGACCGCTTTGGAGTTGGAAACGGAATTCTTCAGGACCACGATGTAGCGTCCGCTGGCGGCCCCTGCGGGTCCCATTACCAGCGAGAATGCCGCGGCCAACGCCGCCACGGCAGTGATGCTGACGATCTTCCTAGTTAAGCCCTTCAATGCCCACCCCCGGTCAACAGTCGGTTTCCTAGAGGCTCATTGTTCCCCTCCACCCGCCCGGTGGCAATAGTCCAAAAGGGTCATTTCGGCCACGTCACTATCTGAGGTAGCTCGGGCCAGCCCGGATGGGGGATGGTCTCCGGCTCAAGACCGCCGGGGCAGGCCCCGATACAAGGCCAGTGAAATCCGTCAAAAGGGTCTTTCGGGTCGTTTCGCTGGCGCTCACGGGGGCGCTCCTCTTCGGCGCCTTCCCCGTTTCCGGCGCCTGGGCATCGGAGTACCGTCGGATCCATTTCCCCGTGGCCGGTCCATCCTCATACGGCGACGATTTTGGGGACGTCCGTTCGGGTGGCCGCACTCACGAGGGAAACGACATCTTCGGAGCAAAGCTCCAGCCCCTTCTGTCAGCGGTCGATGGAAAAGTCTCCTTCCTTCGTGCGGATTCGACCGGGCTCTCCGGGAACATGCTGACAATCACCGACTCCGAGGGCTGGCAATATCGCTACATCCACATCAATAACGACAGTCCCGGCACCGACGACGGGGCCAACCCGCCGGAGTGGACGCTCACGCCGGAAGTCTTCCTGGGGGCGCGGGTCTCCAAGGGCCAGCACATCGCTTATCTCGGCGACTCGGGCAACGCGGAGTCCACCGCTCCTCACCTTCACTTCGAAATCAACCGGCCCGACAAGACTCCCATCAATCCGTGGACGAGTCTCCGCCTCGCTCAAGGTCTGCACGCCGGAAACCGCTGCGCTTACGACGAGACCCCCAAGGGCAACGCGTCGCAGAGCTCCGGCGCCGGCTATTGGGCCATGGGCGCGGACGGGGGGATCTTCTCATTCGGCGACGCCGCCTTCCACGGCTCCACCGGCGGGATGCGTCTTAACCAGCAGCTTGTCGGCATGGCGGGGACTCCGAGCGGAAACGGTTACTGGCTCGTCGCCTCCGACGGCGGAATCTTCTCGTTCGGCGACGCACAGTTCTTCGGGTCGACCGGCGACATTAGTCTCGCGAAGCCGATCATAGGGATGGCATCTACTCCCAGCGGCAATGGTTACTGGTTATTTGCGGCCGACGGCGGAATCTTCTCGTTCGGCGACGCACAGTTCTTCGGGTCGACGGGATCCATGACGCTCAACCGACCGATCGTCGGAATGGCGCCTACGTCCACCGGCAAGGGCTACTGGATGGTCGCTTCAGACGGAGGCGTCTTCTCGTTCGGGGACGCGGCGTTCTTCGGATCGACGGGCAACATTGTGCTGGCGAAGCCGATCGCGGCGATGGCGCCCGCCCCCAAAGACAAGGGCTACTGGATGGTCGCTTCAGACGGAGGCGTGTTCGCGTTCGGAGGGGCGGCTTACCACGGATCGTTGCCCGCAGTGGGACTCTGCACCTGGCCCGAGGCGGTTTCGATCGAGCCGACATCGAGCGGAGAAGGTTATTGGGTCCAGGCGAAAGACGGAAGCACTTGGACCTTCGGCGATGCCTGGTACTACGGAGGTGTAAATGCCCTCGGACTTCTCCAGTTTGCTCCCACAATCGACTTCGCCGTTCTGCCGGCGAGTTAGGGCGCAAGGGCTAGCAAACCCATCACATAGAACCTAGTACGGTCAAGATTCGCTGGAGAATCCCAGGACTGCGACCGTACGAGGCCCGTTCGTGCTTGGCAATGAGCACCCCCTCCTCGTCGAAGCAGAACTCGAACGAATGGTGATCGTTGGTCCATCTCAAACCAGTTGGCGGTTCGAGGAACCGGTTCGACTCTGTTTGAAACCTTCTACGTTTAAGCGAGGTTTCAGAGAGAACAAAGCCCCAGGCGATAGGACTAAGACCCATGCCATGAGTAAGGCCGTGATGCTAAGAAATATGTTCCTTCGTTTGAGCATACCGCCCTTCCGCCATCGAGATTCAGGCCGGCGTTTCGAGCTCCAGAGTCATCTCGACGGCTCGACGTACCTCGGCGCCGCATAGTCTTTCGACAACCGAGAGCCCAAGGTCGATCCCGCTCGTCACGCCTCCGGCGGTGGCCAGGCGCTCGTCCCAGACCACGCGCTCGGGAACCAGCACGAAACTCTCTCCCCGCGCTTCCATCAAGTCCCTGAGCTCCTGCCTGTAGAAAGCGTTGGTGTTGGCCTGCCTTCCCGATAGGAGACCCGCCTCCGCCAGGATGAAGGTTCCAGTGCATACCGACGCCGTAACGTCTGCCCCGGCCGTCTGCTTCAAGACGAAGGCCCTCAAAGACTCGTTTTTCTGCTGAACCCTCCGCCCCGCCTGTTCGTTGTTGCTCGAGCCCCCGGGAACCACGAGAACATCCAGACGGGGACAGTCTTGAAAGTCGTGGGACGGTTCCACCTTGAGTCCGAAGGCGAGACGTAGGGAGGCCTTCTGTTGTCCCACCAGGTGAAGGGTCACCCTAGGGGCCTCCACGAAGGCGCGAACGTCGTTGACCGCCCCGAGCACGCGATAGGGGCCCACGACATCCATCTCGTCCGCCCCTTCAAAGACGACTATCCCAACCGCCAGATCTCCCTTCATGCTTTCACCTCAGCAAGGGTCCGGCGGGAGTAAGGGCCGCCCTCCTCTTGGATCTTGGCAGCCTGAGGGACGACTCAGAACACGAAGTTCATCTACTTCGTGTACATCCGGTTGATAACGTCACCATATTTCTCGGTGATCGTCTTGCGCCTCACTTTGAGAGTGGGAGTGATCTCTTCGGCGTCCTCACTGAAGTCCCGCTCCAAAAGCGTCCACTTCTTGATCTGCTCTGGCTGAGAGAGCGTTGAGTTGACCTCGTCCACGATCTTTCCGACCGTTTCCAGCACTTTTTCATTGCCGGATAGCTCGGTCACGTCGGTGAACTCGATCCCCTGCTCCTTGGCCCATACCGGGGCCACGTCTGGATCGAGCGTCAGAAGAGCCGTCGGGAACGGGCGGTTGTCTCCGATGACGACGGCTTGGCCAACGATCGGAGCGAACTTGAGCTTGCCTTCGATGTCCGCTGGGGCTATGTATTTTCCGCCGGCAGTCTTG
>JAHWKU010000021.1 GCA_019347715.1 Actinomycetota bacterium | reverse complement strand
AAGCAGTCCTGCCGCGATATTCAGTCTCCGCTTCATTCCTCCGGAGTACTTCGAGACGCGGTCACGGCCCCGTTCTGAAAGTCCAACTAAATCGAGCGAGAAATTAGTGCGCTCCTCGAGCTCCTTTCCGCTGATGCCGTAGAGGCGGCCGAAGAACTTGAGGTTCTCGACCCCTGAGAGATCCTCGTATAGAGCGATTTCCTGAGGGACGTACCCGATGGCAGCTTTCGACTTGACCGACTTCTCGGTCAACGGCTGGCCTGCGACGAGCACATCTCCTGAATCTCGCCTTAGAAGTCCGCATACGATCGATATGGTCGTGGTCTTGCCGGCCCCATTGGGACCGAGCAGCCCGTATGACTCGCTCTCGCCCACCGTGAAGCTCACTCCATCGACCGCGGCACGACCGTCGAAGGACTTGCGAAGGTCTTTTGCCTCCAGGATTGCGTTCATCGCCCCCTTTTCGCCTTTCTCTTCGTTGGCTTCTTGAGAGACTTGATCGTTTCGTCCGCCCAGTCCGCAGTCGCCTCGAGGACCTTCGCACCGAGCCTTGCAGTTGCCAGCACATATTCCATGTTTGGATCAGTCTCGAGTTGCTCGGCTATCGAAGAGAGACTGAGATAGGTCTCACGAGCCTGTCTGCCGTGGTCTTCGATCATTCCGATCAACTCGTCCTGGTCGATCAGGTTTCCGAAGAAGACCTTGAGCAGAAACGTGCTCCGCATGCGATCGGGCTGTGGTTGCGGGGTGTTCAGCCACTCGATCAGCGCAGCTTCTCCTTTTTTCGTCAGGGAATAGATCCGTTTGTCGGGAAGCGCTTGTTGCTTCACCTCGGTTGCATCTACAAAGCCGAGGCTCTCCAGACGGGAAAGCTCCCGGTACACCTGGCTTTTTGCCACGGACCAGAAATTCGCTATCGACACCTCTGCGTACGCCGCAAGGTCATAGCCGGAGCGGGGGCCCTGGGATAGGAGGCCCATCACGGCAAAAGTCGTGGCCGGAAGCTTCTCCTCTGAGGACATAGGCCGGATGGTACTAGTCCAAACAGGACTAGGTCAAGTCGACCTAGCTAAGTTCTCGAGCCGAGGATGTCAGCTCGGCGTTCGCCACGCCCTTTTCCACCAGCCCGTCGACGTCCAGCACCAATTCGGCTGCCGCCAGCTGCTCAAACGAGGCATGGGTCGTCACATGCTTAGGAGTGAACAGGACGCAGCAATCCTGGTGCGGGGTAATCGAGATCTCATAGGTGCCGATGGTCCGAGCAAGTTCCACGATCTCAACCTTGTCCCTCCCGATCAGGGGTCTAAGCACCGGTAGCCGTTCAACCGTTCTGTCGATGACCGCAATGTTCTGCAGAGTCTGGGATGCAACCTGGCCGAGACTCTCACCGGTTACCAGAGCCTGGCATCCTTCGCGTTCCGCAAGCGACTCCGCTATTCGCATCATGAACCTTCGATAAAGAACGACGCGGAGTTCCTGCGGGGCGGCCGTCACGATCTCGCGCTGGATATCACCAAATGGAATCATCCATAGCCGGTTTTGGCCAAGCCATCTTTCCAAGTGGGCGGCCAATTGTGAGGCTTGCCTGGCACTGGAAGGATCGGAGTACGGCTGGCCGTGGAAATGGATCAACTCGCACGAAGCCCCGCGTTTGGCGACTTCCCATGCGGCGACGGGAGAGTCGATTCCACCCGAAAGAAGGGCCATGACCTTGCCCGATACACCTACCGGCAGACCTCCAGGTCCGAAGCGACGATCAAAGTAAAGGTAGGCATGGTCGGCAACGATTTCGATATGGCAGGTCCAATCCGGGTTGTCGAGATTGACCCCGGCTCCTGTCTGGTCGCAGATAGCCTTTCCCACGATCTCATTCACCTGTTGACTGGACATTTCGAATGATGTGTTGCCTTTTCTGGCGCGCACCGCGAAAGTCCCGAACGTGGCTGATCCTGCGAGTTGGATCGCGGCATCGGTGATCGATCCCAGCTCGGCGGACACGTGGCGGGCTGGGGCGAAGTTACTCACGCCAAAAACACGACCGAGAGCGCTAAGCAATGGGTCGATTGCGTGCTCTTCTCCGAGCGAGATGATCACCCTGCCCGGCCTCTCCCGTACTTTTAGAAAGCCGGTGCCTTCGATGGCCTTGATGATGTTCTTGGTTAAAGCGCGTTCGAAGAAATGGCGGTTTCGGCCCTTGAGCCCAACCTCGTGATAGTGAACGACGACCACGTCGTAACGCATCTTCGAAACCGTACCGCAGAGGAGTACCGGCCGTTCTCTAGGGTAGAAGACCAAAGATCGACTACAGAAAGGAGACCATCTTGCCTGCTCTTGCACAGGAGTCGGTTCAGCTTACGTTCGCTCTTCCCGCCCTGATCGCGCTCATCGCCGGGATCCTGATCCTGGTGATGCCGCGACTGCTCAATTACATAGTCGCGATCTACTTGATAGTGATCGGACTGATCGGCCTCTTTAACCTGGGATAAGGCCGTCTAGCAGAGCGGATTGTTCTAGAGCATCACCATGTCGCGCAACCGCCCGGCTCGGGTGGCGCAGCTTCAGCAGCGTCTTGCTCTCGATCTGGCGGATCCGCTCGCGGGTGACGCCGAACTCCTGCCCGACCTCCTCCAGCGTCCGCGGTCGCCCGTCGGCCAGCCCGAAGCGCAGCACGATCACCTGCTTCTCCCGCTCGGACAGGTCGTGCAGCACCAGCTCGAGCTGCTCCTTGAGCATGTGGAACGCGGCCGCCTCCGACGGTGCGATGGCGTCGGCGTCCTCGATGAAGTCGCCGAGCTCGGCATCCTCATCCCCGATGGGCTCGTGAATAGAGACGGGCTCGGGCAGCACTCGAAATGCTTCCCTGACTTTGTCAGGCGTCATCTCCGCGGCCGCGGCGATCTCATCGATCGTCGCCTCGCGTCCCAGCTGCTCGAGAAGCTCGGACTGGACCTTGCGGACCCGGTACAGAGTCTCGACCATGTGTACGGGGATACGGATGGTCCTTGCCTTGTCGGCGATGGCGCGGGTGATGGCCTGTCGGATCCACCAGGTTGCATAGGTTGAAAATTTGAATCCCCTGCGGTAGTCGAACTTTTCTACCGCTCTCATCAGCCCAAGGTTGCCCTCTTGGATGAGGTCGAGGAGGGGAAGTCCTGCCGCCGAGTATTTCTTGGCGATCGAGACGACTAGCCTCAGGTTGGACTGGATGAAGCGTCGTTTGGCCGCTTTGCCCAGTTTGATCTTTTTCTGCAGGTCTGCCCGCTTCTTGGGCGTCAGCTTTCTCTTGGGGGAGGTGAGCTGCTCATCGGCCGCGTTCCCCTCTTCTATGGCCTTCGCCAGCTCCACCTCATCGACGTCGGTCAGAAGCGGATACTGTCCGATCTCGCGCAGATACTGCCTGACGAGGTCCTCATTGGGCGCCTCCTGTCCGGCATCGGGCTTCGATGGTTCGTATTCGAGGTAGTCCCGTTCTCTCTTCACTATCTTCCTGTTCCTTCCAGCTAGCTTGCTTGCTTTGTCTGTGAAACGGGCCCTCGAGCACCTTGTACCCTGCCCCCGATTCTCTCAATCCGGCCCCAGAGGAAGGGGTATTGTAGGCCCGCCTCACCCCACTTGACAATAGGCTGCCTTGACAAGATTCGCAGGCCTACATGTCAAATAACGACCCAGCGGAGGGATTTGTTTCCGGAAGACCGGATTATTTTTCGCAGTTTGGATCGATCCTCGCCTAGAATCGGTCGGTGCCCCCCGAAGAACTGCCGGAGGAAGGCCTCGTCGTGGTCTCGGCGTGCCTGGCCGGCCTAGCCACCACCCACGATGGTAAGGCCAAGCCCCACCCAAAGGTGCTCGAACTGCTTAGGCAGGGAAGAGCGGTGCTCGTCTGCCCCGAGCAGCTCGGAGGCCTGCCTACTCCGAGGGCAGAGGCCGAGATCGAACCGGGTGGATCGGGGGCCGAAGTCCTATCTGGGGAGGCGAGGGTCCTCGACTCTCAGGGAAACGAGGTCACTGCCCAGTACCTGCGCGGCGCCAGGGAAGCGCTTCGAGCGGCTCGCCTTTCGGGGGCCGGGGCCGCGATCCTGAAGGCCAGAAGTCCTTCGTGTGGAAGCGGCCTTATTTATGACGGTGAGTTCACCGGCACGCTGGTCGAAGGAGAGGGCGTGACCGCGGCCCTCCTTTTAAAGGAGGGCCTGCAGATTATGAGCGAGGAGGACCTGAAGTAAGGGTCGTTACTTCTTGCCCGCTTCGAACCTTCGGTTCACCTCGTCCCAGTTCACCACGTTCCAGAAAGCTTCGATGTACTCGGGCCGCTTGTTCTGGTACTTCAGGTAGTAGGCGTGCTCCCAGACGTCGAGCCCAAGAATAGGGGTCGTGCCCTCCATTAGAGGCGAATCCTGGTTGGCGGTAGAGATCACGTCCAGCTTCCCGCCGTCCACGAGGAGCCATGCCCAGCCTGATCCGAATTGGTTGGCCGCCGCGGTGTTGAACTTCTCCTGAAACTCCTTGAAGGATCCAAATGAGTCCTTGATGGCGTCTGCGATCGACCCCGAGGGCTCGCCTCCTCCGTCTGCAGAAAGAACCTGCCAGAAAAGGGAGTGGTTGGCGTGTCCTCCTCCGTGGTTCCGGACGGCGGTCTTAATGTCCTTCGGTACGTCTGTAAACTTGCGCAGAAGATCGGCCACGTCTTCGTAGAACAGATCTTCTTTGCCTTCAATGGCGGCGTTGAGCTTGTCCACATAAGTCTGGTGGTGCTTGGTGTGATGGATCTCCATGGTCTTGGCGTCGATATGCGGCTCGAGCGCGTCGTAGCCGTAGGGGAGATCTGGAAGAGAGTACTTAGCCATGAGCTACCTCCTGATTAGTGGCCTTTAACGGGTGAACTCCTAGTTCCCTCAGTATATTTCTTTCCACCGTGGTCATCTCTACGCCCGATTCAGCTCGATTCGTCTGCGACTACAATGATCTTGCGAATTTCTTGTCCCGGGGGATGACGATCGATGGCAACTGCAGAGACAGCACCCAGTGGCGATGTCAACGCTACGCTCGGGCGCCTCGTTGAAGACCTTGGGTCCGAGATTCTTGAAGTCCTTTTCGCCCCGAGGGGCTTGGAGGTCGGTGTCGCAGAGGCGGTTATCTACGATCCGGCCGAGGGCACTGCCATAGAGCGCGATGACATAGTCCTAGCCGTTGGAGCTGGTTTGGATCCCCACCTGGCGGCCCGGGTATTGTCGGAGGCCGGGCAACGACGAGCCAGCGCGGTAGCACTCAAGCTGGAGGGTGAGCCGGAGGAGCTATTGCGCCTCGCATCCGATGCAGAGGTCGCGCTGCTGAGAGTTTCACCAGATCTGCGCTGGGACCAGCTTCATATTCTAGTAAGGACCTCCATTGTCAGTACGGGTCAGCCCCCGGGGACATCCGCCAACTCGGTGCCGATCGGAGATCTGTTCGCTTTATCGAATGCCGTCGCAGCGATGGTCGGGGGCCCCGTCACAATTGAAGATCCCCAGTCCCGCGTGCTCGCCTATTCGAGTCTCGACGACCCGATCGATGAGCCGAGACGCCAAACGATCCTTGGAAGACGAGTTCCCGAACCGTGGATGAAGCGAATCCATGAGGCTGGGGTCTTCAAGAAGATGTGGACCACGGATGAAGTCGTGCGATTCGAGGGGTTCGCCGAAGAGGGCTTGAGACCGAGGATCGTGACCGCGGTCAGGGCAGGCGGCGAGATCCTGGGATCGATCTGGGTTCAAGAGGGAGCCAGGCCGTTGAACGGCGACGATGAGGAGGCCTTGAGGGAGGCGGCTCGCATCGCGGCGCTTCACATGATTCGAGCCAGGGCTGGAAGGGATATCGAACGCAGGGTCCGGGGTGATGCGCTTCGTTCGATCCTCGAAGGCAGAGGTTCCGTTGAGTCCATGGCATCGAGGCTTTCGCTTGACACCGATGGGGGATTTACAGTCTTGGCCTTTGAGCTCGAGTCCGAGGAGGAGGCGGATATCGCACTTTATTCAGAGAGACTGACCGACCTGGTTGGTTTTTACAGTGAGGCATTTCATCGAAGGGCGATCGCTGCTTCCGCAGGACGAACGGTTTACTCCCTGATTCCTTCTTCAGCTTCAGACGCCAGAGACAGGATTACCCGACTGGCCAAAGAGATTGTTTCCAAATCGGAGTCGACACTCAAGGTAAAGGTGAGAGCTGGGATCGGATCCGCCGTTGACAGCCTGAGAAGCGTTCCTCACTCCCGATGGGAGGCAGACCAGACGCTCCGGTTGTTTTGGGAGGGGGCCGCGTCGGGAAAGGTTGGCGATATCGAGGAGTTGCGGCCATACACGATCCTGCTCGAGCTGAAGGATCTGTCATCGGAGCGTCCCCATTTGAAGCTCGGCAAGCTCCAGGTTCTTTTGGCCCACGACGAAAAGCACGGAACCGAATACGTCAAAACATTGAAGGCTTTCCTTGACTTCTTCGGAGACATCCCGGCAGCAGCTTCGGAGGTTGGAGTTCATCCGAATACGTTTCGCTATCGCATACGAAGGCTGACGGAGTTCTCGGACCTCCAGCTCGGCGATCCGGAAGAAAGACTCGTAGTCGAACTTCAACTGCGTCTGTTATGACCTCAGCAGACTTCCGTGCTCTTCATCGCGACGCGATTGTTGTGGATTGTCACAACGACCTGATCTTGCTGACGGCTCGGGGCAAAGCTTTCGGGACATTCTCTTTTCAGGAACATTGGATCCCCCAACTTCGAGCGGGTGGCGTTGATGTGCAGGTCGTTCCGATCTTTGTCGAAACGGATTACTTCCCGGAGGGAGCGCTTCGAAGAACTCTTCAGCTCGTTGAGTTACTTCACCGAGAGATCGAGGCTAACTCCTCGGAAGTCAGCCTTTGCGGCACGGGGGCCGAGATCGATGCGGCCGTCTCGGAGGGTCGAATCGCTTTGGTGCTGGCCCTCGAAGGAAGTGCTGCCGTTTTCGGCAATATAGAGCTACTCCAGACCCTCTTCCGTCTCGGACTGAGGATGGCTTCATTCAGCTGGTTCGGCAGAACGATGCTGGCGGACGGCAGCGGTGAGGAGGCCGCAGGCGGAACTCTTACATCAGCCGGAGTCGAAGCCGTAAGGCTCATGGAGAAGCTCGGGATCCTGATGGATGTCTCGCACCTGTCAGTTGCGGGGACCGAGCACGTTTTGGAAATCGCTACCAGGCCGGTGATCGCTTCTCATTCTTCCGCACGGGCCGTTTTAGATCATCACCGCAATCTTACGGATGAGCAGCTGAAAGCGATCTCCGCGACCGGGGGAGTCATCGGAGCCAATTTCTTTCCTGGATTCGTGGATCCGCAGAAACCCACGGTCGGGCGTCTGGTTGACCACATCGAACACATCGCTCAAGTCGCCGGGGCAGAGCATGTTGGGATCGGCCCCGATTTCGTCAAGGAGTACTTCGACGAGGTCTTCCCCCTCAAGCCCGACCTCAAGATCGAAGGCCTCGATGCGGGGCAAACGATAGAGGGACTGGTGACCGCCGCGGACCTGCCGAACCTTACGCGGGAGCTCGTCGAACGTGGGTTCAGTGAAAGCGAAATCAAGGGAATCCTCGGCGGGAATTTCCTGAGAGTTTTTCGAGAGGTGCTGGGAGTGCCGGGGGATGGCCTCAGGCAGTGATGACTTCTTCTGAGAGTGTCACTTCGTCGAGGATGTCTTTGACGATATTGACCCCTATCCCGGGAGCCTCGGGAACGTCGAGGCGTCCGTCCTTCAGCACGAACGGATCGGTAATGTCGCGATGGTAGTAGCGGTCTGAGCCGGACGTATCACCGGGTAACTTGAAGTTGGGCAAAGCGCTGAGAGCAACGTTGGCGGCTCTTCCTATGCCCGTCTCCAGCATCCCTCCGCACCAGACCGGGACCCCGGATGCGTCGCACACGTCGTGGACTCTTCGCGCTTCGATGTAACCGCCGACTCGCCCTGCCTTGATGTTGATGATCGAGCAGGCTCCCATGGCGATGGCATCAGCGGCCGCCCGAGCAGACGTTATCGATTCGTCCAAACAGATCGGAGTGCTCACGATCTTTGCTAGTTCGGCATGGGCCCGGACCTCCTCCTCTGGAAGCGGCTGTTCGATAAGCAGAAGGTCGAACGCGTCGAGCTTTTTGAGCTGCCTCGAATCCGCCAGCGAGTAGGCCGCGTTAGCATCGACTTGCAATGGGATGTCGCCGAACCTCTCTCTCACCGCCTTGACCGGTGCATAGTCCCATCCCGGTTCGATCTTCAGCTTGATGCGTCGATATCCCTGGGCAATGTAGCCGTCAACCGTTTCCATCAGTTCCTCGATGGAGTCCGCGATGCCGATCGACACGCCGCAGTCCACAGACTTCCGAACTGCTCCGAGGAACGATCCGAACGACGTGCCCGCTTCTTTCAGTTCTGCATCGAGAACGGCCATTTCGACGGCACCCTTCGCCATGGGATGTCCTCGAACCGGGCCAAGGATCTCGGCTACGGAGTTCGCAGTGATCTCGCTTTGAGCGAAGAGTCTTGGCAGCAAGTGGCTTTTGATCACGTCCTCTGCCGCTGCAAGATATTCGGAGGAATAAAGAGGTTCTGACATAGCGACGCATTCCCCCCAGCCCTCGGAGTCTGGCGACTCGGCGCGAATTAGCAGCACCTCGCGTTCGCTCTGGACCCCAAATGATGTTCGGAATGGCGCTACGAGGGGGAGGCTGATCCGCCTCAGCTCAAACGACTTGAGTTTCAAGGTCGCGTGAGCACGTAGCAGCCAGACCGGGAGAAGCTGTCCACCACGAAACCTCGATCCAACGCGGCTCCAAGCGTCGAACGCAGAGCCTTGCGCCACGAAAGGGCCAGATCAAGATCCTGCTCTCTCAGCGCGATGATGTCGCGGGGAACAAGACACAACAGCATGTTCGCGTCATGCCCTTCAGTTACTCGCGGAACGCCATCTCCATTGTCGAGGATGGTGGCCGCACCGTTGGAGAGCAAAGCTTCGACGTCGGGGGAGGTGTTGCGGCCGAGGCCGGCCGACACGGCCGCATCGCTGGTGAGATCCCACTCGATAAGGACCCGGTCGCTTTCATCTCCGGAATTGACTCCGTCCGACATCGCCCCGTAAAAGCTGGAGTAGTAAGCGGAAACCCTGGCCCCCAGTTTCGAAATGTTGAAGTAAGCGTTTCGGCTGACCAAAGGGTCGTATGTCCATCGCGCGCGGTCGATCCCGCGTTCTAGGGCCCAAGCCCGCTGATCTTGTTTGAGGGCGAATCCGGCGTTCCGGCTTTGCGTCTGAGGCAGGACACCCAGGATGTGAGAGTGCAGGATGACTTTCCCTTCCTCCATGCCGAGGAAACCAACGATGCCTCCGATCAGATCCCCGTTGGAGAACGCGCCGGCCACGTAATTGCCGGCGTGAGAAAGGGCCCGAAGGAGCTCGGGGGTAATCATGGAATCGGGCGCGGACCAGATCTCGGCGAAGATCTTCGACAGACGTTCCAGATCGCCCACCTCTGTGAGATCGCGCACGGTGAGGCCGGCCAACTCGGCTGCGGCCGAGGCAGCAGAGCGCGCGGCCGCGGTCGATTCAGAAACTCTTGGCATTACCTGCATCGGGGAAAGTCTGGCATCCCCCGAGGGACGATTCATCGTCCACCTCAACAACCCAACCTTTGTGGCTTTGTGCGCCTGTCTGAGGCCTGTCGCCTGCGAATCCCATAGCCTCTATCCATCCCTATCTAGATTTGGAGTGAAGATGGCAGCCAAGACGTCCAGGGCCTCGCGGCCCTCCAGGAAGAAGACCTCATCAGGATCTGTCGATCGACGCCTCGACGACTTCGTCGAGAGCCAGATGAAGAAGCTGAAGGTGCCGGGGGCTGCCGTGGGAGTACTGAAGGGCAGCCGTCGCTACACCAAAGGCTACGGAGTAACCAATGTCGACCATCCATTGTCTGTCGACGAGAACACGTTGTTCCAGATCGGTTCCACGACCAAGACCTACACGGCAACCGCTGCGATGATGCTGGTGGAGCAGGGCAAGCTCGACCTCGATCGTCCGGTGCGTTCCTACCTCAAAGACTTCAAGCTCAAAAACCAAGAGGCTGCCAAGAAGGTGACCGTTCGTCATCTCCTGACCCACATGGGCGGATGGCTCGGGGACTACTTCAACGAGACGGGCCGGGGGGACGAAGCCCTCTCGAAGGTCGTGGCCGACATGTCGAAGATTCCTCAGCTGACTCCGCTTGGCCAGACGTGGTCCTACAACAACTCCGGTTTCTATGTTGCAGGAAGGGTTTTGGAGAGGGTTTCGGGCAAGCCATACGAAACGCTTTTGAAGGAGCTGATCTTCGATCCACTAAAGATGGAGAAGACCTTCTTTTTCGCGGAGGAGGTCATGTTGCACGGGTTTGCCGTCGGCCACATCGTCACTAAGAAGAGGGGAACCATGATTGCGAAACCCTGGCAATTACCTCGGTCGGTTCATCCTGCGGGGGGGATCACATCGAACGTCATCGACCAGCTCGAGTACGCCAACTTTCATCTTTCCGAGGGAAAGGGCCCGGATGGCAAGAGATTGCTAAAGAAGACCTCGATCAGGGAGATGCAAAAAGAACAGGCTCCGGCGGGGAGCCTTGCTACCTCGGTAGGCTTGTCGTGGCTACTGCGCGACGTCGACGGAGTCAGGTTAGTGGCCCACGGAGGCACTACGAACGGACAGCTGTCGGCGTTCCTCATGGTCCCCGAGAGAGAGTTTGCGATCACTGTGCTGACCAATGCCAACGTGGGTGGTCAGCTGCACGGTAAGGTCGTTCGCTGGGCTCTTGAGAATTATCTTGGCGTGGTTGATCCAATGCCGTCGCGCATGAAGCTCGATCGGGACCGATTGACTGAATACACTGGAACATACGCCCTCAATCAGGTGAACGTAGAAGTGGGCCTCGAAAATGGCGGCTTGGTGTTGAAGTTGGCTCCAACCTCACCACTGGCCGAAGATGGCTCTCAGCCCGACCTTCCCGATCCGTATCCGATCGCCTTTTACGACGAAGATCGCATCTTTGTCACGAAAGGCCCGGCCCAACGGCTGCGGGGAGAATTTCTCCGGAACCCGAAAGGAGAGATCGAGTGGCTAAGGTTCGGTGGGCGAATAGCCTCTGCTGGAAAGCCTGCCGCCAAGAAAAAGAAGAAGAAGGCAGGCCGCTCGAAGAAGAGCTAATTACTCTCGGCTCGAAGGTGCTCCACTGCCATCCTTGCCGTCTTGCCGATAGCGGCGTCTATTGGCGGCCTGCGCCACTGATATGACTGGGCCTTCGTGAAGACGGCCACCGCGTATCTCTTTCCATCCGGGTACGCAACAACTCCCACCTCATTGCGGATGGCCGGCAGAGTTCCCGTCTTTCCTGCCACCATGACCTCGTCCGGGAAGCCCGACGTCAACCTGTCTCGCCAGGCTTGAAGAGCCAAGATTCGCCTCGCCTCGGCACAGGCACCGGGATGCGCGGCCTCATCTCGCCAGATCATTTTCAAAAGGTTGCTCATCTCGCGCGGCGTGGTGCGAGTGGTCTCTTCGGCTTTGAGCGACCGGCATTGGGCGAAGGTGGCGGGATCGATCTTCGTCCACTCCACGGTGGCTTCGGCCCCCGTCAAACCGAGGTCCTCGATAAGGCTCGAAAGAAGCAAGTTGCAGTCTCCGACCAAAACCGTGTTGTCGAGGCCGAGATCGGCAAGAGTCTGGTTGATCTTGTCGAGTCCCAGCCTTCGGATAACGACGTCGGTGGCGGTGTTGTCCGAAATGCTCATCATCAGAAAGGCAAGGTCCCTCAAGGAGACCTCCGCATCGTCGAGCATGGCGGAAAGGCCCGTCGGCCCCATCACTCGATCTCCTGGGCGAACGACGATTCTTTCCTGCAGATCGACATCCCCGTCCCATGCACGTTTTACGAGTTCCAACAGAACCGGGATCTTGAACACCGAAGCCATGATCACCGGAGTGTCTGAGTGGAGACCGACTTCCTTGTCTCCGTCGACTTCGAGCGCGTGAATAAAACCTTGGGCTCCCACGTTTTCGAAGGCCTCCCGGAGACCTTCTTCGACAGATGTTGCTGCCGTGGAAGTCTTCAGGGACTACTTGCCCTTGTTCTTCTTGGGCTTCTTCGTTTCTTTCTTTCCCTTGTCCTTGCTCTTGCCCATGTCCGATCCTCTCTCTCAGTCTGTTACTCCTACAGCTTAAGCTTTTGTGGGGTCCTAATGAACAACCTCGATGTGCCAAGGGAAAGGTAGGAGTCAGATGGCCGCCAAGAGCAAGACGCAGACCAACCAGGCCCTAGATCGGTTTGTCCGGAGCGAAATGAAACGCACCGGTGTCCCGGGGGTAGCTGTCGGAATCCTCAAAGGAAAGCGCCGTTACATGAATGGATACGGCGTGACGAACGTCGACCATCCCCTGGAGGTGGATGCGAAGACGCTATTCCAGATCGGTTCAACGACAAAGACATTCACCGCGACTGCAGTGGTGCGTTTGGTGGAGATGGGCAAGCTCGACCTCGACATGCCGATCCGCAGATATCTAAAAGATCTGAAGTTGAAGGACAAAGACGTCCAAGCAAAGGTCACTCTCAAGCACCTCTTGACCCACACGGGAGGGTGGCTCGGGGACTATTTCTATGATGGGGGCCGCGGCGATGACGCCTTGGCGAACGTCGTGGCCACTATGTCTAAGGTCAAGCAGCTGACACCTCTTGGCGAGGTCTGGTCCTACAACAATTCGGGATTCACTATCGCTGGGCGCGTCATCGAGAGGGTCACCGGCGAGCCTTTCCAAACGGCGATCCGTGAGCTCATCTTCGAGCCGGTTGGCCTAGATCGCTCGTTCTTCTTCGCAGACGAAGTGATGCCTTATCGAACTGTCGTTGGCCACATCACCACTGGGAAGAAGTCGGTGGTTGCTCATCCATGGGCAGTGAGGAGATCCGGGGGCCCATCTGGGGGAATCATCGCCGATGTTGGCGACCAGCTGAAGTGGGCTGCCTTTCATATGGGTGACGGCAAGTCCTCCGAAGGCAAGAGAGTTCTTCGCAAGAGTTCTCTCGCGCTGATGCAAAAACCCCATGCCCCCGCAGGGGGGATCGCAGACTCCGTCGGATTGTCGTGGCTTATGCGAGAAGTCGACGGAGTTAAGCTCGTTGCTCACGGTGGAACCGTCAATGGGCAGCTATCGGCCTTCCTCATGGTCCCCGAGCGTTCGTTTGCCGTCACAGTGCTGACCAACTCGAACCGGGGAGGCGAGGTGCATCGCGAGGTGGTGGGGTGGTGCCTCGAGAACTATCTTGGTATCAGCCAGGTTCCCCCGTCGCGCATGAAATTGACCCGGGATGAGCTTGCCGCCTACGCAGGCACCTATCGAATCGAATCCAGCGGAACTACCTTCGAAGTTGATGTGCGAAACGGGGGCCTGACCGTGCGCCTGCCGGTGCCTCCCCCCGACGCCTTGGGCAGAAAACAGCCAGAGCCCCCTCCGATCCCTCTGTACTTCTTCGACCATGATCGAGTTACGGCTTCGAAGGGCTATTACAAGGGAACCCAGGGAGAGTTTCTGCGGGGGCCATCGGGAAAAATCACCTGGTTTCGCTTCGGAGCACGCATCCAGCGCCGGGTCAAGTAGTTTCGTATCGCCTGACTAAGGCATTCCGCCCATTTCGTCGGGGAACACGAAGAAGTAGTTCCAGCCCGGGGGTAGCATGCGATTGCGATGCGGGAGCGGCTTGGGGAACTATTCGGGCGGGCATCCGCCTATTTGATGGACCTGCGGAACCAACCGGAGCGTCTCGTTCCCGTCGCAGTGGTCCTTATCGTCCTCAATCTCATTGCAATCTCCGCCGGTGGCCCGGCCGAACAGGTTGCAACCACCGACAGGGAAGCGGCAGACGGTCTCGAGCCGGGAGAGATTCTTCCGGGCGAGGCCCTTCCAGGAGAACTAACCGAAGAAGGAACGGTGCCCGGGTCGCCCGGTGCCAGGACCGGCGGGCGCCGCGGAAGCTCCTCGAGCGGCGGTGGTGGAGGGGCCGCAGCACCACCCGTCACCGAATCGCAGATCAAAGTGGGGATCCCCTACGTCGAGGATCCCGGGTCCGCGAACGCGGCTGCCGGGTTTGCGGGGATAGGGCAGGTCGATCAGAAGCGTGCCTGGGAGGCCATGATTAAGGAGGTCAATAAGAAGCCTCCGCACGGCAGAAAGGTCGTTCCGGTCTGGTATTCCTACACTCAAAACGACGTCATATCGAAGGGCGCAAGCCAGATCGCTCAGGAGCAGTGTGCCAAGTGGACCCGAGAGGATCCGGTTTTCGTCGCTTGGTCGAGCGGCACCGACGAGCTCAGGGCTTGCTTGACCAAGGCAGGGGTCGCCCAGATTGGTGGTGGCCTCGGGTTCTCGTACGAGGAGACGTGGAAAAAGTACCCCTATCTCGTAGAACACAACTCGGCTGCCCTCGATCGGATGGCCGAGTTCCATGTCGACCAACTGCACGCAAAGGGATTCTTCTCCAAGTGCAAGAACCATTCGAGCACCGACCCTTGTGTTGATGGAAAGCCGAGGATCGGTCTCATCCGATACGACTGGCCCTCCTACAAGGCTGGGTCCGCAAGGATGAAGAAGGCACTCGCGGCTCACGGGCTGGCGTTGTGTAACGGTTGTGAATTCGAAATCAGCTACAGCAACGACAACATCGCCGCGCAGCTCGACGATGCTACCGAGGTCAACAACGCCATCAACAATTGCCGAACCGCGAAGACGGTGCCGGCACCGGGCGACACCAGCACCCCGCCGGGTCCGTGCACCCACATGCTCTTCCTGGGCTCGACCGCCGGCGTCCGCATTACTTTGTTCTACGTCCAGAGAGCAGAGGACCAGGGGTACCGGGCCAGGCTCGGCTTCAACACTCTCGACGCTCCCGCCGCAGTGAGGGACTTTTTCACAGGACAGGGACAGGGCGAGAAGTACAACAACCAATTCACGAACTCGCTGCTTGTTTCCTACAGCCCAAGTAGTTTCGATCTCCGCCCCGACGGCTACAACGACTGCAAGAAGCTGTTTACCGACGCCGGGGAGACCTTCGGCGGATCCGACGACTCCGCAGGCAACAAGGACAACCAGATCCCAGGCTATTGCGACACCGCCTGGTATCACTTGGCTGCCTTCAACGCTGCCGGCCCAACCGTCAATCTGGATACCTGGCTGAAGGGCGTCGCCAACACGGGATTCATCAAGTCCGCAGGGTCCTTCCTCATGAGGACGACCGCAACCCGGCACGACGGGGCGAGTGCAATCCGCATCGGAGACTGGGACGCCGGCCGCGATTGCAAGTGCTGGAAGCCTGTGACTGGCGATATTCCCGTCTGACGCCGGGATACTCTCTCGTTTCTGTTGATGGTGGCGAGGATTTCCCTGTTGATAGTGTTTGCGGTCCTTGGGGGCTGCGGGTTGCAAGGCCTCAACTTCCTGCAGGACGACCGGGTGACCATCACCTCTCCTGCCGAACGGTCTGAGGTTGAGCTTCCAGTAACGGTTGCCTGGACGGTCGAGAACTTCGAGGTCGTGGGAAGGGACGGAAGCCGCCGAGAGGATGCTGGCTACTTCGGTTTGATCCTCGACCGCCCGCCTCCACCTCCCGGGCGGACCCAGGAGTGGCTCGTGCGCGACGACCTGGCCTGCAACAGGGATCCCGAGTGTCCCAATGAGGAGTACCTGGCTCAACAGGGCATCTACAGCACCCAAGAGACCGCCTTGACCATCGAGAGGATCCCCGATCCGAACCCTCGTCTGGACCGCAGAGAATTCCACCAGGTGACGGTCGTTCTCCTGAACGGGCGCGGTGAACGGATCGGAGAGAGTGCTTTCATCGTCGAATTCGAAGTGAAACGCTGATAGATGGACTCGATTGATCCGACGGCGAAAGAGGAACTGGTAGATCGAGTCGAAGCAACTCGCGAGGAGCTTCGATCCGAAGCGAGAAGCCGGCTGGGGGTCACCGGTGGCGACGAGAAGCCGCCCCCGCTTCGGGAAGTGCGAAGGGAACATCACCTCAGCCTCTATCCGCTCACCGCCCTGGGGATTCTTGCCATAGTCGACACCTTCCAGGGTTTCGGCTTTCGGGTGCTGGTTCCGGAGGTGAGCGCCACACTCGGAGTTAGCAGACCGGCGGTTGCGAATGTCTATCTCATATCGTTTTTGGCTTCGGCCCTGGGTCCCTTCCCGATGGCCGCTTTGGCCCAAAAAGCGCGCAGGGCTCTGCTCATAGTCCTAACAGCGATCGCGTGGAGCCTGGTGGCGATCTCGACCGGATTCGTGACCGCTATCGGGGGGTTGATCCTCGTGCTGGTCTTGGACGGTCTCACAACCGCGAGCGTCTCTGCTCTCCACACACCCTTCTTGATGGACAGCTATCCCGCGCAGGCAAGAGTTCGTGCGGTCTCCTACTATCAGGGCGCCAATGCGTTCGGCAACGTGCTGGCCCCATTGCTCGTCGCTGCATTCACCACCGCTCTGATCGGGTTCACATGGCGAGGAGTGTTTGTGGCCCTTGGTCTCATTTCGCTGGCTGGTGCGCTTAGCTCGATCCGTCTGCGAGATCCGGGGTTCGGACGCTGGGATTCGGAGCGGATCCGTGACACGGTCCGCCGCAAGGAAACGGGAGTGGAACGCCTGCGGGAAGCAGGACTCTCCGAGAGCGATGTTGCACTCGGATTCTTCGAGATCGTTAGGCGCATCACCCTGGTCCCGACGATTCGGAGGCTTCTGGTCGTCCAGGCAATCTTCGGCGTCTTCTTGATCCCTTATGCAGTGTTCCAAGCATTCTTTCTAGTAGAGCGCTGGAACATGGGGCCATCGAGTCGCGGATTGCTCGTGGCCTTTCAGGCAGCGATGGCGGTCATCTCGCTGTCTTTGTTCGCGCAGAGAGGCGAGGCAATGTACCGCAAGGATCCTGCCCGAGTGGTGCAGCTGACGGCATGGTTGGTCGCGGGAGTCATGATCGCGATCGGGCTTGCTGCTCTGTCACCCAACTTCGCAGTCATGGTGGCCTTGTTCGGGCTTTCTTCGGCACTGCTGGCCCCGCTGGCGCCTTCGCTTGCCATCGCCATTCTTTCAGTGATTCCTTCTGGCTCGAGACCTCACGCGTCAGCGCTGATCGGAATCGCTGCCGCCGTTGGGGGATTTGCAGGGAATCTCCTGCTCGGAACGGTCGATCAACAATACGGAATCGTCGGCGCGATGGTGTCGCTGACGATCCCCGGTTTCATCGGAGCTCTTGTATTGCGCGGCACTGCGGGCCTCGTCCTCCCGGACCTCGATCGGATGATCGACGAAACTCTCGAAGACGAGGAGATCCGCCAGATAAGCGCCTCCGGGGGCAACCTGCCGATGCTCGCTTGCAGGAAGATCGATTTCTCCTACGGACACGTGCAGGTCCTGTTCGACGTTGACTTTACGGTTGACGACGGGGAGATGGTCGCGCTGCTTGGTACCAACGGCGCAGGCAAGTCGACCCTATTAAAGGTCGTCTCGGGGATCGGGCTTCCTTCATCGGGAAGCGTTCGTTATCGTGGCGCCGATATCACTTACCTGGACGCCGAGCGCAGGCTGCGTCTTGGAATCACGCAGATCCCCGGAGGACGAGCCGTGTTCGGTCCGATGAACGTCGTCGAGAATCTCAGGGTGTTCGGCTATTCGCTCGGCCGGAATAGGAAACAGGTCGAGGAAGCGATCGAACGCAGCCTCGCCGCGTTCCCGGTGCTGGCAGACCGTAAGGGTCAGAAGGCCAGCACTCTGTCTGGGGGAGAGCAGCAGATGCTTGGGCTCGCGAAGGCGCTCATGCTCAAGCCAAAACTGTTGCTAGTCGATGAGCTTTCTCTCGGTCTGGCTCCGGTCATCGTTGGGCAACTGTTCGACATGGTTCGAGAGATCAATCGCGACGGGACCGCGGTCGTGCTCGTTGAGCAGTCGGTGAACATCGCTCTCAACCTGGCCGAGCACGCCTATTTCATGGAGAAGGGAGAGATGCGTTTCGACGGCCCCAGCGATGAGCTGCTTCGGCGCGACGATCTACTGCGGGCTGTATTTCTGGAGGGTGCTTCAGGACGTTCTGCGGAACCCCGCCGGTGATCCATGGGCATTGAGCTGCATCCTTCGACCATAGCCCTCGGGATAATCACTGGTTTGGGCTATGGGCTGCTTGCCTCAGGGTTGGTGATCGTCTACCGGACCAACCGCGTCATCAATTTCGCCCATGGCGAGATCGGAGCTCTAGGCGCGGCGTTATTCGTCGTCGTTGTCGAGCGGTTAAGAGTTCCCTATTACGTCATGCTCCCTGTCGCACTCGCAGCCGGAGCCGGAATAGGTGCCCTATCCGAAGTAGCGGTGATCCGGCGCCTGCGCAATGCCCCCCGGCTCATGACTCTGGTGGCGACCCTGGGGTTGGGTCAGCTGCTCTTCTTCGTGACCGTCGGGGTCGGCAGTGCAGCCCAAAGTGCAGGGTTCTTCCCGCCGCCGCCCGGGCTGCCCGAGTTCAGGGTGGGGGCCCTGCTCGTTCAGCCGGCGGCCTCGGGCCTCTTGTTCTTCTCACCAATTGTGATTCTTGGACTTGCGATCTTTCTTCAGCGGAGCCGATTCGGCTTGGCTTTGAGGAGTGCAGCCGCCAACCCGGAGGCGGCCCGCATGGCGGGGGTCTCCGCCGCGCGCATGTCCACGCTCGCGTGGGGGATAGCAGGGGTTCTTGCGACTTTCACGGCGATCCTTGTCGCCCCCAATCTCCCCGGAGGCCTTTTCACCGCGGCCTCGTTCGGTCCTTCGCTTCTGATGAGAGGCCTGGCGGGAGCAATCATCGCCCGAATGTCCAACATCCCCGTGGCGCTTGCCGCTGGGGTTGGGATCGGCGTTATTGAGGGCCTGCTTTTACAGAACTTCAGATCCGGCGGGCTCATGGACGTGACTCTGTTCGGGATCATTTTGGTCTTTCTCGTCCTCCAATCCCGCGAGGGCGGTAGGGAGGAGGAGAAAGGAAGTGTCTGGGCATCGGTTCAGCCATGGCGCCCCCTCCCCGAGGCCATCGCAAAACTGTGGACCGTCCGAAACCTCGGTCTAATCACAGGCGGGATCGTCCTGGCTCTTCTAGTGCTGATCCCGCTGTGGCAGGGGCACGTCATGGCTATCTCGCTCACCGTGCTACTCGGCTTCGTCATGGTGGCTTTATCGGTCGGCATCATCACGGGCCTCGGAGGTCAGCTGACCCTCGGGCAGTTCGCACTGGCGGCGGTGGGCGCAACGGTCTCAGCTCACGTTGCCACCCGGACGGGTGGCAACCTTCCGCTGTCCCTGCTTTTCGGAGGAGTGGCGGCCGGTGCCGTGACGATCTTGATCGGGCTACCGGCTCTGCGACTGAAGGGGCTGTTCCTGGCGGTGACGACTCTTGCTTTCACGGTCGCGGTGTCGTCATGGGTTCTCATTCAACCGTGGGCTCTCGAGGGCGGGATAAGCACCGGCACCCCGGTGATCGCCGGAGAAACGATTGAACCGGGACGTGGCTACTACTACGTCGCCCTGGTTATCTTCCTCGTTCTCTTTCTGATTGCCTGGAACGTCCGCAAAACCGGGTTCGGGAGACTTCTGCGCGCGGTCCGGGACAATGAAGATGCAGCTCGCGCCTTCGGGATCAATGCCCGCAGGATAAAAATCCAGGGATTCTTGCTCGCCGGCTTCGTGGCCGGGGTAGGCGGTGCGGCCTACGGCCACTCCTTCTCCCAAGTCGGAGCACGTCAATTCTTACCGGACTTCAGCGTGGACATCGTGGTGATGACGGTGGTTGGGGGCATCGGCACGCTTGCCGGACCGATCTTGGGAGTCCTGCTGGTGAAGGGATTGCCCGCATTCGTTCCCCTTCAGTCCATCGGGTTGTTCGCGCAGAGGGCGGGGATCTTGTTCCTTATTCTCTATTTTCCCGGTGGGATCGTGCAGCTCGTAGCACCGCTGCGGGAGCGGGCGATCGGATGGCTAGCGCGGCGCCACGGGATCACCGATGCTGAGCTCGAGGATCAAGACGTCGAGGGAGAGGCCTTAGTTCTTCGTCGTCCGGTCGCGGCTCCTAAAGCGGACGGCGACGCTCTGCCCCATGGGACGGATAACGAAATTTTGCAAGCAGTGGGTGTACGGAAGAATTATGGAGGGCTGGCCGCGGTTGCGGACGTCTCACTTTCGGTCGTTGAGAGTGAAACTGTCGGGTTGATTGGACCGAACGGCGCTGGCAAGACGACATTATTCGAAGTCCTTTCGGGGTTCGTGCGCGCGGATTCGGGAAGGGTTCTGTTCGAGGGCAAAGACGTAACCAGAAGATCGCCCGAAGCAAAAGCCAAACTTGGGTTGATCCGCTCGTTTCAGGATGTGACTCTCTTTCCCACACTGACAGTGCTTGAGAGCGTTGCGATCGGACTGGAGCGTCAAGTCCCAACCACCTTTACTTCATCGGTTTTAGGGTTGCGCGGGCGCGACCATCGGAGGGAGAAGATGGCGCGCGAAGTTGTCGGAGCCATGGGGCTATGGCCATTTCGGAACAAACAGATCCAGGAACTCTCGACAGGAACTCGCAGGATTACCGAACTGGCCTGCCTCGTGGCACTCCAGCCAAAACTGCTGCTCCTCGACGAGCCGTCTTCTGGCATCGCCCAGCGAGAGACCGAAGCCCTCGGCAAACTCCTCCTAGCATTGAAGCAGGAACACGATATGACGCTGCTCATCATCGAGCATGACATCCCGCTCATCATGGGCCTCGCAGACAGGATCGTTGCGATGGACGCTGGCCGCGTGATCGCCGAGGGCTCCCCGCAAGAGGTCAGGAACAATCCCAAAGTGATAGAGGCCTATCTCGGTGGAAAGATAGAAGCGATAGAGAGATCCGGATTACTGACCGACGCCGAGGCTTCCCCTCTTGACCCTGCTTTTGATCTGGATGGCGTCTCGGGCCTCGGTCGTGCTCGCAAGGAGGCCCTAATTGCAGCGTTCGGCTCCATCGATGCATTGCAAAGCGCCAGTTTGGATCAACTGCTGGAGATTCCGGGATTCGGCCCCACCCTGGCAAAGAGGGTTCTTCGCGAGGTGCGTCGGAAAGCATGAGGCTCTCACCATTCACCGCTTACCTCGTGTCTCTCCACGACCTTGGCGGCTACACTCACCGTTTGACGGGCGCTTAGCTCAGCGGTAGAGCACTGCCCTTACAAGGCAGGGGTCGGCAGTTCAAATCTGTCAGCGCCCACTTGACCTGATGTCGCGCGCTTCACCGCGCTTCCAATGAGTCATCAAAAAGTCATCAACGAGTCATCAAATGTTGTGAAATGTTCACGAACATCGGCGGAAGAGATCTTAGGAAGGCGAATGCCGGCTCGAGATCGTCCAGGTTTTAGCTGAGCTCTCCAGCCTTCGGGGAAAGGGTCGCCAGCGCGAACCGTATCGCCTCGTCGCGAGCCATCGACTTTCCCTCGCGCCAGACGCTCTCGAACTCCACCGTGTCCGCCTGGGCTCGGGCCGAATCGACAGCGGCTTGATATGAGGCGAGGTATATGGGGTCTTCCTGCTCCCAGTCTGTCTTCTCGCCCAGGCCCTCCGCCGCGCCGTAGAGCCGCGCCGCACTCAGCGGGTCACCATCCAACGCTGAGATCGCAGCGATCCCGACCATTACTGCTTGGATCAGTGTGTCTGTGACTCTCTCCTCCGGCATAGGAGAGAGAGCGCCGAAGTGTGAATCAGAAGAGTCTGGATCAGCGATTGCCTCGGCGAATGTAGCGCTTGCGTTTCGCAGGAATCCGAGCCGAGTCTGGATGCTGCCTAGAGAGTGCAAGAGAGCAGGATCACGGAAACCGAAGATGCGCTCGGACACAGTGAGTGCTTCTTCCGCGAAGGGGAGGGCCTCGCGATCTCGACCGAGAAGGTGCAGCATCCACGCCAGTTGGTTGAGGATGTGAACGGTAGCAGTCGCATCTGCTGATTCCCGCGCAGCCGTCAACGCTTCTTGCACGTGGGAGAGCGCCTTGAGATGGTCGTCATCCTTCCATGCGAAGTCTCCTAACCGGGAGGCGTATCTGACGAGGCTCACCTTCAGACCAGAGGCACGCGCATCCGACCAGCCCTCCTCAATGAACTGCAGCGCTGCCTGATGATCGCCCCGCTCATCTGCGAGAGCCGCGTCGATCATAAGAAATCGCGATCGGGGACCGAGGAGCTTGTGGTTTGCGTCGCTTTGCTGAAGACCTTCGTCGACGTACGCCTGTGCCCGCGCGAACTCTCTCCTTTGAAGTGAAATGTGGCTGAGGTCCCCCAGCGCCAAGATCAGTGTCAACTCGAGATCAGTCGACTTGAGTTCCCGGCATAGCTTCACCGTCTCCAAACAGTAGGTACTCGCCTTCTCCACGTCGGCCAGCCACGTGCAAAGAAGGCCTGCTCCACCGAGCGCCTTGACTCGCTCTACCGCGAGTGGGTCGGAGGGTAATGCAAGGGATGTCTCCAGACGCTCCAAACCTTCTCGGAGGTCCCCTCTGATCCACCAATACCTCGCAAGCGCCGAAGCTAAGCGCAGTGCCGATGACGCGTCTTCTTGCTCCACAGCCCAGTCGTGGGCGGACCTGAGGTTGTCGTGTTCTTCGTCGAGGATCTGCAGCGAACTCTGGTCGCTCGCCCCCCACAAACCGAGGTGTTCCGATTCCGCCAGCTCGACGCTCCACTGCAGATGAAGGTCTCGCACATCGAGAGCCTCACCGGAGGCAACGAGCTTTCCCCCGGCGTACTGCCGGATCGTTTCGAGCAAAGAGTAGCGACTTCGTTCCCCCCGCCGATCCGCTACGACCAGCGATTTCTGGACGAGCTGAGATAGAAGCTGGAGTACCTCATCAGAGGCTATCGAGCCGCCCGAGCCGACCCTCTCCGCCGCAGAAAGAGAGAAGCCATTCATGAACACTCCCAACCGAGCCAGCAAGGTCCGCTCCTGGTCGGTGAGGAGGTCGTAGCTCCAATCGATCAATGCTTGCAGAGTCTGCTGTCGCGCTATCGCTTTCTTGCTGCCTCCCGTAAGCAGGCGAAACCGATCGTTTAGCCGCTCTGCAATCTCCCTTGGTGAAAGCAGATTGATTCGGGCGGCGGCGAGTTCGATACCCAGCGGTATGCCATCGAGCCGTCTGCATATCTCGGCCACATGCGGAGCGTCTGAGTCGTTGAGATCGAATGACGGTAGGGCAAGCCTGGCGCGATCGATGAAGAGTGACACCGACTCGAACTCCAACACCTCCTCCGCCGAAAGATTGCTGTCGGAATCAGGTATCGATAGCGAAGGAACTCTCCATGCTGCCTCACCTCCGATGTTGAGAGCTTCGCGTGTGGTGGCCAATACAGTGATCTCGGGCGATAGCTCGATCAGCCATGCGGCGAGATCTCGGCACCCTTCCAACAGGTGTTCGCAGTTGTCGAGCACGATCAAGATCTGCTTGGAGCGCAGAAAGCCTTGCAAAGTGTCCCTGAGCCCAGCCTCTTCTCGAGTGCTCATCCCTAGCGCACTTGCTGTCTCTCGATAAATGACGTCCGCGTCGGTAACGCTTGCGAGATTAACGATCCACACTCCGTCCCGGTACTCTTCGACGAGCTCGGATACAGCCTCGATCGCCAGGCGGGTCTTTCCGCATCCGCCTGGGCCCGTCAGAGTGACGATGCGGTTTTGTCTCACCATCTGCACAACCTGCTCGATCTCACTTTCGCGTCCGATGAACCGGGTGATCTGCACGGGAAGGTTGTGGCGTCCCAGCTCAGCCGTGCTTACCGGAGGAAAGCTGCCAGGCAGGTCGGGGTGTTTGATCTGAAATAGATGCTCCGGCGTCGGGAAGTCCTTGAGCGCGTGCGCCCCCAGATCGATCATGCTGACCGTCTCGGGAAGCTCCCCGGCGAGCTGCTTGCTGGAACTCGATAGAAGGATCTGCCCCCCGTGCGCTGCGGCGGAGATGCGCTGAGCTTGGTGGACCGCAAGTCCCACGTAATCGCCGCCCACGAGAGCTGCTTCTCCGGTGTGGATCCCGATCCTCACACGGACCTCCGCATCCGGGGGCCATGGATGCCGGGACAGCACGACCTGGGCGTCGACCGCGGCTCGCACCGCGTCACTTGCACGCCCGAACGCTACGAAGAAAGAATCGCCTTCGGTGGCCATCTCGTGGCCGCCGTTGTTGACGATGCAGTCCCTCACCAGACGGCGGTGTTCTTCGAGCACGGAGTGATAATCGGGCCCCAACCGGCGCAGCAGCCTGGTCGAGCCCTCGACGTCACTGAACAGGAACGTGACCGTCCCGACGGGTAACTCGCTCAAGCAACTCCTCCTTCCAGGAAGGATACGGCCGATTGGGAGTGTTACATCAATGCGTCTGAGCGCTGAGGCGCGCAGACCCGGAATCGCTTCTAAGTCATCAAAAAGTCATCAAGCGCTTCAAGAAATCCGCGAAACAGCGATCATTTGCGCAGATCGGCGTTATCCGAAAACCAAGTCCGACCTGGACTTTGTTTCTAAAGCCGCTGGTCAGAGCGATATTCCGGTTGCTCTTACAAGGCAGGGGTCGGCAGTTCAAATCTGTCAGCGCCCACGGGAAGCCCTCGGGCGGCGATCGAAAATACACCATCATCGGAGGAAGACCGCGGAGTCGCGCTCGGCTCCTACCCTGAGTAAGGCCGCCTCCACCGGCATCGTCCGCCCCTTGATCTGTAAGCGCTTGCAGCCGGCCTCCTCGGGATCTATGTGCGCGGCAACGAGAGCTTCCCTACTAACAGCCAATTCGCCCGCTGATGCCGACGAGGATAGGCTCTTGGCCACATTGACTGTGTCCCCCAAGGCAGTAAGGTCAGTGACTCCCCCCTCCACCCCCAATAAGCCGACGTAGGCGACCCCGGTGTGGACCCCGATCCCGATCGAAAGCCAGGGATATTCCCCGCGGCTGTAGCCCGCGGCGGCCAACAACCTTTTCGCGGCCTCGATGGCAGCAGCCGAGTGGTCGGGCCCGGCGAATGCCGGAAGGAACAGCGCAACAACCTCGTCTCCCACGAATTTGTCGATGAGCGCATCCTGTTCGGTGAGAACTTTTGTGGCCATTTCGTAGAAACGCCGCATGAGCCGAGAGAAGTCGGCCGGGGTAGCTTTCTCGGCCAGCTCGGTTGATCCGCGAACGTCGGCAAACAGGAGAGACACGTTGACTTCAGCGCCACCAATCGGCGCCCTTGAAAGACAGGTAGTGCAGAACTGGGGATTCTTCACGGATTGGGCTCTGCCGATCCAGCGCATGAGCGGTCCCCCCGGTCCTGCGAAGGGCGCGCTGCAGAGCTTGCAGCGGGGGGGAGAGGGAATTACCGAGAGTACCCACCGCGACTCTCTCAGTCCGGGGTGAATCCCGGTCAGCACCTTGAACCAGTACTCATCTGGCGTCCGGCAATCGGCGATCTGCGACCTGGAGATCCATCGGGCGCGTATGTCGAAGAAATTGCTAACGCCGAGCAAGACCGATCCGGCCCATATGGGCATATGAGCTAAGACCCAGCGGCTGGGAAACGCCGTCGAGGGGTCGATGCTGAAGGGCTCCATGTCACCGACCAGCCAGTTAAAGACTCCGAAGTGGCCGATCATGTGGCTTGAGATGAACAAGACTCCCGCCCCCCCGACCCACAACCCCAGCCGGTGCCTATGGATGCGATATCCGCGCCAGAGAAAGAAAAGATTCAGCGGTGCGAGAACGATCAGTGTCATGTGGACCGCGTACGAGGCGACGATGACAGTGACACTAAGGCCGGCAAGAGGGCCCAGGATCAACGGGGACCCTGCGCACACGGCGCAGGCCGGTACCATGACTCCTTTCGCAATACCTGCTGGCGTGGCGAGGCCGATGGCATGTAAGCGTCGCCGGGCGCGGCTCACGCTGTTACCTGGAACCCGGCCCGAGGCGCAAGGGTGCGTTGGCAGTGATTCGGTCCAGTCTGCAGCCTCCCACCCCCTTACCGACACTTAGGACTTAGCATAGCCCCCGCAAACGTACTTGAGTAGGCGTCCGTCTCCATCCATCTCGGTTAGGCGGTGTGCGGCCGACGTGATGAAGGACAAGGTGATGTCTGCCGCCGGACGAAACGATCGCCCGCTCGTGCCAGGAGGAATGGGATGAGTGATTTCACCGAGGGGCCCGTCACGTTGATGTTCACAGACATCGAGGGCTCCACCGATCTCATCAGCAAGCTCGGCGACCAGGCTGCTCGCAAGCTGTTCCGAGTTCGCGAGGATCTCACCCGCGACCTCATTCGAGAGCATCAGGGCAGCGAGATCAAAGCGTTCGGGGATGGCTTCATGATCGCGTTTCGCTCCCCCCGCCGGGCGGTGGAGTGCGCGGTGGGGATCCAGCGAGCCAACGAGCAGGCCAATCGCAGCGGCTCTTCGGTGCGGCTGCGAATTGGAATCAACACTGGAGTGGTCAGCGAAGAGTCAGGTGACCTGTTCGGAGAGGCGGTCAACGTCGCGGCTCGAATCGTCGAGCGCGCCGCAGGGGGTCAGATCCTCATCTCCGAAATCGTCAAGCAATTGGTGGGGACTCTGCCGGACGTATCGACCAATGAGGTCGGCCGGGTGCGACTCAAAGGATTCCCCGACCGCTGGCGTCTCTTCGAGGTCGACTGGCAGCCAGCGCCGACCCCCGCCCGGCTGGAACGCACTCCATTCGTGGGCAGGGAGGAGGAGCGCGACCTTCTGACGAGGTTGATGGACGAAGCCATCTCCGGGTCGGGCTCGATTGTGATGATCGGCGGCGAGCCCGGCGTTGGGAAGACCCGCCTCGCCTCCGAGCTGGGGGCGGCAGCGGAGAGCCGCTCGATGCTGGTGTTCACCGGGCGCAGCTACGAGACTGCCTCCGCCCCGTACACCCCGTTCATCGAAATACTCGAGCAGGTCCAACGGCAGGTCGATCCGGAAGCGTTCCGAACCGCTCTCGGCGATGCGGCCTCCGAGGTGGCGCGCATCCTTCCGGAGCTGCGGCGGATGTTTCCCGACATCCCCCAGCCGATCGAGCTTCCGCCCGAACAGGAACGCCGCTTTCTTTTAAACAGCGTCCGCGACTTCGTGGCGCGCGCGGCTGCGGCCGCACCGCTATATCTGTTGATCGACGACGTGCACTGGGCCGATGAGTCGAGCCTGATGCTGCTAACCCACCTCGCCGAGAGCGTTGCCGAGATGGCCGCACTGATCGTCTGTACCTACCGCGACGTGGAGCTGGATGTGAATCGGCCACTGGCCAGAACTCTCGAATCGCTGGTCAGGCAACGGCTCGCGCACCGAATTTCTCTCAAGCGCCTCCAGCAGCCGGGGGTCGAACAGATGCTCTCGACGTTGAGCGGTCAGGAGCCTCCTCCGTCGCTGATCAAGGTGATCTACGAAGAGACCGAGGGCAACCCATTCTTCGTCGAGGAGATCTTCAAGCACCTCGACGAAGAGGGCCGCCTGTTCACCGACGAGCATCGCTTCCGCCCCGACCTCCGCATCGACGAGCTGGAGGTTCCCGAGGGAGTTAGATTGGTGATCGGCCGAAGGCTTCAGCGTCTCGATGAAAAGGCGCTGAAGGTGCTGACTGCGGGGGCGATTATCGGTAAGGCGTTCTCGTACCGGCTGCTCGAGACGCTCGCCGACCCGGCCGAAGAAGAGCAGTTGTTGGACTCGATCGATCAAGCGCGCTCTTCGGGTTTGATCAGCGAGATCACATCGGAGGCGGAGCCGCAGTTCGCGTTCTCGCATGAGCTGATCCGGCAGACACTTCTTTCCAACGTTTCGTTGCCGCGCCGGCAACGACTACATCTGAAAGTCGCTGAGGCAATCGAGAAGATGGCCGGCGACTCGCCCGGATCCTTCGTCGCCGACATAGCTCACCATTTCTCGCAGGCGGGGGCGGCGGCAGATCCGACGAAGGCTTCGGAGTACCTGTCCTTGGCCGGAGACCGCGCGAAAGCCGCGGCCGCCTTCGACGACGCGCTTCGAAAGTACAGCGAGGCCCTCGACATCCATCCAGACGACGATGCGCTCGGACGGGCCCAGCTCCTGTCCCGCCTTGGCTTCGCTCATCAGAGCCTGGGCCAAATCGATAGCGCCCTGACGGTTTGGAGGGAAGCGCTCGACACATTCGAGCGGGAGGGCATGCGTCGGGAGGTCGGAGAGCTGAGCTGGCACATCACCGTACTGCTGGGTTGGTCGGGACGCTGGGACGAGTCTCTGGAGATAGCTGCTCGGGGCCTCGGAGTAACGGGCGAGGTCGCCACGCCCGAACGCGCCCGGCTGCTGTTTGCGACCGCCGCGCTCGTGGGGCTGGGTGGATCGAAGGACGCGGCCGAACAGCTTACGGCCGAAGGCCGCAAGGTCTCCGAAGAGTTGGGCGATCCGTTCCTCGCGGCGTACGGCGACGCGGGTGATGCGATCATGCACTTCGCGTTCGGTGAGTGGAAGCCATGCATCGCGGACGGCCTCCGGGCGGCGGATGAGATGCGACCGCGGGGAGCCTTGTGGGACGTCGCCACGTTTCTCAGCTTCGTGGCGAACGGGCTTCTATTAAGTGCAGACCTCGAACGGGCTTTGGTCGTGGGAACTGAGATCGAAGAGATTTCACGGAGGCTTGGCCATTGGGGGGCTCTCAGCATTGCGCATCGCACCAAGGGCTTTCTCGAGTCGAGGAAGGTCTCCCCGGAGGAATACCTCGACGGCTTCGAACGTTTCGTTGCCGAGGACGCTGTTATCGCCGCCAGGGCCAGCTCGTTGAGCATGGGGCAGAACCTGATGTTTCACTCCCAGCTGTTCTACATGAGAGGGCAGTGGGAGGAGGCTTTGGTCCAGCTCCGCCGGTCGTTGGAGTTCGATCGACCCGGCGTGTTCGTCGACATGCCCGCCGCCCGCCTCCTCCTGATGCTCGCCCGTCTCGGATACCGGGATGAGGCGCTGGCGATGATCGAGGAGAGGAGGGAGCAGCTGAAGTGGGAGGCGGGCCCCAAACCCATCGGCACTCAGATGTTTGGGCTGATGGCGATCGAGTCTCTATGGGCCCTTGACGAAAAGCAGCGGGCTGGAGAGCTGTACCCGTTCGCCTTCAAGGTGATGGAGCTGGGATCGAAGGCGCGCCTCTTCGACTTCCGTCCGGTCGAGACGATCGCCGGACTGTCGGCCGCGGGGGCCAGGGATTGGGACAAAGCCGAGCGGCATCTGAAGGCGGGCATCGCCCAAGCCCGAATGTTTGGCGTGTACGATCAGGAATCCGAGAGCCGCCAGCTCTACGCTGAGGCGCTGCTCGATAGAGGGAGGCCGGGAGACCGCGAGAAGGCTCTGGAGCTGCTCGAGGAAGCGATCGAGATGTATCGGAGGGTGGGCATGACCCGTCACCTTTCGGACGCGGAGGATTTGAGGGAACGGATCTAGGGGGTAAGGTTTTCCGAGCCTTCGACGACGGTTACAGGTCTGGCCCAATACACCCTGTTGAACCACATATAGCGTACAACTGCCTGCTCACCTTGATGTCGATAGTCCGTTGTCTTCAAAGGTTCTCTTGGGCCTGGGGCCGGTGACTGCAGTTCGAAGTGGGACACGATCTGCTCTGCAACCTCTCCCCTCGCGGTGGCGTTCAACTCGATCCCACTCCAAGCAACTCGACACCGGTGAACTTGCCGCCATCGTAGGTCAGCCGGACACCCTCGCAGTAGTCGCAACCAGGCCAGCCCTCGAAATCCCCATCGGGGAGGCATCCGACCGCACTGGCCTCGACTACGCCGCCATGGGAGATGACCAAGGCGCTGGCACCTTCCTGAAGCCTCCCGGCTATCTTGATGTGAAGCTCCCGCATCGAGCGCGCGTAGGTCGCCACCGCCCCGTCGGGGAACTTGGCCATCGCATCGGGGAAGGCCATGTAACCAGCGTCCCAGTCCACTTCGTCCTCGAATCCAGCGGGCAGAGTCTCAAGGCTCGGCAATTGCTCGTTGACGGCGAAACCCATCGCGATGGCCGTTTCGAAGGCACGGGGAGTAGTGCTGGTGATGACCAGGTCGAATGGGCCGATGTTGTTACCGACACGGCGGGCTAGGTCGACACCGGTCTGGTTGAGGTGTTCACCGGGCTTGTGGCGCATGGAGTGGCGGCGGTGTTCGATTGCTCGCATAGGACGAGTTTATGAGTCAGTGAGTGTGAACGCCCGAGTCAGCGGTGGAAGGAATCTCCCTAGCCTTTGCTAACCCATCTAGGGAGGTCGCTGTCCCGTATTTGTCCCGTCTAACGTTGAAAAATGACGGAAAACGAGGAGTTGTGATGCAATCTGTTGGCGACGCGAGAGTCCAGGTCGTGAACGCAAAAGTGCCAATCTAGGCACGAGATGAAATAGGCGACACTCTTCAACAACGTGGCGATGTTTCCAAGATCTCACACGGGCACCAAATCCCCCAAGTGGTCGAGATAAGCTGCAAGAATCAGTCAACGCGCGAGAAGGGGGCCAACGTGGCTAGGACTTATGCCAAGGTTGTAGGGATAGCCGTTTTTCTAACCGGGGTCGTCGGTCTCCTTGCCGGAGAAGAAGACCTGTTGGGATTGCTTAACATCGATTTGGTGGAAGACATCATCCATCTCACCACGGGAGGTCTGCTTGCCTATGTCGGGTTTGCGGGTTCAGAGAGTACCGTTCGGACGGTCGTGGGAACTCTCGGTGTCGTCTATCTGCTGGTCGGCATCCTAGGATTTGTGATCCCCACCCTCTTCGGACTGCTTCCCCATGAGCTCAATCTGCCTGATCACATACTGCACCTCGCCCTCGGCATCATCGGCCTCCTGACGGTGACCATGGATAAAGGCCGGCCAGTTACGACCTGAAACTCCTAAGAACTAAAAAGGCCCCCCTGTAGGGGCCTTTTAAGCTAGGTCGGCCTCAGTTCGTCTTTCCTCTCAAAGCGGAGGCGGCTGGAGGAAAAACCTGCCCGAGAGGGCCAAGGCTCACCGCAGAGCCTCTCCCTTTATATGGCGAATTGAGTCTCAAAAAGTCATCAAACGGATGGCGAAGTGCGCGAAACGCCGCCGATCAGCGCGCATCGGAGTTACTGCAAAATTGGGTTGACGTGGGAGTTTTCTCTAAATCCCCAGGTCAGAGCAATGTCGCATTTGCTCTTACAAGGCAGGGGTCGGCAGTTCAAATCTGTCAGCGCCCACGATGAAAACCACAGGTCAGAGGCCATATCACGACAAAGGCCGACCCCGTTTGGCTGAGTTACTTCATCCCACAGGTGCGGCGATTCTCATACAGGGCTCAGTGAGTCACGGTCATGAGGCTACTGCCCGATCGGTCGGTTAAGGACGTCCTCCATCTTCTCCGCCATCTGCTTTGCCATCGGGGCCGCGATGATCGATTTATCCAGATCCTCCTTTCCACCCTGGGGGACGTCGAAAAGCAGCTCCTTCGTGTAGGGGGCCCGCCGATCCATCACGTAGGCGGAGGCCTCGTCGGCGTATATCTTCCGAGCTTCGTCCACCGTCTTCTTGACCGGTGACGATGTCGTTGACGAGGTTCAATGTAAGGATGTTCATCGCTTCCATGTCGCAACGCG
>JAHWKU010000020.1 GCA_019347715.1 Actinomycetota bacterium | reverse complement strand
ACGAAGGATTCACCTATCCTTCGGCATCCAACCTGGTTCTGTTTGTATTCATCACGTCGGTGACCGCCAGCGCACAACTAATAGAAGCGCGCCGCGCGGGGATCTCGCGCCGGATGCTCTCAACCCCAACCTCATCTCTGGCAATAATGCTTGGGACCACTCTGGGCAGGTTCACGATCGCCCTATTTCAAGGTCTGTTCATATTCGCCATGGGTTCCCTTGTCTTTGGGGTCGACTTCGGAGATCCGATTGGCACCCTGGTTCTCATTTTTATGTTTTGCCTCGTAGCCACCGGCACCGCAATGCTGGTTGGCGCGGTCCTCAGGACCCCGGAGCAGGCGGGTCTCGGAGTGCCGTTTGGTATCGGGTTGGGAATGCTCGGAGGATGCATGTGGCCTCTCGAAATAGTAGGCCCGACGATGAGAACCATCGGTCACGGAACTCCGCACGCATGGGCCATGGACGGCTTCATCGCCTTGCTTCGAGGCCATCCAGCCTCTGCGATCACAACCGAGTTGCTCGTGCTGGGAGGGTTCGCAATCGGACTCATTTTCATATCGGTGCCGCTATTTCGGAGAAGACTTACCGTCTAGCTCGTCGCTTGGGTTCGTAACCTCTTACGGCCCGGGCCAGCACGGTCGAGGAACTGGCAACCCAGATGTAGAAAACCCCGATCATTATCAAGCCAGAACCCAGCGCTAAGGTGGGCCGGGTAGGAAGCTGCCCGCCGGTGACGGGAAGTGGCTGCCCGGTAGCAGTCCCACGTCTTGGCCTCCGGGTAACATCCGTCGTCGCGTCGGCGGGCGAGGGGGAGGGGGAGGGCGAGGGAGAAGGCTCCGCTGCCTGGCTCGTGGTCGCGCCATCCGAAGGGTAGGGCGGCGCCGTCAGGCACGCTGATGCATCGACTGTGTTGCTGTCCAGGGTGACGGAGGCATTTCGGGCCAGCGCTCGGCCGAACAAAGTTGCATTCGTATTCAGCGTGATCGATGCCAGAGCCATCACGGTTCCGCGCAAGGTTGAGCCGGTCCCAAGCGTCGCCGAACTTCCGATTTGCCAAAAGATATTGCAATGACTGGCCCCATTGATGAGGCTCACGTTGCTGTTGGACGCCGTAATCAAAGTCGAGGCCGTTTTGAAGATCCATACCGAGCTGGGGTCGCCCTGCCCGTCGAGGGTGAGAGTCCCCGTGATCTGGAAGGTACCGTCTGTCGAATCGTAGACGCCGTGGTTGAGGGTTTGTCCCCCAAGCTCCGTGGCGACGGTGGTAACCGGCGTCCTTCCCGCCGCATCGTTATAGGCGGTGACCAGGGCATCCTTGGCTTGGGGGGTGTAGGAGGGATTTATAGTGCCGTTTTGTATGGTTCCCGGGGGAAACCCAGTCACTGCAGGATTGGGATGCGACCCAAGATCACCTCGGATCACGCTCGGGCCAGTGTTGGTGACCCCTTGTCCGGCCAGTACCGCAAAACTCCCTGCGGTTCCCAACCCCACCGTCGGTATATGAGCCGCCTCGGCCGCGACCGGTACCAAGACAACGACTCCTAAAACAAGGGCCGCCACTCGCCTCGGCGTCTTCATCAACCACCTCCAAGATTTCGGCGATTCTACGGCATCCCCAATCCGCTCAGCGGATTAAATCTGGCCCCCTAGAGTTCGATTGCCGGCGGGTCGAGCGGATCGCCCGCCTCCAAGCGTTCGTCCGTCTGCGCCAGAAATCTCCTGATCCCGGCAAGGTCGATACCCTCGTGTACGTCGGGATAGGAAGACAGTCTCGCCGCAGCCTTGCGGAATTGCGAACGGGCGCCTCTTGGGTTGCCCCGTTGGTAATGGTGGAAGGCGACCGCTAGATGGATCAGACCCTGATAGAAGTCCCGATCCTGCTCGGGGGCCTCGATCCAGTGTTCTTCCAAAGTCTCGTGGGCCATGAAGTATTCGCCCCGCTGGAAGAGACGGATTCCCTCATCGAGATATACAGAGCGCCCCTCTCCACCGGCCACCGCAGGAAACACCTCGACTTTGTCCCCGTCATGGAGTTCCTGGGACTGATCGGCGACTTGTTCTCCGTTCACGGTTATCAGCTCTCTTAGCTCCTCGTCGATGCCGAGTGTGTCGAGGAGGTCCCTGACGGTTTGTCCGGCGATTTCCACCTCGCCTCTTCCCTCCGGAAGGAGGTCGCGCAGCACTGCGTGAAGCTTGACGTCGATTTTCACGAGAGCTACTCCCCCTCGGTGATCGTCGAGACGAATACGTCGTGGTATTCCCAGTACTTAGGATCGGGATCAGGCTGTCGATAGCCCCTTGGGATCGATGGCTTGTTCAGGAGCTGCATCTCAAGAAGTTTCTCTGCCGCCTTGCTGGCCACGTATGGTCTCCGGATGTCGAGCGGGTAGCGGTCCAGGTACTTGCGCCACTCCCCAAGATGCAAACCGGTCTGAATCAGTCCTTTAGTCATCCCCATATCGTTTAGGAGAGCAACATCGTCCGGCCGTCCGAGAAAGACGGCTCCGGTGAGAACCTCACCTTGGAATATCAGCTTGCGATAGACAGGCCGCGAGTCGTTCTCGACGGTTCTTACCTCGGCCCCCTCTCCCAGCCAATCCCCGAACGACGCTATCTGCAACTTTTGGACGTCGACTACGTTCATCAAAAGAGAGCCCCAGTAGGCGGCGTCACCTCCTGCCATGTTGGCTCCGGCGATGCGCCCATGTTCGAGGGCAGTCGGTTGGATGGCATGAACTTCTTTCCGGTCGCTTCCGATCACGGGGCCCTGTGCGATATCGCCGGCGGCAAACACATTGCCGGCATTGGTTCGCATGTGATCGTCGACAAGGATGCCGAAGTCCGTCTCTATCCCGCTGCCATCGACAAGGCCAAGGTTCGGACTGATGCCAGTTGCAGTGATAACGACGTCTGCTTCCAAGACATCCCCATCGGCGAAGTTGATCTCCTTGCGACCTCCTGCATCTTCAATCGAGGAGACCTGAGCCCCGACACGAAACGACACCCCTTTCGACTCCAGGAAACTGCGAACCAGGGATGCGCCGTGCTCGTCGATCATTCTGGGAAGGATGCGGTCTTCGACCTCCACCAATGTGACTCTCGCACCAAGACGGATAAGCGCATCCAGGCACGTGAAGGCGATGAACCCGGCTCCGATCACCGCTATCTCCCCACCCTTCTGCGCTAAAACCGCCCTGGCATCGTCCAGGGTCCACAGATTGAAGACGCTCTCACCGTCGATCCCAGGGATAGGGGGCCTTGAGGCCGAAGAGCCGGTTGCGATGAGGGCATCATCGAATTCGATCTCGGTGCCGTCGTCGCATACGGCTTTTCCGCCCGGGTCGAGACTCGTTACCGTCCGCCCCAAGATGGGTTCCACGTTTCTCTCCCGCAGGTAATCATCGGTTGCGGTGAAGACGTTTTGCTCTGGGATGGTGCCATCCATGAAGTAAGGCAGGACCATCCTTGAGTACGGAGTTTCCGACGACACCAGAGTGATCGGCGACGTGTCGCCGAACTCCCTGATCGTGTCGATGGCGGCCATCCCCGCGGGGCCGGCGCCGATGATCAAATGGGTTGTCTTCACGCGATGGCCTCCAATCCCAACTCTGCCAGCTTCTCCTGGGAGGGGATACCTTCCGGCCAACCTCTGAGGTCGTAATACTCGGGAAGCATCTCGCCGAGTTTGCTGACCATGCCCTTGCGCGGCCCGGTTGGGATGGGATCCTCGAGCATCCTCTTGGGCAGAGTGTCATCGGCGGGAGTAATCCCGGCTCGAAGGTTGAACAGGCGCTCCAGATTCCAGATCCTCTCCCCAGCGGTGACAAAGTCGTCCATCGAGAGGTCCATGCCAGTCGCAGAATTGAACTCTGCAATGTAGTCGTCGTAGGTGGCCCCCGAGTTCAGAAACAGACAGAGTCCGGAGGAATCGAGTGCCGAGATCTGGTTCTCGGTCCTTGCGACCTGCCCCGCTTTCCCCTCGTGACCGGGGTCCTTGTAGTCGGCGCGCAGAACCTCTGCCTTCAGATGGCAGGCCCCGCGGTTGGATGTGGCATAGGAAAGACCTCGCCCCTGCATCGCTCTTCCATCGTATGCGGCAAATTCCTGGCCCTTGGAGACCATCGCCACCCCAGGCCTGCCAAACTTCTCCCCCATCCTCTTCGAGCCCTCTGCGATTTCGTCGCCTAGACCCCTGCGGAACGCGGTGTCTTCGAGCAGCTGGAGCATCTTTCCCGCGTCCCCCCACTCGAGGACGCCTTCAGTTCCATTGAGAACCCCTTCCTGCGAGAGCTCGAACGCGGCCCCAATGGTTGCTCCCGCGGAGATGGGGTCCATACCGTAATCGTTGCAGAGCCAGTGGGCCGCGATGATGGCTTCTGGGTCGTCCACTCCAACTTCCGGCCCGAAACCGAACATGCTCTCGTACTCCGGTCCCTCCCCAGCCATCTTCCAGTTGCGCGGACTCGTGTGAAGCAAGAAGCGGCCACCGGCTTCGTCTGAGATCTTCGAGACTCTGCCGCACGCGATCGTGCACGCGAAACAAGCCTTGTGCGCAACAACGTAGTCGTCGTTGATTCTTTCGCCGGAGATCTTTTCTGCACCGTCGAACACAGTCTGGAGAAAGTTGTGAGTGGGAAGCGCCCCAATCGCATTGATGGGCATGAGGGTGCTGGATGTTCCGAGCTGCGTGAAATTCTGTCGTCCCTTCGAATCTCTCAGTGAGGCCTTCTTTTTCCATTGTGATCTGAGGAACGACGCCTGGTCCGCCACCGGGATGGAACCGGAACCCTTCACCACGACCGCCTTCAGATTCTTGGAGCCCATCACGGCTCCCACTCCTGAACGGCCTGCGGCGCGGTGCTTGTCGTTCATGACCGCCGCGAACCGCACGAGGTTCTCGCCGGCCTGACCGATCGAGGCTATGCGGGCATCCGGGACTCCGACCTCCTCTCTCAGCATGTCGTCGGTGTCCCATACTCCCTTCCCCCAGACGCCCGAGGCATCCCTCAATTCCACTTCGCCGTCACACAGCCACAGGTAGACCGGAGAGGCCGCGCGGCCGGCCACGATCAGCAGGTCATAACCTGCAAACTTCAGCTCCGGCCCGAAGTGCCCTCCAGAATTAGATGTAGTGATGCAGTTCGTCAGCGCTCCCTTGGTCACGACCATGTAACGGGCCCCGCACGAGGCGTTGGTGCCGGTCAATGGACCCGTAGCAAAGATGAGAACGTTGTCCGGACTCAGTGGGTCGATGGTCGGATCTTGCAAAAGCTCGTACAGGTACCGTGCTCCAAGTCCTCTTCCTCCGATGAAGTCGCGCGCCCACCGGAGATTCAACTCCTGAACTTCATGGGTGCGAGCGGAGAGATCAACCTTCAAGACTTTCCCAACCCACCCCGCAATCAATGGCTTAGGAGGGTTCTCCAGCCAGAGCTGTAAGAAAGGATTCGTTCAAGCGCTCCGCCCACGGCCCGACCCAGTCCTTGGTCTCCGAGTCCTCGTATTCGATCGCAGCCGTCGGACAAGCATGCGCGCAGGCGGGATCGCCTCCGCAGAGGTTGCATTTGAACGCCTTGTTGCTCTCTGGGTTGTAGAAGATCGTGCCGAAAGGACATGCAATCGTGCAGAGCTTGCAGCCGACGCATACCTCGCTCAAGACCACCTTGGCGCCGATGACATTGTCAATGGTGATGGCGTTCACCGGGCAAGCCGTCATGCACCATGCCTCTTCGCACTGAAAGCAGGTGTAGGGCGCCATCGACGCCTGCTCGTCGAAGACGTGCACCTTGATTACCGAAACCGATGGCTGGAAGGTACCGGTCTGGACAAAAGAGCAGGCTAGTTCGCACTGCATGCAGCCCGTGCATCTCTCGGGATGGATGACGAGCTGCTTCATCCCAGCCACTCCGGTTCTTTGCGCCTTGCCTGCCGCAAGTGCCAGGCGAACACGGGGGCCCCCACGACGACTGCCACCATCCCGTTCAGTCCAGCGGCCAGCCCTCCAATGCGGGCGCGCTCGATGGCATCGGCCCTCCTGCGGTCATGCTCCTCATCCGATTCCTTTGGATCCCTACGTGCATCGTCAGGAAACACGGCACGCTCCCGCTCGGCGAAGCGGACTTCATCTGAGATTTGCGGGATCGCGGCCTTGACCAGCCCTTGAAGTCCCCCAATCAGCCCAATCAGCAGGATCGTGAGCCCGATAAGGGTGGCAACGTAGTAATAGACGAGGGGTATCCATCTGCCCTTGCGGGGTTGGGGCTGTTCGGCCACGTGGTAACTCTCTCACTTTCATGCGGTCAAAGGCGAGCTTGCTCCAGGTTCCTTAGCAAGAAGCCTGTGCGTGCCCTCACTAAAGCGAGGTTCCGGAGATATAGCCGAGACCGCCACCCCACCATGCTGGCGGCGACGAACAGCCACATGGCAACAGCAATCATATTCAGCGTCGAGTTGGCGGAATTTGCGGAAAGTACGAGTGACTCTGCCGCCTCGAGTTCAGATGCGCCATTGGGGACGGCTGCAGCTTCGGTTCCATCAATCACTACGCTGACCGTTACGGACTCAGATGCAGGCGCGAGCTCGGCCGGTGACTCGGCAGAAGCCTTCGAAGTAGTTCGAGGGGATGGCGCGCCTGCGCTTGTCACGGCGGGTATACGGGCGAATCCCTCGGTGACGTAGATCATCCCATCCTCGTCTCGGGCGATTCCGATCCCCAAGTGGTCGAAGCGGGAATCGAGGATGTTTTGACGATGAGGAGGGCTTTCCATCAGCGATTGGTGGGCGCCCTCAACGGAGACTCCCATCCCGACGTTTTCACCCAGGAAATTGGAGCCCATCGCCCTGCGGCCGTTCGCAAAGTAGTCGTCGTTGTGCCAGATGCTCCTGGCCCCGGCCATTCTCACCGAATGCTCGGATGCCATCGACTCTGCCCACGGTTGTACGTCGAGGGCGGGTAGATTCACCTTTGCTCTTTCGGAATTAACCAGGGCATACAGGCGTTCCGCGAGTGCCTCGACAGACTCCGGAGTGCCCGGGGTGACTGTTGAAGAGTCGTCGGAGGGCTCATCTGAAGAAGTTCCCTCGCTGGAGTCTTCCGAGGACTCCAGAACGCATTGCCCGCCATTTGCGATTTGGCAGGTTTGCGCCAGCGAAGGCGTACTCGTAAAGAGAATGCTCAGGATTACCCCAAGCCCAGCGATTAACCAGGTGAATTTCTTCATTTTCGTCCCCATCCCTGAGATCGTTTTAGCTGTGGTTACTTCATCGAACGCACGGCTACGATTCGAGAGACGCGGAAGAACCAATTCCGGACTAGTGCATATGCACTACGCCCTGAGCAAAGCGGGTGGGGCTTCGGGAGACGCTAGGACCTCGGAGACCGCAGGAGACCGGTCCGGGCTCCTATAGCCACCGCCTCGAGCTTGGAGTGCGCACCGAGCTTTTGGATGATCCTCTGAACATGATTGCGAACAGTGTGAGGGCTCAGAACCAGGTCATCAGCGATGGACTGGTTCGAACGGCCCTTCGCCAGAAGCTCGAGTATCTCAGTCTCCCTGCGGCTCAGTCTTTCGCCGACTCCTCCCTTCTCGCCACGAAGCTGAGGAAGAACCCTGGCGAGCATTGCTGGGGAAATGAGGGCCTCCCCCGCATAGGCAGCGCGAACCGCCGCTATGACCTCTTCGAGCTGAGCGGATTTCAAGAGATATCCAGAGCATCCGGCTTCTATCGCCGCCACTACCACGGACTCGTGAGCCTCGGCGGTCAGCATCACGACTTTACTGTCCGGGCACGAGGCGCGAATTTCCCCTGCCGCCTTCGTCCCCTCTCCATCGGGCAGGCGAAAGTCCATCAGCACTACATCCGGGCATTGTGTTCGGGCTGAATCGAGAGCTTCGGTTATCGTTGCCGCCGTCCTGACCGCATGGAAGCCGTGACTCTCGAGAGCAGAAGCGAGCGCGTCCGACAGGACTGTGTGGTCTTCAACGATGAGGACATCGATTTCCATGTCTTATCGGCCCCGCCGGCAAACTTCGAGGATCTCCGGAGCGATTTCTCCTAGCGGAAGCACGCGATCCACTGCCCCCGCTTCAACCGATCGGCCGGGCATTCCATATACAACCGAAGTGGCCTCGTCCTGGGCGATGATCCACCCCCCGGCACTCTTCATCTGCACCAAGCCAGGTGATCCATCCGCACCCATGCCGGTGAGGATCACACCCAACGCTTTGGGACCACATGATTTAGCCACGGACTGAAAGAGGTAACTGGCGGAGGGCCGATGACCCCCCATGGGCGGGGAGTTGTCCAGGACCACTTGGAGGTTTGGAGAAACACCCAGGTGCCGCCCGTTTGGAGCCACAACCACTTCCCCTGAACGAAGTGAATGACGGGGCTGGGCGAGCATCACCTTCAAAGGAGTCATCGTATCCAGCCATCGAGCAAAACCGGAATCGAAGCCTTCGGAAATGTGCTGAACGACAAGAATAGGAACAGGCATGTCCGCCGGCAAGGCACCGAGAACGGTGGCGAGCGCTGCGGGACCACCCGTCGAAGCAGCAATGGCCACGAGATCAATTCTTCTAGTGGGATCGTGTGGCAAAGAGCGCGGCTGCTTCACGACCGCACCCCGGCGCGGGCGACGGGTTACCAGCTTTATACCGGCCATCTCCCTAACCGCGTTGAGCAAAAGCTCAGCTTGAGTCTCGAACTCCGGGCTTCCCGGACCCTTTGGTTTCTCTAGGACCGTCAGGGCCCCAGCCTTTACTGCCTCAAAAGAGAGAGCGGTGTCCTCGGGGCTGGCGCTCGAAGTTACCACCACAACCGGCACGGCCGATTGCTCCATGATGCTTCGAATCGCCTCGAGGCCATCCATGACCGGCATGTGGATGTCCATGGTTATCACATCGGGACGCAAGCGTTCCGCCATAGTCACTGCCTGCTGCCCGTTCACGGCTTCGCCAACGACGTGGAGCTCCGGGTCTCGTTCCAAAATGCGCACTATCAAGCGCCGCGCGACTGACGAATCATCAACGACTAAGATCCGCAGCATCCAGAATCTCTCAGATGAGGCGTCGCGCGATGCTGAGAAGATGCTCTTGATCGAAAGCGCTCTTTACCACGTAAGCGTCAGCTCCCACTTCAATGCCCCGTTCCCGATCGCTCGGTGAATCGAGGGATGTTACCAGTACGACGGGAGTGGTCTGAAATCGCTGATCGGAGCGGATCCTTTCAGTAAGCTCGAAACCGTTCATTCGGGGCATGGTGACATCCGAGACTACGAGGTCCACTTTGTCGCTGTGCAGTTGAGTCCAAGCGTCGGCACCGTCGACGGCCACCCTCACAACATATCCGGCGGCCTCGAAGATATTCTTTTCGAGGGTCCGCGTGGTGATCGAATCGTCCACGATCATGACCACAGGTTTATCCGTCCCCGGCTCATCGTCCCCATGGACGGGAGCCGATGACAAGGTTTCGGAAGCCGAGATGATATTCGCAGGATGCAACACAGACACCACGTGACCGGTACCGAGAATGGCGGCCCCGGCGAACGAGTTCACCGCCGGGAGCGGAGGTGGGAGAGGCTTGACGACAATCTCGTCGATCCCAACAATCCCATCAACCACCAGCGCAATTGCTCTCTCTCCTGATCGAACGATGACAGCAGTGAGGTAGGGCTGTTCGGAAGGTGCAGTGAAAATGTCGAGCACCTGCGCAAGTCGAACCACCCTGACCGGCTCGCCGTCTATCCTTGCCGCCTCCCTGCCTTCTATAGTTCGCACTTCAGAAGGGCTCAGGCGAACCGACCGAACAACCGCCCCGAGGGGTATTGCGAAAATCTGGTCTCCAGTCCGGACGAGCACACAGCGGGTCGTTGTGATTGTCAGGGGAAGGATCAAAGTGAATTTGGTTCCTCTACCTTGCGAGGTATCCACCTCCACTACCCCATTTAGGGATTCGACGTTTTCGCGTACAACGTCTAGACCCACCCCGCGTCCGTAAAGATCGGTTACGACGGGGCTCAGCGAGAAACCCGGCCGGAAGAGCAGGTCCAATGCTTTCCTTCCTTCTAAGTTCTCCGCGTCCCCCGCGTCCACTAGACCCTTTTCGATAGCCGACGCGAGGAGAGCGGCTTCGTCGATTCCGGCTCCATCATCCTCAACTTCGATAACTGCCATCGAGCCTCTCTGTTTCGCCGTGACTTTGACGACTCCTTCCTCGGGCTTGCCGATCGCCTTTCGGGCCTCGGGGCTTTCGATCCCATGTGCTACCGCATTGCGCACGAGATGGGAGAGGGGGGCCTTGATCTTTTCCAACACCATTCTGTCAAGCTGAGTCTCACCCCCATGGACTTCGAGTTCCGCTCTCTTCTTCTCTACATGAGACAGATCACGAACCGACCTCGCCAAACCTTCGAGGGCGGACGAAATGGGAAGCATCCGAGCTCCCCTTACCTCCTCCTCCAGATCCCGCAGTGCGTGGGATATGGTCCGGTTCTTCCCTCCCAGGCTCCGCGTCAATCCATCGAGCTCTCGTCCGATCGTCTTGAGCCTCTCCTCGGCTTCGATCAAAAAAGGTTCGGGGTCCTGGCGTCCATTGCCTTTCGCGCGGCCTCGGCCCCGCGTCCTCCCCAGGCGCACTTCCCTCAAAGACGATTCCCATTCGGCTAGATTCAGAGCGAGCGCTCGTAACCCTCGAATATGTTGCTCCGACCCGGAGGACGCGACGATCAGCTCACCGACTCTGGATAGGACTGAGTCCAGTTTCGTCGCAGCGACACGAAAGGTGTTCTCGAGGTCCCGCGGTCTTTCAGGCCGGATGACATCTTCTTGAGCCTCGCCGGGCACTTTCAACGGGTGATCCGATAGCTTGGTTCCGGTGGGATCGCTAAGCGTTAGTAGCTTCGTCAGCAGATCATCAGCGTCGGACGAAGCCGGATGTCCCGAACTTCCTTCTTCAACCAGGATCTCCATGGTATCGATAGCCTGAAGAATCAGGTCGATGGTTTCCTGGCTCGGGTGGACACCACCTCTCATGTTCTCGAAAAAAGTCTCGAGATGATGGGCTACCGCTTTGAGGGTCGGCAGATTAACTGCATCAGCCGATCCCTTCAAGGTATGAGCATGCCGGAATATGTTCTCCAACAGCTGCTCGCGCTCGGCCTCCTCGGTCGTTCTCTCCAGTGCCAGAATGTCGGCCGTCATCTGCTCGAGCAGCTCTCGAGCCTCGATAGAGAAGACCTCTAGAAGCTCTTGTAAGAGCTGTGGATCCTGCTCAAGCATGATCTTCGGACAGCTTGTAGATCTCGGTCATCTCCCGAAGCTGACCGGCGAGCTCCGAGAGATCCTCAGCCGCAAGCTGAGATTGCTGTGCTCCGGCGACAAACTCGCTGGTAGCCTGGTTGATCTCGGCCATGGCTTGAGCGATCTGATCCATCCCAACACTCTGCTGATGTGCGGAAGCGGCAATTTGCTGCCCGGCTTTTGCCCCCTCACGAATGATCGATGCGAGCTGTCCGATGAGTTCGCGAGCTCGTTCGGCCCGTTCGACTCCCCTCTCGACTACATTGGTTCCTTGTTCGGTCGCCAACACGGCAGCGTCCGTCCCCTTTTGAACCTCCCCAAGGATGGCTCGGACCTGACCCGCCGCTTGCTTCGATTGTTCGGCGAGATCGCGAACCTCGTCGGCCACGACCGCGAAGCCCTTTCCCTGTTCCCCAGCGCGCGCCGCCTCGATGGCGGCGTTCAGCGCCAGCAGATTGGACTGATCCGACAGATCCTCTACGGTCGCAATGATCTCGCGGATCTGTTGCCCACGCTCGGAAAGCTCGAGGATGTCCTGCGCGATGGCGTCGACCCTGTCGCGGATCTCCTGCATCCCATCAAGGATGGCATCCACCGCGGCAGCGCCTTCATCCGAGGCCTGAACCGAGGATGCGGAGCGCTCGGCCAATTCCTTCGCTCGGTCGGTCACCTGTTCGGCAGCTGCGCGAATCTCCTCTACCGTGGTCGTCGTTTCGGCGATCGCCGCCGACTGCTCATTGGCGCTGGCCGTGTGCTGAGTTACTGCCGCCAGAATCTCAGCCGAGGCAGCGCTTGTCTGTTCCGCTCCGGATCGTACCCTGGCCGAGAGGGCGCCGAGTCCTGTCGTCATCCGGTTTAGGTCCTGGGAGAGGCGGTCAAGCTCTGGCTTCCCATTGGAGGACAGCTTGAGGGTCAGATCTCCTTCAGCAATCCCGGCTGCGAACTCGGAGTAATCGCGGACGGCCTTCTCCAGGACCTCATTCGCTTGTTGCTGATCCTCAATCATCTCCTCGAGACGCTCTGCCATCCCGTTGAAGGAATCGGCGAGGGAGCCTGTCTCGTCGCCACTTCGCACCTCGGCTCGTGCCGAGAGGTCCCCTGATTCCAAGGCGGAGGCTGCTTCGGCAATCCTTCTCAGGTTGCTTGCAATCTTCCCCGACAGCAAGGTTGCCGTCGATGCCCCTGCCGCCACCGCGGCGGCGATGACGATAAGTAAGAGTGTGCGCTGAGTAGAGAAAGCCCGCTCGGCATCTGCAAGGCGTCGTTCCGCATCGGTTACATTCAGCTGGACGAGGTCGTCGAGCGCAGTCTCTACTTCAAGAAATGCATTGGCGACTGGGCCCAGCGTGCGTGCGCGCTCGCCGGCGAGGTCGCCTGCATTGCCGAGGGCATGGCCCGTCTCACGCTCCAGCAGGTATTCCGACCATTCGCTCTCGACCTGGGTCAGGACGCGAAGCTTGGAGTCCTGTCGTTCCCACAGGCGCTCAAGACGACTGAAATCGTCCTCTACGATCGCTATGACGGCGTCGCCTTGTGCCTGTACCTTTTGACTCTCCTCCTGATCCTCGTGCAGCGCGTGCAGGAGCCCGAACCTCCTTACGGCCTGGGCCTTGCTTACAAGATCGGCCAGCACTCCGAGCCCCCGTACTTCCTCTTCGACCACGCTTCTCGCGTCCGCGGCAGTACGGGAGGCGATGTTTAGACCTACCCAACCGACCACACCGGTCAAAACGATCACAACCGCAAATCCGGCGAACAGCTTTGTTCGAACCCTGAACCTCATGGCGTTTCCTCCGTGAATTGCTTCGACATTTGCCGTCCTTCCTATTCCTTACTTCCGCCTCCGGCAGGAGCTGTTGACCCTGCCGGGGCAATGAGTTCTTCAATATCGATGAGAGTGAGAAGGTCGTCGGTGACTCCGAGGGCGATCGACCCGGCGACAGCGTCACTTGCCAATGGTGGCCCAATCGATTCCGGGGCAACCTGATTGATGCCGGTGATCTCGTCGGCGATCAGCGCGACCTGTCCTCCGGTAGCCGCTACTACAATCAGAGCCCGGTTTTCAGGTGCCGCTCCGTCTCCAAGGCCGAGGCGCGACCGCAAGTCGATCACGGGTCGGAGACTGCCACGAAGGTTCACGAGCCCTGCCCAGGGGGACGGAGCTGTAGGCAAAGGAGTGACCGAAGGAAGGGTGTCGACATATTCCACACTCTGCGCTTCAATGCCGTACCGCTCACGTGCGACGAGCACCTCCAGCACCGCTACGGTGTCGGCCTTCGCGGCTTCGACAGGAGGCCTGGCCAGGGCCCTCGCGCGGTTCTCGAGGAGAATGCGCACCGTCTCAGGGTCGTCCCAACGGGACTTGTTCACGCTTTCGGTCACGAGCCGATCAACTCCCTTTGCACATCGACTAACTTCAACAGTCGTCCCACGGTCAGCCCATCAGCTTCCGGGATGGGCTCCTGCTCATCCCCGGCGTCGAGCAGCCGCGTTACGTTTTGAAGCGCCTTGAGGGCGGGGCGGCGATGGCCGAGCCGGCCGAGGGCACCAGCCAGCGCGTAATATCCAAGAGGTGAATCGGGGGCGGCATATATGCATCGTCGGAGCGCATTGACTGCTTCCTCGAGATTGCCCTCCTCCTGATAGATGAGCCCTCGCAGATAATGGGCGGAAGCGAGAAGAGGATTTTGTTTCAGGGAAGCATCGAGATGAAGATGCGCCTGTTGGAAATCCATTTGATCGGCGCTCGCCCTAGCCTTTAGGTATTCGCGGTATCCCTCCAAGCCTTCGTCAGCAAGGGCGCCTGAATCGAGTGGTGAATTCGTCGTGGGTTCAGTGGCCAAATTCACGTCCGCCGCAGGAAGGCTTTGCTCGGCACTCTCCGAGTCCAGCAAGATCAGGTCTGGGCGGACTGACAGTTCTGTAGCGTGGCCATCTTCCTCTCGAGCTGAAAGCCGAAACTTCCGGTATGCGACCGTGCCGGGGACATCGGCGACCGCGAATCGGGCGTACAGCACAGCAGAGGCCTCAGCGTGACCGACCAAGAGCCAGCCTTGATCCTTCAGTGATTCGTAAAGCCCTTCCCGGACCACCGAAGCCGTCTCGGGCGTGAAGTACATAAGGACGTTGCGGCACAAAATGAGGTCCATCGCAGCGGTGTCCGTCAGAAGGGAAGGATAGGAGTCCTGCGCCAGGTTCAAATAACGAAACGTCACCATCGAGCGCACCTGGGGATCGATTTCCCACTCCGATTCCTTCTCGCTGAAATATCTAGCCTGGAATTCCTGCGAGGTCTGCCGAAACGACCAGCTTCGGTAGGAACCTTCCGCCGCCTTCGCGAGCGCTCGGCGGTTTATGTCGGTAGCAAGGATGAGGATCTTCCATCGGTCGATGTCCGGGAGTAAGCGGCGGAGCAGAATCGCGAGCGAGTAGGGCTCTTCGCCAGAGGAGCAAGCTGCGCTCCAGATCCGGATCGAACGATCGTGACGATTGCGCTCCAGGATATCCGGAAGAATCCTGTTTTCCAAGGCTTCCATTTGGGGACGATCGCGAAAGAAGTAGGTCTCCCCTACGGTGAGATCGGCCAGCAACGGTTCCAGATGCTCACTGCCATCATTCGGATCCGTGAGCTTGCGAAACAATAGGTCGGGATCGGGAGAAGGTAGCTCTGCGAGCCGGCGGGCGATTGCCCTGCGGAGGTCCCCTTGCCTAGCCTGTGGAATTTCGAATCCCGCCGTCTTGCGAATGAGCTTGGCGAAACGTTCCAGGTCACCCGATTCAAGGGCGACCTCGTCAGGGCGTAGCTTCCGCGCGATCATCAAGCATCTCCGACCCACTGAGGTCTGTTAATAGGTCGCTCAGGTCTAATAGAAGAATGAGGCCATGGCCGAGGCGCACTACCCCGGAGACGGCGTGCGCCGATCCTGCCATTTCGTCGGGTGGCTCGATCGAGTCGGATGACACCGTGGCCACTGTTTCCATCTCATCCACGATGAGTCCCACCGGCCCGGTCTCTGTGCGGGCCAAGACGATCGGAGTATTCGGATCGCGAGTCCTTTCTGGCAGCCCGAGGCGGACCCGAAGGTCAATGACCGGCACGACTCTGCCCCGAAAATCCACTACACCGGATAGCCACGGCGGCGCCTCGGGAATCGGAGCGATCGCCACCATGCGCACCACTTCCATCACAACTTCAACATCGAGAGCGTAGCGATCCTCCCCGAGTCGAAATATCACGATTGCGGACAAAATCGGCTTGGAGACATACGACTCGGACACGCGGCTGGTGTTCATGCCACGCCTTCGGCAGAGGCCAACCCTTCAGCAGGGTTCAGCCTGACCGCCTTTATATGAGCGCGCGTGGCCTCCACCTGCTCTCTGACGGCGCGCCAGCCGGCTGCCGTGATGTCTTGCGCGATTCGAGCAAGGTCGGGATCGAAGTGGGTACCACTTCCTGCGGCAACTTCTGCCAGCGCGACCTCAAATGGACGGGCACGACGGTAGGGTCGGTTAGATGTAATGGCGTCGAGAGCGTCGGCTACCGCGAAGATGCGAGCTCCTAGAATAATTTCGTCCCGCTTCAATCCTCTCGGATATCCGCTGCCATCCCAGTGCTCGTGATGAGACAAGATGATCTCGTTCGCCCCTCGCAGAAAACCGATGTGGGCAACCATCCTGTAACCGAGTTCGGGATGGGTTCGCATCTGTACCCATTCGACTTCATCCAGAGGTCCGGGCTTTCTTAGAATGCTGTCTGGAATACCGATCTTTCCGATATCGTGAAGTATCGATCCTCGCTCCAGATCATCGAGCGCGCTCTTGTCCCAACCCAGACGCTCAGCCAAAGCTAGTGCATAAGCCGCCACGCGCCACGAATGCAATTCGGTCTCGGTATCTCTCAGGTCCAGAGCTGCGACCAATGCCTCGAGCGTCTCAGAGTAAGAAATGGTCAGGGCTTCGTTGGCGCGTTCTAGCTCCGCCCCTTCCCGTACCAGCCGGTCGACGAGCCGCGTTCCGTACTTCTGTCTGAAGGCCCGCTCGTCCAGAGAAAACGATCTCGGTAACCTGTCTCCCCGAGAGGCGATCTCCACCATCAAGTCGAATAAGACGTCGGGATCCCCATCTTTTTCCATGTAACCATCGGCTCCAGCCTCTAAGGCAAAGACACGGTCCTCCTCAGAGAGAAAGGAGGCTGTTTGGAGAACCACCGGTATGGATCCCAGAGTTTCGTGTTGGCGGATCTCGAGACAGAGCTGAAACCCGTCCATGCCCGGCATGAGAATGTCGGAAAGGATCACGTCCGGACGTTCCCGCTGGGCGATCTCCAGAGCGGCTCGCCCGTCTGTCGCTACGAAGACCTCTACCTCGGGATGCCGTTCGAGAGCCAGGCGACTTCTAAGAGCCTGGGTGGGACTGTCTTCGACCAACAGCACTTTCATGGTCTTATCGATCCAGACCCGCTCATCAATACAGTCGTTCTCCGCGCTTAACGTGCTTCCTATGGATTTGTCCCCGCAGATTCTTATCGGGCAATAGTCACCGCTAAGTTAAGCAGGACAAGCATCATTGGCCAGTCGACCAATCCGACTTTCGCTGCCTCAAGGTTTGGACGAAACGGGCCGACGTGCCTTTAGGAGGAATGACGGCCCGATCCGCGATGTCCTGACTAATGAACAAAGTACTGATCGCAGAAGACTCTGGGGTATTTCGCCTGCTTCTCAGGAGGACACTCGGGGACTCATACGAGGTCCTCGAGGCTGCGGATGGGGAGACAGCGCTGAGCCTAGCCCGCGAGCACAAGCCGGCTCTCGTCGTTCTCGACATCGTGATGAAGGGGATGTCGGGAATCGAGGTGTGCCGGAAACTCAAGGAAGACCCTCACACCAAAGAAGGCGTCGTGCTCATGCTCACCGCAAAGGCGGATGAAGTTCACATCGAAGAGGCTCGTTCGGCGGGAGCCGACGATTACTTCACGAAACCATTCTCACCCAAGGCTCTCCTGCAGAAGGTCGAGGAGGTCCTAGGGGAATCCCAAAAGCCGACTCTTAAATAGAGTCTGTTGATCCGGTTTCCCGCTGCAAAACACGCGGGAACGAAAGCGAGAAGGTGCTGCCTCCCCCGGAGCGTGCAGCGACATTCACCTCTCCTCGGTGGGCATCCATAATCCTTCGGGCGAGATAGAGACTCATCCCCAAGCCTTCGTGCTCCCTGCTCGTCGAGGCGTCGGCCTGGGAAAAACGCTCGAAAATTCGCTCTTTTTCCTCTTCGGGGATACCGGGGCCACGATCCCGTACCAGGGTCACTATCTGAACCTCTCCCGTCTCTAGCTCCACCTCGACCGGTTCATTCTCGGGAGAGAATTCGAGGGCATTCTCGAGGACGAGCACTAGCGAGCGAACTGCAAGCTCGCGGTCGGCCCAGATCATCTCTTCCAGCAACGGAGAATCTTGTGGGAGACGCAGGCGGTCTTTATCTCTCGGAAACTCTGCCGCCGCCTTCCCTACAAGGTCGCGAACTGCCAGCGGAGCCGTCGCCAGCTCGGTATCGCCTCGATCGAGGCTTGCCGCAGCGGAGACATTGCTAGCTAGGCGGGAGATCCGATCGCTCGCGCTGCGGATGCTATCGGCCAACTCCTGACTCAGCTCCGGCTCTCTTCCAGACAGCTTTACCAGCGTTGAGGCTGCTCCCCGGATGATAGTTACAGGCGTTCGCAACTCGTGACTCAGCACTTGAACGAGTTCGGTCTTGATACGGTCGAGATCCGCAAGTTCGACGGAGAGCTGCTCTGATTGATCCAAAAGTCGGACGAACTCCGCAATCACTTCAATAGTCACTTTCCTCGACAGGATTGGCTCTCCCTTGAAGGCATACACAACTGACTGAGGGATGTTCTCGGGCGAAACTCCTTTGACCAGGTATCCAACAGCCCCGGCTCTCAGCATCTCGAGCACGGTAGGCAGATCGTGATACGCGCTAAGGGCAATCACCTTGCACTTAGGATGGCTTTCCAGGATTCCACGTGAAGCTCGGGCCCCCCCGCCGCCGCCCATTCGCACATCCAGAATAGCGACATCCGGGTGGTGGGAATTCGCCAAGGCGATCGCTTCTTCGGCATCACCGGCGGCCCCTACCACCTCCATATCGGGATGGGTGGAGAGAAGATCTACCAGCGCATCGCGCAGCGCCGCGTCATCGTCGGCAATGAGTACTCGGATCCGAGACATGATTGCTTCCTGAAATACTATCCCGGCAGCGGTATCCAGAACTCTGCGGACGTTCCCGAGCCGGGAGCACTGTCGATCCGAAACCAGCCACCGGCCATCTCGGCACGTTCTGCACAAGCCGATAAGCCGAGATGTCCCGGCCGGTTCGTCTCAACCTCACTTAGTGAAAAACCGACACCATCGTCTCGCACTCGGGCCAAGACGCCGGAGTTCTCAGATCGCAGCAGCACACTCACTTTCTTCGCCTTTGCGTGGCGACGGACGTTCGCAAAGGCCTCACGGGCGATGCGATAGATGACCGTCCTTATTTCTTCAGGTGGTTCGACTCCCAGCTCATTTTCCACCTCGTATTCAATGCTGGCTTGGGAGAAGGTCACCTCCAAGTATTCGCGAAGCGCCGCCGCAAGGCCTTCTCGATCTAGGGATCTAGGCCTCAATTCGAAAAGGAGGAAACGAAGCCTTTCGATGGCCTCTTCCACCGTTACCGCCAGACGCTCCATCATCTCCTGTGCTTCGGGTTCGGAAACCAAAGCACGGACCGTATGGAGTCGCATTCCAACCGCCGTCATTACCTGGATTGGATCATCGTGGACGTCCGAGGCGATCCTCTTTCGTTCCTCCTCTTCGGCTCGGACAAGCGCTGCCAGGAGTTTTCGGCGGTGATCGTCGGCCTTTCGAAGAAGGTCAAGGGTCCGATTGACCTCAGCATTGGCGGCCTCCATCTTGTCGGCTCGCTCGGTGGCCGCGTGGTAAAGATCGCTCAACTCCTCCGCATAGACGAGAAGCTGGTGGGTGAGATCCCTGCGGTCTTCTTCAGTAAGGGGGACATCTTCCTCTAAGACCTTGCGAATCGGTTCCAGTCCGCCTTCTCCGATAACCATCAAAGCCTCGCGCTAGTCGCTGTCTATTGTCCCTCTAGAGTGCTCTCAGCGGGGAGGGAATGGTAGCAGGGGGGACCAGAACAGGCGCGCGCGGTAAACCATCTACAACCTAAGGGAGATCTCTTCTACTTCTCTACAGGAACCCCCACCAAGGACCCATACTCGGTCCAGCTGCCGTCGTAGTTTTTTACTTTGTCGTGGCCGAGCAGTTCCTTCAGTACGAACCAGGTATGCGACGACCGTTCACCGATACGGCAATAGGCGATCGTCTCCTTGTCGGGCGTAATCCCCCCGGCCTTGTAGATCTCCTCGAGTTCGTCTGCCGGCTTGAATGTCCCATCTTCGTTTGCGGCCTTCCCCCAGGGGACATTGGTGGCCCCTGGGATGTGTCCCGGAACCTGTGCCTGTTCCTGCGGGAGGTGAGGCGGCGCAAGTAACTCGCCCTTGAACTCTTCCGGAGATCGAACATCTACAAAGTTCTTCTTGCCGATCGCCTCGATGACCTCATCGCGAAACGCCCTTAACTCGGTGCGAGTTGGCGCCAGCTCGGGAGCGGTGAGTCCCGTTGGAAGAGTTGGAAGGTCGGCAGTCAGCTCTCTCGAATCGAGTTCCCACTTCTTACGGCCCCCGTTTAGCAGCTTGACGTTGTCGAAGCCCCGGTACTTCAGAAGCCAGTAGGCATATGCGGCGAACCAGTTGTTGTTGCCGGAGTACAGAACCACCGTAGTGTGGGAATCAACTCCCGACCTGACGAGGAGGTCCTTCAGGCCATCCCCGTCGATAAACTCCCGCCGCGTTGAGTCGTGCAGGTCGTCGCTCCAGTTCCACGAGACCGCTCCTGGGATGTGTCCCTTCTCATAAAGCGTGGTGTCCTCATCGACTTCGACTATCCGCACCTGCGGATTGTCGATCAGCTTTTCCAGATCGTCGGCTTCGATGAGAACAGATTTGTTTGCATACTCCGGCATCTACTTCCTCCTTTTGTTGGTCTTCTTGTTTTTGGACGTCTCTTTGCGGGTGATAACGAGCCGGCACTGAGGGTCGCCTCTGGCGACCGAGGTCTCGAGCTCCACTTCACTCGGCATGCCCAGGCCCTCGAGCGCTCCCTCGTACAAGGCCGGATCCATGAGGGACACGAGGTCGGAATGCTCCAGAGCAATTTCCTTGAAAGGACAGTTCGGAGTCTGGATCTCGGCGTAGTCGTGCTCGAGACGCACAATGTTCGTACCTGGAGAGAATCTGCGGAACTCTTCTACGAGTGCTCTGACCGCGGCCGCAAAATCGAGCCCGCCGGCGCGATAGCCGAGCATGAGCTTGCGGCCCTCTTCCCTCGCCACTCGCTCCGCCAACGGGTAGACCACCTTTGGATCAACGCGCTCGACGAGGCGGATCAGGATGGCGGAGATGAGCCGGTAGGGGCTGGGAGGGGTCACCGGCGCCGCTGGCTCACTCGGGAGAAGCTCCCGGTCGGGAGTCTCGGCGGAGGGTGGCGAGACTTCCCAATCCTCGACGGCGGCCATCTCTCCCTCCCAGGTGAGATATACCTTCGCAGGCCGGCCTTTGCCCTGGCGTCGCTCCTTCGTCGTCAAAAAGCCGGCCTCGACCAAAAGGTCCAGGTGAGCCCTGGCGACGTTGGGATGCAATCCGAATTCTTCGGCTACCTCCCTGGCGGTGAGCGAACTCACCTTCAAGAGGTGTCCGAAGATCGCCGAGCGGGTCGGAAGGGCCAGCGCCTTTGCGGCTTTAGTCGATTGGTCGTCCCCTACCGGCATCTATCTCCTTTCAGACGTGCAGAGGCAGGGTACCGACATTTTGTACTGTTTGCAAGGGGTAAAAAAGATTAATAAGTCAGGCAGGCTCGCCGTGTTTTTCCCGGTAGCTCTTCAATCCTTCGAGAAAAGTGTTCCATCCGAGCAGGGCGCACTTGATTCGGACGGGATACTTCTGCACCCCTTTCAATGCGACCAGGTCTCCAAGAGAATCTTCGTCTTGGGGGTCTTCGCCCTGCATCATCGCTTTGAACGTGTTCGCCAGCCCTTCGGCGTCCTCTTGCGACATGCCCATCAATTTTTCGGTCATCATCGAGATCGAAGCCTGCGAGATCGAGCAGCCTTTGCCGTCGAAGGAGACTCCTGCGATCTTCCCGTCCTTAATGTCAACGTAAAGATCGATCTCGTCGCCGCATAGAGGGTTGTCCCTGTGCAGTTCGATGTCGGCCTCGTTGAGAGTTCCCTTGTTTCGCGGAGACCGGTAATGATCGAGGATGACCTCCTTATACAGTTCCTCGAGGCTCACAGGCCAAGCCCTCCCTGCATCGTCTTTTGCACTTGGAGGAGACCGTCATGCAGTCGATCCACTTCGTCTTTGGTGTTGTAGATATAAAAGGAAGCACGGGTGGTGGCAGGGACTCCAAGTTTTCTCATGAGTGGCTTGGCGCAATGGTGGCCGGCCCTTACTGCGATCCCAAGCGTATCCAGAATGGTTCCGACATCATGAGCATGGATCTCCTCGAAGCTAAACGAAACCAGTCCGCCTTTCCTATCGGCGTCACGCGGGCCGAAGATCTTGATCCCGGAGATCTCACCTAAGCGCTGCATCGCATATTTGCCCAGCTCGACCTCGTGATCGTGCACCGCCTTCATGCCGATGTCATTCAGGTAGTCGATGGCAACGCCGAGACCGATCGCTGCGGCTATCGGAGGGGTTCCCGCCTCGAACTTGTATGGGAGCTCGTTGTACGTCGCCCGGTCCATCCAGACGTCGAGGATCATCTCCCCTCCCCCATGAAACGGATTCATCTCCTCGAGGATCTCTTCTCTCCCCCAGACGAATCCGATCCCCGTCGGGCCGCACATCTTGTGTCCCGTCCCGACATAGAAATCGCAGCCGAGCTCAACCACGTTCACCGGAATGTGCGGCGCCGCTTGGGCGCCGTCACAAACGACGACCGCGCCCACCTCGTGCGCGCGGGCCGAGATCTCACTGATCGGGTTGATGGTGCCGAGCACGTTCGAAACGTGCGTGACGGCTACAACTTTCGTGCGATTGGAAAGCAGACCGTCCAACTTGTCGAATTCGAGAATCCCTTCATCCACGTCTACCGGAATTGCCTTGATGGTTGCCCCGGTGTCCTGACAGGCAAGCTGCCAGGAAACGATGTTCGAGTGATGCTCCATCTCGCTGATGAGGACTTCGTCTCCGGGAGCGAGATGATGGCGGCCCCACGCATATGCAACGAGGTTGAGGGCTTCAGTCGCGCTCTTGGTGAAGATCAATCCGCGAGGGCCCGGGGCCCCTATGAAATCTGCGACCTTCTCTCTGGCTCCTTCGTATAGAAGAGTGGCCCTCTCCCCCAGCGTGTGGACGGAACGATGAACGTTGGAGTTGTCTTCCTCATAGAAACGCTTGATCTCATCGATGACCGCCCTCGGCCGCTGACTGGTAGCACCGTTGTCGAGATAGACGAGCGGGTGACCGTTGACTTCCTGATCGAGAGTGGGGAAATCCTTTCGAATCTCGTTGGCGTTCATACATCCATCCTAACTCTGTGGATCCATTCCCCCTCGGGCATCTTGAGGATGCGGAGCCCTAGGTAGGCGAGGGCACCGGTAAACAAAATAGCTCCGACTGTTCCCAGTAGCGGCACGGAGCCCGAACCGACGAACTCCAGCAAAAGTGCCACTATCATGCTGAGCGCGACCCACCATGGCGCTGTGCCGGACCGCAAAATCGCAAAGGCCAACACAAGAAAGCCCAGCGCAAACCCGAGAAGTCCCATGCCCGCAAATATGTTCAGGGCCAGACTCTCCTTCATGGCGTCTACCAATCGGGCGAACTCTCCACTGGAAGGATCAAGAGCGGCCATCTCTACAGTGACTATTTGGGCTCCGCTGAAGACGGAATGACCGAAGAGCCCGATGACCGCCAGGGCCCCACCGGCATGAGCCAGTCCCGCGCCGCGCTCGTAGATGAGGTGAACCAGTCCAAAGACCCCCGGAATCAGAACCAGCTGGCTGAGAGGAAACAACAAGGCGACCGCGCTCATAGCCCCAAGATTTTGCGAAAACTCAGTGAGTTGCCGTGTCGGGTCATTCACGTACTCGATGGGCATCTCGGCGATGTCATACGCGAGGAGCAGCAAAGGAGCAATTAGGAGCGCTAGGCCTGCTCCGTTCTTTCGAAAGACTGCCGTGCTGGACTTCATCCCGCTTGGTCGCTCAGCTCTTCGCCTTCCGGAATACCGAGCTCGGTACGGAATTGATCGTAGCCCTTCGCCTCCAGCTCCAGAGCAAGGTCTTTGCCGCCCGACCTCACGATGCGTCCGCCGATGAGAACATGCACGAAATGAGGCTCGACGTAATTCAAGAGCCTCTGGTAGTGAGTGATGACGAGCATCCCTCGGTTGGAGTCGTGGACCTTGACCACGCCCTCGGAGACCTCCTTGAGAGCGTCGATGTCCAGACCGGTATCGGTCTCGTCGAGGATCGACATCTGCGGGTCGAGAACCGCCATCTGCAGAACCTCGGCTTTCTTGCGCTCGCCTCCCGAGAACCCGGTGTTGACATAGCGGTTCACCATCTCGTCACCGACTTCGAGCAGATCCATCTTTTCCTGAAGGTACTTGCGGAACTCGAGGGGGCCGAGCTTATTGTCTTCGTGAACCGCGTTGTACGCGGTGCGCAGGAAGTTCACCACCGATACCCCTGGAACCTCAGTCGGATATTGGAACGCAAGAAACATCCCCTTGCGCGCCCGTTCGTCGGTGCTAAGCGAACTTACGTCCTCGTCCTTATAAAGGACTCTGCCTTTGGTGACCTCGTAGCCCGGACGCCCCATGAGGGCATTGGCGAGCGTGGACTTTCCGGAACCGTTGGGCCCCATGATCGCGTGGATCTCTCCCGGGGAGATCTTGAGATCGATCCCTCGAAGAATCGGTTTACCTTCGACCTCTACGTGCAAGTCCTCAATAACGAGTATTGGATCAGGCATTAGCTTCCTCCCGCGGTCTTAAGTAAATGTCTTCGCCTTCGATCTTCACGTCGTAAACCCCGACTGGTTGTGTCGCGGGAAGGTTCTTAACCTCGCCGGTTCGCATCGAGAACATCGAGCCGTGCTCGGGGCACTCGACTTCATCTCCCTCGAGAAAGCCGTCGTGCAGCAAAACGTATTCGTGAGAGCAAATGTCGCTGGTGGCCAAGAACTCGGCATCGGCGGTGCGCGCCAAACACACCGGTTCATCGTCGACCGTCACCTGCATCATCCGGCCGGGCTTGAGGTCAGAGGTCGAAGCAACGCGAGTCCACTCGCTCATGCGCCTTCCTCTCCGGCCGAGTGCCAGCGCCCCGTCAGCTTGTGCTCGATTGCATCGGACAGGACCTGCCTGATCTCATCCTGACGAACGCGCCCTACAACCTCCTCGAAGAAACCGTTGACTATCAGCCGCTCGGCCTGAGGTCGTTCAATACCGCGGGTCATGAGGTAGAAGATCTCCTCTTCGTTCATCTGGCCGACCGAAGCACCATGACTGCACTTGACGTCGTTGTTCAGAATTTCCAGCTCCGGCTTGGAATCCGCCTTGGCGTGGTCGGATAGAACCAGGTTGCGATTGGTTTGGTAGGCGTCCGTTCCCTCTGCGTGCGGCTCTACGCGAATCATCCCCGAGTAGACGGTGCGAGAGTCGTCCTTTAGCGCACCCTTATAAAGAAGATCCGAGCGGCACCTGGGACCGATGTGATCCTGGAAGGTGCGGAAGTCGAAATGCTGTCCCTTCTCGGCGAAGTAAAGGCCGAGCATTTCGCAATCGACACCCTCACCGCGCATGGCAGTTCGCACTTCCTGCCTGGAGAAACGTCCTCCGAGCGTCACGATCAGGCTTCTGATGACCGCGTCTCTGGCCGCGCTCATGTCGATACGCTGAAAGTTCCAGACGCGGCCCCCGTACTCCTGAAGCGCGACGAAACCAACGTGAGAGCGGGGGCCGGCGACTACCTCGACCGCACCGTTGGAGATGCTGTCGTTCGGAATAGGGATCGACTGGAATCGCTCGAAGTAGGTGAGCTCGGCCCCCTCTTCGACCACGATCAGGGAGTGAGGAAAGATTCCGGTGCCCCCTTCATCGATCCATCTTTGGCTTTCGATCGGGACCGAGACGCTTACACCTTTCGGAACATAGAGAAACGTTCCTCCGCTGAACAGTGAACAGTGCAGCGCCGCGAAGAGATGGTCGTCGGGTTTTGTCTGGGTGAACAGATGCTCCTGGACGATCTCCTCATGCTCGACAACCGCTTTGTCGAGGCTCATGAGGATTACGCCTTGCGCGGCCAGATCTGGTGAAAGCTCCTGATGCACGACATCGGCGTCTCGCTGAACTACATAGCCGCCTCGTTCGCCTTCTTCTTTGACGAGAGTTTCCTGAACTTCGGTGATTTCGGTCGTCTCTTGGGGGGCTGCAAGGCGGAAAGGGTCGAGGCTGAACTTGAGCCGGCGAAAGTCGGTGTAGCGCCAGGCCTCGATCTTTCCGTGAGGCAGCTCGGAGTCTTCAACAATCTTCCAGGCGTCCAGTCGACGCTCGAGTACCCATCTGGGTTCACGCAGGGCCGCGCTGAGCTGTTCGACGTCTTCTTTGGTGAAGCTCATCGGAGTCTGGGTCGCGGTTAGCCGACCGAGCCTTCCATCTGAAGCTCGATCAAGCGGTTCAGCTCTACCGAGTATTCAAGTGGAAGCTCTTTGGTGATCGGTTCGATGAAGCCTCTGACGATGAGGCTCATGGCCTCCGTCTCGTCGATTCCACGCGACTGCAGATAGAAGAGCTGCTCGTCCCCAACTCTGGAAACGGTTGCCTCGTGCCCTACAGAGGCAGTCTCTTCTTCGATTTCGTTAGACGGATAAGTATCTGAGCGGCTGTGCTCGTCGAGGATGAGTGCGTCGCAGCGGACATTCGACTTCGCATTCGTGGCGCCATCATCGATTCGAACCAGCCCGCGATATCCGGCCCGACCCCCATCCTTGGAGATCGACTTCGAGACCACCGTCGACTGGGTATATGGCGCGGCGTGAGTGATCTTTGCGCCCGCATCCTGATGCTGTCCCTCGCCGGCGTAAGCCACCGAAAGGACTTCGCCCTTGGCGCCCTTGCCCTTTAGAACAACGGCCGGGTACTTCATGGTGACCTTCGAGCCCAAGTTGCCGTCGATCCATTCCATCGTGGCGTTCTCATGCGCGACGGCCCTCTTCGTGACCAGGTTGTAGACGTTGTTGGACCAATTCTGGATCGTCGTATAACGCGCTCGTGCGTGATCCTTGACGATGATTTCGACAACTGCCGAGTGCAGAGAGTCACTCGAGTAGACAGGGGCGCTGCACCCTTCTACGTAATGCACCCAAGAGCCTGGCTCACAGATGATCAGCGTGCGCTCGAACTGCCCCATGTTCTCCTGATTGATCCGGAAGTAAGCCTGAAGAGGAATGTCTACCGAAACTCCCTCAGGCACCCAGATGAAGCTTCCGCCAGACCAGACTGCCGAGTTCAGTGCCGCAAACTTGTTGTCGTTGGGAGGAATGATGGTCCCCCAGTACTCCTTGACCAGATCGGGGTACTCGCGGACTGCGGTGTCCATGTCGGTGAAGATGACGCCGATGTCCTCCAGCTCCTTCTTGGTGGAGTGGTAAACACTTTCTGAATCGTATTGGGCACTGACTCCGCCGAGGTAGTTCTTCTCAGCCTCGGGGATGCCGAGCTTGTCCCAGGTGTCTCGAATCTCGGGAGGCATGTCCTCCCAGTTCTTCACCTGTCCCGTGGGCTTGATGTAGTAGTAGATGTTGTCGAAGTCGATCCCGGATAGATCTGCGGTCGCCCACCATGGCATCGGCCTGCGATTGAAATAGTCGAGAGACTTGTGGCGGAACTTCCGCATCCAGTCGGGCTCGTTCTTGCGGTCCGAGATCTGATCGATGACGCTGTGAGAAACGCCCCTTTCCGGCTTTTCGGCATAAGAGACCTCATCGTGCCAGCCGTACTTATAGCCCTCCTTGAGGCGCCGCACTTCTTCGTTTTCTGTAAGAACTGGGTCTATTCGGTCAGTCGCCATGTTTTCCTCTCGGCCTCGTGGCCGGATCGAGAAGCTTGCTCGATCTCCTGGCCCCCGTCGGGAGCCTCCGTGAGCCCAGTGTAACAGGTTAGGCATGCCTAATCTAGAGAGTTTCCGAAGAGCTATTTCCGCAGGTCACTAACCGTAATTGGTTCTCCAAAGTTAGTGCGCTTGTGAATCCGCTCACAAAGTGCTTCGGGGCCGGGTGGGAGCCTTTATTTTGGGCTCGCCAGAAGCATCATCCTGCGGCGGACGAAGCTCCATTCCCCGTCCTGCAAGGTCCAGCCCATGCCCGTCTCGGGGCCCCTGGTCTCGACGAAGCTCATCACCGCGTCGACTCGCCTCTGTGGGAATTCGTCTGCTCCCATCCATTTCGAGAAGGAATCCTGCGTTTCGTGGATCGCCTCGTCGACTATGTCGAGACCGGCTTCAGAAAGAAGGGATCGCAGCGCGGACGGGGGCCGCGATGAGGCATGGGAGGGATCTCGGAGCATCTCGATGGCGTTCATCGCTTCTATCTCCGATGGCTCCTCCGTCGATATCTGATCAACCACCAGCACGTGCTTTCTGCTGACTCTGGCCATCTCGGTGAGCACAGGCAGAGGATCCCCGACGTGATGCAGCATTTGAGCGCATGAAACAAGGTCGATGCTGGAGCTGCGCAGCGGAATGCCCCCGCCGTCGCCAATCACAAGATCCATCCGGTCGTGCAGACGCCTGGCCTCCAAGAGCATGGCTTCGGTGAGGTCGACGGCGATGAGATGGCCGGCCACGTCCGAAAAGAGTGAAAGGAAGTTCCCCGTTCCGGCCCCGACTTCGCATACCGAAGATCCGCTCTCCGCACGGGAGAAGGCGACCACACCCATATGGTCGAAACGGCCGATAGTTCTCTCCCCAAAGGTCTTGGCCGTGCGCGTGAATTCGTTCTGAATCGTGGAACGATCTCCATCAGACGGCAATTAGCCGCCAATCATCGACATAGAGCGCTCGGGGCGAACGAAGTCCTCCTCATTGATGCGATGCCCCGCTTCCTTCTTCCAAACCGCCGCCTTGATGGCCTCTGCAAGATCGTCGTCGGTGCCGCCGCGGCGAACGATAGCCCGCAGGTCGGTCTCTACGATGGAAAATAGACAGGTCCTCATCTGCCCGTCGGCGGTGATTCTTAGGCGATTGCAGGAATCACAGAAAGGAGAGGAGACACTGGGGATGACCCCAACCGACCCAGGGGCGCCATCGGCGAAGCGCCACAGCGTCGCCGGCTCCACCCCGTTATTGATCTTCTCGAGGGGGAAGCTCGAACCGATTCTGTCGACAATCTCCGAGAGCGAAACGACCATCTCCTTTCGCCAGCGGCGGTCGGCGTCGAGCGGCATGAACTCGATAAACCGGATCTCGTAACCGGTCTCCCGGGACAGACGTGCGAAGTCGACGAGCTCGTCGTCGTTTGTTCCCCGAACCACCACGCAATTGAGTTTGATCGGCGCCAGCCCGGCTGCTTCGGCGGCCTGCAAGCCCTTCATTACCTGATCGAGCGCGTCCCTGCGGGTGATCTCGGAGAAACGGTGTCGCATCAAGGAATCAACGCTGACATTGATTCGCCGAAGACCTGCCTCGGCCAGTGGCTTGGCGAGCTGATCCAGGAGGAATCCGTTGGTTGTCATCGCCAGATCGATGTTGAGATCGATATCTCTCAACATCCCGACGAGCAGCGGCAGATCTCTTCTGAGCGTCGGTTCTCCCCCGGTGAGTCGTATGGTCTTTATCCCCAACCCAACGAAAACAGCCGCCACTCGAACGATCTCCTCAAACGTGAGGAGCTTCGCTTTGTTGAGCCAATCCAGGCCTTCCTCCGGCATGCAATAGACGCATCGGAAGTTGCAGCGATCGGTTACGGAAATCCGTAAATCGTCTGCAACGCGATCGTAAGTGTCGAGAAGAGGTTCCGTCGGCATCGGGGCAAGGCTATAGCTTTCCGGACTCAACTGACTGCCACTTCTGCCTCACGTACCGCCCTGACGAATGCCTGCACCTTGGCAGCGTCCTTTTTTCCAGGAGATGTCTCGACCCCTCCGGAAACATCCACCCCCCATGGCCTCACTTCTTTGACGACTTGGGCCACGTTGGTAGCATCGAGACCTCCCGCAACGACAAGTGGTACGTCGCTCAGACCATTCAGCCACGACACTTCGACCCTTTGGGACTCCGCCTCCGGCTGGGCAGGATCTTTGGTGTCCACAAAGATGGCGTCCACGTCGAAATCCCTTACGGATTCCACGGCCTTCTTGCTGGTGGCCCTTACGACCTTGGCAAGAAAGAGCGAAGAACCCCTGCTTCTTATCGCTTCCAGAAAGGCTGGGGTCTCGGTGCCCTGGAGCTGAACTCCATCGAGCCCAACCTGTTCCACGATTCGGAACAGCTCATCGATATCGGGATCGACGAAGACTCCGACCTTTCTAAGTGACGGATGAAGCCGGCCGGCTAACAGAGAAGCTTTGAGGGGCGAGATCCTGCGAGGACTTTTTGCAAACACAAAGCCGACCGCATTCGCTCCGGCTCGAACCGCGGCGCGGGCATCCTTCAAGCGAGTGATCCCGCAGATCTTTACAAAGGTTGGTCCCCGGCTCCCCATCGAGTCAGTGTACTTCCGGGGACGAGTAGATGGTCAGCCGAGCTCAGACTCCACCGGGCCCAGCATGAGCGATTCGATCGCATCTGCCGGATCGGCGCCCTCATAAAGAACCTTGTACACCATGGCAACCACCGGCAGGTCAAGGGAGTGACGCTTCATGAGCCGGACGGCTTCATCGGTGTTGTCGAAGCCCTCCACCGTAGTCCCCATCTCCGAGATGGCTCTCCTCGGTTCGACTCCGCTTCCCACCAGTCTGCCGAAACGTCCATTGCGACCCCCAAGGACTGTGACGAACAGATCACCTGAACCCGCGAGCCCCAGGATCGTCTCTTCCTTTCCCCCGAGCGCCTTTGCAAGACGCGCCATCTCAATGAGACCGCGCGAAAAAAGTGCGGCTTTGGTATTCATCATCGACCTGCCTTGGGCCTCGGCGATCCCATCGCACATTCCGATGGCAATCGCGAGAACGTTCTTCAAGGCCGCCCCAACCTCGACGCCGGGGAGATCAGTGGTGACGTATGTCCTCACGGTCTGGGATCGGAAGGTTTCCGCCACCATCGCAGCGGCTTCGGGATCACTCCCAGCGCATACGAGGCCCGTCGGCGTTCCGGCCGCGAGCTCCAGCGCGAGGGATGGCCCTACGACAATGATGACGGGATGACCGGGGGCATCCTCTGCGACCACCTGGGAAAGAGGACGTGCGGTTTCAGAGTCCCAACCTTTGGTGGCAATAGCCAACACCGCACCGGTTCTAAGCATCGGGCGGGCTTCACGCACGACCGCTGATATGCCTGAAGACGAGACCGCAAGCACCACAATTTCTGCCACCGCAAGTGATTCAGCCCATGCTCCCCACCGGGCCATTGCAATCGAAGACGGAATCCTCTGACCCAATCCGGGATGGGGATCTCCATCCTCGAGAGCGCTCACGACCGCCTCGTCGTATTTGGTCGCCAGGATGGAGACCTCTTGAGATCCCCTTTCGAGACTTACCGCCAGCGCTGCCCCCATTGCGCCCGCCCCGATGATTGCCACTTTGCGCCCGCCCATATCCTCGCAATATAAGCGGTCTGAAAGATGCGTCGCGAGTTGCTAGCTGAGAACCTCGCGAACGTGATCACCGAGCTTGCCAGGATCGAATGGCTTCGTTACGAAAGCAGCTGCCCCCTCGGAAAGACCCCTTCGCCTCTCCTCCTGGCTGGAACGGGCCGTCACGATGATCACTGGGATGTGCTCGGTGTATGGATCAGCTTTCAAATGAGAGAGGACCTCCCAGCCGTCCATGCCGGGCATCATGAGATCGAGCACGATTGCGTCGGGCTTGTCGAGGGCCGCCATCGAAAGAGCATCCCCATTGGAAGCCTCACTCACCTGGAAACCCTCGGCCTCCAGATTCACTCGGCACAGCAACCGAACATCCGGTTCATCATCCACAACCAGCACTCGTTGCATTCCTCGCCCTTCGTATGAGATCTGTCTCTTTATTGTCGGGATTTAGGGGGCCGAGGCACAGACTCAATAAGGGCCATTTTGTCCACAGAAAATACGACAGGGCCCGGCTCCCTTCGGCGTAGGTCAGGGACTGAGCGCGCGGCGAACGAACTCGATTAGTTCCTCTTCTCGCTTGCGAAGCGCGGTTGTGCCTGAGTCACGTCCCGCAAATGCCCTAAGGACTCCTGCTTCGGTAAGAGACCCCACTATTGCGGTATAGAGCATGAACAACAGCAGGCCTGGATCCTGTTGTCTGAACTCGCCTTGCTCCATCCCTTTCTCCAGAAACATGAGCGCTCTTTTTCGAAGAGGCTCCAGATCGGAAGCAACCTGCTCGACAACTTTGGGACTTCTCCTCGCCGCTTCGCGCAGGAAAAGTGGAAGCTCGGGCCATTCTTCTGCCATTCGAAGGATGCCGCGCACTACCGCCTCCACCCTTGCCCAGCCACTGTCGGATCCCTCCAGGACTCGCTCTAAAACGCCGGCGACGTGGACAGACACCTCGGAGACGCATGCGTCGAACAAAACGTCCTTGGAGGCAAAGTAATAAAGGAGAGTTTGCTTCGTCACTCCAGTGGCGTGAGCCACCGCGTCGAGGGTCGTGGAGTCGAACCCCTGCTTGCCGAAGAGACTCACCGCTGCTTCCAATAATTCGCGGCGCCTCTGTTGCCCCCCCTTTCTCGTCACCGGCTGCTCCTTACCACCAGACCTTGGAGCTTTCCTGCCGACGGCCTTGCTTTTCGATCGGCCGCGATGACTCCCACATCCTGCGCCAGTGTGCCGCTTCGGGGCCCGAGCCTTTGGGAGTCTCACCCCGAACCGACCGGCGCATCGCGTCCCACCAATTGGAGCTGTTCTCGTCCATGAGACGCTCCAAGGAAGAGCGGACGCGCACTATGAGTTCCTTGTGGTTCTCTTCAGGAAGGGGCCACAGAGGTTCACCGAATCGGACTTCGACGGGCTGCCGGCCGGGGGCCGGCCAGTTCCTTCCCTTCGGCATTGCCTGATAGGTCCCGCGAAGAGCTATAGGAACGATGGGGACTCCTGCTGTGATCGACAGATAGGCGATCCCCGGCTTGAACGTCCCGAGCCATCCGTCCGGGGAACGCGTCCCTTCGGGAAATACGAGGATGTTCCATCCCTGCTTCAAGAGACGCTCGGCCATTCCCGCAGAACGGCGCATCCCCTTCCTCTCGACAGGAAAAGTATTGAAGGCCAGAGCAGTTCCCACCGCCCTCCACCAAACGTCGAAAAAGTAATCCGAGGCGGCGCCAACGGCAGTCATGTGACGCCAGCTCCTCGGTAGAGAGTTGAGGAGGACCGGGGCATCGAGATGACTCGAATGGTTCGCCGCGAACAATACCGGCATCTCCAAACCGTCCAGGACTTCGCGTCCCCGGATCTGAACTTCAAGTTCCCGCCGGAGCAATGGTGCGAATCCCAGTCTCAGGATCGCCGCCCGAGCGGCTTTGCCGACCGGCGTCCGCGCCCATTCGGTGGGGAACTCCCGATGTTGCGCTTCAGGCAACTCGACCGATCGCGGAACCAGCGGCCTGTGGCCCCAACGCCATCCTTTGGCAACCTTCTCTATTTCGCCGAACAAACTCATTTGACGTCGGCAAGGGCTAGAGGTGGAACTTTGATGGCGGTGATGCGAGGGGACGTACCAACTGTCTCCGACACCATGTCGAGAGCGTCGCCGAGAGTGGTGGCGCTTCTGAATCCCAGTCTGCCGGCGGTGCTGCGATCGCCCCCGACGAACACAACATCACCGAGATAGTCCATCGCATGCGCAGCCCAGTACCACATATAAAAGGGATGTACCCCGTGGTACGCGTATGAGTTGCGATAAAGATGTATGTACCAAGGATCGGTGGCGAACTGCTCCTCGAATTTGCTCTCTATTACCGACGGATCGGTGGTCTCGGCGAGCACCTCTTCGAAGAAGTCGACGTACGACGGGTGGTGGAGTTGGTTGAACTCGCGCGCTACCGGATGGAACATGATCATTGCCCCGCCCGGCCTAACAAGAGGTTTTCCCCTGTACATGTTGAAGAAGTAACCGAGTCCCTCACACACAACCAGGATGGGGTTCATGATCGAGTTGACGTTGTAGGGACCTACATACGGAAGCCCTGCGATCAGCACGTCGGCCTGGCCATCAACTTCAACGAGCTGCTGGCGGTGAACCCGCTGGAGCGTTTGCGCATGGACCGCCTCGGTCTCCCCGGCTGCTATCCCCGTAACCCCATAAGGGGCCGAAATCTTGGCGAAGACTTCACGCTTCAGGGAACTCGAGACCCGGTCGGTGGATTGCTTCACCGCCAGATAGGAGGCCTGGTCCTTTAGAGACCATTCCCACTCCCGCTTCTGGAGAAATTCAAACGGGCCTCCGAAAGCATCGTTGTTGAGCGTTGTTTCGATAGTGAAGATCTTGACGTGCTGAGACAGAAGGCGACCCATCCGATCGCATGAGGAATGCAACGCGCTGGCATCAGGGTCCATGTAGGAGCGCGAATGCATCATTGTCTGAACGTTGTGGTGGTGCTTCAGACTTCGGTAGCTTGCAAGCCCCACCGGAACGCTCTTGTGTCCTCCATCCATGGCAACCAGGTTGATGTTGATATAGACGATGAGATCGCTTTCAGCTGCACGCCGGTTGATTTCCACATCCTCACCCTGGTCGGTCTGGCCAAAGTGAGTCAGGTTGTCCTGGTCCTCGGCGTCGTGATTGGTCAGATTCTCCGGCCAGAAGGACCGAAAGATCCTTTCTCCAACCGAGCGTTTGATCTCTGCACCGGTCATCCTTCGATGAAGCGAGTTGGCGACGATCAGCTTGACGTCGTCGACCCCGGCCCTCGCCGCCAGTTCGAGAACCTGCTCCATAACGCGGCCCCTGATGTCGGGTGTCTTCATCGGCGGAAGCGGAAGTGATATGTCGTCGAATGCGATCGTCAATTTCATCCCTGGTTTGAGCAAGGCGCGCAGTGGTTCGGAGTTGAG
>JAHWKU010000001.1 GCA_019347715.1 Actinomycetota bacterium | reverse complement strand
CTCGTGAGTGATGTCGTCTCCCTCATGCTCGATATCTAGAATGTGTCCGACTCGGCGCTCGAGATCGGTGTAATTCTCCAGCAGTTCCAAAAGCGCCTGAGCGCCCTCCTCCACTTTGCGGCCCATTTGGTCGAACAGGTCGAAGAAGGATTCGTCCTTTGGGATGAGGCGCAGTTTCATTCGATAGATCTCCTTTAAAGGGCTTTTCTTGTGGATCCACTTGGACGGATACCACACTCGTCCTTCATAAGGCAAAGATCCGTCCGGGTGACTCAGCGGAGGCGGCGAGATTTGAACTCGCGAGGGGATTGCTCCCCAACTGGTACTCCAAACCAGCGCCATAGGCCTGACTAGGCGACGCCTCCGCCGACCATCTTAGTGGCCGGGGCCACCAGGCATGGCCCCAAGCAGAGGGGGTACATCTTGTCTCCGTAAGCGACAAGGAGGTAGGTCATGCCTCAGAAAGCTTGGACGGCGAAACGAGAACGTCAGTACGAACACATCAAGGAAAGCGCTAAGAAACAGGGGAAAAGCACCAAGAGGGCGGAGGAGCTCGCCGCTAGAACGGTTAACAAAGAGCGGGCTCGCAAGGGCGAGGCGAAGCAGCGATCGAGGTCGTCGGTAAAAGACCTCTCGTCCGGCCGCCGCGGAGGTCTCCGCTCGGGAACCGCTCGTGCCAAAGGGCAAACCAAAGAGCAGCTCTACAACGAAGCGAAGAGACTCAACATCAACGGACGATCGAGTATGTCCAAGCGCCAGCTCTTGGCGGCAGTCAACCGCAAGAAGGGTTCCTGAATCTCATCCCCAAGCGGTGGAGGTGGGATTTGAACCCACGGAGCCCGTGAAGGCTCACGCGCTTTCGAGGCGCGCCCGTTCGGCCGCTTCGGTACTCCACCAAAATCATTATAGGGAGGCGCCCTAGAGCCTCTCGATCCGTTTTCTTCGGCCCCGGAAGAATTCCTGGAGGAGCGACGCCGACTCTTCCGCCATCACCCCGGCGGTGACGCTGCACTGATGGTTCAGACGAGGATCCTGCACGATGTTGTACAGCGAATATGCGGCCCCCGCTTTTTCATCGGGGGCCCCATAAACGAGGCGGGGGATACGAGATGCAACGACCGCCCCGGCACACATCGGACACGGCTCGATCGTGACGTATAACGTGACGTCGTCTAGACGCCACCTCCCCAACTTCTTGGAAGCGCGCTGAAGCGCCAGGATCTCCGCATGAGCGGTTGGATCACCACGAAATTCCCGCTCGTTGTGAGCCCCAGCGATCACATCGTCGTTGCGAGCAACAATGGCACCGATGGGAACATCCCCGTGAACTAGCGCTGCACGCGCTTCGTTGAGAGCGAGCTTCATGAAATCGGAGTCGTGCATCTCAGCGCGCCCTGAGGGATTCGAACCCCCGACCTTCTGGTCCGTAGCCAGACGCTCTAATCCACTGAGCTAAGGGCGCTTTGATTCAGCGGAGGCAGCGAGATTTGAACTCGCGAGGGGCGTGAACCCCAACGGGATTAGCAATCCCGCGCCATAGACCAGACTAGGCGATGCCTCCGGAATGATTGTAAGCGGTCTCGCTAGGCGGCGGAGGGCCGGGGACTCGAACCCCGAAGGCCTTGCGGCCGGTAGCTTTCAAGGCTACTGCGTTGCCAATTACGCTAGCCCTCCGCTAACAGTTTAGGGCGTATGGCTAGCCTTGATTGCCTCGAAACCGGTGTAGGAACGAAGCGCTTCGGGGATCACGACGGAACCATCTTCTTGCTGATGGTTCTCAAAGATTGACACGATGGCCCTGCCGGTGAGCGCTGTTCCATTGAGGGTATGCACGGGGATGTTTTCATCCCCCACTCTTGTCCGGATCCCCAGACGCCGGGCCTGGTAGTCGAGCGCGTTCGAGCACGAGGTGACCTCCAGCCAGCGAGCCGCCCCCGGGAGCCAGGCCTCGATGTCGAACTTCCGAGAGTAAGGGGCACCGAGGTCACCGGCGCAAATATCTACTACTCGATAGGGAACCTCGAGAGCTTGGAACAGCGATTCCTCGATGCCCAGGATTTTCTCGTGCTCCTCTTGCGACCTCTCAGGATCGGTGAAGCTGAACATCTCGACCTTCTCGAACTGATGCAGCCTGATGATCCCCCGGGTGTCCTTTCCATAGGTTCCAGCCTCTCGTCGAAAACACGACGAGAACCCCGAGTACCGCCGCGGCAGCTCCGCTAAGTTGAGAGACTCCTCAGCGTGCATCGACGCCAGGGCAACCTCAGAGGTCCCAGCCAGGTAAAGATCGTCGGCAGGTATCGCGTAGGCCTCTTCTTCCTCGAATGGAAAGAAACCAGTCCCGAACAGTGCAGCACCGCGCACTAGAACCGGGGGGATGCACGGAACAAAGCCCTCGGCGGCGACCCGGTCGAGCGCAAACCTCATCAGCGACATCTCCAGGATCGCGCCATCCCCCTTCAGTAACCCGAAGCGAGTCCCGGAAACCTTGACGGCCCTCGGCATGTCGATGACGTCGAGCAACTCCCCGATCGCCAGATGGTCTCGCGGCGTGAAGTCGAATTCCTGGGGATCTCCAACTTGGCGCAACACCACATTCGATTCGTCGCCGGCGCCGTCGGGTGCCGCGGGATCCACCAAGTTTGGAACCTGCGCAAGGATTCGATCTAGCTCGGCCTTTACTCCATTCAAGTTGTTCTCGAAGACCTTGATCCGATCTGAAAGTTTGCGCATGGCAACGATCGCTCTGTCGCGCTCGTCAGGCGGCGACTCGGCAATCTTCTTGTTAGCCAGATTCTGTTCAGCCTTGGCGGCCTCGAAAGCCTGAAGCAGCTCACGATGCCGCGCGTCGAGCTCAATGAGAGCATCGATCTTCACGTCGGAGCCTCGCTTTCGAAGCGATTCCCTAACAGAGTCAGGGTCGCTCCGAAGGAGTTTCAGGTCGATCATCTATTTGGCGTCTTCGTCTTTCTTTTGCGTATCGACCTTGAGCTCCGCCGGCTTCGCCAACTCCTCGGCGGCTTCGGTTGAATCCATGATGGACTGGCCGGAGAAACTCGCACCCTGATTCACAATCAGCGCAGAACAGGAGATGTTTCCTTCGACCTTCGCGGTGGATGCCAGTTCGATGGTTCCCGTAGCGGTCACGTTTCCTCGATAGGCACCTGCGATGGTCACGTTGGCGGCCTTGATGTCGGAATCGACTTGGGCTTCCGGAGCAACGGTTACATCGCCCTCCGCGGTGATCTGACCCTTGACGTGCCCCTCGATTCTGAGAGACGCAACCGACACGAGGTTCCCCTCCAACCGAGCACCGGCCCCGATGACGGTCAATTCTGCCGCCTGGCGTGGAGGTTCTCTGGTCACGTTCGGGCGAACGGGGGCCTCCGGCTCCCGCCAATCCTCGCTTCCCTTTCGACGCATGACTACCTCCTTTGCTTGACTCTTGCGGAACCGAGAGCTTCCGATATCGCCCTCTCTTCATCCTTCGACAAGTTGTGCGCAGATCGGCCTTTCTCAATGAGTTTGGAATACACCCTTGCTTCGTGACGCCCGTTGATTGCGGTTAGGACGATGCCGTCACCATGATCGTCGAGTAATGCTGCGGAGAACGACATCTTTCCGCCCATCTCTTCGAAAGCATCGAAGCGCACCAGTCCGAGGTTACGAGATGAGCGTCCAAGGAGAGCGAACAGCTCCTCCTGTCGCCTGCTCACCGCGGAGAGGTTGTCCTCCACCTTCCTCACGTGATCAATGTACGCGGCGACTGCGTCGATCAAGGTTTTGCCATCGACGTTCCCCTGAAGAAGATGCAGAGACCTTCGGGCAGACCCGATCCTTCTGTGCGCGGACAGGGCGAGAACGACACCGAAGAACCCGATGGTGACTCCTGCGATCGCAATGATGGTCTGTTGTTCCACGGATCGTTCCCTCTACTAACTGAGTGAGCTGGGTCGAGGCGGGCTCTAGAATAAGCGAAGCTGAACCACGCGGACCCACCCTATGGATGAAGTGTTCTTGCAGAGGATTCTCTCCAAGGTCTCCGATGGAGACCTATCCATAGACGCCGCCCTGGCTGAACTGCGGTATCTGCCTTATCGGGATCTCGGCTTCGCGAAGATCGACCATCACCGGGAGCTCAGAAGCGGGCTTGCCGAGACCGTGTATGGGCCCGGGAAGACTCCAGAACAAATCAAGGCGATCGTTGCGGAGCTGATCGACCGGAGCGCCGGTGCGGTCCTTGTCACGAGGGCAGACGAAGATCAGTTTCGTGCCGCGCTCGAAGTCGCCCCCGAGGCCCGGTGGGACGAAACGAGCCGGGTCATCGTTGCGAAACCAAACCAGAAGGAGCCGAGCGGCATCGTTTTGATCGCGTCCGCCGGTACCTCCGATTTGCCCGTCGCAGAAGAGGCCGCCGTAACTGCGGAGGCATTGGGACTCAAAGTCGAGCGGCTGAGAGATGTAGGAGTCGCCGGCGTACATCGCGTGCTCGGTCACCAGGAATCTCTGCGAGCCGCCGACGCCCTCATAGTCGTAGCAGGCATGGACGGCGCGCTGGCGAGTCTCATCGGCGGACTTGTAGCGGCGCCGGTCATCGCGGTTCCAACATCCGTTGGTTATGGAGCCGGGGCCGGGGGCATCGCGCCGCTGCTAACGATGCTCAATTCCTGTGCGCCTGGCGTCGCCGTAGTCAACATCGACAATGGATTCGGCGCTGCGGTCTTTGCCGCAACGGTATTGAGGGTGCGCGAGTGATCGGCTACATAGATTGTTTCTGCGGAGCAGCCGGAGACATGCTGCTCGCGGCATTCCTGGATGCTGGGGCCGACCTGGATTGGGTGAGAAAGCAGATCGAGAAGATCGACCTCGCCGAGCCGGTGTCGATCGAAACCACTGAGGTAAACCGCGGAGGACTGCGCGGCCTGCAGCTCCAGATCGATGGCGCCGAACAGACCGCAGCGCGGTCTCACTCAGAGATCGCACGCCTGTTGGACGGGGCTGATCTCGACGGTGGGGTCGAACAAAGGGCCAGGCGCATCCTTGACCGATTGATCCGAGCGGAGGCCGCCGTTCACGGTACCGATTCCGAAGGAGTCCATCTGCATGAAATCGCCGCGGCGGACACGATCGTCGATGTGGTTGGGACATCGGCAGCTGTTGAGAGTCTGGCTTTGGAGGAGATCGTGGTCTCGCCGGTTGCCACGGGGGTCGGAACCATCGATACCGCGCATGGAGTCGTACCAAATCCATCGCCGGTCGTTGTCGAACTGATGAAGGGGGCCCCCATTTATGCCCGCGACATGCGCACCGAGATCCTCACTCCAACCGGCGCTGCTCTCATCAGCGAGTTGGCTTCATCCTTCGGCGCACTTCCTCCCATGGCGATCACGAGATCGGGTTACGGGGCGGGAACAAAAGAGCTCGAGATCCCAAACCTTATTCGCGTGATCGTCGGTGAGCCTATTGCCGATCGAGATGAATCAACCGAGTCGCTCGTGCTCGAAGCCAACATCGACGACATGAATCCCGAGATCTACTCATATGTCTCCGAGAGATTGTTCGCGGCCGGTGCCGACGACGTCTGGATCATCCCAGGGATCGGCAAAGCTGGCCGGCCGCTTCAAGTCCTTTCGGTTCTGTCGCCGACCCATCTCGGGCCGCAGATGCGAGAGATCATGCTCACCGAGACCTCGAGCCTCGGTGTTCGAGCCAGGCCGGTCTCGAAGTGGATGACCGACAGAGAATGGATCGAAGTGAAGGTAGAAGGGCTGCCGGTAAGGGTGAAGATCGGCCGTGTCAACGGCAAGCCGATCAACTTCGCACCGGAGTATTTGGACTGTGCTCAGGTGGCGACGAAGACCGGCACTCCACTAAAGGAGATATTCAGGCTGGCACTGACTGCCGCGACTGCCCGTCAGGCGACAGATGCTGGACGACCAGGCTCTGGGCTGGAAGGGCCAACTCCGAATCCGTCTTGAAGCGGGCTGAGACGCGGCCACTCGGCTGAGTCGAGGAACGCCTGCTCCTTAGGCCTTAGGACCGATGAATCGGTCCAGCTTCAGCACATCTAACTTCCGGGATACGTACACGGTGCGGCCGGAAAGTCGTCCAGTGAATCCCCATCAGGTCACAGGCATCGGTGAAGATCAGTCGGATATCCGACGACAGGTTGGAGAAGGAGTATCGCGGGTGGCGCCAGCGCCGTCCCGTGTTCATGAACCGGCACCCGTCGGAGTGTATGAGACCGCGCAGGAGAAGGTGCGGCGCTCCTCGCACCAGCTGTCCCTGCCACTCGGTGAGCACGATCTGGCGAAAGTGTTTCTTGCCCGGCCCGTGCTGCGGAAAGAGGCAGGGCCAAGATTTAGAATATGAGTACACTTCAACGTCCCCTGAGGAGCGGGTTCGTGTATTGACCTTGCTCGCCGGCAGCACTTGACCCATCGCCGCCGCGGCTTCAACGATGATCTTCGGGTATACGGCATCAAGCGTCAGACGCAGCTTGTATACGCCACGGGGGTGCGAGGCGAGTGAACCGTCACCGAGGTAGAGACCGAGGAGATACACGTATGACTGCGGGAGTTCCTCCAAACCGTGGCGTGCCCCGCACGTCGTGCACTCCATGGCCCCGATTCCCCGCTGGCGACGCAAGTGTCCCCGTATCCAGTCGTTTACGGTCCTACGTGGGATGCCCAGGCATTCCGCGATCGCGCTACCAGTCAGGCCGGACGCGCGGAGTTCGAGAGCCCTGTCCACCTGCGAGATGGGATGTGTCATTTAGAGCAGAGTAGGGCACGGGTACGACATCGAAGTAGAACGCCAGGAGGCTCCAGGTCTCGAATGTGCGGGCGAGAGGACTTGAACCTCCACGCTCTTACGAGCACACGGACCTGAACCGTGCCTGTCTGCCAATTCCAGCACGCCCGCGGGAATCACCAACAGTGTAACGACGACGCCAGGACAACGTTCGGCCCAAAGGGGGTCGGTCAGACCGCCGCCGCACAAGTGTACCGACCGCGTCTTAGGGAAGGATTACCGCCGTTAGTGCGTCGGTATACTTACCTACGCAGCAACCTCTTATCCTTTCAGGAGCTTTCATTGGGACTCGCCGACGAATTCGAGCGCCGGCTAGAGCGTTTGGTCGAGGGCTTCTTCTCCAAAGCCTTCCGTTCGGACCTCGAAGCCGCAGAGATTGGCAGAAGACTGCTGCGCGACCAGGAGGGCGGCAAGACGGTGAGCGTCGGAGCCGTGTATGTGCCAAACCGATTTGTCATTTCCTTATCTCAGAAGGATCACGAGCGGTTCGAAGGGCTGCTCCCTGAGCTGCAGAGGGAGTTTTCGAAGCTGTTAAAGGAAAACGCACGGCAGCGACGGTGGAAACTCCCAGGTCCAATCTCGATCAGTTTTGCCGCAGACGACTCGATCAAGGAGGGCAGCTTCTCCACTACGGCCGCACATGAAGGCGGCGGACCCGAGGAGGAAAGCGACGAGAACAGCTACCCTCGACTCAAGCGCTCGGACAGCGACGATGAATGGGTGCTTGATGCCAAAGAGGTGACCATCGGAAGGCTATCTACAAATGAAGTCTTTATCCCGGGTTCCGACGTCTCCAGGGAGCACGCTCAGATTGTCCGGCGTGAAGACGGCTGGTGGATAGTAGATGCTGGTTCGACCAATGGGACCTTCGTCAACGATGCGGTGGTGAAGGAACGGAGGCTCAAAACCGGAGACCGCGTCTCGATCGGTTCCGTGGAGATGGTCTTTTCCGAGCCGGAGGCGGAGTAGGAATGCCGGCAGTCATCCTGGCAGTTCTCAAATATCTGTTCCTTCTTCTGATCTTTTTGTTCCTCTGGAGAGCAGTAAAGGCGATGTACCTGGAGATCGGCGGTCCCAAAGCGATGAGAGCTCAGTCCGGCGGCGGGAGGACTGCGACTGTGGCATCCCGCTCCAAGCCTGGCAAACCCCCGGACAAGCTTGTCGTCACCTCATCCGATGCGGCACGTCCCAAGACCTACAGCATCGAAGACGAACTGATCATAGGACGAGACACCAAATGCCATGTGGTGATCACCGACACCTACGCCAGCCAATTCCATGCCAGGGTCTTCCGACGGGACGACGCAGTGTTCATCGAAGACATGGGATCGACCAACGGCACTCAGCTCAACCGCAGGAAAGTATCGTCACCAATGCCTGTGAACAGAGGGGATACCGCGCGCATAGGAAAGACTCAGCTGGAATTCAAGCGATGACCGACCAGCTCCGCCACGGCGCAGAGATCCACATCGGTCACGCCCGCGACACGCAAGACGATTCGATGCTGGCCAAGCCGCCGCTCTTCGTCGTTGCCGACGGGATGGGCGGTCACCGAGGAGGAGACGTCGCATCTCAGATGGCTGTAGAGATGCTCGGCGAGGACATCCTCACCGACGGCGATGCTCTTACCGCGGCCATTCAACGGGCGAACCGAGCAATCTACGAAGCCGGCGAAGCAGATCGCAACTTGGATGGAATGGGAACGACGGTTGTTGCGATGATCGCTCAGGAGAATTCAGCCCAGATAGCTCACGTCGGAGACTCCCGCGCCTATCTGCTTCGAGACGGAAAACTGAGGCGGCTGACGCAGGATCACTCTTACGTCAACAGCCTGGTGCGAGAAGGGAAACTCTCAGAACAGGAAGCCGAGTTCCATCCGCAGAGGTCGGTCCTGGAACGGGCTCTCGGTCAGGAAAGCGAAGTCGAAATCGAGATGCAATTGATCGACACCCAACCGGGCGATCGCGTGCTTCTGTGTACCGACGGATTAACGACCCACGTATCGGACCCCGAGATCGAGGATCTTCTCTCGTCTGCGGGTCAACCAACAGAGGTTTCCAAGCGACTGGTTACGGAGGCCCTCGATGCTGGAGGCAACGACAACATCACCGTCATCGTGGTCGACTTCCCCGGGGGCCCCGAAGACAAACGAGCGCGCAAGAGCCGTTCACCTCGAAGGACACTCGTCACGACTGGGATCGTCCTCGCCTTGTTACTCGTTCTGGCCTTGGCTGGGAGAGCCGCCATAAACAACAACTACTTCGTTGGTCAGCAGCAGGATAACGTAGCCATCTTCCGCGGAGTGCCTGGATCATTCGCCGGGATCTCTCTTCAGACCCTCGAAACGAGAACCGCGGTTCCCGTCGAATCTCTCCCCGACATCTACCATGGCCGGCTCGCAGAGGGCATTAGGGCCGCCTCACTGGAGGAAGCGGAACGCATCGTCCAGCATTTGCGCGAACAATCTTCGCCGGACAGGGCGCTGGATCCTCCTCAGCCAGGCAACCTGATCACGCCCGGTCCGGAACCGGCTACACCTTGATTTCGCACGTACGCAGGAACACCGAAGTCTCCCTGCTCGTGATGGCCGCGGTCTTGGCAGTAGGAGGCTACTGGCTGACGGCATTGAGCAAAGGACCAGAGGTCCCCGCCGGATTAATCGGGTATGCGCTCCTCTTTACGGGCCTGTATGCCGCAGCTCACTTGGCAGTCAGACGCTTTGCTCCTGGGGCCGATCCTCTTTTCCTGCCGATCGCCGCCATGCTGAATTCGCTCGGCTTCGTTCTCATCTCCAGGCTCGAGGGGACGACTCCCAACTCTCCGCCAGCCGGTGCACAGGTGCGGTGGATGGTCGTCGCGGTAGCTGTCTTCATTGCCACCCTGATAGTCGTACGAGACGTCAGGGGACTCGCCAGATATCGATACACGTGGGCGGCTGCGGGAGTATTGCTATTAGTGCTGCCGTCCATCCCTGGACTTGGACGCGAGATCAATGGGGCCCAGCTGTGGATAAGGGTTGGGCCTCTCAGCTTCCAGCCGGCAGAGATTGCCAAGATCGCCCTCGTTCTCTTCTTCGCCGGGTATCTGGCAGAAAAGAGGGAGTTGCTTGCGATCGCCCGTCGAAGGATCGGACCGATTGGCATCCCGGAGCTGAGGTTCTTTGGCCCAGTTGCGGCGGCTTGGGGGGTTTCGCTTCTGGTCATGATCAATCAAAAAGACCTCGGTTCTTCCATGCTGTTCTTCGGCATCTTCGTGGTGATGATCTGGGTAGCTACGAGCCGCCCTGCATATCTCCTTGCCGGAGGACTCATGTTTCTGGCCGGAGCATTCTTTGCATACACAGCATTCGACCACGTGCAGGTCCGGATCCAGATATGGCAGTCCCCATTTGCTCACTTCGACGGTCGTGGTTATCAGATCGTTCAGTCGATGTTCGCCTTAGCCACAGGGGGAGCTTGGGGAACCGGCTTGGGTCTCGGACGTCCGGACCTCATCCCCTTCGTGCAGACCGACTTCATCTTCGCCGCCCTTGGGGAGGAGCTCGGTCTCGCGGGGACGACGGCAGTACTGACTGCTTACGCTCTATTTGTCGCGCGGGGGTTCGGGCTTGCGACCAGGTGCGCCGACGATTTCTCGAAGCTTTTGGTGGCCGGGTTGGTGAGCACGTTCGGGCTTCAGACCGCTCTGATCCTGGGGGGCGTTACGAACCTCATTCCATTGACTGGGGTGACCTTGCCGTTCATGAGCTACGGCGGCTCGAGTCTTCTCTCCAATTTCATTCTCGTCGCCTTTCTGATACGGGTCTCAGACGAGACGAGCAGGCAGCTTGCGGAAGGACCTGCCACCGAGATCCACGTGCCCGCGGGGGGAGGAAGATGAACCGCCAGATTCGCAAAGTAGCCTTCTTCACTCTGATCCTTTTTGGTGCCATCTTTCTGCGGCTCAATTGGATTCAGCTCGCGCAAGCTCAAAGACTCGCTTCGGACGATCGCAATAAGCGGCTGCTTGTCAAGGAATATTCGATCGAAAGAGGAGCCATGCTCTCCTTAGATCAGCAGACCCTCGCCCTAAGCGAGCCTCGCCCGGAGTCGGAACTGAGGTACTTGCGGGTCTATCCGATGGGGCAGCTCTTCAGCCACGTAACCGGCTATTACTCGGTGCGATTCGGAAGGGGAGGGCTGGAAAGAGGCTTCAACAACGTGCTGACTGGAGAAACAGGAGTGATCACGATTCGTGAGATCGGCGATCGCCTTCTTGGAGAAGGGCGCAAGGGCGACACTCTTTTGTTATCGATCCATTCCTCAGTACAGCAGGCCGCCATCGATGCGCTGGCCGCAACCGGACGCCAGGGGGCTGTCTTCGCCATGGATCCTGTCAATGGCGAGGTTCTCGCGCTGGTATCAAATCCGTCCTTCGACCCCAACCCTCTATCGCAGCATGACGCGACCATCCAGGAAAACACCTGGAACGCGCTCAACAATGACCCCAGCAAGCCACTTCTAAATCGAGCGACTAGAGAGTCCTATCCTCCCGGATCGACATTCAAGGTTCTGACTGCGGCTGCTGCACTGGAAAACGGCTTTGGAGTGGACACCACTTACGAGGCGACAAGGGAATACCAGCCTCCACAGACCGATCGCAAGGTTGGCAACTTTGGGGGAGGCAGTTGCGGCGGGAACATGGCCGACGCATTGAGAGTCTCTTGCAACACCTACTTCGCAAGGCTGGGGGCAGAGCTTTCGGCGGAGGCATTGGAAACAACCGCCCAAGGTTTCGGCTTTGGAGAAAGGCCGGAACTGGGCATCCAAGTGAGTGCATCGCGAATGCCTAGCTCGGAAGCGCTTGCGTCTCCGGCCTTCCGGGCGCAGGCTGCCATCGGTCAGTTCGAGGTTTCTGCCACCCCAATGCAGATGGCCTTGGTCGCCGCCGGAATAGCCAACAGCGGAAAGGTCATGCAGCCGCGAATCGTGAAGGAGATCCACGACTTCCGCGGAACTCGACTCCGAGAGACGGAGCCGAGCGTGTGGAAGGAAGCCATCAGGCAGGACACGGCAACCACACTCAAGGACCTAATGGTTTCGGTGGTCGATTCCGGCACCGGGACGAGGGCGCAAATCAGCGGAGTGAAGGTCGCTGGCAAGACCGGCACCGCGCAGACCGGCAGGCCGGATGACTCGAACCATGCGTGGTTCATAGCTTTCGCGCCGGCCGATACACCTCGCATCGCGATTGCGGTGTTGGTCGAGAGCGGAGGCGAGGGATCCAATGAAACCGGAGGAAGGATCGCGGCCCCCATAGCGAAGGCCGTGATGGAAGCCCATCGAGGGGCGGCCGGCTGGTGATTGAAAAACAAGACGAGAAGCTCTTGGACCGCTACGACCTCGGAGACGTTATCGGCGTTGGCGGAATGGGATCGGTAGTCGAAGCCCACGACTCGGTCCTCGAACGCCGAGTCGCCATTAAGTTCTTGAAGGAGGAGTACGCCCGCGACACCTCGCTAGTCGAAAGGTTTCGGAGAGAGGCACGCATCGCAGCATCGCTCTCTCATCCCGGCATCGCCCAGGTATTCGATTTTCAGGAGTCCGACGGCCGTAAGTTCATCGTCATGGAGCTTCTCCAAGGCCGCGACCTTCACACTCACCTGGTGAAAAAGGGACCTCTAGAACCCGAAGAGGCCGGCAGAATCGTCTACGAGGCGGCCGCCGCCCTTGGTCACGCTCACGAAGAAGGAGCGGTCCATCGAGACGTAAAGCCGGGCAACATCTTCCTCACGAATACGGGGGCGGTGAAAGTAACCGACTTCGGCATCGCGGTGGCAAAAAGCCAGCTGCCTGTCACCGTCACGGGAGAGCTCCTCGGCACTGCGCTCTACCTCTCCCCCGAGCAGATCAACGGGGCAAAGGCAACACCTGCGAGTGATGTTTACGCTCTTGGCTGCGTGTTCTATGAGGCCTTGTCGGGATCTCCTCCTTATGATGCGGAGAACCAGATCGCGATTGCGAAAGCTCACACCAACGACCCGATTCCCAGTGTTCGCGACGTCGACTCATCGATACCAGAGGAGATCGACCAGGTCATCCAGCGTGCGATGGCGAAGTCTCCTAGCGACCGCTATTCGTCCGCCTCCGAGATGGCGGCGGCTCTGAGAAGCGTCATCGGAAACATCGATACCCAGCCTGGGTCGAGCGCGCCTGCGACTGAAGTCATCAGCGGGCCGAGAACCGAGGTTCAGCCGGCAACACCCGCATACGGAATCCCTCTTCCCGACCCGAGACGATTCCGAGTAAGTCGCCCGGTCGTCGCCGTGCTCCTTCTCGCCGCAGTCCTGGTTGCGCTCGTGATGCTGGCTCGATTCTGCACCGCCTCGGCCCAAGAGCTTCCGGACCTGACGGAGATGCCATTCGAGGTGGCGAAGCAGCGCGCAATCGCTCTTGGAATCCCGGAAGCCAAGATCTTTGCCGCACCGGGGGGATTAACAGACAAAGATGCAGGAGTGGTACTCGCCCAGGATCCCCCGCCCGGAAGGGAAGTGGGCCCGGACACCGTGCTCACTCTTACGGTTTCCGAAGGCAAGGGGATCCAAGTGCCAGAAGTTATGGGTTTTTCCAAAGGGGACGCCGAACGAGTGCTAAAAGACAGCGGCCTGCAGGTCGAAACAACAAGCGCGCCTGCTCCCAATGATCAGAAAGACAAGGTCATAGATTTCCAGCCCCGGGGAGTGGTCGCACCTGGAACCACTGTCACCCTTACCATTGGCGAAGAGCAAGACAAGGACGAAGGCCGTCGCGGGAAAGGAAAGGAAGGAGAAGATGACTGAGGGCCCTTCCAGATACGGCGGACGGTATGAAATCACGTCCGCTCTGGCGTCGGGTGGCATGGCCGAGGTCTTCCTTGCTCGCGATGAGCTTCTGGGACGAAAAGTTGCCCTCAAAGTGCTCCACCCAGAATTCGCGCGCGACAAGACGTTCATAGAAAGGTTCCGGCGCGAGGCTCAGGCGGCTGCGAGCCTCAACGATCCGAGAATCGTGTCTGTCTTCGACTGGGGCTCTGATGACGGGACTTACTACCTCGTCATGGAGTACGTGGAAGGAAAGACCCTCAGAGACGTCATCCGATCGGAAGGGCCCCTCACCATCGAACGATCGCTCGAGATCGCCTCTGACGTGTGCATGGCTCTTCACTACGCTCATGGGAACGGCATCGTTCACCGCGACGTCAAGCCGGCGAATATCGCTATCACTCCAGGGGGCCAGACCAAGGTGATGGACTTCGGGATAGCTCGGGCGGCTAGCGATGCTGGACAGACGATGACTCAGACGGGAACCGTCATGGGAACCGCGAACTACCTTTCACCCGAGCAAGCTCAAGGTACGCCGGTCGACGCCAGGTCCGACGTCTATTCCCTTGGAGTCGTCCTGTACGAGATGCTCACCCAAGAGGTCCCATTCCAGGCTGATACCGCCGTCGCGATCGCATACAAGCACGTCAAAGAAGACCCGGTGCCTCCCTCGCAGCTAAACACCGAGATACCTCAGGAAGTGGATGCCGTTGTCATGAAGGCACTGGCAAAGAACCCAGACAACCGTTACCAGTCTGCATCCGAGATGCGCTCCGATCTCCAGCGAGTGCTCCGAGGTCAGCCCGTAACCGCGACACCGGTAATGCCCGCGGAGCAGACGGCGATGCTGCAGTCATCCGACCGAACCACAGTGATGCCGGTGCCGACTGTGCCGGACTCCTCACGAAGACGCAGAGCCCTCGCTTACACCCTCATAACGCTGCTCTTCCTATCAGTCATCGTTGGGCTGGTCGCGCTGCTCTTCTCCCTGTTCGCGCCGGGCGGCGAGCCGGTGGTGATCCCAGACGTAACGGGACTCGCGTTCGCCGATGCAGAACGTCAGCTCGAGGGTGCAGGTCTCAAGGCCCGGCTGGCAGACCGTGAATTCCATGACAGCGTTCCGGAAGGCAGCGTCATTTCACAGGATCCTGAGGGAGAAAGGAAAGAACCTAAGGGGACGGTGGTAGACCTCGTTGTGTCGCGGGGCCCTCAAAGAATCGGCGTCCCGGATGTAGTGGGCAAGACCGAGGAAGAAGCCCGAAGTCTGATCACCGATGCCGGTTTCGTCGTTGGAAACGTAACCCGCGCCTTTTCAGAAGAGGTACCCCAGAACAGCGTGATCTCACAATCGCCCGAGGCAGGGGAACGTGCACCCCGCGAATCGCGAGTCGATCTCGTCGTATCGGGGGGACGCAACACAGTGTCGGTCCCCGAGGTGACGGGTATCGATGAACAGCGCGCGAGAGAGATCATTCTCGAGCGCGGCCTAAACCCCGTCGTAGTCGAGGAGTGCAACACCACCCGCAGAAACAACACCGTGCTGGATCAGTCTCCCGCTCCCCGCGAGCAAGTCGCAGAGGGATCCGATGTGACCATCACAGTCAACAGGGCCCCTTCGGTTCCGGGCGTCCGGGGAGACACCGAACAAGAAGCGACCGCCAAGCTCGAGAAGGCCGGCTTCAGGGTGAGGGTAGTGGAGCAGGAGGCCTTGCCGCCCAACGAGGGACGAGTTATCGACCAGAATCCTTCCTCCGGGACGACCGCCTGCCGAGGGGACGTCGTAACGATCACGGTTGGGCGCTAGCGAGGTTACCGCCGGGCCGACGCGGACAGACCTGTAACAAAATTCTTGATCAACTGCTTTCCTTCGGTGGTTAGCACCGATTCCGGGTGGAACTGCACGCCCTCCACCTGAGCATCCCTGTGAAGGACACCCATGATTACTCCGTCTTCGGTATGCGCGGTCACTTCCAGCTCGGCGGGAAGCGATTGCGGGTGGATAACAAGTGAGTGGTATCTGGTTGCCTCGAACGGGTCAGGCAGTCCCGTCAGAACTCCTTTGGAATTGTGGTGGATAAGAGAAGTCTTACCGTGCATCAGCTGTTCCGCGCGGACGATCTTGCCGCCGAATGCAGATCCGATCGCCTGGTGCCCCAGGCAGACCCCAAGTATCGGAACTCGGCCGGTGAAGTGCCTTATCGCCGGGATCGAACATCCGGCATCTTCCGGTCTGCCGGGTCCTGGAGAAATGACGATGGCGGCAGGATTCATCTCCTCAAGCTGTTCGAGAGAGACATCGTTTCGCACAACAATGGGAGAGGCACCGAGCTCTCCCAAGTACTGGGCAAGGTTGTAGACAAACGAGTCGAAATTGTCGATCAGAGCAACTTTCATCCCAGATACCTCTGCAAGCTCGGCCTGTAATCGTAGCTCCGCGCGGCCGCCCATCGTTCGTTCAGCACCGGACGGGTACGGCCCGCTCGGATCGCGCCAACCAATCCGGCCACTCCATCTTCGGAGAGCGACTCGACAAAGGTTGCACACCTGCCAACATCCGAAGGTCTGTGAGCATCGCTTCCACCGGTCATCCCCAAGTCGTATCCGGCTGCAATGGTCTCAGCTTGTCCAACCGCCGCCTCGAAATGCAGATGTCTGCCGTTTAGGACCTCGATGCAGTGGATGAGATCGAGCAGCCCTCCCGCGTGGCCAAATACCGAGGGAGGATAGGCGGAAGACCCTGCTGGAGCCGCCGGATGCGCCCAAACCAGGGCGATGTGCTCGTGCTGGAGCAGAGAGTCGCCTGCCAGGACCAGGGGAGGCAAGGCCTTTAGAAGTTCCTCGTCCTCGGACAGGACCAGGACGTGGGCTCCAAGCAAACTCACCTCTCGGCCGGGAAGCAGCACGATCTCTTCGTCCTCGAGCGCCTTCCGCAGAACATCGAAGGTGGGGGGTCTGTGTTCGGTGACCGCCACCGCCTCGAGGCCCACTTCCTTAGCAGAAAGGGCCAGCTCTTCAGGAGTGATCACCGAATCTGGACTGGCGACCGCGGTATGGATCTGCAGATCTACGAGCAACTAGTGGGCCTCCGCATAAGTAGGTCGCCGCACCGAGAGCGGACAGGCGCCCCGAGCGCCAGGCGCGAGGAGGGAGCATACGCTTGCCGTATGTAACCGACGAGGAACGCCGCGATCGGGGATGGATGTGCGCTCGAATGCCGGCGTAATTGTGCGGAGGCCCACTAGGCCCTAGAAGTTGGGTGGAAGGAGCCTTGGGACCACGTACTCGAACAACACGAACAAAATCGGGAGGCCAACCACGACGATCACTACCCACTTCACTACCTTTTTCTTTGTCTGTCGGCCGGGATCGGAAGTCATGTGACGTCCTTTGCCCCTTCGGACTCGACCAGGGCAGCGACAACGATAAGCCGCTTGGCGGCGGAGAACTTGGGATGGCAGGTAGTAAGCGTAAGACGCGCGTCTTCAGTCGGAACCACCACGCTTAGATCGGTGGGTTGAACGATCTTCACCTCGCTCACCCGGTAAATAAACAGTCCGGAGCGGCTTCGAAGGCGTATGACGTCACCCACGGCGACTTCGTCCAGGCGGTGAAATGGCGCTCCGTAAGTGGTTCGGTGACCCGAGATCACAACATTGCCCTTCTCGCCGGGCATGGCCATCCCGGGAACGTGCCCAGGACCTCTCTTCAGCTGCTCGACTCCAACCCCTTCCACCACGTACCAGTCGACTTCGATCTTCGGGATCTCGATCTTGGCGACGGCATCGCCAAAGTCAGGTTCAGCCGAAGCCGCGGGTAAGTCGGGCCCGGCGGCAATCGTGCGTTGAAAGTCCTCGGCGAGGCCCTTTTGGTGATTGTCGGTTACGACATTCGTCCCGAGAAGCTGGTACGCAAGAAAGAGGAGTATCAGGACTCCCGTGGAGATGAAGATCTTGCCCAGTATCCGCAGAAAACGATTCATTGACCCATCCAGAGTACCTTGCCCGTGGCCGAATCATGGCGACGAAGGTATCGTCTAGGGCAATGCCAAAGTCAAAGTCGAAGAGAAGAAAGTATCAGCCGCCTCCGAAGGCAAAACCGCCCCCGTCACCTGCTTGGGTCCCTGTCTTGTTTTTCATCTTCCTTGGCGTTGGCTTTCTGATAATCATCGCCAGGTACGCCCTCCCCGGCGTGTTCTCGTTTTTCGACAAGGACTATTTTCTGTGGATCGGCCTTTTGCTGATTGCCGGAGCATTCGGGGTCTCGACCCAGTGGCGGTGAACGAGACCACGCAAAGCCAGCCGCATCAGCATGGCTCCTACGGGGAGCACTCCTCCGACCTTCAAACCCGGCTCAAGAAGATCGAGGGTCAGGTTCGGGGCATCCAAAGGATGATCCAAGAAGACGCGTATTGCCCGGATGTTTTGACGCAACTGTCCGCCGTTATCGCTGCATGCGAGAAAGTTGGGCTGATAGTCCTGGAGGATCACATCCGGGGCTGCGTTGCCGACGCGAGCTCCTCAGAGGACGGGCGGGAGAAGATCACCGAGCTGATCGAGGTTCTCCATCGATTCCTGCAGGTGGGACAATCCCCGGTGTCCCCGCGCCACTGAGTCAGTCCCGCTCTACAACCAATCTCATCTCCTCACCACAATGTTTGGGCCCCTTCTCTTTCGCGACCTTCACGACCGCAAGCTCGAGCCCGCACATGTCGCATACATAGGTAAGAGAGATCGATGTCGGTACGTCCTCGGCAGGTTCGTCTTGCACAACCGGGCGCGTCGCTTCCTTGAAGTACCCCACCCCAAGCCTGGCGAAGAAGGTGAACAGAACCGCAGCCACCACCGCCCTCCAGAAGAACCCAGTCACATTGCCGGAAAGGACCGAGAAGGCAAGCCCTATGAACGCGATCGTAAGAACTACGACCGCGAACAGGATGAGACGGCGTATTCCTCTGCTCAGCCGAGCCGCTCGATGATGGTGGCGTTGGCAAGGCCTCCGCCTTCGCACATCGTCTGAAGGCCGTAGCGCGCCTCGCGCCGCTCGAGTTCGTTCAACAGAGTCGTCATCAGTCTGGCGCCCGATCCCCCGAGGGGATGACCGAGCGCGATGGCGCCACCGTTTGGATTGACCCTCTCGTCAAACCAAGCGTCGTCGATTTCCAGTGCCTTCTTCCAGCCAAGTACCACCGACGCAAAAGCTTCATTGATCTCTACGACGTCGATGTCTGCCTTGAGATCAAGACCGGCGCGCTCCAAAGCTTTCTTCGTTGCCGGGATCGGCCCGGTAAGCATCCTCACGGGATCGGCGCCGGCGAGAGCGAAGCTCACAAAGCGAGCACGGGGCTGGAGGCCCAGCTCTTTTGCCTTTTCAGGGGTCATTATCAGAAGGGCGGCTGCTCCGTCTGTGATCTGGGATGAGTTCGCTGCGGTTACTACCCACTTGATCTCGGGGAAGCGCTTGGTCATGTCCTCGGTATAAAACGAGGGAGGCAACTGACCCATCTTGTCGCGATCTGGATTGAAACGGATCCCTTCATCGGTCTCGAAGACTTCGGGGCCATTTTCTCCTTCGACTTTGATCGGGAAGATCTCGTTCTTGAATCGCCCTTCACTAGTAGCCTTGGCCGCTAGCACATGGGACCGGTACCCGAAATCGTCCAACTGCTCCCTGGTCAAATCGAAGTCTGCAGCTAGAAGCTCCGCAGAGATCCCCTGTGGGACCAGATTGCCCTCGTAGCGAGAAAGCAACTGCGGAGTGAAAGGAAAACCGCTCGATACTGATGAGCCCATGGGAACGCGCGTCATGTGCTCCACCCCTGCGGCGATGACCGCGTCGTACGCACCTGCGATTACTCCCTGAGCGGCAAAATGGGCGGCCTGTTGTGAGGATCCGCACTGTCGATCGATGGTGGTAGCCGGAACTTCCTCGGGGAACCCGGCAGACAGCCAGGCATTCCTCCCGATATTGAGCGACTGCTCGCCCACTTGCGAGACACATCCGGTAATGACGTCTTCGACGACACCCGGATCCACTTTGGACTTGCTGACGACTTCCGTCAGAGCGGACGCAAGGAGGTCGGTTGGGTGAATGTCCTTGAGCCTGCCGCCTCTCTTTCCAAGAGGGGTCCTTACAGCTTCGACGATCACGGCTTCACGCATGTCCACACCTTTCTTCGATGGGATATACAGGCAAGGATAGCGCGAATGACCGGCGGTCAGAAAAGGGAGGGAACTGAACCGGCCCGCCTTTTAGGGGCGGGCCGGTTGGTCGCCGGCGGCAGCAGACTCATGAAGTCGGGCGGGCGTGCCAGGACCGAGACTCCCGACCGCGGGACTGCCGTTCAGCGATACCTGTGGGAAGTCGAGAGGACTCCCCAGACGAACAGGAGGAGGATCACTCCGGCTCCAAGCCCGGCCGCTAGACCGGGGTGAGCCACTAGCGTATCCGCCACCTTCAGCAGGAGATCAGTCATCTCCCCCATCCTTCCTTCGAGCCCGATACCCCTCACGCGCTCGGTTTTTTCATGCCCACATACAGATTCGTCTGATCGCGCTAACTAGTTGATACCGAAGCGCACGGCAAAACATGAATCACTCCTTAGGGGGACTGGGCTCATAGCCCCCCTTAGCTATTCATGGGGGATGCGATAGATCCCTCCACTCTCTATGACCCGGCCCTCGCCGGCCAACTTCGCGAGATGAGCGAGCACGGTTCTCTCCGCGATCGGATGCAGTTCGGTTGGGTATCCCGAATAAACGCGCTCGACGATCCCCGCGACGGAAAGCTCGGATTCACCGAGGCTGGCGAGGATCTGGGCTTCCCGCTGTAACCGGTGGTCTCTGTAGAAAGTGATCCACTCCACCGCGTCGTCTCTTGGGCCGAAGTGTCCGGGATAGATCTTCGATGGGTTCAGAGCGAGAACCTTCTCGAGACTCTTCATGTACTGAACGAGATCTCCGTCGGGAGGCGATATCACGGTCGTTCCTTCGCCAAGGACAAGGTCACCACTGAAGAGAGCCCTTTCGCTTTCTAACCAAAAGGAGAGATGCCCCGAGGCATGTCCGGGCGTTTCCAGCACCCGCACCTGCGCTGCAGGTACTCCGATCACATCCCCTTCTACCAGCGACTTCCCTTCCATTCCCGTTCGTTGGAAAAACGAAGGTGATGCCGCGATTGGAACCCTCGTCATTTGAGCAAGCTCGAGAACACCCGAGACGTGATCGACATGGTGATGCGTTATCACCACCATCGTGACCTTCCCGCATGAGGCGATCGCATCTAGATGCTCCGGCTCCATCGATCCCGGGTCGATCACGATCACCTCGCCGTCGCCCACGATCCAGGTGTTCGTACCAGGGCCGGTCATGATCGATGGATTCGGGGCGACGATCCTGCGGACGAGTGGGGAATGTCGCTCGACTGTCGGGAAGTGCTCCGGCCTTGTCCCTTCGACCATTTCCTCAACCGACCCGAAGCCGGTCAATGAGTAAACCGTCGAAACAGTTGGCGGAGCCATCATCATGCCGCCCGCTTCGGTCAACGCGAGAGCCTCGGAAGCAGACAGCCAGTCGATGCGATCGACCTCTCCCGGGTCTGGATCGGGTTCACCCACCGCGGCCGCGACGAATACCCTGACGTCGAACCTGATCGGGAGCACCTCTGGAGCGATCCAGCGCGCGAGGAACCGCAGCGAATCGGTGGCGAGGGTCACGTCTAGGGCCTTGGCCACCTCTCCTATGGTTGCTCGGTCCTCGAGCAGGTCTCGCCGTGCTGACGCGATGGATGACCTGCTCGCGCCGATATCACCTGATACCAGAAGGATCCCGACCTCTTCGAACAGTTCGCGAAGAGCGCAGATGAAAAATCCAAGTGCCGGCTGGTCTCCGGCTGCCGCGCCCATGATGGACTCCGCTTCACCGGGCGTAAGAGCGGAGGCCGCGAAGGCTTCGGGAGCCACGTCTCCGGGATCGAGGGCTCCGCCGGGAAAGGCGTGGAACCCGCCGAGGAAACGCATTGCTTCGGGGCGGCGCACGAAAAGGAGCTCCGGATCTCCATTCGTTCGTGCCCGGGCAAGCACGACAGTTGATGCCGGTCTCATCCGATCCCTCTCTCGCTCAAGTTGAGAAACTGACCGCCGGTCGGTAAAAATACGCCTCCGGGCTCCAGCCCGGGTCAACTTGCAGAAAGGAGCGATTATGGCGGTTAAGTACTGGTCGCAGGAGTGGGTGCAGGAGGTAAACAACCGTATCCAGTCCGACGAGGCGGTGCAGAACGCGGTCAAGGGCCAGAGCATCACCGTAGGCAACATCATCTCGGGGGCTCCGGAGGGTGACATCCAGGGCTACTTCCGCATCAAAGACGGGACCCCGGAAGTTGGAACAGGCGAGCCGCCAGAGAACCCAGAAGCGACGTTGAAGCTCGACTATGACACCGCGGTGGCAGTTGCCAAGGGCGAACTGCAGGGCCAGGCGGCCTTCATGCAGGGAAAGCTCAAGATCGAAGGCAACATGATGAAGGTCATGCAGCTTCAGGGCTTCATGCAGCAGATGGGCAAGGCGACCGAAGACATCGAGGTCGAGTACTAGGACGAAGGTATAACGCGAAACGGCCCCCATCGGGGGCCGTTTCGATTTATGGGGGAGATGCGCTGCCTAGCACTTAGAGCCTCTCCTTTAAGTTAAACTCTCTTTACTAACGAATTGCTCAGGGGTTTGTTGCCCCCAATGGAGGCGCCTTCGCACTAGAAGCCGGGGAGAAGCCGATACGACCTCCTCGGGCGCGCCATGCGTCACAATCATTCGAAATGAGCAGCTTTCTAGAAGCTCTGCAGGAGCGCGTGGTCATATTCGACGGGGCGATGGGCACATCCATCCATGCCTCTCAAGTCTCGATCGATGACTACAACGGACAAGAGGGCAACTCAGAGGTCCTGACGTTCACCCGCCCTGAGGTAATTCAGTCCATCCATGCCGGCTTTCTGGATGTCGGATGTGAGGTGGTCGAGACCAACACTTTCGGAGCCAACGTCGCGGCCCAAGGAGAGTACGGACAAGCGGACAAGGTGTATGACCTGAACCTGACTGCGGCGAAGCTGGCGAAGGAAGTTGCATCTTCGTACTCGGACCGCACGAGGTGGGTCTTCGGGTCGATCGGTCCCGGCACGAAGCTCCCGACGCTGGGAGACATCGACTTCGACACCCTCGCCGACGGATATGAGATTCAGGTGCGCGGACTGATCGATGGGGGGGCCGACGGACTCATCATTGAAACCTGCTTCGATCTGTTGCAGACCAAGGCAGCCATCGCTGGCGCGATGGATGCATTCACGGCTTCCTCAACGAAACTCCCGCTGATAGTGCAGGTCACGATCCAGCCGGAGGGCGCGATGCTGCTGGGAAGCGAGATCGGCGCGGCGCTGGCAACCATCGATCCCTTCCGTGTCGTGGACGTGATCGGGATCAACTGTTCCACGGGGCCGGTTGAAATGACCGAACACGTCCGATATCTATGCAACCACTCACGTCGCCCGGTGAGCGTTCAGCCGAACATGGGGATCCCCGACGTCGTCGCCGGTGTCGAGCATTTCCCTCTAACCCCAGAAGAGTTCGTTCGTCACCATCGGATCTTTGTCGAAGAGTTCGGCGCGTCTGTCATTGGAGGATGTTGCGGCAGCACTCCCGAGCACATGGGCCAGCTTGTAGAAGCGCTGAGAGATATGCCAAGGCCCGATCGAGAGGTTCGGTTCGAGCCGGCAAGCTCGTCGCTATACATCGCACAGCCATTCCAGCAGGACACCTCGGTCTTCGTGATCGGCGAGCGTCTCAACACCCAGGGATCCAGAAAGTTCAAAGCTCTCGTCGAGAACCAGGACTTCGAAGGGATAGTGGACCTTGCCAAGGAACAGATCCGGGAGGGCTGTCACGCCCTCGATGTGATGCCCGACATAACAGGACGCAACGGAGCCGAAGACATTTCGGCAATCGTGTCGCGCCTCGCCACCCAGTCGACTCTCCCCCTGGTGATCGATTCAACCGAATGGCCGGTGATGGAGGCTGCGCTAAAAAAGATCGGCGGGCGGCCCGTTATGAACTCGGTCAATCTGGAGGACGGAGCAGGTCCGGACTCGAGCTTCGCAAAGAAGATGCAGCTGGCAGTGCGATTCGGCGCGGCGGTTGTGGCGGGAGCTATAGAGGAAAAAGGCCAGGCCACAACTGCCGATTGGAAGGTCGAGGTCTGCGGCAAACTTCACAAGGAGGTTCTTTCCTGGGGCCTCGAGCCTCACGACATCCTCTGGGATCCTCTGGTTCTTCCCATCTCAACGGGGCAGGAGGAGGCGCGGCCATACGCCCTGGAAACACTCGATGCCATCGAGCGCTTGAAAGACAAGTTTCCGGGAACCTTCACAACGGCTGGCGTCTCGAATATCTCATTCGGCCTATCTCCCGTTGCGCGCAAGGTGCTCAACTCCGTATTTCTGCACGAGGCCATCAACCGTGGGCTCGACTCGGCCATAGTTCATTACGGAAAGATTCTTCCGATGTCCCGTATACCGGATGATCAAAAAGAGGCCGCGCTCGACCTCATCTACGACCGCAGGCGCGAGGGCTACGACCCTCTGACCGAATTCATGGCCAGGTTCGAGGGGGTCGAGTCCGAGATCGCCCAAAAGGAAGATCTCATTTCTCTGCCGCTGGAGGAAAGACTAAACAAGCGCATCATCGATGGGAATCGAACCGGCCTCACCGACGACCTCGACGAAGCCATGGCCAAATACGATCCTCTGAAGATCATCAACGACTTCCTGCTGGAAGGGATGAAGGTTGTCGGAGATCTGTTCGGCTCCGGTCAGATGCAGCTGCCATTCGTGCTTCAGTCCGCAGAAACCATGAAGGCCGCAGTTGCACATCTCGAGCCGCATATGGAGAAGGCAACCGACGGGGGAAAGGGAAAGATAGTCCTGGCGACCGTCAGGGGTGACGTTCACGACATTGGCAAGAACCTGGTGGACATCATCCTCACCAATAACGGCTACACGGTATTCAACCTCGGGATTCGCCAGCCGATAGGGAGCATCATCGAAGCAGCTCAGCGTGAGAAGGCGGATGCAATCGGGCTCTCTGGGCTCCTCGTCAAATCGACCATAGTCATGCGGGAGGACCTCGAAGAACTGAACCGGCGAGACCTCCACCACTATCCCGTCTTGCTCGGGGGAGCGGCACTTAGCCGCTCATATGTCGAAGATGACCTGCGCCAGCTCTATCGAGGAGAAGTCTTTTACGGACGCGATGCCTTCGAGGGATTGAACACCATGGATTCGCTCATGGCCGCCAAGCGTGAAGGCTCTACGGTGAGTTTGGATACGGCTCCCAAGCCAAAGCGCCAGAAGCCCGCCAAGACCCAGAGCATCACCGTCCCCTCTCGCTCGGATGTTGCGACAGACGCCCCCATTCCCACCCCGCCTTTCTTCGGCAGCCGGATAGTGAAGGGAATCCCGATCGCAGATGTCGCCAGGTTCTTGAACCGCGAAGTCGCGCTTTTTCGCGGTCAATGGGGTTACAAGCGAAGAAGAGGTCAGAGCGCGGATGACTACCGGGAGTACCTTAGGACCGAGGTCGAGCCGATCCTGCGTCAATGGATGGATCGAGTGATCGAAGAGCAGATCCTGCAGCCCGCGGTCGCATACGGTTACTTCAACGCTCAGTCGGAAGGTAACGACCTGATCATCTTTCACGATGACGGAAAGGAATGGCTGCGATTCACCTTCCCCCGCCAGACCTCAGGGAAATTCCTGTGCATCTCCGACTTTTTCCGACCGGTCGGCTCGAAAGAGATGGATGTAGTCGCCTTTCATCTTGTGACTATGGGCCCGCGGGTCAGCGAAGTGGCTCAGGAGCTATTCCAATCCGACCGGTATAACGACTATCTCCATCTTCATGGACTCTCAGTGGAAATGGCAGAGGCGCTGGCGGAGATGTGGCACATGCGGATCCGTCAGGAGATGGGTATCGCCGAAAAAGACGCTTCCGATATCAAAGGCCTGTTCAAGCAGGGCTACCGAGGCTCACGCTATTCGTTCGGATACCCGGCGTGCCCCGATCTAGAGGATCAGGTTCAAATCATGGAGCTACTGGAGCCCGAGCGGATAGGTGTAACCCTGAGCGAAGAGTTTCAACTTCATCCCGAGCAATCGACCAGTGCGATCATCGCCCATCACCCTGAAGCTCGTTACTTCTCGGTAGCTCGCAGCCCCGAATCCTGAACGGCGGAGCTACTCCGGTCCCTGATCTTCCTGCTCGCGCAGGCGAATTTCCTTCTCGCGGCGGGCCAGCTCGTCTTCCCAAAGCTGCAGACGGCGGCGTTCCTCGATGTAGGTGTTGAACTGGGGGGAATCCTCTGGTCCCACAGGACGCTGCCGGTTGGCCGAGATCTGCTTAGGAGGTACTGGGTCTTCGCGCAGGAGTGGAGAGCGGTCTACCTGCGGGCGCCCGGCGATGAACCAGGCGATCGAACCGACGGGGGGAGCGAGGACGATCAATATGACCCACGCCATCTTTGGAAGATTGCGCATCAGACTCTCGTCGGTGGAAATGGCCTCAACGAGTGCGTAGAGCCACACCACAGTTAGGACTATGAAGATCAAAAACGGCATTTCTCTCCCAGGTTTACGCCGAAGCTATCGATCCTGTCGCTCAAATTGTAGACCGGGAACAGCACCTAATCGCGTCCCGAGCAGCGCCAGTCGTGGCCGTCTGTGGTACTCGCAGACCTGAAGAAAGCGGCAACGTCGAGTAGAACCACGATCGCAAAGATCAGGATCAACGTGGCCATGACAACCTTACCCACGCAAGACGTGAGGCGGCGATTGTGATGAGTGCTGGCTCGGCCAACCCTTTCGACGGACCGCGCCCGGCTTCAGCGATCAATCGGCGCCTGCTTCCCTCGAGGAGGAGATCCCGGCGGCGCTCTCTGGCTAGGTCCCCCGTAGCTAAGTTCATCTTTTGACCTCCACGTCCCGGCGAAGCCTCCAGTAACAGGTTGCCCGGTCTGCTTGACATGCCCTCAAGTAAGGAGCAAACTGGATTATGTTACTTACCCTACTGGATGGATCGTAATGAGTCAAGCTAATTTTGGACGTTACATGGAGTGCTCCCTCGACCTCGCTGTCGACCTGGCCAATAGCCACGACCCAGCCACTGGGAGCAATGATCGTTTGAGCAATGTCGGAGAGCTCAAATCGTTTCTGGCTGAGCACAAGGTGAGCCACCGCCGTCCTCCTACCGGATCTGATCTCCAGCAGGTCTGGGAATTGGCCGCCACCTTTAGAGAAGTCTTCGAGGCCGCTGATCAAGAGGCGGCGGTGAAGATTCTCAATGGTCTGCTCGCGGAAGCGAATGCACGTCCCGAACTGACCAGCCACGACGGGGAGCCGTGGCATCTTCACTACACCGCCACCGGTACGCCTCTTGCACCAAGGCTGGCCGCAGAGGCCGCAATGGCTTTGGCCGTACTGATCGCGGAGGGAGAGTTCGAGCGCCTGCAGGTGTGCGCAGCGGAAACATGCCTCGACGTATTCGTGGACCAATCCCGTAATCGCTCGCGTCGCTATTGCAGTCCGGAGATCTGCGGGAATAGGGCCAGCGTGGCTGCCTTCAGGGCCAGGGAGAAAAAGAAGGCCCTCTAGGCACGGTTCGCAGCAGATGGCGAACCCAATCGATCACTTGCAGATGGCCGCGCTCGTGCCACTTCATCGCCCAAGGAATCGATCGAGCGAACGCATAAAGCCAGACGCGGTCATGGAAGTCTTCTGGCGGTGGAGTCTCGCCGAAATACTCGCCGACCACGTAGGTGAGCAGATGAGGCTCGAGATCCAGATCGCAGAAGTCGTAGACAGGATCGCCGGACATGCGCTCACCGAAATCGATCAGCGATGAAATGCTCATCGTCTCGGGATCCAGCCAAACGTGAACGAGGCCTAGGTCCCCGTGAAGTAGCCGGCTCGCCGGATGCGGCTCCACCAGTGGCGTCGCTCGCTGGATGAGGGTCACGATCTGTTCGATCTCGTTGGCTGAAAGCGCAGCCGTCCGAGCCAGATATTCGATCGACTCGGGGACGGTGCCGAAGAGGGCGTCGTCCCATGTATGAGAGGAGCCCCTGGCAACTCCTTCGCTCCGGTAGTTGGTCTCGTCCAGCCATCCATACCCGGGCATCTCGATTTCGTGCAGCGCCCGCATGAGTGAACCGAGTTCCCTCAAAGCAGAGCCGAGATCGCGTTCGGAAAGCGCCAGCCGCTCGAGACTTTCTCCCGAAGCCTTCTCCATCATCAGGAAAGAGGTGGGGAATCGAGAGCAGCTCGTATCGAGCAAGTGAATCCGAGGTGCAGGTACCCCGGCTTCGCGTGCCCGATCGCATGACCAAGCCTCGAGGGCGATCCCGTCGCGATCCCGGCCGTTAGGTTCCATCGCCTTGAAGATCCAGGTCAGCCCATCGACAGCTACCTCATAGACGATCGAGTCTGGATAAGTGGGGATCGGCGTCAGCGAAGCGTCGCCCGCAATCTCTTGCCGCGCGATTTCTCTGACGACGTCCTCGTATGCGGTGTTGCAGGTCTTCCCCTGCACGTAATCCATTGCGTGACCGTACCAGCGAACGCGTTTAGCGGGTCGGCGAAGAAGTGGAGCCGATCGGACTCGAACCGACGACTTCCGCCTTGCAAAGGCGGCGCTCTACCAACTGAGCTACGGCCCCTCCGTATTCCGCTCAACCATTTTAGGAGTCTCGTCGATCGAGTCGCGCGACGCGAAGCCCCCTCTGGGTGATGCCGGGCAGAAACGACTCTGGAGTCACCCTGGAATCCAGTGTTCCAGACCCAACGATTTCACCTCTCGCTGCGAGGATTGCACTCACCACCAGCGGAATCGAGTCCAAATTCGAAAGCTGATCAACGACGGCCAGGCTGATCGTCTTCGTAGCGTCGCCGGCGGTGCCGGTCACGTCGACCCTCATTCCCGACCAAGAGTGACTCGACTGCCCGAAGCCTTGTGCCGCCCGAATCAACTGACCATAGGCCCCGGAGGCTCTTTCAATCGACCCTCGCGAAGCGAGTGTCACTCGGGAAGCGATCCTGCGGACGAGCCTGCCGACAAACGGTTCGCTGATCCCACCCTTGACCACAACGCGCTCGGTCGCCGGAAAAGCTCCGGGAAGAGTCAGCGGGTCCAGGGCGCGGGCAATTTGAACGGCCTTCCAGCCGATCGGCTCTGGAAAGAAAATCTCTTCTCCCTCTTGACCGGCCTGGCGGCGTGTCCATGCTCCGTTTTCAAATGTCACGGCGCTCCCGGACAGCGACAGCATCGCCCTGGCAAGCGCTCGATTTCGATCAGGACCAGAAGTCGAGACCACCCAGGAAACCTTGACCCTGCGCACTGAATCCAGTTCGCGGGCTGCGAGCCTGGCCAGGATTCCGCTCAACCCTGGAGACCACCCGCATCCAATCACCACCGGCGCGTCCTTTGCCTGGCGCGACTCCGCAAAGGCGATAAGGGCTTCGGCAGAATCTGGGTCACTGTTCCCGCTTACAAACGGAACTCCGTGGGACCCTGCTGCCTCGGCGGATGTGATCTCTTTCTCCGGAAATCCCTCCAGAGAGCTCACGATGACATCGAAGCCGGCTGCACTTTGGCCGGGGTCGATAGCGATCGTTTCCAGCCCGGCTTCCTGAAGATCCCTTGCAACCCTCCGCCCCTTTTGGGACTCGGATCCGATAACCGCTGCTTTCACGCGCGGGGATCGCCAAGATCCCGCCAAACGCCTTCCGGTTTGGCGGACCTTCGATTGCGGCGAAACAGGACAGTCGCTACCGCTCCCAGCGCCGCTAAGCCAAGAACCTTTCTCTTTCGAGTCTTTGTCTTGCCGACTTTCGAATCTTTCTTATCCTTCCCCATGTTCAGCCTTCCTCCGCAACTCCTCGAGAACTGTTCGATCGATCCTGGGCCCCTCAACCCATCTTTCTTCCAGATTTTCCGCCCCCATGAAGGTCCTCAGTGCCGAGGCCAACTCCTCATCGAACTCACTACGCTTCCCATTCAGATATCCGAGCCCTTGCAGCGCAGTCGCCAGCTCGGAAACCAAGGGGCCGCGGATATCTATTAGCTCGTCGTCTCCGGCCTTCTCGAATAGCAACTGATGAATCGAGTAAAGACGCCGCAGCTCGGGGACGGGATCGGTGTGATCGTCGACCCTCAGGTCCAGGGCTTTATCCGTGTAGCCCCCATAGCTTCCCCCTTCGCGCACAACGAGGATCGCCGCTGACTGTCTTCCCCTCTTATCGCCGCCAGATCGATCCCCTGCGTAAAGCGTCGCCAGCAGCCGCTCGGTGAGCGTGCCTTCGGTCGATAAGAAAGTCTCCTTCATCGACTCGACCACCTCCGGGCCCGTGAGGATGTTTCCTTGGATCGAAAATCCATCTCCCGTCACGCCCCCCGCCCAGTCGAGGCATTCGGCGCCGGTATAGGTCGCAGCTCGACCCTCGCGATCGACGATGCCGAGTTGCCGGTGCTCTCGCCCTTCATCTTTGGCTACCAGCTGCTCGAGAGTTTCTCTGGCAGGCATTCCCGATTCCAGAAGGGTCAGTCCATCCGGGCCGAACGAGATGTTCGCCCACGCCTGAGTGGCGATGGCCCCTGCATTGGCCTTGCCCCACGGCACCACCGAACCGGCGGCCAGAAATTTCGAAGCCACCGCAACTCCCCACTCGTCGCTGGCTTCGTCCTTGGCCACTACTGAAAAGGTGCATAAGCAAGGTAGACGCATTCGGCAAGCCTATCGCTCGGCCATCCGTCGCAAAATCTCTCTTACCTGATCAAGCGGAGGCCTGAAAAGCGTCTCGCTTGTTCCGTCGGAAAACACGAAGATCCAAGTTGGTTGGCCTCGTACGCCGAGATGGCCCCAAAGGCTGGCATTCGGATCCGACACGTGAGCAAAGTGTTCCAGCTCATACTTGCGAACGAATTCCTCCAGAGAATCGACCGTGTCTCGCGCGCCAATCCCAATGAAATCCACCTGGTTCTCGAACTCTCGCACCAACTGCGCGACCGTGGGAGCCTCCTCCCTGCAGTGCGGTCACCAAGGTGCCCACAGCCACAACACCACGTCTCTTCCGGCATAGTCGGAACCCCTGATGGTTCCTCCTCCGATCTTTTCTCCCTCGAAGTCGAGCTGCTCTGGCTGGGGTTGCTGAGTAGGCGGTTGGGTTAGCGGCGTCACCGAACGACCCGGCTGAGGGGAAGGATCGCGAGCGCACGAACCGGCGAGCAGCAAGATCGCGGCACAAGCCGATAGTCCCGTGACCATCGGATTTCTCATGCGGCGCATTGTGGGCCCACGTGGAATCGAACCACGGACCTCAGCATTATCAGTGCTGCTACGTTGATCAATCGTGTTCGCCACTTTACCAGCGGAGTTGCGCAAACTCCCTGCTAGGGGCCGTTATTGCGTCGTGACCGTTGGTGACCCTTACTGACCGATTGAGTCTCCTGCGTCCCTTGTGATGTGGCAAAAATGTGGCAAAGTTCCCGGGCTACTCTTAAACGGAAGAGGGACAGCTAGAGTCGTCTTGTGATCATCTGGATCAATGGCCCGTTCGGAGTCGGTAAAACGACTACTGCCCGCCGGTTGGTTAAGCGTGTTCCAAACTCAACTCTTATCAACGTCGAGAAAATCGGCTCGTTGATCAGGGGACTAGTTCCACGGGAACTGCGGTCGGCCGATTGGCAGCACGATCCGCTGTGGCCGGATCTTAACGTTCGGGTCTTGACGAGCCTAGATCGACGAGCCGCGGGCCCGATTGTCGTTCCGATGACATTGTGGGAGCCGTTGATTTTCGATGGCATCGTAGGTGAGCTGCGGTCGAGCGGGATTGAGGTCCGACACTTCGCGTTGATGGCCCCGTTGGAAGTACTGACGCGACGGATGCGAAAGCACCTTTGGATTCAACCTAGCGCACGTGCGTGGAGGCGCGCGATGGCAGAGCCTTGTCTTCAAGCATTGAAGAGCGAGCAGTTCGCCTTGCATGTGGATGCATCGGGGCCCGTCGATGTCGTTGTCGATACCGTCCTCACTCAGTCGGGTTTGGTGGAGGAGCGGTGACGCCCTCCCGGTCCAGAAGCTTGAAGGCTGCCTCGGCATCCAGGATGGGCTTCTCGCCCTTGGCAACTGCCTTGAGGAAAGCGTTTTCTATCTGGAGTTCCTTAGGCAACTCCTTTTGCAAAGTGGCGACCATCGCCTCGGCTGTGTCGGCCCTCTGCTTCTCTGACTTCGCCCGGACCCGATGCTTAGCGTTTTCATCGCTAAGTTCTTTGATTCGCAGACGCAAAGCTTCTGTATCCTCCTGCGGAGTTTCCTCAGCCGGTTCAGCCTCTCCCTCTGGATTAACCGTAGGGTCCGTAGAGTCCGCTGGTTCTTCAGTGTCCAACTCGGGCTCCTGGAAGGTTGCGGCTCACTTGATACCAAACGTCTCTTTCTTTATCCAGCACCTTAGGGTCTAGGTAAAAGTCCCGCTTGTCTGCTGTATAGCCGAAAGGTTCTGGGTCGGCTCTCTCACCGGCAAGGAGCTTCTTACTGTCGGACCGGTGGCACGCATAAACAGCGCTGGTCACGTCATTCAAAGCGAAGGCGATTCGTTCCTGTGCTTCCTCATGGCTGATGAACATCTCGCTGGCAACACGATCCGTTAGGTTCGTCCAGGTCGGATACTCGCCGTAATCTCTTCTCCACCCATAGACGGATTTCACCACCATGGTTTCGTTCCAATCGGGGTCCTCCTTGGGGCTGGGGTGGACGCCGGTCAGTTCGCCAGGGGCAAATCCCCGTTTCTTACTTGGTTTAGGTTTCAATGGCGTGAGCTGAGCGAAAAACTCCTCTGCATCTCTCATCTGTTTCACGTAATCCATGTAGTCACCTTTCGAGGAAGCTGAACTGGGGGCCGATAGAGGGGTAACGCCGGTAAAGGTCATCCATCCATCCCACGGGATCTGACTCAATGGACTCGACCTTTTCGAGAACTCGTTCCAAGTCTTCAATCCTTCGCTCGGTCTGGCGCAACTCTCTCTGTAAGTCGTCGTACTGTGATCGGAACTCAACAAGACTGGCGTCACCTTTTTCCCCGGCGATGGCAAGACTTTCTAACTCGTCTCTAATCTGAGTAGCGTCCCGCAACACTTCCGCATGGGCTGAGGCGAATTCTTCGTACCTCGCCCCGACAAACTCCGAGGCCTTGACCTGAGCGGTTGCTCTCGCAGCTTCAATTTCGTTGGTCCAGTCTCTTACTTGAACCTCATTCGCCCCAGACCTTGCGAGGTTTTCGAGTTCCGACTGCGCATCAGAGATAGTCGGCATGGGTCAGATCCCCGGATACTTCTGTCGCAGGCGACGGTGTTCTTCCGCCGAGCGCCCTACTCTCTTTACTTCACGCTCTTCCAGGCGGCTCAACGTCTCCTCCGCCTTAGTTAACGAGCTTCTAAGTTGCTCTCGCAAAGCGTGAGCTGAGCCCAGTGCCCTCTTAAGTTGCTCTGCCTTAGCCATAGTGCTCCACCCTCACTCGGAACCTGCCGCCCTCAAGGGCAGTACCCACTCTCGTTCCGGTGTTGTCGGTTGAGATCGCCCCGTCAGCGGCAGCGGCGTAGTAAACGGCTCCGGGGGTGAAGCCTGTCTCCAGGAGGTCGGCATCTTGGAGGACGTTCACTTGCTCGTCTTGCCCCAACGCTTTAGCTGGAAGGACTACTCCAATAACTCCGCTTACTCCTGCTCCTGCGACGATCTTTCCGTTTGCGTCAATGCCGACGCCTACGGGGATACCGGGAGCCATTGAACGCCTGAGCGGTCTTTGCGTAGAACGCTCCGACCAACTCATTGAACCGATGAATGTCTATCCTTGCCATTCCTACCCTCCAAATCTTTGAGCAGTGCGTCCACACCGAGTCTGCAAAGGGTCGACACCGACACTCCAAGATGGTTCGCCCATTCCTGAAGTGCCGATGCCTGTCCCTTAGTCAGTCGGAGGCCGCACCGCTCTGTAAAACGGGCCGACTTAACCCATGTACCAATTGCCATGCGGTTTGTTGTACAGAGCGCAGCCGACCACTGACAAGGACTATTTGTGAATCGAAATTCGCCACTGTGGCGCGACTATTCGCGAAATATTTCCTCTTCTTCCATCAGAAGGAGTAGTTGAGTCCCCCCAAGAAGCTCTTCAATAGATCGCATCTCCATCGCTCGGACGAGGGCCAGAAGAACGGCCAATCCTGGAGTCGACTTCCCCTTTTCGTAGGCGGCGTATGTATTCCAAGCGAGACCGGTTCGGCGTACCACTTCGGCTATGTCCAATCCTTTGGCTATTCGAACCGCCTTGAGCCGCGCCGCAAGGTAATCCTGAGTTTGTCGCGTTAGGTCGCGATGAGGGCCTCGTCTAGGCACAACTTAATCCGCTTGGCGTTGCGGGTGCATCCCCCCATAGTGCATAATTACCTCTGCGTAGTTCAACAGATCGCGGTCAAACGCGATTCCGATAGAAGGAGGGTTGATTATGCCAACCAGAAAGAGTCACAATGGCAGCCCTTCTCCTAAGTCCAGACAAAGAGCCATGGCAGACGATTTTTCAATAAAGGACAATCAAGAACTTGCAGATCGCCACGCAGGTAAATGGGTCGCGGTAAAGAACGGTAAAACCGTCGCTCACTCTAAGGACTCTGCCCAGGTCTTTCGAACACTAAGCTCCCGCAGAGTGCGAGGTGCCGTTATCCACTTCATTCCGGCGAGGCCGACTCCCTCAGGGCATCAGCCCGAGTCCTAATATTCTCTGCCTCGCTCTTTACTAGGTTCGCCCAGGCAAAAAGGTTGCCGACCACAAGACTTACTCCCGCCACACTGACCAGAAGCGCCAGTTTCAGACACTCTTCTTGACTAGCCTGAGTCAAGACCGCCAACAGCCCACTCAGAGTAATCAGCGAACTGTTCACCGCCCATCCCCGCGCGATTCTAAGTCTGCTTCTGCCATATTCGAATGACGGCTTCATGGCTGAGCGTTGATACACGAACTCACGATCATTCTGAAACTCAATAGTTTCGGCATAATGGCTCGAGCGAATCCTTGCTGCCACAGGCTTTAGTAAAGCGTCTGAAATACGGTCAATGACAATTCCGGCCATGTAACCAGCCGTCAAGAGCCCTAGTAACACCAAAGGGGAGGAAAGAAGTTTGGTATCAAACGACTCCGGGCCGAAGAGGGCTATAGCAATGAGAGCAATCCACGAGAGCGCTCCTATTCCTACGACTAGGAGCTCAGCAAAAAGAGCAGTCGTACTCATCTCTAGTCCTTCTAACGTTTCTTTCGGCGGTTCTCCAGAAGGATATCGGTAGGACGGGCGGGCGCCGATGGAGTTCTTAACTGAGCGAGGGAAGGAACTTTCCGAAAGAGCTGAAAAGGTTTTTGAGCAACGTGAGTACCTGACCAAGACCCCAGTCATGGTCGAGTTCGCAGGGACTCCAAAGAGTGGAAAGACAAGCTCCATTGAAGTGGTTAACCACTTTTTTCACCGTCATGAATTCAAGGTCTTCGCCCCCACCGAAGGCGTCTCCAAGAGAACCCCGAGAGCCCTCAAGAAAGACCTCCTTTACTACAACGTTTGGGCGGCGTGTTACGCGCTCCAACAGATGTTCGAAGCAAGGTTTCATCCAGACAACTTTGAACTGGCTATATTCGACAGAGGCATCTTTGACTTCTTGGGCTGGATTGACTGGTTGTTGAAAAACGGAGAGATTGCGAAGAAAGACCGGACGCGTATCGAAGAGTTCATCCTCCTCAAACCCTGGAAAGACATGCTGGACCTGGTGGTGCTATTCGAATGTAAACCCGCAATAGCCATGCAGCGAGAGAACAGTCACAAGCTGATCGCCAAGGCCGGTCGCGCGATGAATGAGCCGGTCCTTGCTGAGCTTAATGCCTCGTATGTGCGGACAGCCGTGCGTCACAGAAACTTGTTCAATTTCCACCACGTCAATACGGATTCCGAAGAGGAGCAGGACACAAATACTGAAATCCTCATTGACGCCGTCCTTGGACTGTTGGAGGCCGGGATAGACAAACCCAAAGATAAATAGCCATGAACACGTTGTGCCTTCCCAGACACCTAGTTGGAGAGTTAGGAGAGTTCACCCCTTGGCAACAACTCAGCGAGTTCCTAGCCGAAGCCAACCCACTGATGATGTGGCTGCCCCGAGAAACAGTTGAGCAGGCTGTCGACCTTGTACAGCCCATTCCCAGCGGAGTTTTCCAAGACGGATCAGGCAACTTCTTGGTCCTACGCCGTACTCGGTCGCACCGTGAGGACTTGAGTAGCAGGTTGAGTTTGGTCGTCGGCGGACACATCAGTTCCCCAGACGTCGAGGAAACCTTCCCTTCGCTCGAGAATCTGCTTTTGCTCGGCCTCCGTAGAGAAGTCTTTGAGGAGCTAACGGTGGCTATACATACCTTCTATCCTCTTGGGCTCGTCATCGACCACTCTTCTCCTGCGGCATCCAGACACCTGGGCTTTATCTATCAAGTTTTAGCGGACAGGGACGTGAAAGTCATTGAACCAAAGGAGTACTCATCAGTCGGCAGGTTCCTGCCGCTTTCGCATCTCCAGATACTCGCTGACGAGCTTGACCCGTGGTCGTCGATCCTTCTGCGCAAGGGCCTTGGACCTCAGGGATGACCATCGGCGTGGTTCCCTTATGCCTTGCGTTCTATTTCGATACTGGGGAAGTGCCCAGGAGCTTCGCTTCCCCACGAAACTCCGGGAGTTCGGGCTGACCGACTGATGGGGCAAGACGGTCGAGTGAAATTTTAGGCATCTAGTCCCTAAGTTCTCAAGCCCTAGAAATGCTAAAGGGCCACCCCTGGATGAGATGGCCCACCGAGTCGCTCGTGCCGAGAGTCGCTCTCTAAACTACGTACGTAAGTCTGCGTACAGAATAGCACCGGGCCCAAGGATGTGGCAAAAATGTGGCAACGCACTCGGGACAGCAAATTGGGCAGCGCCACATTCGGGCCACTACCAGGTGAAACGTTAGTGGGCCCACGTGGAATCGAACCACGGACCTCAGCATTATCAGTGCTGCGCTCTAACCGACTGAGCTATGGGCCCTCTTAATCCTGGAGCTTGTGGCGCGCCAAGCAAGCGATTGTAGCGCGACGGCCTAGATGTCCCTCTCGGAGAAGGTCACCTGGATGCCGCCGACGATGTCAGCGACCAGGTTGTAGAGGAATGCTGCGAAGACATTGACGGCCGTCCACACGACGACATTGGTAACCCCGATCAGCAGCAGGGCCCGGAATAGCTGGATGGGACGGATCTCCCAGTCCGGCCACCCGATGCCTTGAATGAAGGTCTCTAGCTTCCCAACGATCCCGGTTGCGTCGGCGGCAAAGAAAATCAGCATTGCGGCAAACAGCAGGACGAGCACAACCGACGAGTAGAACAGGAACGAAAGCTTGAGGACGCTCCAAGGATCGACGCGCCGGACCGTTCGCTTCACGGTCCGGGGCCCCGAGACCACGCGCGAGCGGGTAGGGACCGGCGGAGCTGTGTATGCCGGAGCTGTGTATGCCGGCTCCGGGCGCGAAGGGGGGGACTGATAAGCCTGCGTCGGCTCCTCGACGCGGGGCGGGTGCGCAACTATCGGCTCTTCGATCCTGGGGGGGTCGGGAGCCGGCGGCTTATCACCGGCGACCTCAGGGATTGCCTTTTCGGGTTCGTCGGTGAGCCAGCTGAAGTCGCGCTCGACGACGAGAGGTTGAGCCTCTTCTTCCTCTTCTGGGGGCGTCACCCTTTCACCACCGCTACCGGTCTCAGTTTCGCTACCTTCTTCGAAAGGCCAAGTTCGTGACATACCTCTATGACTTCGTCGACGTCTTTGTAAGCGTAGGGGGCTTCCTCGGCGAGCAGACGGATTTGCCTTGCCCGCACGAGGATACCGCGCTCGCCGAGCTGAGCCTCCACCTCACGGCCGGTGGCCTGCTTCCCCGCAGCCTTCCGGCTCATCATCCTTCCAGCACCGTGGCAAGTGGATCCGAACGAAAGCCGTGCGGATTCGTTGGAGCCCACCGCCACCCAAGATGACGTCCCCATGCTTCCGGGGATGAGAACGGGCTGACCCACCTCGCGGTACCTGTCTGGGAGCTCCGGACTTCCCGGTCCGAAAGACCGGGTGGCCCCCTTTCGATGGACGCACAGCTCTCTGCTCGTTCCATCCACCTCGTAGCTTTCGATCTTCGCCACGTTATGAGAAACGTCGTAGAGAGTAGAGACTCGAGCATCGCGACTCGACTGAAAGACTTGACTGAATCCGTCGCGGACCGCATCTGCCAGCACGTGGCGATTGGTCCGGGCAAAGTTCGCCGCCGCGAACATAGCCTCCATGTATCTCTGTCCCTCCGCATCGCCAACCGGCACGCAAGCAAGCTGACGATCCGGGACTTGGATTCCTTTCATCCGCATGGCCGAGTCGATTGAGCGGACTTCCTCCGTGCAGACCTGATGGCCGAGGCCCCGGCTGCCGGTGTGGATCATCACGCATACCTGTCCGAGTCGAAGGCCGAAGGCCTGCGCCGGAGCTTCTGCGAAGATCTCGTCGACCACCTGCACTTCGAGAAAGTGGTTGCCTGCCCCAAGGCTCCCCAGCTGGCGCGAACCCCTCTCGATCGCCTTGTCCGAGACGGATCGAGGATCCGCGCCTGCGAGAGTCCCCCGATCCTCGGTGTACTCAGCGTCTTCGTCGTTACCGATCTTCTCGGAGAGAGCCCACTTGGCTCCCTCCTTCAAGACCCGTTGGGACTGGGCCCGATCGACCGGGACCAACCCCGCTCCACCGACTCCTGCCGGCACCTTTCTCGCCAGAGCTCCGACTAACTCATGCAGCTTGCCGGCAAGATCCTCTTCACTAAGTTCACTTCGGAGCAGCCTCACCCCACACCCGATGTCGAACCCAACCCCGCCCGGAGATACGACCCCACCTGCGCTAACCTCGGTCGCCGCGACTCCGCCGATCGGAAACCCATAGCCCCAGTGGATGTCGGGCATGGCTAGCGAGTTGCCGACAATGCCGGGGAGGTGCGCCACGTTGGCAACCTGCTCGATAGCGCGATCCTCTTTGGCCTTCACCATGAGCGCTTCGGAGGCAAAGACGAGTCCATCTACGAGCATTCCGCCGGTCTTGGGTATCCGCCAAATGTTGGCTTGGTCTTTGATCAGTTCCATGTCAGACATCCAGGTAGACCGTCGCTTCGTAGCGAAACCGTTTCTTCACCACTTCCAGGCCGTGCATCGTAACCGCCTTGATCTGTGGACCGGTCTGCTCGAACCAATCTCCTATGGTTCTTCCTCTCACGGTGCCTCTGATCTTCATGGCGGGAGCCCCGGTTCTTCGCATGGGCGTATCCCCCAGCTCCACCACGATGAAGTCGCCCCCAACGAAGCCGTCGGCATCATGCAGGAAGAGAAGCTCGGACAACCAACTGACCAAGAGGCCCTCGATGTCGTCGGCCTCTGCTTCCAACGGGATCTCGCGCTCGAAGCCGACCGTCGACAGATCGTATTCGACCGAAAACATGGCCTGGGCGGCCGTCTCGAACAAATCGGTTAGGGAAGCTGCCTTGACCGAGAACCCAACGTCGGCGGTGTGGTCGAGGATCTTGAATGTCCCCACTGGGGAGTCCTACCCGCTGATTTCCTCTTCGTCGATTATCACCGGAGCCATTGCTGCCACGGTAGTCCCGGAATCCATTCGCATTACCCGCACACCGGTAGTGTCTCTGCCCTGTCGCGAGATGTCCTTTACGGTCATTCGGATAACCTGGCCGTCGCTCGCGATGAGGAAAACCTCATGTCCAACTCGCACGACCCCTGCCCCTTGGATCGAACCTCTCTTTCCGGTGAGCTTGGCAGTCTTGACGCCCTTGCCGCCGCGGCGCTGGCGCGGATAACGCTCGAGAAGCGTGCGCTTGCCGTAACCCGCATCGGTGATGATCAGGAGCTCGCCGTTTGGATCGACCACGTCGAAGGACACGACCTCATCGTCGGCTCGCAGCTTCATGCCGATGACGCCTCCGGCGGTGCGGCCCATCGGCCTCACGTCGGTCTCCTTGAAGCAGATCGACATACCTCGCTTCGAGACCATGATCAGCTCGTCGTCTCCGGAGGTGGCGCGGACCTGGACCACCTCATCATCTCCCCTCAGATTGAGAGCGATGATGCCGTCACGGCGAGAGGTGTTGTAAGCGGTGAAAGCGGTCTTCTTGATGATGCCCTTCTTGGTAGCGACGACCAGGTACTTGAGAGCCTCGAAGTCCCTCGTATCGATCAATGCGGCCACGCTTTCGTCTGCGGTGAAAGGAAGCAGGTTTCGAATCGAGATGCCTCGAGCGGTTCTTTCCTTCTCGGGAACCTCGTGGGCCTTGATCCGGTAAACCTTGCCTCGGTTCGAGAAGACGAGAATGTAAGCGTGGTTGGTGGTCTTTAGCATCCTGTCCACGATGTCGCCCTCTTTGGGCTTGGCTCCGATGACTCCTCTTCCACCGCGGCCCTGGGTCTTGTAAGTGGCGGCCTTTACGCGTTTGATGTAGCCGGATCGCGTGTTGGTGATGATGACGTCCTCATCGGGGATGAGATCTTCAATGTCGAATGCACCCTCCTCGGCGACGATCTGGGTGCGTCTTTTGTTCGCGAACTTCTCCCTGATCTGAAGGATCTCTTCTCGGATCAGTTTCTTCAGCTTCGCGGGAGAGGCGAGGATCGACTTGAGCTCCTTGATGGTCTTTGCCAGCTCCTCCGCTTCCTCCTTGATCTTGTTTCGCTCGAGCGCTGCGAGCCTTCGCAATTGCATATCGAGGATGGCTGTTGCTTGGATCTCGGTGAGTTTGAACTTGGTCATCAGCTTCCCGCGAGCATCCTCAGCCGACTTCGATTCTCGAATGAGCTTGATCACTGCATCAAGGTTCTTCAGCGCTATGAGAAGACCTTCCAGAACGTGCATGCGTTCCTCGGCCTTGCGCAGCCGGTACTTCGTGCGTCTGGTTACTACATCGACCTGGTGATCGAGATAGTGCCTCAGGATGTCCACCAGCGGCAGCGTTCTCGGCACTCCGTCAACGAGCGCCAGCATGTTCATCCCGAATGAGTCCTGAAGTTGAGTGTGCTTATACAGATTGTTCAAAACCACCTGAGGGATGGCATCCTTCTTCAGCTCTATGACCAGGCGAGTGCCCTGGCGGTTCGTTTCGTTCCTCAGATCCGAAATACCCTGCACCCTCTTAGCCGTTGCTAAGTCTGCGATCTTTTCGAGGACCCGGTCTCCGGACACCATGTATGGAAGTTCGGTTACGACTATTCGCTGGCGGCCGGTCCGAGTTTCCTCGATTTCGCTCTTGGCACGGACCCGAACCGTTCCGCGTCCGGTCAGGTAAGCCTCTTTCAGTCCTTCGCGCCCCAGGATGGACCCTCCCATAGGAAAGTCCGGGCCTTTGATGATCTTCATCAGGTCGGCGGCGCCGATATTCGGGTCATCGATCATCGCCACGACCCCGTCGATCACCTCTCCCAAATTGTGGGGAGGGATGTTCGTTGCCATTCCGACCGCTATCCCAGTCGACCCGTTGACGAGCAAGTTTGGGAACCGGGCCGGGAGCGGAAGAGGCTCCTCTTCGCTGCCGTCGTAGTTGGGGAAGACGTCGACGGTGTCCTCGTCGATGTCCCGCAGCAGTTCCATGGCAAGGGGACTCAAACGGCACTCGGTGTAACGCGGGGCCCCCGGGGAATCTCCATCGACGGTCCCGAAGTTTCCTTTGCCGTCGACCAGCATGTGGCGCATCGCGAAGTCCTGTGCCATTCGCGCGAGCGCATCGTAGATCGCAGAATCCCCGTGCGGATGGTACTTACCCATGATCTCCCCAACGACACGGGCGCACTTCTTGTGTTGCGTTCCCGGACGGGCTCCTAGCTGAAGCATTCCCCAAAGGATCCTTCGGTGGACAGGTTTCAGACCGTCGCGAACATCAGGCAGCGCGCGGCCGACGATCACGCTCATGGCGTAATCGATGTAGGAGCGCTGAACCTCCTGCTCTATTTCAACCGTCTCGATGCCGCCGTCCTCGAAGGAGGGCTGCACCGGAGGAGCTTCGTCTGCCATCTCTTATACGTCCAACGTCGCGTACTTGGCGTTCTTGGTTATGAACTCTCGTCTACTCTCCACGTTTTCTCCCATGAGGATGGTGAAGATCTCGTCGGCTAGGGCGGCATCCTCGAGGCCAACTCTTTTCAGGATCCTGGTTTCGGGGTTCATCGTGGTCATCCAAAGTTCCTCCGCGTCCATCTCGGAGAGACCCTTGAACCGTTCGAACTCGGGCAGCTTGCGGTCCTTGTGCTCGGCACGGAACCCATCGCGCTCGGCATCGGAGAAGAAGAAGTGCTTCTTTCCCTCGAACGTGATCTTGTACAGCGGAGGCTGCGTGAGATACACGTAGCCAGCGTCGATCAGCGCCTGCATGTGACGGAACAGAAAAGTAAGCAGAAGGGTCGTGATGTGCTGGCCGTCGACGTCTGCGTCCGAAAGCAGACAAATCTTGTGGTAGCGAGCCTTGGAGACATCCAGTTCCTCTCCGATGCCGGTGCCTATCCCCGTGATCAGCGCCTGGATCTCTTTGTTCTCCAGCATCTTGTGAAGACGCGCTTTCTCGACATTTAGGATCTTGCCGCGGATGGGCAGAATCGCTTGAAACTCGCGGTTGCGGGCTTGCTTAGCACTCCCACCAGCGGAATCGCCCTCGACTATGAAGAGCTCCGATACCGCCGGGTCACGCGAAGCGCAGTCGGCCAGCTTGCCGGGCAGTCCGCCACCATCGAATGCGCTTTTCCTTGCGATGTCGCGCGCCTTTTTGGCTGCGAGTCTCGCTCTCGAGGCGGCCTGCGCCTTGCCAACCACCCTGCGGGCCTCGGTCGGGTTCTCTTCGAACCAGTCGGCCAGCTTCTCGTTGATCGCGGTCTCAACGAATGAGCGCATCTCGGTGTTTCCGAGCTTCGTCTTGGTCTGGCCCTCGAACTGGGGCTCGGTGAGCTTGACGGAGATGATCGCGGTCATTCCTTCACGGATGTCCTCTCCGAGAAGAGGCCCCTCCTTTTCCTTCTGCAGCCCCTTGTTCCTTGCGTAGCGGTTGAGGACGTTGGTGAGAGCCTTCTTGAACCCTTCCTCGTGCATGCCACCCTCGTGGGTGTTGATGGTGTTGGCAAAGGAGTGCAGCGACTCGGTGAATCCCGAATTCCACTGAAGGGCAAGCTCGACTTCTCGTCCCTCGCCCATCTTTTCGAAATAGATCACTTTGTGCAGCGTCTCTCGGCCGGTGGAAAGAGCCTTGACGAAGTCGGCGATCCCGCCCGAGGCCTTGTAGGTGTCTGCCTTTCCGGAGCGCTCGTCCTTGAAGCGGATCTCGACACCTTTGGTCAAGTAGGACAGTTCGCGAAGGCGTCTTGCGATCGTGTCGTAATCGAACTCGAGGGTCTCGGTGAAAACATCCGGGTCGGGCCAGAACGTGACTACGGTGCCCGTCTTGCCGTCGGAAACAGACTTCACCTTCTTCAGGTGCTGGGTGACCTTTCCTTTGGAGAACTTGGCCGCCCAAAGGCCGCCGTCGCGGGCTACCTCGACCTGAAGCTCTCGTGAGAGGGCGTTTACGACCGAGACACCAACACCGTGGAGACCACCGGATACCTGGTAGCCCTTGCCTTCGAACTTTCCGCCGGCGTGGAGCTCGGTCAGAACCACCTCGACCGCCGGGCGTTTCTCTCCTTTTGGCGGGTCGATCGGGATTCCTGCGCCGTTGTCCTGCACCGATACTGAATTGTCCTTGTGGATAGTCACCGAGATCTTGTCGCAGCGGCCGGCGAGGGCCTCGTCGATGGCGTTGTCAACGACCTCGTAGACGAGGTGGTGAAGCCCCCTTGGCCCTGTCGAGCCGATATACATACCAGGGCGCCGACGTACGGCCTCGAGACCCTTTAGGGCGATGATGTCCTTGCCGGTATAGGCCGAACCTCGGCCTTTGCCCTTTGTCGTGGAGGAACCGGCGCTTCGGGCCGCTGCCGTCGGCCCGGACGGGTTTCGGCCGGCGGACACCGTGCGCGATCTGCTCGGTGCCCCGTCTGCGGGATCTACTTTGCTTGTCTTACTTGGAGGCTGCGGCCGCTTCGATCCGGATGGTTTATCGCCGGACGCGCTCTGCCTAGATCTTGGACTCATTCACTGACCTCTGGGGGGCCTAATACGGCCGCTCGAAGATGGGGATCAAAACCCCGTACAACACCTCGAAAGTATACCATCTCAGGCACCCTTCTTGGGATGCATTTTACCTGCTAGATAGGCCTTTTTGGTCGCCTCGGCGAGGGCCGGATCCTCGATCTCAGAAACGATCCTCGAGGCCTCCTCGACATCTCCCGGAGATGATGCTGGATCACTATCCAAACGATCGTTTGTTTTCGTTGAGCCCGCGTCTGTCGAGGGTGCGACTTTCCGGCCCCCGGGTCGAATCGAGATCTCGAGGCGTTTGGCTATCGTCGCTCCGGCGGCATCGTTCACGGCCGCCAGCACCTTTGGCCCCAGGTAGCGCAGCTGAGCCGCCCAGCCTGGGGAGTCGGTGGTCACCTCGAGGATTCCTTTCCGAAGCGAAACCGGGGAGCATCTGGAAGCCACATCGGAGCCGACCAGATCGCTCCAGCGATTGAAGACCGCCGACAGGACCCTAGGGCTCTCGATGCCGAGGGCGGATGCCAGGGAGGCCACGACATTGTCGGCTCGCTCCGGGTCACGCATCTCGTGTCACCCTGCCCCCATCCACGGCGATTACCCTGCCAGCATCGAGCGGGATCCCCGCCGTGGCCGTGGCTGTTGCCACGGTCTGCCCAGAGCTGAAGACGAGCTCTGCCAGCTTCTCGCGTCTGGTGTCGTCCAGCTCGCTGAAGACATCGTCAAGAAGCAGTATCGGGTCCTCGCCACGAGCCTCGGCCACAAGATCCCGCTCCGCCAATCTCAGTGAGAGAGCAAGGCTCCTTTGCTCTCCCTGGGAGGCAAAGGTCCTGGCCTCGACTCCCGCCAGCATGATCTCCAGGTCGTCTCGATGAGGACCCGACGTCGTCACGCCTCGCTCCACGTCCTTGGACCGAGAGGATTTGATCGCAGCTTCGAGCAGACCTGGGATGCTCTCATAGTCGGGGATCTCCGGCGCCCAGCCTGCGAGGTAGGCAAAGCCTGGAACCCTGTCGCTGCCCGCCACCTCGGCATGTCTCTTCTCGGCTGTTGGCCTGAGCCTGGCAAGGACGTCCAATCGGGCCTGGACGACGGCGGCCCCGGTCCGCACGAGTTGCTCGTCCCAGGTATCGAGCGTAGCAAGCGCGGTCGCCGAGGAGTGAGCGGCTTTGAGGACGCCGTTTCTTTGCCTAAGAACCCGCTCGAACTCGTGGCGCTGTTGTCCCGCAAGAGGTCTAAGGCGCACCGCGATCTGGTCTAGGAAGCGCCTGCGCTCTTCAGGGCCCCCTTTGGTGAGCGCCAAGTCCTCTGGGGAAAACAGAATGGTTGCAAGGGCGGTTCCAGCATCGCGGGTCCGTTCCAAGGGCACCTTGTTGATGAGCATTCTCATCCCGCCGCTGCGCTTTACCTCGAGATCGAGATGAACCGGCCGGCTGCGGCTGAAGCCGTCGGCCCTAACGAGAGCCCGCTCCTGGCCGTGCCTTACAAGTGCTGCCGACTGGCCCGCCCGATGAGAGCCCATCACCGAAAGCGCATGAATCGCTTCGAGAAGATTGGTCTTGCCCTGGCCGTTTAGGCCGACCACGAGGTTCAGGCCGGGCTGGAACCCAATCGTTTGCTGCTCATAGTTGCGGAAATCGGTTAGTTCGACAGAGACGACTTCCACATCAACCCGCTCCCTAGCCCGGCAATCTCACCGGCATGAGCAAGTAGATGAATTCCTCCCGCTCCACTCCTTTGAGAACGGCAGGCCTCGCGGGATCCGTTACTTCCATCACTGCGGTCTGGGACTCGAGGCCCTCGAGGCCGTCGGAGAGAAACCTTGGATTGAATGCGATCACCATTGGGTCACCCTCGAACTCGACTTCCTCGAGGGCCTCCCATGCATCCGCGACTCCGGCTTCCGTAGCGGTCAGCTGCACTTCCTCACCAAGGTGGATTTTTACGGGGGTGTTCTCTCTCGCCACCAGGCCGACGCGCTCCACTGCCTGGGCGAACGGCTCAGTAGCCACCTTGAGGTGTTTGGTGTGAGATTCGGGAATCAGCTTTCGATAATCGGGAAACTCGCCGTCGATCAATCTCGTGACGAGCGTGGTTGATCCTGCGGAAAACACCGCCTGGCTATCGCCGAGCCACACACTCACTTCGTCCTCACCGATTCCGGCGAGGTGGCGTCCGAACTCGGCCAGCGCTCTGCCTGGAATGATCGCAGTCCCGCTCTCAGCGCCCTCCTTGATCACCAATTCCCTGACCGCCAAGCGGTAACTGTCGGTGGCAACCAATCTGAGAGTGCTCCCCTCCACCGACCACAGGACTCCCGTCAGCACCGGTCTGCCTTCGTCGGGACTGGCGGCTCTTACAACCTGTCTCAAGGCTCTGGCCAGCTCGGCGCCTGCAATTTGGCACCGTTGGGATTCTTTTACCTCCGGCATGCTCGGGAAATCCGCAACAGGAAATCCGGTTACCGCGAACTCGCTGCGGCCAGCTTCGATCCGCACTTCTCCATCGGCGCCTCGGATCGAAACTTTCCCGGACGGCAAATTCCGAAGGATGTCCCCGAAGAGACGACCGGGCACCACAACCGCGCCCTGTTCCTTCACGGCGAAATCTCCCTGGACGGTTAGGAACATCTCAAGATCAGTCGCAACGAACTTCACGTTGTCTCTGCCGGCCTCGATCTTCACTCCACCAAGAACAGGCAAGGTTGCTCTCGGCGATACGGCCCTTAGAACGGATTGCCCAACTTCGAGAAGTGCTTCTTTCTCACCTTCTATATGCATTTGCCGATCCTCCGTTGATTCATCGTAGCGACCCCCTATGACAAAAAGTTGGTGATTGGTGGGCTTTTTGGTTTCGCGTTTTTAAATGAATAACTAGAGAGCAGTAGTAGTAGGGAGCTTCAACATGTGGATACGATGCAAAAGCCCAGGTCAACGACGGAAGTTGACGCGATCGAGTTTGTGAGTTCGACGGGGATGAGGTGGATAGCCAGTCTGGCCTGTTGTTGGTTAACACCGCGCTCACAGGGCTCTCGCCCTCGTGCGGACGCGGGCAGTCAATTCTTGAATGTGGTTATAGGTGGTGCGGTGCTCGGCCATCGATTCCCTAACCTTCTTGGCTGCATGCATCACGGTGGTGTGGTCCCTTCCGCCAAACCACTCCCCGATCTTGGGTAGGGACAAGTCCGTCAATTCGCGGCATAGATACATTGCAATCTGTCGAGCGTTTACGAGCGGTCGGTTTCGATTTGGGGAAACCAAGTCCTCGATGTCGAGCTCGAAATAGCGGCCAGTTTCCGAAAGGATGAGCTCAGGGGTAATGGCCGCAGCCCCCGTTGGCGGGTAGAGATCTTTCAGGGCCGTCTCTGCGAGCGTTACCGAGACGTTGCTGCGGTCGAGGCTGGCGAAGGCGATCACGCGGATGAGAGCACCCTCGAGCTCACGGATGTTGGATTCGATTCGGCTGGCGATGAAGGCGAGGATTTCGTCTTCTAAGGCATATCCCTCGGAATCCGCTTTCTTTCGGAGAATGGCGATGCGGGTTTCCAAGTCTGGCGGCTGGACGTCGGCTATCAGACCCCACTCGAAACGAGAGCGGACCCTCTCTTCGAGGCCCAGCTGCTTTGGAGGCCGGTCGGAGGTAAGGACAATCTGTTTGCCGGCGTCATAGAGGGTGTTGAAGGTGTGGAAGAACTCCTCGAGGGTTTGTTCCTTGTTCTCCAGGAACTGAACGTCGTCGAGCAGCAACAGGTCATTTTCCCGGTACCGGCGCTTGAATCCTGCAATCCGGCCCGGATCACCTACTGCGGCGATGAACTCATTGGTGAATTTCTCACTCGAGACGTAGGTGAATTTCGAGTCCGGTTGAGTGTGAGAGATGTAATGGCCGATCGCATGAAGCAGGTGGGTCTTTCCGAGCCCAACGCCCCCGTAGATGAAGAGCGGGTTATAGGCCCTTCCCGGAGCTTCGGCTACGGCCAGCGCTGCAGCGTGGGCAAACCGGTTCGAGGCTCCCATGACGTAGGTGTCGAAGGTGTATAGCGAATTTAGCTCGATGGGGTCTGGAGACCGCCTGGGAGCACTGGCCTGGGCGACGGGGGCCGAATCGGGATCGGGCTCAGCCACCTTCAGGCTGATCTCCAGCTCCACGCCGGCCGCAGAGGTCACCGCTGCCTGGATGAGCTGAAGGTAACGAGGTTCGATCCAGTCCTTGGCAAACCTGCTTGGGACCAGAAGAAGCATCTTGCCGGCTTCGGCAGCCATGGGCTCGGGTCTGATCGGCTCGAACCAGGAGCGGAAGATGGGAGTGGCTATGCGAGATCGGATCAGCGACAGCGCTTCGACCCAGATCTGGGTGGTGTCCCGGGCGGTAGTGTTCACGCCGGCCCTTCAGGAAAACGGCCCTGGATATCCACAGCTCCTGCGAGGCGAAGAGCAGCGGGTTCCGAGCAGCCAGCGCTGTTGGGCGCTGAGCGAGAGGATCGATCGCGTTGTCCACAGTGGAATCCACAGGTGTGGATAAGGCGTCTAAAGCAGTGGGGGCGCGTCATAAGTCGAAGACGAAGTGGGGAAATGTCACTCGCGGCGGAAAACCACGAGCATGTTCGTTGCAAACTACGGCCTTATCGGTGGCCAGCCAGGAGGCGCATTATAGCGACGGTCCCCCACCCGCTCAACGTCGCGAAGATATGAGCGCTGTGACCAAAAACTGTTGTGCCACAAGGATTCTAGGAGGCCTCATGTTCTCTGACGTCTGAAAGATATAATCCCTTTACCTGTTTTCTTCGATTTGCTCTCGGGAGACCTCCAATGAAGCGCACATTTCAACCCAACACGCGCCGCCGCTCGAAACGGCACGGGTTCAGGGTCAGGATGAGAACCAGAGCGGGCCGGGCGATCCTGGCTCGAAGAAGGTCAAAGGGCCGCTCGAAGCTGTCCGCCTAGGGCAACCTCATGACCGAGCGCCTTCGACGCCGATCCGACTTTGCAAGGGTTTTCGAGCGCGGCACTTACCTTTCAAGCGATCAGTTGGCTTTGCGTTATCTGCGCCGAAGCGACGACGGGCCAAGCCGGTTTGGTTTCGTCATCCCCAGAAGAGTCGGCGGGGCGGTCGTCCGTAACCGGCTGAGGCGGCGTCTCAAGGCAATTCTCGAGGGCGTAAATCATTCAGCCGGTTATGACTTCGTGTGGATCGTGCGGGATGGAGAGACCCGGGAGCCCGCTTCTTTGCCAGGCGAAGCGAGGGCGCTTCTGGAAAAATCTGGGACGTTAGGGGAAGTAACCTCGCGATGAGAGCTCTTGCGATGGTTCTAGGTGCTCTGCTGAAGGTATACCAGCGGTGGATTTCCCCGATGATGCCCTCGCGCTGCCGGTTCTACCCATCGTGTTCCCAGTACGCCATGGAGGCGATCCGCTTCCACGGACCCTTCGCCGGACTGTGGTTGGCCGCCCGGCGGTTGCTTCGCTGCCACCCGTGGAATCCCGGAGGCCTCGATCTCGTACCTGGGGCTATCCCGACGGAGAGGCGAGCATGAACCTTTGGCAGGCGCTGCTCCACGGCTTGGGGGAGGTCCTTTCGTTTCTCTACGATGTCATCCCGAACTACGGCGTCGCCATCATCCTTCTGACTCTGTTGACCCGAGTAGCGATGCTTCCGCTCACGATCAAGCAGATGAGAGCTCAAAAGGACATGCAGGTCATGTCGGCGAAGATGCAGGAGATCCAGCCCGAGATCCAGCGGATAAAGCAGAAGCACAAAGGCGATCGCCAGAAGATCAATGAGGAAACCATGCGCCTCTACCAGGAGCATGGGCTCAACCCCATGGGCAGTCTAATGGGCTGCCTGCCGCTGCTGCTCCAGATGCCTGTCTTTATTGCATTGTTCAACTTGCTCAGAGTCTGCGAGGCCGGCGCTAAGCGATGCACTCCAGGGACGGCCTATCTGCCTGCGGGAAGTGCGTTGCTGGTGGCAATAGCGGCGGGTAACTCCCATTTTCTCGGCATGGACCTGCTGATTACTCCCAACCAGGCGTTTGGGATGTTCGGACTCATCGAGTCTCTTCCTTACTATTTCCTCGTGGCCCTGATGGCGGTGGGCATGCTCTACGCCACCAAGCAAATGCAGCGGGCCCAGCCTCCACCGCCACCTAACCCGACTCCCCAGCAGCAGCAACAGCAGACCATGCAGAGGATGTTCAAGTACTTCCCATTGATGTTCGCCGTCTTTGGGCTAGGCTTCCCAGCGGGACTGAGCCTTTACTGGACCACTTCTCAGGTATGGACCGTGATCCAGCAGTACTTCATGATCACCAGGAAGCTCGAGACGCCTGACCCGAGCCGAGCGCCGGCTGCTGCAGCTCCGGATAAGCAGTCGTGGCTAAAGCGGCTGCTGCCAGCGGCACCCGATGTCGCTGCGGAGCCCGCCGCCTCCCCGAATGGAAGCAAGGAACCGCAAGCCACCAGTGCGCCGGCCAATGGGAGTAAACGGAGCTCTAATCGGTCTAAGAAGAAGAAGAAAAAGAAGGGTAGGCGGCGGTGAGCACGAACGAGATGGACCCCCAAACCCCTGAAGTCGAGGATGTCCTATCACAGCCCCCCGCCAGGGAGAGAGCGCGCGACGGCGATTCCGAGACAGAATTGAGTCTTCAACAGGTCCTGGAGGATGCGGTCGAGGACTCTCTAGACTTCATTGAGGGTTTGCTGGACGCAATGGATCTGGATGGGGAAGTGGCCGCCGAACTCAGGGACGATGCTATCGAAGTGCAGATCTCCGGAGAGAGCTCTGGGATCCTTATCGGCCGTCACGGCCGCACGCTCGAGGCCATTCAAGACCTGCTGAGAACCGCTGTCCAGCGCCAAGCCCAATCACGAATCCGAGTCACTCTGGACGTTGAGGGCTACCGGGATCGACGGAAGGAAGCAGTCGAGAATCAGGCCCGCGAAATGGCGGAGCGAGCCCTGAAAGAAGGGGAGGCGGAGCTCCCCGAAATGAGCGCTTTCGAACGGAAATTGGTGCACGACGTAGTCGCCACGATTGAGGGAGTCGTAAGTTTCAGCGAAGGAGAGGAACCTCGTCGCCGAGTGATCATTCAGAGCGAGGAGTGACTTCGGCTGACGTTTCCCGTGAAACATGAACGTCGGCCCGACGTTTCCCGTGAAACATGAACGTCGGCCCGACGTTTCCCGTGAAACATGAACGTTAGCCCCCTGCGAGAGTTTTTCCCGGAGGTTCCGCCCACTTCCTGGGAACTCATGGATAGATATTGCGACCTGCTCGATACCGAGGGCCGCCGTGCAGGCTTGATTGGGTTCGATTCCCCGGCCATTCCAGAGCAGGTTGCCAGGAGCCTCCTAGTTCTCCGAGTTACGGAAACTCCCCAACTTCTCATCGATGTGGGCAGCGGCGCCGGCCTGCCCGGGGTGCCCCTTGCGATCGCAGGTACGACCGTGGTCTTGGTGGAGCCCCGGCAGCGTGCACAGGCTTTCCTCGAGTTGGTACGCAGAGAGCTGCAACTGGATTTCGAGGTGAGCGCAACTACTGCCGAGCAGGTCGGTAGAGGTTTGCTGCGAGAGGCCGCTCAGGTCGTTGTCGCCCGCGCCCTCGCTCGGACCGGTGTGGCACTTGAACTCTGCTCTCCTCTTTGCGTGCCTGGAGGTTCTATCGTCCTCACGGCCGGTCCAGAAACGGAAGCTGCAGGGCCAGCGGTCCTCGAGGAGCTAGGATTAGGCGGGGCGGAGATCGTGGATGTGCCTGGTCCTGAGAATATCCACCAGTTTTTCCACATTGTGCAAAAGGTACGAACCGTCGGAGAGGACTATCCGAGGCGTCAGGGTCTCGCCCAGCGAAAGCCTCTTTCATGATTCCCGCTCTTGACGCGGGTCGTCAAACGCGGCATCGTACTGCCACCAGCCATCTCCTGACCCTCGAGCGGACATGACCCAGCCTGAAAACTCGCCTTGGCCGACACCGACCGCCTCGCGTTTGATAGCGGTGGCTAATCAGAAAGGCGGAGTGGGCAAGAGCACAACCGCAGTTAGTCTGGCAGGCTGGCTGGCCATTGAGGGGGCACGGGTGTTGGTTGTGGATCTCGATCCCCAGGCCAACGCCACGACTGGGATGGGCGTTGACCCCCGAAGGGTTTCTACCAATATCTACCAAATATTGGTAGAAGGGGCTCTCATGGAGGACGGTATCGAACCGACCGGTCTGAAGAACCTCTACTGCGTTCCTTCGACCATCGATCTGGCTGGAGCCGAGATCGAGCTTGTCCCAGCATTTTCCAGAGAGCTCAAGCTGCAGAAAGCGCTCGAAGGCGTGGAAGGCGAGTTCGATTATGTGTTCATTGACTGCCCGCCTTCTCTGGGGCTTCTGACGATCAACGCGCTCGCCGCCGCAGGGGAGATCCTCGTGCCCATCCAGTGCGAGTATTACGCCCTCGAGGGGCTCGGCCAGCTTTTGCGAAACATCAACCTCGTCACTTCCAGCCTAAACCCTGAGTTGAGACTGACGGGCATCGTACTGACGATGTTCGATCCGAGGACCAAGCTGTCCAGCCAGGTGGCGCAGGAGGTCAGGGGACACTTTCCAGGAAAGGTCTTCTCGGTGTCGGTGCCAAGAAGCGTGAGGCTGTCTGAGGCACCATCTTTCGGCCAGCCCATCGCCCTTTACGATCCCAACTCAAAGGGCGCCGTTGCCTACCGCCAGATCGCCTATGAGATGGCACATCAGCCCCCTGCCGCCATGGGGTCTGCTGTGAATATCGAGAGCGTCCCCATTGCGAGTCCCCCCGCAGCGGAGTCCTTGGCCCGGGAGGTTGCCTTCGAGCCCAACGACTTGCCGCCGATCCAACAGCCGGTGGTGACCTACCAACCAGTCGAACCGATGAACGAGGAATCCGCCGCCACGTCAGAAGACTGGACGCCCCCGGCGACGGCCCCCGACGAAAGGGAAGGTGATCGATCGTGAGCTCAACAAAGGGGGGGCTAGGAAAGGGTCTCTCCGCTCTCATCCCCCAGGGAGCAAGCACGCTGGAGGAGGTTCCGCCTGGCTCCATCCGACCCAATCCGCGTCAGCCGCGCAAGGCCTTCGACGAGGAGTCAATGTCGGAACTGGCTGCTTCGATCCGACAGGTGGGTCTTCTGCAACCCGTGGTAGTCCGCAGGACAACCGAGGGGGGACTGGAGCTGGTGGTTGGCGAAAGGCGATGGCGAGCGGCGCAGCGCGCCGGCCTCAACACCATTCCAGCCATCGTCATGGAGACCGACGAACGCGGCTCGTTGGAGAGAGCCATCGTCGAGAACATCCACCGCCAGGATCTAAACGCCATCGAAGAGGCAGCGGCATATCAGCAGCTGGTCGAGGAAGCGGGACTCACGCACGAGCAGCTGGGGGAGAGGGTCGGCCTTTCTCGGCCGGCCATCTCGAATGCCCTTCGCCTGCTCGACCTCCCCCTATCGGTGCAGAGAATGGTCATCGAGAGGAGCTTGAGTGCCGGACACGCACGGGCCCTGGCAGCTCTGGTTGGGCATCCTCTGCTCGAGCGGACCGCCCAGCGGGTGGCGGCGGAATCGCTCTCGGTCAGAGACACCGAGGATCTGGTCCGAGAGGTCAGGGAGGAAACCGGGGCAGCGCCGCCGGAGAGGAGGCATCGGCCGCCAGTTGCTGCCGGACTGACGGAACTCGCCGAGAGACTGTCGGACGAGCTGGGGACGAGGGTTCGGATAATGATGGGTAAGAGGAAAGGAAAGATCACGATCGAGTTCGCATCCGTCGACGATCTGGAAAGGATCTACCGGCGGGTCGCTACGACCGAGGAAGGAGACCTGAGATGAAAGGACTCTTCGCACGAAGAAAGCACCGGGGCAACCGCAGGGTAAGACGCATCCTTAAGGTTTTCGCCGCAGGAGCAGGGCTGGGTGCGGCCGCCGGACTGCTCTCTCCTCCCAGGCAGAAGAAAGTCGCCCAAACCACTCGTCCTGCTCGTGAAGAATCAGTGAAGCCTTCTGAGACGCCCGCTGAGGTCATTGAGACTGAAGCGGCTTCGGAACAGCCAGCTGAGCGGCCGGCGGCTGCTCAGCGCCCGAAGCGATCGGTCACGGCGAAAGTGTCGGAAAAGCCGACCAGCAAGAAAGCTCCAAAACCGCGGCAGAAGCCGAAGCCTGGCGGAAAGAGCCGTCAGGATCCGTCCAAGTAGTAGCGGGCGATCGCCCGCCTTAGCGCGCTGGCGATTCGAGTCGCTCCTTCCGGGTCGAGCAGCAGCTTCACCTCTTCTGGGCTGGTGATGAAGCAAGGCTCGACCATCACCGCGGGCATCCTGGTCTCTCGCAGAAGGGGGTAGGCCTTCCCATGGCTGCGGCAGTTCACTCTCCCCGTTGTCGCGAGTTCCTCAACAACCAGGTCTGCAAGATGTTCACCGGGCTCGGACGCGACCCCCTGCATCTCGTAGAAGTAGGCGGCAGCCCCCTCGGCTTGGGAGTGGGAATGAGAGTTCAAGTGGATCGATACGAATAGATCGGCGCCCAGGTCGTTCGCAACCTCGGCGCGTTCTACTTCTAGGGGATCGTTGTGGGGGCCTCGGGTAAGCGTGGTCTCGGCCCCGTCCTGGTCGAGAAGAAGAGCCAGGATCGCTGCGAGCGTGAAACAGATCTCCGCTTCGCTCTCTCCCGATGGGCCCAGCTCACCCGGGTCCTCTCCACCGTGCCCCGGATCGATCGCAATTACCTTCCCTGCGATACCGGGGGGCCCTGAAGTGCGAGCAAGGCGCTCCCTGGTGCGGGGGCCGGTACCCATCCCAAGCCTGCTGAAATATCGAAGCCGGTCCAGTGCTCGAAGAGTTTCAGGCCCGACGATGCCGTCTTCGTCGATGGCGAGGTTGCCCTGGAACTCAACGAGCGCCTCGGCCGTCCGGGGGCCGAAGATCCCATCGTGCTTGCCTGAAGAGAATCCGAGAGCGTTGAGGCTAGCTTGCAAAACGAGAACGTCGTCGCCGCGCATGCCGGAAGAGGTGAGTCGCAGCAGGCGATCGCCGAGCTTTAGGGAGTTCTCCTCTAGTTCCCGAAGAGTCGCAGCCCCCACTTTGCCGTCGACGGCCAAACCCCGTCTTTGCTGAAAGGCGCGTACTGCGGCTTCGGTTCCTTCTCCAAAGAAACCCCCCCGGTCTTCGGCAGGCACGTGGTATCCGAGACCCTCGAGGCGCATCTGAAGGTGCCTAACGGTTTCGGATCGTTCGCCTCGCCTGAGAATGTCCATTCCATAAGCGTATAGATCCCCGGCCGGCTTCCGCCATACCGGGCGCTTCCCTGCGCTTTGGGAGGGTTACTTATCCGGTACGTTCTTGGGAATTGCCGCCGTTCATAAATGAGCCGATCTCAGAGAGGATCGCCTCCTTCGGGCGGGCGCCTATCACTCTGGCTTTTTCCACGCCCTCCTTGAAGAGCATGAGCGTGGGAATCGACATCACCCCGTAACGGCTTGCGATATCCGGGTTCTCGTCGATGTTCAGCTTTACGACTTTGATCGCCTGGGGGTTTTCTTCTGCGATCTGCTTGACCGCAGGCTCAACCAGGCGGCACGGGTGGCACCACTCTGCCCAGAAGTCCACGAGAACCGGTAGGTCGGAATCGATGACTTCAGCGTTGAAGTTCTGATCGGTGACTGTCGTTAGATCTGCCATTTGCCTGCTCCTTTGGCTGCTTTTTGATTTGCTCTAGTGGGGTTGGTCGCCTCGGCATCTTGAACGCTTTTTACTGCCGAGTTATTTCTCCGGATCACGAGAGTCTAACCGTCTTCGTGAGCTTGGTCAGCTTTCCCAGGCGATAGACGAGCGAAGCGAGTCACGCTCGGCCAGCGCCCCGTTGACGGCCGAAACCAGGGCATCGGGAGGAGGTGCTCCGGGGAGATAAGCCCTCGAGCGCAGGACCTCAGCTCGCAGTCCCGCCTCATCTATGCGTCTTCGGGTGTCTTCTAGTCGCGCCACGGTAGTAGCGTAGAGCTCCTGCAGCATCTGCTGAGGATTCGCCCAACTGCCGGTTCGCTCCTGCAGTCCAAAATGGAGGTGAGGCGGGAACTCCTCGGAGGTCCCCTCCGGCCCGTATCCAGAACTGCCCAGATGTCCTAGAGCCTGACCGGCCGAGACCCTGGCACCGACAACCGCTCCAGGTGCCAATGATCTGAGCAGATGGGCGTAGAAGTAGTAGCGTCCGTCGTCGCCCCTAACCCCTACCCGCCATCCTGAATAGAACGTCCATCCTGCGTTCTCAACTGTGCCGGGAACGATGGATACCACCGGCGACCCTCTCTCCGCGTAGATATCAATTCCCTGATGTCTTCCGGTCTGTCGCCAGACGCCTCCCTCGAATCGCATCCGCGGGGCCCCGTATGTGTCGCGCCAGTTGAGCCATCTGCCGTCAATAGGAAGGAGAACAGGAAATGCCTTTCCCTCTATGAGCACCGGCTTCATGTATGCAGAGCCGGCCTCGGATTGGATGGAGGCGGCCGGCGAGATCGGCCCAAGCGCGACGATGATGACGGCCGCCGCGCCAACCAGTGATGAGCGCCGGATCAGTGGCCCTTTGACTCGAGCCATCGCTCTGCGTCGATCGCAGCCATGCATCCCATGCCGGCGGCCGTGATGGCCTGACGATAGAAGTGGTCGACGCAATCCCCCGCTGCGAAGACGCCCTCGACATTGGTTCTGGTCTCGAAGGGAGAAAGAGGATCCCAATCCGCCACGAGACCCTTGCCCGTAAGCAAGTACCCATCGGGTGTTGTTTCTAGCTGGTCGGCGAACAGCGAAGTGTTGGGGATATGCCCTATGGCAACGAACATCCCGCCAACGGCCATGTCGCTCAGCTGATCATCGACTAGGTTCCGAAGACGCACTGCCTCAACTTTCTGGTCGCCCACGACTTCTTCCACGACCGAGTTCCAGACGAAATCGATCTTGTCGTTGGCGAAGGCGCGGTCTTGCATGATTTTTGAGGCTCTCAATTCGTCTCGCCTGTGCACAACTGTCACTTTCTCGGCGAAACGGGTAAGAAAGAGAGCCTCTTCCATGGCGGAATCTCCCCCTCCCACGACGACCAACTGCTGGCCTCGAAAGAATGCACCGTCGCAAGTAGCGCAGGTAGATACCCCCCTGCCGATCAACTTTTGCTCGCCGGCAACTCCCAACATCTGGGCCTTCGCGCCGGTGGAGACGATCACCGCCTGCGCCGAGTGCTCTTGTCCTCCCGCGAATATCTTGAATGGCGGTTGCGATAGTTCCACTTTCGAAACGTCGTCGCCGATGTAGCGGGCTCCGAAGCGCTCAGCTTGCTTCCGAAAGGTTTCCATCAGGTCGGGGCCAAGGACCCCATCAACGAAACCGGGGTAATTTTCGACCTCGGTTGTGATCATCAGTTGACCGCCGGCTTCGACCCCTTCGATCACCAAAGGCTCGAGGCTGGCGCGCGCGGCGTATAGAGCTGCGGTCAGCCCTGCCGGTCCCGATCCGATGATGATGACTTTTTCACTCATGACATCTCCCTCAACTATCCGAGCGGAATTTTCATTCCGATCGGTGAGGGAAGTCGATTACAAGCCTCGTGGGGTCGTCGAGTTCGACCACGGCCCAGCAGGTGCCTACCGACAGTCCGAGCATCCATGCGAGAGTTGCCTCGAAGTCGCCTTGAAGCTCGGCTTCCACGAGCGACGGATGGTCCGGTTTCATCTCTCTTGGACCGGTATAGGTCTGTTCCGGACTATCCCCCTCCATTTTCACTCCGGTAGCCCCGTGAAAGAGGACGTGAAGGAAGGTCTCTCCTTCGACCTCCATTGGCATGTCGCTCGGATCGTAGGTGAACGGGGGCTGAACCGGAGATAACTCGTATCTCGGTAGCGCGGCCGGGCTTCCCTCCGCCGGTGTGAATTCGAAAGTGATGCGGTCGTAGCCCGGGTGGGTGCCAACCCGGACATCGGTCACATACATGAGGACCCCATCGGTTCCTCCGGAGACTCCTACGCAGCTTCCCGCAGGGATGCTTGGTGAGGCAGGGGTAGCAGAAACGGTAGCTTCCGGCGTCACGGTCTGTGTGGTTGTCTGACAAGCCGATAGGCCCAGCAGGCCAATGCAAACAGCGACGAGGATGATCCTCACCCAACCAATCATAGAGGAAGGTTGACTGTAGCCTGAGTGGCATGGCAGAGGTCCTTAAATGCGTCAATCATCCTGGTACCGAGACGAGGGTGAAATGTTCCTCATGCGGCGATCCGATCTGCGTGAAGTGCATGAGACAAAGCGCCGTCGGCATGAAGTGCCCGCGATGCGCTCAGCTCCCGCGCAGTGCCCTTCGAATGGGGAAGCCGCGCCACTATTTCGTGGGAGGAGCTGGAGGACTCGGACTAGCCGCAGCCCTCGGTGCTGGTTTGGCGCTGACACCCTTTCTTGGTTTCGGTATCTTGTTCGCCATCCTCGTCGGGGTTTTGACCGGCTCAGTGGTGCAGCGCGGTGCTCGAGGACTGTCTCACCGGCCCATTCGGATCCTCGCTTTCGTGGTCACCGCTGCCGGACTCATCGTTGGGCCTTTGTTGGTGGGATCCACTCTTGGTTTCGTCGTTTCTCCCAGGTGGCTGTTCGGCGCGTTGCTGGCAGGGGGGATGGCTGCCTATCGGGCAGGTCAATGATGACTGCGGTGGTTAGGGCTTGAAGACCTGCTCCACCAAGAGATGACAGTCCGTCCTTCTCACGAGCTGCACCCGGATGCGGTCCAAGGCTTCAGTTTCTTCCTGCGAGTAGCTGAAGACGAAGATCAGCATCCACGCTTTCTCTCCCTTGTATACCGCCGGCCGCGCGGTAATGGGCATAGTCGGGTACGGCTTGCTCTGAAGCACCTTGCGCTGACATCCCCATAGCGGTGTATGGACCGGGGTAGCGCCGGCCTCCTCTCCCGGCTGGCTCATGCCCGCCTCGGCCTCTTCGCCGGCAACGGTTGTTCTCTCGAGTGCGCTGAGCTGCCTTGTTCCGACGTCTGCGACCTCATACATCGAGGCGCCCTCGACGACTGCAGGGTCCGCTTCGACCCACGCGAGGATCTCCTGTGGAGTATTGAAATTGTGCTCGGTCACCGGGGCTATGGCAGCGTCGCTGGCTGCCTCCCTTCCGGCTCCGGGCGAGCTTCTCCCTCCCGACTCGTCATTCATGACGGAGAGCCCAATGACACCTGCCCCCAAAAGCACCAAGGCTCCCAGGGCACCGGCCAGCCGCGCGGGGGTAAGCCAGATTGAGGGTTTGCGGGCGGCAGCCTGCAGGACCGCTTGGCGGATCTCCCTCGATTCGTCTGGAGAGGGGGCCATAGACTCCAGCGTCGAGACGGCAAGGGCGGCAGATCGCAGCGAATCTCTTCGTTCAGTGCACTCCTCACAAGCCGAAAGGTGCTCCTCGACGCGAGCTATCTCCGCAGCCTTCAACTCGCCGTCGAAATAGGCGCTCAGCGTCTCTATGTCTTGATGCTCGTGTGGGGTCATTGATTTTCTCGCTTGATTAGACGGGTGGGGTCGTCTGTGGGTTCCCCCAGTAATTCGAAGAGCTGGAGCCGCCCTCTGGCGATGCGACTCTTGACGGTTCCAATTGGAACGCCGGTCGCCTCGGCGATCTCGTCGTAGGTAGCACCGAACAGATCTCTCAGGACAACCGCCTCCATCTGGTCGTAGGGGATATGCCTGAGAGCCTCATCTATCGCCATTCGGTCGAGGCTCGACGTAACCTCATCGGGGGATTCAGGGGAGACATCCTCAGATGGGATCGGTGCCCTGCTGGTCTTGCGGCGAAGGTCGTGTGACGCGTTGACTGTCAAGCGATACAGCCACGTTGAGAAGGCAGATCGAAATCGGAACGTCTTGGCCTTTCTCACGACCGAGATAAAGACTTCTTGAGTGGCGTCCTGCGCATCAGGACGGTTGCCGAGAAGCCGGTAGGCGAGGCCGTAGACTCGCGACTCGTGGCGCTTGAGAAGATCCGTTATCGCGTCTTGGTCCCCAGTTTCAATGAACGCTCTTATGAGATCTTCGTCAGTGGGATCCCCGAGATCGTGGTGTTCACTCATATCCGGTGCGTAGCATTATGACCGTTTCCGCCCGACGCAGCGCGGCCAACGCCTTCGGACTCGCCGGGCAATGGATTCAGTTCGTAATGGCCGCGTGGCTGGCGTTTACGGAAGGAGGCTACCTGTGGTCCTCCATCTATCTGCTGGCCGTGGCCGCCCCATCGGTCGCCCCCTTCCGGAGGGTTCGAGCCCTGGGTCTCGCTGCCCCGGGAGGGCTGATTTTCCTTGCGGCAATCTCAGACCCATCCCTCCCCCTGTTCATCGCTGGCGGCCTCTTCGTGGGAATAGGCACCGCCGCCTCGGGCAGACCGTTGGCCTGGAGCAGTGGGTTGACGGGAGGCCCGGGCTGGGCAGGCGCGCTCGGGGCCGCGACCTGCGTGGTACTGCCCTCGGTCGTTGGCACGAGAGGGACACTCGCAGTTGCGGCGGGCCTGTTGACGCTTGCCGTCTTCGCTGGGGAGTCGCACGATCGCAGAGGGGGCTTGAGCCCGGTGATCCTTCCTGCAGCGCTGGCGCTGGCGGCAGTCGCAGGTCTTAGGGTGCTCGAGCCCGGATTCGGCGGCGGGCTGGTGAGGGCCCCGGCAATCTTTGCACTTGCATGGGCTATTGGTACCCACATCGGATGGAGAGCTGCTTCGGGGGCAGACGCCAGGGCAGTGCTGGCAGCTCCGTTCGCCGCCGCTATGGCAATGGCCGGCCTTGGCGTCGTTCGGGGCCCAGGGCTGGTGTTTCTGTACGGATTTCTCGGCGCATGCTGCGGGTTAGTGGGAGGAAGTTCCACGGCAGCGCCAGGTGAGGAACTTCCGGCTTCCAGACGATTTCTTTTCGTCGGACTCGCTGCCGGAGCTGCCTGGGCCAACGCTCCATTCGATTATCAAACGCTCATCTGGGGTTCTGCAGGGGTGGTCCTCGCCGGAGGCTTCGTTACGTCCTTGCTCTCCCGGCGGGTGCCCGTGCCCGAGGAGCTATCGCGCCCGGCGCCTGCCCTTGAGGTCGTCCCGGACTCCACGATTGGCGTTTTTTCTCCGGAGGACGAGGTTTTGCCGGTAACGGCAAATACCCAAGAGGTGCTCGAGCCCGAACTTATCTCGAGTCCTCCGTTTGCCGGGGAGGATCCCACCAGACAAGCCGTTCGTCTCCTGCTTGATGCCACCCGTCAAGCCAACGCCATCAGAGGCGCTGCTCTGGAGGAATTCAGAAGGTCGAAGGCTGCGAGCCCAGCTATGCACCTAGGCGAATCCAGGGCGATCGAAGACTTGCTCTCAAGGTTGGCGGAGATCCGACAGCAGTTGAGAGTGTCGTCGCTCAGCGAGGGATGATTTCGGAGATACCTACGGTCCAGTCTCCTTGTTCACTTCCCGAACAGCGTTCTTCGATCCTCACGAGTTTAGTTATCCATATCTGATAGTAGCGATGAGCTTCGCCGTCAAGCCGAAACGTGAATTCACGTTGTGAAACCGTTTCGGAGGAATCCGCTCTCGTCCACTCTTCTCCGTCATTCGAATAGCGAATACCTGCGCTCCATCCGTCCGCGTCAGACACAACTTCCAACTCTTGCAATGCGACCGGCTCGTCGAGCTCGATGAATATCCCCAACCCGTCTTTGAGCCCTCCCATGTTCGTTCTGGAATAGCAATCGGAGTACCACGTAGTAGACCGGTCTCCGTCATGGACGAGGCTGGTATCCCTGTTGTTTTCTGTGCCGTCACCGGGAGGAGGATCGTAGATCCCAGCTGTGAACTCGATCTCGAGTCCGGATTCGGTCTCCGTTTCACCTGCATTTCCTGGGATAAGCCTTGCCAGCATTCCCGATTCTCTCAGCTGGATGAAGCCGAACACTAGGCCCCCTGCGACGATCAAAAGAAGCAGGATCGTACCGATCAGTCTGCCCTCGGAGCGAACGAAGGACTGCGGAACTTCGATAGCTTCGGTCGGAGGACCATGATCGACCTCGCCGTGAGACGACTCGGTCATCGCTTCCAGATCGCGCCCCATCGATGATGCGTCTGGATAACGCTGGTCGCGTTGGGGCGCCAGGGCTCGCATGATCACCCGATCCAGCTCGCGAGGTACTTCGGCTCGGATGTCTCTGGGCCGGGGGGGTGTCGAATTGATCCTGGCCATCGCTACGGCAAGGTCGGTGTCTCCTACGAACGGCTGCCTGGCACTGACCGCTTCGTACAGGATGACCCCAAGCGAATAGAGATCGGCCCTTCCATCCGGCTCCTCTCCCTCCACCTGCTCGGGCGCCAAGTAACGAATGGTTCCAAGGACTGCTCCGGTCGTGGTCATGTCTGCCCCCGCGAAAGCGGCTTTAGCAATGCCGAAGTCAGTCACCTTTAAGTGCCCAGATTCAGAGAACAGGATGTTCGCCGGCTTGATGTCGCGGTGGATGACGCCGTGAGAGTGGGCGTACTCGAGGGCGCTGCAGATCTCGGCGCCGATCCGAGCGGTTTGGGCAGGGTCCATTACCCCCTTGCCCAATACCTGGGCAAGAGTTCCTCCTCCCAGGTACTCCATCACGATGAACGGAGTGTCTTCATGATCACCTGTGTCGTAAACCGACACGATGTTCGGATGGGTAAGAGCTGCCGCAGAAAGGGCCTCGACCCGAAACCGCTCGCGGAACGTTTCGTCCATCGCGAGATGAGGGTGAAGGATCTTCGCCGCGACCACCCTCTCGAGGACTTCGTCGGTGGCTCTCCAGACCACGGCCATGCCGCCGGCCGCGACCTTGGATTCGAGCCGGTATCGGTCGGAGAGCCTGACTCCCTGTTCACTCATGAGCCAGCATCCTACCCACGCACGCCTGAATGACTTTCGTAAGAGGCAGGACTATGACGGGATGGGTACCTCTTGAGTCGAGGTGGCTACCGTGTACTTCTCCAGGGCACCGATCCGATGAATGAAAATGCTTTTCGACTTCTTGCTCACCGTGGTGCGCGTGACCTTTCGTTCAGTATCGACTGAGAAGGAGACGAGGACGGCCCCCTCCTTTTCTGCGATCTCCTGTGCGGCTTCCTTTGCCCTCTCGACGTTCCCGGTTGCTCGGAAAGTGAATCCGGCCTCCTGACCTGCCTTGGCGGCGGTGTCGGCGGCGGTTGCCCGAACCAGGACGATCGCACCGAGTTCGAATAGGGCCACGCCAACGACGACGAGGATGATCACGACCTTTAAGAGCCAGTCCACGACTATCCCGGCTTCGGAGGCTGCGATCTCCCTCTTACGATTCGACTTATCCAACTGAGTTCCTCGAGGTGAAGAAGCTTGGCGATCCCAAAGTAGATTAGCAGGCCACCCCCCACCGCCAAGAGGATCTGCAGGATTTGAAACATCAGCGTCTCCGTGCCGAAGGCACTCTCCGCAACCCGTGCCAGGCCCCAGGCGGTGGCCGCCGTTGCGGCCGAGCCGATACCAACTTTCCAGAGAGTAGAAGTGAAATCGCGCGTGGGAGGAGAACCTGATCTTCGCATAATGACTCTAAAGCCGAGGATCGATGCGATCAGATAACTGCCGGCGTGGGCCAGTGCGACTCCCGTGACTTTCATGACGGGGTCATCAAAATAGGAGAAGAGAAAGACGGCGAGCATGGTCTGGACGGCGAATGAGGCCAGATTGATCAGCATGGGGGTCTTCATATCTCCGAGACCCTGAAAGCCTCCAAGCATGAGATACCAGGCCGAGAAGAAGAACAGCCCAACAGCGTATCCACGAAGAACCGATGCAATCAGGTCGGTTGATCTTCCTGTCACAACGCCGTGTTCCAGCAGGAGCCGAACGATCTCAGGAGCCAGCGCCATGTAACCCGCTATGGCGGGAAGGATGACGAAGGCAATTCCTCGCAGACCAAAGATGAAGCGATTGCCGAACTCTTTGAGATCCTGGGCAACCGCCCTTTCTGTTAGCGAGGTACCGAGGACGATCGAGATCGATACGGCCAGAAGGCCGTGTGGGAGCTGGAAAAACATAAAGGCAACGTCGCGAGCTGCCACCCCGCCTTGGATCCGATTCGCGAGCACGATAGAAACCCAGAGACCTGCCTGGTTTATAGCGGCGTAACCGACCGTGAAGACCGATAGCTTGGCCAGCCTGCGAAAGTGGGGATCCAAGAAGCCGGCGTGGCGAACCCAAACCCTTCCAGTCCGTCTCGAATGAAGCCACGGGACGACTCCTAGCAACACCACGCCGATCGTTGTTCCAATCCCGAGGATGAGCAATCCTCGAGTTGGGATCTCCGAAAGCGATCGTTGGCTTCGGTCGATAGTGACGGCGAACACGAGAAACATCGTGGCCACGGCAAGGTTGTTTAAGACGGGGGCGAACATGAAGACGCCGAACCGTCTCTGAGCGCGCAAGACTGCTGTGGCGATTGAGTTCATCGAGTAAAAGATGATCTGAGGCATGAACATGATGAGAAGGATGCTCCCAATCCTCTGCTGCGCAGCTGCATCTTCGAATGTGGCGCGGAAGGTGTAAGCGCGAATTACCAACGGTGACGCAAGCATCCCAAGGATGGCTATCCCGCCCAAAAGGAGGGCGGCGGTTTTCATGAGACGTGTGATGAACAGCCACGCTTGCTGTTCTCCCTCCCGCTCCCTTACCTCGATGAAAACTCGAAGAAGAACCCCGGATAAAACGCCCGAGAGAGCGAGCTCGTAAACGATGTTAGGGGTCGTGTTGGCAAGGGCATAGGTGTCGGTGAGCCGGGTCTCCGCTACGCCGAGTGCCCAGACCATCGCGGCCAGACGGATGAAGCCGGTGATTCTGCTCGCCGCCGTGCCTGCTGTGGCGATGGCAGTACTTCGGCTTAACCCCGGATCCTCTTCGGAGGTCATGGAATGCGCCGGCGAACCGTCGAAGCTACCCACCAGAAGGCGAGGAAGGCCGCGGATCCCCCGGTGATGCCGAGAGCAACGCGGTTATATGCCGTGGAACGGATTCGCATCAGACTGGAGGACATCCGCGTGCCGTCCGGAGCTTGGATGCTGACGCGCAGGGGAAATGTTCCAGTCGCGGCCGCCAGTGTTCTCACGCGGATGTCCTGGCTCTGAGGTTTGATGGTGGCCTGTATGCATCTTCCGGTTGAGCTCCCGGGGCAGTCTTGCGCGTCAGGGAATTGGAGCTTCTCCGAGTCGAGCCTGATGATCACGCGCATCTCGTAGTCCGCTTCAGACGTAATCGTGATCGGGATGGTTCCGGTCGTAGAGGTAAGGGTGATGGCCAGTTCGGCTGGGGGCTTCACCTTTGAGAATTCCTCGGCGACTCGCTGCGTCACGGCCCTAGCGAAACTCTTTCCTCGATCTTCGTCCCTGCGGCCCCCCCACCAATCGGAGCTCTCCGCGATCAACAGGCGTCTTTCGAGCCGGGCCTTGATGTCGTTGGGAGGATCTATTCCCTCGAACTGGTTTATCGATCGTCTGGCGGAATCCAGGGCCTGGAAGTAGTCGGCGCCAGGGATCTCAGCCCGCCTGCGCACCTCGCCGGGAACAAGAGGGACCGCACTTTCTCGCTCCTCGACCTCGCCCAGCGCCTTATCGGGAGTCGTACCTCTCATCCATGGAGATGAAGCGAGCGCGTCGAGGATACCTGAGATGAAAACGGAATCTGGGCCCCAGTCTGCCGGAGCCACGGCGACCACCACCCGCTTTTGTGCGGGTCTTTCCAAAAGGATGGTCGCGGTCTCGGCTAGGAAGCGCTGGCGCGCCTCTACCGTTCCGTTCTCCAAGTCCCCAAGCCTTGCGGCGAGCCCGGTGTCGGCGATCAGCGCTTCCAAAGACTCGCTGCCTCTTGTTGCTACTTGGATGGGACTGGCTCTCGTCAATACCGGTGTCCTCGGTCTGCCGGGGCCTGGGGTCGTGGCATCGCTGCCGAGGATTACTTTGGATATGCCCGCGTCCTGCAAGCCGGCCAGAGTCGGTTCGTCTAAGACCTGTGGCATCGGAAGGAGCCAACCGTCTGCGGGTTCCCCTCCGAGCAAGGTCGATAGCCGGCTTCTTGTCTGTCCCACTTGAGACTGGGCTCTTGCCTGGCCGAGGGCAGGAAGAAATGCGTGCGAGTAGGGCGTTGTTATGACCATAGACGAAGGATTGGCCGTGATTGCCGACAGCCGGGCGATTGCCGCTGCGCCGGCAATCGCCGATGGGTCGTCTGCCGGAACGACGACCGGATCCCCGTCTCCGGTTATCCGGTACCCGTTGGCGAGATCTTCCATGAGATCTAGGAAGAGGCCGGACGGCGCCACGGTAACGGGCACGTCGGCGCGTTGCTCAAGAGCACTCAAGATGACATTCATCGATCCTTGAGCCAATGACTCGTTCGTTCTTGTCACGGTGCGACTAACACTCAAGTCCGGTCGATATATCTGTGCCGGGACGTGCATGGGAACGATGAGGCTTACCAGCAATGGAATCGGCACCGGCTGTGAGAAGAAGATCATGTGACTGTCGATCGCTGCCGGCGCCCCGGTACCCGGCCGCACGGTGATGCGAAGCGGGTGCGGCCGGTCTTGGGGTCTCGCTCTGAAGGCCTGGAATTCAGAGAGCTGCTTTTCAACCGTAACCGTCCGAGTCTCCTCCGGTGCTATTTCGCCTTCGATCAGCACTGTATCGCTGCCCACTGTTGGTCCGAAGCTGCCGGTAAACGTCCTTTCGAGCTGGGAACGCGTTGTGATTCCTTCGTGTATTGCAATGGTTGCCCGAAGGTTGGTTGCGGGCTCCTGCCCCCGATTGGTCACCTGAAGAGTGATTCTCAACAGGCTGTCGGGACCAACCCACATCGGCATCTCGATCAGCTTTACGTCCAGCTCGGCTTGCGCCGCCGCCGGCGGAGCGGACAAGAGCAGGGCCAGAGGGGTGATGGACAGAACGATGAGAGCTGCCGCTTTACGCATCATAGAGAAGATAGTTCTGCAATCTCGCGCCACGCATACACCAGGGCAATCGAGGTTATCGCGATCACCATCACTATTCGGAGTGCCCTCTCCGGCGCTCTGATTGACAATTTCGCCCCCAGCCGCGCTCCTGGGATCACACCAATAGAAAGGGGCAGGGCGACGGTCCAGTCGATGTTGCCACAAGAGGAGATCGAAAGACATGGTGCGGCGAAACTCTGGGCGATGACGTTGGGGATCACCGTGAGAGTGATCACAGCGAGTGACGTGCCCAGGGCGGTCTTCGTTGGCAGCCTCATCAAAGAGATGAACGCCGGGACCATGATGATCCCCCCGCCGACTCCAAGCAGTCCAGAGAGAAACCCGGACACTGCTCCTATCGCCAGGAAGGCGGGAATCGATCGGATGGGTTCGGCGGGCTCGACGATCTTCGACCTGGAAGGCAGGAGCCTCATCCCGGAAAAAAACAACACGACCGCAGTGATGAGCATGAGGGCGTGACCTCCGCCACGGTCGATATGCCTCGTGGAGAGCGCCCCGACCACAACGAACGCAACGCCGGAGGCTGCCGTCCACACCGCCGCCCTGAAGTCGACCAGCTTTTCGCGGTGATACGTGTAAGCCCCGGTGATGGTGGTGGGAAGCATGACCGGGACGGTGGTGCCGATCGCAAGATAGGCCCCTACCCCCAGGAACCTGATCAGGGGCGTCGCGAGCAGGGCGCCACCAACCCCGAGAGCACCAGAGAAAATGCCGGTGACAAATCCAGCCAGGGCAAACGTTGCCACTTCCATCATTGCTGGGATTCCAGTGCCGCGGCGATTACATGCCTCTCAGTGGGAAAAGACGCGCGAGCCAGAGCTTCCGCCGGCTCGAGGATGGCTACTTCCTCGGTCTCGTGGTCGTGCGCCGTTGGATCCCCACCAGTCGCTCGCATGAGAAAGAAGTGGACGAACTTGTGAACACGGACGGGCGGTTCTCCTGCTCTTCCCGGCTCGACGTACCAGTAGTCGATTACGTCGATGGGGCCCTGCAGTTCGACTTCGAGTCCCGTCTCCTCTTTGGCCTCGCGCATGGCCGCATCCGCGGGCTCTTCCCCTTTTTCGATCAAGCCTTTGGGGAGCCCCCATTGAAGCTCCCCTTTGTACGATCTTCTAGAGGTCAGGACGACCCTGCCGGCAGAATCGCGTATCACGCCTCCTGCCGAGCGCATCGTGGAAGTTTTCACCTTTTCCGGCTTCTCATGAGTGAGGATATTAGTGTGGCGCTACACATCTACACCGTTTCCGATCATGCGGCCCACGACCCGGGGCCTTCGTTCGTGGAGAGGCCGGCAAGAGTGGAATCTGTCATGGACGCGCTGGGAGAAGCCGCAATCGACATCGAGATCCACGAGGCAACGGGGGCATCTTTGGCTCATCTCGAGGCTGTACACGATGCGGCGCATCTGCAGTGGCTGGAAGGGCTGGATCGTAGCGGCGGTGCACTGATCGGACTCGACACCGTCGTCAGTGAAGGATCTTTCGATGTTGCGACGAGGGCGGCGGGCGCGGTGTCTGTTGCGGCAGAGCGCGCGATGTCGAATCGCGAGCGTTCTTTTTGCGTCGTCCGGCCGCCCGGACATCACGCCACGAGAGATAAAGCGATGGGCTTCTGTTTGATCAACAACGTGGCTGTCGCCGCATACGCTGCTCGCGATGCGGGGGCGCAGAGGGTGGCTGTAGTGGACTTCGATGTTCATCACGGAAACGGAACCCAAGAGATCTTTTACTCGGATCCTTCCGTCCTCTATCTATCTGTTCATCAATACCCGTGGTATCCGGGGCCGAGCGGCGTCTTGGAATTGACGGGGGCGGGGCCCGGTGAAGGTGCGAACATCAATCTCCCTCTTCCTGGCGGCTGCCAAGACGGGGTTTATCGAGAGTGCTTCGAGAGGATCGTCATGCCGTGCGTGAGGGAATTCACTCCCGACATAATCTTGGTATCAGCGGGGTTCGATGCCCATTCCAAAGACCCGTTGTCTTCGATGGAGGTAAGCGCGGAGGGTTTCTCGGCTATGACCGAAGGGATCGTCTCGGTAGCAGAGGAGGTTTGTGAGGGCAGAGTCGTTTTGTGCCTGGAGGGTGGTTACCACCTCGCGTCTCTGGCCGAGTCCGCCGTGGGATCAGCCAGAGCCCTTTTGGGCGAACAGGCCGCCTCGAGCGTGCCGGGGCCCGTGGGGAGGCAACGCAGAGTGGTCGACGACCTCGTCGCCTTCCATTCGCGGACCTGGAAAGTGGCTTGAGTGCGGAGGCGTTCCTGCCGATATCTGGCTGGGGCGTGCTTCACGCCTCATTTTGGCTGGACGTCGAGCGAGGCAGGGGTTAGCGAGTGATCAATGAACTTCTGAAATACATGGTCGAGAAGAGAGCTTCCGATCTTCATATCAAAGTGGGGGCGCCTCCGATCATCAGGGTTGACGGTGTCCTATACACGACCGACTTCGAGAAACTCTCTCCAAAGGACACCGAACGGTTCGCCTTCGAGATGATGCCGGACCGCAACGTCGAAGAGTTCAACGAGACTGGTGAGTCTGACTTTGCGTATGGAGTACCAGGACTTGGTCGTTTCCGGTGCAACGTTTATCGCCAACGAGGATCGGTCGGCCTCGCCGTAAGGCGCGTTCTTCCCGGTTCCCCTTCATTCGAGAGCCTCGGACTCCCTCCTTCGGTGAGCAGACTTGCAGACGAGCACCGAGGGCTGCTGCTGGTGACTGGAATCACCGGTTCGGGTAAGACGACCACAACCGGCGCAATGATCCAGCACATCAACTCAACCCGGCGCGTTCACATCATGACTATCGAGGATCCGATCGAGATCCTTCATCCCGACCGCATGGCCGTCGTAAACCAGCGAGAAGTCGGGATCGACACCAAAGACTTCGCCCAAGCCCTAAAGCGCGCAATGCGTCAAGACCCCGATGTAATCTTCATCGGAGAGATGCGCGACCAAGAGACGGTCGGTGCAGCCATTCAGGCGGCAGAGACGGGCCACCTCGTGATTTCCACCCTGCATACGATCAACGCCACTGAAACCGTGAACCGCATCATCGATTTCTTCCCACCCCACCAGCAGAAGCAGGTGCGAATCTCTCTGGCGGGATCCCTCAAAGGCATCGTCAGTCAGAGACTGATCGGACGCCAGGATGGGCAGGGACGAATCCCTGCGGTGGAAGTGCTGGTGATGAACGGCCGGATCTACGACATGATCGTGAACGAGGAACAGACCCATCTGATACACGACGTTATTCTGGAAGGCGAGTTCTACGGGATGCAGACCTTCGACCAGTCGCTTCTTAGCCTGTTCAAGAATGGCCTGGTCTCACTGGAAGATGCACTTACCGCCTCGACCAATCCCCACGACTTTCAAATCATGCTTCGTCAGGCCGGTCTCGTTTCGGCAGGCTCGGAGAGCCGCCCCTCCTCTTAAACCTGAGGGCGATTCTTCACGGGCTCTATCCTTAGCCCAGTGAGCCCCCCGAATCGAGGGAAGACCTCGGCAACGCAAGTCCCTGCTGCGATACCGGGCATCGCGCTCGATCTCGCGCGCGAGTTCTCTGCTGCAAGTCGAAAGGTCTGGTTGGTTGGAGGCTGGGTGAGAGACGCGCTATTGGGCAACGCCGACGAAGCCGACCTCGACTTTGCCACAGAAGCGAGGCCTCAAGAGATCCTGGCGATCCTAAAAAAGTGGTCGACGGGGAAGGTATGGACCACAGGCCTCGAGTTCGGGACGGTCGGTGCTCAGAAAGGCGATAAGCGGGTTGAAGTAACGACCTTCAGAAGAGAGGTATACCGGGAGGAATCGCGCAATCCGGAGGTGACGTTTGCGGACGACCTCGAGACCGACCTGTCCAGACGTGATTTCACGATGAATGCTTTGGCAATTGCCGTGCCGGAGGTTTCCGTCGTGGATCCATTCGGTGGGCTGGCCGATCTGGCTGGTGGCAGGATTCGCACGCCCCTGGACCCACACATCTCATTCTCGGATGACCCGCTCAGGATGCTCCGAGCGTTTCGCTTTTCTTCGACGCTCGGATTCGAAGTCGACGAATCCATCGTCCAGGCCGTTTCCGAGATGCACCAGCGCCTTCAAATCGTCTCCTCGGAGCGTGTGCGCGATGAGTTCTCGAAGCTTCTGATGGGAAAGCGGCCGTCCAGGGCTCTTTTCCTCACGACCGAATCAGGACTCGCCGGCGAGTTCCTTCCCGAGCTCCCAGCCTTGAAGCTCGAACAGGATCCGATCCACCGGCACAAAGATGTGTTCATGCACACGCTCGCGGTACTCGAAAACGTGATGGAGAAGGCAGAAGACGATCTATCGCTCAGGCTCGCGGCCCTTCTCCACGACATCGGCAAGCCCAAGACGCGCCGCATCGGAGAAGGAGGGGTCTCTTTCCACCACCACGAGGTCGTTGGAGCAGAGATGTCAGAGTTGCGGATGAAACAGCTGCGGTTTCCGGGCAAGTTGATTCAGGAAGTGCGCGAGCTGGTCTTCTTGCACCTGCGGTTTCACACATACCGCCTAGGGTGGAGTGACAAAGCGGTGAGACGCTACGTTCGCGATGCGGGTGGATTGCTGGGCAAGCTGAACACTCTCGTAAGAGCCGATTGCACAACCCGTAATCCGGCGAAGGCGCGTCAGCTCAATGAGCGCATGGATGAGCTCGAAGCGAGAATCCGAGACCTTGCTTCGCGCGAGGAGCTCATGGCCATGCGGCCTGCGCTCGATGGAAACGAAATCATGTCGCACCTCGGCATGGAACCCGGTCCGGCGGTGGGCGAGGCTCGTGATTTTCTGATGGAGATCCGCATGGAGGAAGGGGAGATAACAAAAGAGGAAGCGAAGAAGAGACTCGATGAGTGGTGGGGCGACCTCCGCAACCGTGATGGCTGAGCTTCCCGAGCCGGACTGGTACCGGCCCATAGCGGCTCATCTTCGCGGGGCCTATCTGCGGTACTCATTCACCAAGGGCACGACTTCCGAGGTCGACTTCCTTTACGAAGTGCTGGAGATGGCCCCCGGTATGCGGCTGCTGGATGTGGGGATGGGACCGGGACGTCATTCAGTCGAGCTGGCCAAACGCGGACTGCAGGTCGTCGGGGTGGATATCTCTTCCGATTTCGTCGAGGTAGCGCGAGCTGCAGCCATCGAGGAAGGGATCTCGGCCTCTTTCTTTCCGATGGATGCTCGCCACCTTCCCTTCGAGGAAGAGTTCGACGTCGTCATGAGCATCTGCGAAGGAGCTTTCTCTCTCGGAATCGACGACCTAGGGATCCTTCGAGCCATGGCTCGCTCGGCCAAGCCTGGCGGCAAGCTGGCGGTTGCCTCGGTCAACGTGTTCTACGTCTGCGCTCACATGGAGGCCGGAGACTTCGACCCGGCCACCATGCTCTATCGAGAAACTACCGAGGTTATCGGAGAGGATGGATCGAAGAGGTCCTTCGAGATGTGGAACTCCTGCTTTACACCGAGGGAGATGGAATGGATCGCCAACGGTGCCGGGCTCGACCCGGACGCCGTCTATGGAATCGCTCCCGGTGCCTACGCCAAGCAGGCACCGACCCGCGATCATCCAGAGTTGCTATTGATCGCTACTAAGCCCGAAAGCTGAGCTTGCGAAAAAGGAAAGAATATCTTGACAATTATTAAAGTATCCCCTTAGGGTAGCCGTCATGAAAACTGAGGCGGCCAAAGGCGCCCCTCCAGGATCGGTGGGTTCCCCCGTGCTGGCGGTGAGAGATCTCGTCAAGACCTACAGGAGTCGCCGGCGCGGCCTGGTGAACGCGGTCGATGGGGTCTCGTTCGAAGTCGCGCCTGGGGAGGTGCTTGGTCTCCTTGGTCCCAACGGGGCGGGAAAGACAACCACGATCAAGTGCATGTGTACCCTCATCAGCCCGGACAGTGGCTCGATTCTGGTGAAAGGTGTCGACGCGATCGCGAATCCGAGGAAGGCGGTCTCCCACATGGCTGCAGTCCTCGAGGGCAACCGCAACATCTACTGGCGGCTCACGGTAAAGGAAAACCTCCAGTTCTTCTCCGCGGTACATGGCATCCCTCCGAAGAGAAACGCTTCACAGATCGAAAGCTTGATCCAGGCATTTCGTCTCGAGGAAGTAAGGAACTCAGACGCCAGGACGCTGTCGAGGGGGATGCAACAGAAGCTCGCGGTGGCTTGCGCATTCGTCAAGGGGACGCCCCTTCTCATGCTGGACGAGCCGACTTTGGGCCTGGACGTTGAGACCTCGTTCGAACTGAGAGCAATGTTGAAACAGATGGTGGCCGAAAGTGGCCAGACGATTCTGCTTTCGAGTCATGACATGGATGTAGTCCAGGAGCTTTGTAAGAGAGTGATCATCATCAACAACGGCAGGATCGTGACCGACGACAAAGTGTCGAACCTATTGGAGCTGTTCAAGGCCCGGGCCTACCGCCTCACGCTTTCGGGGCCAGTCCCGCCGGCGCTGGCGCGTGAACTCGAATCGACTTTTGAGAGCATCCAAGTGACCAGCGACTCTCATCACTCGGCCATCGACGTGGAGCTTCTCGACGGTGGACGCTTCTACGACCTGGTCGATCTGTTGAGGAAGTTCGACGCAGAGATCGATTCGATCGACCGGGCTGATCCTGATCTTGGCGAAGTCTTCCTGAGGATCGTGAGGGGAGAGGCTCGATGAGCGCCACCCTCACGCTTTGGGCCGGAGAGCTGCGCAGAAACATCATCCAGATGAAGCGTTATTACTTCGAGACCCTTTCGATGCTGTTTGTGTTCTTCGTCTTTTTTACTCTCATCTTCTTCGGCGCAAAGGCCATCTCCGGCGGGGCCCCGAGAATCGGCGGGGGACTGGAGGGAATTATCGTTGGATACTTCGTATGGACGCTGGCGATGGTGGGCTATGGCGTCGTGTCGGAGAACCTGGTGGAAGAGGCCACCACAGGGACCCTCGAACAGATTGCGATGTCACCTCTGGGACTTTCAAGAGTCGTACTGGGGTACTTGATCTCAGCGATCATCACTCAGACTGTCGTTCTTTCGTTCCTTCTGATCCTGATGATGGCAGTCACGGGTAAGTGGCTGAACCTCGACGTGATCAGTATCTTGCCGCTGCTTTTGCTGACGACCCTTGGGATTGGGGGAGTTGGGTTCGTCATGGGAGGTATGGCGGTGGTGTTCAAGCGCACGCGCTCGATCCTGAGCATCCTGCAGATCGTGCTTCTCGCTTTCGTCGTCGTTCCCCTCGACCGGTATCCCATGATGAAGTACCTGCCGCTTGCGGCTGGAAACCGCCTCCTTCAGATGGTGATGGTCGAAGGGCGCTCGATCCTTCAAGTCCCCCCAGCAGACGTGGCATTTCTTGTTGCGAATACCGCGGCGTATCTGGTCGTGGGGCTCATCGCCTTCGGATACTTCGAGAGGATTGCTCGCCGAAAGGGCCTCCTCGGCCACTACTAAGGCTGGGAGCGAATCTCTCTAGAGTATTCGGGGAAGTAGCGCGAAATCTCGGACAGCTCGAAGGAAGCAAGGATCGACTCCTTCGGCTCGCGCTTCAGCAGAAAGTCGAACGACCTACGGATGAGCTCTTCGAGGCTCCCCTCCCACGCCAGGGACTCTACGGCGCCCTGATCGACGGTCACCTTATGGATGGACTGGGATTCGCCATCGGCGACTTTCACCTGGAATGTTCTGCCGCCCAGAGGCGTGATCGAGTATTCGCTCATGCAGCATATTTCCCGGCGATCTTCGGCCAGGGATGCTCTCGTTCGTATGCCGCGGCCAGAGCAAGCAGGATGTGATCGGCGTGGCGCCGCCCGACCAGCTGCAGCCCCACGGGCATCCCTTCGGAATCGAAGCCGCATGGGATCGACACGGCAGGATGGCCCGACATGTTGAACGGATAGGTGAAGGTGATCGCGTGGATAGGCTTGATGGTTTTGCCGTCGATCTCAGAGGGCATCGGCCCGTCGGCAGCGAAAGCCGTCGTCGACGTTGTTGGAGTGACGATGAGATCGACCTCTTCGAAAAGTTCCGCAAGTATCTGATCGTTCTCCCACCGGCGCTCTACTGCCTTCGCCATCTCGTGCACGTTCAGCTTTTCCTCTGCCAGCTTGATACCTGCGGCAAACCGGGGGCCGAGCGCGTCGGCTTGATCGGGCCAGTAGTCCTCTAGACGGGCCATCGTGGCCGGAGCGCCAAGGAGATTCCACGCCACCGAAGGGTCCTTCATTTCCACTTTGCGATCGACCCATTCGAATGCCCCTTCCGAAGCAAATGTCTTGGCAGCCTTCCTCGAGATGCGCGCCACTTCTTCTGAGCAGAGACCGAAGCCGAGATCGGCAGACCACACAGCTCGTAGAGCTCCGGGGGCCTGCCGCAGAGACTTCTCATAGCTCACCCCGGGGTGGGGCAAGGACAGGGGGTCGCGCTCGTCCGCTCCGACTACGCAGTCGAGAAACCGGGCAGCGTCTCGGACGCTTTTTGCCATCGGGCCGTACACGGTCGTGAGCGATGAGTCTGCGGCAGAGCCGCGCGGGACTCGCCCGAAGGTTCCCTTGATGCCGAACAGTCCTGAATACGAAGCAGGGATCCGAATCGAACCTCCACCATCCGATCCGGTTGCGATGGGCAGGATCCCTGCCGCAACCGCGGCCGCCGATCCTCCCGACGATCCGCCCGGAGTGCGTTGTAAGTTCCACGGGTTCTTGCAGGTGCCGTGGACCTTGGTCGAGGTGTAAGCGGCTGCCCCGAATTCGGGGGCCGATGTCTTTCCGACCACCACACATCCGGCAGCTCGGAGCCTCTTCACCTGGATGGAGTCGCGCTTGGCCACGTTGTCCTTGAACAGCAGCGATCCCTGCGTGGATGGCATTCCCTCCACGTCTTCCAGTTCTTTCACACCGATCGGCACCCCAGCGAGGGGACCGGGATCCTCCTTGGCGGCGACGCGGCCGTCGATCGCGGAGGCCTCTTCGCGGGCCCGCGATACGTCGAGGTGGACGATCGCGTTGAGTTCGTCGTTGAACGAATCGATGCGCTCGAGGAAGTGTTCGAGCACTTCTTTGGCCGAGACCTCACCGGACCTGACGTGGTCGGCGATCTCCCAGGCATCGAGCTTGTAGATATCGTCCAAATCTGTCCTTCTGTGGGCCTTCGATACCAACTCTATCGCCGCTGGCCGGTGACGCTTCTATTGAGCGGGCCCTGATAGCTCCATACGAAGCAGGTGAGGGCCCGGTTGCGGCCCACTCGCCATGCGGAGACATCGGGGGAGTAAACGCCGACGGACAAAACCGAAGCCGATGATGAGGTATCGACCTTCTTCTCGAAATTTGCGGCGCAGGATGAGAGACCGAATTCCCTGATCTCGGTGCTTCCCGGAAAGTCAGCGGTCCTCGGCGCGGGGTGCTCGATCACCGCGTAGACCTGCCCTTCATGCGGCTGGTGGCAGTCGGTCACCCTGACCTCTTCGTGTCCTTCTCGGAAGGGCGCCCGTCCACCCGGCTTGGAGCCGGGACTGATGAAGCATTCTCCGACCGCTAGACGGTCACTTCTTACGTACAGGCGCGGAGGACTCGAGAGATAAACACCGACGGAAGCGATCACGATTCCAAGCAGGACCCAAAACGCAACGCCCCGCCGGACCCTTCGGTTGAATTCGAGCCGGCTCCTTGGGTCGTAGTAAGGCTCGGAGCGAGGAAAACCCGGCGAATAAGAGGTCTGGCCGTTTTCCCTGGGAGCTTCATAGGAGTCCCACCGATAACCTCCTTTGCGTAACAGGTCCCTTGCCTCGTTGAGCTCGCGCATCCTGATGACGGCTCGCTGCTGCGCAGAGGCACTCTGTCCTGCGTGGCGGTCGGGATGGTAGATGCGGGCCAGCCGTTTGTAGGCGGCCTCTATCTCCTCACGGGTTGCTCCCGGCGCGATTTCGAGGACCTGATAGGGATCCACCTCGGAGCAAGAGTATCAATGCCGTTGCCTTATCGGCCCGGCGCACTTTCCGAGGCGAAGTTACAGGCGGTCCTCTGCCGGCAGGACCATCTCTTCTGAGAGCGACATCCCCACCGAGTGGATGAACTCTTCGACCATCTGGCGCGCCAGCTCGTCAGAGTACTGAACCGGAGGAGACTTCATGAAGTACGCGCTGGGACCTAGAAGGGCCCCACCCACCCCTGCGTCCATGGCCAGTCTGGCGCATCGGATTGCATCGATGACAATGCCGGCTGAGTTCGGCGAGTCCCATACCTCGAGCTTCAGCTCGACGGTGATCGGAACGTTCCCGAACTCGCGGCCCTCGAGGCGAATTTGGGCCCACTTGCGATCCTCGAGCCAGGGCACATGATCGGACGGACCGATGTGGATATCATCGGATTCGATCCCGCGCCGCAGCTGGGACGTGACGGACTGAGTTTTCGACTTCTTCTTCGAAATCAACCGCTCTCGCTCCAGCATGTTCTTGAAGTCCATGTTCCCACCAAAGTTGAGCTGATAGGTCTTGTCGAGATGGACCCCGCGGTCTTCGAAGAGCTTGGCCAGGATCCTGTGGATGATGGTGGCCCCAATCTGGCTCTTGATGTCGTCACCGATGATCGGAACCCCGCGGTCTGCGAACCTTGAGGCCCACGCCGGCTGCGAAGCGATGAAGACCGGCATGCAGTTGATGAAGGCGGTTCCTGCTTCAAGAGCCTGGTCCGCGTAGAACCTGGCGGCTTGCTCACTTCCGACTGGAAGGTAATTGACCAGCACCTCGGTGCCGGTCTCCTTCAGGACCTTCGCTACGTCGAGCGGGGCTGCAGGCGACTCGGTGATTTCATCCCGGTAGTACTCGCCTAAGCCATCGAGGGTTGGACCTCTTCCAACCTTCACGCCCAATTCGCCGACTTCGGCGAACTGGATCGTGTTGTTCGGCGCGATGGAGATCGCCTTACCGAGGTCGGTGCCGACTTTGTTGATATCGACATCGAACGCGCAGGTGAACTCCATGTCACTTGCGTGGTAATCACCCACACGCGTATGCATCAGACCCGGCACATCATCGCCGTCTGTCGTATTGCGGTAGTACTCAACGCCTTGCACCAATGCCGAGGCGCAGTTGCCAACCCCAACTATTCCAACTCGGATCTTGTTTGCCATTTTCCTTTTGCTCCCTTTTTAACGCGCCGGGGTGGCCCCGGCTGCGCCACCTTTTTCTTCAGCTATCAACTGGTCGATCCATTCGATCTCTGCGGTGTTCGTGTCGACTCCGTGCTCCATGAGTCGGTAGGTGTATGCGTCGATGCGCTCTTTGTACTGGCGAAGCTTTGTTCTTGCGTCGGCCAGCTTCTCGGTTAGGTAAGCGCGGCGCCGCTCGAGGATCTCTACGCGGTCCGCTGGCTTCAGGTACCGGAAGAAAGCGAGCTTGACGCCGAAATGCTGGTCGTCTGGGGCGGTCGGTTCTGCGAGAGCTTCCGCGAACTCGACTTCGCCTTGTTTGGTGATGCGGTAGATGTTCTTGGCGCGCTTGACGTCGCCCTTGGGGAATATCCTCTCCACGGCCCCCTGTTTTTCGAGGCGCTTCAAGGCCGGGTAGAGCGAACCGTACGACACCTGCCAGAACTGGCCGAGCTGAGCGGTTAGCTCCTTTTTCAGCTCGTAGCCGTGCATGGTGCGCTCTTTCAAAAGCCCTAAAACGGCCATCTCGATCACGTTAGATGTATCTCCTAGATATATCGGCTCGATATATCTAAGCGCGACCTCGCCCTGGTGTCAAGCAGGCCGGAACTCAGCCGGCTACGTCTCTCCTCCAGAACAGGAACCCGGAGAGGACGAGAATCCCGAAAACGTATGCAGATAGCAGGAGGAGGGCCTCCTCGGCGCTTCTTTCCGGAATGATTCGGGAGCCGTCCGGCAACACCGCAACCAGCAAGTTGTTGGTGATGAGCCATTGTCGAAGGTCTTGGGTCACTGCTCGCAGGATGTTCTCCACAATCAGCAGATAGGCGAACAGGCCCCCCACCGCTGCCACCGTGTTTCGGATCAAACCTGAGACCCCGAATCCGAGGAGGCACGCGATGGCCAGCACAGCTCCCCCTCTCCAGACGATGTCTAGGTAGTGCTCCCACCACCACCGATCGATCCCTGCGAAGGTTCCTCGAAGCAGCGTTCCGGGGAGCAGGCTCACGGCCATAAGGGCCTGCAGCGCGACGAAGGTTGCGAGAACACCAAGCGCCGCGACCAGCGCTTTCACCGAGAAGAGCCTCAGTCGCCGAGGCTCCCATGTGAGCTGGGTCGTCACAGTCCCCGTCGTCCATTCAGCCCCGATGAGCGTTGCCCCTATCGCCAGGCTCATGAGAGCCATGGGAAAGATTGCCAGCTGGATGTTGCTGGGGTAGGTCCTGGCGAAAATCAAACGCCCGTTTACGCTGGTCTGCAATTGATCCAGGCATTCCCTTCGAGTTCGGTCGCGTTCGGCGTCTATCCTCATTCGCTCGATGAACTCGGGCGGCATCCCCTGCTGTTCCATCATTTCTATCTGCTCGGTTGCGGGCGGGGGGTTGCGACACTGGAGGATCTGTTCCTCCATATCAGTGCGATTTGCGCGTATTTGTTCATCCGCCTCGGCGGCCTCCGCTGGGGTCATCGGCAGGGACGAAAGAAAGCTCCCGATGGTGATGAGGACGATCCCTCCGACCAGGATGAGCCCGAACAGTCGCACGATGTCTCGTGCGAAGAATCTTCTGACCTCGACCAGCAGGAGCCTAGTCATCGTTGCTCTTCGGTGGTTCCTGCAGCCAGGCCTCGTCGCGGTCATCGGCGGTGAGTTCCAGGAACACCTCTTCCAGAGTCACCTGGAGAGGGCGAATTTCCTGAACGTAGAGTTCGTTCGTTGCGAGGGCTTGTGTGATTTCAGAAGACCTTGCCGGGTCTGCAGTGACGGTGATGGCGTCATCAGCTTCGGATACGTCGAAGCCTCCGGCATCGAGAATCTGCATCGCCTTTGGGATATCGGAGACCCTGACGAGGACTCCAGTAGTCCTGCCCCTGCCGAGAACTTCCCTAACGGTGCCCTGCGCGACGCAACGGCCGCGCGAAAGGATGGCCACTTTGTCGCAGATCGCTTGAACTTCAGCCAGAAGATGACTGGACAAAAACACAGTGCGGCCCTCGTCTCCAAGCTGGCGAAGAAGTCCGCGCACTTCGGTAATCCCCGCTGGGTCGAGACCGTGGGCGGGTTCGTCGAGGATCAGCACCTTGGGATCTTTCAATAACGCCGCTGCGAGCCCGAGTCTTTGCTTCATTCCGAGCGAATAACCTCGAACGAGATCCTTCTCCCTTCCGGCCAGCCCAACCCGTTCGAGCGCTCCCCTTACTTCCCGGCGACCCATGCCGTAAAGACCGGCCAGCAGATCGAGGTTTCGCTGCGCCGTGAAGCGTGGAAAGAACGCCGGAGTCTCGACTATCGCTCCGATCTGATCGATGACGGTTGAGATGGAGCCGCGGCTTTTCGTGCCGAGCACTCTGCATTCCCCCGCAGACGGGCGGATCAGATCAAGAAGGCAGCGGATCGTCGTCGTCTTGCCCGCGCCGTTTGGTCCAAGGAATCCAAAGACACCGCCCTCGGGGACCTCGAAATCCACCCGGTCGAGCGCCAGCGTGCCTCCATGAAATCCTGGATAGTGCTTACGAAGACGCTCTACTTCGATCACGGCCATTTGAGGGGCGAGGCTATCAGCCATGACTCCTGCCGCGAGTACTCCTTTACAATGGCCGGACTGTGCGAGGGATCATCGATTACACGCTCGCCAAGCGCTCACTTTTGCGGCGCTTCCGTAAGGGATCTGTCGATCGCTTTGACATATGCGATGCCCACCCCGAGTTAACGCGAGCTGCTCGGCACATAGGAGAGCCTCTGAACCGTCCCTGTCCTGTATGTGAGCGGAACGCATTGCGCCAGGTCCGTTATGTATACGGCGAACAGCTAGGTCGTCTTTCGGGCAGGGTGGTTTATCCGGAATCGATGGTTGACGAGTTGAGCCGCCAGGTCGATGAATTTCGATGCTATGCAGTCGAGGTTTGTCTGGAGTGCGGGTGGAACCATTTGGCGGCAAGTTACTTGCTCGGCAAGGGACACCCTTCGTTAGCGGATTCCGGGAACAGTAATGGTTTGGTGTCACGCAGCGGACCTAGCTCCAACGGCAATGGAAACGGATCTCATTCAGCCGCTTCTGGCAAAGTGCTGAGGCTCAGGCGCCGGCCGGAACAAGCCTGAAGGAGTTGGCTCAGTCCCTCGCCGTTGCGGTGATCGCCACGGCAGCGGTGCTTGCGGCCGCGGCGGTGGGCTCGCCCGAATGGGGACGCCGACGCGAGATCCTGGCTTCTTTTAGAACCAAGGTCGAAGTAGACGAGATTCAAGGCCGCTCGCTCATGGCCCTCGCGGTTTTCTCTGCGGCAGCAGGCGTTCCTTCAGCTATCGGATTACTTCCGGTTGTCGTCCTCGTTCCACTCGGGGGACTGGTTGTGATGTCGATGGTGAGGCATCGACTTTCCAGGACGAGCGGCGGAAACGACCATGCTTGGCTCGCGGTCCTGGGTGTATGCGCAATCGCAATTTCGGCGCGGTTTCAGACCCTGGACACAGAAGCCATTCTGGGGGCCCAAGCCGTGCTGGGCCCCACACTTTTGGTGGCCCCGTACCCATCGGCATTACTCGCCGGTCTGGCCGCTGCGGCAGGGTTCATCAGTTGCACTTTTCACGTTGCCACCGCACCGGCGTTCACAAAGGACTTGGCGGTTGGCATGGATCCGCTTCTTCGGTGGCTACAGACGGCCCTGGCAGCAACGGTAATAGCAGCGTCCGTGGCAGGTCCGTCGGTCGCGATCCTTTCGAGCGGTCCGTTTGATCTCAGGATGATGCTGTTGGTAATGGCCTCGACTATCTTTCTGCTGGTCGCGGTTGCAGGGGTTTCCTTTGCGAGACATTGGACGCACCGGATTCCCGAAAGGCCGGCACTCATCTCCTGTGCGGTGGTCGCAGGCCTTTGTCTTTTGGCCCAGCCCCTTACTTAATGGCACTCTTCCCTGCTGGTGCCCTCTTCTCCTATCTGGCTTTTACATGGAACAGAAGGCATGACAGCCATATCTTCTTGCTCGTGTCCTCTGCGGCCTTCGCGTTGTCTTTGGACCGGGATCCCTTTGTGCTTTTCCTTGTTCTGTTCATCGCACCCACGCTTTATCGAGCGGTTGCTTCGGTAAGAAAGACCGCCGCCCGGGGGCCCTTCGCTCTTTTTGCCCTGAGCGACCTGCTGCTGGTCGTTGCCATGACTGTTCGTTACGGAGAAGGGTTCGATTGGTCGTTCCCCAGCAGTTGGGCCGCGGGGGCGCCGCTCGTCGTGATCGCGGGGGCCGTGCGATTGCTTGGGGCCGCCAGGTCTTCAGATGCGATCGGGGCCTTCTTCATGTGGCAGGGGCTCTTTCTTATCGGATGGGCTTCTGGCTCGGCTGCTCCCGCTGCGGCCCTTGCTGCTTTGGGGTTGTTCGGGGCAGCGCTATGGGGAAGGAGACTGGATCCGCTGGCCGCCTTTGGCTCTGGGGTTGCCCTTGCGATGGCTGCTGCGGGCCTGCCCCCAGCGGCACTCGCTGTCGTGGGTCTTGCGATCCTCGCAACGATGCTCGGTGAGCGGGTTATTTCCATGTGGGTGATCCTGATGGGACCTGCTTCGGTGGCTTCGAGCGCTTCGATTCCCGACCCCGGCCCCATCGCATTGCTCGGGGCAGCCGCCGGCTTCGTACTTTGGGCTTGGGCCGCAGGGAAGGTCGCGGTATCGAAACCATCGGCTGGAGGAAGAGCTGCTTCTTTCCTAGCCGCTATCGGGACGGTCTTGATCTTCTTGGAGAGGTCTCCCGAGCTTGTGCTTTGGTTTGGCTACGCCCTGGCGATTGCTTCGGCCGCCGCGTTCTTCTTGCTGAAGCCTTCGCGGGTTGCCCTGGATCAGCTGAACGAGTTCATCAGCCGGCCCCCAGAACGGGGCGGATTTGCGATCGCGGGATGGACGGCAGCAGGCCTCGCTGTTCTCCTTCTGATTCGTCTGGCGGGGCTCGGAGCCTCAACCGGGTTTCTGTAAGACCCCAACAAAGTTAGTCGGAGCGGTTACCGTGGTAAAAAGACTTGACCCTCGATGGCAAAACGCGCAAAGAAATCTTCCCCACTGACCTCGATCCTTGCTCTTCTTCGCAAGAGGTGGTGGTTGATCGCGGGCGGCATCGCGGCGCTCGTGATGATTTTCCTCCTCGTGCTTTTTTTGGGGGCCGTTCCTCTTCCCGAGGCACTTCCGTCGGCGCAGTCTTCCAAGATCCTTGCTGCCAACGGCGAGCTAATTGGGACGCTGCATGGAGAGGAGAACCGAACCATCGTCCCGCTTGACCAGATCTCGGAGAACCTTCGCAAGGCTGTGGTCGCCACCGAGGACCGCTCGTTTTACGAACATCCCGGTGTGAGTTTGAGAGGAATCCTGAGAGCGACGTTCACCAACGTCAGCGAGAGAGGCGTGCGCCAGGGGGGCTCCACCATCACTCAGCAATACGTCCGTAACGCAAGAGGGTTCAGGGTTAGTAAGGAGCGAACCGTGTTCCGCAAACTCAAAGAAGCCTCGCTGGCCGTGAAGCTCGAGCGCAAGTTCTCCAAAGACAAGATCCTCGAGTTCTACTTGAACACCGTCTACTTTGGCCGCGGGGCCTATGGGGCTGAAGCAGCGTCTCGCACTTACTTCTCCAAACCAGCCGCCGAGTTGACGTTGAACGAGGCCGCCTACCTCGCAGGAGTGATTCGCGCGCCGCAGCGTTTTCAGCCGGACTCAAGTCCCGAGGAAGCAGAGAGTATTCGAAAGGAAGTCCTAAACGACATGGTGGACTCGGGGAACCTGAAGAAGTCAGACCTCGAGGCGGCCGAGGCGAATCCCATCGTCTTCAATCTTTCCGTCTCGGTTGAACAGGAAGCATCACGGGCCGCGTATTTCATGGAATACGTAAAGCAGATTCTCTACAACCAATTCGAGCTGACCGACTCCGACATATTTGGAGGAGGATTAACCGTTCACACGACCCTCGATCTTCGGATGCAGGGGGCGGCGGAGGAGGCTGTGACCTCGACGCTAGATCGGGAGGACGATCCGGAAGCGGCATTGGTTTCGGTTGATACCAACGGCCACGTCAAGGCTATGGTCGGGGGCCGGGTGGTCAATTCTCTAGAACGGGCGCGGGGTTTCAACTTCGCCACCATGCAGCGCTCAGACGGCAAGGTGAGCGGAAGACAGGCGGGATCGGCGTTCAAGCCATTCACGCTGGCTGCCTTTGTTGCTGAAGGAAAATCCGTCAAGTCGACCTTCCAAGCGCCGTCGAAGATGGAAATAACCAGCCGGCAGTGCAAGAACGAGGATGGTTCGAATTGGGAGGTCAACAACTTCGATAACGACGGCTTCGGCAAGGTAGACGTGGTCGAGGCCACCACGAAGTCAGTGAACACCGTCTATGCACAGATGATCGACAAGATCAAGCCGCGCCCGGTCAGAAAGATCGCGGAGGACGCCGGTATCACGAGCAAGCTGGAGGCCGTTTGCGCGCTGACTCTCGGGACCTCAGCGGTCAGCCCACTCGAAATGGCTCGGGCATACGGAACCTTCGCGGCTAGAGGAGTTCGTGCTGACGTCGTTGCCGTCCTCAAGGTGGAAACCCCAGACGGCGAGGTGATCGGAGAGCAAGGATCGAACCACGAGAAAGTGATGGATGCCAACATTGCCGACACGGTGAACATGGTCCTCGAACAAAATATCCAGCGCGGAACGGGAACGGGCGCGAAGATCGGCCGGCCGGCAGCCGGCAAGACGGGTACCACCCAGAATCACGTTGATGCCTGGTTCGCCGGCTACACCCCGCATGAGGACGAGCAGCCTGGTCTTTCTACGGTCGTGTGGATGGGCTTCCGACCGGAGGGCGATCCCCCCAAGATCCCCGAGATGACCGACGTTCGCGGCAGGAGAGTAACGGGTGGCTCATTCCCCGCGACCATTTGGCAGAAGTTCATGGAAGCGGCCATGGAGGGAATCGAACCCGTCAAGTTTGTGGCTCCAGAGCTGAAGGGCGAGGTCATTAACCCCAGTCCCACCCCATGCCCTCCGGACGTAACTCCCCCGCCCGAAAATTGCATAGCACGTTCTCCGTCGCCTTCTCCGGCTCCGAGTCCATCCCCTTCTTTGCCGGCGACCTCGCCATCACCGAAGAGCCCGACGCCTGGGGACAAGAAGACCCCGACTCCCTCACCCTCGCCATCTCCGTCTCCGACTCTGTCTCCGCTCTAAGCAGTACGTGAACAGCCACCAAGGCTCCCTCAACCAGGTGGCCTCCTTCCCTGCGGCCATGGGAATGACGGCCGTGGGCCTTGTGGCTTCCTACGCGATCAAAGCGCAGTGCGTTTTGAACCTGTGGGCTGATGCGCTGCAGTACCGCAGGCTTTGTTACAACGACATCCAGCCCCTGTTCATCTTTCGGGGGGTCGCGAACGGGCTCCTTCCATATATCGATGCCCAATACGAATATCCGGTGTTGACGGGGTTGTTCATGGATCTCGCCGGACGGGTTTTGAGGGCTTTGGCGGACGTGAGCAACATCGCCAACTCAAATGAGAATTACTTTCAAGTAACGGTCCTCATGCTCGCCCCGTTCGCGTTTTTTGTTACTGCTTCACTCAGGCCGCGGGTGACGTCGAGGCGTTTGCTCATGTGGTCGATCGGAAGCCCTCTCGTGCTTTACGCCTTCCACAATTGGGACCTGATCGCGGTAGCGCTCGCCGCAGTAGCGCTCGCAGGAATCGAGGACCGAAGAGATGGCCTCGGTTCGAGTGCTCTCGCCGCCGGCGCGAGCGCCAAGCTCTACCCCCTCTTTCTGCTGCCGGGAGTTCTTCTCGAGAGATGGTCACGGGGGGATCGTTCGAGTGCCGTTCGGATCATGACGGGCTTCGTTGCCGTGTTCGTTCTGCTCAACCTGCCATGGGTCGCCCTGTCTTCGGGAGTGGGCCCGGTCTTCGACCGGCCCGAGATTGTTTCGCTCGCCCAACAGCTGGAGTTGAGAGACCCAGAGTTGAACGGCTGGTTGGGAATATGGAGTTTTCATGCGGCCCGCTACCCCGATTTCGGAACGGTCTGGTTCTGGATAGCCCACCATTTAAAGGCCGTATTCCCGAGCGAGTTCTGGAGGGTTCCCATCGAGGGGCAATCGAGTGGTTACAAAGACTTCGTGAGCATCGCAAGTCTCATCCTGTTCGCCGCCGGCAGTCTGTGGATGTTGTGGGCCGGTTGGCGAAGGCAGAAGACCGAGGGAGAGTTTCCACTCATGTCCGTCTCGCTTGGGATTCTTGTCATCTTCCTTCTCGTGTCGAAGGTTCATTCTCCGCAGTACGCGTTGTGGCTGGTGCCCTTGCTCGCGATGTTGAACATCCCGTGGCGGTACGTGTTCGGTTACTTCGTCGCGGATCTAGGGGTCTTCGTTTCGGGCTTCTATTACTTCACCGTCATGGAATTCGCGGATCCGGCGTGGAAAGGGATGTTCGAGGTTGCTGTCCTGGCCCGGGCTTTGGCCCTCGGGTTGCTGGCCTGGAGATCCACCAGCGCTGAGCGACTCTTTCCAGCCCCGGCAAGAGCTACGCAATAACTCCTATTAGATATTTCTTCGCGGGATTCCGGAGATTTCTTCGCGTTCTGGCCCGGGGTTGTCGGTACCCCCTCCTATAGTGATGACGATGGACGGGAAAGTGAGAACGCTGGTACCATGCGACGGCTCTAGCCACCTGCTCCTGCCGGCCGAAAACCTGCGGGGGCCTTCCGTGAATGGATGTCCGAAGGAGGCATTTCTTGCGCAACTACGAGGCCGTTGTCATCGTGGACTCGCGGCTGGACGAACCGGCCATCAAAGAAGCGATCGAGCGAGTCAGCCAGGCCATCGCTGGCCGAGGCGAAGTCGTGAAGCTCGACGAGTGGGGCAGGCGCCGCTTCGCTTACGAGATCGATCACATGAGCGAAGGGTTCTACCTGGTGGCCAGCTTCCGGGCCGAGCCGAGCCTCATCGCCGAACTCGATCGCATGATGGAACTGGGCGAGGAGTACATCCGTCACAAGATCGTGCGGGTGCCCGAGGGCTCCAGCGAGGCCGCTGAGGGCAAGAAGAAGGAGGGGTAGTCATGAGCAATACGGTGACATTGGTCGGGAACCTGACCAGAGACCCGGAGCTGCGTTACACGCCGAGCGGGGCTGCGGTCGCCAAGTTTGGGATTGCGGTAAATCGATACTTCACCAAAAATGGCGAGCGCGAGGAGCGGACCGACTTCTTTAACGTGAACGCCTGGCGGCAGCTGGCAGAGCACGTTGCCGAATCTCTGGCGCAGGGAACGAGAGTGATCGTTACGGGTCGGATCCAGAGCCGTTCCTGGGAAACCGAGGACGGCCAGAAGCGCAACGTCATCGAGATAGAGGCAGACGAGGTCGGCCCTTCGCTGCGCTGGGCAACCGCTCAGATCACCAAGGCGACCCGAGGGGGCCCCGGGGAATGGCAGACTGACTCAAACGAATCAGCATCTAACGAGGGTGGCACTGCGAACGCAGAGGAGGTTCCAGCTGGCACGCAAGGATAGAGACCGGGACCGGGATCGAGACAGGGGTAAGGACCGGCAGAAGCCGGGCCGGCCATACCGCAAGAAGGTCTGTCAGTTCTGCAAGGACCGGGTGGCATACATCGACTTCAAGGACATCAACCTTCTTCGAAGGTCCGTCTCTGACCGCGGCAAGATTCGCGCTCGCCGAGTGACAGGCACTTGCGTGCAACACCAGCGGGAACTCGCAATCGCGGTCAAGAACGCCCGTGAAGTCGCGCTGCTTCCATACGTGGTGCGATGAAGGTAGTTCTCTCTTCCGACGTCGATACTCTCGGTCGCAAGGGCGAGGTGGTCGATGTAGCCGCAGGTTACGCCCGGAACTTCTTGCTGCCCCGCAAGCTCGCGATCGTCGCGACCAAAGGGGCCGTCCGCCAGTCGGAATCGATGGTTCGGGCCAGGGAGGAACGCGACCGCCAGGAACGCGAAGCTTTTGCAGCTCTGTCGGAGCGGATCACCTCCCAGAAAATCTCCATCGCCGCCAAGGTCGGTTCCGAGGGACATCTATTCGGCTCGGTCACATCGCAAGACCTTGCCGATGAACTGACCCGGCTGTTGGGCGAGGAGATCGATCGCAGAAAGATCGAACTCCCCGAGCCCATCCGTACGTTAGGCACCCACGAGTTCAGCGTGCAGCTGGCAAGAGAAGTGGTCGCAACCGCCACGGTAGAGGTCGTCGCCGAGAACGATCCGGAGGCCTCTCCTAAAGAGCACACCGGGGTTGAGACTAGCTAGAGCCCCAGTCGGCCCGAAAACTTTCGAGCCCGCGAACAAACCTTCGCCGAAGGGTTGACGACACCCACCCCTAACCCCATATATTGAGCCCCGCCTTCGGGCAGACCACAATATCTTGTGGATAGAGCTGGGGAGAAGGTGTGGAAGGGGTGTGGGGCATGAACGATGGCTGTGGAAGAACCACGACGAATATCTCTAACAAGTCGCATCCCCAATTCCCCGAGACTGTCGGCACCGACCGCTAGTATCCAAACACACGTTCGATAGGAATTGGGGATGGCCACAACTCAGAGAAACATGCGGGCCGCCGACGGTCCAAGCCGGGTACCTCCGCATAACCTCGAAGCCGAGGAGTCGGTTCTGGGGGCCTGCCTTCTTTCTCGGGAGGCCATAGCAAGCGCTCTAGAGATTCTCTCTGCAGAAGATTTCTACAAGCCTGCTCACGCAGAGATCTTCAATTCCATCCTGCAGCTATATGGCAAGGGCGAACCGGTCGACGCGATCACTCTTTCGGAAGAGCTAGCGCGCAGAGGAACGCTCGATCAGATCGGAGACAAGCCGTATATCCACACTCTTCTGCAAACTGTTCCAACTCCGGGTTCTGCGACCCACTACGCGCGAATCGTCGAGGAGCATGCGCTGCTGCGCCGCCTTATCTCTGCTTCTCATGAGATCTCCGACATGGCTTTCTCCATGCCAGAGGAAGTGGAAGAAACCATCGACCAGGCTGAAGACCTCATCTACCAGGTCTCCCGCCGCCGCGTGTCAGCCGATTTTGTCGCTCTCAAGGATTTGCTTACAGAGAACATGGAGATGGTCGAAAAGCTGTACGAGAGGGGCTCTTCGATCACCGGGATCCCGACCGGCTTCACGGAACTCGACGAGATAACTGCCGGCCTCCAGAACTCCAATCTGATCATCGTGGCCGCAAGGCCGGCCATGGGAAAGTCCAGCTGGGCCCTAACGGTCGCCCAGCACCTCGCGGTGAACGAGCAGGTTCCCTGCGTCATCTTCTCTCTCGAGATGTCGAAGATGGAGCTCGTTCAAAGAATGATGTGTGCAGAAGCACGGGTCGATTCGAGCCGGCTTCGTCGAGGAAACCTCAAGGATTCGGACTGGCCAGCTCTCTCCCATGCCCTTGGCCGCCTTGCGGAAGCGCCAGTTTTCATCGACGACACACCAAACGTGACCGTCATGGAGATGCGAGCCAAGTGCAGACGACTCAAGAGCAAACACGGGCTCGGCCTTGTGATCGTTGACTACCTGCAGCTAATGCAGTCACTCAAGAGAAGTGAAAACCGGGTGCAGGAAGTGTCTGAGATCTCCCGATCGTTGAAGATCCTTGCGCGCGAGCTGGACATCCCGGTGATTGCAGTGAGCCAGCTTTCGAGAAACGTCGAGTACCGCTCCGACAAGCGCCCGCTCCTCGCGGACCTTCGCGAATCCGGTTCGATCGAACAAGATTCGGATCTAGTTCTCTTCATCTATCGCGATGAGGTCTACAACCCCGATACCCCTCAGAAGGGGATCGCAGAGATCCACATCGCCAAACATCGAAACGGGCCCATAGGAAAGGTCGACCTCGCCTTCCTCGACCATTACACGAAGTTCGCCAACCTCGCTCGGGGAGTTTGAGCCTCCTTTCGGACGAAAGTAAGGCGGGAGGAAGCAGCTCGAGTTCTTTAACGGGTCCGCGGGGGCGGTAGGGGCGCAAGTGCGAGAGAACTTGACCCGGGCTGCTCCCTCCAGCAGTGGACGTGACTCCCAATTCATCGGTCGAGAGGTTTCCGGTCTGCATGACCGTTCCGGGCCATATTCATGCCAACCGGATGGGGTAGCCGTGGTGGCTCGAGAACTAGACAGTTGGAGCGGATGAGGGGAATCGAACCCCCGCCTGAAGCTTGGGAAGCTTCCGTTCTACCATTGAACTACATCCGCGAGTTCGTTCATTTTAACGAGCCTGCCCCATGCCTTGGCAGCCCGAATCTCTAGTAGCCTCGACGCGCCATGGATATTGGACTGTTCCTGCCTCTCGAGCCCGCGGGTCGTTCGCCGAGGGAGGTTTACTCCGGAGTGATCGATGTCGCACAGGCGGCCGAAGATCTGGGATTGCATTCGATATGGATTGCTTCTCGGCATCTGTCTGCTGAGTACGCATCGGTTCCTTCTCCTCTGGTCCTCCTCGCAGCAGTGGCGTCTCAAACGGAGAGGATCCGGCTTGGAACGGCTGTTGTATCCATGCCGCTGGAAAGCACTTTCCGGCTGGCGGAAGATTTCGCCACTCTCGACGCGATTTCCCGCGGGCGTGCGCGCCTTGGAGTCGGAAGCGGTGACGATCCACCTGCATTCGAGGCTATGGGGGTTCCTTTCGAATCTCACAAGGAGGTGACTTCGCAGCGGGTCACAGAGCTAATCGGAATTTTCGATTCAGGAAACGTGGGAGGGATGAAACTTCATCCTCCTATCTCAGAAGGGAAATCCAAGCTGGCTTTGGGTGCCCAGTCCGTTGGAGGCGCGAGATGGGCGGGTGAACTTGGCATCGGACTGCTCCAGGGCAGAGCAGAGCCTGGGAACCTCGATCCGACTGCTTCTCAGGCGGCCGCTGCCAAACCGTATCGGGAAGTCCATCCGGAAGGCCGAGTGGTGACCTCCCGAAACGCTTGGATCGGTTCCCTCGAAGATCAAGAGCTGGCCGAGGCCATAGCCAGATACGACGGGTACCTAAGAGCAAGGGGCAGGGCTCCCCTTCCCGAAGGGCTGGCGGCGTCGGCGGAAAAGATGCACATCCTCACCGGTGAGCCGGAGGAGCTAGCAACCAAGCTGGCCTCGGATGTGGCCTCCATATCCCCAGACGAGCTTCTAGTCACAGTCGACCCGGGCGGGATGGAGGCTGGATTGATCCAAAAACGCTTGTCGGAACTGGTTCCGCACCTGCTTGCGAGGATCTCGAAGAAGGAATCGGCCTAGTCTGGCCCTCCGCCGGGCTGGTCCGCGGTTCCGGGTGAATCCTCACCACTAGTTCCCTCGTGTTCGCGGCCCGCGCCCGTGCCGCTTACAACGGCGAGGAGCTTGTCGGAGGCGGGCTGCACGATCTCTTCGAGGATCTGGGCGAGATCGCGCACCTTCATCTTGTCGTCGTCCCCGCGTTCCTTAACGCCGTCGTCGAGCATGATGTGGCAGAAGGGACAGCCCACGCCGATGACGTCGGTTCCGACGGCGATCGCTTCGTCGGTGCGATCGATGTTCACTTTCTTTCCGACGCGTTCTTCCATCCACATCCGGCCTCCGCCGGCACCGCAGCAGAATGTGTGGCGGCCATGCCGGTGCAGCTCTTGGACCGGGGCTCCGGCCTGTTTCAGGATCTTTCGAGGCGCATCGATGATGTCGTTGTGCCTCGCCGTGTAGCAGGGGTCGTGGTACGCGACCGATGGAATGTAATCCTGCTTAATCTTCAGGCGGCCCTGTTCAACAAGCTCGGCAAGAAACTCCGAGTGATGACGCACCTGATAGTTGCCTCCGTACTGCGGGTACTCGTTGGCCAGTGTGTTGAAGCAGTGGGGGCAGGCAGTAACCACTCGCTTCACACCGAAGCCATCGAGAGTTTCGATGTTCATCTTCGCCATCTCTTGGAATAGATACTCGTGCCCCAGACGCCGCGCCGGGTCCCCGTTGCAGTTTTCGTTCGGACCTAGGATGGCAAACGACACTCCGGCTTCCTTCATCAGGTGGGCGAAGGCCCGGACGACTTTCTTGTTGCGGTCTTCGAACGCGCCGGCGCAGCCAACCCAGTAGAGAACTTCGTACTGCTCGGCACTGTCCGCGGACTGCCCCAACACCGGGATTCCCTCAATTCCTTCGGTCCAGTCGAGACGCGCCTGCTGCGACTGCCCCCAAGGGTTTCCTGAGTTCTCGAGGTTCGTTAGTGCGGTCTGCATCTCCTTGGGGAAGCGCGATTCCATCATCACCAGGTTGCGGCGCATGTCGAGGATTGTGTCGATGTGTTCGATGTCGACGGGACAGTTGTAGACACAAGCTCCACAAGTCGTGCAGCTCCAAATCACTTCATCTTCGATGACATCGGGGTTGAGAGACGGCAGCTCGCCGACCTCCTGGGGACCCAGGAACTTATCTCTCACCGCGAGGAACTTTGCTCTCGCTTTGGCCGGCGGTCCTTCCTTCATGAACTTCTTGATGGGGGCGGGAGTCCAGCTCGGAAGCGGGGGCCCTTCTTCATCGCGCTTTTTCCGGAGGAGCGCCGGGCCCACGTCGAAGAGGTGATCTCGCAGGTCCATGATGAGGAGCTTCGGAGACAGCACCTTTCCGGTGTTCCACGCGGGACACGCCGACTGGCACCTCCCGCATTCAGTGCAGGTGTAGAGATCGAGAGCTTGTTTCCAGGAAAGATCGGTGATCTTGGCAGCGCCTAAGACCTCGTCTTCGCTCATGTTTTCCATGTCGATGTGCAATGGCTTGAGCGCTCCGCGGGGTCGCTCCGGAGCGGACGAGAACATCACGTTGAACGGTGCAGTGATGATGTGGAGATGTTTGGAATATCCGAGGTAAACGAGAAACCCGAGAATGATCAGCGAGTGCCACCACAGAAAGATCGTGTTCCAAGCATCGACCCCGAGAGGTCCCATGCGCTCGAAGATCAGTTGCGAGACCAGGTTCGACGCGAAAGTCCACTCCCTGGGATATGGGAAGTGGCCGAGCGCGATCTCGGTCGCTCTTAGTCCCAAGATCGTGAGCATGATCCCGGTGATCGAGAACAGGATGTAGTCGGCCTCCTTTAAGTGGGAGCCCCGGAACCGGCCAGGCTTCTGCACCTTTCGGATGTAAAACGCCATGACGATTCCGACTAGGACAAGGACCGTGAGAAGGTCCTGGATGGCGCCGAACCATCCCTGCCTGCCGATGAAAGGCAGAGCAAAACCCTGTACGTAAACGGTTCCGAAGGCTTCGACGATCGTGGTGAACAGGATCACGAATCCCCAGAAGATGAAGAAGTGCATGACGCCTGGGAACGTCCACTGGAGGAGCTTCTGCTGGCCGGCAACCACCCGGAGCTCTCTGGCGATGCGGCCCCCGAGGTTCCCGAAGCGCTTCTCGTCTTTGCCTAGCCGCAGGAAGCTGTAGAGCTGGAACAGGCGCAGGTTGAACAAGCCCAGGGCCGTCAGGATGACCAGAGTCATAACTATCTGTTCGATCAGCAAAGCCAGCTCCTCGTATCGGTGTCCGGCGATTCTATAAGTGACGTTTCGAGCTTAGGTCTCACTCACGGCCGGATAGAGGGCGAGCATTATGCCAATCGGTCTTTTTTCGTCCGCCTCATCCTGAGAAGCGGCTGCAAGCTCCTGAACCAGCTGACCGATTCTTTGACGGAGCTCTCGTTCGCGTCGTTGCGTCAGCGCGACGGTGGACCAATGGAACAGGGGACGCTCGGAGAGCGGGGGATCCGGATCCTGATGATCTCTCTCGAGGGCCTTTCCGAGCTCGGTAAAGGCATCTTGAAGCACTGCTCCGAAAACTCCACTCATCCCGCCCAAATCCTCCCCAGCGATCGAGCTCAGCTTGTAGCGACCGGGGACGGATTCGTACTCCTTCTCCACGATGCCGGAGACGATCCTGGTTCCCGAAACTCGTATGAGACCGTGTTCTTCGAGAAGTTTGAAGTGGTAGTAGAGGCGATTCGGGGACTCGCCAATCGCTTCTGCGACCTGTTTGACTGTGCCAGGCTTCTTCATGAGCCTGACCAGGACGGAAAAGCGCAGCGGGTGGTAGACGGCCCTCGCCTGCGCTAGATCCTCCCGAAGAGTCTTGGCCACTAGCCGCTGCTGGACGTGACGACCTTCGAGTCCCCCCTCAGTAAGGATAAGAGTGCGTACAGGCCAGCCGCGATACCGGTTGAAGGAAGGAAACCGATAGGTCTAAGAAGGCCGAACTCGTGGTAGACGGCCCCCACTAACATCATCAGTACCCATCCCATCAAGGCCACCCCGGCCAAGATCAGACCCGAAATCCCCAGGCCGATCCCTCCGTACTTCATTACCTTGGTCATCTTGGTCTCCTTGCTTCTTGCTGGCTCGGGAAGATTGATGCTGATCCCGAAGACCCGAAATTGCTTCGAGTCCTCCGAATAGATCTCAGCTTTTCCGGTCCTGTCCCCTTCTGTGCTCGGATCCAGCGGCTCTGACATAGCTAGTGAAATTTATTTGAATGATGAACATTTGTCAACTAGCAAAACTGGGTGTCGACGCGAGGATTTCGAACCCACCCGAGGACCCACGGTCAAAGTTGACAGTATTACACTCAGGTTTTATTCTTGGTAGAGTTTCAGAACCCAACTCGAATCTGGCTATCGGAAAGGACTTCACAACATGGCAAAAGCAGTAGGAATCGACCTCGGCACCACCAACTCGGTCGTATCGGTTCTCGAAGCCGGAGAGCCGGTGGTTATCCCCAATGCGGAGGGACACCGGACGACTCCGTCTGTCGTAGCGTTCTCCAAGTCCGGCGAGATCCTCGTCGGTGAGGTTGCGAAGCGCCAGGCGATCACCAACCCAGAGCGAACCATTCGCTCGGTGAAAAGAGACATGGGGACCGGCTGGTCAGTCGACATCGACGGCAAGAAGTGGACCCCGCAGGAAATCTCCGCCCAGGTGCTCCTCAAGCTGAAGCGCGACGCTGAGGCATACCTCGGCGACCGGATCGCTCAAGCGGTGATCACGGTCCCTGCTTACTTTGACGACTCGCAGCGTCAGGCAACCAAGGAGGCGGGCCAGATCGCCGGCCTCGAGGTGTTGCGCATCATCAACGAGCCGACTGCTGCCGCCCTTGCTTATCGCCTCGATAAGGAGAAAGAAGAGGAGACCATCCTCGTCTTCGACCTTGGTGGCGGAACCTTCGACGTCTCGTTGCTGGAAATCGGAGAGGGCGTGGTTGAGGTTAAGGCGACCTCGGGTGACACCCACCTCGGCGGCGACGATTGGGACCAGCGAGTCATCGATCATCTTCTGAAAGAGGTCAAGAACAACCACGGCGTCGATCTGTCCAACGACAAGATGGCTCTGCAAAGACTGAAAGAGGCTGCAGAGAAGGCCAAGATCGAACTTTCGCAGGCCACGCAAACCACGATCAACCTTCCGTTCCTCACAGCCACTCAGTCGGGCCCGGTCCACCTCGAGATGAACCTCTCGCGCTCGCAGTTCGAGCAAATGACCGAGGACTTGGTCGAGAGACTGAGAGGACCATTCGAAAAGGCTGTCAGCGACTGGGGCAGACCTGTGGGTGAAGTGAACCACGTTGTTCTAGTTGGAGGCTCCACCCGTATGCCGATGGTCCACGAGCTTGTCAAGAAGCTCACCGGAGGAAAGGAACCCCACAAGGGCGTCAACCCAGACGAAGTCGTCGCCATTGGTGCGGGGATCCAGGCCGGAGTGCTCAAGGGAGAAGTAAAGGATGTCCTGCTTCTCGACGTCACTCCGCTTTCGCTCGGAATCGAAACCAAAGGTGGAATATTCACCAAGCTCATCGAGCGCAACACGACCATCCCAACCAGAAAGGGAGAGGTCTTCTCCACGGCGGACGACAATCAGCCTTCTGTCGAAGTGAACGTCATGCAGGGAGAGGGTGAAACCGTAGCGTCGCCGGGAGTAAGAAGCCTCGGCCGGTTCAACCTCGAAGGCATCCCGCCAGCCCCCCGCGGTATGCCCCAGATCGAAGTGACCTTCGACATCGACGCCAACGGCATCGTCCATGTGTCCGCCAAGGACAAGGGGACCGGCAAGGAACAGGCCATGACGATCACAGGCGGCACCGCGCTTCCAAAGGATGAGATCGATCGAATGGTCGCCGACGCCGAGAAATTCGCTGAGGAGGATCGCAAGCGCCGGGAGCTGGCCGAGGCACGCAACATGGCCGACAACCTCGTTTATCAGACTGAGAAGTCCCTTGGAGAATTCGGAGACAAGCTCGGGGAGGAGGAGAAGAACTCCATCACCTCCGCGGTCCAGGAAGTAAAGGACGCCGTCTCGGGAGAGGACGTCGACCAGATTAAGAAGACATCCGATGCCCTGATGCAGGCCTCTCACAAGCTGGCGGAGCAGGTTTACGCGCAGAGCGCACAGCCCACCTCGGGAGGATCCGCCGCCGAAGAGTCTCAGCCTGGCGATGAGGAGGTCGTGGACGCTGAGATCGTCGAGGAAGACGAAAGCAAGGGCGCGTAAGCGAGAGCCGGTGGCCGATCATGAAGAAGCCTGAGACACCTGAAGAGCAAAAGGTCGGGGACGAGGATCGCGCCCCCGAAGACGTCGAAGCGGAAGCTTCTGCCGATTCGGAACCTCAAGACGAACTGACGAAAGCCAAGCAACAGGCCGCTGCTCACCTTGATGATCTTCTGCGTTTGAAAGCAGAGTTCGAGAACTATCGCAAGAGGATCATGAGGGAGCAGACCGAACTCGTCGATCGTGCCTCTGTTGGACTCGTGGCGCGTTTGCTGACCGTCTTGGACAACTTCGACCTTGCCGTCGCGTCTGCGGAAGAGAGCAGGGACTTCGAGAAGATGCTTCGTGGTCTCGAACTCGTATATGGAGAGCTGCGCGAGGTACTAAAGCAGGAGGGGCTCCAGCCCCTCGAAGCGAAGGGCAGGCCGTTCGACCCCAATCTTCACGAAGCTGCTTTGGAGGTGCCCGGCGAGGAGTCCGGCGAGCTGGTAGTCGCAGAAGTGCTGCGGCCGGGATATTCGTTCAAAGATAAAGTCCTGCGTCCCGCGATGGTGAAGGTGACGAGAAGAAGTTCTGAGAACGACGAGGATGCCGATGCCGAATCAAACGAGGACTGAGACGATGAGCCAGCGCGAGTGGGTTGAGAAGGACTATTACGCTGTCCTCGGAGTGCAGGCGGGCGCTTCTCAGTCCGACATTCGAAAGGCCTATCGCAAGCTCGCACAGAAATATCACCCAGACGCGAATCAAGGCGACGCTTCTGCGGAGGAGAGGTTCAAAGAGGTCTCCCAGGCCTACGACGTTCTGGGCGACGCGAAGAAGCGCAAAGAATACGACCAGATGCGCGAAATGCTTCGCTCTGGGTTCGGTCGCTTCACGTCCGGAACGCAGGATGTTCGTTTCGAGGATCTTGGTGATCTGTTTGGCGGGGGACGAGCCTCGGGAGGTATCGAGGATCTTCTCTCTAACCTCTTCACCCGCGGTTCGGGTCGGACTGCCATGCGCGGAATGGATCTGGATACAGACGCATCGATCTCGTTCGAGGACGCGCTCCATGGGAAGGAAATCTCTTTGAACCTGAACGATCCTTCTTCGGGTCCCAGGAATGTAAGGATCCGCATTCCCCCCGGAGTCACCGATGGATCGCGCATCCGCATTCGGGGCAAGGGATCCCCAGGTCAGGGCGGAGGCCCTGCTGGTGACCTGTTCGTGCGGGTCAGGGTCGAAAAGCATCCGATTTTTGGGAGAAAGGGCCAGAGCGACCTCACGCTGACTCTCCCCATCACGTTTGCCGAGGCCGCGCTGGGAGGAGAGGTTGAGGCGCCGACACTGAGGGGCTCGGTGAAGTTGAAGATTCCCCCCGGCACCCCATCGGGCAAGACCTTTCGGGTCCGGGGTCAGGGTGCCGAAGTGAAGGGCACCAAGGGAGACCTGCTGGTGACCGTTGACGTTGCAGTCCCTACCAGACTTTCCAAGGAATCGAGAGCGCTCCTGGAGAAGTTTGCGAAGAGCCAAGACGAGTCTCCACGAAAACACCTGAAGGGCGAGTAGGAGAACCCAATGGGATCACAAGGGTCCAGAGAACCAGCCCCGCGAAAAGACCGCGCGGTTTACGTGATAAGCATCGCCGCTGAGCTTGCTGGTGTTCATCCGCAGACGCTGCGCATCTATGAAAGAAAAGAACTTCTCACGCCAAAGAGAACGACGGGGAACTCAAGGAGATATTCGGAGCGAGATGTCGAGACACTGCGAAAGATCCAGCAGCTGACTCAGGACGAGGGGGTCAACCTCGCTGGAGTGAAGATCATCATGGATCTGGAAAGACGGCTGGCGGAGACCGAGGCACAACTGGAGAGAGCCCGCCATCGTGCGGTCCGGGCCGAGCGCCAGCTTAGGGAAGTGACGCGCAGGAGAGGCGAGTTGGTCCGGTTGAGCGACATCAAGAGAATTTTCGAGGGATAGACGTGGATGTAGACAGACTGACCATCAAATCGCAGGAGGCTCTCGCTGCCGCGCAAGGACTCGCCGCAGCGCGCAGTCATCAGGCGATCGAGCCAGAACACATCCTGCACGCGCTCCTGTCGCAGCCCGAAGGCGTCATCTTTCCGCTGGTTCAAAAGCTCGGCGTGGTGCCGGGCAGTCTTCGGGACCGAGTCGACGAACTGCTGGAGCGGATCCCCAAGGTCTACGGTTCCGGCCACGAGCCTCGCATCGGTCCGGCCACTGCCAGGATTTTCGAGGACGCTTTCTCCCACGCATCGCAGCTCGGCGACGAGTACGTTTCGACCGAGCACCTTTTGCTGGCCCTGACCGAGAGCAAGGGAAATCTCGGGACCCTTCTTACAGAGCAAGGCATCACTCAGGAAGCGGTCCTGCGAGCGCTTGCGGAGGTGCGCGGAACCCACCGTGTTACCTCTCAGAACCCAGAAGAGGCATACCAGGCCCTCGAACGCTTTGGACGTGACCTTACCGACCTCGCGCGGGGCGGAAAGCTGGACCCGGTCATCGGAAGAGACGACGAGATCCGAAGAGTCATTCAGGTTCTGTCGCGCAGGACCAAGAACAACCCGGTACTCATCGGGGAACCCGGCGTCGGAAAGACCGCCATCGTCGAAGGGATCGCAAGGAGGATCGTGGACGGCGATGTCCCCGAGGGTCTCAAATCCAAGCGCATCATGGCCCTCGACATCGGCTCGATGATCGCCGGCTCCAAGTACCGGGGTGAATTCGAGGAGCGGCTCAAGGCGGTTCTAAAGGAGATAGCGGATTCGGGCGGAGAGATCATCACGTTCGTCGACGAGCTGCATACGATCGTGGGAGCCGGCGCAGCGGAGGGCGCAGTCGACGCTGGAAACATGATCAAGCCGATGCTGGCTCGCGGAGAGCTGCGCATGATCGGTGCGACCACGCTCGACGAATATCGCAAGCACGTCGAGAAGGATCCTGCCCTCGAAAGACGATTTCAGCCCGTCATGGTCGAGCCTCCATCAGCAGAGGACACCATCGCGATCTTGAGGGGGCTGAAGGAACGTTATGAGGTGCATCACGGGGTTCGTATTCAAGATGCGGCCCTCGTCGGCGCGGCGGTTCTCTCGGACCGGTATGTCGCCGGAAGGTTTCTCCCCGATAAGGCCATCGACTTGATCGATGAGGCCGCCAGCAAGCTTCGAATCGAGATCGACTCGATGCCTACCGAGATCGATGTGGTGGACCGCAGGATCAAACAACTCGAGATCGAAAGAGCAGCTCTCAAAAAGGAAACAGACCAGGCTTCTATCGAACGCCTGCACAAGCTCGAAGAGGAACTGGCGCGCCTTCAGGAGCAGATCTCCGGTCTGAAGGCCCACTGGCAAAACGAAAAGGAAGTGATCGACGAGATTCGCGAACTGAAGAGCAAGCTCGAGGAGACCAAAGATCAGGCCGACCGCGCGGAGCGCGATGGCGACTTGGGAAGGGCGGCCGAGCTCCAGTACGGAGTTCTGGTCGAGCTGAACCGCGCGCTCGAGGAGGCGAACACAAGGCTGGAGGAATTGCAGGTCGAGCAGAAGATGCTGAAGGAAGAAGTGGACGAAGAGGACATTGCCGAGGTCGTGAGCAAGTGGACAGGGGTCCCCGTCTCGCGGCTCCTGCAGGGGGAGATCGAAAAGCTCATACGGATGGAAGAGGTGCTTCACCACCGGGTGATCGGGCAAGATGAAGCCGTTGCGGCAGTCTCGAACGCCATCCGGAGGTCTCGCTCCGGTCTTTCTGATCCAAACCGTCCAATAGGCAGCTTCATCTTCCTCGGTCCAACCGGAGTTGGAAAGACCGAGCTTGCAAGAGCGCTGGCCGAGTTCCTGTTCGATGACGAGCGCGCGATCGTCCGGTTGGACATGAGCGAATACATGGAGAAGCACACGGTCTCTCGCCTGTATGGCGCTCCACCCGGCTACATTGGTTACGAGGAAGGCGGACAGCTCACCGAGGCCGTGCGCCGCCGGCCCTACTCGGTCGTCCTGCTCGATGAGATCGAGAAGGCACACCCCGACGTCTACAACACTCTTCTGCAGATCATGGACGAGGGGCGGATGACCGACGGCCAGGGAAGAGTGGTCGACTTCCGCAACACGATTTTGATCATGACTTCCAACGTCGGAAGCGACTGGATCCTCACCGAGGAAGATGAGGAACGGATGCGAGACAAGGTGATGGACTCGGTCCGCTCCACGTTCAAACCAGAGTTCGTCAATCGGGTCGATGAAATCGTGGTGTTCCACCGGCTCACGATGGATCAGATAAGGGAGATCGTTGGCATCCAGGCCCGTTCTCTTGCCATCCGTATGGCGCAGCGCAGCGTCGGCCTCGAGCTTACGAAGGAAGCCGAGGCTCTCCTCGCTGAGCGAGGGTACGATCCCGCATTCGGGGCTCGGCCGCTGCGAAGGCTCATCCAGCGCGAACTCGCCGACGGTCTTTCCCTGGCTTTGCTGCAAGGAGAATACGAAGCAGGGGATGTGATCGAGGTGGGGGTTTCGGAAGACGAGCTTACGTTTACCAAACGTCCTAGCCGGGCGGGGGAGGCTGCATGAAGGACAAGAGAGAGACCAGATTGAGATCGATACCGGCCGATAGCGACTCGCGCCATTCGATCCGGATGACCGCCGACCGTATCTTGGCGGTCACCCCCAAGGAGATCGGCGAGCGGAAGACCCGCACCGGCATCCTGATCCCGGCTACCGCGGAATCGGAGTCGCGGCGCGCCCTTTGGGGGGAAGTGGTCGCGATAGGCCCCCACGTGCGTTCGGCCGAGCCGGGGGACCTAGTGCTGTTTGGCCCCGAAGCTGCGTATGAGGTGGAAATCAGAGGAGACGCCTACGTCGTCTTGAGAGAGCGGGACATTCACGCCGTGGCCTCGGAGCGAGTCGAGGGGAAGAGCGGGCTCTATCTCTGATGGAGCTCGTCTCGCTCGAACAAGTCAGACAGGCAGCAGGGACGATCGAAGGGGTCGCCCTTGTCACCCCGTTCGAACCCTCGAGAGTCTTGTCCGAGTACGCAGGGGGCCCCGTTTACCTGAAGTGCGAAAACCTCCAGCGCACGGGGGCCTTCAAGATCCGCGGTGCTTACAACCGCATAGCGCGCCTGCCCGAACAAGAGCGCGCTCGTGGTGTCGTCTGTGCCAGCGCCGGCAATCACGCCCAGGGAGTTGCCTTGGCGGCCACACTTCTCGACGTCAAGGCGACGGTCTTCATGCCGGAGGGGGCCGCCCTTCCGAAGATAGAAGCGACTGAGAGATACGGAGCGGAGGTCAGGCTCGGTGGCGCGGTCTACGACGAGGCCTTTGAGTCGGCCGAGAAGTTCGCGGCCGACACCGGCGCGGTGATGGTGCATCCGTTCGATCATCCAGACGTAATCGCAGGACAGGGAACGGTCGCGCTGGAGATCGTCGATCGCCTTCCCGAAGTGAAGACGATTGTGGTGCCGGTTGGCGGCGGAGGCTTGATCTCCGGAATAGCGGCCGCGGCAAAGGGACTCCTTCCCGGTGTGCGGATCGTGGGAGTCGAGCCGAAGGGGGCCGCGGAGGTCTCGGCGGCGTTGTCTGCCGGCCATCCGGTCAGTCTCCCAACCCTATCGACGATCGCGGATGGCCTAGCTGCCAAACAGACCGGCGAGATCACGTTTGCCCACTTGCGTGAGTTAGTCGACGACGTAGTTCAAGTAAGCGACGACGAGATCTCTCAAGCCCTCCTTCTCATGCTCGAGCGGGCCAAGCTCGTGGTAGAGCCATCCGGGGCCGCCGCGGTGGCGGCGATCATGCAAGGCCTAGAGGTTGAGCCTCCTGTTGCAGTGGTCCTCTCCGGCGGAAACATCGACCCTCTTCTTCTTCTCAAGGTGATCAGATTCGGAATGGGATCGGTTGGCCGGTACTTTTGGTTCCGAACCAGAGTCCCGGACCATCCGGGCGAGCTGCACCGGCTTCTGGGCGTGATCGCCGACGCGGGTGCCAACATCATCGGGATCGAACATCACCGGGAGGGAGTTCGACTGAGGCATCTGGGAGAAGTGGAAGTAGCCGTGCAGGTGGAGACTCGAGGCGGCGATCACGTTTCCGACCTGAAGGAGTCGCTTAGCAGGGCTGGGTATGAAATAGAGAAGCCGTAGTCTGCGTTTGCCCTATTGGAGGAACCCATGAAAATCGAACTCGAATACTGCGTAGTCTGAAACTACACAGATAAGGCCGTCGGTCTGGCGGCCAAGATCTTGAGCGAGCATCGCGATGGAGTCGACAGCCTGACTCTGATTCCCTCAGGCGGTGGAGCGTTCGAGCTGACCATTGACGACAAACTGGTCTGGTCCAAGAAGCAGATGAAGAAGTTTCCCGACTACAAGGACATCGCTCCGTCGCTCGGTTGAAGACCTAGCTGGCGCAGCAGTTCCTTGGGATCGGTCGTCGGCGCCTGACAGACATAGTTGGCGCACAAAAACGCAGTGGCCTGTCCGCCCATGGGCTCCTTTCCTTCGAGCATTGGCGACGCGATCCCCGGAGGTGAGCCGGCCAGCACTCGGTTCGGGATCAGGCGGCCCCAGACCGTTTTGAAAAGCTCCGAGCCCGCAGGATCGTTCGCTGAGACGATCACTATCTCTTTTGGCGTCGACAGCTCGAAGTCCAATGCAGCAAGAAATGTGGGAGTCGCTTGGGGAACCCGTTCTAAGTAGATGCGGGCAAGTCTCAATGTCTGTTCTGCATGAGAGCGCAAGTTGTCGTCGCCGGAGATGATCCCGAGCTTTTGCAGAACGAGCGTAGCAATGCCGTTCGGCGATGGAGTCGCGCTCTCGATGATTTCCTTCGGTCTGACGATCAGCTCTTCGTGATCGTTGCCGGTCGCGAAAAAGCCGCCGTTGGTTTCGTCCCAGAACAGCTCGATCATCTTGGAAGCAATCTCCGAGGCAGCTTGGTACCACTGCGGTTCTAAGGTGGCTTCCCACAGCGTCAGCAGTCCTTCCGCGAGGTAGGCGTAGTCCTCCAGTAGCCCGAGTACCCTCGCCTGCCCGTCTTTGAAGGAGTGCATCATTCGGTCGTCGATGCGGGCAGAGTCCAGAAGGAACTTCGCGCAGGCCTTCGCCTCTGCAATGTAATCCTCTCGTGAGAATGCGGCCCCCGCTTCCGCCATCGCGGATATCACGAGTCCGTTCCATGAAGTCAGGATCTTTTCGTCTCTGCCCGGACGGATCCTCTTTTGGCGAAGCTCCAGCAGCCTTTGCCTCGCTTCGGTGGGCGGCGGATCTTCAGTCGCCGTAAGGATGTTCGTTCCCTCGAAGTTTCCGGCCTCGCTCACGCCATAGTAGTCAGCGGCTTCAGGCGCGACGGATGAGAACTCCTCGAACGACCAAACGTAGAACTTGCCTTCCTCTCCCTCCGAGTCGGCATCCTCGCTGGAGTAGAAGCCGCCTGAGCGATCCCGCATGTCGCGCAGGAGATATTCGAGAGTCTCCTCGGCGATCCTGCGATGCTCTGGGTCACCCCACAATTGCCATGCCCTCGTAAAGACGCGAGCAAGCTGGGCGTTGTCGTAGAGCATCTTCTCGAAGTGTGGAACGAGCCAGGCCTGATCGACCGAGTAACGATGAAATCCGCCGCCGAGCTGATCGTAGATCCCACCACGCGCCATCTGATCTAACGTATGACGGACCATCTGTGCGGCCTCGTCATCAGTGGAGCCGGCTCGAAGCATGAACTCCAGCACTGGGGCCTGCGGAAATTTGGGTGCCCCACCGAACCCTCCGAACGTGGCGTCGTAGTTGTTGCCGATAGTGGTTACGGCCGATGCCAGTGGAGCGGCAGTTAGGGATTCCTGCGATGGCGCAGGGCGAGTGAGCGCCTGAATTCTCGCCACCAACTCGCGACCTTGTTCCTCTACTTCGTTCCTGCGGTCGCGCCATGCTCCTGCGACGGCATCGAGAACGCGCGGGAAGCCCGGTAATCCATGCCGGTCGTCTGGAGGGAAATAGGTGCCGCCATAAAACGGAGATCCGTCTGGGGTCAGGAAGACCGTCATCGGCCATCCCCCGTGCCCGGTCATGGATTGCACCGCGTCCATGTAGATGGTGTCGATGTCGGGCCTCTCTTCGCGGTCGACCTTGATGCATATGAATTCTGCGTTCATCTTTCTAGCGGTCTCTTCGTTTTCGAAAGATTCCCGCTCCATCACGTGGCACCAGTGGCAGGCGGCGTATCCGATCGAAAGAAGGATCGGTTTGTCCTCCTGCCTCGCACGATCTTTGGCCTCTTCGCCCCACGGATACCAGTCGACTGGGTTGTGGGCGTGCTGCAGGAGATATGGGCTGGTCTCATCGATAAGACGATTCGCGCGTGCGGTCATGCTTCCACCTTACCCGCGGGCAGAATCAGGAACCGTTGACCTTAGAGGCGATCCACTGCTCGGTGGCCTGGGCCACCTGTTCCCACCCGTTCTCGGAAAAGGTGTGATGGGACATCGCTGGGTATTCGTCCAGCTCCGCTCCCAGCATCCGTGCGACTCGGTGGTGGACTTTTGGAGGGAGCAGCGCGTCGAGATGGCCGACGATGACGCGCACCGGCATCGTTAGCTTGCCGGCGTCCACTTTGATCCGTCCGAGCGATGCCTCCATGAGCGCTCTTCCCGAATCTGGACAGATCTTCTTGTAGAACTCCGATGCCTCCGGTTCGGCGACGTTGTTCAGGATCATCTCTTTGTAGTCCTCCTCTGCCGGAAGGTTCGGTTTCTTTCCGAGGAGGTCGCCCATGTACTTGAACTGTTTGCGGAGGACGGCAAGCTTCACCGGCACCATGAATGGAGGGGCGGGGTTCATCAAGATCAATCCCTTTAGCTCAGGGAGTGCCTCTGCGGCTTTCATTGCGATGAGCCCTCCGAGAGACTCACCAATCAAAAAGTCTGGCTTCGCGCTCCTTGCAACGTCGAGGGCGTCCTCGACGAAGTCGTAGATCGAAACCGCGCCAAGATCGGCAACCGGCTTAGAGTTGTACCGTCCTCGCCAGGTGGGGCAGTAGCAGAGATAACCGTGGTCGGCGAACCAGTCCGCGAAGGTTTCCCATATCCAACCTCCCACCCAGGCTCCGTGCGAGAAGACCAGAACAGCCTTGGGTGGGCCAGCCGGCTCGTACACGTCAACGCTCAAGTCGGCGATCCTGGTGGTTGATCGATGAGCCATGGCCCTATCCTCGCGCCAATCCGGCCGAGTTCGGTTCGCTTCGACAGCACAGGCTTGAGAGAATCGATTGATGACATTGAAAGTTGGGGTCTCCGCACAGCCCATTCCTCCCATCGAGCTCACCGTGGCGCAAGCTGGGCAGGCAGAGACGGATGGGTTCGACTCGGTGTTCTTCCCCGATCACCTGATGGGCTGGTTTCCCAAGTCGATCTGGACTCCCGAGGCTTCTTCGATCGTCTCCATGCTCCCGAGCCCCCACATGTATCTCGATCCTGCGGTAGTGATTGCTCTCGCCGGCCAAGCGACCGAACGCGTTGAGCTTGCAACCGGCGTGACCGACCCGATCCGCAGGCCACCGGCTGAGCTGGCGCGGACCTTTCTAACGCTGTCTCACTCGACCGGCGGACGAGCCATCCTCGGAATCGGAGCGGGTGAGCTCGAAAACACCGCTCCTTACGGAATGGATTACCGCTTTCAAGTGTCGCGGCTCGAGGAGGCTCTGCACATCATCCGGCTGCTGTGGGAATCAACGGAGCCATTCGACTTCGAAGGACGGTTCTGGAAGTTGAACAAAGCGGTGATGGATCTTCCCGCGTACAACAATGAGTTTCCCCCGATTTGGATTGCATCGCACGGTCCGCGGATGCTCGAGATCACCGGACGGTATGGAGACGGCTGGTATCCCTCCTACCCCATGACCGCCGAGGAATACGGCGAGAAACTAGCGATAATCAGAAAGGCAGCGGCGGACGCGGGAAGAAACCCCGAGGATGTAGTCGGCGGATATCAGCTTTATGCGATCGTGGCCGAGGATCACGAGACTTCTCACCAGATCATGTCGAGTCCGCTGGCGGGCGCGATGGCCGTCGTCGCCACATCAGAGCTGTGGGAGCGCGCGGGGCTGAAACATCCGCTCGGAGGTGATTTCCAGGGTCTCCGTGATTACGTCCCAGAGTGGTACACGAAAGACGAGATCACCAAAGCCATGGCTTCTTACGACCTGGGCGTCTTCCATGACACCGTTGCCCATGGCACTGCGGATGAGGTGATCGATTTCATCGAACCATTCGTGGCAGCGGGCCTCCAGCACCTCGTACTTTCGAACATCAGCATCCTGGCAGGAATCGAATACCTTCAGCCCGCCCGAGAGGGCCTCAAGAAAGTAGCCGACGCCCTGCGGACCTGATAGTTAGTCACTCTGTGAAGCCGGGCATCACTTCTTTGGTCAAGAGCTGCAGGGGTTCCAGGCTTACCTCTGCGGTGATGGGGGCCACCGCGAAATGTTTGACTCCTGCGTCGGCGAATTCCCTGAATCGGCTCGCGCACTGTTCCGGGTCGCCGATGACCGCGAAGCGTTCCAGCTTCTCGAACGGGGTGTTGTAGAAGTTGCCCAGCAGCAGTGAGGCTTGTCTCTTTGCTTCCTCGGTGGTCTCCGCGATGCAGGTCCATACATAAAGGGATGGGAAGACCTCAGATGGGTCGCGGCCCCCGTTCTCGCACAGCTCGGAGAGAAGAGTCATGCGATCCGCGTACTGTTCTGGGGTGACGAAGATTCCCATCCAGCCATCTCCCAGCTTGGCCGCGCGTTCGATCGCAGGCTGCTTGCGGCCCCCGATCCAGATCTCTGGGGGCTTCGAAGGCTTCGGATATAGATCCACCCTCTTTATATCCACGTATTTCGTGGCCTGGTCGTAAGGGCCGTCGCCCCAGAGTCCCCTGAGCGCTTCGATCATCTCGTCGGTGCGGCGGGCCCGAGTCTTTGTTGGAACCCCGACCGCCTCCCATTCCGGGGGGAACTCGCCTCCTATCCCGACCCCGACGGTGAGGCGGCCCGATGAAAGCCGCTCGATGGTCGCAAGAGTCTTGGCGGCGAGCACAGGATTTCTCATGGCCAGCAATAAAACTGCGGTCCCCAGCCTGATCCGCCGCGTCCTTGCCGCTAGGGCGGACAACAGGCTCAGCGCCTCGTACATGGGATGCCAGAACATGACGTGGTCGGAAACCCAGAGGTGATCCAGGGCAGATTCGTCGGCGGCTTGCGCTATTTCCCACAGTTTCTCGGGATCTGGGACGTCGAATCCCTCCGATGGAGGCATGACGTAGCCGAAGCTCGGGAACATTTTTTACGATTCTATCGGCGCCTCCTTCGGAGGCCCTCGCCGGTTGGATAGAATGCATCCTGCCGACCTTAGAAGGAGGTGGAGTTTGGCCGTCGTAAAGACGATCGACCTGGTAGGGGTGTCGTCTGAAAGCTGGCGTCACGCGGCTCAGGAGGCGCTGGCAGAGGCAGCCAAAACGCTGCGCGGCATCGAGGCGATGGAGGTTCTCGAGACGTCGTGCAACGTAGAGGGAAACGAAATCAAAGAGTATCTGACCCACGTTCGCATCAAGTTCCGGATAGATAGGTAGGACGCGAACGGGGGCGGATCCTTCTAGGCCCGAAAAGGACCTGACATGCCCGGCATAGCACTAGTCGGGACTCAGTGGGGTGACGAAGGCAAGGGCAAGGTCACTCACCTGATGGCCGACGGGATGGACATGGTTGTCCGCTATTCCGGCGGAAACAACGCCGGGCACACAGTCATAGTCGGAAACGACACCTTCAAGCTGCATCTGCTGCCGGTAGGCATCCTTTATCCGAATATCACCTCGGTCATTGGGCCGGGGGTAGTCGTCGATCCCGCTGTCCTTCTCGACGAGATGGACGCCCTCGAGGAACGAGGCATCTCAACCGAGAGGCTGCTGATCTCCGGCAACGCTCATCTCATCATGCCCTACCACCGGGAGCTCGACCGTCTCTCTGAGAGGCGACTCGGCAAGTACAAGCTCGGAACGACCAAGCGCGGGATCGGTCCGGCATACGCCGACAAAGCCACCCGCATCGGAATCCGCGTCCAGGACGTTGTCGACCAGAAGATCTTCGTTCAGAAGATCGAAACCGCGCTGCACGAAAAGAACCAGATCCTGACGAAGATCTACGGACGTCTGCCGATGAAGCTCAATCAGATCGTCGAGGAGTACCTCGGCTACGCCGATCGCATCGAGAAGAGAATCGTCGACACCACTCCAGTGATTCATGCGGCCCTCGACGCAGGGAAAAGCGTTCTGTTCGAAGGGGCTCAGGGCACGATGCTTGACGTCGATCACGGGACCTATCCGTTCGTGACCTCGTCGAATCCGATCGCCGGCGGAGTATGCGCCGGAGCCGGCGTCGGCCCCCGCGCCCTCGACCGGATTATCGGAGTGGCCAAGGCATTCGTGACTCGCGTCGGTGAGGGGCCGTTTCCCAGCGAGGAAGCCGGAGAGGTCGGAGAGCGGATGCGCAGGCTTGGCAACGAGTACGGCGCGACTACCAACCGGCCCCGCCGTTGCGGTTGGTTCGATGCTGTGATCGGCCGTTACGCGGCAAGCCTCAATTCTTTGACCGAGATGTTTTTGACGAAGCTCGACACGGTGCTGTCCGACTTCGAGACCGTGAAGATCTGCGTCGCGTACGAGTTCGAGGGAGACCGATTCGAAGACTTTCCTCCCCACCAGACGATCTTCCACAAGGCGACGCCGGTCTACGAAGAGCTGCCCGGATGGAGGACCGACATCGGAGGAGCGCGGAAATGGTCCGACCTCCCGAAGGAGGCCCAGCGGTACGTGGAGAGGATCGAGGAGCTGGTTTCCGTCCCCATCACCCAGATCTCGGTTGGCCCGGAGGCTACGGAGACCGTGACGCGGCTTACTAGCACTCCGCCACCGCGGGCGCAGCAAGCGTGAAGGTTCTTCTGGTCGGAGGGGGAGGACGCGAGCACGCGCTGGCGTGGGCTCTCTCGAGGAGCCCTCTGGTCGATCAACTCCTGACGGCACCGGGCAACCCCGGGACGGCATCGGTTTCGGAACGGCATTCGGTCGCCGTCGATGACCTGGAAGGCTTAGCGGAGCTGGCCAAGGACGAGGAAGTCGAGTTGGTGGTGGTCGGTCCGGAGGCTCCACTCGTCGGGGGCCTCGCAGATCTGCTCATAGAGGAAGGCATCCGAGTCTTCGGCCCTAGCGCGAAGGCGGCCCAGCTAGAAGGAAGCAAGGCTTTCGCCAAGCGGTTGATGGCAGCCAGAGGCATTCCCACCGCGGCTTCCCGCGAATTCGATTCTCCAAAGGAAGCTGTGGACTACGTCCGAGACCGGGGCGCGCCGTTGGTCGTCAAGGCAGACGGGATCGCAGCGGGCAAGGGGGTGACCGTCTGCGATTCGGTCGAGCAGGCTGAGCAAGCAATCCGCGCCGCGCTCACCGAGCGCCGGTTTGGAGATAGCGGCAGCAGGATTTTGATAGAGGACAGGCTCCAAGGCGATGAGCTGTCGGTCCTGGCGTTCTGTGATGGAACCAACATCCTCACAATGGAGGCCGCAAGAGACTTCAAGCGAGCCCTCGACGGTGACCGGGGGCCGAACACCGGAGGGATGGGATCTTATTCACCGGTCCCCGAGTGCGGCCCCGAACTGCTCGATCGGGTCACCGACGAGATCCTTCAGCCGATTGCCGAGGCGCTCAGAGCGGAAGCCGGACCATATGTCGGAGTCATCTACGCCGGGCTGATGCTCACTTCAGATGGCCCGAAAGTGATCGAGTTCAACTGCCGCTTCGGCGACCCGGAGGCGCAGGCGCTCATCCCCCGTCTCGATTTCGATCTGGCCGAGCCGATCCTGGCCTGCGTCGAGGGCAATGTCGCAGATACCAAGCTTGCATGGAAGCCGCAGACCTGTGTGACCGTGGTCCTTACGTCCGATGGCTATCCTGGTTCATACCAAACCGGCTACGTCATCGAAGGGATCGAGGATGCCGAGCGGCTGACCGGCCTCCCGGTATTTCACTCTGGAACCAAGTTCGGTCCGTCGCAAGAGGTGTTGAGCGACGGGGGCCGGGTACTTTCGGTTTGTGCCCTGGGTGACGATCAGCGGGGGGCCGCCGCCAGAGCATACGAAGCATCCGAGCAGATCTCTTTTGCCGGCAAGACCATGAGAACCGATATCGCTAAGACCAAGTAAAGGAGAGACCGTAGCAATGACCTCTGAGATGACAGCAGCAGATCCAATGGTCGGAATAGTTATGGGCAGTGCCTCCGACCAGCCCAAGATGGAAGCGGCCGGCTTCATGCTGGATCGCTTTGGAATACCTCACGAATCGAACGTGATCAGCGCGCACCGCACCCCGGATCAAGCGGCGGAGTACGCCAAGCTCGCGGAAGAACGAGGCCTGGAGGTGATCATCGCCGCGGCGGGGATGGCCGCTCACCTTGCCGGTGTCATGGCCGCCCACACTGTTCTTCCGGTAATCGGTGTGCCGATGGCTGGCGGCGCCTTGAACGGCGTCGATTCTCTGTATGCCACGGTGCAGATGCCGGCCGGAGTTCCAGTGGCGACGGTCGCGATCAACGGAAGCGCCAATGCTGCGGTGCTGGCTGTTCAGATCATGGCGGTATCACGACCTGAGCTTCGCGAGAAGCTGCGGATGTTCAAGAAGGAACTGGGACAAGGTCTCAAGATCTGATGGTGAAGAGATGATCGAACGCTACAGCCGGCCCGAGATGGCAGGCGTCTTCAGCGACGAGACGCGGTTCGCGCACTGGCTGGAGATAGAGATACTGGCGGTTGAAGCCAGGGTAGAAATGGGCGAGGTTCCAGCCTCCGACCTGAAAGAGATAAAGGCCAAGGCGTCTTTCGACGTCGAGCGCATCAAGGATTTGGAGAAGAAGACTCGTCACGACGTTGCGGCCTTTTTGGACAACGTAGCCGAAAACGTCGGCGAGGCAGCCAGGCACCTTCACTACGGCATGACCTCCTCTGACATTCTCGATACTGCCCTTGCCCTGCAGCTGCGTGACGCTTCCAATCTGCTAATGAACGGCATTAACCGCCTGATCCGTTCGGTCATTGTCAAAGCCAGAGAACATGCCGGAACCCTCATGGTTGCCAGGACGCACGGTATCCATGCCGAACCCACCACGTTTGGACTGAAGCTCGCCGGCTGGGCCTTTGAGCTGTCCAGGGGAAGAGAGCGGCTGGAGCTGGCCCGCGATGCCATCTCTGTCGGCAAGATCTCGGGGGTCGTGGGGACCTACAGCCAGCTGCCCCCGGAAGTGGAGAGGTTCGTCTGCGAGAGGCTCGGCCTGCATCCTGATCCCGCGTCGACCCAGGTGATCGCACGCGATCGCCATGCCGAGTTCGTCTCGACTCTGGCCATCGTGGCAGCTGCCATCGAGAGGATCGCCACCGAGATCAGACATCTGGCTCGAACAGAGGTCCGGGAGGTAGAGGAAGCCTTCGCTGAAGGTGAGCAGAAGGGCTCGTCGGCGATGCCGCACAAGCGGAACCCTGTTCGTACCGAGCGACTAACCGGCCTCGCAAGAGTGGTCCGCGCCGCGGTAGTCCCATCTCTCGAGAACATCGCCCTTTGGCACGAGAGGGACATATCGCATTCCTCGGTGGAAAGGATCCTTCTTCCCGACGCGTGTATGGCCCTCGACTTCATGCTTGTCGAGGCAGCCGACGTCGTCGAGAACCTCCAGGTCTTCCCGCAGCGGATGAGAGCGAACCTGGACCAGTCGTTCGGACTGGTCTACTCGCAGAGCCTCTTGCTCGCTTTGATCGATGCCGGCTTGACGCGCGACGAGGCTTACCGCACGGTGCAGGAGGCGGCGATGGAGGCATGGAATACCGAAACCCAGCTGGCGGAGGTCATTTCGAAGAGGCCGGAGGTTTCCGGCCGGCTTTCTGCGGAAGATATCGATCGTTCCTTCGATGAATCGCGGTATCTTTCTCATGCCGGTGAAGTGATCGCGAGGCTCGACCGCTTGGAGCGCCCGTGACCGATAGTTCCTCTATAACTGAGTTCGATCTTCCGCTCCAGAAGGTTGCCTCCGGCAAGGTCAGAGAGATCTACGAGCTCGACGCCGAGCACCTGCTGTTCGTTGCCAGCGACCGGATCTCCGCATTCGACGTTGTGATGGCCCAGGGCATCCCCGGCAAGGGAAAGGTTCTGACTGGTATCAGCCTCTTCTGGTTCGATCAGCTCTCGCAGGTCTGTCCCAACCATCTGGTAACTCCTGGGTGGAAGGACTCCTTGAAGTCCCGCCCCCGATGGATCGAGCATCCGTCGATCGGGGAGGAGGAGTCGCTCGTGGGAAGGTCGATGGTCGTAAGGCGCCTCGAGATGCTCCCAGTCGAGTTCGTGGTCAGGGGTTATCTGGCCGGCAGCGGGTGGTCGGACTACTCGAAGACCGGCGCCGTCTGCGGAATCCCATTGCCATCCGGATTGAAGCAGGCCGACCGGCTCCCCGAGCCGATCTTTACTCCTTCTACCAAGGCAACAACAGGCCACGACGAGAACATCAGTGAGGATCAGGCCGCGGACCTGTGCGGCCCCGAGATTTTGAAGACTGCGAAGGATTACGCGATCACGCTTTATCTGAGAGCGTCGGAGTTCGCGGCGGAACGAGGGATCATCCTCGCCGATACGAAGTTCGAGTTCGGTCTTCTCGACGGTGAAGTCGTTCTTGGCGATGAGGTCCTCACTCCCGATTCGTCGAGGTTCTGGCCGAGATCGTCATGGAGTCCTGGAGAGAGTCCACCATCATTCGACAAGCAGTACCTGAGGGATTGGCTCGAATCGTCCGACTGGAACAAGGAGCCTCCTCCTCCGGTTCTTCCCGAAGAAGTGACTCTCCAGACCGGAGCTCGATACAGAGAGGCCTTCGAACAGCTGACGGGCGTTTCTTTCGACTCGTTTGCAGGAGGACGATGATGGCCGACCTGATCATGGTGACGAAGCAGGGGATGGTGAAGAGGACCGATCTGCGCGAGTACTCGACGCACCATCGCGCGACGGAGGGGGTCATTGGAATCCGTCTGCGACAAGGGGACAAGGTGGCAGGTTCGGCCCGGGTGGAGCGGGCTTCTCAGACCGTCCTCGTGATAACCAACAAGGGGACGGCTCTTCGGTTCAAGGCGGGAGAGGTCCCCAAGATGGGCCGCAGAACGCAGGGCGTCATCGCCCTCAAGCTCAGAAGAGGAGAGGAGATCATCTCGGTGGAAGCACTTTGAAATTTGAGGTGGCCATCGACGTGATGCCCCGCCGTGAGATCTCCGACCCTCAAGGGCAGACGATCGAGCGCGCTCTGCCGACTCTCGGCTTCGACGGATTCGAGTCGGTCAGAGTCGGCAAGAGGATCGCAGTGGTGATGGAGGCCGAGACCGAGGCACAGGCACGCGACATCATCGAACAGGCATGCCAGCGATTCCTTACCAACCCTCAGATAGAACACTTCAGCTACTCCCTCACCGTGATGCAGGGAACGACATGACCAAGCCGCAGGTCGGGGTCGTCGTTTTCCCCGGCTCCAACTGCGAACAGGACGTGGTGCATGCTTTCCGTTACCTCGGAGCTGAGGCCCGCTACATATGGCATCACGAAACCGACGTCTCTGGTTTCGATGTTCTTGTTCTCCCAGGCGGTTTTGCCTACGGTGATTACCTACGTACTGGAGCAATCGCTGCTTTCAGCCCGATTATGGATTCGGTAAGAGCGTTCGCCCACGAGGGCGGGCCGGTGATCGGTATCTGCAATGGCTTTCAGATCCTTTGCGAAGCCGGTCTTCTCCCGGGGGCGCTTCGCCGTAACACCGGCCTAAAGTTCAGATGCATCCCGGTCCAGGTTCGAGTGGAGACCACCGCCTCGCCGTTTACCTCATCAGCCGGCGAAGGACAGGTCCTCGAGATTCCGATCAATCATTTCGAGGGCAACTACTTCTGTGACGATGAAACCCTCAGTGTTCTCGAGCGCGACAACAGGATCGCTTTTCGATACTGCAGTCCCGACGGAGAAACCACTGCTGAGGCAAATCCAAACGGAGCGCTCGCCAATATCGCCGGGATCATCTCCGAAGCAGGAAACGTGCTTGGGATGATGCCTCACCCGGAAAGGGCCATCGATCCAGAGGTTGGTGGAACCGACGGTGAGGTTATCTTCAGATCGGTTATGGCAGCTTCTTCCCTTGTAACCCAAGGGTGATGAGTACGCCTGAAGATCTCCATCGCCAGCTCGGCCTGACCGACGAGGAATATGAGCGTATCGAGGGGATCTTAGAGCGCGAACCCAACCGTGCCGAGCTTGCGATGTTCTCGGTGATGTGGTCGGAGCACTGCAGTTACAAGTCCAGCCGGATTCACCTGAAGACTCTTCCGTCTGAAGGCCCCGACATTCTCGTCGGGCCCGGTGAGGGTGCCGGCATAGTAAAGGTCGGCGATCTTGCAGTTGCTCTGCGGCTCGAGTCTCACAATCACCCATCTTTCGTAGAGCCATTCCAGGGAGCCGCGACGGGCATTGGTGGGGTGGTGCGCGACGTGCTGTCTGTTGGGGCAAGACCGATCGCCCTGTTCGACCCTTTGCGCTTCGGCCCCCTGCCGGTTGAAGGAAGAGTTCCTCAGACCGTCGGTGAGCGAAACCGGTTTTTGGTCGAGGGAGTCGTTTCCGGGATCAGCTCTTACGGAAACTGCATAGGGGTTCCGACCGTCGGCGGGGAAGTGAAGTTCGAGGATTGTTATTCCGGCAACCCGCTCGTCAATGTGATGTGCATCGGGGTGGCGCCGGTCGAACGTATCCACCATGCCCGCGCGGATGGGCCCGGGAACAAGGTGCTGCTGCTCGGATCGAAAACAGGCCGGGACGGGATCGGAGGGGTTTCCGTTCTTGCCTCTGCTTCGTTCGGAGATGACGACGCCGACAAACGTCCGAGTGTCCAGGTGGGAGATCCATTCACCGAGAAGCTGTTGATCGAGGCATGTCTGGAGCTGATGGAGGCGGGGCTCGTCGTAGGGATCCAAGACCTCGGAGGAGCGGGCCTCTCCTGTGCCACCTCTGAGTCTGCTGCCAATGCCGGCAACGGCATGAAGGTGAATCTGGAGGCCGTTCCTCGAAGAGAGCAGGGAATGGAGCCTTTCGAGGTCCTCATATCCGAGTCGCAGGAGAGGATGCTTGTGATCGTCGAAGAAAAAGATGCCGAAAGGGCGCTCTCGATCTGTGACAAGTGGGGACTTGCCGCCTCGGTGATCGGTGAGGTCGCGGCAGGGGGCCGGCTGGAGGTCACGGATAACGGATCGATAATCGCGGATGTGCCGGCGGCCTCGCTGGGAGACGGCCCCATTTATGACCGGCCGATACAAGCGCCGCATTGGATCGAAGATCTCGCCCGCCAGGAAGTGGGGGCCTCGCCCCCAGACGATCTGGGAAAGACGCTGTTGGAGCTCCTGGCCGCGCCCAACATCGCCTCGAAGTCATGGGTGTGGGAGCAGTTCGACCACCAGGTGATGCTCGGCACCGTCGTCACACCTGGTCACGATGCCGCGGTCATCCGCCTTCCTTCTTCCAGCGAACGCATCGCCGTCTCCACCGATGGAAACGGCCGGTACTGCTATCTCGACCCGTTCCTTGGGGCTCAGCACGCGGTCGCGGAGGCATACCGAAACGTATCGGCGGTTGGGGCCAGGCCAATTGCCATTACGAACTGTCTCAACTTTGGGAACCCCGAGCGCCCTGAAGTGATGTGGCAGTTTGCGGAATCGGTAAGAGGTATGGGCGAGGCGTGCATGGCTCTTGGGACCCCGGTCACCGGAGGAAACGTCTCTTTCTACAACGAGACCAGTGGCTCAGCGATCTATCCGACGCCTGTAGTTGGGATGGTCGGCGTCATGCCCCGCGATGTCATCCCTCCACCGATAGGTTTTCAGAACGAAGGCGACGTGATTGCGCTCGTCGGCATGACCTCCGACGACCTGGGCGGAGGCGAATACGCGAGGACGATTCTCGGAAAGATAGGGGGCAGGGTTCCGCGGCTTGATCTTGGTACGGAGGCGACTAATGGGACTGTAGTACGAAGATTGATCGAGCTCGGACTGGTTTCCAGCACCCACGACTGCTCCGAAGGGGGCATTGGTGTGACGGTGGCCGAGTCGTGTATCGCCGGCGGAATCGGCGCTTCCTTGGAACTCGACGATGAGCTGGCTCCGCACGTTTGGCTTTTCTCCGAGTCCCCTTCGCGCTACGTCATCTCCTACCCAGAGAGCCGGTCGGACGAGGTAATTGAGCTTGTCGCAGGATCCAACGGACACATCGCCAGGATCGGGGCCGTTGGGGGGAACGAGCTCATCTGGGGGCCGGAGATACGCCTTGACCTGGAGACTCTGACAGCCACCTATAAGAGGTCCTTTGCCGAGGCGATGGGCTATGCACGGTGAGTTACTCTGGATGGAGCCATGGCGATAGATAACGATCGACCGAAGGAAGCTTGCGGTGTTGTCGGGGTATTCGCCCCCGGAGAAGATGTTGCGCGGCTGACCTACTACGCGCTGTATGCCTTGCAACACCGGGGACAGGAGTCAGCCGGGATCGCCGTTTCCGAGGGCGAGGCCATCCTGGTAGTGAAAGAGATGGGTCTCGTGGCTCAGGTTTTCGACGAGACGACGCTTCGGTCCTTGCCTGGGCAACTCGCCATAGGTCATGTGCGTTATTCGACCACCGGTGGAAGCCGATGGGAGAACGCGCAGCCGATCTATCGCGAAGGCCGGAATCTATCGGTTGCCCTCGCCCACAACGGCAACCTGGTCAACACTCACGAGCTGGCCGGCGACCTGGAAAGAAGCGCCAACCGCGGAGTAATAACCTCAACTGACTCTGATGTGATCGCTGAAATGATCGCCCGCAGCTCCCGGGAGAGCGTCGAGGAAGCCATCCTCGAGGTCCTTCCCCAGCTTCGAGGAGCATTCACGCTGACGATGATGGATGAGAACACGGTTTTCGGAGCCCGCGATCCGCATGGTCTGCGGCCCCTGGTCCTTGGAAGCCTTCCCGCCGGCTACGTCCTTGCATCTGAGACATGCGCCCTGGCCATCATCGGAGCCGAGTTCATCCGGGAAGTGGAACCTGGCGAGCTGATCGTTATCGATAAGGACGGATACCGCTCTCACCGGTACGCGGAGGCCAGCCCGGCGCTGTGCATATTCGAGTATGTCTATTTTGCAAGGCCCGACTCGGTCCTCTATGGAAAGAGCGTCCAGAGCGTGCGGTACAACATGGGAATGAGGCTGGCAGCAGAGGCTCCTGCTGAGGGCGACATCGTCGTTCCGGTTCCCGACTCTGCCCGGGGGGCAGCCCAGGGTTTCGCGGCTGCATCTGGGATCCCGTATGGCGAGGGTTTGGTGAAAAACGCATACGTCGGCAGGACTTTCATCCAGCCGACCCAGGCCATAAGGGAGCAGGGAATCCGGACCAAGCTGAACCCGATCACGTCGATGATCGAGGGTAAGAGACTTGTAGTCGTTGATGACTCGATTGTGCGAGGCAACACGACGCGTCAGATCGTGAGGATGTTAAGAGAGGCCGGCGCAGCCGAGATCCATATGAGGATCTCCTCTCCCCCGATCCAATGGCCATGCTTCTACGGGATCGACACGGCCAACCGAGACGAGCTCATTGGGGCATGGAAGTCGGTTGATGAGATCGCTCGTCATATCGACGCTGATTCTCTGTCCTATCTCTCTCTCGAAGGAATGGTCGAATCTACTGAAGTAGCCGAGGAGAAGTTCTGCCACGCATGCTTCTCATCCAAGTACCCGATCCCGATCCCAGAGAACGTTCGGGTAACTAAACACATGCTCGAGGAACCTCCTCTAGAAGCCCCTGCCCGGCCCGCCGGGTAAAACCCCCCGTGCCGGAAAGAAAGCGCACCACCAAGCCGACGACATATGCCGATTCGGGTGTCGATATCTCTGCGATGGAACGCGCGATCGGCCTGTTTGCAGACAAGGTGCGGTCCACGTTTCGTCCAGAGGTGATCAGCGACATAGGCGCCTTCGGCGGTCTGTTCGCCATTGACGCCGCCCGCTATCAGCAACCCGTTTTGGTTGCAAGCACTGATGGAGTTGGAACCAAGTCTTTGATCTCGCAGTCCATGGAGATTCACAACACCATTGGTTATGACCTGGTGGCTCATTGCACCAACGACATCGCAGTTACGGGGGCCGAACCCCTCTTCTTCCTCGACTGCATCACGGTCGACAAGGTGGTCGAGGAAACGATCGCGCAGATCGTTGAAGGCATGGTCGTGGCTTGCAAGGAGGCTGGTTGTGCGCTGATTGGCGGCGAGATCGCCGAGCATCCCGGACATCTGGCAAGCGGAACGTACGATCTCTCCGGTACTTGCATCGGTGTGGTCGAGAGAGACGCCATCATCGACGGCTCCACTGTCGCTCCGGGAGATGTCGTCGTCGGGATCGAATCATCGGGACTGCAGACGAACGGTTATTCAATGGCGCGAAAGGTGCTGCTCGAGGACATGGGGCACCTGCTTGATGATCAACCCGAGGAACTGAGAGGCTCGATCGGAGAGGAGCTTTTGCGTCCCAGCATTCTGTATGCACCAGCTCTGGGGGATTTAACCCAGTCTGTGAGGGTGAATGCTATGGCCCACATCACAGGAGGAGGGATACAGGGGAACCTCTCGAGGGTCATTCCAGACGGTCTCCAGGCAGTAATCCAGCGAGAGGCTTGGGAGGTCCCGCCTATTTTCAGGCTCATACAACGGCTCGGAAATGTCGATGAAGAAGAAATGTTCTACGTCTTCAACATGGGGATCGGTTTGGTCGCGCTCATTTCTCCAGATGACGCCAACAAGGCACTCGACCTGATTCGAGGCCGGGGCCATCGCGCGCATGAGATCGGCCTGATTGCTGACGCGGGGGATGATGATTCCAAGGTGAAGCTCCTGTGAGCACAGTTACGACTCCGGACCGGGGGACCGAGTCGAACGTCGTGCGCCAGGCCAGAGTCGCCGGGATAAGGGACTTTCAGACTCCAACCCTGGAAGCTGTCGAAAGACGCAGATGGCAGCTCCTGATCTTCGCCGGCCTGGTGATGCTGGGTCTCGCCGGCGGCATGATGATGCTTACGATCGATCGCTCCTCCATCGACTTCGTTGAGGAGTACCTCCCGCTTCCGGTGTTGAGAGTTCTATTCATCGGTTTGGCGTCAATAATCGGACTGTATCTATTGGACAAAGAGGTAAGGCTCAAGAAGCTCACACGCAATTTGGTTGACGAAAGGGTTCTCTCAGCGGCGCTCAACAACCGGCTCAAGGAGATCTCGATCCTCTCCGAAGTCGGCAAGGCCGTTAACCAGATCCTCGAACTGGATGATGTTCTTCGCATGATTCTGAGGTCATCACTCGATTTGCTGGGTGCCGAGGAAGGATCGGTCATGCTCCTCGAGGAGGGGACTGACGACCTGGTAGTGGCCTGTGCCGAGGCAGGAAACCGCGATATCGAGGGCGCCGTGACCAAGATGGGCCGCGGAGTTTCCGGCTGGGTGGCCAAGAATCGAGAGCCAATCCTGATTAGCGGACGAGCCCCTTCGGAATTCTTCTCTGACCTCGAAGACACCCAGCGAAGCATCATCTCAGCGGTATCCGTTCCTTTGATCGGGGAGGGCAATCTCTACGGCGTCCTGAACGTCAACGACATGAGCGGTTCGCGCGAGTTCACGGAATATGACCTCAGGGCCGTGGGCATGTTCGCCGAACATGCCGCGATCGCCATCCGCAACGCCAAAGCCTTCGAGCGCGAGAGGCAAACGATCCTTCACATGGAGGAGGTGGATCGGATGAAGACCGACTTCATTGCAACCATCTCCCACGAGCTGCGTACCCCGCTCACCTCGATTATCGGCTGCGCAAAGACGATCCGAGCGAGACACGAGGCTCTGAGCGTCCCTCAGAGAAACGAATTTCTGGAGATGATCGAGCGCCAGGGAGAACGTCTCCTTCAGTTGATCGAACGTGTGCTTTCTGCATCGAAGATCGAATCGGGGGTTGCAGTCTTCAAACGGGTGCCGGTGGATCTCGTCGCGGTAGCCCAAGAAGTAGTCCAAGGATTCAAAGGGGCAGGAATCTCTAATCCTCTTTCGGTGGATTCTCCCGGCATTGTGATTGCCTACGCAGATGAACCGGCAGTGGCGCAGGTATTGAGCAACCTGATAGAGAACGCCCGGAAGTATTCCGACTCTGAAGCTCCGATCAAGGTGAAGATCACGGATGCCCCAGGAGAGTCAATGATCGAAGTGATAGATCGGGGGTTCGGTATCTCCAGCGAGGCTCTCGGAACCATCTTCGATCGGTTCCATCAGATCGATCAGTCGACCACGAGGAAGGCGGGAGGGGTCGGGCTCGGGCTGTACATCGTCAAGAACCTCGTGGAAGGATGTGGTGGCCGAATATCCGTGGAGAGCGAAGAGGGCAAGGGGTCAGTGTTCCGGATCATCTTCCCCAAGCGTCAAGACTAGGAGCTATTGGTGGCGAGGATCCTTGTGGTCGATGACGAGCCGGCGATCCTGCAGATGTTGAAGATGAATCTGGAGATGGAAGGCTACGAGGCAATCCTCGCGGGGGACGGCGAAACCGCGATCAAAAGGATCGAGTTCGAACAGCCTGACATCGTCCTGCTGGACATCATGATGCCGGCCCTCGACGGATGGCAGGTTTTGCAGCGATTGCAGGAGATGTCGCTTAGCAAACCTCCGAAGGTGCTCGTTGTTACGGCGAAGGGTGGAGAACACGACGTATCGAAGGTATTCGAACTAGGAGCTGTTGATTACATTGCCAAGCCTTTCGATGTAGAGGATCTCCTGGAGCGCGTCAAGAAGGTTCTTGCCAGGACAGAAATCGAAACGGAGGAGAGAAGGAGGCAGTTGATCCGGGAGTGGATGTGACGGAGAAGATCAAGATCGAGCGCTCGGAAGGCACTCTTCGGTTGACTCTCAACCGTCCTGAAGTCCTCAATTCCTTCGATGAAGAGATGGGGGCGGCGTTCATCGAAGCTCTTGACGCTGCGGCCGATCCCGCCATCCGTTGCCTCGTCATCACCGGAGAAGGAAAGGCGTTCTGCGCCGGCGAGGACCTGAGAGCACTCTCCGATGACTACGATCGCGGACAGGCACCAGACCTGGGCGACATTTTGAGACGCAGATATATTCCCGTCACTCAGGCGATCCTCAATCTCGATAAACCGGTGATAGCCGCAGTCAACGGCACAGCTGCGGGAGCCGGAGTCTCCCTAGTTCTTGCCTGCGATTACCGCATCATGTCGGAGAGGGCCTCGCTGATACTGGCGTTCGTCAATGCGGGGCTTGTCCCCGACGCAGGCGCCACCTGGCTGCTGCCGAAATATCTCGGCATCGGGCGTGCGCTGGAGCTGGCCATGACCGGGAGGAAAGTCGGCTCGAGCGAAGCCCTCGACCTTGGGCTGGCAAGCGAAGTCGTTGCAGACGATGAGTTCGCTGCACGAGTATCCAAGCTCGCTGAAGGGTTCGCCGCCGGCCCCACCACTGCGTACGCGCTGATGAAGAAGCTGATATGGAAGGCTGCCGGGGGTCACCTGGACAAGCACCTGGAAGCTGAAGCGCAGGCCCAGGCTTCAGCAGGGGCAAGCGCTGACCACATGGAGGGCGTGCGGGCTTTCTTCGAGAAGCGGCCGGCCCGATTCGAGGGCAACTAGGCTCGGATAGGCTTGGTTCAAGATGACTGACGGATTCGAAGACGCCGTAAGGCTGCTGGATCCCTCCGGCCGCCTGGACGAGAAGGCAGCAGAAGCACTCGATCTCAAGGAAGACGATCTTCTCGAGTTGTTCCGTCTGATGCTGATGACGCGGCGCGCCGATCTGGAATCCACGGCTTTACAGCGTCAGGGGGAACTCGCCGTCTATCCACCCCTCATTGGCCAAGAGGCTGCTCAGGTCGGAAGCGCATACGCTCTCGAGCCCGGTGACTTTGCGTTCCCTTCTTATCGGGAGCTGGGCGCGGCTCTCGTCAAAGGTGTCGATCTCGTCGACTATCTCCACTTCTATCGCGGAACATGGCACGGAGGTACCTACGACCCTCTCGAGACTCGGTTCGGGATGGTGGCTGTACCGATCGCCTCTCAGATCCTCCACGCGGTTGGCTACGCCTATGGCTCGAAATTGGATGGATCCAGGGACGTCTCCATGGCGTACTTCGGTGATGGCGCCACTTCTCAGGGCGACTTTCACGAGGGATGCAATTTCGCCGCGGTCTTTGGCGCCCCTGTGGTGTTTTTCTGTCAGAACAACCAGTGGGCGATCTCGGTGCCGGTTTCCAAGCAGACGGTGGCTCCTATTTATCGCAAGGCAGAGGCCTACGGGTTCCCCGGCATCCGCGTCGATGGAAACGACGTCCTTGCCACCTATCTCGTAACGCGCCAGGCAGTCCAGCGGGCGAGAACGGAGCAGGTTCCGACCTTGATCGAGGCGGTCACCTATCGCCTCGGCCCCCATTCGACGGCAGATGATGCCGGGAGGTATCAGCCGAAGGAGCAGGTTGAACAGTGGCGGGAACTGGACCCCCTCGATAGATATCGGAAATTTTTAACCGAAAGAGGTCTTCTCACCGAAGAGGTAAAGAAAGGCTTCGACGAAGACGCCAACAAGCTTGCAGCTCATATCCGAAGCGGCATCGTCGGTGCTCCTCCACCCGACCCCGGCGATCTCTTCGAGTGGGTATTTTCCGAGAAGACCAAGCGGCTCGAGGCTCAGGAGAAGGAGCTCTTGGAGGAGGCGGGTGATCAATGAGCGAGGTCACCATGGCCCAAGCCTTGAACGAAGCGCTTCGCAATTCTCTTCGCGACGATGAGAGTGTCTTGGTTCTCGGAGAGGACATTGGCAAGCTAGGCGGCGTATTCCGCATAACCGAGAACCTTCAGGAGGAATTCGGGCCAACGCGCGTTTTCGACACCCCGCTGGCCGAGAGCGGAATCATGGGTTTCTCTCTGGGACTGGCCCTAAGGGGATATCGTCCGGTGGCCGAGATCCAGTTCGATGGATTCATCTATCCATCCTTTAATCAGGTCGTCTCGCACGTGGCGAAACACCGGTTTCGGTCAAGGGGGCGCGCCCCGGTCCCTCTCGTCGTTCGCGTCCCATTTGCAGGAGGCATCGGCGCGGCGGAGCATCACTCCGAATCTCCTGAGGCTTATTTCGCGCATACCGCTGGGCTGAAGGTGGTTGTCCCGGCCACACCGCTCGATGCATTCGATCTCTTGACCCAAGCCATTAGAGACCCGGACCCCGTGTTCTTCTTCGAGCCGAAGAGCCGTTACTGGTCCAAAGAGGATTCCGAGCTCGGGGCAGATTCTCTTGCGATGGGCAATGCGCGAGTGGTGAAGCAGGGAGATGCATGCACCCTTATCGCCTATGGTGCGATGGTTCCGAGATGCCTCGAGACTGCAACTGCCGCGTCCGAGGACGGCGTGGAAGTTGAAGTGATCGATCTGCGTTCGTTGGTGCCGTTCGACCTCGAAACGTGTGCGAAGTCGGTTGAGAAGACCGGCCGCGCAGTAGTAGTTCACGAGGCTCCTCTCACAGCAGGCTTCGGAGCCGAGGTTGCGGCATCGCTTGCGGAGTCGGCATTTCTTCATCTCGAGGCTCCCATCCTCAGAGTCACCGGCTACGACATTCCCTATCCTCCAGCCAAAGTGGAGGAGCACTACGTTCCCTCGGTCGATCGCATCCTGGGTGCTATCGACCGTGTCTTGTCTTTCTGATGGCGACCAGAGAGTTTCGCCTTCCCGATCTCGGAGAAGGGCTGGAAGATGCGGAAGTGGTCAGGTGGCTTGTGTCCGAGGGTGACGACGTCGAACTGAACCAGCCGATGGTCGAGGTGGATACGGCCAAGGCAATGGTGGAGATCCCCTGCCCGTTCCATGGCAAGGTGGCAAAGCTTCATGCCGCAGAAGGTGACACGGTCAAGGTGGGTGCGGTGCTCGTTTCCTTCGAAGTTGAAGGAGAAGAGACCACCAGGACTTCCGTTCTAGTCGGATACGGCGTGGATGAAGAAACCAAGGTCACCAGACGCCGGCGCCTGACTAAGCGCGGGGGGGCCGAGGAGACGCGTCAGCCGGCGGCCGGCCCGTCGGGTCCCAAAGCTGCGCCTCCGGTAAGAAAGCTCGCTGCCGACCTTGGCGTCGACATCAGTTCGATCACCGGGACCGGTCCGGGCGGACGGATAACCAGGCAGGACGTCCTTGCGGCTTCCCCCGATGGAGCAGGCTCTTCGTCGGGGGAGGAGCGCGTCGCAGTAAAGGGAGTCAGAAAGCTGATCGCGGAGAGGATGGCTCGGTCCGTCTCAGAGATTCCCCACGTGACCACCTACCTGTCGATCGACTGCGGAGAACTCCTAGCGGTCAAGGGGGAAGTCCAGAAAGAAGCTGACTTGAAAATCACCGCTCTTCCGATCTTGGCGAAGGCGTTCGTGTCGATCTGCAAAGAGCACCCCAAGCTCAACGCTTCCTTCGACGCAGAGCGAGGAGAGATAGCTCTGAAAAAGTACTACCACCTTGGAGTCGCGACGGACACCGAACGTGGCTTGATCGTTCCTGTGGTGAAAGATGCAGACGCGATGGATTTTTTGAGTCTCGCCCGGGAGATCTCTCGTTTGTCTGCGGCGGCGAGAGAAGGTACGGCCAAAGTCGAGGACCTGTCTGGAGGAACGGTAACCGTTTCCAATGTCGGGTCTTTTCGGGCCGAGTACGGAACCCCAATCATCAACCCTCCGGAAGCCGCCATCCTTGCGTTCGGATTGATCGAGGACCGTCCTGTGGTTCGCGAAGGGGAGATATTGGCGCGTCCCATGGCGACGCTTTCGCTGTCATTCGATCATCGCGTCACGGATGGGGCGGAAGCGGGCCGGGCTCTGTCCGATCTAAAGGACTTAGTCGAGGACGGAGAGAAGCTAAGAGCGATCTAGCTGGTGGCCCACTAGATCCAGTCGATCCGTGAGCCCACCTGAATCTGTTTCAGCCTTCCGATATTTCTGATCCTCTCCTCCGCGAACCGATCGGCTGCTTCGGCGGACGTCATTTTCTCCAGCTTTGCGGTTTGAAAGACCCGGCGAAGCGTATGGAATATCCCCCTGACTTGCGCAAGGGCTCGTTCCTTGTCATATCCGCGAAGTTCGTCGGCAACGTTGATCAATCCACCTGCATTGATGATGAAGTCGGGAGCGTAGAGGATCTCTCTGTCCTCGAGCAGTTTTCCGTGACCCGGAGTGAGCAGCTGGTTGTTGGCAGCGCCGGCCACGGCGGCACACTTCAACTCGGGGATGGTGTCGTCGTTCAAGACCCCCCCGAGTGCACAGGGAACATAGACGTCGCATTCCAACGCGTGTATCCGATCGGGAGGCTCGGTCTCTACGGAGAAGTCTCGGACTGCCCTGCCGAGATTGTCGACGTCAACGTCTGAGATCACAACGTTGGCGCCGGCTTCCGTCAGGTTCTTGACGACGTGATATCCGACCTTGCCTACGCCCTGGACCGCGAACCGTTTTCCTTTGACGTCAGCGGTTTGCCATAGCTCCATGCAGACGGCTCTGAGTCCCTGATAGACGCCGAAGGCGGTGACCGGAGATGGGTCCCCGGATCCTCCGTAATGCTCCGACACCCCGGTGACCCACTTCGTTTCTCTCTTCACGAGGTCCATGTCCTCGCGAGCGGTCCCGACATCTTCTGCAGTGATGTACCTTCCGCCGAGAGTTTCGAGGAACCTCCCGTAAGCCCGCAGCAGCTCTTCGGACTTGTCGCGATTGGGGTGACCGATGATGACGGCCTTGCCTCCTCCGAGGTCGAGGCCTGCCGCGGCTGCCTTGTAAGTCATGCCCTTCGCAAGGCGCAGGACATCGACCAGGGCCTCTTCCTCGGACGCGAATGGATAAAAGCGCGTTCCGCCGAGGGCCGGCCCTAGGGCTGTTGAATGAATTGCAATGATCGATCTAAGCCCGGAGGACTTGTCATGGCTGAAGATGATCTGCTCGTAGTCTTCACCTGCGACTCGATCGAATACTCCCACCCCACGATTCTACCTGTGAGACCGCCGAACCCACCGGGCCAATGTCTGTAAGATGAGGTGGATGGTTCCTTCCAGCTATCTCCGCATATATCAAGAGCTCGAGTCCTTTGAGGCCAACGAGCGCGCGCGATGGGACGACTACATCGAGAAGGGGAAGGCTCCGCCTCTATCGGGTCATTATCGGCAGGTGGCTTTTGACGAAACTTCAGGTATCGGCGTTCTCCATCCTCCCACCACATCGGATCACGCTTACGTAAAGAAGCTGAACGGAAAGTGGTACGTGTGTCCGCTGAGGACCAGGTTGAGAGTCCTAGTCGGCCTTCTCGCCTACCGTAATTCGCTGCCGAATGACTTCGTAGATTCCTTTGTGCCGGAAGAGGAAGCCGAAAAGGCCATCCGGGAACTGGAGGAGCTGCGCGACAGGGAACCGCGGCTTCTTTCCAATATCAATACATCAACGTGGCATGTGCCCTTGCGGTGGTTCACGGCATTCGAAGACGGCGAGAGACAGTTGGCTGAAATGGATGGATCTTCTTCTATCGTCTATCAGACCGATCTGGTGACGGGCATAGCCCGGATTGAGCGGGCGATAGACATCATGAGCCGGGCCGGCCTTGCGGAGGAGATCGTCGAGCCGGTGGACAACCTGCTCGCATGGATGAAGGAGTTCCCGGGAACGTCTTTGCTCGAGCTCGATTACGGCACCATCGTGCAGCTTTTCAGCGCTGAGGAGCTGGTTTTCGACCGGTCTGCCGGGGAAGTGTGGTCTTGCCTCGAGGCATTGGAAGACGGCGACTTCGAGGAGAGCGGCCGGATCTACACGGAGCTAGCGTCGTGGTGGGGCAGGGTTCGCAGCCTGGAGAGCGCAAACTAGGCTAACTAGACCGACCGGTCTGGTTCTTTTCTGTCGTATCTTCTGGCGTTTCTACCCCCCTGTCTGACTACGCGGCCTTGGGGGCAAAATGACCCATTTTGGCTATTTCCTTGGGCATGGGTTTGGGCCGAAGATTGATTAAGGAAACACCCATCTGCTGAAGGGGGTCATTGTGGAAAGAACCAACGGTGAAGCTCTACTGACGCCCGCTGAGGTCGCGGCGCTTTTCCGGGTCGATCCGAAGACCGTGACCCGCTGGGCAAAGTCCGGCAAGCTCTCTGCGATCCGCACTCTTGGGGGTCACCGCCGGTACAGTGAATCAGAAGTGCGCACCCATCTTGCGCAAATGAGAACCGCGGGCTGAGGAGAATAAGCGAGGGGAGCGGACGGGCTTTGGCCCGTCCGTTTTCCGTTTGTGGCCAGGGCCGGAATCGAACCAGCGACACCGCGGTTTTCAGCCGCGTGCTCTACCGACTGAGCTACCTGGCCGGGGTGTTCAGGATATCCGTGCTGTCGATACCGCGCCTAATCAAGGCTTTGTGAGAGCCAATTCGCTACGGTCTGGTGGGACACGCCGAGGGCCCGCCCGATCTGTCGAAGAGACTGTCCCTTTGAGCTGAGCTCGACGGCTTGTGCCCGCAGGAGCTTTCTGCGGGCTCTGATTTGGGCTCCCCTTTGTCGCTGCAGTTCCCTTTGACTGAGAGGTTTCAGTTGGAGCTGCTGGGGGCCGGCGAACTTCGCCGATCCGCGGCGCCCCCAATCTTCGCTCCTCATATGACAAGAGCGGCAAAGCCCCTCCAGGTTCTCGAGATCGTTGTCGCCGGTGAATCGATAGGGACCCAGGTGATGAACGTCGAGCTTCCTGCCGTTTTCCTCGGGGGTCTTCCCGCACCTGCGGCAGTTCTTGTCGCGCTCGCGAACCCGTTGTTTTATCTCTTTCCAACCGGGGCCGTAACTGAGAACGCGGCCGCCTCGCCAGCGCGGGTTGTCGGGGCCGCCATAGTGTTTGCGGTTGTAGGAGGACTGGGCGCATGAGCGGCTGCAGAACTTCCGGTTACGGGGGTTTCTCGGAACTGTGAGGGTTAGCTTGCAGCCCGGGCACTTGAACTTAATGGACGGGACGTTGAATTCGAAACGCCCCTTGCAGCGTTGATCACACCAATCCTTCAGGCCTTCTTTGAGAGGGCGGCCGCAATATCTGCAGCACATATAGAAATGTTAAGAAGAGGGGGTGACAATCACTTAGCGCAGCAGTCGAACGCTCAGCGCCCCAGACCGGACTTGAACCGGCGATTTTCACCTTGACAGGGTGACGAGGACTCCAGACTCCTCTACTGGGGCGTATTCATCGCTATCTTATCGACCCGAGCTGCGCATTGCCTCAGGGGCGGCTGGATACTGTCTGGGATGGATCGGCTTCGAGCATCCAACGCCGCTGCGAAATATGTCGTCAATCCGGTGATGCGCCGTCTTGCCGGCTTCATTCCCGGATGGGCCCTGCTGGAGACCACCGGCAGGAAGTCGGGCTATCCGCGCAGGACCCCGGTCGGCGACGGCCTCAGGGGAAACACGTTCTGGATCGTCGCCGAGCACGGTCACTCCGCCGACTACGTAAAGAACATCAAAGCCAACCCCAAGGTCCGCGTGAGGACCCACGGGAGATGGCGGACCGGCACCGCTCATGTCCAAGAAGACGACGATGCCGCCGCGCGGCAAAAGCGACTGCGACTCAACCCGCTTAACGCGGCGATGATAAGAGCGGTCGGTACCGACCTGCTCACGATAAGGATCGACCTGGAGCCCGAACAATGAGAAAGCTCTTGATCGTGACGCTATTCACCATCACCGGGTGCACTCCTGCGCAGGAACGGCCCCCAGCCCCGTCAACGACCATCGAAAACGAACGAGTCTCCGACTTGAAATGGACGACTCTGGCGCCGGCCCCCACGGAGCGGACCGAAGTTACTGCTGCCGCCATAGGTGAGGACATCTATGTCGTCGGCGGATTCGTCGACGGAGGAGGCACCGTTGCGACCACAGAGATCTACAACACCGCCGATGATCGGTGGCGTACCGGCCCCGACCTCCCTGTACCGGTCAACCACGCGATGGCTGCGGCACTCGATGGAATCGTTTACGTGTTCGGCGGTTACCAGGGACCGGGGCTCGACGCTGCATCCGATCGCGCCTTTGCGTTTCAGGACGGGCGCTGGCGAGAGATCGCCAAGATGCCGGAGGTGAGGGCCGCCGCCGGCGCGGCGACCGTCGGGGACAGGATCTATATCGCGGGAGGAGTTGGGCCGGGAGCTTCAGGACTCGCAGAAACGATGATGGTGTTCGATCCATCCGGAAACTCCTGGAGCACCGAACCGGGCGTCCCAACACTAAGAGAACATCTCGGCGTTGGAGGGGGACGAGGGAGCGTGCTGGTCGCCGGGGGCCGCGCTCCCAACAACCTCGCCACGCTGGAGATCTACGGGACTGCCACAAGGCAGTGGACGACACCTCCCAGGGTCCCCGACATGCCGACGGCCAGAGGCGGGATCGCAGCTGCGCTGGTTGCGTCGAGGTTCCTGGTGGCCGCCGGTGGAGAAGCTGCAGCGACTTTCGACGAGGCGGAAGCATTCGATCTGGACAGCGGAGGTTGGATCTCGTTGCCCCCGATGCCGACCGCGCGCCACGGGCTCGGGGTGGTGGCGATCGATACTCGCCTCTACGTCATCGCAGGCGGCCCCCAACCGGGACTCTTCTTCTCCGCAGCAAACGAGATGATCGATCTCGCCCCTCTTCTTCAGTGACGCGCTCGAGGCTTCTCCCCGTGTCCCGACTGGTGGTCTTTAGAACTTCCCCTCGCTGAGTCGGCGCCGAGCCCAAGCGGAAATTTTCTTCTTCTCGCCGGCGATTCCTTCTGCGAGACGAGCGATCGCGACGACGAACTCCCAGCGGCTGAGGAGTTCTGAGTCGAGAGGCGAAGATCTCTGGTAGGCGGAGAGATATCGACGGAGCAACAGACGTCTGCCGCCCTTGGCGAGGGTCCGCATCGGAAGCGGTGCGCCTTGGGGTAGCCCCCATCTTCCGATCACCATCGTCCTCGCCACGTCGGCGTGAGGATCTCCTTTGGCTAGATTCGTCCAGTCGATCACTATCGCGTCTGTGTCGGAGACCATGATGTTGTCTGGATGAAAGTCCCCGTGACACACGCGGTCCCCGATTGGAAGCCTTTCGAGAAGTTCGAGCCCGGCGTTGCTCAAATCGGCAGGAATCCGCTGGGAGTGCAGCTGAGATTCGAGTCTCTCGTGCACTGAGACTATCTCTGCCGGTGCGGCGATCGCATGCATCCGCAGATGCAGCTCTGCCATCATCCTTGCGTGGGCTCGGATCGTCCATGGCCGCGACGCAAGCTTGGCGAGCAGGCTGGGTCCCTGGATGCGCTCCATGAGCAGGCCCGGCCGTCCATCAACGGTGACGATGCCGTAGACCCCAGGAACTGGGCCCCCAGCTTCCTTTATCGCCCGCAGCGCGGAGGCCTGGGCCTGATTTTGCTCGATCGCTCCCGGGTCGCGGAGAAGGCGGAGAATCCGCCCATTCTCCCAGGCGAAAATCTCGGCCTCCCTGCCTTCTCCCAGCTTGCGCTCGCCTGCCATCGAACGATCCTAGGACAACTGCTCGGGCAGGTCTCCGTTAGAGGCCTGACCTGCGGGGTAAGAACCCGGATACGCAGCGCTGCCAGGGAGGTGACCTTGAAGAAGAACGTCTTTATTGCCCTGCTCGTAGTCGTCGCGTCACTCTTTCCTCTTCAAGCCGGAGCGGACGTCACGGTCAAGGAAGGATTCATGACTTCCTGGGACGGGACCGAGATCGCCTACACCCTATTCCTGCCCGACGGAGCAGATGCCGCCAATCCGGTTCCCGTCGTACTTCGCACTCATGGATGGGGAGGGACGAGGGAGAGATCTGTCGGCGGCCTAGTCGGAAAGTTGCTGAACGCAGGCTATGCCGTGCTTACCTGGGACTCGAGGGGATTCGGAAACTCCGGTGGCCAGGTCGAGATCGATCACCCTGACTGGGAAGGTAAGGACGTCTCCGCACTCATCGACTTTGCTGGGAAGCAACCTGAGATCGATAAGCGCTCGAGCTCAAACGCGCCCATGCCCGAGCAAAAGTTGAGTGACCTGCCCGATCGGGAGAAGGAAAAGTTTGGTGCGGGGAAACCGGATCCCGTTGTTGGTATGAGCGGTGGTTCTTACGCCGGGGGTATCCAGCTCATGTCTGCCGCGATCGATCCCAGGATCGATGCGATCGTACCGGAGATCGCGTGGAACGATCTTCCGAGATCCATCTTCCCCAACGGCGTCCCCAAGTTCGGATGGGACACTCTTCTCTACGGAGGCGGCCAGACCGCCCTCACCAATGGCCTTCCTCGTGGCGAAACCGGCAATTACAACCCGGAGATCCATCGCTCTTATTTCCAGGTCTCTGCCACGAACGATCCGTCCCCATTCGTTGGATTCTTCGATGAAAGGAGCCCAAAGCACTACATCGATTCGATCACTGCTCCCACGCTCGTCGTTCAGGGGACCATCGACACGCTTTTCACCGTGACCGAGGGCGTTAATAACTTTCTACAGGTCGGGGACAACACAAGAGCCGACGGGACACAGGTTCCGGTGAAACTGATGCTCTACAACGCCGGTCACACGATCGGAAGTTCCGTCCCTTCCGGCAATGCAAGGGCAACCGCCGACGCCGCGATCATCTCGTGGTTCGACCGTTACCTCAAGGAACTACAAGCCGATACCGGGCCGCTCGTCGAATATCAGGACAATCTCGGAACCTGGTATTCGTCGGATTCGTGGCCCGTTGGTAACGAGCTCACCATCACCGGAACTGCCTCGAATCTGGTAGTGACTCCCGCCCCTTCGGGTGGCGGAGACATCGTCAAAGGCAATCCCAACTCAAAGGAGACCTCGGCGAGGATTCCAGTTTTGACCGCAGACTCTGATGGTACCCAGATCGTCGGCGTTCCCCGGCTGTCGGGAGAAGCAACCGGTCTGGGAGACGGTGCTTTCCTCTTCTTCAAATTGGTTGATGCCGATACCAATCAGGTCCTCAGCGACCAAGTGACTGCTCTCGCCGTCAAATTGCTCAATGGGCCGGTAACTTTCGACATCCAGCTGGAGGGCGTTTCCTGGAGCCTTCCTGCGGGCCATGACCTGGTTCTCGAAATCTCGACCGGGTCGATGATGTACAGCAACTATCGTGCTGCGGCCCTGGTCAACCTTGATCTCGAGTTGATCGTCCCGGTTATCGACTGACACCCCGGCAGTTTAGAGTTGCGCGGTGGACCTCCCCGCGCACGGACAGCCCCGCAGCGAGATATTGAATCGCATGCGCGAGATGAAATCGGAGGACGCCGACTGGAAGGGCGGGCGAACCTGGAGCCTGATCTATCCCGCCGGCGACGACGTGGATGAGATTCTGAGAGAAGCCGCCAACCTCTACCTATTCGAGAACGCCCTCAACCCATTTAGATTTCCAAGTCTGAGGCGGATGGAGACGGAGGTCGTGGAGATGACCGCCGGCCTCCTGCGCGCCCCTGCAGGCTTTGGGGGCTGCATGACCTCAGGGGGAACGGAGAGCATTCTCATGGCGGTTAAAACCGCAAGGGACAGGGCGGCCGCGGAGAGAGGCGTTACGGCCCCCGAGCTTCTCGCTCCGTTCTCAGCACACCCGGCCTTCGCGAAAGCAGCTCATTACCTCGGCCTTACGCTGAAGCAAATTCCACTGAACGATCAGCTGAGGGCGGATGTGAAAGCCGCGGCCGGCATGATCACAGACCAGACGGCCCTCGTGGTCGGATCGGCTCCAAGCTATCCGCACGGTGTGATCGACCCCATCGAGGAGCTGGCGGCGCTTGCGTCGGCGCATGGGATCTCATTTCACACCGACGCCTGCGTCGGCGGGTTCCTGCTCCCGTTCATGCAGATGATCGGAGTACAGGTGACGCCTTTCGATTTCACAGTCGAGGGAGTGACCACGATGTCTTCCGATGTCCACAAGTACGGCTACGCCACCAAGGGGGCCGCGGTGATCCTGCATCGCGACGGTGCTCATCTTCAGTATCAGACGTTTCTTTACTCGGACTGGCCGGGAGGGATGTACGGATCATTCGCCATGGCCGGGGCGCGGCCCTCTGCTCCGATTGCAGTTGCATGGGCTGTGATGAATTACCTAGGCATCGATGGATACAAGCGACTGACCAGCAGGATCACAGAAACCGTGGACAAGTTGTGTGAAGGGATCCAGTCGATCGATGGGCTCGGCATCATCGGGGAGCCGCAGGCGAGCATCATCGCGTTTGGATCGGACCAATTCGACGTCATGGCCGTGGGGGACGGCATGGACCGAAAGGGCTGGCACCTCGACCGGCAGCAGGATCCGTCGGCGCTTCATATGATGGTCAGCCCAGAACACGACCGTATCGTCGATGAGTTTCTCAATGACCTGAGGGAGTCCGTGGAGCAACGCGGGGCCTCTGCCGGCGTCGAGCCGAGATATAGCTAGGCCCCATTGGTACCCGATGGTTCCTCAGCAGCGCTATGCCGAACCGAAGAAGAGATGATTGCCTTGAGAACCTCCGGGGGAATGAAGATGTCCTTGGAGTCGGCGTAGACCAGAAATGACGCCAGTCTGGTGAGAGTGTCGCCGGCTCTAGCAACGAGATACCCCCAGTCGATTTCGGAGTGAGTGAGGATTCCCAGCAGGTTCTTGAGCCGGATCGGTTCGTCCTCCCCATAGCTTGCGGTGAGCATGACAACGAGATCCTCAGGTCCCACCATCTCTAGCGACCTGCCTTGGAATTCCCTCACGAGTTTGTGGGTTATCGTCTGGTCGTCGAGCTGGATACCGCCGTCGGGGCGAAAGATGAGATCAACGGTTACTCCATGCTTTCGTGCTTTGTACATCCATTCCGGGTGAGTCCGTTCGGTTTCGAATCCTGCAGCAGCCAGGATTTCGAGCGCTTTGACTGCCTCATCGGGCTTCACGAGCAGATCAACGTCTTCTCCCCCGTGACTCCAGACTGGATAACCATGAGCCGCCGATGGGATCCCTCCGGTGAACAGATATGCGATACCGCCTTCTCCAAGCGCTGTTATCGCCTCGTCGAGAACCTCCCAAAACGTTTCGGCCGAGACCTCCTGTTCTCGTGGCGAGTCTCGTTTGGTCAAGACGCATCTGCCGTGTCTTGATCTGAGTCGCCCGAGAGCCTGCCGCGGTGGAATCGAAAGAGCGCGTATGGGTGGCCGAGCACTGGTTGAGCAACGTTTCTCACGGGGATCCCCCCTGGGGTGGTCCCGCGTTCGGCCCCTGTGTGAGCGTGGCCATGAAGGACGATGTCGGCCCCTGCCCTGTCAACGGCCTCGGCCAGAAGATAGCTTCCGAGGAATGGATAGATCTCCAGCCGTTCCCCTCTTAGGGTGGCCTCGATCGGTGAGTAATGCAGAAGGGCGACCTTGACGTCTCCTTCGAGAGAAGAAAGAGAGCTTTCAATGCTCTCTGCTGCAGCCTTGGTGTGAGCAACGAATTGCTTCATCTCGGGCTCTCCGAAGTCGGCCGCGCTTGCTCCGGCGAAACCGCCACCGAACCCCTTGATGCCGGCGACTGCAACCGTCCCCCCATCGCATGAGACAGAAACGCTTTCCCCCTCGAGGACCGTGACCCCTGCATCTTCCAGGATCGAGCGGATCTCGCTCTCGGCGCCTGCGTGGTAGTCATGGTTTCCGAGAACCGTTACCACAGGGAGATCGAATCCTGCGATCTCGTCAGTAAAGACTCTTGCTTCGGCCGGATCCCCATAGTTGGTTAGGTCCCCGGCCAGAAGGAGGAGGTCTGCCGAAGAATCGAGACCTTCGAGGACGGCCTTGAACGAACCGGCGGAATCAAGACCCAAGTGCAGATCTGCGGCGGCTGCTATCGTTATCACGACAGGTCTTCCACCGTCGGATCGGCGTCGAGTACCTCGACGGCAATGTAATTCTGGATCCGGGCCCCGGGATAAAGCCGCCCGATCACTTCCTCCACTGCGTTTCTTCGTTCATCGGTTGTAACCCGTCCTGTGACTGCAACCGAGCTACCCTTCACCTGCACTTCGACATGCAGCTCCGCGGTGTGTGGATCGGCGGCAAGGGCCTCCTTGATATGGGCGACCGAGTATTCGACGGGTTCGTCTCCGAGTTCGGTCATGTCAACTCCCGTAGGTCTCTATGGCCATCTTTCCCAATACTTCCTTCGGTATTGCAACTCCTTCCGATGAAGCAAACATGAGAAACGAGAGAACCCTTCTGATTCCGAATCTTGCTCGCCTGCTCAAGTAATCCCAATCGATTGACTGTCTGGACAGAACCTCGAGAACATCGTGCAAGTGCCTGGGTGAGTTCTCTTTATGGGCGATAGCTTTGATGACGATCAGATCCTCTGGAGCTATTACCGGAACTTCCCTGCCCTGGATCTCGCCGGTAACCCCCCGTGACACCATCTCATCATCGAGATAGATGTTTCCCGAAGACCGAAAAATGATGTCGACAAGAACCCCCTCTTTCATGGCTTTGTATATCCAATCCGGATACGTCCGTTGAGTATCGAATCCCGCCTCGGACAATTGACCGAGCAAGGGGTCACGATCCTGTGGTCTCACGAGTAGATCGATGTCGTGCGTAGTGCGCGGTCTTCCATAGAACGAGCTAGCCAATCCGCCAAACACCAAGAAGTCCTTTTTCAGCTGGCGAATCTCATCAACTACCTCGCCGAAGATCTTTCGATAGGTTGCCTCGTCGAATTCACCTCCCTGTTCCCAGATCAGATGATCGGATTTATGGGGAGAGGCCATGCCAGGATCAGGCGTCATCCGCGTCGGCTCGCGCTCTGGCGAGCTCGCGGATCTGCTCGACGACCTGCTCGTTGGCCAGTGTTGTGATGTCCCCGAGAGCGCGGCCCTCCGCGACGTCCTTGAGCAGCCTGCGCATTATTTTCCCGGAGCGGGTCTTGGGCAGATCGTCGGTAAAGATGATCCTCTCCGGCCTGGCGATCTTGCCGATCTTGGCGGCGACATGCTCTCTTAGCTCCTGCAGCAAAGCCTCTGCCTCGGTCGCACTTCCTTTCAGCGTTACGAACGCGACTATCGACTCGCTGCGGTCCTCGGCTACGCGTCCAACGACGGCGGACTCGGCTACCGAAGGGTGATCAACGAGGGCGCTTTCTACCTCGTAGGTCGAGATGCGATGGCCGTGAACGTTCATGACGTCGTCGACTCGGCCAAGCAGCCACAGGTATCCGTCGTCATCTCGCTTGGCGCCATCTCCCGCGAAGTACATCCCTGGGAAGCGTGACCAGTATGTTTGAACGTATCGCTCGTCGTCTCCGTAGATGGTTCTTAGCATTGCCGGCCATGGACGCTTCAAGGTCAGATAGCCGGCTTGGCCCAGCCCGACGGATTGACCCGCTTCATCGACAATGTCTGCTTCGATCCCAGGGAGTGGACGGGTGGCCGATCCAGGCTTGAGAGTGGTTATCCCCGGCAGCGGGGAGATCATGATCATTCCCGTCTCCGTTTGCCACCAGGTGTCCACGATGGGGCAACGGCCGCCGCCGATGAATTCGTGGTACCAGACCCAGGCTTCCGGATTGATCGGTTCGCCAACGGTTCCGAGCAGGCGCAGCGATGAAAGGTCGTGCTTGTTGGGATAGTCCTCTCCCCATTTCATGAAAGTGCGGATGGCGGTTGGTGCGGTGTAGAGGATGGTGGCGCGATGCTTTTCTGCGATCGTCCACCATCGATCTTTATCGGGGAAGTCGGGAGACCCCTCATAGAGAATCGATGTGGTGCCGTTGGCAAGTGGCCCGTAGACGATGTAGCTGTGGCCTGTGACCCAGCCGATGTCGGCAGCGCACCAGTAGATATCAGAGTCTGGTTTCAGGTCGAATACCCATTCATGGGTGGTGGCGGCTCCGACAAGGTAGCCGCCGGTCGTATGAAGGATCCCTTTGGGCTTGGCGGTCGTGCCAGATGTATAGAGGATGTAGAGAGGGTGCTCCGAGTCCAGCTCCTCCGGCGGGCATTCTGCTTTCTGATTTGGAACCAGATCGTGATACCAGACGTCCCGGCCTTCGACGAAATCGACTGGCTGTTCGGTCCTCCTAAGGACCAGCACCTTCTCGATCGTCGGCGTCTGTTGTAATGCCCTGTCGCAGTTGTCCTTTAGAGGAACGATCTCTCCTCGTCTGTAGCCTCCGTCTGCGGTGACCAAAACCTTGGCCTCGGCGTCGTTGATGCGTCCGGAAAGCGAATCCGAGGAGAACCCTGCGAACACGACGGTATGGGGAGCGCCGATCCTGGTGCATGCCAGCATCACCGCCGGAAGTTCGGGCACCATCGGCATGTAGATCGCTACGCGGTCTCCCTTTCTTACCCCAAGTTTCTTGAGCGCGTTCGCCACCCGGCATGTCTCTTCGTAGAGCTCCCGGTAAGTGACGATGCGCGCGTCGCCGGGCTCTCCCTCCCAGAAGTACGCCACCTTGTCTGTAAGTCCGCGTTCAAGATGGCGATCGAGGCAGTTGTAAGAAACGTTGAGGGTTGCTCCGACGAACCACTTCGCGAACGGAGGATCCCAATCCAGGACGCGGTCCCAATCTCGAAACCAGTCCACCCGCCTCGAAGCCTGGGCGGCCCAGAACCCCTCGAGATCACCCTCGGCATCCGAGTAGATCTCCTCGGACGTGATCGCTGCTTGTTCTCGGAACGCAGCCGGTGGATCAAACGTACGAAGCTCTTCCAGCAGCGCTTCGATCCGTGGCTTCTGGGTCATCTCATTTCCTTCCTTCCACCTGGTCGATCCGATGAATCTTCAGGAGGTTTGTGGGCGCCAATCCCACGGGACTAGATGCCACCATGAGGACGACTGCCCCCGGATCCAGCAGCGACCCTTCACCAAGTACCCGGTCCATGGTCTGAATCATCGAATCCGTGTCGTTCGGCTCTTCGCACGGAACGGGGAAGACTCCCCTTCTGATCGTGAGCCGGCGAAGTGTCCCGAGACTCGGAGAGAACGCGTATATCGGGACTCTCGGCCGCACCGTCGACAGAAGCTCGGCAGTCCGGCCGGATGGGGTGAAGCAAGCTATAGCGGAGATGCTCGGGTCTCGATGAGTGAGCATCGCAGCTGCTTGAGCTATGGCCTGCGCCTCCGACGCAGGTGCGGGTTGACGCCTCTCCCAAACAAATTCGCCACCCTTGCTTTCTGCGGCAGAACATATCCGCGCCGCCGCACGTACGGCCTCGACCGGGTACTTGCCGATTGCCGTTTCCGCCGACAGCAGGATGGCATCGGCCCCATCCAGCACCGCGTTGGCAACATCACTTGCCTCGGCTCTGGTGGGGCGGGGAGCGTTGATCATGGATTCCAGCATCTGAGTTGCTACGACTCCGGCGATGCCGGATCCCGTTGCCCGCCGTAGAAGGTTCTTTTGGATCACCGGGATCTCTTCGAACGGTATCTCTGCTCCGAGGTCGCCTCTTGCCAGCATGATGGCATCGGCTTCGTTCAGGATGTGATCGGCTTCCTCGACTGCCATGCCCGTTTCTATCTTGACCACGATGCGGATGGGTTTGTCTCCGATCAGTGCGCGCAACTCCTGAACGTCTTCAGCTCGTCTCACGAAGGACTGTGCAACAAAGTCGGCCCCCAACTCGATCGAAGTTTTCAGGTCCATCCTGTCCTTGGAATCAAGCGCGGGGAGCGAAAGCCGGTGGGATGGAATGTTCACCCCCGCTCTCGATCGGATGGTTCCGCCCGTCACTACCTCGGTTCTGACGGCGTAATCGCAACTAAGGACCCGCAGCTCCGCCGCGCCGTCCGCTAAGAGGATCCGGTCTCCCGGCATCAGGTCTTCGGCGAGAGAGGGATGATCGGTTGGGACGCCCTTTTCGTTTCCTGCCTGGCCGGAAGGAAGCAGGTCGAAGGTCGAGCCGGGCTCCAGGTCCGTCTCACCACCCAGAATCTCCCCGAGCCTTACCTTGGGGCCGGGAAGATCGGCCAAGAGACCGATGGGCCGACCTGCGCTCTCGGAAGCAGACTTGACTCCGGCGAACGCCTGGATGTGATCCTCCTCGGTTCCATGGGAGAAGTTGATTCGCGCGATATCCATGCCCGCTTCGACCATCTCGGGTATACGCGATGCACTGGCCGGGCCGATCGTGCAGATGATCTTGGTGCGTCTCACGAGCCGATGCTACCGGCTAGTCGTGTCAGGCGGGTTCGCTGCCCGCCGAAACTCTTCGGAAGTGCTTTCCCAATGTGTCCTGTTGATTCTGATACGAGGATCCGATGCCCTGGCCGTAGAGAACCGTCGGCGCCTCAAGCATTCGTTCGAACGTGAGTTTGCATACCCTCTGGCCGTGTTCAATCATGAACGGGACGTCATGCGCTCTAACTTCGAGAGCAGCCCTTGACCCGAGAAATCGCTCCTGGGTGTCGTAGCCGAAGCCAGGATCGAAGAACCCGGCGTAGTGCGTCCGAAGCTCGCCGCTGGTTGGGTCGTAAGCAGTCATCTCCGCCGCGTATTCCGGCGAGATGCGCACGGCCTCTTCGGAGAGCAGCAGGTAGAACTTCTCGGGGGCCAGCACTATCCGATCGCCCTCTTCTCTGAATACGGGCTCCCAAAATTCTCCTGGACTAAATGCGTCTGTGACCGACATCTCCAGCAGAGGTGCGTTGTCCTTGGCCCGATACCCGACTCGGCCTTGCCCATCGCCTTTCAAGTCCAGCCCAAGGAACAGGCCCCCGGCGGTGGAGATGTCGGTCACGGGCTTCTGTGAGCTAAACAAAATCGGCGTCTCTTCGTGCAACTGGACGATCTCCTCGTCGGTCAGTACGGACCGTCCTACCGAAAGCCTCAGTTGGTTGAGCGCGAGCCCCTGTCGCACCCTTACCGTGAACGACAATGGCACGATCTCCAAAAACAACTGGCCTTGATAGCCGGCGACGATCTCGTCGAATCGGAAGCTCTGATCCGTGATGACCCGCGTGAATACGTCAAGACGTCCGGTGGAACTCTTCGGATTCGCCTTTCCTCTCACGTTTGCGGGAAGCGTGAGTTGTTCGAGCAAAGGGACGAGGTACGGGCGATTGGTCTCGAGAACGGCACCGTCTCGGCGCAAATCCAGCTCGTCGACGATGAGGTCTTTCATCTTCATCTCGACCGGCTGAGAATCGGGAAGGAAGCTGCAGCGGATGCGGTAGGCAACCTCTCCTAAACGAAGGTCGATGCTCGCTGGCTGGATATTGGCCGAGGGAATCTTGTACTCCCCGGCGTCGATGACTCCATCAGCCACCGCATGTTCGAGGTACTGACTGGGAAGAACCCCAGCGGCTCCATCAGGGAGATTCAACGGACCACTGCCCGACGCGCTGCGCTATTTGGTGCTTGGGCATCCTGCCTCCGTTCGGGTCCGGCGTAACCTACCATCTGCCTCTGTGGACGAAGTCGTCGAAGGGCTTTCGACCTCGCTTAAGGGATGGTGACCGAAAGTCCTCTTTGGCCGGATGGCCGATTGTCATGGCTCCAATCGGTTCGAACTCGTCCGGGATGCCGAGTTCTTTCATGAGCTCCTCCTGCCCCCGGAATATGCCGAAGAACCAGCACCCAAGGCCCTCTGCGGTGGCGGATAGGAGGACGATCATCGATGCGAAGGCACAGTCGATCTGCCAGTAAGGCACGGGCCAATTCTCCTCCGTTTGCATTCCGGCTTTGGCCTTGTCGGGCTCGCTGTAACGGTCCAGGTAGGCTTTCTTACTTGCCAGTGGAATGACGACTGCCCAGGGCCGGGCATCGGGCTCCCATTTGATCTTCGGCATGGTGAGCTTCCAGAAAAGATCGGTCTCCTCTCCTTCCAGAACCACCATCGCGATGCCCTGACTGAATCCTGCTGATGGTGCTTTCTGGGCCGCAGCAAGGATCCGATCAAGCGTCTCGCGCGGAACCGGCCGCCCTTCGTAGCGGCGAGTCATGCGCTGTCTTCTAATTACCTTTTCGAATTGCATGCGTTCCCCTTTATTGACCATCGAGCACTATAGGGAGGGCTCATCTCACGCGAATAGTGAAGCATCCGTGGAATGACGCATCCATGCTTCGAACATGTCGGCGTAGCGGCCGCGTGCCTCCAGGAGTTCGTCGTGGGAGCCCATTTCAATGATCCCGGCATCGTCGATCACCGCGATCCGGTCGGCCCTCATGGCCGTGGAAAGACGGTGAGCGATCAGCACTGCAGTCCTGCCTTCGAGAAGAATATCGAGCGCTCGCTCTATCTTTGCTTCCGTGCCGAGGTCGAGATTGGACGTTGCTTCGTCGAGGACGATCACTCTCGGCTGTGCCAGAAATGCCCGTGCCAGCGCTATCAGCTGACGCTCTCCAGAGGACAGCGTTACGCCCCGCTCGTGGCATGGCGTATCGAGGCCTTGTGGCAGTCGATCGATAAGGTCATCGATCCCTACTGCCCGGCACGCTTCCAGGATCTCGTCGGTGGCGGCCTCGGGCCGGGAGAATGCGATGTTGTCTCGGATGGATCCGGCGAATAGGAACGGCTCCTGAGGAACCACCCCAAGCTGCCTTCGGAGAGACTCGATGCCAACCATTCTCAGGTCGTGGCCGTCGATCAGGACCTGTCCCTTGTCCGGGTCATAGAACCTCGTGATCAGCTTGGCGATGGTGGATTTCCCTGCCCCCGTGGGACCCACGAGGGCAAAAGTGTGACCGGCGGGGATGTGGAGTGAAACGTCCTTCAATACGGGGGTGTCCGGGAGATAGCCGAAGGTGACGTCTTTGAACTCGATCCCCCCACTGATCGGCGGCAGGTCGTAAGCATCATCCGCTTCCGGAACGGAAGGCTTCGTCGAAAGAAGCTCACGCAGCTTAGAGATTGCCGCTCTGCCCTGTTGATAAACGCTGTAGAGCTGGACCAATTGCTGGATCGGAGCAAAGAAAGTATTGAGGTAAAGAACAAATGCCGAGAGCTCACCGACTGTGAGGTTTCCCTCGAACACCATGTTGCCTCCAACCACGAGGATGAGGATCACTCCCACAACTCCCATGGTCTCCACGGCGGACCCGTAGGTGCCCGAAACGCGCGCAGCATGGAGGTTGGCGTCGAGATGCCTGCCGACCACGTTTCGATGCTTGATTGAGTTGTGGCGTTGGCGGTTGTACATCGCCACAATCCTGATTCCCGAAAGATTCTCGGCGAGGTCGGCGAGGATGTCCGAGATCCTTTCTCTAACCGCAAGGAATGCCCTGTTGGACGTCGTTCTGAACCAGAGAGTCATGCCTACCGTCACCGGAACGATCCCAAGCAGGACTACAACCGCCAGGCGGGCGTTGTAGATGAACAGCATCGTGGTAACGAAGACAAGCGTCATGGCCTGCACGCAGAGGTTGATGAGACCGTCGTGAAATAGCTGCTGCAGCGCATCAATGTCACTAGTCATTCGGGTCATGATCCGACCCGTTTTCTCCTTCGTGTAGAAGTCGATTGAAAGTCGCTGGAGATGGGAGAAGACCTTGACGCGAAGTTCGAACAGCAACTTCTCCCCGATCCGGCCCGCCCATGCCGTGCGAAAAGCACGCATGATCATGTTGATCGCAATCGAGAAGAGGTATATGACACCGATTGAGATCAACATTCGGAAGTTCCCGCTGAGAAGTGCGTCGTCGACCGCGATCTTTGTCAGGTGAGGGCCGATTTGTTCAGCAACCACCTCAATCACAACCAGCAGGATGGCCAGAAGGATTGCCGGCAGATGAGGTGCAAGAAACCTCGTTAGTTTGAATCCAGAGGTATCCGTCGACTTGTAGGAAAACGATACCGGGGGAGCACCATGATCGGGTTCTTTGGCCAACAGGGATTCGACCCGTTCCGACATCTCCGGAGGAATCCCCGCGAATGGCATGCCGGCTTCTTGGCCCCTATTGGCCCCGCCGCCACGGCCCATGCCTCCTCCGCCAGAGAACCAGCCTCCCATGGCCATTAGGAATTGTCTCCCTGAAGATCGCCGCCGAGGCCATCGAGCGGCAGGGGTGGAGGTATGCGGACTTCCTTGATGTCCTCCTCGAATTCCGGGTCGCTCGTAGAAGGCTGGGCGTGGGTCGCCATCCACTCTTCTTCGACCTTGGCGAGAACCTCAGAGTAGAGAGGCACCGTGCGCAAAAGCTCCTGATGCTGTCCTTCTGCGACCACTCTGCCTTGATCAACCAGGACGACGCGGTCTGCGAGGCTGATGGTGGAGAGCCGGTGGGCGATGATGAGAGTGGTCCTCCCCTTCATCAGATCTTTGAGGGCGTCGTGGATCTCCTGTTCGATTTGGACGTCAACCGAACTGGTTGCATCATCGAGAATCAAGATTGGGGGATTCGTCAATAGCGTCCGGGCGATCGCAGCTCGCTGGCGCTGGCCTCCCGAAAGTGTGTAGCCGCGCTCTCCAACGATGGTGTTGTAGCCCTTCGGGAGTTCGGTCACGAATCCGTCTGCTCCGGCGATCTTCGCAACTTTGACAACCTCCTCGTCAGGAGCCGTCGGGTCACCGAATGCGATGTTGTCTCTCAAGGACTCTGAGAACAGGAATGGTTCATCGAGAACCAACCCAACGTTGCGCCGCAAACTCCGAATTGTGTATTTGCGGATGTCGAGCCCATCGATCAGCAGCTGACCGCTAGTGACGTCGTAGAAGCGTGGGATCAGCCTTGCCGCGGTTGACTTCCCACATCCGGTGCGCCCGACCATGGCGACGGTTTCTCCAGGGAGGAGCTTCAGGTTGAAGCCGGAAAGAATAGGGGCGCCCTCGCCGTAACCAAAGGACACGTCCTTGAACTCGACCTCTCCGCTGGGGTCAATCATGTCGACGGCCCCAGGGCTGTCGGCGATCTCCGGCTTCTGATCGAGGATCTCGAAGATCCGGCCTGCGGATGCTGCCGCCCTCTGTCCCATGAGCATGAGGAATCCCAGCATTCGAAATGGGACCTGAAGCATCAAAATGTAAGAGGCGAAGGCTACGATCACGCCGACTTTGATCTCGCCCTCGATCACCAGCCACCCTCCGTACAGCAGCACGATCAAAAAGCCCAGCCGAGGAAGGTTCTCCATGATCGGAGCAAATTTCGCCCGCAGATCGATCTGGAATATCGATGCCCATCGGAGTCGGGTAGCGGACTTCGCCAGCACTTTGATCTGCTCGAGTTCGGCAGCGAAAGACTTAACGACTCTCACTCCCGTGACGTTTTCCTCCACGATAGTTGCGACGTCTGCCGCACGGGCTTGAACGACCCACGAGATCGGGAACATCCTCGACCGGAGATATATCCCCGTGATGTAAACGAACGGCAGTGGGATGAGAGACAGGACTGCAAGGCCGGCATGCATATCGACCATGAACGTGAGAGCCACTGCGAACTGGACCACCGTGATCCCCATCACGGGGGCGAAGGTCAGAAATCGCTCTACCGCTCGGATATCTGAATTGGCTCGAGAGATCAGTTGGCCGGTCTGCACCCGGTCGAAGAATGAGAAAGACAGTCTGCCCATCTGGTCGAACATTGCAGTGCGCAGATCGAACTCGATGAGTTGGGCCGTCTTTTGCAGGAGATACCGAAAGAGAAAAGTGAGTACGAGTCGAGCGGCGGCAAGCAGTCCCAGAATCACGGCATACCGCCTTAGGGGGGCTGCTCGGTCGATGAGGGCGTTGTTGATCGCAAGCTCGATCGTCTTCGGAATCCCGGCGGTGACGAGAACCATCACGAGCGCCGCGCCCAGCCCGCCCATGATCGTCCACTTATGCGAGTAGAGAACTGGAGCTAACCGCCAGATCCACGACTTGCTTTGGTCGGGATCTACTCTTCCCTTGGGAGGCGGGTATTCAGGAAGGACGGCTACCGGCTCGAATGGATTAGACGAGGTGGTCGGCTCCGCGAGGACTTGCGCGCTCATTTCTTGGATCCTTGCCTCAGTTTTTCCTCGAGCCTGCTATCGAGCACCTTTCCTATGGATGCGATGGCTTTCGCTACATCTTTCTCATCGAGGTAATCGTCAAGACGGGCAAGGATGGAGTCTTCGGCTTTCTCGAGGGTTCTGGCTCCCTTTGGAGTGAGCTGTAGACCCGTAGCCCTCCGGTCACCTTCTACGGCGATCCGTTTTAGAAGGCCGAGCTTCTCCAGACCGTCCACTCCGTCGGTGATTGCAGGTTTGCTGACCTGGGCCCGACTGGCAAGGTCGCTCATCAGCTGTGGCTGCAAAGAGATGAAGAGCAGAAGACGATACTGAGGAAGAGTCAATCCAGAATCGACGCAGGCCTTCTCAACGCTGCGGGTCAGTCTGGCCAAGACTCTTGCCGCTTCGCGTTTAACTCCGCTGGGGGAGGTCTTGGCAGCAGGGGTTGACGTGGTCTTCATATGGTTAGGGTACTAGATAGTTAGGGACCTTGACAATCCAGGCAGAGCAGGGATCAAACTTAGCCCTCGATCGATCCACTGGGAGCCAGTGCGGCCCGACCTATAGGGGTGGGTTCATAACCCAGATAGGCAGCGCAGGTCTTCTCCCGACAGGAGATCTGGGCCGGCTCCGTATTTTGTTCGGCAGTCTCGACAATCTGTTGGGGGACTGAAGTCTTCTCCGGGTGTGTCGAGATTAAAGTTAGGCGGACCTCGCGACGTCGCCGATAATCCCGGCGAGCTCCTGGGGGCGTGACCACATCGGCCAGTGGCTTGTGGGCAGGTCCACGTAGGTGACGTTGCGCAGCTCGGTCAGTCCAGCGAGCCACGCGTAGCCCTCTTTGACGGCGGTTTTGACCTGATCGGACGTGAAACCGGTGCAGATGACGGTGCTCGGCACCTCTAGACGCGCGTCGTTGGTCAGTTCCGGGGCATCTCGCAGTGCACCACCCGGCTGGGGAATGGCCCTCCGGCGGAATGTTTCGAGATGGTCCTCGGTGAGGCCGTCGAGGTTCTCTTCTTCCGCGAGCTCTTCCCGCGAAGGAAGGGGCATTTCGACGGCGTCGAAGTCGGGGGCCAGCGCGCCAGTGGCCGGACCGGAGTCCACATACACCATGGCGGCGATCAGTTCCGGAACCTGATCAGTCGCGGCGTATCCGGAGGCGCCGGCCCCGCTGTGAACGGCGAGCACGACGGGGGTCCCCGCCGCCCTCACCGCCTCGCAGATCGCGTCCACGTGGTCGGACAGAGTGATCGCAGAGCGGTCGGTGTCCGCCGACTCTAGACCGGGCAGCGTCAGAGCGGTGACGTCGTGCCCATCCGCGCGCAAGGCTGCGGCGACCTTATCCCACGCCCAAGCGCCAAGCCAGAAACCGGGGACCAGGACAATTGGGGCTGACTTCATTTCCTCAATCCTCCGGTCAGACTTTATCCGGGCGGCCCGGTAACGCAGCACATGCCTGGGTCGTTATTCTCTTGAGAGAGACGGGGGAGAAGTCATTGAGAAAGCGGAACCTCTTGAGGGTTGCCCTCGCCTTGCTTGCCGTAGGCAGTTTACTGACCGCGGCATCCCCAGCCTGGGCCTGTGAGGGCGACTCTTGCAGTGGTTTCACCAAGGATGAATATGAAGTCATGGAGGGGGAGGGTTACGCGGAATTGCAGGTAAGAGTGGCCTGGTGCTGCCCGACCGCACAGGGGACGATCGACTATGAAACCTCGGACTTGACTGCCATCGCGGACCAGGACTACCGGCAAACTTCAGGGACCCTGACCTTCACTGGTCATGGCGGTGCATCGATAAGGATCCCCATTTTCTTTGATGACTTCACCGAAGGTGAAGAACAGTTCGAGGTGAGACTGACCAATTTCAGGGGAACCTTTGTAAATCGAGGACGTGAAACCGCCGTTGTGAAGATTGTCGACGACCATTCGAAGAGGTTCTCCAGCGACCCAGTTCAATTAGGCCCGCCGGACCAGCAAGCCGCAGGATCTCAAGGTGGCTCATCGACACCTCGTTCACCATCAACGAACCCAGCGTCGCCAGCGGACAGTGGTAACCCATCGGTCAATCCAGCCGGCCCGACGCCGACGATGGCAGACGAAGACCTCGGTGAGGAATCCGAGCGCGTGGTCGCTAGAGCTGCAGGAGGTGACAATCCTTCGCCACCTGTTGGCAGTGCCGGCCTAAGAGCTCTGCTGGTTGTGATGATCGCAGCGGCTGTCCTGGGGTTGAAGATGAAGTTCGGGCGGAAGCTGACGGAAAGGTAAAGTCCTCAAATGGCGACTTTCTGTCCAATGCCGTCCTTGAGTGCTCTGTCGTAGACGATTCGCGCCGCCGCAGCGTCTTCGATGGCATGTCCGGTGGATTTGTAGACGGTTATCTCCTCGCTGGATTCGCGTCCCGGCCTTGACCCCGAAAGAACCTCGCCCATCTCGGTCAGCCTTTCGGGTGCAACTCCTTGAAGCTCGTGGGCCCCGGCAGGGGGTGGATTCTCCGCCGCCCCGCGCCATTCAACAAAGATTCTGCAGCGCTCGATGGTCTCGGTATCAAGCTCGGGACCGAAGCTTCCCCCAACGGCGGTGACATGAGCCCCCGGTTTCATCCACTCGTAGCGAATAATCGGCTCGCGTGCATCGGTGCAGCAGCAGATGACGTCGGCACCGCGCACTGCCTCTTCGAAGGAGTTGGCAACGATAGCCCGGTTGTCTTTCTCAGCCAGGGTGGCAGCGTGTTCCAGATTCCTCGATGCGATTCGGATCTCGGCGAAGTCACGAGTTATCGGGACCGTCGCCAGATGAGAGTGGCCTTGAGTTCCCGAGCCGAGAATGGCCAGGATGCTGACGTCGTCCGATGCTAGAGCCTTGACCGACACGGCTGCTCCACCAGCCGTCCGCATCGCGGTGATGTGCATTGCGTCCATTACTGCCAGAGGAGAACCGTCGTCTTCGTCGAAGAGAACAATCAACCCCTGATGAGAAGGTATTCCGCGGTCATGGTTGTTTGGGAAAACCGTGACCAGCTTCGCTTCGAGGGCGACGCTGGGAAGATAGCCTGGCATCGCTCCCAGCAGACCTGATTCAGACCGTGCCGCCGATCGCGGTGGGACGGAAGCTCGGCCAGCACTGAAATCGATGAATGCCGACTCCAGAGCTTCGAGCATCTCTGTTATGTCCAGAAGACTTTGGACATCCGCCTGGGTGAGGATGAGGATAGATCCGCTGTTGGAGTTCAAGGTGTAACGGGGCGAAGGTCGTCCGACATGAATTCAAACGATACTCCACGCCTTTTAGCTCACCGCAGTGGCGTTAGAGGGAGGTAGATCCCCACCAGACGAGGGCGGCAGCGGTGCTCAGCGTGAGAGGGCCTGGGTGCCTGAAGAGTCCCGTGGGCCCTTTGCGGTAAAGCGTGATTACAACTCCGACCAGCGCATAACAGGAAAGCAATGAGCCGGAGAGATAGGTCACACCCAAAGCAAAAGAGGCATGCGGCTGGAGTCCGGTGGCTAAAAGCCAAGCTCCCAGGAAGGCGAATGCAATCGTGCCGAAGTGCCACGTGGCTCTCATCACGACTCTGGTGTCTGCCGAACTTCCGAAACGGTTAGGTGGTAGTTCAAGGCGTCCTATTTTGCGTAGCGTCTCATCGCCCACGACGAAGTGGACGATCGCACCGATGACCATCACTGCTCCTGCGGTGACCAGGATCCAGTTCACGAGGCCTTCTTTTCTGGCGACGGCGGCAGGCCCAGCACCCCCCGGGCGCCCCTCTCGGCGAGCAGCTCGTCGAAGGGGGCTTTAGCGGCAAGGTTGATCACGAGCCCTTCGACCGCTCCCAGATAGGCCAGTGCGAGCAGGCGAGGCGACGGTCCCGGCGGGATCGAGCCGCTTCTGCGTCCAGCTGCTATCAGCCGAGTACATTCGGCCACAACTCGTCCTACGGCCTCCTCGACCGCGCGGCCGACGGGATGGTCCTGCCCGCTCAATTCGACTCTGAGGGCCATCATCACTCGAGCCACGTCACGCCGGCAGTACACCGCGTGCCCGCGCGCCATGGCTATGAGTGCCTCGGCGGCGTCGGAGGTGTTTAAGGCCAGTCGGCCCACCTCTGAATACCAAGTCTCCTCGACCCACGACACCACCTCTAGCGCGAGAGCCTCTTTATTGGCAAATTGGTGATACAGGGCTCCCCGCGTATAGCCGGCGTCGCGTGCCACACGCTCCAGCAACAGGTTGGAGTAACCGTAGCGAGACAGCCCCCTCGCTGCCGATTCCAGCAGAGCGCTCCGGCTTCGAGCGCGCCGTTGCGGCTGGGTCAGCCTTTCGCCCTGCGCAGTGGCTACGGCTGACATGCTAACTTACATACGTGCATGCATGTATAGTACCACGAGCCTTCTGTCCGCGAATCCGGCCACTTTCGTGCCTGGCAGCGCGGCAGTTGGGGCAGTCCCCGAATGGAGAGGCTTGACATTCGTAAGACTTCCGATATATCTTTCGTAATAGTTTCGCTATATCGCGGAGGGTAATGGAACGATTTTTCGAGTACGGGGAGCTCCCCTTGGTGTTGCTGGCTCTGCTGAAACAGCGGGCAATGTCGGGCTACGAACTCATGAGTGAACTAGCCCGACTTTTCAGCCCTCAGTACACGCCATCCGCTGGAAGCGTGTATCCCGCGCTGGTGGGGCTCGAAAAGGAGCAGTTGATACAAGCTGTTGACTCGGCCAGCCCCAAGCGTTACCTGCTTTCGTCCACCGGCGAAGGGGCCCTTCAAAATCGTTTGGATGAACTCGGGTGGATCGAGCGCCGTACCGGGGCGTTCCTAAGACCAGAGGGGTCGGTGGACGGCGAGCTGGAACGATTGATCGGATTGGTGAAGGAGAGTCGCGGAAAGATCGACCCGGGGAAGCTGTTGGAGGTTCTGGATCAAGCCCAGAGTCAGGTCAAGAGATTGGTGAGATTAAGGGGAGGAGACTGACCATGAGCACGACTGAGGATCCGTTCGAGAGGGCGGCAAAGCGTGAGCGCCAAGCCAAGGCTCAGGAGGCCTATGCGAAATTGTTGCAGGAAAAGGGTTCGGCCCCTGGTTTCGGAAAGACGCCTGGTGCCGGGGTTGCGCTGCGCGTTTTCCTCCTGCCATACGTAGTGCTCATGGCGATCAGAGCCCTGCGGTTCCCATGGGGGGAACCCACTATCGGGGACTCGGTGTTCCAGTTCTTCTTCGGCTCCCTTTTGGTCGCCTCAGCGACCATCGGGATCCTAGTCCTGCTGTGGATCTGGGTGATCGCCAGGGACAGGGTCATGAGGGACTGGATGGGGTAGATGATTGAGAAGCAAGCAGGCCCTCTCAGACTAGGAGCGATAGTCGGATCTTTCGGGGCTGCTATTACGGTTGCGACTGGGATTGCCTTTCTCGTCATCTCCGACGGCTTGGACGAGCCGACAGTGTCGGTGTGGGCAGTGGCATCAACGATTTTTCTTCTCGGACTGTGCGCGTTGCTCGGGGTCGTTGTCAGAGCCCCCAATGTGCGCGCCTTGCTTCTCGGCGCTGCAACCCCAGGCCTTTTCGTCGTCGGCGTCCTTGGCCTTTTCTCTATTGGCCTACCGCTGATTGTTGCAGGTCACGGCGTGGCTATTGCAGGCGTATTGGAGCTGACTTCGGCAGGCTTCACTTCTGCCAAGTTGAAGTCGATGGTCATCGGGGCGTTGCTCTCGGTCGGGTTACTGGTTACAGCTCTCTATCTGTCGAGGCCCCCACTAATCGAATGCATGAAGAACGGAGTTAGAACATCGGGTGCAGTTGTGCGATCGACCGGGGAGTCGAGGGGTGGCTTCGGAATCCAGGAGCAAAGAGGCACTCTCACTTTGAAAGACGGCTCGGTTCTCCGATATCGCTGTGAAGGGGAGGAACTGGTGGAACTGCGCGAGGTCTCTCCCTGAAGCCGGCAGGGGGCGGATCAGATTCTGTCCGCTGCTCGAAGAACCCTCAGCGCATTCAAAGTAATCATTTCGTTGGGGCCACGGCGACCCCAGTCCACAACTTCTCTTCTTGGACCGTCTTTGCTGATTGACCTGGTGGACGTCATGGGACGCCAGAAGTAGCCCTCGGAACGCCAGAGCCCCTGCTTGTCTCTCTTCGATTCGATGATGTCGAGAGCTTCTTTCACGCGCGGGTTGGACAGCTTCTGTGCGCGCGAGAGAATCACCAGGGCCTGCAGTATGTCGTAGTGCCAGTAAAGCGGATAGTGAAGTTTCAGCCATTCCTGGTTGATCACATCGCCTGATGATGTTGACCGGAATAGCCGGTGCTCGAGAAAGAGCTCGGCGACGCGCTCCACTGCCCCAGCCGCTTCGGTGTTTTCAGTGGTCTTCGAGTATTCGATCAACCCCCAAAGCGTCGCTAGGCTTTCGTAGAAAGAAGAGTGAGTTGCGTCGGGATTTTGATCACAGTTCCAACCCCCATCGGCCCACTGAGTTTCTATTAGTGTGTCGACTAGACGTCTGACTCGTGCATCGTCCGACATCCCTAGCCGGGTACAGACCGCTATGGCGTTACCTGGTATGGACGCATGAATTCGCGCTCTCCCATTTACTTCGATAGTTAGGGGACCGCTGTTCAACCATTCGAGCACTTGATTTGCTGCGAGACGCATTCTCGGATCTAATCGAGGGGCCCCCAGTTCAACCAGAGACACTAGTCTCCAGAAAGCTCCCATCCACTTGTGATACGGGTGAACTCCGAATCCGCCATCCTTTCTTTGTCCTTCGAGCAGAGCGCGAATGCGAGGACTCTGAGGGATTGCATCTTTAGCCGACCTTACTGCTTTAGTTCGCGTCGATTCACCTAGGACGTCGACGAGAGTCAGGTATCTAACAGATGGATCTTGTGAGGAGAGAAGCCAATTGACGGCCGGATCGGACACGCTTGCCACCTTAAGCCCGGCGTTTTCTCGTAGTCAATTGGCGTTCGAAAACGAGGGCGCCTTGTTCCCGAGGCACAAAACCCAACCCGACGCTTCTCCTCTTGCCGTGTTCCCTTGCGCGATGTTGCCTGATACTTTCAGATCGTGATTGAACTAACAGGGATGCTGCCTTCTAAGGTCGAAGAGATGCTCCGCCTCGCATTAGTCGCCGAACTCACCGTCATCGATGCTTCGGGACGCCCAATTACCTACCCTCTGATTCCGCTTTACGACGGTCGGATCATCTATATGACCTCCTCGGTTCTTTTCTCCGAGAAACTTCGTCATATAAAAGGCAACCCTAAGGTCTCGGTTGCCCTGACTGATCCAACGGCAATTCCGAGTGAACCTTTTCACAGAGCTACCATTCAGGGAGATGCGGTTGTCGTCGACGACGACCTGCATTCTGGGTGGGAGCGGCTCCTGCCCCTGTGGCGTGCCAAGGAGCCTGTCATCGACAAATTCCTGAAGCAAAGATTCGGAATCCCACTCTTCTTTGAAAGGGCCGTGATTGAGATAAGCCCTAGGAAGGTATTCCTATTCGAGGAAGACTCCCCCGAGTCACCTAAAGTCTTCGAACTGGCGCAGACCTCGTGAGAGCCCGAGAGGCGGTCAAGAGATCGCAGGACTATCCCCATGCCGTGCTGTCGTACGTCGGCTCCGATGGATATCCAGTCAGTTTCGCGACGCATTTCAAGGCGGATATCGAGCACAGCTCATTTGAGGTCGGGCCTTTGTCCGCGGAAATGCTTCCTTCCCCGGGCCAGCAGGTGAACCTCACCTTCAGCCACATCAGGCCGGTCCAAGGGATCGGCTATGACGAGCGGCGCTACATCAATGTCTACGGACCTGCTGCGGTAAGCGACGACCGCCTAACCGTAAGAGCCGAGACGGCGACCGGTTGGGACGAGAAGGAGACCCCATTCTTTGAGTATTGCGAACGCAACGTCGGGAGAGGCCTTAAGTATTTTGAGGATGTTGGGTCGCGACCCAGACTAGCCGCTGGCTGGCTGTTCTTCATAGCCACCCGACTCCCGTTTCTCACTGCAACGATCATTCCGGTTCTGCTCGGCGCGGCGGTGGCTGCGTCGCATGGGTTCTTCTCTTGGGGCCTGCTCGGTCTGACGCTTTTGGGTGGGTCCGCGCTTCATTTGGGACTGAACGTCGCAAACGATGTTTTCGACGATATGAGCGGTGCGGATCCCACGAACGTCACTCCCACGCCATTCAGCGGGGGATCCCGAGTGATTCAGTATCAGCTGTTGTCGAGACGCTCGATGGCCATGATGTCGGCGCTGTTTTATGCCGTAGGTATCGCCGTAGGTATCTATCTGGCGGAGACCAGAGGCTCGGAGCTTTACATCCTCGGCGTTGCCGGGATCCTGGTGAGCGTTGCTTACACGGCTCCTCCGTTCCGACTCGTCAACAGGGGGCTTGGTGAAGCGGCCGTGGGGCTCGGTTTCGGGCCGATAACCACCCTGGGCTCCTATTTCGTCATGGCTAAGGAGTTCAGTGGAGAGGCGCTGTTCGCATCGCTGCCCGTGGCGATCTTCATAGCGCTCGTCCTGTATATGAATGAAGTCCCGGACAAGCCGGCGGACAGTGCGGTCGGCAAGCGCACGTTGGTCGTTCGTTGGTCGGAAGAAGGGGTGGTCCGGGCCTTCTCGGTTGCCGCTGCGACGGCATATCTGATAGTCGCCCTCGGAGTGACACTGCGAATCCTGCCGATCTATACGTTGGGAATGCTTGTCACGATTCCAATGGCACGAAGTATCGTCCGAGACCTGAACGAGCACTTTGACCATCCTTATGAATTGATGCCCGCGATGCAAAGAAACATCGGACTTCACCTCTTTGCGGGAATGCTGCTTGTGGTGGGCTATGTCCTCGAGATCCTTATTTAGTGGCAGCCAAGTGGGTTACAAGATTCGGAGCAGTACGCCCTAATTAGAAACCGAGGACGGCCAGAAGTTCCGCAAGCGCTTCTGATGGGGTGCGGTCGGAAGTATCGATCGTGAAGTCGTATCGAGCGTGCTCGTGGGCAAGTGAGGCGGAGCCCCGCGCTTTGCCGGGCGTACGGTCTCCCCGGGCCAACTCGCGGGCCTCGGCAACCTCAGGGTCGCAGCGCACCCCGACCCACACTACGTCGAGCCCTTGTAGGGCGGCCCCCCATCCGTCCCACTGAGGGCGATCGAAAATTACCTCGTCCACAACGACCTGGATGCCTGCATGCGCGGCAGCTGCGACAGCGCCTTGATAGGCGCTCAACAGGGCCCGACCGACCGGTCCGAACGAGACCTCGACTCCTCCTCCTTTGGTGAAGCGCCCTGTCATCCCGAAACTGCTGAAGCGCCCGACGTGATCGCCTAGTGCTAACCAGTCCTCCGGTAGCCTCGAAAAGTAGTCGTCGATCCCGATGACGAGCCAAAAGTCTCCGACCGCAGCCCGGGCATCGCGAAAAGCCCTAGCCAAAGTCGACTTGCCGGAGCTTGATCCACCGTTGAGTACCACCACTTGAGGCACGGGCGAAGTATGTCACTGGGACATTCGGTTCGGAATGCCCGCACGCTATCCGAGTCCGAGATCTTCGGAGAGGGCGTAGTCCACCGCTTCTTCGGCCCCCATCGCGCGACCCTTCTCCCGCTCGGCTTCGAACTCCTCAGTTGAAAGCTCGGGCTTTGTCTGCGCGATGGCCTCCTCGCGTGCTTGCACCGAGATGGGAGCGACGGCGGCGCCCGTGGACTCGAACAAAGCCTCGGCTGCTCCCAACAGCCGGCTGGCCTCACGGGGCCTTCCGACCGCGGCGGCAAGTGCCCCCAAGGCTTGAAGGGATTCTGCCAGGCCGAACTTGTTGCCAATCTCTACACTTAGCCGAATCGCCTCTCGATGATGGTCGAGCGCTTTGGAGTGGTTTCCCTCGATCCTCGCCACCTCCCCCAACCCCGACAAAACGTTGGCGATGTAGAACTTGTGGGCGGCCTCCCTGGCGAGGGCAAGGCCTTCCTCGAGAAAGTTGCGAGCCTCCTCGATGTTGCCTTCCAGGCGGTTCAGTTCACCGACCATGTGGAGCACCGCGGCCCGCAAGTGCTTCGATTCCATGGTCCGGACGACGGCCAGGGCCTCCTCCAGATGAGGGCGCGCCGCCGCCAGGTCTCCTTCGAGCAAAGCGACCCAGCCGAGGGCATAGAGGTGCCGGATATCGTGACCGGGGCTGGCACCCACGATAGATAAGGGACCCCGCGCCTCCTCCCAGTAGGAGCGTGCCTGCTGGAATTCCCCGCGATCGACAGCCGCGTAGCCAAGTTTATCCAAGGCGATGCCCAAAGCGATGGGGTGGCCCGACCCTCGCGCCGAGGCCAGCGCCCGTTCGAAGATCGAGGTTGCCTCTTCGTGATCGCCCTGCCATTGGGCCAGACGCCCCAGACCGATCTGGATCTCGGCTATCCAGTTCGGAAGGTTCAGCTCTTCGGCGAGTGCCAGGATCTCGAGATCCGAGGATCGGGCCCCTTCGTAGTCGCCCTGCTGGATCTGTATAGATCCCAGATCGTAGCCCGCTACCAGCATGGCGTATTGGATCCGGTTGGCGCGGGCGAACTGGAAGGCTTCTTCCGATCTCGACCGGGCTTCCTCCAGGTCATCTCGCGTCCAGGCTAGCCGCGCGAGGGCGACGAGCGTCCTGGCGATCCACCAATTCTGCTCGGTCTCCCTCAAGATGGGCAGAGCCTCGGCGAAGGCGTCATCGGCCTCCGTATCCCCAAGGCGGAGGCTCGTCTCTCCAAGGTGTGAGAGGGCCCTGCCGAGACCGGCGCGGTCCCCGAGTTTGCGGAACAGAGCCACTGCTTCGGTGGCCATCCTTCTGGCCCCTGGGTCGCCCCGGTGCGCGGCGATCTCGCCGCCAAATGCAAGAGCATCTGCGCGCGGGGGTGTCTCCTCGCCGGCACTGATATCGAGTACCTCCTCGTACTGCCGGCGGAACTCCCAGAACCTCGCTCGTGGGATCTGCGTCATAGCCAGCGAATAGCCCAGCCGCAGGGCCTCGTCGACGTGTCCCTCTCCGATGCTCCAGTCCAATGCGACGAGCAGGTTCTCGACCTCGTCGTCGGCGATCTCGTTGGCGCGGCTGGTTCTTCCGGCGAACATCTCCTCGGACATCCGAACGGCGACCCCAAGGTAGAAATCCCGATGGCGGTTGCGGATCGCAGAGCTGCTCTCTGAGTCGAAGAGCTTCTCGCGGGCGTACTGCCGGATGGTTTCGAGCAACCGGTACCGGGACTTTCCCCGATGGATCAGCCTTACGACGAAGGAGGCGTCCACCAGGTGAGTCAGAAGATCCAGCACCTGATCTCCTTCGATGCCGTCACCCGAGCAGACCTCCTCGGCCGCCTCGAGGTCGAAGCCTCCGACGAACACCGACAGCCTTTGGAGTAGCAGCTTCTCGGGCTCTGCCAGCAACCGGTAGCTCCAATCGACCGCGGCGCGCAGCGTCTGCTGGCGCTCCAGTGCTACCCTTCCGCCTCCGGTCAGGATCCGGAACATCTCATCGAGCCGGTCGGCGATCTGTTGAGGGGTGAGCATCCTCACTTTCGCGGCGGCGAGCTCTATTCCCAGCGGCATGCCGTCCAGCCGGTGGCAGATCTGGACTACAGCTTCGCTGGTGTCCTCGGTCAGACCGAAGCCCGGCTCTGCGAGAGCAGCGCGTTCGACGAAGAGACGAACCGCCTCGTAGTCGGTGAGCTCCTCGAGTGGAGGGACACGGCTGGGATCGGGCACAGATAACGACGGCACCCGCAGTGAAGACTCTCCCGCCACTCCCAGGGCCTCGCGGGAGGTCGTGAGGACCTTAACCCCTGGACAGGTTTGCAGGAGTGCATGAGCCAGCCCTGCGCAAGCGGTCAAAAGATGCTCGCAGTTGTCCAAGACCAATAGCAGCCGCTTCGGTTCCAGGTACCGCTGCAGGCTTTCCGTAACGTCCGGTGTTTGATTCGCTTCTGTTTGAGGTCCCGGGTCGAATCGCAGACCTACCGCCTCAGCCGCTTTCATGGGCACGTCTTGGGGATCGGAGGACTGCGACAGCTCTGCCAGCCAGACCCCGTCTGGATATCGATCGAGAAGCTCGGCGGCGACGTGAAGGGCGAGCCTCGTCTTCCCGCAACCGGCGGCGCCGGCCAGAGTGACCAACCGGTTCGCGTCAAGAAGGCGCGAGATCTCTTCGATCTCCTCGTCCCTCCCCACGAGGCTGGTCAGCTGTATCGGAAGATTGTGAGCGCGGGCCTCGAGTGACCGGATTGGAGGGAAGTCGTCTGGCAACCCGGGATGGGTCAGCTGGTAGATGCGCAACGGCGCGCTGAGATCCTTGAATCGGTGTTGGCCGAGGTCGAGGAAGCCGGCGTCCATGGGAAGGTCTGCCTCCCCTACAAGGGGGCGGGTCGCTTCGGAGACCAGAACCTGACCCCCGTGACCCGCGGCCGCGATCCGCGCGGTTTGATGCAGTGAAAGACCGATGTACCCCGTTGTGGAAACGGACGCGTGGCCGGTGTGGATCCCCATCCTCACCTTGACTTCAGGTTGAACCTGGTGCATCTCGAGCTGAGCCGCGAGGGCCGCCGCCACTGCGAGTCCGGCGCGGCTGAACGCCACGAAGAAGGCGTCGCCTTCGGACTCGAACTCGACGCCCCCATGTTTTTCAAATGCCCGTCTCAGGACCTTGTGGTGACCCTCCCGCAGTCGCGCGTACCTCTCTTCCCCTACGCTCTGGAGGAGAGTCGTCGAGCGCTCCATGTCCGTGAATACGAACGTGACGGTGCCGCTTGGGAGGGCCTGCCCCCCTTCGTTGCTCATGGCTGATGATGATAGGGCCAGCGCCTCCCGTTCCCCGCGGACTTCCCAGTCGACCTCTCTTCGGAGAGGATTCAGCTAAGCACGAAACTAATCGATCTTAGTCACATCTAGCGGAGACGCAGTGGGTCGAGCAAACTACAACCACTGATGTCGGATGAAAGATCCTCAATCGGGGAGCCCGCGGGGAACCTGCCTACAGGGAAGGTCACCTTCCTATTGACGGACGTTGAAGGTTCAACGCGGCTGTGGGAAGCCCATTCTGTTGAGATGTCCCTGGCGCTCGCCCGCCTCGACGATTTGATTCGAGAATCGGTCGGTTCCTGCGGAGGAGTGATCATTAAGACCAGAGGTGAGGGGGATAGCGCCTTCACCGTATTCAGATCTGCGAGCGATGCTGTTAGTTGCGCGTTGAAACTCCAAGGTAGCCTTCTCAGCGAGGAATGGCCGGGGGGATTGGCTATCCGGGTGCGGATGTCCCTGCACACCGGAGTAGCTGAGCTCCGGGGGAACGACTACTACGGACGGGATGTCAATAGAACCGCGCGTCTCAGAGATGTTGCGCACGGAGGACAAATAATTGCGTCTCAAGCCGTAAGGGACTCTGTACAGAACCGTGTTCCCGGCGGTGGTTCGTTCATCGACCTCGGTTTGCACTACCTGAGGGACCTGGAACGACCAGAGCACCTGTACCAACTGTCCCGACCGGGCCTTCCAGACAAGTTCCCGGCAGTTCGAAGATTGGAGAGCCGATCGACCAACTTGCCGCTTCAGCTTACGAGCTTTGTTGGTCGTCACCAAGAGTTGCAAGAGGTTGCTGACCTTTTATCGGGAACGAGGTTGCTATCGCTGACGGGTTCCGGTGGGTGTGGCAAGACACGCCTTGCCTTGGAGTTGGGTGCCAGAGTGGCCGGGGATTATCCAGATGGAGTGTTCGTGGTGGAGCTTGGGGCCCTCAATGATTCCGCCCTCGTAATTCAAACCGCCTTGGGCGCCCTTTCGATTCGGGAAGAAGGAAGAACCGATGCATTCGAAGCCTTGGCGAATTTCCTTCTCGGAAAGAACCTTCTTCTGATACTCGACAATTGCGAACATGTGCTCGAGGCATGCGCAGATCTTGCGGATCGGCTGTTGCGTGTTCGTCCAGATCTCTGCGTTCTGACTACGAGCCGGCAGCCCCTCAATGTTCCAGGCGAGACCACTTATCGCGTGCCGTCGCTTCCTGTACCCGATCCTCAAAGTTCCCCTTCCGTTGACGACTTGATGCGTTTTGAATCCGTTCGCCTGTTCGTCGACCGTGCCGCTCACGTTGACTCTGCCTTCTCTCTTTCGACCGAGAACGCCGACGCGGTGGCACGAATTTGTTTCCACCTCGATGGAATTCCGCTAGCAATCGAACTTGCCGCGGCGCGCATCCGGGCGTTCTCTCCACAAACGATTGCCGAGAGACTCGATCATCGCTTCACGTTTCTCACCGGTGGCAGCAGGACCGCGCTTCCGCGGCAGCAGACTTTAAAGGCTCTGGTCGACTGGAGCTACGACCATCTCGACGATGAGGAACGCACTCTTCTTAGAAGGCTATCGGTGTTTGCCGGTGGATTCAGCCTCGAGTCAGTCGAGGGCGTGTGCCTTGGAGATGAACTCCGCCCGGGGTCTCATATCGAGCTGGTGTCGGCGCTCGTGGACAAGTCGATTGTCGTCTTCGAGGAACGAAGCGATGGCGCGCGCTATTCCTTACTGGAGACCATTCGAGATTACTCGGGTGATCGATTGGAGGAGTCGGGGGAGGTTGAGGTAACTCGCGATTCGCATCTCGAGTGGTTCCTTTCACTAGCAGAAAGGAGTGAACCCGACGTCACGACTTCCGAGTGGCTCCAAACCATGGAGGTTGAGCATGACAACCTTCGGGCTGCGCTTCAGTGGGCAATTGGCCGAGGGTTTGCAGATGCGGCTCTTCGTCTAACCGGCGCGCTGGCACGCCTCTGGACGACACACGGACACCTCAGTGAGGGTCGGCGATGGCTTGAAGAAGCCTTAGCCTCGGGGACCGAACCTGCCCCCGCCGTCAGGGCGAAGGCCCTCAATGCCGCGGGAGCGCTGGCCTGGATGCAGGGAGATCACGATGCAGCGATAACTAAGTACGAGGAGGCTTTGGCACTCCGCCGAAATCTAGACGATGCCGCTGGTATCGCGGCCACCCTCGCAAACCTCGGGATCGTCTCGTACAGCCAAGGCCAGTACGGACAGGCGCGAAGTCGTTATGGAGAGAGCTTGAAGATCTGGCGAGAGATCGGCGATCCGCAGGGCGTGGCACGGTCGCTGGACAACCTCGGAAACCTCGCCCAGGAAGAGGGAGATTACCTCGAAGCCCAAAGGCTTTACGAGGAAAGCATTGAGATCTCACGCCGTCTTCAAGACAAATGGCTGATAGCTCGGTCATTGAACAACTTGGGCGAGGTGGCGTTGTTAAGAGGAGATCTCGTCCTGGCCAGAAAGACATTCGATGAGGATCTCGAATTGTCACGTGAGTTGGGGGATAAATGGGTCATGGGGCGAGCTCTCAACAACTGTGCCGAGATCGACCGCTTGCAGGGAGATCTAGGAGCGGCCAAAAAGCTGTTCGAACAGAGTCTTGATTTATCAAGAGAGTTGGGGGACAAGCAGAGCTCAGCGAGCTCGTTGGGCGGGCTGGCCGAGGTGGCTCGGGAAGACGGCGATCATGAGCGTGCGATATCCCTCCATCGAGAGTCGCTTCGTGTACGGCAGGAGTTGGACGACAAGCCAGGCATTGCCGGTTCCCTGGAAGGTTTCGGTTCAGTTCTGGCCGATGTCGGCCGTTTCCAAACAGGCGTCCGGTTGCTGGCTGCTGCCGAGACCCTACGGGAGTCGATTGGCTCACCGCTTCCTCCAGTTGCGATAAAAGAGCACGAGAGAATTGTTCATAAGCTAAGAACTGCCCTTGATCCGGACAGCTTCAGATCTCTCTGGAACCAGGGCCGCGAGATGTCAGAAGAAGAGGCGGCGGAATTAGTGTTTTTGGTTTAGGTCGGGATCCCCTCGCTTGCCTGAGGGACATCACTCATAAGCACCAGCCTGTAGTGCATAAAGCTCCGCGTAGAGGCCCCGGCGGAGAACGAGGTCATCATGCGATCCCACGTCCTCCACCTTTCCTTGGTTGAGGACCACTATGAGATCCGCCATTCGTACCGTGGAAAAGCGATGGGAGATTAGCAGGGTAATCATGCCGGTCGACACCTCTTCGCGACTGGCCGCTGCAAAGCGCTCGAATAGAGCGTGTTCGGTTTCGGCATCAAGAGCGGCGGTGGGCTCATCGAAAACCAGCAGGAGGGGATTTCGGCGCATCAGGGAGCGCGCCAGGGCCAGCTTCTGCCACTGCCCTCCGGAAAGGTCGATGCCGTTAGCCCACGTTCGACCTAAGGGTGTCTCGAGACCGTCATCCCCCACCTTGATCAGCTCCTCGGCCCCCGCACGATGGAGGGCGGACCGAACCGCGCTCTCATCTTGGACGCGTGGCAAGTCTCCAATCCCCACGGACTCTCCAATAGAGAACTCAAACCGTACGAAATCCTGAAAGGCTGCGCTGGTGTGGGCTCTCCAATCTGTGGGGTCGAAATCATCCAGATCGACCCCGTCCAAACTGATGGAGCCAGCACTTGGCTCGTACATCCCAAATAGCAGCTTTACGAGGGTCGTCTTGCCGGCTCCATTCTCGCCCACAAGCGCCACGACACTTCCGGCGGGAAGCTTGACCGTCACGTCCTTTAGAGCGGGCTCGGCGGCGTCCGGATAGGTGAACGTTACGCCCTCTAGGACGATTCCGTCGCGGATCGTAGCGGGCACGGTGACAGTGGTCTTCTTTGGTCGGTGAGCATCCGCGTAATCGAGCACTCCCAGGAACCTCTTTGCGCTCTTGACGGTCCTTGCGAAGGTGCCCCCGGATTCGGCCATACCTGCGACGTAACCGTTCACTTGGGCTGCGAGGGTGACGGCCATCATTACGTCGCCTGGTGTCGCGGCGCCCCGAGCGGCTAGATCGATGATCAGGGCAACCGCCCCTACATAGCCCACGGCGAAGGCAAGCTGACCGGCCACTCTCACGAGCCCCGACCGCACCGCAGCCCGGTTTGTTTCCCGGGCGACTTCTTCAGACGCGCGGTGGTAGCGGTTCACCAGCGTGTCGTGCAGACCGAAGATGCGCAACTCTTTTCCGGCCTCAGCCGACGTGCCGATCGAAAATAGATGTGTTCTTCTCCTGAGCCTTTCGGCGTTGGCTTCATTCGCTTTCTCAACGAGCGCCGCGGCGCGCCGGCTTGCGAAAAATGCCGGGATTCCGAACAGAGGAAGAAACAGCACTCTGGGATCAATGGTTGCCAGCAACGCCAGGCTTCCTCCCAGCGTCAGGACACCCTGGACGTTTGAGAGAAGTGTCGCCATCATGTGAGCGATCCATCCACGCTGCTGCGCAGCAAGGTTGATCTCATCGAGGTGTTTTGGTGACTCCAGATGCTCGATCGTCACGGGGTCGGCCGTCGCTGCGGCAAGCTCGGCCTCGACCTCCATCTGTACTTTTTCCCTCAGGTTCACCTCAACTCGGATGTAGGCCGGCCCGGCCCATCGCTGGATACCCAAAGGCGCGGCCGTGAGAACCGCGCCGACCACGATCATGCGGAGATCCGTCTGTGCGATGCCGTCGAGGATTACCTTGAGACCGACAGCTGTCGCGAGGGAGACGCTCCGGAACGCAATCTCTATGAGAAGCACCTTGATTATTCGCCACCGGTCCGCCTTGAACGCCAGGCCGAGGAAAGTCGACAGCGCTCTCGATGTGCCCTTGTCTGTCATGGCGTCCCCTGCACTTTCTGGTCCGCAAACCGGGCCGCCTGAAGGTTGAACATGCGAGCGTAACGGCCCTCCAGAGCCATCAGCTCGGCATGGTTTCCTCGCTCCGCCACTTTGCCGTCTTCTATGACGTAGATGAGGTCGGCACGGCGGATGGTGGAGAATCGATGCGATACGAGAACGGTCGTAAGGCCCCGGGTCATGTCGAGGAAAGATCGATAGAGTTCCGCTTCGGCCCGAACGTCCAGGTTGGCGGTGGGCTCGTCGAGGATCAGAACTTTCGCCCCGGCCTCGATTGCTAGCATCGCCCGTGCCAGAGCGATGCGTTGCCACTCGCCTCCGGAGATCTGAACCCCGCCCGTCACCTCACGCGAGAGGGGAGTTTCCAAACCGTTTGGAAGAGCCTCGATGATGACGTTGGCGCCGGCTCGCTTGACGGCGTTAGTGATCTTTTCTCCGTTACCCTCGATCTCTATTCCACCGAACTCGACGTTCTCTCGCGCTGAAAGTTCATAGCGCACGAAGTCCTGGAAGATGGCCGCTATCCTTCTTTGCCAGGACTTAGGGTCGATCGATCGGACGTCGATCCCATCCACCAGGATCCGTCCCTTCCCCGGATCGTAGAAGCGGCAGAGGAGCTTGATGATCGTCGTCTTCCCCACGCCGTTGAGCCCGACGATGGCGGTCGACTTTCCGGCCGGGATATCGAGGTCTGTTCCCGAAAGAACCGAGCGCTCAGTGCCGGGATAGGCAAAGTGGACCGCCTCGAAGCGAATTCCCTGGGAGGGTACGTCTGGCGGAGCAGGAGAACCACGGAGGTTGGGCTGTTTGGCAATGTCATCCTCGAGGGCTTGGATGGTCGGAAGAGCCCCGAGCCCATATTGAAGCTGGAGGTCCCCAGGACCGTATCCGCTGCCGAAGGCGTATAGACCCGCAATGGCTCCCAAGAAGACCGCCACCTGCCCGATATCCAACTCTCCGTTAAGGGCGGAAAAGCCTACGTAGGCAGCCGCCGCTATCGACGAGATGCCCATCGCCAGCGAGGCCAATCCAAGGGGCCATGGGTTTCTGCGTTCCTCCCAGAGCGGCCCCATGGCGTCGAACCAGAAGGATCGAAAGTGACTTACGAGCCAAGTGCCGAGGCCGAAAACTCGTACCTCTTTGGCGGGAGCCGGCAAGAAGGCCAGGTCTCGGTAGTAGTAGGAGCGACGAAGCGTGGGAGCTTGGCCCGTCAGGATTTTCGTCAGTGTCAGATAATCGCGAAGCGTGACTCTTGCCGCCCAGAGGAAAACCGCGCTGAGCCCAACTGCGACCCACCAGCGAAACCCGGCCAGCAAGATCGCAGACCCGAGCCCTGAGAGCCAGGTTGCAACTCTCCCGGCAAGACCCGGCACGGCGTTGCCGGGACGGTAGCCGGCGCTGCCCACGCCCTGGAACTGAGCGATTCGATCCGCCATCGAAGGATCCTCTAGGTGAGACAAGCCTGGGGGCCGGCCGAAGAGCCGAATGAGCCGTGCTTCGAGGTGGTGGTCTACTGCGATGCCGAGGGCTTGGCCTAAAACGCTGTGCACGTTCCTTACTAGTAGTTGGGCAATGAACACGGCGGCAACCAGTCCCAACGCCAGCAGGGTTCGCCCGCCAGCATCAGAGGCGAGACCACCCTGGCTCAAGGTCGCAGGTATGGAGCCGACGAGAAATCCCCTCGCCACGGCCGTAAGAGGACCCATCACGGCCACCAGCAAAGTCGCGGCCGTCACACCGACTGTGAGAGGAACGCTTACGACTGGAAGAAGACGGGCCAGCTTGACCCTTGGCGATGCGGATAAGCCCCGCAAACGGCCCGTCAAACCCTCACGGTGGGTTAATAGGCTCATGCGAGATTCTTGCATTTTGTTCCGTGGTTCGGCCTGGCCTCAGCTCCTTTCGCGAACGTTAGCTTCGACGCCCGCGTCGAAGCGTCAAGTGGAGAAGGAGAAGATTTTGGATGGCACATCCCGTACATCACGCCAAGAGCTTTGCCAAGAAATGGGGCGGAGACGAAAACGGCTACCTCCCGATCCACAAGTAGTCTTCGAGGTGCCTGTGATCTCTTCCTGTGATTTCCCCACCGACCACGACGACGTCGAATTCCGAGTCCCTCGTCAGGGTTGGGTAATCCGAATCGGGGATGGTTATAACCAACCCAGACAGACTCGTTAGTCTGATGAAGTTGTCCACCAGCAGCCCTTAAGACCGCAACGCCAGATCGATCGCATCTTCGAGGGGCATCGACCTTCCTGCTTCCCAAAGCTCGTCGAATTTTTCAGCCCCCAGCGCATTGGTGAGAGACGAAACCGAGGCCTCAAAGGCGGGCTGCATGTGCGGATAGAGCTTCGCGCCGATCTCGTCGAGAACCCTTTGTCCCGCAGCGTACAGTTGGGCTGCCCGGTCCATATCGCCGAGGCCGATCTCTGCGGCTCCAATAGCTTGCAGGGCGAAACCCATGCTCTGGCGGTCTCGATGATCACGAGCCATCGGGAGGGACTGGCGTCCAAAATCAGCTGCTTGCTGAAAATCATTCTCTGCCTGCGCCACTTCTGCGAGAGCCAGTAGCTCAAGTCTCGCCGAGTCCGGTTCCAGACTTCTCGAGATCTCGAGCGCTTCTTTCAGGTATGTCTTTGCCCTTACCGAGTCACCTTCTCCCATGGCGCATTGGGCAGCCCATCTAAGCGCAGACCTCAAAGGTCCCTTCTCACCAGCCTCTCGGGAAATGGCTGCCGCCTTTTCGCACAATCTCCTGCCCTCCTCGTAGCTCGCACTGAGATACGCAAGCGTCCCGCGAGTGAAGGACTCTCCCCAAACGTGTTCGGCTCGGCGGCTCTTGTCGGCACATTCCTCCCACCAGCTCCTGGCCGCTTCATAGTCGCCTTGGTTGAAGGCAGTTCCACCAAGAAAGCCAAGACAAATAATGGTCAGTTGACTTGCCCCGAGCTCACGCCCAATCGTGAGGGCCTCTTCGTAGTAGCGACGGCTCGTGGCGTAATCGCCCTGAGCATCCCAGATCCCACCGATGTTAAAGAGTGACAAAGCTTCGTTGTGCCGGTCTCCGACTTCTCGGTTTAGTGCGACGGACTCCTCGTACGACTTCAATGCGTCCTCGTAGTTGCCTTTACCTGCTGTCAAGACGGCCAGATTCGCGAGTACGGCTGCAGCCCCCCGCTTATCATTGATTCGGCGACGGATTTCGAGGCTCTCTTGCCACAAGGCCGCTGCACTCTCGTTGTCGCCCAAGGAGGAGTGAACGTTTCCCAAAGTTCCTAGTGTCTGAGCGATGCCTCGTTTGTCATCCAACTCCCTTCTAATCGACAGACTCTCATTCAGCAGTGGGAGCGCGGCCCTGTGGTCGTGATGAACCCAAGCAAGTAATCCGGCACTATGAAGCGCCTTGGCCATGAGTTCTGTTGGGAGCTGCTCGCGTCGTTCGAGCGCCCTTTTGAACCAGCGGCGTCCCTCACCGGCATAGCCGCGCACGTACCAGAACCAATGCAGCGCGGAAGACAGGCGGGCCATGGGGCCGGGATCCTCATCGTCCGCGCACCACTCGAGCGCTGCGCGGAGGTTATCGTGCTCCTCCTCCAATAGCGCCATCCACGTGACCTGTCTTCCTCCTTCCGTTAGTTCAGGCTCGGCGCGCTCGGCGAGTTCAAGAAACCAGTCTCGGTGACGGGCCCGAACCTCGGCCCCTTCGCCGGATTCACGCAGGCGATCTCGCGCGTATTGCTTGATCGTTTCTAGCAGCCGATATCGGACCGCATGCGGGCGTCTCTCGCTTATCACTAACGACTTCCTAACGAGGGATGACAGCAGCCGGAAGACATCGAAGGCTTCTACGGTTTCGTCTGCGCATACTTCCTCTGCGGCCTCCAAGGAGAATCCACCAACGAACACAGAAAGTCGGTCGAGGACTAAGCGCTCTGAATCGGTGAGCAGCTCGTAGCTCCATTCGACCGCGGCCCGCATAGTTTGTTGTCGTTCGAGAGCCGTGCGGGCTCCTCCGGTCAGGATGCGGAACTGATCATCCAGTCTCGATGCGATCTGCTCGCATGTGAGGACATCGACGTGGGCCGCGGCCAGTTCGATCGCAAGTGGTATGCCATCGAGTCGCCGGCAGATCTGGCTTATTGCGAGCACCTCGTCTGAGTCGGCTCGAAAGTCTGAGGCGACAGCAACCGCGCGTTCCATGAACAAGCGTGTGCCCTCGTAGTTAATCAATTCATCGGGTGAGCCCTGACTCTCAAGGTTTGGGATAGCCAGCGAAGGCACTCTCCAAGAAGTTTCTCCTTCCACCCCCAGTGGTTCGCGGCTCGTGGCGACTATCACCAATTCCACACACGACTTGAGGAGTACGGCGGCCAGTTCCGTACAGGCTGCGAGAAGGTGCTCGCAGTTGTCGAAGATGAGTAGCATTCTGCGGTCCCGCATGTGATCGATAAGGGTTTCGACGATGGCTCTGCGCGGTTCCTCTTGTACTGAAAGGGCTGCGGCAGTGGAGTGGGGGACGAGGGCAGGGTCGGTAACGGCGGCGAGGTTGACGAACCAAACTCCGTCGTCGAACTCGTCGGATAAATTCGCCGCGACCTGTACGGCGAGCCGGGTTTTGCCGCAGCCGGCTGCTCCGGTGAGGGTGACAAGACGTGAAGTGGAAATCAGCTTTCGGATCTTCTCCATATCTCTTTCGCGGCCGACGAAGCTTGTCAATTGAACGGGCAGATTGTTCGGCAACGCTTCGAGGGATTTCAGGGGAGGGAACTCGTCGGGCAAGTCGGGATGCGTAAGTTGAAAGACGCGTTCGGGCTGGGAAAGATCCTTCATTCTCTGAGGTCCCATATCCCGGAGGCGGGACCCTGCAGAAAGCGAACCCCTGACCAATTGTTCAGTCGCCGGAGACAACAAAATCTGGCCGCCGTGGGCCAGGTCGCGCAGTCGCGCGCAACGATTTAGCGGAGGGCCGAAATAGTTGCGTTCACCGCGTAGCTGGACTTCTCCTGTGTGGATTCCCATTCGCACACGGAGGGCAATTCCGTCCGGCCATACTTCCTTTACAAGCTTCTGCTGGATATCCAAGGCAGCTGCCACGGCATCGCTCGCTCGCGAGAACGCGGCCACCACGCTGTCGCCTTCTCCCTGTTCTTCGGGACGACTGCCATTTGCTTTTCCGATGGCGTCGTAGAGGATTTCGTTAAGGCTCTCGGTGGCAACGCGCATGTTGTCTGGATGAGCTTCCCACTGACGCGTCGAGCCTTCGACGTCGGTCATGAGAAATGTCACGGTCCCTGTCGGCAGTTCCGGCATCGCTCTATCGCTCATGTCACAATACGCCTCGTCCCTCGTGCCACGACTCGATCACAAGCTTCTTTTTTTCGGCCTGAGAGCGATAGCACCACTAGTTCGTTAATGTCAGCGCGGAATAAGTGTGCAGGCCCAGGCGGAGCTTGAGTCAGAATCTCCTTGCTCCGTTTCGGATCAGTGATCTCCCCGCCACGCCGGCCACCTTTGCATCGCCTTCAAAGGGTGCCCGTCCCCAGCGACGAGGCCACCACTTCGGAAGCGAGTTGACGAAATTGGCCCGAGTGTGTTCCCCCCTCGCCAGAGCCCGGTACCCGCTGGGTGGTTCCGGTTGGCTAGGCGCTGGACCGCGCCAAGCCAGAGTATCCGGCGGACTTAAGAGGCTGTCAATCGTTCGGTTTGAGCACGAGTGTGTGCCCCTCGGGCTCTACACGCAGGGTTCGAGCGCTCTTCGTTTCGGAGGATTCCTGTGCTGCCGAGGCGATCTTTCTCTTGCTATTTAACTAGTAGAGAGTTATCCTCCCTATAACCCCATAGGAGGATAGTATGCCCAAGGTGAATATCTACCTCAATGATCAACTTGCTGCGGCCGTAAAAGAAGCAAAGCTGCCTGTCTCTTCAATTTGTCAGAAGGCCCTTCGTTCATCGCTTCGAGAATTGAACTTGGCAGCCGGACTGGAAGAGGGACGCGACGCCCTGACAGGAACGTGGAACTTCCGACACTTTGAACAGCAGTTGGAACTCGAAGCCAAGCGCTCGGAGAAGTTCGGCCGCTCCTTTGGGGTCGGAGTCATTGATATCGACAACTTTAAACAATTGAACGACGAACACGGGCATGAAGTAGGCGATGAAGTCCTCATCGAAGTTGCCTCTCGAATTCAAGCAGAGATTCGAGATATCGATTCCTTTGCGCGCTACGGGGGTGAGGAGTTCGCACTTCTCGTACCGGAATCGTCACGTAGAGAGCTGAAAGAGCTGGGGGATCGCATCTGTAACGCTATTTCATCCGATCCCTTCGAGGGGCTGACAGTCACGATCTCACTTGGAATGCATGCCATCGAGAAACCTCGAGGCGAAAGGTCGAAGAGTCTGATCTCCGAAGCCGATAGGGCCATGTACTTGGCAAAGGCGGGAGGGCGGAACCAAGCGGTAATGCTGCCGGAGAGAGGTGCTGCCCGAAAGAAGGGGGCTTAGGAGGATTCGGTCGGGCACTCGCGGACTACTAGTAGCTAAAAGAGTGTTGATTCGTAATTCCTCGGTGTCTCGCCGGAAAACTTCCTTCCTCAAGCTGCCTCGTAAGGCATCGAAACGCACAGCACTCGTGGGTGAACGCGATTCAAAAGGCCGAGGTGTCCGACCCAGCCGCACCAGCAGAAGATCGCCGAAGCCCCGGCGTCAGCTCGTCTCCGCGAGGTACCGATCGAACGACGTGCCGGTCAAAGCTTCGTAGGCATCGATGTAGCGCGCCCTCGTAGCGGCAACGACATCGGGAGGAAGGTCCGGAGGAGGCGGGTTCTGATCCCAACCGGTCGAGTTGAGCCAGTCGCGCAGATACTGTTTGTCGAACGAAGGCGGCGTCTTGCCGATCTCCCACGACTCGGCCGGCCAGAACCGAGATGAGTCGGGGGTGAGCACCTCGTCGCCCATGATGACCTCCCCGTCCAGGGTTCCAAACTCGAACTTGGTGTCAGCGAGGATGATTCCGCGGGACACCGCATACTCCGCAGCCACTCGGTAGGCCTCGAGTGCGTAACCTTTCGCAACCTTCAGCACGTCCGGCCCGACGAGGTCGGCCGCTATGTCTTCAGAGATGTTCTCGTCGTGGCCGGTCGTGGCTTTCGTAGCGGGAGTGAATATCGGCTCATCGAGCTGCTGCGACTCCTGCAGCCCGGGTGGCAGGGGGATGCCGCACACCGCTCCAGCGGCTTTGTAGTCCTTCCACCCCGATCCGGTCAGGTAGCCCCTAACGACGAACTCCACAGGCAACATCTCCAGACGACGCACGACGAGGCTTCGCCCCGCCAAAAGATCGGCGTTCAGCGAGGCTGGTACTGCTTCGCCGGACAAGTGGTTAGGGCAGACGTCTTTGAGCAGATCGAACCAGAGCAAGCTCATTGCGGTGAGTAGCTTCCCTTTGTCGGGGATGCCCTGGGTCATGATCACGTCGTGAGCGGAGATACGGTCGGTCGCTACGAAAAGCAAACGGTCCGGGCCGAGTTCGAATATCTCACGAACCTTGCCGGACGCCAGTCGCTCGAGCGGCAGGTCGATGGAAGTGACTGTGAGAGCGGCAAATCGTTGTTCAGGTGACGGTGTGGTTCCTGCCATCTTGTCCTCCATTGCTTTTTCTACTCCAGCGACCATTCGCTGAAGCTCACTGGTTCGTTCTAGGAGCATCCGGTGTTGAGTGCGAAGATGTTCCATAGTGTCGGCTTCCCCCTCCAGGATTGGACCTATGTCTTCCAACGAGAAGCCGAGCGCTCGATAGAACAGGATCTGTTGCAGACGTTCGAGGTCGGCGTCGTCGTATAGCCGGTAACCGGATGGCGACCTATCGCTCGGGCATAGAAGCCCTATCTCTTCGTAGTGATGCAGCGTTCGCACTGTGACTCCTGCGAATACCGCCACCTTCCCGACCGAGTACTTCATCCTCATCTCCTTCCGTCAGTTACTAAACAGCCTCACTTCGCGTGAGGGTCAAGGGAAGTTGGGCAAGAAATCCTTACGACTAGCCTTACGCGTGAGAACCACCGTCGAGGATTGACTCATCCAAACCGCGAAAAATGTCGCGGTTGTTTCGGTGCCCCAACGGGGTTCGGAAAGCATCCACTGCGGCCGACGTTGGCAAGAAGAGAAACGCATCAAGCGCGCTCCTCCCATTCCTGGTCCTGTTGGGGGTTGGGATGATGTCCTTCGGTAGAGGGCCGACCTCAGTCCATATGACTGACTCATTGTCTCCGGGATGCCTCGCGGAGTACGTCAGCAGCTCTTTGGGGGCCAGGCATGCTCCGGATCTCGTTGCCCAGACGGGCAGCGCGTTGACGTATCTCGGTTGCGTTCAACACCTCAGTGACAGCTTGCCGGACCGACGATGGAGTGCGGTCGGCATATGGCACGACGCGACCGACTCCGAGTTGCTCACATCGCCGTGCGTGAACGAACTGATCAGCTGAGAGCGGTAAAGCAGCGATCGGCAGGTCGTACGCCAGCCCTGCCATCGTCGTGCCAAACCCAGCATGGCATACGACCGCGTCACATCGCGGTAGGAGCGCGCTGTAAGGGATGAATCTTTCCGCGTGCGTGTTGTCAGGTAGCGGCTCCAGACTGGCGGGGTCACGGTTAAGTCCTGTGGTGACGACCACGTTGACCGGTTCGTCCGCCAGCGCCTCGATGACGGTTTCGAATACGCCCGGAACCCAGTTGAACACCGTACCGAACGTCACCAACACGGTCGGACTGTCGGGTTGCGGCGGGACCCACTGAAAGTCTCCGTCGCTGTATGCGGCAACAGGTGTCATGTGCACAACGTTCGGGGGCCGGTTGATCTGGTAGCTCGCGGGCAACAAGTCCACGTACGGACCGGTGTACAACGACCGCAGCTGCTCATCGGGCTTGAGACCGACGTGGGCCCGCAGGTCCTGCAGTTGCGGTCCGATGAACGCCCCGAATTCGTCTTCGGTTGTGAACATCGCCAGCCCAACCACCGCGGTCAGGATCACTTGAGCTTCCGCCGCCGCCCAAGCCCCGAAGTCCCAGTAGTCGCGGACTACCACACGCGGAGCCCAGTGCTGGATCACTTCGACCAGATCTGTCGCGGCGGGTTTGGCAGCGCGGTCGGCAAAGATGTCCGATACCCACCAAGTCGCCTGTTCGTCCAATGGCATGGAGCGCAACTCCGGGAATGTCTCGACAGCCTCGGCTTCCAACCAGTCCAGTCCTACGGGGAAGAACTCGAAGCCGCGAGATTGAACCCGGTCCTTCATCGCAGGCGAACCTGCGAATGCGACCTCCCAGTCGCGCTTCACCAACTCCTCGGCCAAAGGTAACGCCGGTCCAAAGTGGCTCTCGGCCGGCAGCACTGTGAACAGTGCCCTCATAGCTTTCACGGGAGTAACTCCATTTTGGTGCGCATAACGGCTTGGCCGTCAGCCGCCAGCGAAGCTGGTCGATTCTACCCGCCTGTCAGGCCGGTCAACTTTGATCATCGGCATCATACCTCTGGTGCTCTACCTGTAATTCCGGAGAAATTCGGCCAGCGCGTCAACTGATCCGCCATCGACCCATATCGCTGCGGGCAATGCCTCCGCGTAAGCCTTACAGTTCCCGCGTATGTATGTCGTCTGCGCCCGGGAGGACAAGCGCGGGCACCGTTGCCTCATGCAAGTCGCTTAGCCGCTTGAAGGGCAGATTCGAGGTCCTGCGCCTGACCATCCGCTACAACAGTTTCTTCACCAATGCGTTCCGTGCCCCCCAGCCGTACACGATGCGAACCCGAACGTCCTGATCCGGGGACCGCGGCTTGAGCTGTGAGGCTACCTGGCGGCAAAGATGCTCTTAGAGGAGGCGGATCATCAGACCGATGATGGTCACCGCCATCCAGATGAGATTCGAGATGAGGCTGGGTAGTGCCGCCTTCCGGCGCAGATAGATGACGGCCCCGGCCGATCCCACCAGATTGAGCAGAGCCGGAACCAGGTAGTGGGCCTGAGCCACCATGAGCAGATAGGCGGCGAGGAAAGCCACCATGGCGAGGTATCCGGGCCCCTCTGAAGTGAGCCATCTCTTCGACACGGCGAGCTCTTCCTCATCCTGCACAGGGATCGGCCCGCACCAGCTGGCCAGTGGCGTGTTCACGGACTCGAGTGCCTCCATAGGAGTGCTCGGCTACCGCTCCAGAAGGTCCTTCAGGTTCCTGGCGAAACGGGCATTCCTTCTATGTGCCGCGCCGGTGGCCCTCATCACGGGCCCCACCAAGCGGAACATGCCCTGCAGTGGGATCCTCACGTGGCGGGTGTAGCGGGTTCTTCCATCGACCTCTTCGAAAGAGTGGGTGACGGTTGGCTTCAAAGGCCCCTCCAGGGCCGCCATCTCGATCCGTCGCCCCGGCTCGAAGGCAGTCACGTCGTTGAGGTACTGGTTCTCCCCCATGAATCTCACCACCCATCTCACCCGACTTCCCAGTTCAATCGGTCCCTGGGGGTCGACCCGGAGGATGTCGGTGTGCCACTTCGGCTCGTTTGATTGATCGGCCACGAAGGCGAACACCTCTTCGAGTGGCCTTTCGATCTCGACCGTGCTCTTCGCCCTTACCATCTTGCCCTCCTCTTACTTTACATCCTGTAAACCACAATGTACATGGTAGATTGACAGCATGTCAAGTGAGGCCTCGGAGACTTACGGAGATCCCCAAACACGCACCCGGATTCTCGATGCAGCCTGGAGACTCGTGGAGGAAACTGGAGCCGAGTTCAAGCTCGCCGATGTGGCCTCGCGTGCCGGGGTATCGCGCCAGGCCCTCTATCTTCACTTCGGAGACCGATCAGGTTTGCTGGTGGCCCTCGTCGATCACATAGACAAGAGCTTGGGATCGGAGAGTCTTCGCGCGGAGGTGTTCGGAGCGCCTACGGGGGTGGAGTCTCTCAGACGATGGGTGGAGACGATGAGCTGGTATTCAGCCAAGATCGATGCGGTGACGCGGGTACTCGAAACCGCCCAGTACCGAGACGAAGCCATGACCGCTGCGTATCGCAACCGGATGGATCGTCGCCAAGGATTGCTCCGGGCGATCATCGACCGGATCGCAGGGGAAGGAGGACTCGCCGAAGGGTGGACTCAAGAAGAGGCCGCCCAGCTCGCCTACGCGGTCACATTGCCTTCATCGTGGCGCGAGCTCACGCGGGAGCTTGGTTGGACCGCCGAAGAGTATGCAGATCGGATCTGGAAGGTGCTGGAGCGAGCGCTCGTCAGCAGGGTCGGTTAGCTCGCACTTGACATGGTGTCTAGTAGGCGTATGATTTACACACCGTAAACCCCGATAGACCCCGAAGGGAGGATCCATGGCCGGCCCACTCATCTACTTCGGAACCCATGTGATTGAGAAGGGCAAGGTGGACATCGCCAGAGAAGCGAGCCGGGAATTGGCTCAGTTCGTGGAGGCGAACCATCCGCGCTTCATCCACTTTGAGATCTACATCGATGAGGATCGGCGTGAGATGACCGTCATCCAGATCCACCCCGACGAAGAGTCCATGGCTCTGCACATGCAGCTTGCGGGTGAAAGGATCGCCAAGGCTTACGAGTTCCTGGAGGGCACGACGAGCATCGAAATCTTCGGGGCCCCTAGCGAGGAGTTCCTGCAACGTATAGAGCAGATGTCGGCAGGCGCACCCCTGGCGTTCCACAACGCCGACGCCGGTTTCAGTAGGCTCGCCTCTGTTACGGCCTGACAACCAGCGACGAACCGCGACACGATTTCCGTTCATAAGATTGAGCCAGTGGGTTCACGCCATGAAACGGTTGTGCTCCTAACGGGACGCTATTCAAACTCGCTACGCGTACTCAAGCGATGCGGGGGAATGACCTCGCGGTCAAACTCCGGGCCATCTCGCCTTGGCGCGTCGAACCCGCTGTCGTCGGCAGTAACGAACTCGGTCGTTGAGCCGACACCGCCAGGTGACGGAAGAAGAGGGTTCCAGTTGGCTCATGACAACGATTCGCAGAAGAGGGCGACCTGCGTGAACCCTTCGGTGACGGTGACGACAGGGCGCGCGCGGCTCGAAGACAGCCAGCAAAGGCGCGCTCGACCCCCGACAACCGCCCGCAGTTCGTATTCGCCCGGCTCCACAGGGATCTCGAAGCGCCCGTCCGCCCCTGCATTGCCCGTCGCTCGGCGCTCGTCGTGTGACCAAACCTCCACGGTTCCGGCCACCGGTACTGCCGCAGTAGCCCCCGCCGTGAGGACTCCACTTACTCCCGACGGGCCAGTCGGAGCGCTCGAAGGCACGGCACGCTTGTCGTCGCGCTCACGGTCGCGCCCCAACTCGCCACCGCGAGTGCACCCGGCAATCACGGCCGTAAGAAGCAGTACAGCGTAAAGCAGCTCGGGGAAACGCGGCCCGCAATTCCGCTTCCTCAAGTAACCAAGTCCATCAAGGCAACGTGATCCTCTTTCTTTTTTTCGAAGAGTTCGAATAAGGCGCTTAAGGTGCCCCCAACGGGATTCGAACCCGTGTTTCCACCTTGAAAGGGTGGCGACCTAGGCCGCTGGTCGATGGGGGCCAGCCATCAAGTATTAACCATCAAGCGTGAACATCAGCTACGGCCGAAGAGCATCAACTAGTTGATCGTGAAGCTGACCATTGGTCGTTAACACGGTTCCATCTCCTTCCGGCCCCCACATCCTCGAGTCCGGATAGGGAGCACCGGTAAATCCTGTGATCTTGCCGCCGGCCTCCTCCACGATCACTTCGAGGGCCGCGATGTCCCAGATCGCAAGGGATGGTTCGACCATGACGTCCTGGGCCCCCCTGGCAACTAGCATGTGGCCCCAGAAGTCCCCGAATCCGCGCTCGCGCTTTGCAGTGCGAAGCACCTCTGCCCATTTGTCTCCCAATCCAGCCGCGACGATTCCTCGATGGCTTCCATAACAAACGCGGGCCTCCTGGATCGTGGTGACTTGGGACACCTTGATTGCCTGCCCGTTCATTCTGGCACCGTCTCCGCGCGCACCTTCGTATCGTTCACCCAAGGCTGGAGCGGAAGCGATTCCTACTTCGGTGCGGCCCTCGACTCTGAGCGCGATCAATGTCGCATAGATTGGGATCCCCCAGGCAAAGTTGTTGGTCCCATCGATCGGGTCGATCACCCAAACCGGAGCTTTTCGACTTCCTACAAGCCCGTGCTCTTCTCCCAAGACGCCGTGTTCGGGATAAACATCGTTAATTCGGCTACGCAGAGTCGTTTCGATTTCACGGTCTGCGACTGTAACGAGCGTGCCGTCGTCCTTTACCGAGGTCTCGGGATCCTTCGAGAAGTACTTGAGAGAAATCTCGTCGGCGATGTCGGCGAGTTCGCGAGCTAAGTCCAATTCCTTCATAGCCGGAGGATAGCGGGTGAATTGGGGTAAGAAGAGTCCAGCGAAGCGGATCTCTGACATATCCATAGAGTGATGCTGGGAGGATCACATGCTGGATCCGCTGAAGCGGATACCGATTCTCCTTGTCATCTGCATCTTTCTCATCTTCCTGATCGCTACCCCTGCTTTTGCAGAGTCGGATCGAGCAGCTGGGCAGTCGTCGACTTCAGCCGAGAGCAACTCGGGCAAGGGAATGAATCGTCAGGGAGGACCAAGTACGCATCCAGGAAAGGGTTGGAAGGATCCGGGGTCTTGGCAGGGATCTCCCAAAAACACGGCCGATCCCGACTGCACCGGTAACCGCACGAGCAATCCCCAGTCAACCAACATCGGAGCTTGCGACGATTCCGCGGGGGCTGCTGACAAGCCCGGAGGATCGGGCGGGTTCGACTCCGACAAGGATTGGAACAACGGGTGCGGCAACGATACCGACTTCGAGGACGACAACAACGGCCTGTGTGGGGGACGAAAAGCGGCCCCCAAGGGGGGAGAGGTGTCGAAGCCCCCTAAAAGCCCCATTCGTGGAGGACAGGTGTCGAAGCCCCCGGGGGCTTCCGTTGGTGAAGGAGAGGATGTGCCAAACCCAAGCCCACCACTGGTGCAACCTGGGGGAGAGAGTGGCCCGGTCCCTCCCCCGCAAGTTGTGCGACAGCCATCAGCAGTAACCCCTCCGGTGACCGTTCTGTCGGGAGAGATTCGCAGGTCGGCACCGATCCCGGCGGGCCGTCAGGTGCCGGCTAGGACCGGTCTCGCAGCGATGGATCTTCTTTTGATTGGTATTTCGTCCGTCGCTCTTGGGATGCGGATGTTACACAGGGGCAGGTACTTAAGCAGATGACGAGGCGCGTTGTGAGAGACAAAAGGCCGGCCCTTGGGGGCCGGCCTTTTAATGTCCATAGCTACCCGATCGCAGGAGACACTTCGAAGATTCCCCCCATCTCGGCATTTGCTTCCTCAATCTTTTTTGGGTCTCCGAGAGTTGCCATGGCCGCATTCCCGTTGGATAGATAGGTCTCCGCAACGCGGCGGAGGTCTTCCTCTGTCACCTCGAGCAGACCTTGTTTGAACTGCTCCTTCTTCTCGAGCGTGTAACCGGCGAGCTCGTCGAAGAAACGGACCCTTCCCCTGATGTCCGGGGACAGAAGCGGATCCACTGAGGCGCATGCGGTGAGAATTGCTTCTTTGAGGTCATCGGAGTCGATGTCCCCTTTAATGACCTCAGCCACCACGGAGTTGAACACCTCAAATGTTCTTACGATGTTGGGATCGCTCCAACTAAGCAGTATGAACTGGCCGCCTTCATAGTCCAATGCGGAGTAGCTGCCGTAGGCTCCGCCTTTCTCGCGGATCTCTCGATGAAGAAAGGTGGCCTTCATCAAATTGCCAAGTACGAATAGAGCCGGAGCATCCTTGTGCCCAAAGCCGACCGTCTTAAATATCTTGGCGTTGGCTGCAACCGGGATCGCGTGCGTTTTCGCTTCGTGTCTCAATGAAAGTTCTACGGCTGGAGGCTTCTCCACAGCAACCTCTGCGGAAGGTATAGCGGCAAGGAGGCCCTCTACTAGGGCTGACAATTCCTCGGAGGATTGTTCGTCTGAGGTAACGCAGAAGTAGAGGGATCCCTTGCGGAAAAGGTAATTTCGAATGGAATTGAGCTGGTCGATCACCTCATCCAGGTTGTTTTCCCGCAAAGAAAGCTCACGGAGTTTGGCGAGCATGGTCAGTCCGCCCAGTCGCTCTCCCAAAGCCTGAGCCGGGCTTAACTTCGACCCCGCAAGCGACCGTAGAAACACGTAGCCCTGCCGAACGATCAAGCTCTCGTACTGAATCTTCATTTCAGCGATGAGGTCCTTGAGCCTCTTCGGTTCGAACTTCACTGACGTCAGGATGTCGCGCAATATGTCGACGAAGGGCGCGTGGTTGCGACTCAGCGCTTTTCCGTTGAAAGTCAGAATCTGGCGAAACTCGAGTCCGTCAGAGCCCGCCAGCTCTCGTACTCCTGCTTGGGAAGTCAGGCCCCCCGTGTACTTGTCGATTCGTTCTGCCATCTTGAGATAGTCATCGCTCCCGGCGCCCGAGCGAGTGAGGGCATAGGCGAATATGGGCAAGAGATCCTTCAGGTTGTCTGAAAGTCCGGAGATGTCTGCTTGTATGGTGATGTAGGAGATTCCGTTCGTGGGTTGAGGAAACCAAGCCAGCTTCCCGGTCTCAGTGTCTTCCATCGAATGGACCACATCTTCGAACTGCATCGGAATATCGCTCAGCTCGAGAGATGGAAGCACTGAGAGATCTGGGCGCGACTCCTGAAGTTCCTTGAGCTTCTTTGTTTCCTCAATGATCTGCGCCTTGTCTTCCTCGCTCAGCCCCTTTTCGATTTTGGCCAAGCGAGCCAGCTCATTTTCGAGAGCCTTCTTGTCCATCTCGCGGTCCGGTGAGACGACGATTCTCGCTCGGTGCGGATTGTCCAGCAGTTGATCGCGAATCAGGTTCTCCAAGAAAGGTCCTTCTTGGATCTTGCTCCGGAGCTGTTCGATATCTTGATCGAACTGAAGCATCCGGTACGGGTCCCCTCCGTACAGATAAGCCGGCCTCAAGTGAAAATAGACCTTCAAGGAATAGGGGAATCGGGCATTGGAGATCTCTTTTTGTTGAATCTCCATCTGGTGAAGAGCGGATTCCACTTTCTCTGGGTCCAGGCCACCAGTGGCCGCGGCCTCGAGCGTATCAAGGACAACTTTTTCGACGGCCTCTGCATTGGAAGCCTCTATCCCTTTCAAACCTACAGAGAAAACTGCCTCCTTATAGTTGGTGTTAAAACCACTGCCGTCTGCGAGCGCGTCTCCCAGTCCGGAATCGATCAGAGCCTTTTTCAGTGGCGAAGCGGCGTTACCCATCAGGACTTCCTGAAGCACCTCGAATGCAAGAGTTTGAAACGAATCGGAGGTTTTAGCGGTGACCCACGCCACCATGCCCTGGCTCTTCTTGCTGATGTCCTCGCCTTCAGCGACCGGAAACGTGGCTTCGTAAGTGATGGGCTTGTCTCGGCGCTCTTGGTCCGAAATCTCGACGTCGACCTCTATCCGATCGAAGTGTGACAACGCCTTCTGCTCGATCTCAGTAAGGATCTCGTCGAGAGCTAGATCTCCAGAGGTGAAGAAGTAGGCGTTCGAAGGATGGTAATGCGTTGCGTGAAACTGCTTTAGCTGCTCCCATGTTAGGTCCGGCATCACTGCGGGGTCTCCGCCCGCGTTGTGCGCGTATGTGAGATCTGGGAAAAGTCCCTTTCCGATCGCATCCGCGACGGCTTTTCCGGGAGAGGCATTGATGGCCTTCATCTCGTTGAAGACCACTCCCTTGTATCTGAGCCCCGACGAGGGATCTTCCAACGCGTCGAATTCCAGTCTGTGCCCCTCTTGTTTGAATGAGGTCTCTGCCAGGCGAGGAAAGAATGTCGCATCCAGATAGACATCCAAGAGGTTGAAGAAGTCCTTTTGGTTCCTGGTCGAAAAGGGATAGGCAGTGTCGTCATAAGAAGTCATTGCGTTCATGAATGTCTTGAGCGAACGGGTAACCATCGAGAAGAACGGATCCTTGACGGGATACTTCTCCGAGCCGGCTAGCACCGCGTGCTCCAAGATATGAGCGATCCCGGTCGAGTCCTTCGGAACGGTTGGAAAGGCTACGACGAAGGCGTTGTTGTCGTCGGGCATAGCTACGTGAATGTGGCGAGCACCCGTTTTTTCGTGAGCGATCTCATAATAGGTACCCTGGAGATGGTCCAGAGGCTCCTTGCGAGTGATCCTGTATCCGCCCAGCTGATCCCCAACGTCGAATTCCTTTAAAGAAGACACTCCTTCTCCCTTCGCTCGTTGATCGCCCTCACCGAAATCCGTCCCACCCTAAACGACCGAATCTCCTAAGAGTTACCGGCCTCGACGTGACCATTCCTTTGCTGCCTGCAGGATCTGCTGGTTGGTCCACTCACCCACGGGCTTGCCGAATGAGAAGGAAGCGCCCACGGGCTTGGACGGCGGGGGAGGTTCCTTGAGACCTCGCTTCCTCAACTCCATGATGATGAGCGAAGAATCCCATTGCGCGAGCGCCCGAGCGGCCCGCCGGTCGTCGTACCCAGCGATTCTCTCGGCCTGGACTGTAAGTTCCTCGTCTGTAAAACCCTCCAGGAGCTTCACAGTCTCCGCGGGCTGATCGGCGTAGGAAGCCGGCCCGGCTTTCGTCAATCCAGGGGGAACCGGTAGTCCTCGCTTGACCAACAGCCTGGCCAAAGCAGCAGGAAAGGTTGCGGTCTTCTTCTTTGCAACCGGCTTCTTCTTTGCAACCGGCTTCTTCTTTGCAACCGGCTTCTTCTTTGCAACCACTAGGCTCTGACCTCTTGTCTCATGAACGAGACATAGGCCGCGGCAAAGCACAGGACGGTGAGCGCGATGAGGCCGGTTACTTGGGGCCACACTACGAGCAAGCTTTGTTCAAGGGACAGCGGTCCAGGGATGGCCCCCGACCCCGGACTTTGCAATATGAGGAGGCCGAGGACATCGAAAGTTCGCTGCTCGGGTTCGAGTAATGCCACGGTCGCTTCTTGATAAAGAGCCTGAGGGAATACCCGAGAGAGGTTTCTTTGAGTCCTGGCGTTTTCGATCACCTCTTCGGCATTTCCCTCCTGGCTTACGGGAGAGACGATGTCGGCGACGATGCCGATGAGGAGAAGCGCGAAGAGGCTTGCAACTACCCAAGTTGCGAACGCGGCAAGAGCTGAGGTCGATGCTCTGCGGAGCAATACTGAGAAAAGAGTCGCAAGTGCAAGCCAAAATCCGACGTACACAACGGTCACGAGCAGCCAGATTAGAAGGCGTGCAATGTCCGAGAAGGTGGGGACTACCCCGATGCGCAAAAGCCCTATGCCGGCCACGACCATCGTCAACGTAGTGATGGTGAGGCCGATTACGGAAAGTCCTGCGACGAACTTTCCATTGATGACATCGTCGCGATAGATCGGCTGAGACAGAAGCCTTGGGAGCGTGCCTTGTGCTCTTTCTCCGTTGACTGCATCGAAGCCAAAGGCGATTCCGAACAGTGGCGCCAACAGCGCGATCCCGGCGAAAAAGGCTGGAAGCCGGCTTCCTTCTGGTGTGACGGTGAACAGTTTCAGGAATAGTCCGGGAATATCGTCTGATGAACCAATTTGCTCGGCCGCCTCACGGATACCCCCGGCGGCGGTATAGACCGCGGCGACTGCAGCCAAGCCCACTATGACTATGAGGATCGTGAACCGGATGGATAGAAGATGATCCGAGAATTCCTTTGCGGCAACAACGCGCCACCCCATCGTGAATCGCTCGGGGGAGCGGGGGGATGAAGTTGTCTCGGCAGACTCAGTTAATTCTGCCACTGTCTTCTCCCTCGAAATAGCGCGTGTAAATCTCGTCAAGTCCCTCGTCGCGTCTTCTCAAATGAAGGATTCCGATCCCGCGCTCGACTAGTACCTTGGAAACTTCCGGCCTTACATCTTTTTCGGAGACCAAGAGCCAGTGGTCTGCCTGGCGGTCGATTCTCTTGATGCCGGGAACGGTCCAGAGCGCCTCTCCTGCGCGCTCCCAATCGGTGACTGCAAGCTCCGTGACAACTTCTTCGGCGATGTGCCTAGCGGCCAGCTCTCGCACCGGACCCTGAGCGATCATCCTGCCTCGGACAAAAATTCCGACACGGTCACAGATGGACTGCACCTGATGCAGCAGATGGGACGAGAGAAGAACGGTGACTCCGCGGTCATCGCGGAGGTTTCGGATCAGTTCGAGTAGCTCGCGGGTGCCTTCCGGATCGATGCCGATCGTCGGTTCGTCGAGGATCAGGATTTGCGGTTCTTTGACCAGCGCGTCTGCTATTCCAAGGCGCTGGCGCATCCCTCTCGAGTAAGTGCCTGCAGGGCGGTCCGCGGCATCGGCTAGACCTATCTGTTCGAGGATTGTTTGGATTCTGGATTCGAAGACCTCGGAAGAAATGCGATTGAGCTTTGCGGTGTACTCGAGGTTCTGACGACCCGTGAGATCAGGGTAGAAGCCGACATTGTCGGGAACGTAGCCAACGACTCGCTTGACATCGAGCGGGTGCCGGGTCGGGTCGAGGTCAACGACTCTTGCTTGACCTTCGGTAGGTTCCGAAAGTCCCAGCAGCATAAGGATGGTGGTGGTTTTTCCCGCCCCATTGGGACCCAATAGTCCGAAGATCTCCCCCTTTGAGATCTGGAAATCGAGATGATCGACCGCGACCAGTTCCTCGTATCGCTTGGTCAGGCCCTCTGTGACGATTGCCGCTTCAGCCGTCGCGGTCATCGCCGCCTCCTACCTCCGCCCGTACTGGCGAAAGACCCTAAGGAGGAGGTAGAGAGCAGCTGCGATGACCAGGATGCCGACGAATCCCCAGATCCTCGACGTGCGAACCGTCGTGCGGATTTCGACGCTGTCGCTCGGCCCACCGGCTGATGCGTTGAGTGTAAGGACATAATCTCCCGCGACCGCATCTCCAGATGGAGTGATGCGCGCGGTAGCCCGTCCGGAACTCTTCGCATCTATTTTCTCGATGGTGGTGGGACTGAACGTGACCGTCCAACCCCCCGGAGGTGTGGACGTAAGCTCCACGTTTTCTACGGGAGAGGTTCCATCGTTATTGACGACTATGTCGAGCTCTGTGGTGCGTCCGGCAACCGCGGTCGCGTTGAGTCTCTCGTTCGGAGTAGTCATAGTGAGATTCACATTTCCGGTGATCTCTGCGGTAACTGTTTCCTGAGCTGTTGTCGTCCCGCTCTGGGCGGTGACCGTGACCTCGTACGTTCCAGCAGTAGCGTCGTCGGGAGGATCGGCCTCGACTTCAACCTGGGTGTTCTGTCCGCCCTCCACTCTTACGGTAGAGGCCTGGGTCTGGCCGCTCGGTCTGGCGCTCACCGTCCATCCTTCTGGCCCGGTGGCGTTTAGGTCGAACGTGCTGGTCTCAGGAGTGTTGTTGGTGAGAGTGAAGTTGAACCGGAAAGGCTGGTCGGCTGCACCTCTCAATGACGGGAACTCGGGAGTAAGGGTGACGGCTCCGGCAGCCACTTCTGCGACTTTGATATCGAGCACCAGTGTCTCACTGGAGGTTCCGGCCGTAGCTCTAACGACTACTCGGTAATCCGCCTTTTGCGCATCCGGAGGGATTCTCACCTCGAGCTGGAGCTGCGGCGGCGGATCTTCGCTGCTGCTCGGGCCAGCGGTGACACCATTCACGACGAAGCCTCCACCTCGCAGTGTCGCCTGCCAGTTGGGTGGCACTTCGATTATCTCGAGCCCAACCCTTTGCCTGGCACCGGCGGTCACGTCGATGTTAAAGGTCACGGTCTTGCCCGCTTCCACCGAGACGGCGGGAAACGGAGTGGTTATCTGGACCGCCTGGGCCACCGCCGTGGTTGATGGCAGCGTCAACGCCAGGATCGCCAGAAGGGCGGTCACCATCGAAGCTCTGTTCAAGGTCTTATTCATAACGACATAGCCCGAATCGTTCGCTCTACCCACGGTGGGGAGCGTCGAGAGATTATATAGCCGCGCGAGTTACTGCTGTAATTCCGCCGGCTCGACGGTCAATTCCTGGACCCGCCCGCCACGAAGCACTCGGACCTTCATCGCGAGCCCAATTGCTTCCCCTGCCATCAGTCGCTGGAGATCCCCCGCTGTGGATACGGGAACTCCTTCGAGATCGAGAATGAGGTCTTCAGGCTTCAAGCCTGCGAGGGCGGCTGGGCTTCCCGGTATCACCTCGACAACTTCCACCCCGGCCTCTCGCTGTACTTCTCTTGCCATCTTAGGTGGAAGCGGCCGCGGCCCCCCCACTATCCCGAGATACGCGCGGCGGAATCTTCCTTCGCTCATGAGGGCGGCAATTATGCGTCTCGTCGTGGCATTCACCGGTACGGCTAAGCCAAGGCCGATCCCGGCCACAGCGGTGTTGATGCCGACCACTCTGGCCCTGGAGTCGGCCAAGGCCCCTCCCGAATTGCCGGGGTTGAGGGCAGCATCGGTCTGGATGACGTTTTCAACTATCGAACCCGGAGCATCGGGCCTCGTATGGAAGGACCGCCCTAGCGCGCTCACCACCCCGGTCGTAATGGAGCCGGAGAATCCGAGAGGGTTTCCTACCGCGACGACGAGCTGTCCGGCCCGAAGAACATCAGCGTTTCCCAGAACTGCTGCGTGCAGGTCATCCGCTTGCGCTCTGATCACCGCCAGGTCGGAAAGCACATCGACACCCACCACTTCGAAGTCGAACTCCCTTCCGTCGACGAACGCCGCACTGCCACCGTCGGAGCCTGATACAACGTGAGCCGATGTGAGCAGAAAACCGTCTGGGGTGATGACCACTGCAGACCCCGCGCCATTCATAACCCGGCCCCCGCGGACCTTGCGGGTGACTTTCAAACTCGCCACCGATGGGAGAAGGATGTCGGCCACCGCCGTGACCGTCTGGGAATAGGCGTCGAGGGCCTCTTTTTCTTCGGCCGCGTCCGGCTGACGGCCGAAGGGCCCTTCCAGTATCGATTCGAGGTAACGGATCTTCGCCATGAGTTCGGTAACGATTTGAACGAGAGCCGTATTCCAAAAAGAAAGAGCCGCCCAGTGGGCGGCTCTTTCGTGGACTGGAGGAAGTTAGTCGACTTTCTCCTGCTCTACCTCGCCCCTCCATGCACCGGTCTCCTGCCCCCGGGACTCGATGAACTCCTTGAACCTCTTCATGTCGCCTTTGACTCTGGCGGTGACGATGCCAAGAGCATCTCCTACCTTGGCAGCAGCATCGTCTGGCTCAATTTCCATCTGAAGCATCACTTTGCAGCTGTTGTCGTCGATCCGGTGGAAGGTGACGACTCCTGCATTCGTGGGCCCTGTGGTCGAGTGCCACGAGATTCTCTGATCCGGCTCCTGTTCGGAGATCTTCGCCTCCCATTCACGCTCTTGGCCTAGGATCTCTGCCTTCCAATGCAGGGTGACGTCATCTAGCTGCTTCACGGACTCGACCCCCTCCATGAACTTCGGGAACTCCTCGAACTGCGTCCACTGGTTGTAGGCAGGGCGTACGGGAACCTGGACCTCGATACCTTCTTCTATCTTGGACATAACAACCTCCTCATTCGTTGACTGATGGTGTTTACCCACTTGGAGAGGGCATGACACCCGAAGCAAGCATCGGTGTCCCCTCCTTTTTAGGCAAAATGGCCGGAATTCGTCATTGCTCCCGACCGCCGACCGGCCCTAGCCTGGGAATGTGACTAGGGTATCGAAGCTCTCGGTTGGCTCATGGGCCCTGTACGACCTCGCCAACACCATCTTCTCGCTCAACATCATCTCCCTCTATTTTTCGCTGTGGATCATCAACGACCTAGGCGGCAGGGATAGCGAGTTCGGAATTGCCAGCTCCATAGCGATGCTCGGGGTTCTGGTCACCGCCCCCTTCCTTGGAGGTCTTTCTGACCAGACCGGCAAGCGGATGCCCTATCTGATCGTGACGACCGTAATCTGTGTCGCCCTGACGCCATTCCTGGGAACGACCGACCGTGGCTTGGCGCTCTTGCTGTTTGTCATAGCTGTATATGCGTACGAGGCCGGGGTCATCTTCTACGACGCATTGCTCCCGTCGGTGAGTACCGAGGCGAATCGGGGAAGGGTAGGCGGCTTTGGGATCGGGATCGGCTATCTCGGCTCATACGTCGGTCTCGCTATCGGCGCGATCACCATCGCAAGGATGGGATCGTTCGAGGCGAAGCCGGCCATCTTCAAACTTACGGCGCTGGCCTTTCTCGTCTTCGCACTTCCCTGCTTCTTCTTCGTTAAAGAGAAGGGGCGCGCCGATGCGACACGCTTCGGATGGCGATCGATCAAGGGCGCGGCCCTGCAGTTCCCAAAGACGATAAGTCTGGCGAGGAGATACCCAGGCCTCCCGCGCTTTCTCATCGGAAGAGTCTTTTATACCGATGCGGCGAACACGATCGGTGTTTTCATGGGCGTCTACCTGACCAACGAGATCGGATTTACCGAGCAGGAGGTGAATCTTGCCCTAGCGATCGGCATAACGGCGGCCGTGCTGGGGGGGATCTCGATAGGTTTCGTGGTCGACCGGATGGGGCCAAGACGAACACTCCATAGCTTGCTTGGACTCTGGATTTTTACAGTCGTCCTAGCGGTCGCGGTGGCCATATGGCTTCCGTCCCAATTGTTCTGGGCCGTGCCGCCACTTTATGGGTTCTCTCTTGGAGGCACCTGGGCGGCCGACCGGCCATACCTGCTGCGTCTCGCGCCTCCTCGCTATCTCGGTCAGTTCTTCGGGATCTACGCGATGGTCGGACGGTTTTCTGCCGTACTTGGTCCACTGATTTGGAGCCTGATAGTGGACGGTCTCGGGTTGGGCAGGACGGCTGCAGTCGCGTTTTTGGGGCTGATGATGATCGTCGCTTATCTCATCCTGCGTCCCATCTCCGACGCTCCCCGGGTTTGGGGGCCCGACGATCTGGTTCCCGCTTTCTCTCACGAGGCGCGTGTGGCGTAACACAGAGCCCGAACGGTATAGCCTCCCCTCCGAAGAAATGACTGAGGCACCTCGTCTGATTGCCGCGCTTTGCCTGCTGGTCGTGCTGTCCGCGGCCGGATGCACTTCCGGGGGGTCTTCAGGCGACCCGGTTCAACCGGGAGACATCGCCTCTGAGGTGGGAGTTTCCGGCAAGGAGATATCGCTGGGGGAGCTGTCTCCTCTGACCGGACTAGCCTCGGTCATAGGTCTTCCTCTCACCCGCGGCCACGAGGTGTACTTCCATTACGTAAACGAGGTCCTCGGTGGAATCGGCCGAAATCTAGATGAGGGTGATCGTTACAAAGTGCGATTGGTTACTAAGAACACCAACTACACCGAAAGTGGTCACATCGAGGCCTATAACGAAATAAGAGATCAGGTACTGATGATCGCTCAGTCGTTCGGTACCGCTACTACCAAAGCCATTCTGAAGCAGGTCAACGACGACAAGATCCTCGTTGCGCCGGCGTCACTGTCGTCGGAATGGCTGCCAGAGAAATATCTGATCACGGCTGGTGCTCCTTATCCTGCCCAATTCGTGAATGCAGCTCAGTATCTGGAGGACCAAGATTCCGAGGTAAAGGCCGGGATCATCTATCAGGACGACGCGTACGGGCAGCAAGGTGTAAAAGGACTCGAATTGGGCGCCCGGGAGTTCGGCTTCGAGATAATTGCAAGATCGACCTTCCAGCCGACCGATACCAACCTCGGGGGCCAAGTGACCGAGATGAAAAATGCCGGGGCCACGCATGTGTTTCTCACAACCACTCCTGCCCAGACGAGATCCATCCTTTCCGCCGGAGCTCAGGCGCAATATGCACCGCGGTGGATTGGTCAGTCGCCATCATGGACTGGATCTCTGTTGCAGTCTCGGGAAGTGACTTATATGGAGCAGACCGTGTGGGTAGTGACCGATGCATCTTGCGGATGGGGTGACACGGGTTCAGGATGTGAGGGTATGCAGGAAATGTTGGAGAACATCCAGAAATTTGCTCCGGACCAGCAGCCTGACTATTACTTTTCCTTCGGATACGCTCAGGCCAAGATCGTGCATGAAGTGCTCGAGAAAGCCGTTGAGTCACGAGACCTGACTCGTGATGGTCTCGTGAGTGCCTTCGAGAGCATGCCGCGAGTAGACATGGGAGGCCTCTTGAACCAGATCTCGTTTGGGCCTGATTGTGAAGACCGCATCCCCGTGACCGCTTCGACCATCTGGAGGTTCGATCCGGCTGCGCCCGTGGGACTTGCCGTCGAGAAGGACAAGATTGATTCCCCCGCAGTTGAGAAATTGGACTTCTGCTGATGACAGACACCACGGCGCAGACTCTGAAGGATCGGGCGAGGACCCGGATCGAGGCCGACAGCAAGAGCTTGCTCGCCGTCTCGCATGAGATTTTCGAGGAACCGGAGCTGGCCTTCGAGGAAGTGAAGTCTGCCGCTCGTCTAGCTGATCTCCTCGAAGACGGGGGAATGAAAGTCGAGCGTGCGATCCATGGTCTCGAGACCGCATTCCGCGGAACTGCAGGAGAGTTGGGACCTCACGTCGTTATTTGCGCGGAATACGACGCTCTTCCGGAGATAGGGCATGCCTGCGGGCACAACATCATCGGCACCTCTTCGGTCGGAGCAGGCCTGGCTCTCTCCGAGCTTGCGGACGATCTTGGAATACGGGTGACCGTCCTTGGTACCCCGGCCGAGGAAGGCGGTGGAGGAAAGGTCGAGTTGATGAATGCCGGCGCATTCGACGATGCGACGGTTTCGATGATGGTGCACCCGGCCCCATTGGAGGTCGTCGATATGCCCTGTCTCGCGATCGCCCGGGCGGAAGTTACTTATCACGGGATGGAGGCACACGCTTCTGCATTTCCGGAACGAGGATTAAACGCCCTCGATGCCGTGAACCTCTCTTACTCGGCGATCGCAGCACTGCGACAGCACATAAGCCGCAGCGAACGGATACACGGCATCATCACCCATGGCGGCGACGCCCCTAACGTCGTGCCGAAGATGGCCAGTGCCACCTATTACATCCGTGCGCGCAACTTAGAGGACCTAAAGGCTTTGAAGGCCAGAGTTATCCGCTGCTTCGAGGCGGGTGCGCTCGCGACGGGATGTGAGTTGGAGCTGGTCTGGGCGGGCCACGATTATTCAGACTTGTTCACCAACCCGACCATCGCCGAGTTCTACGACTCGAATTTGCAGAACCTAGGACGAAGCGCTCTGCCTCGTCAGGTGATGGAGGCCTATGCGGGTTCGACCGATATGGGAAACGTGAGCTTTGCAGTCCCATCTATCCACCCGATGATGGGGATCAACTCTCTTCCGGCGGTGAATCATCAAGCCGATTTCGCCCGTCACACGATCAGCGCCGACGGCGACAAGGCCGTGGTAGATGCTGCCCTGGCAATGGCATGGACCACGATCGACCTCGCAACCACGCCAGGCGCCTTCGACAAAGTGCGAGCGGAATTCGAAGCCGGCCCCCCAACGGAGACGCGATTTAGCTAAAAGGTATGCAACTCACACCAACTCGGGCACCGGCGTTCTCATCGCGCGTCTCTTAGCCCAGACTACCGACAACGGAAGGATCATTAGGGAGGCTCCGATGATGCTGAGCCGCGCGTACCCTAGTTCGGCAAAGATGACTCCGCTCAGCAAGCTGGAGACCGCGCTCATCCCAGATTGAAGGAGGTCGGCGAAGCCCTGCAGGTCAGGCCTCTCCGAGGGCTGCACCGCATCGGTCAATAGCGCGCTGCCCGCGACGAGTCCGAAGTTCCAACCGAGACCGAGCAAGAACATCGATGTGAAGAGAAATGCGTTAGCGAGTGGTCCAATCGCGGCGATTGCGGATGCTGAGATGATGAGGGCCGCGCCCGCCACGATCACCGTGACCCTCCCAAATTTGTCTGCGAGCCATCCGCTCACGGGGGAAAAGGCAAACATTCCGAGTAAGTGAACAGAGATGACCAGGCCAACCACGCGCCATTCACGATGCAGCCCTCGCATGTGCAGCGCGGTCATCGACATCAGCATGACCATGACCAGTTGTCCGGCAATGAGGGCGGCCAAAGCGACCTGTACCGACGGGAGCCGTAACAGTGCGGACCGAGGCCGGGCGAGTTCTTGCGGTACTTCGAGGTTGGCCTCCTCGTCCATCATTCGCCCGATCTGTATCGGATCGGGCCGCAGGACCACCTGCACGATCAGAACTGCAAGAAGACACGCTCCCGCGGCAACCAGATAGGGGCCGGTGGACCCGGGAACACGCAGAGCATTGGATATCCCCTGCATCTCTTCGATGAGGTTCGGCCCGACTACCGCCCCAATCACCCCGGTCCAGGTTATGAGGCCCATGGCCTTGGCCCGCCCAGCCGGCGGTGTCATGTCCCCAGCGGCAAATCGCGACAGGAGCCACGCGGCATATCCGGATCCCATGAAGAACATCCCTGGGAGCAACAGCAGGAAGTGGTCGATCGACGCCGCCAAGATGATCACGACCCCCCCAACAACCGCCAGCAGGTAACCGATGGTCAATCCGGGTCGGCGCCCGGCGCGTCCCATGAAGCGCGAGAGCGGGAGGCTGGTCAGGGCGGCCCCCACTAAAACCGCGGTACCAGGCAGACCGGCAGCCCTGGAGTTTCGACCCAGGATCTCTGCCCCCAGAACATTGGCGACTGTGATGCTGGCCATAAGTCCGATACCACTGATAGCAGTGGCGGCCATAAGGCCAACCATGGCGCGTCGTCTGATTCGTGCGAGATCCATCGTCCCCCGAGTCTTCTCGCCGGCTGCTTCGGAAGCCCTACCGGCCAATAGTAAGGCAGTGCGGCTCGAATAGGATTGGCGACCCCATGAGTTATTACATTCAGGACTTTCTGAACATAAAGGCTGCAGTACCCGCCGGGTTTTCACCCGACGGCTCCAAAGTCCTGATCTCCTCGAACCTGACCGGGACGATGCAGCTCTACCGCGTGGACGCGGGGGGAGGAGAGCTTGTCCAGCTCACAGACTTCGAGGAGCCGGTGACTGGTTCCTACCTGCCAACGAAGGACCAGATCCTCGTGCAGATGGACGAAGGAGGAAACGAACGAGTCCAGATCTATCTCCTCGACGATGATGGCAAAGAGCTTCAGCCGGTCGTGTACGAGCCGGATTACATCCACCGGGTTGGCGGTGTGGCGCGGGACTCCTCCGCGATCGTCTATGCCTCCAACCGCCGAAACGGCGTGGACTTCGATATCTATGTCAGACATCTCACCTCAGGTGAAGAGAAGAGGGTGTTCGACCTTGGCGGCTTCTGCATGCCGGGAGGTTTTTCCCCTGACCGTCGTTTCATTTCGGTGATGAAGCCTTCTGACAGAAGTGGAGACAACGATCTTTATCTCGTGGATCTTCAGACCGAGGAAGTTATGCACCTCACGCCTCACGACGACGACTCGTTCTTCGGCCTCCCGAAGTGGCTGCCGGATTCCTCCAGCTTTTTCTTCGCCACCGATGCCGGATTGGAGTTCCAGGGAATAGCCCGATACGACCTGAGTTCTCGAGGGTGGAAGATCGAACTGGCCAGGGATCACGACCTCAGCTGCGAGATGGACTGGAATCTCGAAAACCTGATCGTCACCGAGACCGAACATGGATTCACCGCGACCGAGGTATTCGATCCCCAAACACTCACCAAGAAGTTCGATGTCTCGTTGCCGAGGAGAGGTATCGCATCGGAGTGGTACTCCAAAGACGGCCGCCTCTTCACCTACGGATTCCTGTCCCCAGTCGACTCCGGTGATGCGTGGCTGTTCGATCGGGAGACCGGTGAAACGAGGAGACTTACGAACAGTCCTGGCTCGATCCCACCCGAGGATCTCGTCGAGCCCCAGGTGCACACCTACGAGTCCTTCGATGGTGAACGAATTCCGCTCCTGCTTTTCAAGCCCAAGCAGTCTGCATCGGAGAAACCTCCTGTCGTCGTGTCGATCCACGGGGGCCCGGAATCGCAGTTCATGCCGATCTTGAATCCCGTTATCCAGTACCTCGTTCATCGAGGATTCGCCGTGATTGCACCGAACGTGCGGGGGTCGACCGGTTATGGCAAGCGCTATCACCACTTGGACGACAAGCGCAACCGACTGGACTCGGTTCGAGATCTTGAAGGCCTTCACCGATGGCTTGGAACGGCTGGCCTGGACGACAAGAGGGCCGCTTTGATGGGTGGGTCTTACGGCGGCTACATGGTGCTCGCAGGGCTCACCTTCCAACCTGAACTTTGGGCGGCCGGAGTCGACATCGTCGGCATCTCGAGTCTCATCACCTTTCTCGAGAACACATCGGCATGGAGGAAAGAGTTTCGGGAGAGGGAGTATGGCTCGCTGGAGGAGGATCGCGAATTTCTCGCCGAGGCCTCTCCGCTCACCCACATCGACAACATCAAAGCCCCTTTGTTCATCATTCATGGAAGAAACGATCCTCGTGTCCCGGTTGGCGAGGCCGAGCAGATCCACGATGTGCTGCGCTCCAAGGGCATCACCTCAGAACTGTTGATCTATGAAGACGAGGGCCACGGACTGCAAAAGCTGAAGAACCGGCTGGATGCATACCCGAAAGTGGCTAGCTTTCTCGAACGAGTCCTCTCCAGCCCCGGTCAGTAGAGTGCAAGCTCGATGAAGCTGTGAGCAACATCGCTTCACAAGACCCAAATGTCGTATTCCGGCTGGCCGATCGTGAGGACGCCGACGAGCTTGCGCGTCTGCGGTGGGACTTCTCTCTGGAGGATGAAACACCGGGCGATAAAGCCTTTCCGCAGTATCTCGAAGAGTTCAAGGCTTTCTTTTCGACTGGTCTAGACGAAGGCCGGTGGCTTGTCTTTGTGGGGGAGACTCCCGAAAAACTGGTTGCCAACGTTTGGCTGGAATTCGTCGACATGGTTCCAAGACCCACGGCCGACCCAAATAGGTGGGGTTATCTCACGAACATCTACACGGAACCGGAATTCCGCGGGAGTGGAATAGGCAAGAAACTGCTCGAGGCTGCGGTAAGCGCTGCGCATGTCCTGAAGCTAGAGCTGGTAATCGTGTGGCCGAGTGAGGAGAGCGTCGAGTTTTACAAGCGCGCAGGCTTCGCCCCCAATCCCATGCTGTTCGAACGGAAGCTCGAGGGAAGCCCTCGCGGAGTTCGCCAGGTAGTCGTAACGGACTACGACCCTCGATGGCCCCACCTTTTCCAGGAGGAAAAGGCCCTCATCGAATCCGCGATTGGGGCGCATGTCGTTGAGATCGAACATGTCGGCAGTACATCGGTGCCCGGACTGGGAGCCAAGCCGATCATCGACATCCAGGTTGGCGTGAAACGCTTATTGGACTTCAAGCTCTGCATCCGTCCGTTGCAACAGATCGGGTATGAGCATGCACCATGGGCTGATGCCGATATTCCCGAGCAGCGGCGCTATTTCAGGAAGAGTACCGAGGGCGTCCGAAGCCACCACCTGCACATGTGTGAGTTCGGATCCGATTGGTGGAGCAACCACCTGGCTTTCCGAGATTACCTTCGCGAAAACCCTTTGGATGCCGACAGGTACTACCAACTCAAGAAAGATCTAGCTCCAAAGTTCGAGTGGGATACGATCGGTTACACAGAGGCGAAGACAGATTTCATAACCTCTGTCATGGACAAGATCAGGAAAGAGCGCTCTTGAGGTCGTCGATCAGATCGTCTGCGTGTTCGATCCCCACCGAGAGGCGAATGAGATTCTCCGATACTGCGAATGGGGACTCCGCGATGCTGGCGTGAGTCATTTCGCCGGGGTGTTCGATCAGGGATTCGACCCCGCCAAGCGACTCCGCCAGGAAAAAGAGTTTGGTTTTGGAAACTACGCCGAGGGCTTCCTCTTTAGAGGCGACCTCGAATGACACCATGCCACCGAAGTCGTCCATTTGCCTGGCCGCCGTCGCATGACCGGGATGATCCTCGAGACCTGGATACCAAACTTTGGAGACCGACGGATGCTCGGTTAGGAATTCGACAATGCGGCGGGCGTTTTCACAGTGCGCCCGCATACGGACCGCAAGAGTCTTGAGGCCACGAAGTACAAGCCACGAATCGAATGGGCCCGGGACTCCTCCGATCGCATTTCGAAGAAAGAAGAGCCGCTCTGCAACCTCATCGTTGTTCGTGCAGGCAGCACCACCCACCACGTCGGAATGTCCACCTAAGTATTTCGTCGTTGAGTGAACAACCAGATCTGCTCCGAGACTGAGCGGTCTCTGTAGGTAAGGGGTGGCGAAAGTGTTGTCGGCTACCAGAAGAGCCCCAGCCTGCTTGGAGATCTCAGCCAGACCCGAGATATCTGCAATTCTCAAGTAAGGGTTCGTGGGTGTTTCCACCCAGATCATTCGAGTCTCAGGCTTGAGGGCTCCCTTTACCTCGTCGAGTGAACTCATGTCCACGGACGTGAACTCGAGACCAAACGGTGCCAGGACTTTCTCGAAGAGGCGGCGCGTGCCTCCATACACGTCGTCGCCCAAGATGACGTGATCGCCCGGCTTGAGGAGGCGAACGATGGTGTCCTCCGCAGCCATGCCTGAGGCAAAAGCCAGGCAGTGATTGGCGTCCTCGAGGGAGGCGAGCGCAGCTTCGAGTGCAACTCGAGTCGGGTTGGAAGTCCTCGAGTATTCGAACCCCTTGTGTTTTCCCGGTTCCTCTTGAACGTAAGTGGACGTCTGATAGATCGGCACGATTGCTGCTCCGGTAGCCGGATCAGGCTCTTGGCCGACATGGATCGCTCTTGTTTCGAACTTCATCGTCTTTCACTCCTGACTTCGAAGAAAGTAAGAAGGTCGGCTCGGGTGATCACCCCAACGGGTTTGCCCTCCTCGATTGCGATGATCGCAGGGTCGCCTCCCCCGAGTGCTGAAACAAGTGAATCCACTCTCTCTCCGACATCGACCATCCTCATTGGGGGCCGCATCACGTCGACGATTTTCGTCTCGAACGCGTTTGGATCTTTGAGAACAACATCGAGGAGGTCACGCTCTCTTATCGAGCCGATAATCGATCCGACCTCTCGAGAGTCGTCATCGCGAATCACAGGCATCTGGGACACTCCGTACTCGCGCATAGTTTCGATCGCGGAACCAATTCTCTCTTGAGGGTGAACGTGGATCAGCCGCGGAAGTTCCTCTCCCTTTATCGTGAGGACGTCGCGGACTACCGCGTCTGCGGCCGGCCGGCGAAGGAAGCCATGCTCGGCCATCCAAGCATCGTTGTACACCTTGGAGAGATAGGAGCGTCCCCCGTCCGGGAAGAGAACAACGACAACTGCTTCTGGGGGGAGGTCTGATGCAACCCTCAAAGCTGCGACCAGAGCGCTTCCGCTGGATCCGCCGGCCAGGATGCCCTCCTCCTTGGCGAGCCGTCGAGTCATGTGGAAGGCTTCTTGGTCCGAGACTTTCTCCCACCGATCGACGATCGAGCGGTCGAAAGTTTCCGGCCAGAAGTCCTCGCCGATTCCCTCAGTGAGGTACGGGTGGATGTCTTCGGGCTGGGTGTAGATGGAACCCTCAGGGTCCGCTCCGACGATCAAAACTTCCGGGTTCTTCTCTTTGAGGAACTTGCCTACACCCGAAATCGTTCCACCGGTGCCAACGCCGGCCACGAAGGCAGCTACCGCGCCTTCAGTTTGCTCCCAAACTTCGGGGCCCGTACTCAGGTAGTGAGCCTCGGGATTGGCAAGGTTGTGATACTGATTCGGCTGAAACGCTTTGGGGATTTCCTCGGTAAGACGATTCGCGACGCTGTAGTAAGAGCGCGGTGACTCGGGCGCGACATCCGTGGGTGTGACGACTACTTCAGCTCCGTAGGCTCGAAGCAGGTTGATCTTTTCCTGACTCATCTTGTCAGGCATGACGAAGATGCAGCGGTAGCCCTTATGGGCCGCGGCAATCGCAAGTCCGACTCCAGTGTTCCCGCTTGTTGGTTCGACGATTACGCCACCAGGCTTTAGGTCGCCAGCCTTCTCCGCAGCTTCGATCATTGCGCCGCCGATTCGGTCCTTGATGCTCCCGCCTGGGTTCAGCATCTCGAGCTTGGCCACGACTCGTGCCGGAACCCCTGCGGCTATTCGTTTCAGGTCAACGAGGGGGGTCTTGCCGACCAGGGCCATCAAGTCTTCGTAGATTTCCACCACTACACGATACTTCCCCGTAACCCGGCAGTGGAAAGGCTGAACAAAGGGCTACGCGCGAATTCCCACTGCCTCGCGAACGCGGGAGAGGGTCTCTGCCGCAGTCATCCGAATCCTCGCTGCGCCCTCTTCCAGGACGTCCTTGATGGATGAGGGCGCCGTCATTAAGTCGTTGAAGCGCTCTCTGGCCTCCCCAAGCGGAACCGATGAAAGGCGTGCGCTAGGAGAGCGATCGTGCGTGAGAGGATCGCGGCGATGGGTTCAACGCGACGGGAGTTACCGCAGGGGACGGTTACGTTCCTTTTCACCGACATCGAATCATCCACCCGTAAGCTCAGGGAGTCACCCCAGGACTATGAGCTCGCCCAGAGTCTCCACGGCCAGATCCTCCACGACTCCATCACCACTGCGGGGGGGACGGTCGTAAGAACGGAAGGCGACGCCTTTTTCGCCGTCTTCAGTGAGGCCGCAATGGCAGTCTCAGCCGCCGTGCATGCACAGAGAAAGTTGGCGGCGGCCCAGTGGCCAACCTCCCTCAGGCTCTCGGTACGGATGGGGATGCATACAGGCAGCGGACACCTCGTAGATGGGGACTATCTCGGCCTGGATGTGAACCTGGCCGCTCGGATCGCGGGGGCAGCTCAGGGAGGGCAAGTGCTGGTCAGCGAAGCCACCAGGGTCTTGGCCAACGCGGCTGTCGAGGGTGCCCAGATGCGACATGTTGGAAGCCATCGGTTCAAAGATTTCGATGATCCGGTCCGGATCTTCCAAGTCGACATCTCGGGACTACCTACGGAGTTCCCATCTCTTCCAGGGGCAGGATCTGTAGGAGTCCCTATCAAAGCCACCCGCTTCATAGGCCGCGCGCACGAGATCGAGTCGCTGTCGGAGGCGATAGTCACTGAGCGACTCGTATCGATAATCGGTCCGGGCGGCATAGGAAAGACCCGAGCAGCCATAGAGATCGCTGCCCTTGTATCAGCGAGCATGCCGGACGGGGTTTACTTCGCCGACCTAACTACTGATCGCCAAGAACATCAAGTCATCGCAAGCGTCGCGGCTGTATTGGGAGTAGAACTACAAGGAGTGCAGGATCATTTCGCTGCTATCGTCCGGGCGGTCGAGGCACAGAGGATGCTCATCATTCTGGATAACTTCGAACAGGTCTTGGACGCAGCACCGTTGGTCAGCCGGATGATGCAGCAGTGCCCCGAAGCACGATTCCTCGTGACCAGCAGGTCACCTCTTCACATCCAGGGAGAGCATGAGTTTTCTTTGGGGGGCCTTTCTTTGGGGGAAGGGGGCCCGGCTGATGCAGTGGAGCTTTTCTTAGATCGGGCTGGTGCTCGCATCGATGTGTCCCGTGTAACCCACGGGGACGAAGCCGACATAGCTGAGATCTGCCGCATCCTCGATGGAATGCCGCTGGCGATCGAGCTGGCTGCGAACCAGATGAAGTTCATGACAGCAAGAGAGATCGCTCGAGACCTGCAGGAGCATCTGGGACTCACCGCTCCGTCAGGCTCGGACCTTCCTGATCGCCATCGCTCGCTCAGAGGAACGATCGCATGGAGCTACGACCTGCTCGACGATGCCCAGAAGGAGGCCTTAGGGAGGATCGCAGTCTTCTCCGGGGGTGCCAACTTGGCGGACGCCATCGAAGTCCTGGGTGGGGATGGTTGGCGCCAGCCGCTCTTTGATCTCGTTGATCAGAGCCTGTTGACCCGCTTACCGGACTGCGGGCATACGCGCTTCAACATGCTCGAGATGGTGCGCCAGTTCGCCATAGAAGCTACCGACAAGCAGATTTTGCGCGACGCGCGACGCAGGCACGCAGAAAGGTTTGCTCGCATGTCGGAGCAGATCGAGGTGGGTGTCCAGTCAATCGAACAGCGATATTGGCTGGATCTGGCCGACTCGGACCGTGCGAACCTGAGGTCGGCATTGCAGTGGTCTATCGCCTCGGGAGAGGTCGGTCTTGCAAGGAGCATCGGATCCTCGCTGTGGCGGTACTGGCAACAGCGGGGGCATCTGCCGGAAGGTGCCCAGATGCTCGGGGAGGTGATCGAGCTACCAGGGCCCCAAGACCGCAGTCTGATAAGAGCCTTGATCGCACACGGGGGCATCGTGTATTGGATGGGCGACCTCGCCGCGGCCGGAGAGAGCTACCAGCGGGCTCTCGATTTGGCGCGACAGCTTACAGACGCGAAAGGGGAGATGTGGGCTCTTTACAACATCGCCTGGGTGCTGCTGCTTAGCGGAGATCCTAAGCGCGCCCTGGACCAATTCGAAAGAGCTTCTGCTATCGCAGACACCATCGGTGATGCCGAGTATCGCGGCCACATCATCAGCGGCATGAGCTTTGCGCTGTTCGAGCAAGGAAACCTGGACGGCGCCTTGGACATGGCCCAGGAGGGATTGAAGCAGGCCAGAGCGAACGGTGATCGTTTGGGTGAGCACAACAGCCTCGCCTCTATGGGCGAGATCAACCGCATGAAAGGAGATCTTGCCGCTGCAAAACGTTATTACGGCGAGGCACTGCAGAGCATGGCGGAGGCGCGCTCAGTCGGCCTCTTGATCCCGGCGCTCCTGAAGACGGCCGAGATGGCTTTGGAGGAAGGGTCTGCCGAGCTCGCGGCACAGATATGGAGTTCTGCCCTGAGTACGTCCGAGCGATCTGGGACTAGGTCGCCAGGTACGAGCACTGAGCAGTTGATGCAGATCTCTAGAGACATAGAGCATGCCCTGGGTTCCAGGTACCCCGAGGCCTTGCAAGAGGGGCGGGACTTGAGCTACGAGGAGATCCTGGCCAAGGCTCTGGATTTCTTGCGTGCCGGGGAGGGCTAGCTGCAACTCCGCGGCCTGCTAAAGGTGCGCCCCGCTGAAGTCACAGTGGCGCGCCGCATGGTAGCTCTGATGGGTGCGGGATGGGCGGGAAGCATGATCGGTGCCAGCGCCGTTGAGTCTCTGCTGTTCTCTCGCTACGGGACCGAGTCTTTACCTCTGCTCTTCGTCCTGCTTGGGCCCGTTACTTTCATAGTGCTCGGAGCGTATGGTGCGCTGCTTGGCAAAATCGGTCCGCCGAGGACCGTTCCGGCAACCATGGTGTTGATGGCGCTGTCGGCCCTCGCGGCGAGGGCTGTCGTCTCTTCACCTTCTCAAGAGCTATTCCAGGGACTGTGGCTCGCCATGATGGTGATGTGGGGGGTCCAGATGGTCGCACAGTGGGGCCTCGCTAACCGCATGCACGATATGCGCCAAGCCAAGCGGCTCTTCCCGCTGTACAGCGCAGCGATGATCCTGGGGTCTTCCGTCGGAGGCCTCTCAACCTCGCCGCTTGCACTGACCATCGGCACAGAAAACCTGCTTTTGGTCTGGTCCGCGACCCTTTTCTACTCTGCATGGATGACGAAGAAACTCACCGGCCTCGTCTCGGGCCAGGTGGTTGTGAGGGCACAACGACCACGAGCCATCTCTTTGCTGTTAGAAGGCATCCGCGTGGTAAGGAAGTCGCGTCTGTTGATCTGGATGGCCGCGGTTCAGCTCATGCTTGCAATGCTGTACTTCTTGGTAGCGTTCGTATTCGCCACCGCAGCTGCGCAGCGTTTTCCAGCGACCGATGAGCTTTCTGCCTTTTTGGGGGCCTTCTTCGGTGTCAGCAGCGCGATCGCTTTCATGGTCTCGCTGGGAGTCGCGAACAGGTTGTTCGCAGCTGTGGGCATCAGCGCTTCGGTTGTTGGGATGGCCCTCGTATACGCTCTGGGTTTCCTGAGCTTCGCAGTAACCATGGCGTTTGGGGTCGTTGCAATCGTTCGGCTGGTGCAGCTTGTCTGGTACAACGGCGTCTGGGGGCCCGGGTGGCAAGCGATGTACAACGTCGTCCTCGAAGAGCACCGAGATCGGGTGCGCACGTTGCTCGAGGGCGGAGCATTGCAACTGGGAATCTCACTTTCGGGAGCCCTGTTGCTTTTTGTGGGAACGAGGCCATCGTCGATCGTGATGACGGGCTTCATCCTAGCCGGTGGTGCCTTGGTCTCGGCACTATTCGTGAGGTCGGCCTACCCGTCTGCGGTGCGCGCCGCTCTCGAAGCAGGGAACCCGGACGTCTTCGTACCTCCTGGGCAGTCGCTGGCTAAGTTTCGCCACGATGCCTCGGCCATGCGCACGCTTCTCGCAGGGGCGATGGACGACGATGCATCTGTCGCTCGGATCTCGTGGTCTTTGCTTAGTGAGATCGGAACGCAAGAAGAGCGCGTGCGCAGCTCTGGGCTGACTCACCCAGACCCGCATATCCGAAGCCTCGCGTTGCTGGCATCCGGACGAGGTGGGTTTCTTGATGTCGATGCTCTCAGCTCCGCCCTGACCGACGACGATTCTGGAGTTCGCGCCGCTGCGCTCGATGTGCTCCTGGAGGACCCCAAGCGAGAGGTCGCAGCCATCCGAGATCGGATGAGCCACCTGATAGACGACGAGCACCTGCCAGTGGCTGCAAAAGCCGCTAACTATCTGCTGTGCTTGGGCTCCTTGGAGGTCTTGGATACGGTTGAGCGTTGGGCTTCATCGGAGGACAAAAACCGCCGACTGGCGGCGATGGTCGCGATCAAGGATGTCGTCGAAGCGGACGAGATGGTCGCGAAGGGACTGACGGACCCCGAAGATGAGGTCCGCAGGGCGGCGGTTCTCAACGGCGGGGCGCGATTGACCGCGGATCAGCTGATCGAGTTGCTATTGGATCCTGACGAGGAGACTGCGTGGGCGGCGGCGGACATGTTGTCCGACAAGCAGACCTCGTCCGACGAGTTGTGGAAGGTGGTGCAAACGCATTATTGCCTGCCGGCGCTGAGCGCACTCGCTAGGATCGGACACGACCGCGAGCGGTTGCAGCTGTACGCGAGGGCGGAGATCGAACGCGCCGGCGCTTTAGCTCGATGGACGACAGGGGTCTCAGCCTCAGCACCCGCGAACGCGTTGCTCAAACGTCATCTGGAGGGATTGAAGCGACAAGCGACGGCGAGAGCCATCACCGCGATGGTCCACGACCGCGTGCTGGTCGCCGAGATCGTCGATGGTCTGGCAAGCAGTAATAAGGTCCACCGGGCCACCGCGATAGAGACGTTGGAGTCGGCGCTCGAAAGGCATCTCGCACGCCCTCTCGTCTCCGCGTGGGAGGACCAGCCTCCCGTCATGGACGAAGTCGATGCGCTCAGACAGCTCTCCGTGCACGAAGACGGATGGATAGCGGCGTTGGCGAACATATGCTTGCAGGAAGGAGAGCCGATGAGAGCAGCCCCAGGATTGAACCGAGTAGAGCGCGTGCTCATGCTGAGCAGCGTGCCGCTTTTCGCGAACTTGTCACCAGCCGATCTTCATTCGATCGCGGAGGTGACCGTCGAGAACTCCTACCCCGACGGGTCGTACATCGCTCGCCAAGGGGAGGGTGGCGACGAGATGCACATCATCGTCTCAGGTCACGTACACGTACTTGTCGCGGGCAAGGATGGCACCGAGGTTCAGGCCGGGGTCCGGGGGCCGGGAGAACATGTGGGAGAGATGGCCATCATCAGTGGCAGCCCGCGGATGGCATCGCTGAGATGTGAAGGCCAAGTGCGGACGATCAGCATCGACAGGACGCGATTTCAAAGGATAGTGCGCGACCGGATCGAAACTGGCTTCGCTGTGATGCGCGCACTGTGCGACCGCGTGCAAGAAGCTTACGGCATCTGAACAACCAGGAGGAGCGCTGGAAGCTCTAAGGACGCCTGTCGAAATACGCGCCACGCTGACACTTGCGTCGCCAAGGGTCACGCTAAGAGCGTATTGCTCCCTCCGGCTGGCATTGGCCGGATTGCCTTCACCGTGTAAGCGCCATCCTGCAATGCACGCGAAGGGCCAGCTCGAGATCCATCGTTAACGCTCCCGCGGGCGCCGGACCTGCCGGACCAGACCCACAATTCTCGGAGACGCCCTCTAACTCAGCCGAGAATCTGTCTGAGGACGCCGATTTCGCCGAAGTGGCCTCGAACGTGCGCGGTCGCCGGGCCGGCGAGTATCAGAAGGGCCGTCGCGTCTGCCTCCATATAAGAGCGCACCTCCTCGAGGTAGAAGTCCGTCCGATACCCGGGGAAGTCCGGCTGCTGTGCAGGCGCATCGGGAACAAAGGAGAGATCGGGATTGTTCTGAAGCCATTGGGTCGCATCGGCGAGAACCAATTCAAAGTAGCGAGCGACTTCAGCAGGTGTTGTTGCTTCGGCAATTGCGTCTGCTTCGTGGAGTTGGATTCCGAAACCAATCTGACTAATCCGCGCGTCAGCGGGTCCCTGGAAGTCGAAATCGAACGCGACCTCGGGCGCGCCGCGAACCATGGAATTGACGGCCCAATCGACGGTTCTGGCGAGATGCCAAAGTATGAAGCCGATGAGGTTTGCTCCGGGGAACGCGCGTTTTCGCGACGTCGGGACGTCTATATCTTCGGCTAGTTGATGAAGGATCTCGCCTGTTCGAGTCACCTGAATCGCAAGCAGATCTGTTGCGTCCATGATCGTCCTCGAGTTTACAACTTAGCTTTCCGCGCGGAGACAACGAAGGAAAGGAGGGTGAACAAGTACCTGTCTTGAGGGCTAGGGGTCATGGAAGGCGCGGGCCTGCAGCTCGAACAGTTCGGCATACAGGCCACGATTCTGCATCAGTTCTTGGTGGCTTCCCGTCTCCAGCACCCGGCCCATCGATGACAACTATTGGATCCGCCATTCGGACAGTCGAGAAGCGATGTGAAACCAGGATAGTGAGTGAGCCTGCCAATGCTCCCTCTTGACTGATCCGAGCAAATCGCTCGTATAGTGCATGTTTCTCGACGTTCACCAGGGTCGAGTTTGGGGCATGCTTGACCAAGGTGCGGGCAGTGGTCGTCTCACCGACTCCGAAGGGGCCATGATCCAGATGATCACAAGACGACTCATGTTTATACCGACCGCGCTAGTCCGACGTCGGTCGGGAACTCAACCCTTGGAACCCTGGAATTCTGCTGACCGAGAGCCCCGCAGAGGGGCAATAGTATTGATGCCATGCCATACAAACTGCCTCCCCCCGACATTCTCGAGGCTGCCGAGGCGCCGGCTGCTCCTTTCCTCCAGATATCCCCGGCGGGGGGCCGGGCTCTCGTCGTTGAATATCAAATGCACCCTCCCATCGAGGTGCTCTCCCGACCGCTGCATAAGCTCGGGGGTGCCCGCATCGATCCCTCGCTGAAGGGACGGGAAAGACAGATCACCTTCACCGGCCTCGGGTTGCTCACACTTGACGGTGGTGACAGCTTGAGGGTGAAGCTGCCGACCGGCGGAAGCCTCGGGCGGGTACCAGTGTGGTCCCCCAACGGAGCCCGCTTCGCCTTCACCGTAGATGCCGACGACGGTATTGAGCTGTGGATCGGGGACCCAGAAACCGGCCGGGTCACAAGGCTCGGTGACTTGCTCATCAACGATGCCCTGGTGCCGATGCGGTTCTCCGATGACGGGCAGGCCTTCCGGTGGCTGCCCGACGGCTCGTTGCTGGTTCACCTGGCGGTAGATCAGGGCCCCCCACCTGCAACACCTGAGGTCCCCAGCGGCCCCCGAGTTGAGGACACCGCCGGAAAGCGCTCCCAGATGGCCACCTTCCAGGATCTGCTCACCACCCCGCTCGACGAGGATTTGTTCGAGCACTTCGGAACCATTCAGCTGGCCATCGTTGATCCTTCTTCGGGCCGGGCCACCGAGATCGGCCCCCGGGGGATCTACACGGAAGCCGAGCCCTCTCCCTCGGGGGAGTACATCCTTGTGACCGAGCTGCATCGGCCTTTCTCTTATCGGGTGCGTTACGAGCACTTCTCCCGCACGGTCAAGGTGTGGGATCGGGCTGGCGAGATCGTGGCTCCCATCGCCGACCTGCCGGTTTCGGATGAGATTCCTCGGCACGGGGTGCACACCGGACCAAGACGTGCACACTGGCAGGAGAACCGGCCTTCCAGCGTCGTGTGGGCCGAAGCCCTCGATGGTGGAGATCCCACGCAACCGGCTGAGTTCCGCGACCGGGTGATGCGTCTGGAGATTCCCTCGGTGGAGCCGGAGCACTTGCTCGATATCAAGCACCGTGTCGTCGCTTGGCAATGGCTGGAGGCCGTCGATGAGGGTCTCTACACCGAGTGGGATCGGGACCGCCGATGGCGCTCCACCCATCACATCGATCTGACCGCCCCGGAGAAGGCCCAGAAGATCATCGACATCAGCATGAACGAGCGTTATGGCGATCCGGGCTGGCCGGTCACCGATGTCCGACCCGACGGTTCGCGCGTGGTCGCCCAGGATCGCTCGCGGATATTCCTCGCCGGTCAGGGACAAACTCCCGAGCGCGCCCTGCCGTTCCTGCGGACCCTGGACCTTTTCACACTCGATGCCGAGGAACTCTTCCGGTGCGACGATGATTTCTACGAGAGCTTCGTAGGGTTCGCCTCGCCGGCACGGGACCGGATCATCACCCGTCGGGAGGCGCCGACGGAAACAACGAACTACTTCCTTATCGAGCCGGGCACCGGCGAGCGTGAGCAGATTACCCACTTTCCAGACCCCCACCCTCAGATCACCGGGGTGGACAAGCGGATCGTCCGCTACCGGCGGGAGGATGGGGTGGAGCTGTCGGCGATGCTCTACCTGCCCCCGGGCTATCGCCCCGACAACGGCGAGCGCCTTCCGGTCCTCATCTGGGCCTACCCTCTGGACTACTCCGACCCCGACACCGCCGGTCAGGTGATGGGCTCCGACCGAGCCTTCACCCGGCTCAGAGGAGCAACGCCCCTGTGGATGTTGATGCGGGGTTGGGCGGTGCTGATGGATGCCAAGATGCCGATCATCGGCGACCCCGAAACCATGAACGACACCTTCATCGAGCAGGTGGTGGACGCGGCGAAAGCGGCTGTGGATGCGCTCGACGAGCTTGGGGTTGCCGACCGGGAGCGGGTGGCGGTCAGTGGTCACAGCTACGGCGGCTTCATGACCGCCAGCCTGATGGCCCACACCGACCTCTTCGCCGCCGGAGTCGCCCGGAGCGGCGCCTACAATCGGTCGCTCACGCCGTTCGGCTTCCAGACCGAGCGGCGAAACTACTGGGAGGTTCCCCACATATACCAGCGGGTGTCCCCGTTTACCTACGCCCATCAGATCACCGCGCCGCTACTGCTCATCCACGGGGAGGACGACGCCAATAGCGGTACTTTCCCAGTGCAGTCAGAGCGATTGTTCCAGGCGATCCAGGGCAACGGTGGCACCGCCCGACTGGTGATCCTGCCGAAGGAGGGCCACAGCTATCGGGCCCGCGAGTCGGTCCTGCATGCCATCGCCGAGACCGTAGAGTGGCTGGAGACCCACGTGGGGACCTCGCCGCTGACGAAGAACAAGGCCTGAAGGGCCATCCTAGAGAGAAGCTCGGAAGCCACCAACGGCAGGTCCAGCCCGGCTTCTTCTTTCAGCTCCCGCATCGCTATGAAGTGACGTCCTCACCTGGCATCCGGGCTCCGGCGGGCGGTGTCCATGCCCAGTCACCCGATACGGTCTAGCCAACCTCGCGGGAGATCGATGCGCCAGGCATCCGGAAAGCCGAGGTTCGACCAGAAGTCGATCGGATCCACAGGGCCCCGTGATCGAGCGTCTATCGCACCGATCGATTCCAGATAGAGAGTCATAACCAGCCCATGGGTTACAGCGATCAGGTATTCCCCGTCGTGACTTCCTCCTAGCTCCTCAATCGCTTCGGAGACTCTTGTCTGCGCGGCTTGTCGGTCTTCCCAGTCGGCGATGCGCTCTCCTGCCAAAAACCGAGTCGCAACCTCCGCATAGTCCTGCGCGTTTTCTATCCAAGGGCGACGGACCTCACGCAGGCGAACGTCGGATTGGACCTTGAGGCTGAATGTTTTGGCGATCTCAGTGGCGGTCTCCTCAGCCTTCCTTTCGGTGCTGGACCAGATGGTTGTCCCGACGTCCACGCTCAGAAATAAGGCGAGGGCTTTCGACGCTTCTTTTCCTTCGGAACCGATCGGCCAGCTATCCGAAGGTTGACGCGATACGACGATTGGTTTGGCATGGCGGACGAGTACGATGTTGTCAGCAGCCATGACTATGGAATTGAGTCAAAGACCCAACCGGGATCGGCCGAGCTCTGCGCCCAGCCTTAGGGCTCTCACAGCAGCTGAAAACGCCGAACGTCCCGCGTCCCCGTCCTTCCATTTGCTGAGGAAGAATTCCCAGGCGGCCAGGTAGTAAGAGCTGTAGTAGGTCGCTAATTCGTCCTGACCGTTTTCTCGCAAAAGTTCAATCGCGTTGGTCCTGTTGACGGACCACGCAACATCGTAGTCGATCCCCAAAACGCTCAATGCTCGCGACGCGACCGGTGACAGCCGCCAATTGAGGTTTCGGAGGCCTGTGAAGAGGTAGTGGCCGGGCCGCTCGACGAGATCGACGATTTCCTTTTCTAGAACACGTGGATCTCCTGCTTCAATTAGGTTCCTCGAATCCGCAGCTATTACTGCTTTGGGGTCGATGTGGACTCTCGAAGGGGCCTCGCCAAAAAGCGTGCGCACCGTGCCGGGTGGTGAAGGGATGTAGCCTGCCAGTTGCTCCACATGAGGGAGTGAAACGAGTTGCGGCCGAGGAGTGTGCAACGCCCGCGGCCGTGCCTTCTCGAACTGCCGAGCGATTTCTGCGTGAACACGGACGGCCGTGTGGAGATCGTAGAGCTCAGAGCCCTGCTCCTCCCGCGGTCGATAATGGATGTCCACGTCGCTGATCTCGGGCACGTAGTCGATGGGGGAGCCCCAAGGTTTAACCGCAGATCCCTTCAGCCACAAGCCCGCGATTGCTTCTCCATAGTTCGAGATGAGGCTGGTCGTGATCGCCTCCACCATCGCTTCTATGTCTTCCGCCAGTTCGGATTTAGGATGACTCACTGGCCATCCGTCTGGTTCGCCGCGGGCAGTCATAAGCATGATTCTAGGATTTGGCTGGGGAGGCCAGCGCACGGTCGAATACGCCTTCGACCGCCCTGTAGACACCTTTAGCTTTCTGAGTCAAAGGTGACCAGACCTCTCACTGTCTCTATCTTTGACACCTCCGCGCGAAGGAGGCGATCTGATGGAAGAGGGTTATGTTGAGGTCTCTCCTAATCTAAAGCTCTTTTATCGTTGGGCTGGCGAGGGTCCTCGAACTGTGGTTATTCCTGCCGAGTGCATCTTTTGGCCTGACTTGGAACCCTTGGCCAAAGGCAGGCGACTGCTTCTCTGCGATACGAGGCATCGCGGCAGATCCGATCAAGTCGAAGACCTCTCGCTCATTTCGATCGATGCCGATATCGCCGACATTGAATCGATCACATCCGCTCTGGACGTGGAGACATTCAGCCTGATTGGATGGTCGTACCTCGGGGTTGTCGCTTCCCTATATGCCATGAGGCACCCACAGCAGATTGAACGATTGATCATCGGCGGCAATCTTCCGCCACGTCACACCCCACCGGACAAGGAGACGGTCGCAAAGCGCACAGCCGCCGCTGAGGACAGAGCCCGAGAATTCCATGATGAAGTCGAAAGGCTACGGAAAGAAAAGGTGGATGAGACTGACCCAACTCGTTTTCGCCGTGCGGCGATGATGGCTGAACTGGCCAACAGGATGGGAAACCCCTCAGCCCTGAGTCAAATGCGCGCGACTCCTTGGGAGCTCGAGAATGAATGGTCGGAGAATGCAAACGCCCATCTCGATCAAATCCGCAGGTCGTTTCCGAAAGTGATTTCCGAGTACCGGGCCCTCAAACTCGAGACTCCGACACTGGTGATGTTCGGATCGGAAGAAAATACTCCGATACCGGCGGAGCCGGATTGGTCAGGTCAGCACGCGGACAGCCGTCTATTGGTTCTGCACGGCGCCGGCCACCTTCCATGGCTGGATGCTCCCGAAGCTTTCTTTGGTGCTGCCGAGGAATTCCTGAGTGGAGGGTGGCCACCTGAATCAACGCCGATCGTAGGCCAGCCTGTTTCGACAAATGTCTAGGAGGCAGGTGGCTGCAGGGCCGTTTGCGGTTACTGAGCTTCTCGATTTCTGCAGATACGTCAAAAGAAGGGAGTTAGTCAGGAGTGAACTCGCGTGGGTGCACTCGCCTTCAGTTGCCCAGCCCGCGGAGCTAGCACCGATCATTGCCGTCGCTGAACAAGTTGAAGAGCAGGCCATCCCTGCCCTCGAAAGCGGCGAAGAGACCCTGTCTGTATCGCTTTCGCTGACGCCCCAAATCGAGGAGATGATCTCGTGGATTCGCAAGAGTGGCTATCTCAGGCTCGCGAGCGATCTACCGGAAGGTCATATCCATGTGTATTGGTCCCTTCTCGACTCCCTTGCGGAACCGGGGGCGCCTCCTGGCGATCAGTTGCCGCAGAACGTCTAGTCGCGGCCACCTGGGGAATGCGGAGCCAACCGCATGTGACGTTGGATGACGTCGTTGATCTCGGCGCCGAGGAGCATGATGAAGGATGCGAAGTACATGTACAAGAGCAGCACGGCGATCCCCGCGAGCGTGCCGTAGGTGGCATTGAACGATCCGAAGTTCTCGACGTAGATCGAGAAGATGAAGCTGAACAACAGCCATCCGACGAGCGCAGTGATCGAGCCGTGAGTGATGAATCGGAACGGCACACGCACTGCGGGCGCATAGGTATAGACGAGACCGTATGCGAGGAGGACTAGCGCCATCAGGAGCGGCCATCTTGCAATGCTCCACACGAGCTCGAATGGTCCCTCCATCCCCACAGCCGACGCCAGCTCACCCCCGACCCGGGGCCCTACCGCAACGAGGAGGAGCGCTCCAATAAGGAGTCCGATCACCGCAAACGCCATTACGAGCGATGTCAAGAAGCGCCCTACGAAAGGACGCCTCTCCTCGATGTCGTACATCGCGTTCAGGGCATCGATGACGGCGCGAGCTGTCGCCGACAACCCGTAGATCGCGGCCGCGATGGACGCAACGGTTCCGATGCTGAGTGCACTCTGCGTCGACTCCATAGTGGTGGCGAGGATCTGATCGCGAAGCGCTTCGATGATGGTTTCCGGGACTGCCGGTGACAGGCGGTGCAGGAGCGTCTCGACGAGGTCGCGCGCTTTGAACACCGCAAGCATCGCGAGTGTGACGATGAGTGCCGCAAAGATCGAGAAGAGCCCGCGGAACGCGAGGTTCCCGGAGTGTGCACGGATCTGGTCGTCGCGTACTTGCGCGATCGTCCTTTCGAGGAGGTGGCCTAGTCGTATGCCCCCGGCCGCGGGGACGGGCAGGTCCTTGGCTCTAGCTGCGATGTCGCGGAGTGTACTCATCAGCATCACGCTCTTCGTGTGTTGGTGAGCTGTTCCTTCAGCTCTCCCGCTGTTCCTTCAAGTAGCTTCCCGCCGAGGTCGCGGTTGCTACCATCGGAACGGCGAGGAAAGCGCCTGCTATGCCCGCGATGATGACGCCTGAGGCAACCGCCACCAGGATCACCACCGGATGGAGCTTGACGGTGTGTCCCATCACGACCGGCTGAAGAATGTTGCCCTCCAGTTGTTGGATGCCGGTAATGACGAGCGCGATGATCGCGGCCTCCGCTGGGCCGAGCGTGATCAGGGCGACGGCGACGGCCATGAGCCCGGAGACGAACGCTCCGATGATGGGGACGAACGCACCGAGAAACACGAGCACCGCGAGTGGCAAGGCAAGGGGGACCCCCACGATGACAAGCGCGATCCCGATCAGGATCGCGTCGACGAAGGCAATGATGGTGATGCCCCGTACGTATCCCTGCATGGCTTCCCATGCTCGTCGTCCCGCCTCCCCGACGTCGTCACGTCGATTGCGTGGGAACTGATCGAGGATCCATCCCCATAAGCGGTCGCGATCCTTGACGAAGAAAAACGCGAGCACGATCGCGAGGGCGGTCGCTGCCACGATTTGAACAAACCCTGCGGCAGCGCCGAGGACGCCGCTGGCGATACGCCCGCGGTTCGCCGCGACCTGCTCGCCGATTCGGTCGATGTAGTCGTCTATGTCACTGCGACTGATGCCGAAAGGCTCGTCCTCCAGCCATCCTGCTAATCCGTTCTGCGTTGTTGACAACGTGGGGCCGGCTTCGCGGACCTCCGCCGCAACGGCAGGGGCGACGAACGCGATACCCGCGCCCACGGCGAGCACGACAGCGATGAACACGGCGACCGTTGCGACCGCGGGTGGTACGCGTCGAGAAGTAAGCCGCGCAACGACAGGATGAAGGACGCTTGCGAGCAGGAGTGCGATCAACGTGGGTACGACTACGAGGGTGAGGCGCGCCACCAAGAAGCCAACCACGGAGATGGCGGCAGCTACAACGAGCAACCGCCATGAGACAGCCGCGGCCCACGCCAGTAGTGGAGGTACGTCGCGTTCGCCCCTGGCGGCCTTCATGCTGGTCTCTCTCCCCTCTCCAAAGCTCACCGAAACAATCGCTCGGCGGCGGTGGAAGGCGCTTGGAGTAGTTGTTTCCCCGAGATATAACTCACGGCTATTTGCTGTGCGTGCAGAACCAAGCCACCTCGGAACTTGGCCAGGGATACTAGCGTTGGGTGCGTCCCTTTATTCCGCTTCACGGCTGAGATGGGAGTGGAGATGAGTTCCTCGACGACTTCAAAAGGAGTAAAGAGGGCTCGGCTGACCAGGGCGGCCTTCCGAGTAACCCTGATTGCCTTGGTCTTCGGCGACTTCGTAGACCCGGGCCACCCCCTCACGAAAGGCGCTATAGCTTTGGTGATCGCCGTCGAACTCGTGGCCGCCGTTAGAGCCCTGGCGAGCGCCGGCGAGGAGAGAGTTCGCCCGTCCCTTTCAACCCTGGCCAAATGGTCATTACGTCTGGTCATCCTCGTCCAGTTGGCCATTGTTCTGTTCGCAGATGTGGATCCTCGGAGGACCGCTGTCGTGGTCGTCGTGGCCCTAGGGGCCGAGGTGTTGGTCACCATCGCCGGCGTCGCCAACCTCATGGGCATCGTCCGGAGATTCAAAAAGGCGCGACAGGAGGGGGCCCGACCGTACGAAGCCCTCGTCACCGCGATCACTTCTTCGCTTCCGGCGACTGCAGCTGCAGTCGTTCACCTCGAGATGTACCAGATCTACGCACTCTGGCTGCTCCTTCGCGGTAGGAGGGAGAAGTCACTCCAAGACGAGGAGATGGCCTACTTCCGAGCGAGCATGCCCCTCGTTGCCGTCTTCACCTTCCTAATGGTCTTGGAGGTAGTAGCGGTTGCTCTGCTCGTCCCTTGGGAGCTGGCGCGAACAGTCTTTCTGGTCCTGAGTCTCTTCGGCATCTACTGGATGTTCGGACTTATGGCATCTATTGTCGCCTTTCCACACACCATCAACGATCATCATCTCCGACTCCGCTTCGGGGCGATGATGGACGCCATTGTTCCGATCAGTTCGATCGACTCCGCACACAGGATCAGCTGGGGCGCTCCTTCGAGCGGAAACCGGAGTGAGGGAGTACTAAAGGTGAAGGCTATTGGAGCTTCGGCCAATGTGAGGATCCAGCTCATGGCCCCATGCGATGTTCAGATGAGTGGTCCTTGGGCCAGGGGGGAGCGGACTCGCCGGGTATCGGAGATCCGGTTCTTCGCGGACGATCCTAAGAAGGCCGTTAACCTCGTCAACCAACTAGCGGCTAGCTGAGAGCGTGAGGGCGCTTCGCCTATGCACATTGGGTTCCTTCAGCAGTGACCTTGCCCGCATCGATTCCTCGACGCCTGTTCGTGCTGAACAGCACGTGCACCGCCATCCGAGCCTGGAGATTGCCAGGAGCCCCGTACGGCGGACGTTGCTTTCAGGCCTCTGTTTCAGTTACCGCGCTCAGCCGCTCGATGAGCCTGCCAACGTCCACCAGTTCGTTGGTATTGGCCTCGACCACCGGCCACCCATCGCCTACCGGCTCGCAGACCTCTTCGTTCCAGAGCTCCTCTTTCGTCCGGATCTGATCGAAGTGACCGGCATGACGGGTCCCGGCGCGCTCGTGATACCGCGAAGCCGCTATCTCCGTATCACATCGGCAGAAGACCTCCACGACCCGCCCTGGCAGCTTGCCGATCTCGGGTCCGGCCACCGAACGATAGAAGTTGCTCTCCACGACCGCTCCGACGGGCGAGGCCGCGGCCACCGCGAGCATGGCCCGGACGGCAGCGCGGCCCAGCTGTCGCGACGCCTCGACGTCGGGCACCGGTAGCACCTCCATGAGCGCATCCTTGATGGTGTCCTTCGCGATCAAGGGGAGGCGCAACTCGCTAGCGATGGCCGTTGCAAGCGTCGTCTTCCCGCTCGCGGGAGGGCCAGAAACGACAACGAACGGTCTCCTGTTCTCCACTCCTACATCCTCTTCGTATAGCGGTGCATCCAGGTGTCCAGTTCGTAGCCGAGCTTTGACAGGGACTCGCAGAAGGCGTTTGCCTCTCGATTCTCTCGTTCGGCGAGAACGGATATCCGCTTCGCCCCCTTCTTTATGAGTTGGCGCTCCGCTTCCTCGAGTAGCGCTCTCGCAATACCTTGGCGGCGGAACTCGGGTCGAACGGCGAGATGGTGAAGATGCCCTCTCCATCCGTCCCATCCGGCGATTACAGCTCCGACAATCCCGTCCCCTACCTTCGCAACGAGAAGCTGATTTGGGAAATCCTGAATCAGTCGCCTCACATCCTCGAGAGTGTCGCTTACTCCTGGCGCGTGGTACGCAAGCCATAGGTCGAGGACGTCCTCAGCGTCCTCCAGCCGAGAAGACCGAATTTCCAACGTTTTATCCACTGCCATTGATGGCCCCGTGTGCCTGAAGTCGCGCTGCCAAGTCCTCCAACACGTGGCCCAGAGGGGCCATCGTCTCGATCTTAGGACACGGCAGACTGGCGTAGACGACAAACCGTTCCCGAATCACCCTCTCCTCTTTCCTCGCCGAGTGGATAAACGGCCGTTCGAGCTGTCGCCGAACCGTTTCCTTTACGCAAGTCTCAACATCCAGTGACGGCAACAGGACGAACGTTGAAGGTGAAGTCATGACCTCCCCTCTCAACGTCTCGTAATCCGGATGAATGTCGCTCGGGTATGTCATGAACCCAGACGAGAGAGCGACTACTGACTTCGACCTCTGCTGTTGCAGAAGGTGACGGTATGTCTCAACGTTCGCGCGAGCATATGCCTCGTAGCCCTCTCCATCGATCAGCTCTGAGATGTCACCGCGCCGCGCCATCAGCTCCACATCCAGGTCGACGAAAGGCATCTCCAGGCGCCTTGCAAGCGCTGACCCGACGGTGCTCTTGCCCGCTCCTCCAGGCTCAATGAGACGGATCATCCGAGATCCTTTCGATAACGGACCTCGGTGATAGTTGCCCCCCAAAGCTCATCTGTCTTGCGGCCCCCGTCGAGAGTCCACCCCTGCCGCTCGTACCACTCTCGCGTCCGCGCGTTCGACTCCATCACCCAAAGGAACACTTCGCGAAACGCTCTGCTTTTGAGCTCGTCGAGTAAGGCGTCGTGAAGACGCTTTCCGATGCCTTTGTCCCAGAATTCCTTGAGCAAATAGATGCTCCAGAGTTCCGCTACTCCCTCAGTTGAAGCTGGCTCGCTCGGACCACCCCCACAAGAGAATCCGATGGGTCGACTATCTGACTCCGCCACGAAGATCGCGACTCTTTCCGGTGACGCTAAAAGGTGCTGCCACATCGGCAGCCGCTGTGAAGACTCGAGTGACGCGAGGTACTGATCCGGCAGTAAGCCCGCGTAGGCCTGTTGCCACGTCTTCACATGGAGCTCTGCCAGCTGTTCCGCCTCGCTCTTGCGAGCTGGACGAATCGTCTCCAAGTTCAACTCCTCGTTGCGGCAATTACCAGCTGCCGGTCTACGAAATCGAGATAGAGCTCTCGTTCACCGCTCACGGTGCGGCCCCCAGCCCACGAGTCTGTCTCTCGACTGCTTACGTTAGCGGAGCGGCGGGAAGCGTCAAGGCCAATCGTCGGACGGCGGAGGGTCCGTCCGTCCTTCAAGGTCCACAGTGAGGTCGACGGCTACACCGCCATGTCGCCAGCGACTATGAATAGGAGGAGAATCTAGCCATGACCGATCGAGACCCGGACGAGATCTCCTTGCAGCCATCCGACTTTGTAGGGCTCACCGCGGAAGAAGCTCGGCTCCTCAGGTACGGCCGCGACCGAGCCCACCTCCAGTCTTAGCGGAGGTGGCTCCTCTCCTTCCTGAGTGGCCTGAGGACTGGCAAGCGCGCATGGCGGGTGCTGAGTGTGACCTCTGCGAGATCATAGGAAAGGATGACGTCCCGGAAGGAATCCGAATTGCCACCGGACGTTACGCTGACACGTACCTGCGGCGCACTGCTGTGATCGCAGGGCACACCGTCGTCGTCTGGAACGGACGCCATGTTGCCGAGCCCACTGAGCTCTCAGAAGAAGAGTCCTTGGGCTACTGGAGCGAGTTGGTCGAGGCGGGTCGCGCAGTCGAAGCCGTGTTCAGGCCGATCAAAGTGAACTACATGATCCTCGGGAACGGCACGCCGCACCTTCATACGCACGTTCTCCCCCGCTATAGAGGTGATCCCGCCCCGGGGATGCCACTTTCGTTCGACGATTTCGAGGAGATGGATCCTCAGGACGTCAGCCGTTGGTCAAGAGCCCTGAAGGATCTCTTGAACTCCGAGTGAGTCACGCTTCTTGCCACTTAGCCCAGGGTGTAACCAACTTTCGACTCCTTGTTGCAGCGCTCAGTAGCCCGTTCGTCGACCAGAGCCGACCAGAAACATGTCATGGATAGGCCTCACGTTCATCTCCCAGCCTAGATCTCTCAACCGATCTTCGAGTTCTTCGGTATTCCAAAGGACCTTCACGATCTCATACTCACTGCCATCTCGAAGGGGACGGCGAACACAAGGTGTCCCTTCACGATCGAAGCGGCCTTCGACTGCATCCAAGGTGCTTCGGTCGTCCTCGTCAACGAACATGACGGTGCCCGTCAGGCCGACGCAGCCGCCAACCATTTTCCAGAAGGAGTCGAACCGCGAAGGCGGGACGTGTGAGAGCCAGAACCCGAAGAACACATGGTCGTACAGCCGATCCGGCTTCCACGCGAAGAGATCCGCGGCTACATAGTGAACCCGATCATCCCGAACCCGGGCCCGGTTGATAGTTAAGGCGGTCGCCGAGGCATCGACTGCTGTGATCGATTCGGCGTGCCTAATCAGTTCTCGAGTCCAATGGCCTGTGCCGCAAGCGAGTTCTAGGACGTCCCCATGCGGGCGAAGTTCATCAATCAATCGGCGACGAATCTCGGGTCTATCCGACGTGTTCTCTGCCGCGTACGCCCGCGCGTCCGCCTCGTAGTAAGCAACCTGTTCGGCTAACAGCTCGTCCAGGCCCGAACTTTCACTCAAATGAGCCACCGATCCAGCTAACGGGCTAGCGAATCAACCGCTACGAGGGTAGCGAGTGATCGGTTGCATTGATAGCCAGCTCGCGAAGTGTGTACCCGATACCAACAGGAAAGGGGGGGAACATGGACTCCATCCTCCGCCCATCCATCTCCCAGCCCTTTCGCTCATAGAATCGCCGAGCAGTGCGATTGTCCTCAAGCACATAAAGTCGGCAGGAGTCGAAACCATTGTCAAGGCATCGCTGTATAGCTTCGTCGTGCAAGCGCGAACCCACGCCCTGGCGCCAATAGTCGGGGTGCACGAAAAGCCGCTCCATCACGTCTCTGGTTAGCACCACCATGCCTAGAATATGTCCTTCTCTCTCTGCGACAAGCACTTCGCTAGCCCCTGGCTGAAGGTACTCTCGCCAGCGTTTCCGCTCACCTTCGTCTGGGAAGGGGAACTGATCGGGGGGAAAGATGTGCTCGAAGGCTGCGGTCGCTGATGCGCGTTGAATCTCGAACAAATCCTCAGCCTCCCAAGGTGAAGCCTTGCGTATGACGAGACGTGAGAGCTTCATCAGGTCGTGTCGGTGCCCAAGTTGATTCGGTATCTCTTTACGATCTCCCCTCGTTCAGGAAGAAACTCTTCAGATAAAAACTCGCCACCGTTGTTCAGGATCGCGCGGATGGATCCCGCATTGGTACTCCCGCACGTAATCAACACTTCATTCAATCCCAATTCCCGCGCTTCGCCGAGAGTGCGTTTCAGGATCTCGGTCGCAAGTCCCCTCCTTCGAGCACTGGGTCGGACTCCGTAGCCGATATGGCCTCCTTCACGCCGAAGAGCGTCCGTCAGGCTATGCCGTAGATTTGAAACCGCAACAACGACTCCATCTTGAACCAGCCAATAAGTTGTATGTGGCACCCAGCCCTCCGGAATTCCTTCTCCCCGAGAAGATGCCTCCAGCCGTTTAAGGAAGGCCTCGAAGTCTTCGTTGGGAAAAGTCAATGGGAAGGGCACTAACTCCTCACCGTTCTCTTCAAATTCCTTGATCAATGACCGGTAGGAATCGGCCAATCCGATTTGAGGACGCTCAAAGACTGTTTCAGGCACAGGTGGCTCTAACGGATCGGGCCGTCGGCCGGCGCAGCCGGTCGGTGCACGGGCTAGTTTTACGGCAAGTTTCATTAAGCCTCAAGGTTCTTGGTGAAATGAAGGACGAGATCATCATCGAACGTCACAGTCTGCTCTTCGGTGACGAATTCGTCTTTATAGGTAACGCCAAGGCCATCAGGAACATACCCTCGCAGAGCGTAGAGACGCTGCGCAGCGTTATAGCCCGGATGCAGCCCCACACCTATCCCAACGACGGCGGACCGTTTGGCGATTTCGTTCTCCGCCAGATCAAGCAATCTAGTTGCGACACCTTGGCGCCGAAATTCATCGAGGACGTTTAGATCCTGGATCTCAGGGATTCCCGCCCTGCGCAGGGGCTCGTATCCGGGAACCCAAACGACTTTCAGGTACCCAGCGACCTTCCCCCCAAGTCTGGCGACGAGGCAAAGGATCTCACCAGCTTCATGCTGCTCTAGGTACCTTGAGTACTGCTCCCTAGGCTTGTTCCAACCGGGCACCGCAAAAGAGTTGGCAAGGGCCCCTGCCGTTTCAGCATCGAGGGGGACAATTTCAAAGTCATTCATCGTCGGTCCGTAGTACGGAACTTGGTGTTGGCCCGACCTGGAGAATCGCGATTCGACGCTCCATCCTGCGCCCACCGGTCGCAGAAGCTGGGCCAATTGAAAGATCAGCCAAAGATCTTCCTTAGCGCACGTGCCGTCGCGTTCCACATCGCGTAACCATTCAGGCTCGTCGGATAGGAATTCTCGTGCCGATTCTGCTCAGGGAGCTTCCGTCGGATCTCCTCAGGCGTGACTCCGAGCGAACGGATGATCTCTAACCCACGGCCCTCCGTTTCGATGAGCCTCAGCAAAAGATGTCTCGTCGTTCTCCTCTCAGGAGGGCCAAGCATCGTCTCAACCATCGTGCCTCTGTATCCCTCCGTTGCACCATGGATCTGCATGATCCGTCGCTGGCGTCGCCAGGGTCTTCGCCAAGCCTTATCACCGAACTGGTTTTCTATTTCTTCTCTAAGGCTCTTGGCGTCGATGCTTGCGCTGGCTAGAGCTTCTTCCTCAGACGGGGCCAGCAGTGCATCTACTTGAGGTGCGACACGCTCTTCTGTTATTCCGAGTTCCCCAAGCGCCTTTCCAGCTGGGCCATCATCCTGTTGGACGATTGCGAGAAGCAGGTGCTCGGTACCGACTGCGTCGTGATGCCGGGCCGCTCGATAGGCGGCGAAAGCCACATCGTTCATTCGCTTACGCTCCTGTAGGGGTGGCTTCATCGCCTTCTCCCACCCTTGATCCGCGGCGCATGCTTTCTGTGCACCGTCTGTTTGGTTACTCCGAGCTGTATGGCGATCTCCTCCCACGAAATGAGGGCGGCCCTCGCGCGCTCCACCTGCAGTTCCTCCAGACGTTCGATCACCCTCCGGAGAGCGCCGACAGCTTTTAAGGCCTCGAGTGGGTCTTTGTGGCGAGCAGTTCGAACCAGCTGATCCAGTTCCATGGAGTCAGCATATGCTGACGAACGTGTTTTGTCAACATATGCTGACGAGCGGGCCGAGCGACCACAAAGCGAACCGCCACGTCCCTGGCGATGGAAAGAAGAGCCTAAAGAGGCGCCTCCTACGCGTCATCCAGAATGACAAGTAGTTCCTCGAGAGCCTGAATCCTCTCCAATGGCCGCCAAGCCACCTGAGGTTGATTCTCCACTGGGTCCTTCGGGACTAGGAAGTCCAAAAGTGGAGGCTCCTCTCCTTCGCGTCGTCGATCGATGGTGATCGTTCGCATTCCTGCAGATAAAGCGCAGCGCTCGTCATCTTCAATGTCCCCGACGTAGATGCACGACTCCGGTGCCAAACCCAAAGAGTCCAGCGCCAAGAACATGATCCTGGGGTCGGGCTTTTTAACCCCGGCTTCACCCGAGATAACGATTGCGTCAAAAAATTGCGTCAACTCGTGGTGATCGAGGATCTCGTAAAGGTGTTTGGGATGATCGAAATTCGAGACCAGAGCTAAGGCGTAGTGTGAGCGGAGCTTACTAAGAACATCCGGGGCCTCGGGATCCAGCGAGAGGTGGGACCACCAGGCCCCGAGGACTGAGGTCTCAATCTCTCCGACCCTGTCATTTGCAATCGACAGCCCCGCTTCTGTGGCGAGAGCTTGGATGCGAGTCTCGAATACGGTCAGCCCCTCCACTCGGGGTGGCTCTGGCTTACCAAAAAAGCCATCGCAGCGAGCTGCGAAAGAGTCAATCGATTCCTTTAGTCCGTGCGAGACAAAGGAGCTGTGGAGAGCTTGGAGCCAGTCCGACCAAGCCTTCTCCATGTCTCCGTAAATGAAGAGAGTGCCTCCAAGATCGAAGAGTATTCCGCCTTTCCTTCCGACACCCAAACCGGTTGTTGCTGCCATGCCTATAGGTCCTTGGAACGAATCGGCGAATCCTCTGTGATCGCTGCCACAGCTACTTCTAACAGCTTTAGCATTCCCTCGCGAACCGCCGATGTGCCAAATCGTGGTTGCCAAGTCATCTCTGCCAAGGAGTCACTTGCCACAAACGCTGCCGACACCTCCACCGATCGATAGGCGGCGACAGTGAATAGAGCAGCCGCTTCCATCTCGACTGCTACCACGCCCTGCTCCTGATAGTGCCTCGCCTCGGCAATGGTTTCTCTGTAGGGAGCATCAATCGTCCAAGCCGTACCCTCAATGAACGGGATGCCGTCGCGTTCGAGGACCGATCTGACTTCGGTGGTTAATCGTTTAGAAGGAAAAGCTAAATCGGCAGGCGTGGCGTAGTGATGGGAAACCCCCTCATCACGTACAGCTGCCGTGCAGAGTACGAGGTCTCCCTCCTTAACGTGGCGCTGTAACGTTCCGGCTGCACCAATACTGACGAACTGAGCAGCCCCAACGCGGCCAGCTCTTCTAAGACCGATGCGGCAGCCGGGGCACCTATCCCGAATCCAGCTGCGACTCCGATCTGTCCTTCAGATAGCAGGTGAAATGACCCTGTCGTCGGACTCGCGGCCGGTTCGACACCAGGCATCTTAGCTATCTGCCTGATAAGCCACGGTGAGTAGCACATGATGATACTCGAGGGGACTGTAATATCGGGAAGGCGACCTTCCTTCCGCATGTAGTCAAAGAAATCCTGAGGCGTGAACATCGATGCCTGGTCATGCTTGCCGGCGAAGTTCGGAAAAGTCGGAACGTTACCTTCGCTCATTTCTCGCCACCTATCGGTCTTAAGGGATCGGCGAATCAGCCGCCACGAGCGTATCGTGTGGTCGGCTGCATCAGCGAGTTATCAAAGGTGCGGGGGGAGTCCCGGCTTCTATCCGCCCGGTAATCCATTTGCCCATGGGTAGAGTCACGAGTCGTTGGGTGGGCCCAGCGTCTCGTAACTCTAACCACGTATACCTGGAGGCTGACCTGCTCCCGGAGGAGATCCCTGATGGCAGGAACGATCCTCACCTTGCCGGCCGACGCTCTCAGTTGCAGAAGAAGCGGCTACGCAATGACTCCTATCGAGACTCCTCCCTCCAGGGACTGGCGAAGGGGAGGTTGGCCCGCTCTTGGTCTGATGACGCCATCCTCGAGGCGATCCGCTCCTTCTATCGGAAGCAGGGACGGCCGCCCAAGCAGGTGGATTTTCGGTCCCGGAACGGACTCCCCGGTTATGGGACCGTCTGGCGACGGTTGGGATCGGCGAAGGAGGCCGTTTCAATCGCGTTGGCGAAGGAACAGTTGAAAGGCGGAAGCTGATGAATCCCGGCGCCGGGCTTCGAAAGAGTTCGATTCTCGACCGCCGAGGCGGACGCCAAATAATACGAACCCCGACTTTCCTGGTCATGGCTTTTGGCTGAAGTCGGCGTAGGAGGTGTTAACACGGGTTCGAATCCCCAAGGGGGCACGGACGAAACCCGTGTAAATCCGGGGCCCTGCTCCTCGCCGCCAGCTATGCGCTGCCGTGACATCTCGACATCCGAGTTCGGACCTCGGGGCAGGATCGTGCCCCGCTAGGTGAGTTGGGCCAGCGCTCGGCGCATCAGCACCGAAACCCGCGGCCAGACGTGCCTGGCGGTGAGGTTCTTCTTCCCCTGTTCCCGATACGCCCCCACCCAGAATCGGCCCGAGCGCAGGGCGTTCAGGGAACACACCAGGTCCCACACGAAGAGTTCTTCGCCGAGGCTCTCGCCGCATACCTCTTCATAAGCCCGTCGGAACCGCTCGGCCGCCTCCGCGCCGATCAGGACGGTGAGGTCGGTCCGGCAGTACCCCACCTCATAGGCCCGGGGGCTGATCCGCGTCATGCTCCAATCGACAACCCCCGTCAGCTTGTTGCGCGACCACACCAGGTTGCCGGGGTGGTAGTCGCCGTGACCGATGGCGCGTCGCGAACCTAGGGCCTCGGGCAGGCCCTCGCGGATCGCGTCGATAGCGCGGCCCACGAGCTTGCTCCGCCGCAGATCATCCGGCGGCTCCCATCCCTCTACCCAGTGAGGGCGCCTCAGGACCGCCGGTGCCTTCCTCATAGGATGGTCCTGGATCGCCACTAAGGCCTTGGCGATCTCTGCCAACCACGGATCGAGATGCTCCGGCATGACCGAGGGGTGCCCTTTGAGCCTGCTCATCACCAGAGCCGGGGCGCCGAACCATTCGCCGGCGTCGTGCGCGACCGGCTCGGGTGAGGGGACGGGCAAGACATGAGCGAATTTCAATCGCTCCCATTCGGACTTGGCGGCCCCGTCGTCCTCACGGTAGCGCTTGAGCACGAGCCGCATGACGCTTCCCGTCCTGGCCTCAAGGTCGAGTGAGTGAGTTGCGGTTCCCAGCCCGCCGCCTAAGCGTCGGACGCGAACCGCCCGGGAGCCCGGCGCGACCTCCCGGGCCAGCTCCGCAAGCCCTTCACGGGCGGGGCGGCTGAGTTGGTGAGCCCTATGGGCCTCGAGATCCAATCCGGTTGCTCCATCGGTGCCGTCTCATCAAGCCAGATCATCCCGCAGAACGGGCCGGGTGGTTCGCAGATTTGCTGCGCGCAACGGATGCCATGTGACGGATGCATCAATCGTCATGGGAGATTCGGTCCCTTCAGGATTCGCTCTACGGTCTGCGCATAGGGATCTGCACGATGGGCCTTGTCGCGCCTTGTCAATTTTCTGGCTCGCCTTGTCAACCCACCTTGTCAAGGTCGGTGCACCCAGCTTTACACAATGCGAACACAAACGCCCTGCTCAGGGGGCCGCGCGTCCGACTGGAGGTCCGCAAACCCCGGGGGTGAATGGGGCGGGTGAGGTCGCAACAGAGTGCACTTCACTCTACGTGGTCGAGTTCCGCGACCGGCGACAGACAGATGCCTGGCCAGCCAGGGTCGGGAAATCGGTCACGCCGAGCCCGGCGCCCATCAGCAGAGGAGCGCCCTGGCCGGGCAGTCGCTGAGCTTCGACGAGGTTCTGTCTGACCTCACGGGCGACTCATCCCCTTCGGCCCTCGCCTCAGTGGAGGCGTTTCAGTCTTTTGGGGTCGAAGGCCGATGCTACGAAGAACTTTCGTCAGCTGGGTAACCACCACGGCTCTTTAGGCCACTATTAGTTGATGGATCGCTCACAGATTGGCGAAGCGACCCTTGTCGCGTCTGCTCTGCAGGAGGATCGGGCATCTTTCGCCGAACTGCTGGATCGGCACCGCCGAATCGTATTGGCCCTCTAAGAGGCCATGGAGACTCTCGGACAAGCTGCCTCGCTACAGCGAGGCTGCTGTCCTCGAAGACTGCCCTCGGTATCTCCTCTTCTGCTTCACCGAGATCGAAGCTGAGATCGCAGCGCGAAAGGTCCTCGGGGGCTGCGAGCTCACCATCGCGACCGCAACCCTTGAAGAGCACATCGCCCATCCCCTGGGACGGAACTGGCTGACCTTCCACTCCAAATCACGCAAGGCGCTAACGGAGCTAAGCCATGAGTGAACTTCTTATTGCGATCATCGCCGCGATTCCCGGATGTCTGGCCGCACTTCTCGCCTATCTGTCCAGACGTTCGCTTCGTCGCTCCATCGGAAACCCAAGCTCGATTCCGCTGACGACCGTAGTCAAGAACCTCGATACGAAGGTGGAAAAGCTCGTAGAGGGTCAGACCGAGATTCGGGAACGCCTTGCACGGATCGAAGGCGAGCTAGGCATCCGACTGCTGATTCACGGAGATTAGGTGGGCAGGTCGATCGCCAATGATGAAGTCGAGCTGCGAGTCCGCATCGTTCGAACCACGGCACAGGAGGCGAAAGCCCTCCGGCGAGCGCAGGTCGCTGGTATCAGGCGCTTCCTGGAGAGACTAGCCGGGCCCGATTGCGAGCCGGGAGTGTCACCGTCGAGCGATACCCTCCTCCAGGTAGCCCAAGACGAGGAGGTTGAAAAGTGACCCAGCCGATTAGGTTCGCCTTCTACGGGAGGGTATCTACCGAAGACAATCAGGACCCGACGCTCTCCCTTCCGAGGCAGCTCGCCAGCTGCAAGGAGGCACTGCCCCGAGTGGGGGGCGAGATCGTGGCCCACTTCTACGACGTAGAGAGTGGAGCCTCGAAGCTGGCCCAGCGAGGATCGGGAAGGGGACTAGAGGGCTTCGATATCCCCATACCGCGCGACGGGGGGCTTCCGGAACTGCTTGAAGTATCGGAGGGAAACGGGATCGATGCGGTGGTCTGCGAGTCGATCAACCGGATCTCCCGGAATCCGGCTGTCACATTCCAGTTGGAAGAGGAACTGGGGGAACACGATACGCGGCTGTGGGCCATCGATGAGCCCTGGGAAGAGTCTTTCGGGTCGATCATCCTTCGCCATGTCAACGTGGGGGTCGCCCGCGGTTACCTTCACGAACTCAAGGTGAAGTCGAGGCAGGGGCTCGAGGCAGCTTGCCGTCAGGGTCGGCACATGGGGGGCATTTCGTTGTATGGCTATCGGTTCAAGGAAGTCGAGCATCCAAATCCACATCGGGCCAAACAGGGCCGGGCGATGCTGGTCTTGGAGCCCGATCCCACGTGCGCTCCAGTCGTAAGGGCGATCTTCGACTGGTATGTCGCCCGTGGTTGGAGCATTCGAGAGATCGTCGAGAAACTCAACGCCGACCTTGTTAGGTATCCCCCGCCCGTACCTCCCGATCCCAAGAGGGCATCAGGGGAGTGGTCTCGATCAACTGTCTGGGATGTTCTCCACAACCCCAAGTACACCGGCTACCAGGTTTGGAATCGTCGGGCAAGGAGTAAGGGAAACAGCCTCAACCCGCCCGAGACCTGGGTCTGGTCCGAGAGTCCCGCCCACGAACCGCTGGTGAGCAAGGAGGTCTTCGAGAAGGCGGCGCTCAAGGGCGGCGTCTCCAACCACAATGCCGGCCGGGAGGGGGATGGGGAGGGGGCGCAGCGTGAAGTCCGCCCCGCCCTCATGCTGAGATCCTTCATCACGTGCGCGATATGCGGCCTGAGGATGCAGGGCCATCGAAACAGAGGTAGTCACTACTATGCCTGTGAGGCTCACAGACGAAAGGCGAAGCTCCTTCCCTCGGGGCATCCCAAGACCGTCTATCTGAACGAAACCAAGGCCATCGAAAAGGTGCTCGAGTTCCTCAACACGTTCGTCTTCGGTGAGGATCGGAGAGAACGCGTCACCGAACTCCTCGACTCCGAGGGACCTCGGGATGGGTTCGGGGAGGAGATCGAGCGTCTAGCCTCGGAGCTGGCCGACTTGGAGGCCAAGATCCGTCGCCAGCTGGAGCACCTGGACCAGGAAGAGGCCAGCAGTCCGGCGGCGGCGCCGATCCGCGACCGGGTACGTGAACTCTCCGCCCAACATGAAAAGAAAGCAAAACAACTGAAGGCCGAGGAGGAGAAGCTCTCTTCCCTGCCGTCGCCGGAGTCCGCCGTTGCCCTTCTCGAACGCCTGCCGGTCATGGAGGTCCATGTCGAGCGCATGGGGGTAGAGGGGGTTCGCGATCTGCTGAGGGTTCTCAACTTCCAGGGGGCATACGATCCCCGAGAGAATGTACTGAACGTGGCCGTGCAGCTCATCCCGGAACTCACGCTCCCCGAGGACCCATTTACACGGGTTTTGTCCGTGCCCCCAACGGGGAACAGAAAGCAACCGCGACGCACATTGGAGGCCGTCGCCTTCGGATAACGGGCGAGTTCGCGGTCCGGGGGGGCGGCACAAGAAACTCTAAGCCAGGGGTTCGATTCCTGTCCGAGGATCCCGATGGGAGATAACGCGAACATCCCCCCTAACCGGACGAGGCGTATCTCGAAGGAGATGGTAGCCAACTGGACCAGCGAATCCGGGAGCTTCGGCTTGACTCCCGGAGATCGGCAGTGGGTAGCGTTTCATGGGCTTGACCCCTAGCCAATGCAACGGACCGTTTAGGTCGCGTATTTGAGTGCAATCTCCTGCAGGAGCTTCCCCTGAGACTTCCCGGTGGCCCCACTCAGCCTTACGAGCAGAATTGATGCCAACTTCATGAGTCCGAGTGTCATTTCCACTTCTTCCTCGGCCCCAGCCTCTACAGCCTGCATAACCCGCTCCCAAACCAAATCCGGGTTCTTGTCACTCTCGGTCCAGGCTGTCAGGACTTCGATTGCCTTCGGAAGTCCCGTCATACGGTCATCCATTTGCATTACCTCCTTGAATGGAGTCGGTTCGATTTGTCGTCTCATTTTGAGGACTGTGTCACCCGAGATCAGGAGAGCACGAACCAGCGTCTCGGTACTAATGCTTGTTCTTAGGTTGAAATCGAAGCCGGCCACGACTACAGGCTATGACTCGGCGCAGGGTGTCTCATTTAACTCAACGTGCCCGGACAGCACAAGCCATGGAAGCGCTGCGACTGCTGTGATCACCTCTTATCTGTCGCCCTGAGTGACATCTTTGCCTAGGTACGTTTCGAAGTGGTCTCGGGCTTCCGAGAGACTCCGCTCTGCCTGCCACTCGGATTTCTCGGAGCTATACCCGTCGACCCCCGTATAAGCGACATCGCCCACCTCCTCGATGGTTCTGAGCACTCCACGGATCATTCGCTTGGCCTGGTCTGCAGTAATACGATCGGGCAGACCGACTTTGCTCCCTTCCATCGCTACATACAAGGCACGCTGCTTGAGTTGGTTCAAGGATCCCGCTCCAATTGAATCGACGCTGGGCATTTCTTTAACAAGCTCCAAAGTATCGATGTGCGCGTAGAGCTGCTTTCTTCGATGATCCGTGAGAAGTTCCCCTCTTAGCCAACCTATGAAGTCATCTCGGGATTGAGGATTGAGGCAGATGTCGTCACATATATGGTCAACAATGAGCAGCTTGCCAAGTTCCTCATACGAGAGTATCGCTAACGCACAGGCTGACGAGAACGAGCCGCCGCGGAAGAGAATGCATGCATCCTTGAAAAGTCGCAACGCGTTGCGGAAACAGCCGATCTTCAGTTCTGCCAGCACGCTGTCGTTGACTCGGCTCATGCGAACCACTCACTGATTTTCAGGGTTCCGGAAACCCTTCCAGGGGAGAGGCTAGCCGGCGCCGAAGGCGGGCGATTGCAGCATCTAATTGGACGGCCTTTGATTTCGCAAGTACTCAACTAATGAAAGGGCTAGGGAGACATAGTCTCTAACGACTGCCGGGCTCAGGGAAATGTCGACGGCGTGGACAGCCTTGTTCCTGAGATCTCTGAGCTCGTTGTACACATCGAGGAGTCCCTGGCTGAACACGCCAGCCCCGGCAAGGAGCGAGCCGAGGCGCAAAGGAGAGGGACGGTCTCTAGGCTCGAGCCGGAGCCCGAAGCGCACGGCAGCTTCTGCCGCTGAAGCTTCGACCTCTAGCCATGCCTCGAGAATTGCCGCCCGGGGCGAGACCTCCGCAACCCACACAAGGCGAGTTAGGTTTTCGTCGTACCTTTCGGCAAGTGATGGGCGCGTGATGGGTAGCTGCTCACGCTGCGCCTTTTGGGTCGCCTCGGCCAGCGTTCTCTCGAATTCAAGTTCCAAATCCTTGTATTTGATGCGTCGCACGAGAGGGATCAAGTCGGTGACCGGATTCCTGAAGAGGATAAGAATGAGAACAACTACTATGGGCCACGCAAGGGATTCCACCAGGGACGCAATGAACTCCAGCCAGTCCATTACATGGGTCCGTTCAACTAGTTGTGAGCCCGACCTGGAGAATCGGGGTTGGAGGCCTCATCCCTGCCATAGCCCATTCTCCCCCTTTCCTGGGCTCGTCGTTTTGTCCTTACCGCTACCGATTTCGAAGGGATGGCTGCTTCGATGAGGGGTAGTGCATTTAACGATTCTTGTTTAAGCTCCATCTCATGAAAATCGTTTGTTGCAGGTGTTCCGCGTCAGAGGGAACTCGCCCTCCGTCTCCCAGCCCGTGACGGCGCGATAGCGCCATGCCGAAACGGGCCCCCGGAACCGGGGGCTTTTTCATTCCCCGGAGGAGCCATGAGAGCAAGCGAGTTATTTGGAAAGACCCTGCGAGAGACCCCCTCGGACGTGGATGTGGCTTCACACTCACTGTTGATCCGTGGAGGATTCATCCGAGTTGTATCCGCAGGCGTTTATTCATGGCTCCCTCTAGGCCGTGCGGTCCTTCACCGGATAGAAGGGATCGTTAGGGAGGAGATGGAGAGTTCCGGCGCCCAGGAGATTCTGATGCCCGCGCTCATGCCGAAGGAGTTGCTCTCGTCAACCGGTAGATGGGAGGGTTTCGGGGCCGAGCTTTACCGCCTTAAGGATGCTTCCGGAAGAGATCTCTTCCTTGGTCCAACCCATGAGGAGCTCGTCACTTCGCTTGCATCATCGGACCTCAATTCATATCGCGACCTGCCCTTAGTTGTGTTTCAAATCCAGTGGAAATTTCGGTATGCCGCTAGGCCGAGAGGCGGACTGTTGAGGGCGCGTGAATTCCCAATGAAAGACGCGTATTCGTTTGATGCTGACGAGGAAGGAATGAGGCGTAGCTACGAGAAGATGGTGTCGGCATATCAGCGTGTTTTCGAGCGCTGTCAGATTGACGTTCGTATGATCGAAGCCGACCCTGGGGTAATGGGAGGCGGCATGAACCAGGAATTCGTTCTTCCCTCAGCTGATGGCGAGACGGATTTTGTCGAGTGCGAAAACTGTGGGTACACCGCGAATCTGGAGATTTCAGGTATGGAAGGAAAACCTTGTCCTAACTGTGGCGGCAAGCCTGCCACTCGACGCGGAATCGAGCTCGGTCACATTTTCCAACTTGGCACCAAATACTCAGAGGTGATGGAAGCTGAGTTCTTGGACCGAACCGGTAAATCCACTCCGTACCAGATGGGATGTTATGGGTTGGGAATCTCTCGAATGGTCGCAGCTTTGGTCGATTCCTACCATGATGAGTTAGGGATTAAGTGGCCCCGGGCGCTTGCTCCTTTCGAGGTGGTCGTGCTGCTGGTGTCACAGGATTCTCTGGCCATGCGCGCCGCCCAAAAGCTCTACGAGGAGCTGGAGAACAAGGGAGTTTCGGCTGTCATCGACGACCGAGATGTCACTGCGGGCGTGAAGTTCGCTGACGCAGATCTGATCGGTTATCCGATTCAGGTGATCTTTGGAAAGGAATTCCTTAACGGCCGCATCGAGCTTCGAACTCGCTCAACCAATGACAGCGCACTCGCGGCGCCTTCAGTCAAGAGCGTCCGAGAGGCGCTCGCGTCCTGTCTATGAGTCAGTCGGACCACCCCTTCGGGCAATGGATAGGAGGATTCGCGGAACGGAGAGCGTGCTCGTCGCTTAAGGTGAGGCTTGGTGATTTAAACGCGTTTAAGCAGGAAGATCACCTGGGACTTACTAATCGCCTAGATCCCAGAGGAGACGGTAGTACTTAGTGCGCTCCTCGTCCGCTTCGATTCCGTAAGCGGCGAGCAACTCCCCCTCCCACCCCGGGCCGTAGTTCCACGTTGTGGACCACGTAGCGATGGCGAGATCCGCCCATCGGTCGGCAGTGCCGAGGTAGCCGAGGTCAACGTGACCGGCAAAGCGGCCTTCCGAATCGATCAGGGTGTTGGGCGAGCACGCATCGCCGTGGCACACGACTAGTTCGTCGATGGGCGGAGGTACCCCAACGAGTGCCAGCGCCTCGTCTACCGACAGGTGCTGATGCGAACCATCCCACCATCGGGGATCGGCAAGTCCGGCACTCGCGCGCGCCCGGGCCCGCCCCACCCTTTCATCCGCCGACCACGTGAAGGGGCACGTCTCTACCGGCAGTGCGTCGTGAAGAACTCGCAGTGCTTCGCCGAGGAGGCGCACCGTTCTGAGGTGAGTCCCTTTGAATTCGTCAGCAACCGCGGTCTTGCCGGGCAGCGCCACTGTCAACAACCAGGTGGATCCGTCATCGGCCGTCCCTACATCGATTACCTCGGGGACACTGGAGTACTCCGCCGCCCAGCGAAGTCGCTCCGCCTCTTCCATCAGACGCAGATCGACCCCCGGCGGCGCCCATTTGATAAAGCGGTCGGCACCTGTCAGTTCGAACGTGAGGCCGCCGAGCCCATTTATCCAGACGCAGCGAAGCGGTGCACCTTTGGCAATCTCCATCACTGACCCAGGGACTTCCACACTTCCTACGGGCTCCCCTGACTCGCGAGGAGCATCGTCAGTGTGGGCGGTTTCACCGTCACCAGTCACGCTGAGATGTTCCTACATCTTTGGAGCTTTGATCGGATCTAGCAGGACTGCCATCGCCTTAGCTCTATGGGAAGCAGCGAGCAGATAAACCCAACTCTCATATCTATATCTTCCGCTTCTGCAAATACGTGGGCCGACCATCTGCCTTCGAAGACTAGCGCGTCGCTAGAGGTGCTTCTCGAATAGCCACGCCTGAAGCTTCTCGCCGATCCTCTCGCCGACCTGTCGATATCCTGTCTCCAGGTAGTAGCGTCGGAGGCGCTCGTTCCCGAGTATGCAATCTAAGCGCGCGATTCCTCTTCCTCTTTCGGCGATCAGCCTCTCCGCCTCGGCCAGCAAGAGCCTACCGATGCCCTTTCCATGCCATCCCTCGGCGACGGCGACGTTGTGGATATATCCGGCCTCGCCACGGTGCCCGCGCCACAAGATTGGGTCGGACCAGAGCAGGCGGAATACACCGGTGGGCGCTCCCTCGACCTCGCCGACCCAGAACTCACCAGAGGCCATCTGACGGCTCAGCCGTTCTTCACGGAAATGGTGTGGATGCCACTGATCGATGCCTTTCGATAGCAGCCAGCGCGCGGCGTCCTTGAGGATCTCCGACACCACTGGGGCGTCAGCGACCTCGGTCCTACGAGCCTCCATCAATATCTCGGAGCCTGAGTTCATAACGTCTCCTGATGATCTTTGGCGGTGCATCCCGTCTAAGCTCGTGTCGACTGCGCTCGTGACGACTTGTCGAGATTCACTTGTCCGAATGCTGCATCCACCGTCTGCTCCATGAGCACCGCGATCGTCATAGGGCCAACTCCTCCGGGCACTGGAGTGATGAGACCGGCTCGGTCAATCGCTTCATCGAAGTCGACATCGCCAATGTTTCCTTCGTTGTAACCGGCATCCACGACTACTGCCCCGGGCTTCAGCCAGTCACCACTGATGAACTTCGGCTTGCCCACGGCAGCTACGACGATGTCACCGGCCCTGAGGATGGAGGGAAGATCCTGGGTTCTTGAGTGGCAGTAGGTCACAGTTGCGTTACGAGATAGCAGAAGCATGCCAACAGGTTTTCCCAGGATAGGACTGCGCCCCACGACCACCGCGTTCTTTCCAGCAATATCGACATCGTAAGCATCGAGCAGTCGCATGATTCCGCCAGGGGTGCACGATACGAAGCCACGGCATCCGAACGCCATGGCTGCGAAGGAGTGCATGGTGACACCGTCCACATCCTTCTCAGGAGCGATGGCTTCGAACGCAGTACGTTCGTCAACATGCTCGGGAACGGGATGCTGTAGCAAGATCCCATCAACGGAAGGGTCGCGCGACAGCTTAGCGATCTCACCCTCAACTTCGTTTGTGTTGCTAGCGGCCGGAAGGGTAATTCGACGGGATTCGATACCCGCCTCCCGACATGTGTTGCCCTTCATCCTTACGTAAGTGGCGGAGGCAGGATCATCGCCCACCAAGACGGTCGCGAGGCAGGGTTGCCGGCCGGTCCGCTTCGCGAACTCGTCGGCCCGTTCGGCAGCGTGAAGGGTGATGTCCTGGGCCATTCGGGATCCATCCATCAGACGCGCGCGGGCCATCGGCACTCTCCTTTCTCCAGTGGGGCGGTTGTCGGCTGAACAGACGCGGGGATCGAGGCAGACGTGTTGACGCTGGAACTCGTAGATGACTCCCTGGGCATCCGCACCCTCCTTCCCGGCTGTCAGATGCCCAGGCGCTACGGCATTTTCGGACCGTCGCTCCCCGGTGGTCGATCCCACCTCAGCGCCAGTGACGACGATCGGGCCACATGATATTCGATCACGGCTCAAAGTTGCGCGTGAAAGGGAACCCTCTCGATCGATTTTCGAGTGAGGCTTTCTGAGAAGCTTCGTGGCCATGGACGCTGAGCGGCGATTCACAGACCGGGATCATCTCGTCAACCAGGCGTACCGTGACAGCGACAGTCTTCGTTCCCGGCGGGAGATATACAGGTTCCAAAACCCCCGGGTGGACCTGAGCGACTGGATCGTCAGCAGGATCGATGGGTCCGTCGGGAGCGCATTGGATGTTGGGTGTGGGCCTGGCACCTACCTCGAGAAGCTCTCCCACCGGTCTGAGATTGTCGTGGGGGTTGACCTCTCTCCTGGAATGGTCCAGGAGGCGAGGAAGGCCACGTCGACGGTAACAGTTGCCGACGCACTGCACCTTCCATTCATTGAAGATACTTTCGACACCACCCTTTGCATCCACATGCTTTATCACGTCCCGGACATCGAGGCGGCGATCGCGGAGCTAAGGAGGGTAACGCGCCCTGGGGGAAGGGTTGTTGTGGCTACGAATGGACTCCAACACATGCGGCAGTTAAGGGAGACCTTCGATCGTGTGGTGACGCGACTTGGGTCCGGGGAACAGGAGCCGGTCCTCTCCAGCGCGAGGAGGTTTCGGATGGAAGAGGGCGAAGCGATGTTGCGTCCCTTCTTTGAGGTCGTCGTCCGTGACGATGTACGCGCCCGGCTGGAGGTGCCCGAGGTCGAACCGATCCTCGACTATCTAGAGAGCGTTAGGAGCTTTCATGAACATAAGCTCCCGGATTCCCTTACATGGGAGGCGGTGATGAGGGAGTTTCGAAGTGAAGTCGAGGCTGTACTAGAGCGGAAGGGGATCTTCGAGATCAGCAATCACACGGGGGTTTTCATCTGTGGCTCCTGAAGGTGCCGGAAGGCCTCCTAACTTCGGATCCAGTGGCGTGGCCGATATTGCACGCCAAATGGTGATCACGATCTCGGGGCTGCCCGGTGCCGGCACGAGCACAGTGGCCCGACTCGTGGCCGATGCGCTCGACCTCGGGCTGATCGACGGAGGCTCGCTCTTTCGCACGATGGCGGCGGAACGGGGTTTCGATCTGGCGGAGTTTTCGAAGGTGGCCGAGGATGATCGTGAAATCGATCTCCAACTTGATCAGCGGCTGAGCGTCCGGGCGCGCCAAGGGCCCGTGGTACTCGAATCACGCTTGGCGGCGTGGATTGTGACCAACGAAGGCCTCAACGCTACGCGCGTGTGGATCGATGCTGCCGAAGAGGAGCGGGCCCGTCGCGTGGCGACTCGGGAAGGCATCGATGTCGATCAGGCACTGGCCGCGAGCCGCACCCGGGAGGCATCCGAAAGACAGCGCTTCCGCACGAACTACGGGATCGACCTGGACGACCGCTCTGTATACGACTTGACTATCGACTCGACCGGAAGCGACCCGGCGACCGTCGCGAAGTCGATAGTGGAGGCAACCGGGAAGTTGAGACCCTCCTGAGCCGTCGGTTCCACGCGCTAGCTGGGCGTCTCATGTGGCCCCCTGATGATGACATCGACATTCATCGGAGTGAGGCGTTCAAGCAAGGCTTGGTCATGGTCGCTGCTCCGCTCGTCGTACACGCCGAAGTGTGCCAACAGGATGTAAACGTATGGGTAGGCGCACGAATAGATAACCGCCTGCCCGATGGATGATGCAATCCCCCTCGCCGAGCCCGGCTGGATCAGCTTGATTTCCACGGCGCACAGGGGGCTTCCGTTGTCTGTGATGACGAGGTCAGGCCAGAAGCTGGTCCCAAGGGCTTTCATGTAGGGTCGGCCGCTTCCCCCCACGCTCATTGTCGTCACCAGACCGGCGTTTGGAAACCTCGCGGACAGAGCAGCCTCAACCTCCGCTCGGACATGAGGCTGTAGATCAGTCTCCTCGCGCTCATAGTCTCTCTTGAGTGTGAAGTTCCGAAGAACACGACCCACTTCTTCGGCAACCACTCCAGGATCAACCATGAGAACGTCTAACGGACTGGGCAGCGCGCCATCCCATCGGAATCAGGAGAAGGACCAGGGAGAATGAGCCATGCGCGCCAGGGCGCGGGAGGCACTCTCGATGTCGGGTCGGCCATCATCTAAGTAGTTTGCAGCTTCAAGCGAAACGGCGCCAGAGAATCCGCGATCCTCCAAGGCCTTGAACGCAGAAGGAAAGTCGATAAGCCCGTCGCCGGGCATGAGATAACGACGGGTGCCATCAGGCTCAGAAGTGTTGCCGTCATAGTCTTTGATGTGCACATGCCTTACGTGGCCATCGGCCCAAAGCCAATCTGAAGCGAAGGCCTCCTCAAGTTCGTTGTGTATCGCGAGAAACTCGGTGTCGAGAGCAACTCCCACGCGCGGCTCACGCTCTAGGACTCGCTGAATATTTCGAAGTGGCGTGCTCGCCTGGCATGGGATGGTTTCGATGAGCATCCTGACGCCGTGCTTGTCTGCAAGGTCAGCGGCGATGACGACGGCATCTAAGCGGCCGGCGAGATCTGTATCCGACTCTGGCAGATCCCAAAGATGTAGTACCACCTCTCGTGCACCAATCGCTGCCGCGAACCAGGCTGCTTCGTCGAGTTGAACGACCGCCTCCGGGGAGGGAAGGGCTGCGCCCACGCGCTTGGGCCCATGAATCGTAGGACATCGAATAGACGAGGCCCCCAACTTGTCGACAGCCTGCTTGAGGGACCCCACCATCCGTCTTGTTACGAGAATCTCGATGCCATCGACTGGCATTCGAGGGCCTTCTGCAAGGATGTCGTGGACATGGTCGTTTCGTGGTGAAACCAGCCGACCATCGGCCTGACGTTGGAAGAACACTCCACTTGAACAGAGAATCACAGTTCAAATCATCTCCCGAGAAACGCTCATGGCCTGCCTAACGAGTGGCAACCCGTTCCTCAAGTTCTCTCAAGAGGTCGTCTGCCGAGCGACGGGCCTCCATTCGGACGACAGGGCACGGTATCTGCGCCATCCAGGCTTCGTGAAGCGCACGACTCCGGACTTCCATGCCGCCGGTATCGTAAGCGGCTGCCCACTCCATAAAGGCTCGATGTTGCTCCTCGAGTGGGCCCCCGACCGAGATTGCGTCAGGCCCGTAACGCTCAAGTTCACGCGCCCGAAGTCTTGCCAACCTAACGTCGGGATCGAGATATAGGAACACGACAAGCTCGAAGAGTGGGATGAGTGGATCGCCCCAACCCACAAGTGAGCCGGAGAGCACCCATTTCTCTGACCCACCCATAGCCAAGTCGAGCAACCTTAGCCTTTGTTCGGGGCGGCGCTTCTCCCGAAAGGGCGGATCAGTTGGAAGCCAATAGAAGTCATCCGTATCCAAGTGTCGGTGCCCATATTTATGGGATATGAGTTTCCCGAGGTTCGTCGTTCCGGCACCCGAAGCCCCGAAGACGTGGATGCGGTCAGGAAGGGATCGATCAGTCTGCATAACGACTCTTGCAGCTGAGCCGCGCGGGCGCAGCCCGCGTCGGCTCCTGCAGCGAGTTATACGGCGGACATGGAGTCGTAGCTTTGGTCAATTTCACTCGCCCGTTCGAGCAACATCTCAGCCTTCGGGTCATCGCGACCCCAGAAGAGTCTGTCGAGAAAAGACTCGCGAGGCACAAGCTCATGTTCGAAGACCTCGTGTTGAGGGACGAAGCTCGCGTCGAGGCCCACTCGGCACCAGTAGAAGGCGTGGTGTTGCACGCCCCAGACCTCGTCTTCGGCTCTCTGCGCTCCAAGCGATTTGAGTGCCTCCACCGTGGCGCCAGCTTCTTCCAGAAGCTCGCGCCTGAGCGCGGCTTCGGGCGTTTCTCCGTCTTCGACTCCGCCGCCAGGAAGCCACAGACCGGGCCAACCTGCGTCGCCTTCAACACCGCCGACGAGCAGGATCAACCCATCTGACGTGAAGGCAACGGCGTAAACGCGTGAGATCTCCACGTCTTCGTCGCCGACCCAGATGAACCGTGTAACGCGACCGTCGTGGTGCCAGTCGTGGTCAATGTCCACCGATGCACCTCCGTGGCCAGCCGATCGCGACCATACCGGCCGTACTACGGCTCATCAGGTCCCCGGTGTCTGAGGACGAATCCTCGCCGCCCGCTCGGTCAGGATCGACTCCACCACATCCAATCTTCTTCTACTCAAGGCTCAACAGTACATCCGGAAGTTCATATAGAGATCTGATCTCCGCAGTCGGAGGTCCCCATTTCGCACACCATCTCCACCGGCGACAGTTAGCGAAGCGCGTTCAGCTCGTCGAGCGCACGGTAGCCGCGCTTGACCACCCCTGGAACGACATCGTGGCGCCCCTCTCGGATGGGGAGCTCGAGCATGTGGAGGATGTGTGTCGCAGCGAGCACCGCCGCCTGCTCCCAGCCGACCAGGTCGAGGATTCTCGTCCACAGCCGCATTCGGACACCGTCCAGCTGCGGATCCTGGAAGGCGTACCACACGAGGCCGGTGAGATCTTCGGCCCGCGTGCCGCTACCTGCGTTCCCGATGTCCACGACCGCCACCACCGCTCCGTCACGGACCAGGACGTTGCTGGGGGTCGAGAGATCGGCATGGACCATGTCAGGTGCCTCTGGTGGTGGTGGGAAGTCGGCACACTCGAGCCGCAGGCGCTCGACCAAGGCCGAAACCACGGAGGAATGCTCCGAGAGCCTGGCGATGGACTGGCGGAGAAACGACTGCTCGGGCGTCTCGATCACATCGACCGATTCCTGACCGGTGGCGACCCGCCAGGCGTACGACCAGTGGTCGTAGGGCTCGGAGGCTTGGCCAGCCTGGAGTTCGATGATCTCCATCAGCTGCTCAACGAGGGACGCGGTCAGCTCTGGCGCGGGAGCCGCGTCAACGAAGTCCATCAGATGCCATACATGAGTGGCTGTGGCCCCTACTCCGAGCCAGGCCGGGGTGGGATAGGCGTGCCTACGCATGTGCTCGACGATTCTCTGGGCTCGCAACGTCTCGTCCAGGTGGTTGGGGTGTGCCCGGCGCACTGCTTTGAGCACTGCATTTGCCCTTCCGGCCAACTGGACGCGCATGGCACCCTCATTGACGCCTCCGGGTAGGCGACTGAGAAGAGTGACCTCTGCCCCGACCACGCTGGCCACGTCGTCCAGGACCTCAGCCGGCAGCTCTTTGGGATGGGTGCACTGGTTCATCGGCTCGAAGGGCCGATCACGTTGTGGACTGGGACCTGTCCGTTCGGGATCTCTGACGGGATCCGCTTGACGTACTTCATCTCTTGGCTTGTCCTCTTCTGGCGGTTCAGCCTGTCCAGCGAACCGGGTCAAGCCCAGTCCAGTCCGTAGCGATCGAGTGCTGCTCGAAGCTGGTTGAGCCCCTCGATTCTCCAGTAGTCGCGGTTGGGGAACTGGTCGTCTCGGCCCCAGCGCATCGTCGTGCCCCCAGCCCACATGAGGATGCGGCATTGGTGTACCAGGTATTGGTTGGCCTCCGGATAGTGCTCTGCCACTTCTTCGGGGGTATAGGCGATGTCGTACTCGACCGGCCCACGCTGGATCGTTTGGAGGTCTACGAAGAGCGGCCCTCTCCTAGTGCTCAGCACGTTTCCCGGATGCGGCTCACCGTGCAACAACTGCTCGCCAGCACCCCAACTGTTAATAGCGGTGCTCACGCGACTTAGTGTATTGCTGAGGAGTTCCCGGTCGGGACCGAGAAGCTCTGGAGTCACCTCTCTGTCGCCAAGATTCGCGGACCAACCGGCGACTCGATCGGTGATGTGTGGTGCCCCGAGTTCGATCTGGCGCAGGCCAGCGTGGAGCCGGCTGAGTGCGTGCGCATAGTCGGCCGGCGCGATGTGTGAACCTGTGAACGCTTCCACTGAGGCCGAGATGTCCACGTGGCCCCTCCCGCGCCGTGCGACAGACTCGTAGTAGGTCCATAGCGTGATTGCGAAGGCGTCGAGCTCATAAACGCGGGGCTCCACCCGAGGGTCAAGCTCACCAACCGGGCTATCGGTTTCGGCGAGACGCCGAGCAACCTCTACTTCGAACTGTGAGCCAGCTTGATGTGCTGGCGGCGCGACCCGAGCAAGAACATCACAGGGGATCAAGCGCACCGCGATGCGGTCCGAGTTGTGAACGACGACCGCATCGTCGACCTGAAGGCCCAGAGCGGAGGCAGTCGACCTCGCGGCCTCAACTGCCCGCGGGACTTCGGATGGTTCCATGGCCGCCTCGCTAGCTCTCGAGTTGACATCTGGAATGTTGTCCCAGAATTCCTCGCCCCTCATACCGAATCTCACTGGTCCTTGGCTAGTTGACATACCGGATTCGATAGCCGATTCTTTCAGTGCGAGATCCACCGCCGAACCTCCGCGGCCCACCCAGCTGGGCCTCTGGGAGGCAAAGGGGGGAACACCCTCGGATCAACATCGGACCTTCGTGGTCGGGCTGTGCAGCTGCTGGGGGCGAGCAGCGCGGCCAGAACGGAGGTTCAGATGACCAGGGACCGTGACTTCAAGTCCGTCGTCCGCAACCGCATGGCGAAAACCGGCGAGTCCTACGCGTCGGCGCGGGCCCAGCTACGGCCGTCCGAGGCTGTCGAAGACGATCAAGGGCTTGGACGCATCGTTGGACTCGAGACCCGCTACATCCCTCGTGCTGTCTTGTTGGGAGGCCAGCGAAAGCTTGAGCCGCCGGAAGTAGCCCGATACATGTTCCGCAAGGTGGTTCAATGGGGAAGGTCCTCAAACGTTTATCTCCAAAACGGATCCCGGCTCTATCTGTCGTCACACGACGTCATGGAATACGCCACCCCCGAGTGCGACTCTCTCGAAGACCTCTTGGCTCATTCCCGCGCAGGAGAGCGGATCCTTCAGGATCTGGCCAACGACGCCGAAGCACGGCTGGCCGCGGAGGGGGTCGGTGGAAATGTGACGCTTCGAAGGGGCGGACCAACGATGGCTTGCGATGAGAATTACTTGGTCTCGTCGACCGTCGACGCAGGCCAACTCATGACGGGACTAATTCCCTTTCTCGTCAGTCGCCAGGTCCTTGTGGGAGCCGGGGGTGTCGTCACTAATGGCCACTCTCTCTTCTGCATAAGCCCTCGCGCTGAAAACATCTCGCATGAGGATGAAATAGTCCGGAGCGCACACCCATATGCAGACGCCCAGAGATGGATCCGACTGGAGTTCCATATAGGAGAAGCGAATGTTGGCGACTACGCGACATTCTTGAAAGTGGGGACGGCACATCTGGTGCTTCGAGCGCTGGAGCACGACTCAGCCGTGGGAACCTCTTTAACCCTCCAAGCGCCTGTTCGGGCCCTTCGTGAGATAAGCCGTGATCCGGGTTGCAGTCGAACTGTTCTGTTGGAGGATGGTCGGGCTATGACCGCGATAGACATCCAACGGCAATATCTGGCCTTCACAAAAGCGTTTGTTGAAACTCAAGGGGGGACGGATCAAGAGCGTCGAGTACTCAATATGTGGGCTCGTACGCTTGATCAACTTGAGCAAGATCCGACGAAATTGGTCAAGGATCTCGATTGGGTTGCCAAGTGGCAGCTGTTGCAAGAGCGCGGGAAAGTCCTCAGCGGAGTTGAAGCCCTTGAGGTCGACGGATCGTTTTCAGATTTAGGGAGCGATTCTTTGGCTCAGCTGAACACTTTGGTGAGCGAGCGAGCGGTCGAGGACGCGAAGCGCATGCCTCCGCCAACCAGAGCGAGGCTTCGCGGTGAATTCATAGAGGCAGCCAGGAAGCCTTCGCGCAATTACACCGTCGATTGGGTCCACCTGAAGCTGAACGATCGAAGTCCAGGCACGATTGTGCTGAGTGACCCATTCGAGTCAAAGAACGACCGAGTCGCCAAGATGATCGCGTCCATGCGTTCCGCCTCCAGTGACTGAATCCGCGGACTCTAATGGCGTAAGTAAGCACAACAAGGGTGAAGGAAGGGCTTGACCAACTAACTCGTTAATGATCGGGCATGAGCGAGCCTCTCAAGCGTGCGCTCCCGCCCGATCAGCGCGATGGCGTCGAAAATCGGAAGACCCACTGGTGAACCTGTTATGGCGACGAACAGCGGCTGAAAGGCCTTCCTCGGATTCAGTCCCATTTTTTCCTGAGCCCCTCTCAACACGTACTCGATACCGTCCCGCTCCCAGTTTCCGAGATCGGGCAAGCCTGCAGCGACACGGTCCAATAGCTCGGGGACATGCTGCGCGGCGAGCCACTTTTCGGCCGTAGCCTGGTCGATCTGAATATCGCGGAAGATTGGCGCGCAGTAGGTCACAGCCTCGTCGAGTCGTTTGATCCGCTCTCTGAGTAAGGGTGCAACCGCTAACAACACCTCGCGATCTGCGGAGATTCCATTCTTAGTCAGCCACGGTTCGACCAACTCTGTCACCCTCGCATCGGAAAGCTTGCGAATGTATGCGCCATTCATCCATTCCAGCTTCTTGGGGTCGAGCACCGCAGGCGACGCGTGGACGTCTTCGACAGAAAACTTCTCGATTAGCTCGCTCTTCGAGAGGATCGTGTCATCTGCGGTTCCCCATCCAAGCAGCGCAAGATAGTTGAACAGCGCTTCTGCTAGAAACCCCATCTCCCTAAAGTCAGCGATTGAGGTTGCTCCGTGACGTTTTGAGTACCGTTTGTGATCGGGGCCGAAGACCTGAGGCACATGGGCAAATTCGGGGACTATGTTTCCCAAAGCCTCGTGAAGCATGATCTGCTTGGGAGTGTTCGTCACGTGGTCGTCGCCTCGTATCACGTGACTTATCTTCATACCTGCGTCGTCGACCACTACTCCAAGGTGATAGAGGGCAGTACCGTCGGAACGCATAATGATGAAGTCGTCGACCTCCTGGTTGTCGAAGTTGACATCGCCAAGCACCAGATCGGTCCAGGTCGACTTCCCCTCCGGCACCCTGAACCGAGCCGCCCACGGCCGGCCTTCGGCTTCGAAGCTGGCCATTTCCTCCTTCGACAGACGTGAGCATCTGCCGTCATAACCAGGCTTCTTCTTCGCCGCCATTGCCTGCTTTCGGCGCTCCTCAAGTTCTTCAGGAGTGCAGTAGCAACGATAGGCCTTGCCCTCTGCCAGCAGTCGAAGCCCGGCCTGTCGATGAAGTTCTGCCCTCTCGGACTGATGGTAAGGTCCGTACTCTCCGCCGGTCTTCGGGCCCTCGTCCCAGTCCAATCCGAGCCACCTAAGGTCGCGCAGGGCCGACTCATAAGCCGCTTCGGTGAATCGCTTCTTGTCGGTGTCCTCGATTCGAAGAATGAAAGTACCGCCGATGTGACGGGCGTGGAGCCAATTGAAAAGGAATGTGCGCACATTCCCAACGTGCAACTCGCCGCTCGGAGCAGGAGCTGCTCGGAGGCGAACGGTCATCGGTCAGCGTCCCAGGTCCAGCATCGTGTGTCCACACTCGAGCACGTCATGACACTCATTCTCTCAGGCGCCTGAGACTTCTAAATCTGGTAGGGGAAGATTGAATCCAATCTAACTAAACGCCCGCTCGGCCAGGATCGACTCCACCACATCCAATCTTCTTCTACTCAAGACTCAACAGTACATCCGGAAGTTCATATAGAGATCTGATCTCCGCGGCAGGTTCTAGCTCCGACTCGTTTGGCAAGCCATCTCGATTAATCCAAATAGATCTCATGCCTATCAACTCTGGTCCCCCCACGTCGTCTATGAGTGAGTCTCCTACGTGCGCGGCTCTGGGAATCTCGCAGTCAACTAGATCGAGGAGCGTCTGAAATAGAGATCCGTTACGTTTTTCGTCGAAATGATCTGGCGCACAAACGACTGCTTCAAATCGTTTCTGGAGTCCGCAAAGCTCCGGTCGGGCGCGACCGTCGGTCAACCACCCAAGTCGGTATCGATCCCTGAGTTGGTCAAGAACGGGAATCACGTCGGGGAAGAGAACCGAGGGTGCCCATCTGTGGCGAAAGAACACCGTTGTCACATGCTCAGCCAGTTCGGGATCAATCATTCCAACATCTGCAAGGACTCCTCTGAAAGCCTCGAGGCTGATCCCTTCGAGAGCTTGAGTGTTCAGACTCAAAGGAGTACTCCGAGCTCTTTCGATGAGCTCTTCGCGAGTCCTTTCAACCCCACTGGATAGTCCCTTGAGGTCACCCGCTGAGGGAACCAACCTGCCGAGCTCTTTGACCGCGGCCTCGAGAGCTATCTGGATCACCGCGTCGGTGTCCCAAAGGGTTCCATCAGCGTCGATCGAAACGAATGTGATCATTGAGTCAAAATGACTTGTATTAAAAGTCATCCTGACTTAGGCTTGAGATTCTGTCAAGGGGGAAGAGCTTGGCTGCGTCCAGAAGAAACCGAAGCGCCGCCACAAGTTCGGCCGTGGCTGTCGACCGGACCACGGAAGCTGAGAGGGATTTCCTCGCTCGTTACGATCCTGCCGCGTTTCCCTCGGTCGCGGTAACCGTCGATATCGTTCTACTGACAATTCGTCATGGACGCCTATCTGTCTTGTTGGTCCAGCGCGACGCGCATCCTTTCCGGGGCGCTTGGGCATTACCCGGAGGTTTTGTTCAGCCGAAAGAAGACCTCGATGAGGCGGCGAGAAGGGAGTTGCTCGAAGAGACCGGCTTACAGACTTTTTCTGGCCATCTCGAACAGCTCAGGACTTACGGAACGCCAGCGCGCGACCCACGCATGCGGGTGGTTTCGGTGGCTTACCTGGGATTGATCGCCGATTTGCCGGCACCCGAGCCTGGTTCTGACGTATCAGCCGCTCGCTTCTGGGCGATCGAAGATCTAGCAGAGGTGGAGGCCACGTCGCTTGCCTTCGATCACGACAGAATTCTGGAAGATGCGGTGGAGCGCGCTCGTGCCAAGCTTGAGTATACGACTCTGGCGATAAGCTTCGTAGAGGAACCTTTCACCATTTCAGACCTGCGTCGAGTCTACGAAGCAGTCTGGGGAGTAGAACTGGACCGCGGGAACTTTCGTCGCAAGGTGCTATCAACACCAGACTTTGTCGTTCCCACAGGCAGAACGACCCATACCGGGCGAGCACCCGCCGACCTATACGCTCGGGGATCAACCCAACTTCTGCATCCAGCGATGCTTCGAGTCAGCGACAGAGATTTACAGCGCCAATGATCCCGACCGACCTGATGCCCTGGGCCACCGCGCAGTTATCCTCCCGGGCGATCAAAGTGATCGTGGCGATGCTGAGGATGGCCGGAAGGGCGAACGACCGGGCGGTAAGGTGCGCCTCAAAGAACCCCGCTTTGTTCCGATGTCGCCAAAGCAACGCCGTCAGGCAGTCTCGGCCGTCTCTGAACTCTTCCTCCCCCTTCTCCTGGAGGGACGAGTCCGGCGGTATTTTCCTGTAAGAGTGACTTGTAACCGAACCCGGATCGTAAGGATCTGAAAGGGAAACAAACGAGTACGAATACGACTAAGGTATGGGACGAGAGCGCGGCCGCCTATCGTCACTTGTCCGAGACCATTGGTTTCTACGACTTCACGAACACTGAACTGGTTAAAGCGGCACGGCTGGGACCGGGCATGAACATCGTCGACCTGGCATGTGGAGCTGGGCATACAGCTCGATCGATTATCGAAAACGTTGGATCTCGGTGTTCCATCTACGCGATTGACTCCTCTCGCGAAATGATCCGACTAGCGAGTGAGTCCATTCACTCTCCTGCGGTCCAGTTTATTTACGGTGATGCTGCACAGCTGAATGAGCTTGTCCCTGTCGGCATCGACAGAATCCTTTGCAATGCCGCCTTTTTTCACTTTCCCGATCCTCGCGCTGTCTTAACCGCGGCTGGCCAGATCCTTAGCGAGAAGGGCCGATTCCTCTTTAACATCCCGGACCAGGACTTTGACTTTGGGGACGGCACCCCAAGCGGAATGGCGAGGCTGGTGTCAGAACGACTGAATCAACCATTCGATGCATCCCAGCTAGGGCGCTATTCGTACACTCGGATACAAAAACTTGCGACTGGCTGCGGGTTTGAGTTGGAAGATTTCACTGTGCTGAATTTCCCTCTTCTACCGGAAGACGTCATCGGGTTCTACTCAATCCCCCATGTGGGCGCTCGTCGGTTGCCAGAACTTTCTACGAAAGACAGAAGACGTGCTCTTGAGCAAGCTTTTGCAGACCTTTCACCCGAGGAGATGCCACAGTACCGATGGGCTCAATTCATCGTCGCTCCAAAGGGTTCATGAGCCAATTGCGGCTGGCAAATTCCGCTGGCCGAGTTGCGAATCCCCCACCTGTGGTCATACCGAGATCATCGAGTGCAGCGGGGGGCACAAGAGTGGTCCCTCCAATCCCGGGACCGATCCCATGAACCATCACTAACCGGCCCAAGAGATCTCATTGGGGTTGAATTATTCGACGTACGCCTTCGACTGCATCCGATATAGCTCGGCGTATACGCCATCGAGCTCCATCAGTTCGTGATGGCTCCCTTGCTCTACAACATGCCCTTTGTCGATCACGAGAATGAGATCGGCCATCCGAACAGTTGAGAACCTGTGCGAAACCAGAATGGTGATGGCCCCGCTTTCGTCGGCCGAACGCCGGGCAGCATCGGTATATCGCTGGAAGAGAGCGTGCTCAGTTACAGCATCGAGAGATGCTGTCGGCTCATCGAGCAGAAGCAGGATAGGTGTTTCACGCATCATCGCCCGGCCAACAGCAAGCTTTTGCCACTGTCCGGTGGACAACTCGACGCCACCATCGAAACTGCGCCCAAGCTGGGTGCTCAAGCCTTGCGGCAGGCCAGGCGCCACATCGGAGGCGTGGGCCCGTTCCAGCGCAGCCTCGACTGCGACGACATCCTCGATCTGAGCCAGATTGCCGATTCCGACAACTTCTCTAGCCGAGAATTCAAAATGCGCAAAGTCTTGAAAGGCAGCGGACAGTTTGCTGCGCCACGAACCTACCTGGATGTCCGAAAGAGGAACGTCGTCAACGAACACCTCGCCACTCGTAGGTTCGTAAAAGCGAGAAAGCAGCTTCACAATGGTGGTCTTCCCGGCGCCGTTGTCGCCAACGATGGCAATAGTCGACCCAGCCGGGAAGGTCGCGTTGACGTTTTCGAGAACGACTTTCTCAGTTCCCGGATAAGTGAAACTGATGTCTCGCAACTCAATTCCCTTCCGCAACTGTCCTGGAGCGGTCGTTCCGTCTCGACCGGCCAAGCGCTCGAGAACCTGCGTCGAATGGTCTCTTAGCCATCCCCACCGCCGTGCCGCATCCAAAGCCGTCGTGAAAGTTGAGAGGCCACCGGCAAGCGCAGACACTTGAACGTTGACTTGGGAAGCAAGGCTCACAGCCAGGACCAGCTCGCCCAAATTACTGGCACCAGAGAGCACTCTGGCCGAAACGAACCCGATTGCCGCAATGAAGCCAACGGCAAAAGTGCTCCATCCGAGAGCTGTCCACAAAGCATTCGTGACCTGGGTTCGTTCCTCCGCCCTATCGAAGTCTTCGTTGGTCCTTAGAAACCTCGTAACGAGTTCGTCCGCAAGGCCAAAGACACGGACTTCCTTTCCCATCGCCGGAAGCGTCGTGGCGTAATAAAGGTATCCGCCCAGTCGGCGAGGTTCGGCTATCTCCTCATTCTTCTTACGTGTGCGACGCGCAGTTGAGATTGCAATGCGAAGAGAAGGAATGCCAAAGAGAGGAAGAAACAGTAGGGCTGGATGAACGCCAGCCAAGAGGACGAGAGTGATTACTATGCTCCCGACGCTCCCAACTCTTCCGATGATCACATCGGGAAGCGAAGTAAGGGAGCTAATGTTTTGGCGGAGGAGGTCCATCTCCTTCAGATATTCAGGCCTCTCATGATGTTCCAGCGTGGGGATCTCCGATACCAGGAATGCCAGTTCTGTTTCGATCATCAAGTTAGTTCTCTCCTGCAGTCCCCAGTTCAATGAGTAAGCGAGCCAACCCGCGCTCATCGAAATCACGAGAGCAACAACTAGCAGAGTGAGACCGCCGTTGAGCGCATTGGGACTTTGTCCGGTAACGGCATCAGTCATGCGTTGTAGGCCTATGGCAGTCAGGGCTGTTGTGCCATACGTCGACAGTCGGAGTGCGTAAATAGCAATCGCCCTTGCAGGAGCGGCCTTTATGGACAGCCAACCAAGTGCCCTCAGCCCTCGCAAGGCGCTAACTGTCTCAGGCTTGAGCATCGGCTTCCTTTTGCACGAAGCTTTGAGCCTGCAAATTGAACATTGTTGCGTATTGGCCTGCAGCCGACACCAGCTCTTCATGGGTACCGGACTCGACAATCCGACCGGAATCTAGAACAACTATTCGCTCAGCTCTACGAACCGTTGAGAAACGATGCGAGATCAGTATGGTCGTGAGTCCTTCGGTTAGTTCTAAGAACCGTTCATAGAACCGAGTTTCCGATCGGACATCCTGAAGAGCCGTTGGCTCGTCTAGAACAAGAACTCCTGCTCCGGATTGCGCCGCCATTAGGGCGCGAGCCAGCGCTATTCGTTGCCACTGGCCACCGGAAAGGTCGACTCCGCCGGTGAAAATTCTTGAAAGAATCGTGTCCCACCCAAACGGCAGTGACTCAATCATCTCGAGTGCACCTGCTTTTTTGGCGGCGGCCTGAAGGGCAGCTCGATCGTCAAGGCGCTCAACGGCTCCGAATCCAATGTTGTCAGCGGCTGACAACCCATAAGGCACGAAGTCCTGAAAGATTGCAGCCACTCGTCGCTGCCACGCCGAGGCTTCCATCTCGCGCAAGTCGATTCCGTCTGCAGTGATCCTTCCTTCAGTCGGGTCGTACAAGCGGGCTAGTAACTTGACGAGAGTCGTCTTTCCGGCCCCGTTTTCTCCAACGATTGCAAGTGAGTGGCCCGCTGGAATCACCAGGTCTAGGTCGGTGAACAAGTCAGCGTCGCGTCCTGGATAGCGAAAGCGCACATTCTCGAAGCGAATCTCTCTCTTCGGCAATGCCTTTGGTGAGACGGTGCCCTGAAGATTCAGGTCGGCATCAGAGGATGCAGCGCGCTCAAGAGCGGAGACAGCGGGGATCGTCGCCGCGCCATACTCGATGTAACTGTCGGAATTGGAGACAGCTGCTATGCCAAGAGTCGCGATGATCGCCTGAATGTAGATGACCATTTGACCAACGTCGATCTCACCACCCAGCGTCGCTCGCGTAACCATGGAGAAACCTGCAACTTGCAGAGCCAGGAGAGGAACGTACGAGAGCGGCATCGTCGCTGTGGTTCCTCGACGAATACGCCAGAGTTCCCCCATTGCATCGAACCAGGCCTCGCGGAATCGATCGACGGTCCATCCAGCCAATCCAAAGACCCTTATTTCCTTGGCCGGCCGCGCGGTCGTTGCGAGGTTGCTCAGGTAGGTCGCTCTTCGCAGCGCATGGGCCCGCCCTTGAGCCGCCGGGACTAGCTTTCGGTAGGCATTGCGGAGAATGGCTCCGTTGATCAATAGGCCACCTAGTAGCAGTAGAGATAGGGAGAAACTGAAACTGGCAACGATTACAAGGGACGCTATCCCCGTCAGTCTTCTTGTCCACTGTTCGAATAGGCCGTTTACAGCTGCTCGGGGACCGATTTGACCAGTCATCCGTGCTCTCGAAATCTGGTCTTGCCACTTGGGATCCTCGAGGTGAGCGATTGATGATGGTTTCAGAACTGCCCTCATTGTGCGAGAACTGATTTCTCTTAAAGCCCGGCGGCCCAGGGCATCCTCCGCGGCGAGTCGCGCCAGGCCGAGAGAGTGCTGAATAATCAATGCGAAACCGAGTCCGGCCAGGATCGTAAGTACATCCCTTCTAGCCTGAGCCGCGGATATGAGCTTCCCTGTAAGGATGGTTACCGCTGGTGGCATAGCGGCACTTAGCAGCATGCAGGCAAGTGCTACGACGGTTAGCGGTGTACTGAGTCTAGAGAGGAGGCGAATCAATGCTCGGCGCGCGTCACGCCGTGATCGCCTGGTGCTTTTAGTCTCCTCCGGTGTCTGCAGCGAAGTGGTTCCCCCTCCCACGTTAAGCCCAGTGGTCAGCGACTTGGCTTGGATCGCCTCGGAAATTTCTTCACCAATGCGTTGCGTGCGCCCAACGGGAACCGGACGAAACCCGTGTAAGGATTCGCCCGTGTCGTTGAGTGCAAGATACTAACTCTAGAATTGCGATGCCCTCACTGAGGTCCGCAGCAGGTGAGTCACGAACCCCGCGCCAACCTCGCGGGCGAGTGGGCCTCACCGGTGGTATATGAAGTCTCTGTGCTGGCGTGATGCCGCACCGTCCTCTTCGAGCGTTGGTGCTCAAACCAAATCTAACCACATCCTAAGGGCGGGGAAGAATTCGTTCGGCTGCTCTATCCAAGGGAAGTGACCGCTTTCCTCAAAGATTTCGACGTGTGATTTCTCGATGTTGTCTCCCATCCTGAACGCCTGGGATGGAGGACATAAGAAATCATGCTCTCCGGCAGCAATGAACGTGGAGGCTGTGATGCTCGACAGCCGATTGGCAACGGTCCACACCCGCATCTCCTTCCCCAATTGTGCGAGTACGTCTGCGTGGTAGGTGACCTTGCCGAAGGCATCTTTGACGGCACGGCCCGATTCCATTGGATTCGCAACATACACATCGATGAGTGGGATGGCCGCCTCGGCCATCTCCTCATCCGACTGAGGTGGCCATTTGGTAAATGCCGCTATTTGCTCAGGAGTGATCTTGCGCTTTCGCAGGTTTTCGGCAATTTCCTGACCGTAATCCTGAGCAGGAGAGGTTGCGACGAGGATTAGTCGATCGACCAGCTGGGGATAGGTCGCCGCTATTTCCAATGCAAGACCGCCTCCGAAGGAATGTCCAAGGATTGAAACCTGATTCTCATCAATGAGGCTCATTATGTCGGCGATGATTCGATCTAGTGAAACGCTTCCGATCTCAACCTCGGATGATCTTCCCGTTCCCCGGTAGTCGTGAAATACCACCGTGAAGTCGTGGAAGAGAGGAGTTAAGGTCTCGATATAAGCGTCGCAGCTCAAACCTGGTCCTCCGTGGAGGACGAGTAGGCGGGGCCCATCACCCTTTCTTATTGACCAGAGTTCCGCACCATCCGAACCTATAAAAGAGTCTCTATTCATCCAGGGGCCGTCCGCACATGGGCAAAGTCATTTCGAGGAGCCCCATTGAACATAAGAGACTCCCCTTAATGGGATTCATTATCTCCGTCTTTCCCCGGCCTCGTTCTTGAAACTCAGGTCCTGGTGGTCTTTGGAAAGGCTAGACCTGGCTCCAACCCTCGGGCAGAGTCGCCGGACGCCAATTTGGAGGGGGGCGCCAGGTTAGCCACTGCTCGCTAAGCAGCGGATGCGATGCGAGCTGAGAGATGACCCTCTCACCTTCGGCTCGAATTCGCTCGGCGTCCTGTTGCGAGAACATTTTCAACTCGAGCCCCAGTGCGAATTCTTCCTCATCTTTCCAGCGCCACACGAGTTCGTCATCGGGCCCGACGTGAGTCCAGCCCTTACGAACCCCTACCGGCATGCGGTCGTTCGGATACACCACAATGTCCAAGACCTGGTCAAAGGTGTCGAACCCATACGGACTCGGCCTCAACGGTTCTTGGAGGTTGATGTACCAACACATGAACTGCCACTGCTCGTCCCATATGGCCGTGACCGCATGCGCATCGCCAAACTCCACCATCTGGAGGTGGTGGTTGTACCAAATGAAGGCCTCGTACTCCCAGCTTCCCTTGGCGAGAAGATGGAAGTAATCCTTCCGCTCCCCGAACTTCGGGCGCTGAACCACAACTCCGGGACCCAAGTATGTGGCCAACACTTCGTCAGACTGCGAAACGGTTCGACACGGAAGGGCCCAGGTCACTTTTCCTCGGAAGATGTGCCGAAAGGTAACTGCAGATTGTGGCTCGGGGCGGGGGCCTTCATTCATATGCAGATGGTCTCAGAAACAGCCCTCTGAGATCGAGGTAGAGCGCCGAACAGCCGTTGCGCCAGGCAACGTGGGTGCCGTTGTAAGAGCGTTCGAGAAAGGACCCATTCGGGCCATCGTCTAACATACGAGCAGTTCTCGAATTTCGACGAAGCTCCTCTCCTGACTTTAGGGCTAAATCATCGACTCAATTTCGGCCCGCTTCTCCCTGACGAACTCCATGTCCCCAATCATCTTCATATCGATGCCATTCGCGACGAACCTTAAAGAGGCTGGGTTTCCTTGGCTAGCGAGAGCTCGAATGCCCTCGATCGAATCCATCTGCCTTCGGATGATGGTGTCAACGATCCCCGACTTATCGAGATCGCCGTATGCATCTAGGAAGAGAGGAATCCGTTCCAATCGCCTTGCTGGATCGGGAACGGCAAGCTCTACGGCGCGCTCATCGGCGCAGGTGGGGACGAATCTCCACAGCGCATAAACCACGTCGTATTCGGGCGTCTCCGGCCCAGCAAAGTCCCAGTCGATGAAAGCTTCGGGCTTCTCGTTACCGTAAACGGTGTTATAGGGAGCAATATCGTTGTGACAAACAATGAAGCCAGGAAGAGAGGGCTTGGGAAATCGCCAGCGAGCGTTCTCGGGAGGCTCAAAGCTACGGACGGCATCGTGAAAATTCCTCATAAGTCGAGCTACTTCCTTGATGTTCTCCTCGGTCCATACGAACTCAGGTACATCCCTTTCGTAGCTGGGAACGTCGCCCTCGATGAAGGTGAGAATCTCCCTACCCTTCTCGTCGATGCCGAGGAAACGCGGCGAGGCTTCGTAGCCCACCTTCTCAAGATGCAGCAAGAGAGCGTGAACTGCCTCGCTCCAGGGCCGTGTTTGGCGGCGGACAGTGTCACCCACTCTGAATACGGGAGCGATATTGCCGCCCGTAAGTTGCTCTTCGGTCATGACACTCAGGTTAAATGCGTCTCAGTTACTGATCTCAACCGCATCCGCCCGACCTTCCGGCCTCCTATCACCAAGCACCTCGCGGCCGCCCCGGCCACGCCTAGGCGCACCCTGCTCGACGCAGGCGGTCTTCGAGCTGGGGATGCAGCGACTCATAGACCTTACCTTCGCCGTCCAAGCTCTCTTTCTTCCCATCAAACAAGCGGACCCACAGTCCTGCTGCCCAGCACACCTCATATTCCTCGGTATTCCATGGCCGTCCCCGCCTGCGTGCATACGCCTCGAGAAACTGGCTCGACTCTTCGACAGTTGCTTCAGTGCCTGGCTCGGTTACAGGGAAAACTGCGGAGGCCGCGCCCGCGATCGCCGATTCCGGCTGACTCACCAGACTGTCCCAATCGTAAACAGCCTTGATCTCACCGTCTCGACAGCTGACGTTTGCTGTCCACCAATCCCCGTGGCCTATAACCAATGGGAGATCGATGCCGGACAGTCGCTCCCTAACTCGACGAGCGGCGCCGTCCAGAACGGCGTGATCGTGGTTGTTGAGGTCTTCGGGCCGATCGTCCGCAGGTGGCCAGAGACTCGAGTTGGGATGATCCCACGCTACCCATGGAGGTGATGGGTCGAGCGAGCCGTCTGCGTTCGCGCCTGCCGTGAGAGACACAAGATCGGTGAGACCAGCCGCGCTTACCTCTGGAAGAGAGTGCGTCGGAACTGACTGCCCTCCCGGCATGAATTCTTCGACAGTCACGATGGACTCGCCTTCGAATTTTGGATCGAGCAAAGGCATTGGGGCAGGGAATCCTGCCTTGGAGAGTTCGCGCTGAACCTGAAAACACGTAAGCAATCTCGGGGCAAATGGACGTGTCTTTATGACGATACGTTTGCCATTCTCCAGGGCCAATCCGACCACCGATGACAGATGCTCGAATGTAAAAATGGTCTCGATGGGTACGCTACTGAACTCCTGGGCGATCCAGGCGAAGGTAGCGTCAGGCAGCGCAACCTTGCGCGGATTGAAGTTGTGACTCAAGGTGACGTAAGCCTTGTTCGCACCTTTACTTGGCTACTCGACCGAAAGTAATGCGCAGGCGCCTAGCGCTGGGAGGCATGAGCTGGTTGCCCGCGGTCATCACACCGTAATGTCGTGTTCTTTGAGCCATGTTATGAACCCGTCCAGATCCCGAACCCCATCTGCAAGAACCGCCTCGTAAATATTGCGGCTCCAGATGCTCTTCCGGTACTCCGGATGCTGCCAAAGGGCTCTCTTGATATGCAGGATGGCGAGTCGTCGATCCGGGTCGATGTTGCGCGCTAGTTGATCGAGATCTTGCTGGCTGGCCTTGTACTCCTCTTCATCGATGGCCCAGATGTCGATCTTCCAGGCACCAGCCCGTTCATCGCCGAGGTAGACGCCCCAGTAGAGGCCACGCGGTAAATCAGGGGTGTGTGCCAAAAGCTCATCGCGATAGCTCATCCTGTGCGGATGCAGAAGCCTTAGCAGCTTTGCGCCCAGCGCAAAGAAGGCTTCACGGTCAGGTTCATCGCGAACGACTCTGATGTCCAAGTCGCGCCATGCCATAAGCCCCAGGACGAAACTCCCAGTGGGTTCGACTCGACCGTATCCCTCCAAGGTTCCCCGTAGACCGCCGTCGAGCAAGACAGCCGCCTCGTGCTGCAGCTGAGTTGCCACCTCCTCGTCTCCTTGAAGGTTGTGCGGTGGCGCGGGACGTGACTCTGGGCGTTTTTCGCTCACTCTCGCGACGCTCCGCTGGAACTTCTGGCGAGTGCTTTGGCGACCGCGTCGCGTGCGCGTGTGAGGAGTTGGGGCAGGGTGGCCGCGTCGAGGTCGCCGTCGCGCTGACCTTGGTGAGCACGCATCGCTTTGACGATGACGTCACAATCGGGTGCTCGTTCCAAGGCCCAGTGTGCGGCTTCGTGCTTCGAGCAGAATACCCGTTCGGTCGCGTACCTCCAGATGCGGCAGGCTGTGAGCGGGACGATCGTAGGGACGTATCCCTGCGCATGTACACGCTGCCACGTAGCGAGTTCATTGTCCGCGATTTCCAGGAGCCAGTCATGTCGCACAGGCGAGATCATCTCCCTTGCGGTGCGGCCATGCATGGTGCGGCCATAAGCGCGGCAGATGGCGAACTCGTTAAGGAGGTCGGGGTCGGTGGTGTTCTCGGCGACGATCTGCAGAGCGTTGTCCGGTGGGTGAGCAGCAATCTCCAAGTCGATGTTGGGCAGTCGCGAGGGTGCCGCCGCGGTGGCGCGGGTCGTGAAGCGCAAGTCGATCGCAGTGGGAGATGGTGCGAGAAGGTCTGCGACCGCCTGGAAAACGGCGTTCTTGGAGGCGGGCTGGAGGGGCTCTCCCAAAACGACGAGCAGGTCGATGTCGCTGCGCCCAGGTTCGTAGGCGGCCGATGCGAGTGAGCCGTGAAGGACGATGCCATCGACGGGTTGGCGTACAGACTCAAGTACGCCGCGCGTGACCTGATGGGCGGTTTCGAGTGCCTTCTCTGAGTTCATTTTGGAGGGCTCTTTTGTCGAGTCTAGCGTCGTGGCCCGAACTGCTGGTTTCTCTCTCTCAACCATCTGCATAGCTCGAAGTTCTGCGGACGTTGCTAATGATCAACGGATGCCAGATTCTTGACCCACCGTTTAATTAAACGGCATCGTCCTGCTGAATCCATTCTTTGACTCGATCTGCCATGTGATCGAGAGCCTGCCGGTCTACCTGTGGTAAGCGCGATACAGAGAAGGTCACTTTCCCGTCGTCTATGCCCGCTGTACGACCAGAAACGATGTCGGTTGGGGAATGTTGTGGCACCACGATCAGATGAGCATGGGGCACTCCGTATCCATGGACGACGTAGCCGATCCGGTCCGGTTCCAGCCCCACTCGAAGGGCTCGGCCTATCCGCTGTGCTACCAGCATGATGTGAGCAGCGGTCTCGTCGGGGACATCGGTGAAATGGTCGATGTGCCGGCCTTGTGTCGCGGGAGGACACGGCAAGCCGTTCACTTTCAAGACAAGACCGCTCTCCTCGGGATCCAAGGAAAGGGTCGACGAGGTCCGCCAGGCGAGCGCGTCGATGTTCGCAAGGCGGGCGGACGAACTCGAGAAGGAGATCCGGGACCGACACCGCTATGCGGCGACGAAGCTGCTACCCGATGAAGTCCGCGTGGGCAGCATTCAGGTTCGCGAATCGGCGGAAGTTTCGGGGGCCTTTTCTGGGGCCGGATCGGGGGCCTTTTCGGGGGCCCGACCATCATCTGGCGGGGGCGGGGCGCGTAAAAGAGCAGGTGAAAGGTCGAAATGACCCCCCAGATCGACGGACGTATTGGTTCTGTTGCGCTTAAGCGCACCAGAACCTTTGACGTTTCCATTCTCGACCACTTGACTGACAGAGACACTCAAATCTGCACCGACATCTACGAGCACCGCTTCCTTACCACGCGTCAGATCTTTCAGCTTCATTTCAGGACCGAGAACCGCGCTCAGGAACGAACGCGCCAGCTCTTTGAATCGAGAGTCCTCAACCGATTCCGCCCCCCGGTCTATCCAGGCTCTCTTCCGTGGCACTACATCCTCGATCGATTGGGCGCGGAGATTGTGATGGGCGCCCTCAACGTCGAACCCAAGATTTACTTCGAACGAAACAGGGCCGAAAGGCTCGTCAAAAGCCGCAGACTCCAACACATCAGGGAGATAAACGACTTCTTCTGCTCACTTTCATATGCAGGACGAAGGAGCGGAACGGGACGCCTCAGCGAGTGGTTGGGCGAATATCGGAGTTCCAAAGAATGCGCCCGCATCGTGTTCCCCGATGCCATCGCAACCTTTGAGGGGCAAGGAGCCAAGATCCGATTCTTCTTTGAACTCGACCGAGGCACCGAACGCGAAAGTGTCATAAAACACAAAATCTGGGGGTACGACGAAGTTACCCCGTCCGAACACCTCCCTCGCGTTCTTCTTTTCGTGTTTCCTACCAACCGGCGCGAGCTTTGGGCTCACGACAAGCTAGTGCTGTATTCGAGCCATCTCACCGTAGCGACTTCGACACTCGAACGACACTTGGCCAATCCTCTCGGGCGAAACTGGCTCCCCGTTCTAAGGGAGCAGCGGCTTTCTCTTCTCGAGCTCGAAGACAGGAGAGACCAGTGAGTCCTCAAGTGCTCGTCGCACTGATCGGAGCGTTGGCAGCCGTCGCCGTCGCCACGATCGGATACTTCAGCCACAAGGTGACGAAGAGCCTCGACGCCGTCGATGCACGCCTCGACCGCGTCGAGACGAGGATCGACAGCATAGAGTCCAAGATCGACCAGTTGGGCGAAGCCCTCCATTCCCGAATCGGTGATCTAACCGAAACTCAGACCCACGTGCGGGAGCGCCTTGCCCGAGTCGAGACGGCAACTCAGCGCCGGATCTGGAAACCAACCGAGGCCCGCCCGTGAGTGTCAGGACCGGAGGGTATCCTCGGCGAAAGAGAGGAAGCCGGGATTCGGAGCAGATCAAGGTGCTGTCTCCGCTAATAGTGGAGATGACTGAGGAGCAGCTAGAAGAGGCGTCCGACATTCTGGCGGAGCTGTTGGTCAAGTGCATCATGCGGCGATCCAGAAAAGAAGGCCGGGGCAGAGATGATGGCGAAGAAGACTTCTGATCCGACGAGCGGTCCTGTCCGCGTAGGCATTTACACGCGCATCTCGACGGATGAGGCCCACCAGCCATATTCGTTGGGAGCACAGGAGGATCGCCTTCACTCCTACGTCAAGTCCCAGGACAACTGGAAAATCAGTCGCAAGTATGACGACCAGATGACCGGAGCCGTCCTGGAGCGCCCGGGTTTGCAGCGGGCCCTCCAGGACGCTCGGGCGGGAGAGATCGACCACCTCCTCGTGTTCCGAGTGGACCGGCTCGCGCGTTCAGTTCGGGGGCTTGCGTCAATCCTGGAAGAGCTCGATGAATGCGGTGTCGCCTTCCGATCCGCCACGGAGCCCTTCGATACATCCTCTCCGGCCGGAAGGATGATGGTTCAGATGCTCGGCGTCTTCGCCGAGTTCGAACGGGCCACTCTCATTGAGCGCGTAATTGCTGGCATGGAGAGGAAGGCGGCCAGCGGCGGCTGGAATGGAGGGAACGCCCCTTTCGGCTACGACCTCGATTCGCAAACGGGGTCTCTGAAAGTGAATGAGAGTGAGGCGCCGGTGGTGGAGAAAGTTTTCGAGCTTTACCTTTCCGAGAAGCTCGGAACGGTCTCCATAGCCCGCTTGCTGAACGAGTCGGGGCATCGCACCAAACTTGGGACTCTTTGGCGTCCCAAGTCGGTGCTCCGCGTCCTCACAAATCGCGCCTATCTCGGTGAGGTCGTCTTTCGCGAAAAGAGCTATGCCGGAAGACATCCCGCTGTCGTCGAACCGGAGACATTCGAACGTGCTCGGAGATTGCTGGCCGAGCGAGGGGAAGACTCCGCCAGACGCCGCTCAAACACTTCCGACTACATGCTCTCCGGCGTTCTCATATGTGGACTCTGCGGGCGCCGCTTCACCGGAGCCAAAGCAGGAGGCAACGGGGGCACCTACCGCTACTACATCTGCCCGTCGCGGGCTCAGCTCGGAACTGGCCGCTGTTCCCAGCATCGGCTCAGGGCCGACGCACTGGAGGATGCCGTGATGAAGCATCTGATCCGAAATCTGAAGGACTCGAAAGTTCTGAAGGTTTCAGTGGAAAAGGCAGAGCAGCGAATGGAGGGTGTGAGACCGAAGCTGCAGCGCGAACTTGGACAAACGGAGAGGAAACTGAGGGACATCCGGTCGTCAATCGATCGGTATCTCAGGGCGTTTGAGACCGGATCCATGCCGTCAGAAGTTTGCGCTCCGCGCCTCGCCGAGCTGGACGCCCGCAAAACTGAACTTGAGACGCATCGAGAGGAAATCCAAGGCCAATTGGACTCGGATGACTCTGCTGCTGACCTGGAAGAGGTACGAGATGTGGCGGCGGATTGGGCTCGCAGGCTGGAGGACGCGGAGATGCCGCTACTGAAGCACCTGATCCGCACGCTCGTACGTGAGGTGCGGGTGGAGTCCCGGGCTTCTATCCGCCCGGTAATCCATTTGCCCATGGTTAGAGTTACGAGTCGTTGGGTGGGTCGCCAGGGACTCGAACCCTGCCCGCCGGATTAAAAGTCCGGAGCTCTACCAGATGAGCTAACGACCCCGCGAATAGTTTAGCGGCGAGGTCACAGCAGGCTTACAGGATCGGAAGGTAACGCTCGATCTCGTATGGAGTGACGTAGGCCTTGTGGTCGTCCCATTCGGCTTTCTTGTTTCGGATGAACCATTCGAACACGTGGTCTCCGAGAGCTTCTTTCACGAGTTCAGATGACTCGCAGACCTGAATGGCTTCATATAGATCCTCCGGAAGTGACTCGATGCCCAAGGCCAGTCTCTCAGCCTCGGTCATTTCGTAAATGTTATTTCCGGCTTCTCCAGGGAGCTCGTAGTTCTGCTCTATCCCTTTCAATCCTGCGGCCAAAAGGACGCTGAAAGCCAAGTATGGGTTGCATGCAGGGTCGGGGAACCTGGCCTCCAGACGCGTTGCCTGTTCCTTACCCGGTTTGTACATCGGCACTCTAACTAGAGCCGATCGGTTTCGGCGCGCCCAGCAGACATAGACGGGGGCCTCGTATCCCGGCACCAGCCTCTTGTACGAGTTCACCCACTGGTTGGTCACGGCGCAGATCTCCCTAGCGTGTTTCAGGAGACCGGCGAGAAAGGCTCTCCCTACCTTGGAAAGATGACTTTCGTCCCCGCTATCAAAGAAAGCATTGCGGTCGTCTTCGAACAGCGAAATATGGGTGTGCATCCCACTGCCGTTGATTCCCGAAACGGGCTTGGGCATAAAGGTCGCGTAAACGCCGTGTTCCTCCGCTACTTCCTTCACCACGAGTCGGTAGGTGATCACATTGTCTGCCATCGTCAGAGCATCGGCGTATCTGAGGTCTATCTCGTGCTGAGACGGCGCTACCTCGTGGTGGACGTACTCAACTTGGATTCCTAGCTCTTCCAGATAAGTGACCGTTTCTTTGCGAAGGTCGCTTGCAAGTTCTCTCGGTGTGAGATCGAAATAGGAGCCATGGTCGAGGAACTGAGTCGATTCGGAATCTGCAAAGTAAAAGTACTCCAGCTCAGGCCCCACGTAGTAGGTGTAGCCCATCTCTGCAGCCTTACGGATGGTTTCCTTCAACACGAAACGGGGATCGCCGGGGAACGGTCTTCCATCGGGAAGATGAATGTCGCAGAACATCCTTGCGGATGGGGCCCTGGCCTCATGAACGGGCAGCACCTGAAAAGTCGACGAGTCCGGTCGGGCGATCATGTCGGACTCCTGGATCCTGGCGAACCCTTGGATCGAGGACCCGTCGAACCCCATTCCCTCCTCGAGGGCTTCCTCCAATTCTCCTGGAGTGATGTCGAACGACTTCGGCAGACCGAGAATGTCGGTGAACCAAAGACGGATGAATCTGATGTCTCGTTCGTCGACCGTCCTGAGCACGAATTCCTTGTCGGGAGTCAAAGCCACGGAGCTCCTCCTTATGTGGGGCGTCCGGCCAGGCTAACCGAGAGATGTTTCCTCGAGGTTACTGATCTAGGCCGCTTCTGTGCCTAGCCGGAGAAGCGATAGCCAACATTGCGAACGGTCTCGATGGCGCTTGCCTGATGCCCGAGTTTCGCCCTCAGGCGCCGGACATGGACGTCAACGGTTCGCGTGCCGCCGAAGAAGTCGTAGCCCCATACTTCTTGAAGGAGCGTGGTTCTCGAACAGACTTTGCCCGGCCGCGAGGCGAGGTACTGAAGAAGTTCGAACTCTTTGAACGTTAGATCGATCACATCACCCGAGAGCCTCACCTCGAACCGTTCCTTGTTGATGACGATCTCCCCCCGGCGGATAACGTCGGCTCCTTCGGGAACGGCCGGATTGATCAGGCGCGCCAGCCGAACCTCGAGCTCGTCGGCGGTGCACGACGCGGTGACGAAGTCGCTAAGACCGCAGCTCCAGTCGAACGAACTGAGATTGTGAGGCGACAGGACTCCGAGAAATGAAGCCTCGGTTTCGTTCACCAGTTTGCGGATGACTGCAGCAGCGCTATCGGGCTGACTTCTTCCGTCGACGAGGATCACGTCGGCCAGACGTCTTGAAACGAGATCGACGGTCGCGTCCGAAAAAGACACTGGTTCCGGAGCGGGACGCCTTCCTTTGAGTGCGGGGAAAGATTCTTCCGGATCTGACGGTTCGGGGGACAGCCAGAGCAGTCTGGTCATGTAGAAAGTGTAGGCGACGACCGATGCGCGAGACTTCGGAAGTGCTGAGGCGCCTTCTCTATTACCAAAGGAAATATGACCCGGTGCGGTCCCCAGGGTTTGATCTCCCCAGCTCGCCCTTTGAATTGCTCACGTCTGATGGCGTCTTGATCTCTGGGACGAAGCTCGAAGGTACCCGGGTCGAGGGGGCCCCGGTATGGCTGGTTGTCCATGGTCTCCTCGCCAACCATCGAGCGCCAGGCTTTCGGGAGTTCGCCGAGTCCATTGCGAGGTATGGGGAGGTTTGGACCATCGATCTGAGAGGCCACGGATTGTCCGAGGGAGAGTGCACCCTCGGAAATCGGGAAGCGTTCGACGTCTCGGCGGCCGTCGAAGAGATTCGGCGTCAGACCCAGAGCCCTGTCGTGCTCGTTGGCTTCTCCATGGGGGCTGCCGCCTGTATGAGGGCGGCCGCGCTTCTTACCGAGGTGGATGGAGTCGTCGCGGTGAGTGGGCCGGGAGAGTGGCACGGCGATCGCAGATGGGCGGCTCACATCACCCGGCTCATCTGGAGGACCCCGGGGGGCCCGTTCTTTCTGAAGTCACTGACTGGGGTGAGGATCAGATCCGGTTGGCTCGAGAGTGAGAGTCCAGCCTCGGTCGCAGGCAAGATCGCTCCTACTCCCGTCCTCATAGTGCATGGAACGGCCGATCAATTCTTCCCGATGACCGAGGCAGAGCTTCTCTTCGGTAACGCTTCCGAGCCAAAGGAATTCTGGCAAGTGGAAGGCGGCGGTCACGCCGAAGGCTTCTTCATGGAGCCCGCAAAGCCGGTAGATCGAGATCGGGTGAACCGATTCACCGACGAGCTGGTTTCTCGGATCGAAGGCTTGAGGAAGGCAGAGGATTGGTAGGGATGGCCAGACTGAGACTGTTCGCAATCCTTAGAGAGACCGCCGGTACCGACCGGGATCACTTCGATGCCGGATCGGTCGCCGAGCTATTGGATCAGGCTCGGCAGCGCTACGGCGAGCCATTCTCCACTTCGCTCGAATTCGCCAGCGTCGCGGTAAATGGGATCTCTATAAACCAGCTTCAAGGAGACGACACCCCGCTCGCGGAGGACGACGAAGTCGCCCTTATGCCCCCCGTGTCGGGCGGCTTAGGATAGGCCCTCCAATGGAACAGGCAATGCTCGTGACCAATCTCGCTGCGCGCACCGTCTCGGAGCGCGTAAAGCAGGTGATCGTGAAGGCCCTCTCCGCTGACCTGAAGCTCGAGGTCGTCGATACCAAGGGTCGCGACCACGCCACGGAGCTCGCCAGGGAGGCAGCCGACCGTGATTTCGACCTGGTCATCTCTTTCGGCGGGGACGGCACGATGAACGAAGTGGCGAACGGATTGGTTGGAAGCGATACATCGATGACCATCCTGCCGGGTGGCATGGCTAACGTTCTTTGCAGAGTGATAGGGATCCCGGTGGATATCGTCGAGGCAACCGGCTACCTGCTAAACCGGGTCAAAGATGGAAAGACGCGTCGCATCAACATCGGCAGAGTAGACGACAGACATTTCGTACTTTCTTGCGGAGTCGGTTTGGACGCGGAAACCGTGAAGCGGGTGGAGGCCAATCCTGCGGCTAAGGCGAAATTCCGCGACTGGTTCTTCGTCTACTCCGTTCTCAGAGCGTTTTTCTCTCAGTACCGAGGAAGAGACTCCTTCGTGCACATGTCGGCGGATGGTATTCAGGATGAGTTCGTTACAGCCATCGTCTGCAACACCCCGCATTTCACCTACTTCAAAAATCGGCCGGTGATAGTGGCCCCTGAGGCTCGCATGGAGGATGAGTTCGATGTGGTGGGGGTTAGGAGATTTCCCACGACCTGGATCCCAGGGCTCGCTGCGGGGATCCTGAAGACAGGAAAGCACGTGAAGAAGCGCCACGTTCGCTACATGAAGAAGGTCGAACGCATGACTTTCGAGTCGCTCGACCGACCATTTCCCGTGCAGCTCGACGGTGAGTACCTAGGGGAACGGCAGAGGGTGGAGGTGGAGCTGGTTCGTGACGGACTCTCGATCCTCGGTTAAACCTCAGACATCACTGTTGCCTCTCGTCATCGGGGGGATCATCGCAGCAGGGGCGCTGCTCACTTCCTGGCTTGGTGCCCTTCCCTTCCGGATCTTCGTCGTACTGTTGATCCTCTTCGCGGCACGAGAGATGGCTCTTTTGATTTCCAAGACCGGGGCAACCCTTCCGGAGTGGGGGGCGCCGGTCGCTGCTGCACTATTCGCCGTCTTCATCCAGACGCAACGCGAGTCCACCCCACTAACGGTGGGGGCCGGCGTCGTGCTCGCCACTCTGGTCTTCTTCGTCCTGGGGATCCTCGGCACAAGATCAGGAAGGATTCGGTCTATCGGAGCAACACTTTTGATCGCCTTCTACGTTGGAATGCTTGGCTCTTTCCTCGTGCTCATAAGGCTGATCGACGAGCACGGCACTCGACTTGTTGCGGCGCTAATACTCATGGTCGTCGGATACCAGGGAGCGCGAGCGCTGGGCGAAGCCCGGCCCGGAGCGAGCCTCAATGCCTCGCTGCCGGGGGCCCCGAGCTACATAGGTCTAATCGCAGGCGTAGGTGGATGCATGCTGGGTGCGTTCATTTCGCTGCTGTTTCTCCACGCGCCGTTTTCCTTTCCTCCGATGGCTGCTCTCGGTCTAATCGTCGCCATCTCTTTGGTGATCGGGGAACTGGCAGGACTCATGATCCGATCGGATTCGGGCATCAATGATCGGGAAGCGACGCTGCCTGGAAGCGGCGGGCTATTGCTGTGGCTTCACCCCGTGCTGCTGGGGGCCCCCGCTTTCTTTTATTCGTTCCGGCTTTATCTCACGTAGACAGGGCATCCTGGAGGGCAGCCAGCGGTGCTGCGATGCATTGCCAGCGCTCCTCGATGATGCCACCGAGAGCCTCTGAGATCTTCGCTGCATCGATCACGTGGGCTCCCGTGGCCGTCTGTCCCTCGGCCATTTCGCAGATCAGGTCTGATGCGGCTATAGCGATAGCGCAGCCGAGAGTTCGGAATCGGGCTTGCTGGATGATGCCGTCGTTCATGCGGATCGCAATCTCGACCACGTCTCCGCATGTCGGGTTTCCCTGCTTGCCGCTCGATGTGCTGCCGGAAAGATCGCCTGCCCGAACGGGCTCATAGAACCGAGAGAGCAGGGCCTCGCTGTACATGTCCCACAATGGTAAAGCCGAACAGGCTTTGCGGTAGTCGCCCCCCTCGACTACTCTGGGGTCATGCCCACAGTTGATGAAGTTCGAGAAGTCCTTCGTGAGATCAATGACCCAGAGCTCCATCGCTCGATAGTTGACCTCGGAATGGTCAAGGGGATCGAGATCACCGGCCCCCTCGTCACCATCGACCTTGCACTCACTATCCCGGGCTGCCCGCTCAAGAGCTTCTTCCAGGAAGCCCTCCCTGCAAGGGTGAAGGCGGAGTTCGAATCGATAACCGACGTCAAGATCAATCTGGGGTCAATGAGCGAGGAGGAAAGGCAGGCTCTAGTCGGTGGGATCAAGCAGGAGACACCCGTCGCGTTTGCCGATCCCTCCTCGGCGACCACAGTCATCGCCGTCGGCAGCGGAAAAGGCGGCGTAGGCAAGTCCACCGTGACGGTGAACCTCGCGGCCGAGCTGGCAAGACGCGGTCATTCGGTCGGTCTTCTCGACGCAGACATCTGGGGATTTTCGATCCCAAGGCTCATCGGGAACACGACCATGCCAACCGTCATCGACAAAAAGCTGATCGTCCCGGTCGAGGCTTATGGCTTCAAGGTCATCTCAGTCGGCAACTTGGTTCCAGAAGACCAGCCGATCCCAATGCGCGGACCCATGCTGCACAAATTCCTGCAGCAGTTCCTATCAGATGTTCATTGGGAGGAGCCCGAATATCTTCTGATTGACATGCCCCCTGGAACCGGAGACATCACGATCTCTCTTGGACAGTTCCTTCCGCAAGCATCGTTCGTGTCGGTGACCACACCTCAGCAGGCTGCAGAGAAAGTAGCCGAGCGCGCAGTCCATGCGATTTCGAAAGTTGGTTTGCGTATCGCAGGGGTGATCGAGAACATGTCATGGTCGATCTGCGATCAGTGCGGTGAGCGGACCTATCCATTCGGAAGCGGAGGCGGAAAGGAATTGGCCGACCGCTTCGCAGTTCCTCTTCTTGGCCAGATCCCACTCGACCCGCCGATGCGCGACTTCGCCGATCACGGCAAGCCAACTGTCATCGCCCTTCCCGATTCACCTTCCGCGCAGGCGTTCGTGGGGATCGTCGATCAATTGACCGGCGTCCTTCCTCCCAAGCCGAAAGGCTCAAAGCCGAGAAAGATGCTGCCGCTCATCATGCAGGGCGCCGGCGACGGGCATGGGCACGAACACCACCATCACTGAGGTCCCCGCCGGGGGTTTGGCGCCATGAAGATCTACACCCGAAAGGGAGACGACGGGACCACCGGTCTTCTCTACGGGGGCCGGATCGAAAAGGACGACCTTCCGACCGAGGCATACGGAACCTTAGATGAGGCCGTCGCGGCCATAGGTCTGGCTCGCTCCATGAAACCCGTGGCTGAAGGTTTGGAGCAGATGCTGTTGGAGGTGCAACGCGAACTGTTCGTGGCGGGGGCCGAGCTTGCGACGGCTAAGGAAAACTCCTCGAAGTTAAAGGCAGGCGTATCCAAGGTGACCGATGAGATGGTCGAAAGACTCGAAGCGCAGATCGATCTCGTCACCGAATGGGCTCCTCTTCCCGATTACTTCATCGTTCCCGGCGCAACAGCAGTCTCCGCTGCCCTTGATCTCGCGCGTTCGATCGTTCGGAGAGCCGAACGCGTCGTGGTGTCCATGAAGCGAAACGATGTTCTCGCCGATGAAGTGGTGCTGCGCTACCTAAACAGGCTCTCGGATTTTTTGTTCGCCGCAGCCCGCTACGAGGAACAGGCAGCCGGAGCCGAGGCTGAGAGAAGCCGGCAGGATTGAATCACTGGTTGATTCGGAGATCCGCCAGTCGCTGTCTGGTAGGAACTCCCTGTTCGTTCCATCCGCGCTCGGCGTAATACAGAGGGAGCATCTCTTTTAGGCCCTCAGCGCTCTTGCCCTTTCCGGGACCTTCGGCGATCGGCTCCATCATGCGCTTGGGAAGGGTGTCGTCGTCCGGAGTTAATCCAGCTCCAAGGTTGAACAGCCGTTCGACGTTCCAGATCCGCTCTCCGCACGATTCGTAATCCTCTCCCTTCCAATCGAGGCCACAGGCGGCATTGATCAGGTCGAGGACCAACTCGGACGGTTCGTTTCCTGAGTAGAACGCGGGGAAGAGGCAGACTCCCGATGCATCCATCCCGGTGTTTTCGTGCTGGGAGTGGATGGTGCGCTGCACTTTTCCGAGGTCGGCCTCGGGAAACATGATGTCGTCGGTCATCATCTCTTCTTTCAAGTGACAGGCGCCGCGATTCGACGTGGCATACCCGAGGGCACGGCCGGGCAGTGAACGCGGGTCGTAAGCAGCAAAGTCCTGCCCCTTGGATCCCATGAACGTGTCCGGACTTTCAAAGTTGTCCGCCAGCCGTTTGCTTCCTTCTGCGAGCCGGTTCCCGAACCCCCTTCGAAAGGCTGTGTCCTCGAGGGCCTTCAGCATCGGCCCGGCATCTCCGAATCGAAGCTCGTAACCGATCTCGTTTTCTGGAATCGACCCCTGTTCGAAAAGTTCCATCGCCGCTGCGATCGTTCCTCCGGCCGAAATGGTGTCCATGCCGTAGTCATTGCACAGCCAGTTCGCCTTTAGCGCTGCATCGAGATCATCGATCCCAAGATTGGATGTGAAGAACGTCAGAGTTTCGTACTCCACTCCCTCGGCGGCGTGGCTCCAGTTTCGCGGCGAGGTGTTGACGACCCATTTCTCTGATCCCTCACCCAGTTCGTGCACGCGTCCACAGGCAATAGTGCAAGCGAAACACGCCTTCATTGCCTTCAATCTGGTTTCGGATTGGGCTTGGCCGTTGACCGAGACGTTGGCGGGTTCGAAATAAGTCTCCTGAAGGTTTCGCGTTGGCAGCCCTCCCAGTGAGTTGACCATCGTGGTGTTCATCGCGGTGCCGTACTGGTAGAGCTGATCCACCATTGGCGATTCTTTGAGCATCCTTCTGACGCGCCAGCTCTCCGAGAGAAACTTCGCCGGGTCCGCGACTGGAATTTGACCGGACCCTTTCACCACGATCGCCTTTAGGTTCTTTGATCCCATCACGGCTCCTACGCCGGAGCGGCCGGCCGCGCGGTGCCTGTCGTTCATGATCGACGCGAACCGCACCAGGTTCTCTCCAGCCGGCCCGATCGAGAGGATCCGTGCGTCGGGCACCGCGGTTTCCTCGTGCAGTATGTCCTCGGTGTCCCATACACCCTTCCCCCAGACCGACGATGCGTCTCGGATCTCTACCTCGTCGTTGTTGACCCACACATAGACAGGCGAATCCGCTTTTCCTTGAGCAACAACCATGTCGTAGCCTGCGAACTTCAGCTCCGGCCCCCAGTGACCGCCGGAGTTGGATGTCGCAACGAACCCGGTGAGCGGAGACTTGGTGACGGCCTCGTAGCGGGCGGCGCAAGATGCTCCAGTGCCGGTTAGTGGTCCGGTTGCGAGGTAGAGGCGGTTCTCTGGGGAATAAGGATCGACGGCGGGATCAACCTCTTCGTACAAATATTTGACGCCGAGCCCGCGGGCCCCGAGATAATCGGTTGCCCACCGTTGATCGAGATCTTCAACGGAAGCCGTCCGCTTCGTGAGATCCAGACGCAAGACCTTGCCGACGTGGCCACCTTGCATGGACGAATACTACTCTTGGGGCTGGCTCTCCCAGAAGAATAGGTAACAATCGTCCTTAGCCGAAATCGCGCCAAATCCGCCCGAGGGCTCGGTCTCGGTGCGATGATCGGGCTCGTGGGTGCATATCCCGAGTTGCCGGGATGGGATCCGTTCGAGGATCCGATTGACGCACCTCCCCCCGAGGATCTCAAGCAGCATCCCGATTTCTCCGACGACCCGCTTCGGCTCGAAGGATGGGTATCCGGAGAGGCCGTCAGCGAGATGATCCTTCTCGACCTGTGCATGATGAGGGCGGAACCATCCTGCCCTCGATGCGGCGCATGGGTTTTTACCTACGGGCGCCTTCAATTTTGCAGCCACGGATGCCCGGAGAATCTCTTCGTCAGGGAGGCTTCGGGCTGAGGCCGGCGAGCGCCCGCAAAGCTCCTCTGACATCATTTGCCGGTGGCCGTAAGTTTCTTCACCGCAGAGCACGATGCCCTGCGGGCAACCGTTCGCCGCTTCGCGGAAGAGGAGCTCGCGCCTCACGCCGACAGCTGGGAAGAACAGGGCGACTTTCCTGATTGGGTCTTCAATAGAGCGGGAGAACTAGGTCTTCTAGGCCTCACTTATCCTGCCGAATATGGGGGCCAAGCTGGGGACTACTTCGCAACCATTGTTTTCGGCGAAGAGATCGGACGTTGCAATTCCGGTGGAGTAGCGATGGCGCTCGCCGTGCAGACCGACATGGCGACTCCTCCAATAAACAAGTTTGGTACCGACGAGCAGAAGTCGAAGTACCTGGCACCGGCTGTAGCCGGACAAAAGATCGCCTGTCTCGGGATCTCCGAACCCAATGCCGGCAGCGACGTGATGAACATCGAAACCACCGCCGTCTGGGATCAGGGAGAGTGGGTGATCAACGGCAGGAAGACCTTCATTACCAACGGGTACCGCGCCCACTTCATGACTCTGGTGGCAAAAACTCGGCGCGATGGAGCGGATACCGGGCACTCCTTGTTCGTTATCGATACCGATACCCCTGGGTTCGTCAGAACTGGAAAGCTCGACAAGGTGGGGATGCGTACCTCCGACACCGCAGATATCGCTTTCGAAGACTGCAGAGTGCCGGAAGCAGCCCTGCTTGGAAATGAGGGCGAAGGCTTCAAGCACATCATGTGGGAACTGCAGGGAGAGAGATTGATAGGTGCCGTTGCGGGGGCCGCCGGGGCACAACGGATGCTTGATGCAGCCATCGCTTACGCGAAGGAGCGGGAGGCTTTCGGGAGACCCATCGGGAAGTTCCAGGCCATCCGGCACAAGATCGCCGAGATGGCAACGCTGGTCACCGGTCTTCGCGAGCTCATCTACTACACCGCGTTTCGGTGGGACCGCGGCGAGTATGTCGTCCGCGAGATCTCTATGGCCAAGCTTCTCGCTGGCCAGATCGGTTTCAAAGTCGCCGACCAATGCCTGCAGATCTTCGGTGGCTACGGCTATTCCATGGAGTTCCCGATCCAACGCGGGTGGCGAGACTCTCGACTCAATCGCATCGGGGGCGGCACCGACGAAATCATGCGAGAGGTCATCGGCAAGCTGGAGGGGCTATAGGTGGACATCCCTCGCGAGCTGGCGTTTCCCTCGACATTCTTCCCGCGCGAGGTTCCATACGAGCTCTTCTCTTCCGACCATGAGGCTCTTCGCAAGACGGTCCGAGCGTTTGTTGAAAAAGAGATCCAACCGAACGCGGAAGAGTGGGAACGAAACGAAGACTTTCCGAGAGAGCTCTTCGCGAGGATGGGAGAGCTTGGCTTCCACGGTTTTCTATTCCCGGAGGAATACGGGGGCTCCGGTCCCGACCACATCGCCGAAGCCGCCCTCATCGAGGAGATGAGCTTCGCCGGCACTGCCGGCACCATGGCCGACCTTGGCGCGCACCGTGGACTCGCTTGTCTCTACGTCTACAACTTCGGTAACGAAGACCAGCGGAATCGGTGGCTCGTCCCCGCCTTGGAGGGAAGGGTCCTCGGCTGTCTCGGTGTGACCGAACCCGCAGCCGGGTCGGATGTCTCGGGCATTCAAACGAATGCCGTCCGAGACGGAGACTCTTACGTCTTGAACGGGTCGAAGATCTTCATCACGAACGGGGCATGGTGTGATTTCGCCGTCGTCGCCGCTAAGACTTCGCCCGATGCAGGGCACCATGGCATCAGCCTCTTTGTAGTCGAGGCAGATACCCCGGGATTCGAGAAGAAACGGATGAAGATGCTGGGGTGGCGGACGTCTCACACCGGGGAACTTTCATTCTCCGACTGCCGCATTCCGGCGGAGAACCTGCTTGGCGAGGAGAACCGTGGCTTCTATCAGATCATGCAGAACTTTCAGTGGGAGCGACTCTCTATGGCGCTCGGCCAAACGGCCGGGGCCCAACGAACCTACGAATTTGCCAAGCGATATGCGCTGGAGCGCAAAGCATTTGGACGAGAGATCGGTCACTTTCAAGTCTGGCGTCACCGTTTTGCCGATCTTGCCAGCGAGATCGAAATGAGCCGGGCTCTCACGTATCACGCCCTGCGCCTGTTCGTCCACGGAATCACCTGCATCAGGGAAGTGTCAATGGCCAAGCAGTATTCGAGCGAGCTCGCATTCAAAGTCGCTGATGAGTGCGTCCAGATCCACGGCGGTTATGGCTACATGATGGAATTCCCGGCTCAGCGAGCCTGGCGCGACTCCCGCCTCGGCCCCATCGGCGGAGGAACTTCGGAGATCATGAAAGATGTGATCGCTCGAACCTACGGCCTGTAGCCGGATCCTGGAATCAGGATGCTGCGGGGTCGGCTTGCTCCTCGGTCTCCATCACCATTTCCGCCCCTCCCACATGGGCGGTTTCCGAAAGCGGTATGTCTTCGAGCAACGCGCTCAGAATGAACCCGATCAGCACCATCGGGACTGCGGCTATAAAGACGGTTTGGACGGCTTCTGCTAGAGCGGCGATCACCGGATCTCTCACAGCAGGCGGAAGTGCGCTGATGCTGCTGGGTGAGTTCACAAGTTCGGAAAAACTGAAATCTGCCAGAACGTCGGACGGCAGCCGTCTCGCGAGTCCTGAGAAGAGGCGGTAGGAAAAGATTCCTCCGAATACCGCTACGCCGATGGTTCCTCCAATGGAACGGAAAAAGTTGATGGCCGAAGTAGCGGTTCCAAGATCACGGTGAGCCACCGAATTCTGCACTGCAAGAACCAGCGTTGGCATGGTCATCCCAAATCCAAGACCGAGAATGAGCATTGCACCGGTAGATTCAAGGCGTCCGGAATCAGCGTCGAGCCGAGCCAGAAGAGACATCCCTATGGTGGCGAACGCCATTCCCCGAACGGGCCACCACCGGTACTTGCCGGTATGAGAGATTCTTCGGCCTACCCCGATCGCGGTGCTGACCATCCCTCCCATGAGCGGAAGCAGCAGTAGCCCGGAGTTCGTTGCGGAATGTCCAAGGACGGCCTGCAGGAACAATGGCAGAAACACGATGCTGCCAAACATCCCGGCCCCAAGGACAAAGCTGACTCCGCTCGCGACGGAGAAGGTGCGTTCGGAAAAAAGACGAAACGGCAGAAGGGGCTCGGGGGCGCGGCGTTCCTGCAATACAAAGCCCGCCAGCATGATGGCCCCCGCACCGAACAGTCCGAGGATTAGCGGCGATGACCATGGATAGGTGCTGCCTCCCCATACCGCAACCAGCAACAGACAGCTCACGGATCCGACCAGCAGTGCGGCCCCCAAATAATCGATGCGATGCGGCAGTCTCGGAAACGGGATCCGCAATGCCACTGTGGTGATCACAACTGCAGCCAGACCTATGGGGATGTTTATGTAGAAGATCCATCGCCAGCTCGCGTGATCCGCGAAGAATCCACCTATCAGCGGGCCGATGATGCTCGAGAAGGCGAACACCGACCCTATGTAGCCCTGATAACGGCCCCGGTCGCGCGGAGAAACTATGTCGCCGATGATGGTCATCGACATGGCGAACAATCCACCGCCGCCTATGCCCTGAATTCCGCGGGCAATCACCAGCCACAGCATGCTTTGGGCTGCTCCGGCCAGTGCGGAGCCGACGAGAAAGATCACTATCGCGAACTGGAAGACGACGCGTCTTCCGAGAAGGTCGCTCACCTTCCCGTAAACGGGAACCGTTACTGTCGAGCTGAGTAGGTATGCGGTGACGATCCAAGAAAGGTGTTCGAGGCCTCCCAGTTCACCGACGATCGTGGGAAGGGCAGTCGCGACGACAGTCTGGTCTAGGGCCGCAAGAAACATTCCAGCCATGAGGCCGCTGTAGACGACGAGGATCTGGCGATGGGTAAGACCGGCGACAACTGCGGGTCTGGCTGTCATTTGGTGGACCGTTTGTGGATCCAGTCTGCTTCTTTCGGATCACACACCTGAACGTATGCTGCGATCTCCCTTCCCACGGGATGAGTTCCGTCGTCGGTCTGGATCGTAAGAGGGGCAAACTCGGGAGCTTCCATTATCTTCACGATTGTTCCAGGCCTGATTCCGATCTGATCGAGGTATGCAAGGAGGTCCTCCTTGATCTCGGAGATCTGGGCGATGCCAACTTCGTCCCCAGAGGCCACCGAGTCGAGAGGCCACAGCTTTCTCTGATCGAGCGGGCAGATCGGATGACCGTGAGGACAGTATTCCGGGAAGCCCAATGTAGACATGAGTCGCTCTTCGACTCTGTTAGAGATCGTGTGCTCCAGCCGATGGGCCTCACCGTGAACCTCGTGCCATGGCATCCCGAGGATGTCGGTCAAAAGACGTTCAACAATCCGGTGCCTTCTGACCACGATGTGTGCGAGCCGTCGCCCCGCGGGGGTGAGGTGAACCGTTCCGTCCTTTCCTCGCTTCAGATAGTCGTCGGCCGCTAGACGCTTCAGCATCTCACTCGCGGATGGCAGCGAGATCTCAAGGGACTGAGCGAGGACAGTTGCAGTGCACCTTTGGCCGTCCTCCTCGAGACGTTTTATCTGAGCTAGGTAGTCCTCGACTCCACGCGTCGAACGAGGGGTGGCAGACATCCCTGAATCATACGGGCCTGCTGAGGGCTAGGCGGCCGACTCGGTTGCCTCGAGAACCGCTTCGAACAACTTCACGAGAGCGTTCTTGGCTGAGTCTCGATCGAGGTTCACACAGTCCACAACCTCGTTGCCGTTCAATGACAGCGCGCCGGCCAGGCTGGCGGAATCGATATCGTCACTGGTACGAGCGATCACAGTGAAAATGCCTTTCTCACTCAGCTCATCCAAAGCCTGAGATGAGAAGTGAGGGTCGGAAGTGTCGGCAGGCTCGGCCAGCAGGAGAGCTCCGACAATTCCAGGAGATACGGCATCGGCGATCACACCAACGCGGTCCCGCTCCACTCCGAAGATTTGGAGGTCGAGTTTGTCGTCGATCTTTATGCGCCCAAAGTCCATGGGAACGAAGTCTTCTCCAGAAGTGGTGCGCGCCGAAGACCGCACCTTGACTTGACTGATCGCCCCAACGAACCGGCCCTGCAGGCCGGCCGGTGATCCGATCACAAGAACCTTGGCCGAACTCATCAGCGCTTGCGCCTCCCAAATCTGCCCTTGGACTTGTCGGTCCTATCTGTCTTCGGGCTCTGTTTGCTCGTACCGATAACGTCGGCTGGAATGCCCTCGTCATCAAGTCCAAGAGCAGAAAACTCTCGGATTAGGGCGGAAGTGTCCACATTCGGGTCTACCGGCTGAGGCGGCTCCTTGCGGGTAGCGGGTGCCTGCTGAGGGGGGCTTTCAGAGGCATCGTCGAACACATGAGTGGTCTCGAGCCCTTGCTCTGGGGGAGTGGAGAGGTCGGCGAAGACCTGAGCCAGCGAAGCCGCGTCGAAATCTGAGGGCCCGGTCTCCTCTGCGAGGATGGCTCCCTCTGGCGCGAGAGCCATCACCGCCGCCGGCTCGGGTTCGAGTTCGGGCACAGGCTCGGGAACGTATGGTTCCGGCTCGGGCTCGGGTTCCAGCTCTGGCAAGGGCTCGGGAACGTACGCCTCCAGCACAGGCTCGGGCTCAGGTTCCGGCTCGGGAACGTACGCCTCCAGCACAGGCTCGGGTTCAGGTTCCGGCTCGGGAACGTACGCCTCCAGCACAGGCTCGGGTTCAGGTTCCGGCTCGGGAACGTACGCCTCCAGCACAGGCTCGGGTTCAGGTTCCGGGTCGGGAACGTACGCCTCCAGCACAGGCTCGGGTTCAGGTTCCGGCTCGGGAACGTACGCCTCCAGCACAGGCTCGGGTTCAGGGTCCGGCTCCGCCCTGGGCAGGTCATGGCCGGTCGGGACCTCTTCAGAATGGGCATAGAAGGGTTCCCCATCCAGGTCCTCGATGGCCTCGGTCACCGGTTCCGGCTTTTGGAGATCGACCACGGCATCTTCATCCGTCTGCGCTGCGATCTCCTCGAGGCCTTCCAAGGTCTGGGTTTCGGAGCGAGCGCGGGTTGCTTCCTCGAGGGCGCGCTCGAGCTCGTCGAAGACTGCTTCCAGCTCATCATCGTCTTCGGGCAGTTCTGCTCCCTCTGGAAGTTCCACCTCGAGAAGACCTGCGGTTACGAGTCCGAAGACGCAGCGGGCCCCTTCCAGCTCCGTAAATCCGCATTGACGTGCGAGTTCAACGACTGTGGAGGTCCCGTCGACTTTTGAGACAAGGGACCATTCTTCGGGAGTCAGGGCAACCTCAATCGCTGCTCCCTCTTCCTCCGCGAATCTAGGAACCGCCTCGAGAGTCGGGATCCGCCGAGTGATTTGGTGCCACTCCCGAAAGCGTCTCGCTCCTTCCATCACGAGATTCTCGACACTTACCTGCAGGCCGATGTCTTCATCGGAGAGAACGTCCGGTTCGAACTGGAATGTTCCGCCTTCCCATCGCAAGATCTCGAAGATCGTGTCTTCGATCTGCTGGCGCACGATCTTTTCGATCGCCTGCCTTGGAACCATCCCATCCTCTATGAGGATCTCCCCAAGCCGCCTGAGTCCGCCTTCCGACTTCTGTATAGCTAAGGCACCTTCGACATCCTGATCTGCCAGATATCCGGCCGAGACAAGCCGGGTCCCGAGTTGGATGCCGCTCCCAACCAACCTCGCGTGGTATGCCTCCCCTCGCCTGAAGTAGACGTGGCCCTCTTGGCCCCCGCTACCGGGTTCCAATACCAGCCGGCCCGTCCTTCGCTCATCGGCGATGGCGCGGAAAAGCCGGGGAACGCCTATTCCCCCCAGATCTCCTCGGACCGCGGTCAAAAAACCCTCCGTTTCTTCGGGGCCGTATTGGTTATGTCGGCACTCGTACCAGCCAGGTTGAAAATGAGGCCATCGTTGACCCTCTTTCGAGGTAGATGCTACGGTCGCATGGAACCTATGCGCCAAAAACTCCCCCCTGTAATCTCCCCCACGGCAGCAAAAGTCATCCTCATCGTTGTTGCCCTTATCTTGCCTCTGGCCGGTTCCCCCGCGCGTGGCGCGGTAAGCGAGAAAGAGCTCCAGGCGGCCAGAGAACAGCGGGCTGCTCTTCAGAAGAAAGTGAATGCGGCCGTGACCTCTTACGAAGCGAGCTTGGCCAAGTACGAGGAGACGCAGATCCAGCTGGCTCGCAGCCAGCATCAATTGGAGACGGCGGAGCAGGAACTGCGGTCGGTGCAGGCCACCCTTAGCGGAAGGGCCGTCAATATCTACAAACAAGGAAGGATCGGCCTGGTATCGGTGTTGCTGGAAGCTGCCAGCACCGGAGAATTCTTCAGGAGAGTGGTTCTGCTGGAAAAGGCTTCGGCAAATGACTCGGCGACCCTTCTCCGGCTCGAGAGAGTAAAAGCCGAGGTCACCGAAAGCAAAGAAGATCTCTCCAGAAGGAAGGCCGAACAGCAGGCAACCACCAAGCAGCTGCAGGCTCTTACCTCTCAGCTGACTACCCAATTCAAAGAGGCCTCGGACTTGGAAGCAAAACTCGTGTCGCAGAAGGCAGAGGAAGATCGTCTGCGACGCCAGGCTGAGGAACGCAGAAGAAGGGCTGCGCAGGTTGCCCGCCGATCGTCTTTTGCTCCAGGGACCTTCCACTGCCCCATCGACGGACCCAACTCCTTCACCGATACGTGGGGGGCTCCGCGATCCGGGGGAAGAAGGCACCAGGGCGTCGACATCTACGCTGCTCACGGCGCCAGGGTGGTTGCCGTGGTCGATGGGACGATCCTTCGAATGAGTCGGTCCTCCCTTGGGGGGATCTCGCTCTATCTGAGGGGAGGAGACGGCACCGAATACTTCTACACTCACTTGGCCGGGTACGCCTCGATCTCACCCGGTCAGAGGGTGAGCGGTGGCCAGCTCGTCGCCTACAACGGCAATTCCGGTAACGCCAGAGGGGGGCCCGCGCACGTTCACTTCGAGATCCATCCTGGCGGGGGGGCGGCCATAAATCCCTACCCCACGGCCAAGGCTGCTTGCGGCTGAGTCAAGCAGCCCGCAAAACGCGCCGATACACTGTCGAGGTAACTTGGGGCCTAATTGGGAGGGCTTGTGGACCAGCCGCGCAGACGTTACGACCGTATATTTTCAGACGAGTATCTGCAGGGTCTCGAGACTCTGGCAATTGACGAGCTGCGGAAGCGCCGCACCGAATGCGAAGAGGTAGAGGCTGAGGTCTCCCTCACTCGAAGACTTCTTCAGGGCAAGCTGGACATCTTGAAGCACGATCTCGATCGGCGCGCCGCCGGCGGAGACACCGGCATCCAAAGCCTCAAGGACAAGCTTGGAGAGATTCTCGCGGAGAGGGCCGAGGCTTCCGAAGGAATCAGCGGGCAAACCAAGCACAACCGGGTTCTGGTGCCGGCCAGCGCGGAAGTTCAAAGGCGCGAGGTCGAGAAGCTTGCCTCGGACACTCTCCTATCTCACATGGAAGACTTCTCAAGAGAAGAGTTGGAAGAGGTCGTCGACCGCCTGACCGCAGCGGAGAGAGAGGCGTCTCAGAACCGCCGTCGCATTCAGACCGTGATCGACGTGATCGGCGGGGAGCTCGTCAGGCGTTACAAGGAAGGAACCGAAGACCCCTCCGCGCTACTGACCTCCTAGATACCCCTCGGCCGCTCCGCGGATTTCTGTCGTCCGGATTTCTTGTCTCTCCCGTTAGTCTTTTCAGGCTTTTCAGGCTTCACCGTCTGGCCCCGCCCAAGCGTCTCCGAGGTGCTCTGGAACAACTGAGCTCCCTCCGGCTTCCCCCACGTTGACTTTGTGGTGTGGTGCTTGCTATGGACCTTTTTTGACTTGAATATGCTCGTGATCAGGATTTTCTCGGGAGTTTCCGTGATGAGTTTGCTCGTGCTGGGCTCCACGAATGGCACGGAGCTGACGCCGGCTTCTGCGGTGGGGGCTGGGCTGCTTGGCGGTGTAGTGTCAGAAACCGCGCCGGAAACCGACCGCCGCCCCCGGGCTGCAGCGGATGCTTCGGCCGAAGCAGCGGCCTCTGCCGCTCTCCCAACTGGCTGACGAGCAATCAATGGGGGTCCTGTAAGGGCCTGGTCCAGTGGGGCGGTGAGCCTGTTAGTCGGGGAAAGTTGAAAGGTCAATGCCCGGTCTATCGCTCCCTGCAGTCCCAGCAGGCTGGCTATCATCAGCAAAGCGAGCAGGAGGCCCGATAAAGGAAGAAGGGTGGTGTGGTCGCTTGCCCTGCTCATCCGAACGCCCCCGGTGACTTTGTACTTTGCTTTCGGCTTGTGTATCGGCACTTTGCCATCGGCCCTAAAAGGGCTAGTTACCTGCACTGTTGCCATCGACACGTGGAGTGACCGTCTTGGGGGATATGCCCGGATAGAAATAGTCGGGGAGGACTATTGAGTCTTGTCAGCAAAGGGACGATATTGGTAGCAGATCGCAAGACTTTGACTACTGCCCGCGCGGGAGCGGGTTGGGAGGACCATTGTCCGGGCCAGGAAGGGAAGGCAAATTGCCCAAAGCGCGGCCGTCTCACCTTACGCTGGCCAGCTCGCGTCCCGAGACGCCAACGCCATCCATGGCCGAGGGTGAGGTCCCAGAGATGGCCTCTTATCCCGACGAGCTCGAGCGGATCCAGTCTCAACTGTTCGTAGTTGCTCGCGATCTCAGCAGTCTTTATATGCGGGAGAGAAAGCAGGCTCAGCACCTCGACCAATTAGTAGGAGAGCTAAAGACCACATACCTGAGAGTCGTTCAGACCCTAGCGTTCGTAGTTGAAGCCAAAGATGAGTACACCCGGTACCACCTGGAAAGGTGTCGCGAATACGGGACTGCGCTGGCAGAGATAGTTGACCCCGCGCTTGCGACTCCAGAAGTTCAGTACGGGTTCTTGCTTCACGATGTCGGAAAGATCGGAGTGCCCGAATCGATCCTCTCGAAGCCCGGCCCTCTCAACACCGAGGAAATGCGGCTCATGAGGCTGCATCCTCTCAATGGAGTGCACATCGTGCAGCAGATGAACTTCCTTACGGATGATGCGATCAACGTCATTCGTCACCACCACGAACGGTTCGATGGGGAAGGCTATCCAGATCGCCTAAAGGGAGAGGCGATACCCCTCGTAGCGAGAGTCTTCTCTGTAGTAGACGCCTTCGACGCAATGACGACGGATCGCCCATACCGAAAAGCTCTGACCATCCCTGAAGCGCTTCGCCGACTCCAAGCCGGAGCCGCAACTCAATTCGATCCGGACGTGGTCGGATCATTTATGGAGCTGGTCGAGCGCCTCCCTGCCCAGAGTACCGCCTCCCCGGCTTAGCTCTCGCTATATTGCGAGGGTGATCCTCGGCATCATCTCCGACCCACACGCCAACCTTTTCGCGCTACAAGCAGTTCTCGCCGACGTTGATCGCGTTGCTCCCGACGAACTTCTTTGCCTTGGTGACTTTGTCGGCTACGGGCCGAATCCGAACGAGGTTGTTGAACTCTTGAAGGAGCGTTGCCGAGTTTCGCTGGCAGGAAATCACGATCTCACTGTTCTTGGAGCCCGCGGGATTCCTCGAATGAATCGCATTGCCGGAGCAGCCGCCAAATGGACATCGCAGGTAATCACCCGCGAATCGCGATCTTTCCTCGAGACCCTGGCGCCTTCCGCCAGCTTTCGCGACATCGAACTTGCTCATGCATCTCCAAGGAGTCCGGTAATCGAGTACGTATTGGACCTAGAAACTGCTGAGGCAAACTTCCAAGAGAAGGCCTTTCGCATCGCGCTCGTGGGGCACACTCACGTACCGGCCGCCTTCTGGCAGGTTGACGGCCGCGTCGGTCTCAGCAAGTTTCCTTCATCGACGGACGGCCGAGCGATCCCCTTTCGAGTGCCGGGGGAGCCGGGGGCTGCCAGAGTTCTGTTGAACCCTGGAAGCGTTGGGCAGCCCCGGGATCGGGATCCGAGGGCCTCTTGGGCAACTTTGGATCTCCAGACCCAGGAGTTCGTCGTCAGGAGGGTGGAATACGCGATCGAAAAGACCCAAAGAGCTATTCAGCAGGCCGGTCTTCCTGAGGAGCTGGCAGAACGGCTGGAATCGGGCTGGTAAAAGGGCACTTTTGGAAGTTTGCAACTGTTTAAATCCTATGCTACTGTCGCATACGTGAAGGTCAGAGAACTTGGACTGTTCATCAACAATCAGAGGCGAAACTCCAGGCTTACGCTAAAGAAATTGGCGGAGTCCGCCGGCGTGAGTGTGCCCTACCTCTCACAGATCGAGAGAGGGCTTCGCAAACCTTCTGCGGAGATCCTCCAAGCCATCGCCAAAGGATTGCGGATCTCAGCTGAGAGCCTGTACGTACAGGCCGGGATCCTCGATGAACGAGAACCGCAGGACTTCATGACTTTCATCATGAAAGATCGCACGCTGACCGAGCGTCAACGCCAAATGCTGATCGAGATTTACGAAAGCTTCAGGGCCGAGACCGCTCGCAGCCGGAAAAGCAAGAAACAAAAAGGAAAGGCCGCGCTGAAAGCAGGATAAGAACTGGCGGGGCGGCGGAGTGCTTGCCTCTTCGCACCCTCACCCGGCTTCCCTTCGCTGTCCCGCCATTATTTTTTCAATGAAGGAGGTGAATCAAACATGAACACGACCAAAGAGCTGTTTTACGCAGCCGTTGGAGTAGGAGATCTGGCGGTCTCCAAGGCCCGCAAGGCGCCTGTCACCTTCGACTTGTCCCAGATAAGGAAGGAACTTCCGAAGAACTGGACTGAGTTCCGCTCGGGGGCAGAGAAGGCCGCTACCCAAACCGTGGGTCGTATTACGAATGGATATCAACACCTCGTGGTCCGCGGAGAGAAGACCGTCAAATCCATCCGCAGCTCCGCTCCGACCAAGCGAGCGGCCCAGCAGACGAAGACGGCAAAGAGCCAGTCCAAGGCCGCAGCCACGTCGGTAAAGAAAGCAGCCGAAGCGACTGTCGAAGCTACAAAAGAAGCTTCTCAGAAAGTCGGCTAGGCATAGCTGAGTTTGATACAGAGAGGGTCCGCTATCGCGGGCCCTCTCTCATGTCCTGGTGGCTACATACTTACGCATCGTGGACGTGAAGCTGACAACAACTACGGAAGCTTTCGATCTGCCGGAATGGAAGTCTCTGCTGGCAAGGGACCCGAACCGGCACATCTTTTTGACTCAGGAATACAACCGCGTGTGGTGGGAGGCATTCGGCTCCAACAAGGATCTCTACGTCCTTACTTTTCTTGACCCCGAGCCGGTAGGGCTGGCAGCGCTCATGAGGGATGAAACCGATAGGGGCCGGCGGCTCCGATTCCTCGGGGGCGACGATCTGAGCGACTACCTCGGACCGATCACCGCCGGCGAGGAATATCACCCTTTAGTTGCCGATGCTCTCCTTTCCTACTTGACCAAGGAGATGGTTGACTGGGACTACTTCGACGCCAAGTGTCTTCCCGTGCCTATGGGAATCGCAGACCGGATGGTCGACGCGGCCGACCGGCTGGGCCTGGATTTCACGATCGAGCAGGACGAGATCACTGCCGTGCTTTCTCTTCCTGAAGATTTCGAGAATTATCTCGACAAGCTTGATCGCAAGAACCGCCACGAACTCAAGCGCAAGATGCGCCGGCTGGACAGAGAGGCTCCCGGCAGCAGATTGGTGACCTCACAGCCGGAGACAATGGATCAGGACCTCCTGGCGTTCTTTGGTCTGCATCTTCACAGTGAAGGCTTGAAGGGAAAGTTTCTCCGTCCCGAAAGAGCAACCTTCTTCGCCAGGCTCGCTGAGGTCTTCGCTCCCAGGGGCATGCTCTCCCTCGACTTCCTCGAGATCGATGGGAAGAAAATTGCTTCCACGTTTTCATTTGTCTTCGAGGAGACGTTTTATCTCTACAATTCCGCGTACGACCCGAGCCTCAAGAGGTTGTCTCCTGGGCTGATACTCGTCACTAAGCTCATCCAGCGGTCGATCGCCCAAGGCCACCGGCTGTTCGATTTTCTGAGGGGATCGGAGCGCTACAAGTTCGATCTGGGGGCCGAGGCTTTACCTCTGCATTCCTTGGTCATCTCGAGGGGATAGAAGCTCAGGGCGGAATAGCCGGGCGGGATGTTCCGTTTCTCTCTTCAGAGGGAATGTTTGCCAACCTTGCTTGGTACGATTGCCAGGCATTCGCGAGGGCAACAAGCCGGAGGAGGGCAATAGGTGGCTGTACACAGCTCGACCTTGGTTCACCCCAAGCCCGTCCGCGCTATCCGGCGAATGGCGGTCGTGGTAGTCCATTCGAATCCGCTGCAGGAACCTGGCGCCGGCGATGCTGGTGGTATGACGGTCTACGTTCGGGAGATCGCCAGAACTCTGTCATCCCGAGGGATAGAGGTCGACATCTTTACCAGACAGGACCGCCAGGGGGCCGAGTTGGAGTCTCGCCTCTACCCTGGCGTCAAAGTATTCCAGCTGCCTGCGGGAGATCCACTTCTATCCAAGGAGGAGGTTCCCGCTCATCTGCCCGAGTTTGCATGCAACGTCCGGCGACTCGTCGACGATCGATCTTTCAGCTACGACATGATCCACAGTCACTATTGGCTTTCCGGGCGGGTCGCGACCAAGCTTTCCGAACGCTGGAACGTTCCGTTCGTCCACACCTTCCACACTCTTGGGAAAGCGAAGAACAGAAGCCTTCAAGCGGGAGATCTCCAGGAGCCGGAGGGAAGGCTGACGGGCGAAGGACGAGTGATCGCCGAGGCAGATGCGATCGTCGCCTCAACCAATGAGGAGCGCGACTGGCTCCTCAATCTCTACGCAGCCCATCCAGAGAAGATCCATGTGATCTCCCCGGGCGTAGATCATCTGCGATTCGCTCCCGGCGACACTGCGGCTGCAAAGCGTTCCTTCGGGCTCGAGGGCAAGAAGGTTCTGCTTTTCGTTGGCAGGCTCCAACCGCTAAAGGGGCCCGACACCGCCCTGAGAGCTTTCGCTCATTTGATCGAATGGGGCCGCCTTTCCCGAGATGAAGCGGCACTTTTGGTCGTTGGAGGTGCGAGCGGAATCTCTGGCATCGACGAGCCGTCGAGGTTGAAGGCTCTGGCGGAAGACTTGAGTATCGCTGGTTCCGTTCGCTTCGTTCCCGCCCAGCCCCACCAGGAGCTCCCGCGGTTTTATCAGGCTGCAGACGTTCTCCTCGTGCCTTCTCATACCGAGTCGTTCGGGCTGGTCGCGCTGGAGGGAATGGCTTCAGGAGTCCCCGTGGTCGGCTCTGCCGTGGGAGGCCTCAAGGCGATCGTCCAGCATGGGCACACCGGATTTCTTGTCGAGCCTGATGCCGCGCACACATTCGCCGAGCGGGCTTGGCAGATTCTTTCCGATCCTCTTTTGAGAGAGACCATGAGCCGGCTCGCGGTGTGTTCCTCAGAGGACTACTCCTGGCATCGTTCTGCGGCTGATCTTCACTCTGTTTACATGTCCTGCTGAAGGACGCGAAGAATTCTTTCAAGGCGCGAAGAAATCTCATCGTTGCATATTGACGGCCATTTTCAGCGTAGATAGGTTGCGCAACGTCCCGAGCAGCAAAAGGGATGATGCGGTCCAGGCGGGCCGCCCTGGGAAAGCCGTAAGGCCAACTCGGAGTACCTGTCGGTGTGATGGGAAAGTACAACTCGTTGCGCCGGCGGGGTATCTGGGAAGGCCCCAAAGCCCAACGAAAGGCAGGTACCGCCGGAGCTGTGTCACTCCCAACGGTTGCTCGGGACACTCAAGGCCCAAGGTGTCAAAGGCCCGAGAGATGTGGTGTGTGGGGAAGTGCGCCTCATCTCAAAGGACGGAGATTTCTTGGGCCTTGATATTTCCCGGCCCTGGTACGTTGTCCCCGTGAGTCAGGCCTCAATGCAGCTTAGGGTCGCCTTTCAGGGCGAGCCTGGGGCGTACAGCCAACAAGCGCTTTCGTCGCTTTTCACGCATGCCTCGCCCGTTCCGCTTCCTTCGATACACAAGGTGTTCGAGATGGTCGAGATCGGGTCGGTGGACTACGGAGTGGTCCCTCTGGAGAATTCCCAGGCCGGTTCGATCAACGAGACCTATGACCTCTTGGTGCGCCACGGCGTCCGCATTGTTGCCGAGAAGATAGTCCGTATCTCGCACTGCCTTCTAGGTCTGCCGGGCGCATCGGTAAGGGCCGTGAAGGTCGTCTTTTCTCATCCTCAGGCGCTGGCTCAATGTGAGGAGTTCCTCGACTCAATGCAGGCTGAACGAGTCGCTGTCCATGACACCGCCGGCGCCGCCCGGATCGTGTCGGAGGAGCAAAAAGGAGGCTCTGCCGCCATTGCTTCCGAGGAGGCTGCTGCCCTTTACGGGTTGGATGTCCTCGCTAGGGCAATCGAAGATCGGCCGGATAACTCGACCAAGTTCGTTGTTATCGGGCGAGAGGAAACAGAGATCTTCGGAGAGCCGACCAAGACATCGATAGTCCTTTCGACCGCCAACGTTCCAGGAGCCCTGTTCTCTTGTCTTAAAGAGTTTGCCGATCGAGGAATGAACCTGACCAAACTCGAAAGCAGGCCTTCGCGCGAGAAAGCTTGGCAATCTCACTTCTACTTGGACTTCGAGGCCCCCGCCAGCGACCCTGCCGCCGTCGCGGCCCTAGAAGCACTCTCAACAAGCACCTCGTTTCTGAGAGTCCTCGGCTCGTATCCGAGCACCTAGCCCCTGAGGACGGCTTCGAGGAAGAACTTCAGGTTCGCAGGCCGCTCGGCTAGACGTCTCATCAAGTAGGGATACCACTGATTGCCGAACGGCAAGTAGATCCGCAACCTGTGCCCTTGGAGTATGAGCTTGCGCTGAAGCTCACGTCGAACCCCGTAGAGCATCTGAAATTCAAATCTACTTGGTGGGATCTGCCTATTTCTTGACAATCTCTTCGCTTCATCGATCAGTGACTGGTCGTGGGTAGCAATCGCCGTATATGGGCAGGTCTCGAGAAGAACGGACATGATCTCTTTGAACGATTCGTTAGTGGCGCTCCGGTCGAATGCGACATCCGACGGCTCGTCGTAAGCCCCCTTACAGATCCTGATAGCCGGTTTCATGGGGAGTAGATCTCGGACGTCGCCTGCGGTGCGTTTGAGGTAAGCCTGGAGACAGAGTACGACGTTGTCGAAGTTCGCTCGCAAGCGCCGATACGTTTCTATCGTTCGATCGGTGTATTCGCGCGACTCCATGTCGATTGCAACGATCGTCCCCATGTCCTGCGCCTTAGCGCAGATCTGCTTCATGCGGTCCAGCGAGTCCTCGAAGGAGATGTCAAGTCCAACCTGGGTGAGCTTCACCGAGATGTGGCAGTCCATTTCTCCTGAGGAAATCGCAAAGAGGCTACGGAGATAGTGGGCCGCGGCGAGATCCGCTTCGTCTGTATCTCTAACGTTTTCGCCAAGATAGTCGAGGATCGATTCCATTCCCCTCGACCTGAGAGTTCTCGCGGCGGCGAGTGCCTGCTCTAGTGTTTCTCCCGCGACGAAACGATCAGCAACCGAACGTGTGAATTTCGTAGAGACAATGAGACTCTCTAAACGTTTGCTGCGAGAGGCGGCGAGAAGCACCCTGTTTGGCATTCACTGCGAATGATATCGGCGCAGAGCCATGCCATAGGGCGAACTTGCTGGGGATGCTCAGCCCGGAGTGGCAGCAGATGGGGCAGATCTAGACCAGAGGAACGAACCGAGCCACAGAAGCGAGACGGATAGGAGGCCGATCCCTATGTAGAACCCTATTCCGGCTTCGTCTTGGTCCATCGCCCCGGTAGCGAAATCTATGGCCAGCCCGAGCGGGAACGCCAGCATGAAAGCGATCACTGCCAGACGCGGAAGCACTCCCGCTACTGCGCTCGCGATCCCAAACAAGATGAGACCTGCCAGAAAGACGAAGAAGACGATCGGGAAGACGGTGTCCAATGCTGAGAAATCGTCTTCGATCGACTGCTCCATCACTCCCTCAACGATGAGTGCAAATAGGAACATCACTGCCAGGACAGCTCCGGCCGCCATCATCAATCCGTATCCGATCTTTCCTGCCGCTCCATGTTTGCCCTGCTGCACGGCGTGCATTGAGGGAATGGAAAGGACGAGGAAGACAAGGGCAGCTGGAACTAGCGCAAAAAACAGGTCGTAGTCGAGCGCGGAGGTGATCACCCAAAGTCCTACCAGGAGACCTGAAAGAATTGCCGTCATACCGCCAAATCGTGGTGAGCTCATCGTTTCTCCTTTCGGGAACTTCAGACAGCATGAGGCACGGATATGCCTGAGTGCTGGATTTATTACGTCAGGAGATAGTCACTCCTGCCTGACGCATCTCTTCGACCGCGCGGCTCCCATCATCGGGCTTGAGGTTCACTGCCCGGACCCCTTCCTCGAGGACGGTGGTGGTGAACTGGGCGACGGCCGCGTCGATGGCGGTGGCTTTGACGCAGTAATCAGTTGCAAGTCCTACCACGACCGCCGTTTCGATCCCAGAATCTCTAAGCAGCCGCTCCAGGCCCGTAGATGAGATCACTTTGGTCTCGGGGTCGGAGACGTTGAAAGCTGAGTATCCGTCTTCTCCGGTTACTCCCTTTTGGATCCTGGTCTCTCCCGCCGCGTGGTCTAGTTGGGGGTGCAATTCCGCGCCCCAGGTTCCCGCGACGCAGTGCACCGGCCAAATTCCTCCTTCCTTGGAGAAATGAGGAGTAACCGCGGGATGCCAGTCCTGGGTGAAAACCACCGTCGCCCCGGCATCCCGGGCCGCTGCGATCTCGCGGTTAATGAAGTCAACGACCTCTTCACCACCGGGGACATAGAGACTGCCGTTTGGGTCGGCGAAGTCATTCTGGACGTCGACAACGATCAATGCCATCTTCTCGTCGTAGCGACTCATTGACCCAAGAATAGCCACAAACGGACTGCTTGGCCTTAGAGATATAGAGATATTCTCCAATATTCTAAAGGCGAATCCTAAGGAGTGAGTGATTTGGCAAAACCCAAGGAATATCTGAATTACATCGCAGGAAAATGGATGCCTGCTCGAAGTGGAGAATTCTTTGAGAGCGAGAATCCTGCCGATCACACCGAGGTTCTCGGGTCCTTCCCGCGATCGAACGCAGAGGATGTTTCCGAAGCTGTGGCAGCAGCGAAGGATGCATATCAAGAGTGGATGCGTACTCCAGTCCCCGAGCGCGCCGATTACGTCATGCGTGCTGGGCTGATCTTAGAGGAGCGCAAAGAAGAGCTGTCGGAGCTCATGACAAGAGAGATGGGCAAGACGCTCAAGGAGAGCAGGGCAGACGTCCAAGAAGGAATCGACTTTTGTTTCTACATCGCCGGAGAGGGCCGACGGTTCTTCGGTCACACTATGCCGGCGGAGCTCCGGAGCAAGTTCTCCATGACCGTGAGGCATCCGATCGGCGTGGTTGGATTGATCACCCCATGGAACTTTCCCATCGCGATTCCCCTGTGGAAGATCGGGCCGGCCATCGTGTCGGGTTGTACCAGCATCTTCAAGCCGGCTGAAGACACGCCATTATTGGCGACCCTTCTTATGGAGATTTTCGAATCCGTTGGGCTTCCTCCGGGGGTGTTGAACCTCATTCATGGATACGGTGAAGAAGCCGGTGCTCCGCTCGTGAGTCATCCCGAAGTGAGAGGCATCTCCTTCACGGGTTCCCTTGAAGTCGGGCGCCAAACGGCTGAGATCTGCGCGCGCTTGATGAAGCGGTGCTCGCTGGAGCTTGGGTCCAAGAATGCGCTCATCGTTATGCCCGATGCTGATGTTGGTTTGGCAGTTGAGGCAGCCGCATGGGGAGCGTTCGCCACAAGCGGCCAGCGTTGCACTGCCACTAGCCGACTGATTGTCCACGAAGACGCCAGGGATCCATTTACCGAGGCTCTGCTTGCCAGGGTCTCAAAGATGAAGGTCGGCTCGGGACTCGATCCAGAGGTTGAACTTGCGCCGGTCATCAACGAGAAGCAGAAGCACCGAGTCCTCGAATACATAGGTATCGGCAAACAGGAGGGGGCCTTGGTCCTTACGGGTGGTGAAGAACTCACCGGCCCCGGTTACGAAAACGGTAACTTCATTGCACCGACTGTTTTCTCAGGGATGACCTCTGATATGCGGATCGCCCAGGAGGAGATCTTCGGACCCGTTACCGGGATCATGTCCACCTCCAGCCTCGATGAGGCGATCGCGATCGCCAATTCCACCAAGTACGGGCTTTCTTGCTCGATCTACACCAGAGACATCACCTCAACCTTCAAGGCGATTAACGAGCTCGAGTTCGGTGTCGTCTATATCAACGCCCCAACCATTGGCGCAGAGGTCCAGCTGCCGTTCGGGGGGATGAAGAGCACTGGAAATGGCCACCGTGAGGCTGGGCCCCAATCCCTCGACGAATTCACCGAATGGAAGGCCGTTTCTGTCGACTTCTCAGGGAGGATCCAAAAGGCGCAAGGAATCGACTAGTGGAGGTCCACTAGGTCCACTAGGTCCAGAACTTTCCTTTGTCGTCGGAACGGGTGATATTGCGCGTGAAGCGCTCTTGGAGATTGATGCCGAGATAGGTCCCCCACAGGGCCCCCGCGATGATCAATACCGAACCCACCTGCCAGACGCCGACGATCAGGCCGACGAGCCATCCGGCCATCGCGGTTGCAAGGGCGGTCATGGGGATCCCGTTTCTGCCTTTGATTGAAGGCCTTGTCCCGACCGCGATGCCAATCGCAGCGCCCACGACTACCCATACCCGCCACAGCTCGACCGCTCCGAGGAGCGGGGTAACTCCGCTTCCGACGAATGCCCCAACGAGGATCCACAGCAAAAGAGAGAAGACGATCTCTACTGACACTCGTTAATCCTAATGGGCCTAATGGGCCTAATGGGCCTAATGGGCCTACTGGGCCTACTGGGCCTAAAAGGAAGGATGGGCAGGGTCACCCGATCCTTTCGATGAACTGGGCCAGCTGCCTCAGGTTTCTCACTTCGAAAACCCCATCGCACACGGGTGAGTACTTGGAGACGATGGAGTCCCCGGTATCCCAATGTCGATGAGGTTCTGGATTGAGGAAATAGAGCTTTCGCACCCGATCCCTGATCTCGTGCAAACGTTCGGCCAAAGGATCCCGAAAATTGCTCCTGGCATCGCCTAAGACCAGAACGGTTGTCTTGGGGGAAAGAGCATCTCCGTAGCGCTGGAGGAACTGCGAGAAGGCGTGGCCGTAATCCGAGTGACCGTCGAGCCAAACGACGTTGGCTTCCGTCCTAACGCGCCTCGCGGCTTCCTCCATTTCGGCCTGTTCGAAGAAGTGGGTCACTTCATCTATGGCATCGACGAACGCAAAGGATCGGATCTTACGGAAGTGCTGCGACAAGGCGTAGAGCAGAGAGAGAGCGAACCTGCTGAACGAGGCTACCGACCCCGACACGTCACACATGACGATCAGATCTGGCCGGTTGGTTCGATGACGGTACTTCGGTTCCAGCGGCGTGCCTCCCGTTTCGAGAGATCTTCTGATCGTCTTGCGAAAGTCGATCCGACCTCGTTTCGTTCGATGGTGTTTATAGGCAAGACGGGCGGCGAGTCTTCTGGACATCGCCGCGATGGTCCGTTTCATCTCAGCCAGGTCCTCCGAGGTCGCCTGGAGGAACTCCACCTCTTCCGGAAGGGGACGGGATAGGGCCCTCGCCATGGCTTCTGGCCCTCGATCGGAGATCAGTCGTCCCCGGATAATTCTTTCAATCCTTCTTCTCAGTTCTCCCATTCTTGCCGTGGCGTCCTCGCGCGCAAGAAGGGCCGTCAGCACCGAGCCAGCAGTTTCGCCGCCGGGCCCGCTTCCTCCGAGCATCTGCGTTAGGCGTTCGGTGATCGCGTTCATGTCGAGCGCCTGCTCGACTTTCCACTGGTAATAGCGGCCGCCAACTGGCCGTCCCGGCATCATTCCCGCGTAGCGAGCGATAGCCTCTTCGGCCAGCCTGTCCAGCAGCTCCAGGTCCATCCTTAGGAGTGCTTCGAGAACTTCGGAGGTCATGTCGTCCAGGGGCTTCGCGTCATTCTTGGAGCTCGGTTGTTCCGAATCGGGTTCCTGCTGGAGCTCCCCGACCATCTGCGGAAAGTAGATATCGAAAAGGGTTTCGAATACGGGACGATGCGTTCCGTTTTTGATGAGAGTTGCTGCAAGAGCGGAACGGAATACGCTTCGTTCGGACCAAGATATGAACGACAGAGCGGTCGACGCGTCGATGACCTCACTTGTCGAAACTGGTACGCCTACCTGCCTCAAGCGATCAACGAATGCTGTGAGGCGATCGATCATTTGGCCGTAAGAGCTCCTCTTGCCTTGTCGATGTCGACCGAATGCTTGAGCAAAACGCCAAGCGTTTCGGCAATCTCGCCGTCTTCGAGACTGTCTCTTCCAAGTGCGATGAGGCTCCTTGCCCAATCGATCGACTCTGCTATAGAGGGAGACTTCTTGAGCTCCAGATTTCGGACTGCACGTACGACTTCAGCGACTCGTTCCGCCAGCGCTTCCGGCATGTCTGGGACTTTCGTCATTAGGATTTCCTTTTCGCGCTCTATCGATGGGTACTCGAGAGCGAGAAACACGCACCGCCTCTTTAGGGCCTCGCTCAATTCACGAGTCGCGTTGGACGTAAGCACCACCCACGGTCTGCGCTGCGCCCTGATGACTCCGAATTCCGGGATAGAAACCTGCCAGTCGCTCAGGACCTCGAGCATCAGGGCTTCGGCCTCGAGATCCAACCGATCGACTTCGTCAATCAGCAGCAACACCGGGTCGGAGCTTCTGATGGCGTCCAGGAGTGGGCGGCCGAGCAGGTAATCCTCCGAGAAAATGTCTTCTTCTGTCTTGGACCAGTCCTTGTTCTCGTCGGCCTGGATGCGGAGCAGCTGCTTGCGATAGTTCCATTCGTACAGAGCCTTGCTCTCATCGAGACCCTCGTAGCACTGCAGACGGATAAGTCGCGCCGGGAGAGCTTCGGCGAGGCACTTCGCCAGCTCCGTCTTTCCTACTCCTGCGGGACCTTCGATCAACAGGGGTTTGCCGATCGAATCCGCTACGAAAACCGAAGTGGCGATCTCGGCGTCGGAAAGGTAGCCGCCCTTCTTGAGGGCGGCGGTCACCCGATCCGGGCTCTCGAACACTTCAGGATGGAGGTGCTAGGACTCGGGTGACCATCTCCAGGGCGGTCTCCTTCAGGTCGTGGAGTCTTTCGGGTCGATCGCGCCTAAGGAGATCCTCCAGTGCCCAGTGAACCCCGGAGAACAAGATCCGAGCGGTGTGCTCGGGATGCTTTACGGCTGCTACGCCAGCCTCATTCATCATCCGAAAGGCCTGGGTCAGGCAGGAAACGATCGCGGCCTCTGCTTCAAGGGAGACCTGATCCACTTCGTGAGTGTCGCCGACGTGGAAGAGAGCCTGGTGGATATCCGCATGCTCGGCGGCGTAGCTGAAGGAGACGTCGAGTATGCGGGCGGTTACCGCCGGCACGTCGATGTCGGCATCGCCCCTTGCCAGCCGGTCGAACTCGGGTGCAAGCACCGCGATGAACCGATCAACGATGCCATCGGCCAGCCGCTTTTTGACGGCAACTACGCAATGACCCTTACTGGGGAAATACAGGTAAAAGGTTCCCTTGGCGACTCCCGCCTCTTCCGAAATGTCCGCAACGGTCGTTTCGACCAAACCCTTTGTGGCAAACAGCTTCTCGGCTGCGTCCAAGAGCTGATCGCGCCGGATCTCCGGCTGCTTGGTTCTCGCCTTGACGCTCAGATCCACGGCCATCGGAGCTCAGTATAGCCACAGCCTTAAGCCCGTCAGGAGAACCCAAACTCGCCCCGGATATACTGATTGCGAGGGGTGAGCAACCTGGCTCAGCAAAAACAAAAAGAGATCAAGTCCGATTTTCTTACCGTGAGCGAGGTCGCTCACCTGATGCGCGTTTCGAACATGACGGTTTACCGCCTGATCCGCTCGGGAGCTCTGCCGGCAGTGCAAATAGGGAACAGATACCGGGTAAGGGAATCCGATGTTCACAAGTACCTGGACGAGCACTATGTCAAGGCGGTTTGAGAACACGTGGCGCGCATCACGGAGGTTTTGGAGGTGAACGTTGCCACGGGTTTCTTCAGAACAGATCGTCGAACAACTTTTATCGTCCAAGGGCACAGTGGTGCTCCTTGGGGGTATCGATACCGGTAAGACCAGCTTTGGATTGAACCTCGCAGAGGCCGCCAGATCGGGCGGTATCGAGGTTGCGTACATCGATGCCGACATCGGCCAGTCGTCGATAGGGCCTCCCACTTGTGTCGGGCTGAAGTTCTGTTCCTCACTGGAGGCCGTGACTCCTGAACTGGTTTCTACTGCCGACGAAATAGGCTTTGTGGGCAACACTTCTCCAGAGGGTCATCTGTTGCCCGTCGTGACGGCGACGTCCCGCCTGGTCGATCACGCCAGGGCCACCGGCGTGGAGCTGATCATCGTAGACACGAGCGGATTCATCTCAGGAGTGCAGGCTCAGATCCTCAAGTACTTCAAGCTCGAACTGATAAAGCCGGATACCGTCGTGGGATTCCAAAGAGGCGAGGAGCTGGAGCCAATCCTGGGAGTTATTCGCAGGTTCATGCCCGTCGAGGTCATATCGCTTCGGGTGGAGAGCGCCATCGTGGAACGCACCGTGGAAGAACGCCTGGGATCCAGAGAGGATCGATTTGCGGCATACTTCCAGCCTCCGCTATCGAGGTGGCGCTTGAGGACATCCGTCTTCATGCCAACCATCCCGCCGGAAACAGATCTTTCGAGACTTGACGGTCTCGTGGTGGGACTGGAGGACGGTAAGGGCAAGTGCACCGGGATCGGACTCTTGGAGTTCGACGCCACCGAGAAGGTGCTGCGTATGGTCTCTCCGGTTTCCGAGAGCGCAGCGGGTTTGAGGCTGGGTTCGATCAGGATTTCGATCGAAGGAAAGAAGCTCGGAAGCGTGACGATCCGAGAGTTGTTTGGTTAGCCGAGGTCAGGAAGGTTATAGATGTCGTCAGTAGTGAAGAAGCGCCGCAAGAAGATGCGCAAGAAGAAGCATAAGAAGATGCTCAAGAAGACGCGCTGGCAGCGCCGTCAGCAGGGTAAATAACCTCGTCCAGCGGGGGAAATCGCTCCTCCGATCGCTTTTTCCAAACGATCCACACGAGTCCTCCTGCTATTCCCGAGAGTCCGCCAAGCACGAAGATGGTGTCGAAGCTCGTTGCCTGCAGTATCGCTCCAAGAAGAATCTGGCCCCCTCCGAATGACAGGTCGAATGCTGCGGTGAAAGTGCCGGTAGCCGATCCTCGCTCTCCCGGGCGAATTCGATCCATCAACATGGCGAATAGTCCGGGGAATAGAGCACCCCAACCGATTCCCCTCAATACCGCCGCCGTAAGGATGTGCGCCGGGTCCGCTCCGCCGGCGAGGACGAACATCGCCGCAGCAGACAAAAAAGCGCCGGGCACGATGATCGCGCCTCTTCCGAACCGGTCTGCGATGCGTCCCGTAAAGAATCGGACGGCGATGATCGTGACGGCGAAGGTTGTGAAATACAGGCGGCTATCGCCGTCACCGAATTTCGAGACGTACAGGGGCAGGAATGCGTCCGCAGCGGCAGCCCCAAGGGCGACCAAACCAAGAATGAGTGCCGGGAAGGCGGCGGCCCGATGGAGAAGGGGAGCCTTTGCTTCAGATTCTTCACCTCCGAAGGTCTCGGGCAGCCTCGAGGCCAGCAGCATCGCCGCAGCCGAGGCAGCGGCTCCAGCAATGAATGCAGCATCGGCCCCGGAGGCTTGGTATAGATGCTCTCCGATCGCCGGCCCGAGGGCCAACCCCGCGAAGAGGAACATCGAGAAATAGCTGAAGGCCTCAGCCCTGCGAGATGCAGGAAGAACGTCGGCAACCATCGTCGTAGAGCTGGGGTAATAACAGGCAAAGGATGCGCCGTGGAACAAGCGGATGATGAAAATCACAGTTATCGAATCGCTCAGCGCATAGGCAACACCGGCTGCAACGCTGATCATGGTTCCGATCAGGATGAACGGGCGGCGGCCTCTGCGGTCCATGTGTCTGCCAACGAACGGCCTCAAGATGATCGCCGGAACCCACATAATCCCGTTGACGAGACCCACCATGGCGAGACTGCCGCCCAAATCTTCCACGTGGCGTGGCAGAACCGGCACCAGGACGGAGGTAGCTATAAAGAAGCAGAAAGTGGCGGCGCTTAGGATGAGAAACGTGCGGTTGAAGATGCGTTGGGACCCTGGGAGCATGGCGCACAAGTTAACACTTGCCGTTTCGGCTCTCCTCCTCATTCTCGCAAGCTCCTGTATCACTCAGATTCAGGAGAGCAGCCAGGTGTCGTTCCGCACGCCGGACGGGTTCCTGCTCGAAGGAAGAACTTTTGGCTCGGGAAGCCGGGGGGTGGTTCTTTCTCATATGTTCGGGTCCGACCAGTCGGCTTGGTTCGACTTCGCTGAGCAATTGGCGACCGACGGGTACCTCGTCCTTACTTTCAACTTCAGAGGATATGGCGGATCCCAGGGGGCCAAAGACGTTCACCTGATGTCGCGGGATTCGGAAGCGGCCGTCGCTTTCCTAAGAGACGAGGGATCGGCGTCCACCGTTGCAGTTGTTGGTGCGAGCATGGGCGGAACCGCGTCTGTGATCGCCTCGTCTGAGTCGGATGTGGCCGCGGTGGCAACTCTTTCGGCGCCGGTGAAGTTCAGGGGGTTGGACTCGTCGGAAGCGGTCGGGAGAATTGCGGGGAGAAAGTTGTTTTTGGCTTCGGTGGGCGACGATGATGCCGCTCGTGATGCGAAGCGCCTGCTTCAACTCTCTCGCGATCCGGGGGCCGAGATCCAACTTTTTCCCGGAGACGCCCATGGAACGGATATGTTGAGAGAAAGGAGGTCGGACGAGGTGGCAGAGGCGTTGCTTTCTTTCCTCAGTCGAGCGATGCGATGAGCGGATACCGCTACGAATACGTGACGTTCCTGTCCGACTACGGGCTCAGTGACGAGTTCGTTGGAGTCTGTCACGGAGTGATGCTCTCGATCGCACCGGAACTGAAGATCATCGACATCACCCACGGGATCCAGGCTCAGAACATCCGAGAGGGCGCCATGATCCTGGCGCAATCGGTCCGGTTCATGCCGAAGGCAGTTCATCTGGCAATCATCGACCCAAGCGTCGGGAGCTTGCGAAAGTCGCTCGTGATCGAAACCGGGGATGGTTCTGCGCTGGTGGGTCCGGACAACGGGCTTCTGGCAATGGCCGCAATGAAACTGGGAGGCGCCACTGCCTGCAGGGAAATAGCTAACGCAGACTTGATGATCACCCCACCATCCAAGACCTTTCACGGAAGAGATATCTTCGCTCCAGCCGCGGCTCATCTCGCCAAGGGCGTGCCCATTGCAGAATTCGGGCCAGAGGTGCCGGTCGCATCGTTGGTTGCCGAGGCGATCCCTCAGCCGAGATTGCACGACGACCACTATCACGCTCAGGTATTGCATATCGACAGGTTCGGCAATGTTCAGTTGAACGTGACCAAGGAAGAGATGACCGCCATCGGACTCCCTCCCAAATCCTTATTGGAAGTGAGGATCGAGGGGCATCGCAAGATGGTCATGTACGGGGAGACTTTTTCCGCGGTAGCAGACGGTGAGCTGGTGGTGACCGAGGATTCATACGGCCTTCTGGCCGTGGCAGTCAACAAGGGCCGGGCGGCTGAGGCTTTCGGAGCTCAGATAGGTTCGTCTGCGATCATTGGGGCCCCCGGCTCCGGCGCGGCCGATTGAGTTAGCCTTCGGCTGATGAGCAAACGTGTGTTGATCACCGGGATCTCCGGGTATTTGGGCGCTTCTTTAGCTCAAGCCCTGGAGAGCTCAGATGAAGTCGACTTCATCCTTGGGGTGGGCCTCGAAGAGCCACCGATTGACCTGAATCGCACCGAGTACCAGAAAGCGGATATCAGAAGTCCGCTGATTCACAAGATCATCACCGGCGCAGGAGTGGACACGGTCGTCCACGCAGATCTCTCCTCCAACGCCATCCGAGTTGGGGGAAGGTCGGCGCAGAAGGAGCGCAACGTGATCGGCACCATGCAGCTCCTTGGGGCATGTCAGAGGACTGAGAAGATCAAGAAGCTGGTTGTTCGGTCATCGACCGCCGTCTACGGTTCGGATCCAAAGCACCCATCCGTCCTGGCCGAGAGCTGGTCTCATTCCGGTCATCTCGAGGGCTATTCCAAGGATGTCGCAGATGCCGAGACTTTCGCCAGAGATTTCGGAAGGAGAAGGCCGGATGTAACCCTCACGATCTTGCGAATGGCCAACGTCGTGGGGCCGCGTGCGCAGACGAACATGACTCAGCTCTTTTCGCTGCCGGTCATCCCAACCGCTCTCGGCTTCGATCCCCGCCTTCAGTTACTCCATGAGGAAGATGCCACAGAAGTGCTCAGGCAGGCCGTCGTCTCAGATAAGCCTGGGGTCTTCAACGTCGCCGGAAACGGTGTCATCTATCTGTCGCAAGCAATACGTCTGGCAAGACGTCTGCCCATTCCCATAGTTGGGCCATTCGGACTCATGGCGGCGGACCTTATGCGCAGGCTGTCGCTGGTTGATTTTCCAACCGATCAATTGAGCCTCATCATTCACGGACGAGTAGTGGACAACGACAGACTGAAGACTGTTTTCGGCTACTCTCCGAGATATTCGACTCTGGAGGCGCTGGCCAGCTACCTCGAATCCAGAGGGCATGAAACTGCCGGTCCAGCGGCCCTGACCGAATGGGAGCGAGGCCTCTACGACCGAGTCGCCGCGCTTGGGGGGAGTCGCCACACCGAGATTCCCCAAAGGCCATACGTCGTAGGCAAAGCCGGAGGTCGTAAATGACTAGCCAGTCTTCGGCCGTGCGGGAAGCAGATGCCAGAGAAAGGTGCCGGGCGATTACTTCATCCCAGCGCCGGTGCCGAAACTTCGCCATCGACGAAAGGGGTTTCTGCCATATCCACGCCGGTCCTCGTAAAGGAAGCTTGCCTGCGGCCCCTGAAAGAAGACCACCTGAAGCCGTTCTCGAGGAGCGCGTACGGCAGTTCATGGAGTTCTTTCAACGAAGGGTGGCCGGAGACTACACGGTCGATGATCTTGGTTTCGACGAGGATCTCACCGATCAGATATTCCATCCCCTTGCCATGGCTCTCTATCGCCATTACTGGCGAGTCACGGCGATCGGAATTGAAAATGTTCCGATGACGGGCTCCGCCATGTTGGTTTCGAACCACTCTGGCACCGTCCCGTGGGACGGCGTAATGCTCCAGTTCGGATTGCGTGAGGAGCATCCAGCTCGCAGGACACTGCGGCTGGTCGGCGCCGATCTCGTTTACCAGTTCCCCTTTATCTCGCACCTTTCCAGAAAGAGCGGCAACGTTCATGCGAACGCGGACGATGCGTTGAGACTCTTGCGGAACGGTGAGCTGGTCGGCGTCTTTCCAGAAGGCTATAAGGGAGTGGGCAAGCCATTCGGTCAGCGCTACCGTTTGCAGCGGTTCGGCCGAGGCGGCTTCGTCGAGATCGCTCTCAAGTCGCGAGTACCGATTATCCCGGTTGCGATCACCGGCGCCGAGGAGATATATCCCATGATCGCCAACGTGAAGCCTCTTGCCCGGCTGTTTGGGTTTCCTTATTTCCCGATAACGCCGTTCTTTCCTGCGCTCGGTCCTCTAGGAGCCCTTCCCCTTCCTACGAAATGGATGATTGAGTTCGGCGACCCGATTGGAACGGAGCACCTGCCAGCCGATGCCCACGAGGACACGATGATGATCTTCGACGTCGCCGACCAGGTGCGCGATCGGATCCAACAGATGATCAATAGGAATCTGGCGGCGCGTCGGGGAATCTTTCGTTAGGGACCTAGCACCTTTGTCAGCTGGATCACTCCAAGAACCCCGGCAACGGTAATAGCCAGAAGCAATAGGCCAACTGCGATTATCGTGTTGCGACGCAAAGCTCGTCCTTGCTCAAAGTGACCAAAGTGGCCGATCTTGGGGGAGGATAACGGAAATGGACCAGAGTCTCAGTTGGATATCGATCATCGTCATCGGCGGCCTCGCCGGGTGGCTCGCGAGCATCGTCGCCAGGACCAACGAGCGGATGGGATGCCTTCTCAACATCGTCGTCGGCGTCATCGGAGCCGTGATCGGCGGGTGGATCTTTCGCAGTCTCGATCTGGATGCGCCTGGAGGGCGTTTTTTCAGCTCTCTGGTGGTTGCATTCGTTGGAGCTACCCTCTTCCTTTTGGTTCTGCGCTTATTCAGGGGCCGCTGATCAGCGACTCTCTACTGCATCTCTGCCGGCTGCCAGCCGGTCTGTGGCTCTGCGCTGGGGCAGAGTGACATGGAAGGTAGTGCCCTCGCCTACTTCGCTGGTGACCCAGATCTTTCCGTCGTGGGCTTTCACCAGTTCTGAGACGATGTATAAGCCGAGCCCCGACCCCTTCGCCTGCGGCCGTCCCTCGACCTGATAGAACTTCTGAAAGACGGTGTCCAGGTCCTCCTTGTCTATTCCAACACCCTCGTCCCGCACGAAGAGATGAACCTCTCCTTGGAGAACTTCTCCTCCGATCGTAATCGTCCCCCCGTCGGGAGAGTATTTGATGGCGTTGTCGACGAGATTGCCGATGATCTCCACCAACTTGCCTTCGTCCCCGACCACGGGTGGAAAGTCTGGAGGGAATTCGAGATCGAACTCGTGACTTGAAGTTCGGCCCTTCGCAGCGGCGATGATGTCGGCCAACAGCAGGTGCATGTCGATCGGCCGAAACGTCAGAAGAACCCCTCCTTGCTCTATTCGCGAGACGTTCAAGAGCTCGTCGATCAGTCTCGACAGCTGTTTGGCCTGCTGGTCGATAACTCCGAGAAACTCTCGCTGCTCCTCCTCCGAGAAGTTTGCTCCCGAGCGAAGAAGAGTCTTGGCATAGCCGGAGATGGAGGTCAATGGAGATCGAAGCTCGTGGGAGGTCGTGGAGACCATCTCGGTTTTGAGCCGGTCTAGCTCTTTCAGCTGTTCGACGGCTTCTCTCTCTGCTTCGAGTTTCATGGCGTGATCGATTGCAGCGGAAGCGAGCGATGCGATCCCCGCGATCAGCGGTTCGCCTCGGTCTTCGATCGTTTCGGTTGTCATTTCGACAACAAGAAGCCCGATGGGTTCTTCCTGTAGAACCAGAGGGGCAACAACCCGGGTTCCACCCCCTTCTCCGAGCCAATCTGCAAGAAGCGGCAGCTCTGTCGAGCCCCTCACCTGAGCAGTCCTGCCGGCGCGCATGAACTCCTTGAGCGCAGCGTCGAAGGGAATGGCTTCCAGCGACGATAAAGAAGAAGCGCCCTTTTCCGCTTCTAACTTCACCTGGGGAACGAGCCGGTCTTCTTTCACAAGGAGAATCTCTGCCGCCGCAGCCGCCGTCGCCTCCAAGCTCGATTTGGCCACCCGAACGCATATCTCAGTTATGTCGGAGGTCTCTGCAATGAGGCAGGCAACCTCGAACAACGCTGTGTGCTCTCGAGCCGACCGGGCTTCGCTTTCGTGGAGGCGTACGTTGTCGATGGCTACCGACGCCAGTCCTGCGATTGCCTCTCCAAGCTTCAGACGTTGAATGGAAAAGCGCACGTTCTCTTGTCGATGGCCAAAGGCGAGGAGTCCTGCGACGTCCCCCCTGATCATGATCGGGAGCAGCAGCCCGCTCTTGCACCCAAATAGCTCCCCGAGCTCCTTGTAGATTTCGGGCTGACCATCGAGCGATAGAACTTCGAATGGTCTTTGGTCGCCGATGGCCTCTCTCAAAAACTCCACCGGTACCGATCCGACCCTTTCGATTTCTTCCGAAGAAGGTACTCTCCCCACTGCCGATGCCCAGGCTTGGGGCTTGACTGCAAGGCCGTCATCGGTCAGAAGACCTATGAGACAAGATTCCGCGTCCATGATCGGAAGGCTTGTCTCTGCTATCCGTTCGAGACAGGCATCGAGACTGGAGATGGCTCGCAGGTCCCTGGCGAGCTCGAAGAGTTCGGTGGCCTGTTGACGCCGCCTGCGTTCCGCTTCGAGCTCACGCACTCTGAACATCGCCGCACCAACATGATTGGCGATGGTTTCCAGGGCTTCCAGCTGATGACTTGATGGTGACATCACCGAATCGGAGCGGACCGACAGGGTACCCAGCAGTTCTTCGCCCACATGGATGGGCGCAGCAATCGCCGAGGCCTTTTCCGAAAGGCCAAACCACTCGCGCAGCTGGCCGAATTCGCCCGGTCCTATGAAATAAGGCTTCCTCTTGGCAAGTCTTTCCCGGAGCGACTCGGGAACCAGGGAGTACGGGAAGCGGTCTCGTTCGACTTTGCCGGGCCGGCCACCAACCCGCACCACCGTCATCTCAGACAGTTCGGAATCGAGTGTTGTGACGGCGGTCACAACACCTGGCCCCCACATCTCGCGGGCAAGCTCGTGCGTCTTTTCGGTCGCGACTCCCAATAAGGCTTCAGCCTCGAATTGATTCGAGATGTTCGCGCTGGTCTCGTAGATAGCCGACAGCTGGGCGTTGCGTTCTAGAAAAGCCAGACGGTCGAGCCGCTCGCGATTCCCAACGACCGAGGACAAAAATGCCAGCGCCGCCCATGATCCAAGAGTTACTCCAATCGCGTTGAGCGACACCGCGTCAGGGGAAGCGACACTCGCAGAGATGTAGGAGACCGCGCTGGGGATCGTGCCAGAGAGCATTCCAGGCCATCCGTAGAAGATCCCGTTGAAAACGATCAGCAGGGCGTAGAGAGGTATGAAGTAAGAATTCGATCCTCCCGTTAGATAGACCAAGAATCCAAGAGCGGCTACGTCGATGAGTCCGGACAGGTGAAACGTTGCGGCAGGCCATCGCTTGTGACCAACGACCAGGTAGAGGAGGTTTGCAGCGGTCTCTATTCCGATGACGATAAAAAATGGCACGTAGTTTGAGGGCCGCATACCGGGCAACTGGATCGCGATAACCACACCGGCAATTGCGATGAACCGCGTGATTGCGGCGATTCTTAGATAGTTCTTGGTTCGCTCTGTCCGCAGGTGTTCGTGCCAGCCCGAAGTGTTCACTCGCTGGCCAGCTGCATGCAGAGCTCCGAGATGCTTCTCTCGAGCGTCTCGAGGCCCTCGACTTTTCCTACGACCAGGGCCGCTCCGGCTTCCGAAGCCGCCTTCTTCAAAGTGTCGTCGACGTACGCGGTATAGAGGATGATGCTTTGCTTGGGCATGGCGCTTCGTATTTGCCTAGTGGCCTCGAGTCCGTCCATCCCAGGCATCGAGTAATCCATAACGACCACGTCTGGTTTCTTGTCGCCGACCAGCCCTATTGCCTCTTCTCCGCTTCGGGCTTCTCCCACGACGTTGAACCCGTCGAGAGCCAGCATCGAGGAAAGCATCTCGCGCACGTGGTCGGTGTCGTCGACCACGACCACTCTCACGGAACTGGGCATATCGTCCTTCGGCGTATCGTCACCACTTAGGGTGAGCTAGGGAGACTATGAAAGGGCCCGGGAGGGGTTCTGTCAATAGTCATTCGCACAATGGCCACGCAGAGTGATTGGACGTTCAACCAACCTGCTCCAGGGTGAACTTCCTCGCCCTGCGAAGGGCCTCGACGGGCCCCTCAGGCTGGTCGAGGACCTCCCTCATATCCAGCTCGAGCGAAACGGCCCCTTTGTAGGCGAGAGCTTTGAGCTCCTGGAGGAACGGGACCAGAGGAAGGCGGCCCTCTCCCGGGAGGGCATGGTTGTCCCGGTGGTCTAGATGGCTGTCGGAGAGATGGACATGGGACAGGTGGTTTCCCACCTTCTCGAGAGCTTCCAGGATGTCGTACTCATCCACGCCGCAGTGGCTGGTATCGAGAGTTATCTGAGTGAATCGCTGCAGATCGCTGGGGCTGACCCAGCGATGCCCCCTCACTGCGTTTGTGCCGATCCATAGGCGGAACATGTTCTCCACGGCTACGGAGACGCCGTGCTCGGCGGTCTGCCTATCGAGCTCTCCGATCAGCCAGGCCTGGTACTTGAGCTCCCATAGATATGGCGGGTGCACCACCACTACGTCGGCTCCCACCTTTTTGGCGAGCTCGACCGAACGATCGATGATCGGTTTGAAGTTTGGTCCCCACACTCTTCTGGTGATCACGAGCATCGGGGCATGCACCGCCGTGATTCTGAGACCGTTCTTCGCTGCAAGTCTCCTCGGTATCTCAGGAGATTGAGTTCGGGGATCCCTTGTCACCATGAGCTCGACCGCATCGAAACCGGCTTCGGCTATAACCCCGAACGTTCGTTCTAATTCCCACATCCAGAAACTGCCGGTTGAGCAGATGACGGGGATCGCAGGAGAGCTTGATGTCACGGGCGCCGATTCTACGGTGCATGGGGAACATAGAGCGGCTTCAGGCTGCCGCTCAGATCGATCCGGCTAAAACTCCTCCGAGATAAGAGGCGACCTTCGAGAAGAGACCGCGTCTTCGTTCCTCTTCGGCCGCGGTCTTTCTTTGCAAGGCATTCAGTTCCTCAGCCTTCGCCTTCCTGAGTCCTTCATATGAGGCCTTCATCTCTTCGGGAAGCCCAGAAGGAAAAGTGATCTGGTCGATCATCGCCAGTGTGTTTCCTTTGACGCTGGCTCCAGGGGGCGGAGGGGGCGGGGGCGGAGGGGGCTCGGGTGCAGCCGGTGCCTGAGCCCTTGGGCGAGGAGCAGTCGTCCTGGTCCTCGGAGTGGAGCTTTTCTTCGTGGTGGTGGTGCTACCGGAGGTAGAGCTCGTGGGGGCCGGCTGGCTTGGGGCAGGCTGGGAGGCTTCCATGAACACTTCGGTGACATAAAGCGTGCCATCCGAAGCGGTCACGACGCCGACCCCCACGAAATTGAATTTTGGGTCGAGGATGTTCTTGCGATGCGATGGTGAGTTCATGAAAGCGGTGTGGATGTCCGAGCAGGAAGGGCCCATTCCGACGTTTTCTCCCAGGGATTGCCAGTCGCTGGGGGCCTCGTTGGCGAGGTTGCCGTTGTGAAAGATCGTGCCCGAGCTCGCCATGCGCTGGGAGTGGCGGCGGGCGATGGCGACTAGGTCGGAGCGGACGGTAAGCGGGGTCGAGCGGGCGGCATTTATCTTCGAGACGAAACAGGATTCGTGTGAGGACTGGGCCCAGGCGGCGCCCGACCCCAGCAGCCACATGCCGAAGACTCCTGCTGCCAGCAGGAGTAGGCGCAGCCTCCATCGCTTCATCTGCCCCAAACACCTCTCTTAACTAAACGGACTTCCCTCACAAATCCGCCGGTTTTTCGGCCACCCAACAAAAAAATCCTTCTCCGGGGGAGGAGAAGGATTTTGCTCCTCCTCCTTCGACGATCCGGCTGCCTTCTTCCGAAGGCCCGTGACTTTGCGTCCCCGGGTCGCCCCGGGTTTGCCCTTGTCGGGAGGCCGGTCCACCTTTGGACCGGTAATTCAGACGTCGTAACTAGTTATCGGAAAGGGGCGGGAAGTCCTTTAGATGGTGCAACATACGGGGGTGAACCTGGCAGTTGACCTCCGCACCAGCGCTCGGGCCTTTCCGGATAAGCCCGCGATCATCTCGAAGGATGGTCCCATCCCCTATCGAGACCTGGATTCCAGGGTGGACCGGCTGGCCGTCGGACTCCACAAGATAGGCATTCGCAAGGGAGACAGGGTGGCCTTTTCGATCGGCAACACCCCGGACTTCGCCTGCCTTCACTTCGCTGCGCTCCGGGCCGGGGCTATCAGCGTGCCGATGAACCCGATGCTTAGAGCCTCGGAATTGAGGCCATACCTGGGCAGCGTGGCGCCGAGAGTCATCGTTTCCCAGGAGAGCTTCGCCAACGAGGTGATGTCTGCCGGCCCCCATCCTGCCCCGGTCTACGTCATCGGCAGGCATCCATCCGCTATGGCTTTTTCCGAGCTGGAGACTGAAGGTCAGCCCATCGACGCCGAGATGACCTCGGACGACCTCGCAGTTCTCGCTTATACCTCTGGTACCGCAGGCGCTCCCAAAGGCGCCATGCTCTCCCACGGGAATCTCGCGGCGAATCTCGACCAGATGGTGAAGATCGAAGGCAGCTACACCCAACCCGATGACATCGTTCTAGCGGTGCTTCCCCTGTCCCACATCTTCGGGCTCAACGTCGTTCTTGGACTTTCGATCAGGCAGGGAGCAACGATTCTCTTGGAAGAGCGATTCGATGCAGCTGCGACTCTCAGGAGGGTCGCAGACCACGGCGTGACGATCCTCGCAGGTGCCCCCCCGATGTATCTTGCCTGGCTTGCGGTAGACAGCCCGGCCGCCTTCGATCTATCAAAAGTGCGGTTCGCCGTATCGGGGGCCTCGAGGCTGCCTGTTGAGGTAATCCCGGCGTTCAGGGAGGTCTACGGCGTGGAGATCTGGGAGGGCTACGGTCTTACCGAGACCGCACCAACCGTTGCCACCACCAGGATGGGGGAGCAGAGGCCGGGCTCGATCGGGCTGCCACTGCCGGACCAAGAGGTCCGCATCGTCGATGCTTCGGGTGAAGACGTCATGATGGGCGATCCTGGAGAGATCTGGGTGAAGGGGCCGAATGTGTTCAAGGGTTATTGGGAGGAACCGGAGGCCACGAGCAAAGCATTTTCCGGAGATTGGTTCAAAACTGGAGACATCGCTTACCAGGATGAGGACGGTTATCTCTGGCTGGTGGATAGGCAGAAGGAAGTGATCATCGTTTCGGGCTTCAACGTGTTTCCCGGTGAGGTGGAGGAAGCAATCCGCAGCCACCCTTCAGTGGCCGACGCAGCGGTCCTTGGAGTTCCCGATCCGAGACAGGGGGAGAGAGTGAAGGCGTTTGTTGTTACTCATCCAGAAGAGTCGCTTTCCGAGGAAGAGGTAATCGTCCACTCCACAAAGCATCTGGCGCGCTTCAAGGTCCCCTCCGAGATCGAGTTCGTTGACGAGCTTCCTCGCATGCCTTCAGGCAAAGTAGTCAAGAGAATGATCCGTTCTGAAGAGTTGGGTCCGGCAGTATGAGCGTGGAAGGGGAGTACTGAAATGTGGATCTTTCCAATCCTCGCAGCGGTCGTGAGCGCCGTTTTCTCCGCTCTCATGGCGCAGCAATGGCTGTCCAGGCAGCGCCCGCACCAACTGGCGTGGGCGATCGCCCTGATGATGTTCGCGGTAGCGTCGTTCGCTGCCGGAATCGGGATACTGGACCGCTGGACTTCCACCTGGTTCCAGATCTACTACCTCTTCGGTGCCATCGTGAATGTCCCGGTGCTCGCTCTTGGCACCATCTATCTCCTCGGACCTCGTAAGGTTGGACATGCGGTGGCTGTAATCATCACGATTGCTTCGATCTACGCGGCTGGTGCGGTTTTCTCTGCTGAGATCAACCTTCCGGCCCTCGGCGCTGAAGGGATCCCATCGGCGGGATCGGTGATGCCGGAGAATGTCAGGCTTCTCTCGCGGTACTACTCGTTCACGGGGTTCTTCATCGTTGTCATAGGGGCTCTTTGGTCTGCATGGCGAATGGCCCGGTCAAACGAGCCGCGGCTCAAGAGGCTCGCAACGGCCAACATCCTGATAGCAGCCGGAACCTTTGTGGTCGCGGTGGGAAGCGGAGCCGCGCGCTACGGTCAGGGGGCGATCTTCGCGATCGGTCTCCTCGTCGGTGTCTCGCTGATGTTCTGGGGATTTCTCAAGACCAGGACCAATGCAGCGGATCAGGCCTCTCCTGCTGCGTCTGGAGAGTCGTGATCAAAATGCGGTCTTCCGAGACCGAACTCGAGACTTCGAAGCGTTCCGGTCTTGCGAAGAAGCTTTCTTTCGCAGCCGTGCCTCTTATCTTCGTGGCGGTTATCGCGTGGGCAACTGTGGGCAAGACCTCCAGGGTCTTCGCGGGTCAGCCTGCCCCAGACTTCTCTGCCGTTAGCTTCGATGGTAACCAGGTCTCGCTTTCCGATTTCCGCGGACGGCCCGTGTTCGTCAACTTCTGGGCATCCTGGTGCATACCATGCATAGAAGAAGCGCCGGATCTAAGGGCTGCGCATGAGGAGTTTTCCAGCACCGACGTTATCTTCCTTGGTGTTAACTCGGAGGACCTGAAGGACGACGCGGAGCAATACCTCTTACGCCACGAGCTCGAGTACACGAATGTTCGGGATGCCTCGGGAGAGATCAGTTCCCGTTACGGCGTCAGGGCCTATCCGGAGTCGTTCTTCATAGCCCGTGACGGAACCGTCGCCGATGTGGTGTACGGTCCGATGACTGCAGCCGAGCTGAGGGCGCGGATCAACGACCTGCTATCCGAGCCGGGGAGCTAGCGAAAATGGAAACATCCGCAGTCGGCATTCCCATCGTCTTCATCGCTGGGCTGGCTTCGTTTCTGTCGCCGTGCGTGTTGCCATTGGTACCCGGATACCTCGCGTACACGGGCGCCACTTCGGTGGACATGATCCGCAGCGGAGGTGCGCGTCCCACCAGTTTGGTCGTTCCGGCAGCCGTCTTCGTGGCAGGGTTCACGGTGGTGTTCGTGGCGCTCGGCATGGCCGCAAGTGCTATCGGGGGGTTTCTGATCCAGAATCAAGACGTTCTCACAAGAGTCAGCGGGGTCCTGATCATCTTTATGGGTCTTGCATTTCTCGGAGTGATTCCTCTTCCGTGGCTCTACTACACCAAGAAGCTCGAAGCGAAGCCTGCCCAAACGATCCCCGGCGCCTTCCTTCTGGGATTTGGCTTTGGGTTTGGATGGACTCCATGTATCGGTCCGGCCCTCGGAGTCGCCCTCGGAGTCGCCGCTGTCGAACAGACCCCGGGCAGAGGGGCGCTGCTTTTGCTGATTTATTCGCTGGGCCTTGGAATCCCTTTCATCCTTGCGGCTCTGGGCGTATCCAAGCTGATGGGTGCACTCGAATGGGTCCGTCGACGGCAGATCTTGATAATGCGATCGAGCGGGGTCTTGCTGATCGCCGTGGGGCTGTTATTTGTGTTCAACAAAGTGTTTTTGGTCTCGGCCTTCATACAGAAAGCCATGGAAGCATCCGGTCTCGACTTCTGGAACTCCTTGTGAGCGATCTCGTCCTTTACTCGAGGCCCGGGTGTCCCGAGTGCGACCGGGTACGACTCGAGCTGGAGGCTGCAGGAGTCACCTTCGACGACGTAGACGTTTCCGAGGACGCCTCCCTCGAGGCCGAGCACGGCAAGTTCGTGCCTGTGATCGAGGCCGGGGGCCGGATCATCTTTCACACAGGAATGGACGTAGCGGAACTGATCGAGGAGACGATCCCGAACCTCTGAGAGCCACTAGTGGGCATCACGGTGCTTGTGCACTTGTGAATCGAGCCTTAAGATACGCTCGCATGGCGCGGCTTACGAGCCCAAGGAATATCCCAGAGGCCACCGTTTCGAGGCTCCCTCTTTACCTTCGTATCCTCGTCGAGGTGACCGAACAGGGGGAGAAGACCGTCTCTTCCGACCGTCTCGCGGAACTGTCAGGCGTGAATGCAGCCAAGGTCCGCAAGGACCTTTCCCACCTCGGGTCATACGGCACCCGGGGCGTTGGATACGACGTCGAGATCCTGATGCTTCAAATCTCGAGAGAGCTCGGGCTCACTTCCGACTGGGCTGTTGCCATCGTCGGCTTCGGTAACTTGGGCCATGCGCTCGCCAACTATCGGGGATTTACAGAAAGAGGGTTTCGAATCGCAGCCCTATTCGACGCCGATCCTCGCAAGGTTGGCGAGAAAGCAGCCGGTCTGAGCGTTCGCCATATGAGCGAGTTGAAGGAAGTGGTGGGAACAGAGGGGATCTCTATCGCCATCATTGCCACGCCGGCCGCTGCCGCTCAGGAAGTCGCAGACCTGCTGGTAGAGGCGGGAGTGAAGTCGATTCTCAACTTCGCTCCGCAGCTGATCAATGCTCCAAGCGATGTGTCGATCCGAAAGGTCGATCTGTCGATGGAACTGCAGATCTTGAGTTACTACCTCGGACGCACCAAGGTTCTCGACGCTGCCCGTCTCGTGAAATAACTCAGGGAGCGGCTACGAGCTCTTTTCTCTCGCCCGGCTCTTCCGGTTCCCTCTTTTTGGGTCGGCGTGCTCTCTCAGCGTTTCTAAGAAGTCCCATGTGCAGAGCGAAGAGGAGCGTCGAAACGATGAGGTAGATGATCGCAGGCTTGCGAGGGAAGCCCTTCACGCGCACCGCTCCAACTTCCACCGGATCGGGGGCCCCTGCCTGGCCCGAGACGTCGGCTGTCGCGATCGGAGTTCCGTCTTTGATGCGGTCTCCTTCCCTTTGACCCAGACTGACTATCGTTCCCGAGGAAGAGGCGGTTACGACTTGAGGAGATGCTCCCTCCCTCGTGGCCCTGAGAACCGGGTCTCCCTCGCTCACCTGGTCCCCGGGGGAAACGAGATAGCTTTCGACGGTCCACTCATCTTCTCCTACACCTTGAGTCAGGAGTCGCTCGGAGGGAACCGCCCGTGCCATCCCGATGAGCGATTCCTTGCCCTCTACCGAGGCCTCCTTGAACCGGAGATCGACTATCTCGAAGTTACCGGCCTCGAGCCCTATCGGTCCTGTGATCGAGTCGGCGATCTCTTGCTGGGCCTCCGGGTTGATCGCCTGCGAGACAAAGGCTTGCATGACGGGAAGGGCATTGGCGCGCTCCGCGAGAGTGTCCTGTGAGCCTTCGAGGTCGGCGAGGTGCTCACCGCGGCGGGGTTCCTGCCACTGCTCGGATGGGTAGTCAGAAGCATCGAAGGTCTCCCCACCGTGACTGAGCTGAGCCACGTTTGGTCCGACCCCCGCTCCAAACCAGGTCGTCTCCGGGTTGACGGGTCCGAGCGCCGTAACCGTCCAGATAAGCGAGAGGACGACGATCACTCCGAAGAGAACCGAGCCCATCACCAGGTAACCCATTCGAACCCCGATGACCAAGGAAAGCAGCAGCCAAACGCTTCCGATCAAAAAGACCACGGCGATGGATAGCGCCAGCAGGCCCCTTATCAGCAGGTTGGTATTGGTGGCGGTCTCGGCGGACTCAGCAGCCAGTACGAGGTAGGGAGCCAACGAGAGCAGCACTAGAGGCTCCTCTCGTATTCGACGACGGCTCTAATCTGCTCATCGGTCAATCTGCCTTGCCACGGCGGCATCCCGCCCGTGCCTTGTCCCGAGGTGCCGTATGGCACGCCGCGTTGCGATCCCATCTTCACGAACTCTATGTGATCCTCGATGTCCGGGAACTGCGTGGCGGCACTGCCTCCGACGAAGGCCGGGCCCACCCCACCGGCTCCTCCGATGCCGTGGCAGGGCGCACAGTTTTGATCGAAGATCGCCTTGCCGTCGAGCGTCGGCTCGGCCCCATCGTCTTCGCCCCCGGTTCCCTGCACGGACTTGAGGAAGTTCACCAGGTCGGCGATCTGCTGTTCGGTGAGAGGCCCTCCGTACTTATTGCTCCAGTTGGGCATGTCGTAAGGGACGCCAATGATGCCGTCGGTCCGCCCCCGCTCGATGGTGGCGAGTATGTATTCCTCAGCGTCTCCGTATCCAGGCGGCGGAGTGTCGTAGCGTGCGAACACTCCCCTTAGCTCTGGGACCGCAACCGTGCGCTGGGCTCCCTGAGTCGGGTCGAAGAAAGTGTTCTCTCCCCCTTCCAGATCTTTGCCGTGGCATCTGGCGCAGTCGAGTCCGACCACGGCAGCACCTTCAACCGTCCCTTCGCCCGCTTGGTAGTAAGCGGCCCCGCGCTCGACCGAGATCTCCAAAAACAACTCCTCCTTGCCGCGCATCCGTCCGGCCTCCTGCAGCCAGTAGATGGCGATGAATGCTGCAAAGGCGATGGACATCGCAGCCCCGAGCCATTGGATCTTGCCGAGCCTGTCGCTCTCCAGGACGTCGTCGGGGTCGCCTGGCCTGAGCGCGGCCGGAACCTTTTCTACCTTGGGGCCGGGCGCAGCAGACCGCCGGCCGGCCACCCGCAGCAGAACGGCGGCGCCGACAATCAAGGCTCCGATGACGATGATGTACGCGACAGCTTCGGGTCTCATACCGGGGTATTAAATACGAAGCTTCCGATCATTCCGAGGCAACGGTCACGCAATGCTCGCCCTCGGGCTGAGGCTGTGAGGTCGTCGTGCCTCTCGGGGGCCCCGTGATGAGCGTTGAGGTGTCGACCACGACCTGCTGGCCGCGGATCTCTACCGGGAAACGGTCGAGACCGCGGGGGGCCGGGCCGTCTCGGTACTCACCAGTGACCGAGTACTTCGAACCGTGACAAGGGCATTCGAACCACTGCGACGGATGGCACCACGGAACGCTGCATCCGAGGTGAACGCACTTTCGATACAAAGCGAGAACACCTGTCTGGGGAGTGTTGGCCTGCTTATATGCCGGTATGTCCTCGGCTTCCGCTGGATCGCCCTGATAAAAGGCGATGAAGAAGCGGCCGTCCGAGACGAAGTACGGCTCCTGGCGCTGGTCGACGTAGTTGCGCAGCTCGTCGAGGGAGAGATCGACGGTGATGCTGGCCCCGAATCCGCCGCGCAGCCTTGGCCACATGAAGTCGAGTGAGGCAAGAAGGAAGTTCAGGGTTCCGATGCCAAGTGCCGTGAACCACGCCAGGTTCAGGAACTTCCGACGGCTTACTCCTCTTACGTCTTCGTCGATCCTTCTGGCTCTAGGCGCCGGCTCAGGGACTTCGAGCTCGACCACGTAACCCGGCGCAGTTGCAGCAGTCCTGGCCCCAACCAATTCCTGCGACGGCTCGTCGGCGAACTGTTCCTCAGGGCGCTTCTTGCCCAGTACCACGTAGGCCATGAATCCGGCCCAGGCGGCAACGGTTGCCACTACGACCAGACCAGCGATCACTTGCGGACTCAAAGCGCTCCCTTTCTCATCAGAACTCGAAGATCCTCACTATTGGGATCTGCCACGGATAGATCCAGTTGAAACCCGGCCCCCGGAAAAGCGATCCGACGATCGTGAGGACCGCGAAGAACATCAGATAGATGGTGAACATGACTATGGCCAGCTTTCGGTCATTCGGCTTGTTCGAAGGGTTGCGGTCGATGTATGGGGTGGCAAAGAACCCAACTATCAGCCATTGCGGAATGAGTACCCCTGCCACCTGGGGATGGAAGTAGCGGAGCAGCTCCTGAAGGCCCAGGAAGTACCAAGGAGCCTTCGAAGGGTTGGGCGTCTGGTTGATGTTCGCCATTTCCCTAAACGGTGCATTGATGAACGCCGAGAACAGCATCAGGAACACCGTCACCGCCAGCAGAGCTACGGCCTCGGCTGCCATGAGATGTGGCCAGGTGTTCACCCGGTCTATCGGTTCTCTTTCCACCCGCTGGATGGCTTCTGGCTTCACGACCGCTAGCAGGCGCTGCATGCGCTCGGGGGCGATCTGGCCTCCGGCCGCAGACCTCGCAGCTCTTGCTGCCGCGCCCCGTCCTTTCGGCGCGCCCTCTGCCTGTGCGGCGGGGGCGGCTTGGGCTGCCGGGGTCTTGGCGACTGCAGCCGCCGGCTTCTCCTCTGACGGAGCTTCTGCGGGTTTTTCCTCGGTGGTCTCCGCTGCCTCTTCGGCTTTGGGCTCCTGCTCTCCGGCCGATGCTTGGTCGGACGCAGGCTTGGCCGCTGCTTCTGCCTTCGCCGCTTCGGCCGGATCGGTAGGAAGTCCCTTCCGGGCCCGGTGGCGTGCGGCCTTGGCCCGCGCTTCGGCTACCGGAGGAGAAGACCCTTTGTCCTTCTCCTCGGCGAGTACCCGCTCGTATACCTCGTCCGGCGACTCGGCCATAGCTAATCGAAGCCGCTACAACGGCCCCGAGATTCCACCATCCTTACGAACTCTCCAGAAGTGAACGGCCATGAAAAGAACGATGATGAAAGGAAGGAAGAGCACATGAAGTGTGTACCAGCGGATAAGAGTGGTCGCGCCGATCTGGCCTCCACCAACGAAAACGAAGTATGCCTCTCTCCCGACAACGGGAGACTCCAGAGCGAACTGTGTACCGACGGTCACAGCCCAGATGGCCAGCTGATCCCATGGCAACAGGTAGCCGCTGAAGGCAAGCAGAACGGTGACCAGCAGAAGGATGACCCCAACGATCCAGTTGAACTCCCGCGGGGGCTTGTAGGCACCGGTATAGAACACCCGTGCCATATGCAGGAAGACCGTCACGGTCATGAGATGCGCACCCCACCTATGCAGGTTCCTCACTAGCTGCCCGAAGGCGACCTGGGTGTGAAGAGCCGTCATGTCGGCGTACACGACTTCGGTGGAGGGCCTGTAGAAGAACATCAGGAAGATGCCCGTGATCGTTAGGAAGATGAATAGGAAGAAGGACAGCCCCCCAAGACAAAGAGTGTACGAGAGCTTGATCCCGTGTCGCTTTACCTTCACCGGATGCAGGTGGTAGAGCACGTTGTTCATCACCACGTACGCCCGGCTCTTGGGGGAGTCCTGGTGGCCTTTCCTGAAGATGGATCCCGGACGGAAGATGGACTTCCATAGCTGAGCTTCTCTGAACTTGTCCCACTGTTCGCCGAGAATCTCGCCCGGCTTGGGGAAGCCGGTCTTCTTCTCTGGTGCTTTCTTCTCTGGTGCCTTGGTCGCCAACCTTGCTCCTTATCTCAGGTCTTTTGCTCTTCCGGGACTGATCCGAGTGCCCTGGCCGCCCCTTTTGGCGGCTTTTTGGCTTCGAGCCGGCCCATCGTGAGCGCTCCAGTCGGGCAGCGCTCGACGCAGAGGTTACATCGGGTACACGCGTCATCGTCAATTACGAAAAGGATGTCATTGGGCTGAACGTCTCTGGAGACTTCGGGGCTCCCGGATTCCGCGATGATCGACGGGTCCAGCATGAAGATGCAGTACCAGGGGCAGATATCGACGCATCCCTCGCAGAGGATGCAGAGCTCAGGGATGAAATCGATGTAGCGGGGAGGCTTCCTGACGCTCTTGAGCCAGTCGGCCGTTATTTCATCGGCGACATAATCGGTGCGCAGCCTCGGCTTCTCTACGAATTCCATCTATTTCCCGCTCAGGTATTCCTTGGGTTGCTCGGCTCCCCGAAGGCCGAGGCGCCTGCGACGGCGCTCCATGATGAAGTAGGTGGCTGCGACCGGAATGGCGAACATGGTGGTGGAGTATCCCATCACGATCACGTCTCTTAGGCGCACCGCGATGTACGGATCCCACTCTCGCCCCGTTACGTTGTCCAGGATCTCGACGACCTTGCTCTCCTGACCGCCGTACCAGTAGATGAACTGGGAGGGAATGAAAACCAGGAAGATGATTAGGACGACCGTGATGACCAGGCCGAGTACGACGGCCTTAGTCCAGGTCATCTCACCGGTTGGCACGCGGCGCATTATAGCGGAGGCATAGGCGGCGGCTGCGCCTGTACAGGTAGAACGATCAGCATTTTTGGCGCGGGATACAACGCTAGGGGTCGCGGTTGGCCCTGTCCAGAGCTTCCATCCGTGTATCCAAGGACTTCTGACGGCGCGCGATTGAGATCACGTAACCGAAGATACCGAGGAATGCGAGAGCGAAACCGATCCCGAGGTAGGCCAGCCCGAACTCCATCAGCGACCCTCGAGGAGAAGCAACCGGTCCTCGAGCCTCCCGAGACGAACCCGAAGCGTGAGGAAAAGCGCATATAGAAGCGTGAAGACACCGAGCATGAACAGCATCGTAACGAGCATCTGCCAAGGAAGGTTGGCTTCGGAGGCTGGATTGACCACTCCCGATGGGTGAAGACCTCTCCACCACCTCACCGAGAAGTGAACCAACGGCACATTGACGAAGCCCACGATTCCAATCACCGCAGCGATCCTGCCGGTGCGCCCGGGATCTCCCATGCGGCGGAATACAACGTATCCGAGATACACAACGAACAGAACAAACGTGGAGGTGAGCCTGGGTTCCCATTGCCAGTAAGCGCCCCAAACGGGGCGGCCCCACATCATTCCCGTCACGAGAGTGATTCCTGTGAAGACCACTCCAACCTCAGCACTGGAATCTGCAAGGAGGTCCCACCTTCTCGATCCGGTCTTGAGGTGCGCGATCGAGCCAACGAGCACCACCGCGAATGCCAGGTATGCCACCCAAGCCGATGGCACGTGTATGTAGAAGAGGCGCTGCGCCACTCCCTGGAAGTCGTCCGTCGGGACCCAGAAGAAAATCGCGGCCAGTCCCGCCAGCATGCCAATGGCCACCAGGACTGCGAGGTTTCTTACTCCGGTATCGATATTCACTCCCTGATTACGAACTCGAACGTGACAGCGCCGATCGTAGCGAAGACGATGTCGTAGATGGCGATGAGGATAAACCAGCCAGTCTCGGTGAACGGGTCGCCATGTACAAGAGTCTCGGACGTAAGGCGAATCGCGGCCAGCAGGGGTGGGAGAACCGAAGGGAATATCAACAGCGGAAGCAGCAGCTCCTTCGCTCTCGAGTACTGAGTCGCGGTTCCGAACAGAGTGCCGATGACGGCAAGCCCGATGTTGGTCATGAGGGCGATGGGAAGAAATCCGAGAATCGCTCCCGGCGCAACTCCGATGAAGACCACGAAGAAGAAGAAGACAAGGATTGCTATGAAGGTCAGGTAAAGAAAGTTGGCTATGGCCTTTCCTGCAAATACGAGCGCGGGATCCACAGGCGCCAATACGAGTGCATCGAGCCGTGAGCCCTCTCGCTCTAGCGCGGCGCTCCTGCCGAAGCCAACTATTGCTGCGAACAACAGGCTCGACCACAAAAAGACCGATGCGATTTCACGCGCTCCCACGGACCCAGCCCGCGGGAGTGGAACCGGTGCTCGTCCCGACCCAGGCGGCAGAGCAAACGTGAATAGAAAGACGAGGGCAAGCGCGAACAGAAGCATTGCCGGCGCGACTTCCTTGGACCGCGCCTCCGCGCGGAGGTCTTTTGCCGCGATCGCAAAGGCAGTCCTCACTTCGTTCGTCCCTCTTCGAGCGTTACGATTTCATCGGCTATCTGCTTTCCCCGATCGACATCGTGAGTGGCGATGATGGTGGTCCTGGACTCCCTGGTGATCAGCTGACCGAACGCGGCGGCGGAAGCATCATCGAGGCCGGCGAAGGGCTCATCGACGATCAGATGATCCGGATCGTGGATCAAACAGCGGGCCAGCGCGGCTCGTTGAGACTCGCCCCGCGAGAGGGTCGCGACCAAAGCTTTACTTTTCGATGACAACCCGACTTGATCTATCCAACGTACGGCTTCCCCGGGTCCAACGCCGTACAGCCCGCAAAAGAAACGGAGGTTCTCCTTGAGAGTGAGGCTCGGATACAGAAGCGATTCGGTTCCGAGATAACCGATGCCGGCCCTTGCCTCCATCGGGGTTTTCCCTGAGACGAAGACGGTGCCTTCGGTGGGACGAATGAGTCCGGCCACGATCCTTAAAAGAGTCGTCTTGCCGGCACCGTTAGGTCCGAAGACGACGAGCGTTTTGCCTCTTGGTATCTCTATGGTCACTTTGTTCAGCGCACGGAACCCGCCGAAACGTTTTGATACCGACTGAACGAGGATCATCTGGCGGTGAAGTCATTGGTCATCGTCTGGAGTTTCGACTTCATCTCATTGCGCCGTCTCGTGTATTCGCCTTCTTCGATGGATTCCATCTCGAAGGCCTGGTCGAGCGCGGCGATCTCTTCGATCAAGCGTTCTCGTTCCGATAGCTCTACAACGCTGGGATTGCGCCGGCGCCGCCGCAAGGGCACAACGATGGCGATTGCCAGAAGGACGATCGCGCCGGCAATCGCCCCGACGTAGAGGGCGGCGTTTTTGTTCGGCCCTTCTGCCGGGTAGGTGATATCGGCCTCGATCAGATCGCCGGCGGAGAAGCTCCTCCCGTCGTACTGGCGATAGCGTTTGGCGTCTTCGCCCTCTCCGATAGGTACTACCTCTGAGAAACGCAGCCTGGGGGATGAGAGTCGAAGTGATTCGTCGATCAGGATTGTCACCCTGGTGGTTGGATAAAAGAACGCACGTCTCATCGGCCATCCCTGGCGGGAGGCTCGAACTCGATACAGATAGCCGGCGTTCAGCTCGCCCGGCTGCAGAGGATCGGCTGCGGTGAACCCACCAGGGACGGCGATCACTCCGCTCGTTATCCCGGTCCCCGGGTTCACGTCGAATGCGCCGGGAGGAACCGGAAACCTGAGCACCGATCTTCCTTCCTCCGTCTGCCTGCCGAGATATGTACGGTCGGATGAATTGCTCACTCTCATCAGCGCGAGGACTTCCAGCACGTTGTCTTCACCTCTGATCACCGTCGTCGTATCGGACGTAACACTTACGACCGAATCGTCATCGGTCGTCTCGAATACCTTCAGTTCGACGGGGCCGGAAGGATCTGTCACAACGCTCGTATAGGTGACCTCGAGATGGGTGGTCGCAATGAGGTAGCGATCTCCCTTCTCGATCTCCGCTTTGAACAAACCGTCATTGCCGCTCGAGGTCTTTGTCCTTGCCAGCTCGTCCCCGGTTGAACCCAGCGAAACGACCGTCACCTCGAGCCCGGTTGGAACAGGGGCCCCGGAGGTTCCATTTACAACTCTGCCACCAACGACGACTGTTGTTTCGGTCTGTGCTGTTACCGGCGATGAGGATGCAAACGAGGCCAAGAGAAGGAAAAAGAAGATCTTTTTCATTGGGAACCAAGGCGTTTCCTCGCCTCGGCGATCTCTGCCTCGATCGTGTCGAGATTCTCTTCTTCCAGCAGGTCGATCTTCTTCAAGATGCGCGCTGCCTCCGCTTCATTGCGGGAGCGAACGGCGGCATGATCTTCTGGTGAGATCTTGCCGACTTCGAGATCCAAATCGAGGTCGAGGATCGACCGGTAGATAGCGTGCTTTTCTTCCACGAGTTCGATTAGCCGTTCGTCGGTTTCTGTGGCGCGAGTAGGGGCCGCGGCGAACAGCGGTCTCGCCACCCAAGCCACGAGACCGGCGAATGCAAGTCCCGCGATCAGATACCCGATCATTCCGTGGTGTCCCTGGTATAGCGACCGAGGTCAGCCGCCACCCTGTTCCGCTCTTCCTGAGCTATCTTCGCGCCCGGTGCACTAACGGGAAGCGGCTTGCGACGGATGAGAACCAATCCGAGAACCACGAGTCCAATCATGACCGCCCCAATTGGCACGATCCACGAAACCATTCCGCGAGGGCGCCCAAGGACCTGTTCCCCATAGTTCGCGACCAGCCATTGGTCGATCTGTCGGTTGGTCCAGCCAAGCTCAACTTTTTCTTCGATGTGAGAACGCAACTCTGCGCTCTGACGCGTTGGGCAATCGGATACCAAAAGGCCCGTGCAATATGGCGACATGATGCGGCCGGCGACCGCCTCCGCAGTCGGCACCGCGTTTGGGTCTGGTCCAATCGACATAAAGAGCGCGAGCGCGGTCAGAAGAGCCAGTCCGATCATTGCCGCCGCTGCCATCTGCAGTCTCAAACAACTGCCTCCTGTTTACCTCTCGGGGAAGACATAGCCGATGCCGGGCGGGTCAAGCCGGCAGGCTTCGCGCTCAGGATCACGACCATGCCTGCTGTCATAACGATTCCGCCGATCCATATCCAAGCCACCAATGGGTTCACCCATGCCTGGATGGCTGCCGTCCCGGAATCGTCCATCTGGGTGAGAACGAGATAGAGATCCTCGGTCAGGGTGGTGTGTATTCCAACTTCCGACTGAGGCTGGGATTGGGCGATGTGAAAGTTTCTCTGGGGCCGAAGCGTGGCAACTCTCTTACCGTCGCTTGTGACCTCCATGGTGGTGCCGACGATCATCCGCTCTTCAGTGCGAAGTCTTTGATGGTCCCGGTAGAGGATCGAGTAACGCCCTATCTCGAACGAGTCTCCAGGTTCGACCGTGCCCTTCCACGAAAGCGTCATCGCGCTTCCTGAGAATCCAACGAAGATCAGCACCACTCCAAGGTGAACGATGTAGCCGCCGTATCGCCGCCGGTTTCGCGCAATCACCTCTATCAATCCGCCGAGAAAGCCAGTTCCGCCTTTCCGGCGGGATAGCGCTCCTCGAACGAACTCACCCGCGGTAGCCGCGGCGACAAATGTCGAAAGCCCGAGCGCGAAGATCGCGCCGGTTGATCTGAGTCCGGCAATCGCGACGCCCAAGATCGTTGCGGCGCCGGCTGCCAGCGGAAATGCCAGGTCCCGCTTGAGACTCTTGGAAGATGCTTTGCGCCATGCAACCAGTGGCCCTATTCCGGTCATGGCAAGCAGCGCGAGACCCACCGGAACGATCACCGAGTTGAAGAATGGAGGGCCAACCGAGATCTTGGCTCCGCTGGTCGCTTCCACCAGGATGGGATAGAGCGTGCCCCAGAGCACTACGAATGCGATCGTGACGAACAGCAGATTGTTGAATAGGAACATGGCTTCGCGCGAGAGCAACGACTCCAGGTTGCGATCCGATCGCAGCTTGTCATAGCGCCAGCCGAGGAGCGCGAACGCTCCGACCATCAAGATCGCGAGGAAGGGCAAAAACAGTGGGCCGACGGGGGACTCACTGAAGGTATGGACTGAGCTCAGCAGGCCCGACCTCGTAAGGAAGGTTCCAAAGATCGCAAGGCTGTAGGTGGTGAGTATGAGTGCCACGTTCCAGACCTTCAGCATGCCTCTGCGTTCCTGAATGAGCACCGAATGCAGGAAGGCGGTCCCGGTCAACCATGGCAGCAATGAGGCATTTTCCACCGGGTCCCAAGCCCAGTAACCACCCCACCCCAGCTCGGAGTAGGCCCAGGCGCCGCCGAGGATGATGCCAACGGTGAGAAATGACCAAGCCAGGATCGTCCACCGCCGGGTTGAAGTGAACCATCCCGAGTCGAGCCTGCCCTTCACCAGCGATGCCACTGCGAAAGCGAATGGGACGGTGAACCCGGTCATTCCCAGGTAAAGCAAGACTGGATGAATCGCCATGAATGGAGATTGAAGAAGTGGGTTCAAACCGGCCCCGTCGAACGGAATCGGTGCCAAAGGGTCGAATGGATTGGCTGCGAATACCAGCATGCCGGAGAAAAACAGCAGAACTGTCCCGAACGCCGTGTTCGCAACAGGGACGAGTGCGGCCTTTCTCTCGCGCTGCACGAACGACGCAGTGGACGCGTACAGTCCGGTGAGAAGCGTCCAGAACAAAAGTGATCCCTCCATCCCGGCCCACAGGGAACTGACTGTGTAGAGGAAAGGGGTCGAGCGGCTGGTGTAGTTGGCTACATACGCGATCGAGAAGTCTCTTGAAATGAGTGCAGTGAGAAGAAGCACCACCGCTGCGGAAAACAGCACCGTAGTGGCGTGAAGGGCCCGGCTGCCGGACTGAGTCCAGCGACGGTCTTTGCGAGATGCGCCAAGCAACGAGGCGGCGATGGTCCAGGCCGACGCCGCCATGGCCCCTGCGAGGAGGATTCGCCCCGCGGCCGAGATATCGATCACGGACCTAAGTCTCTACCTACTTAGCTGCAGCTTGTTTGGCCTTGAACTTGGAAGGGCACTTGGCCAATACCGTGGATGCCGTGAACAGTCCGTCGGTGGCAATCGAACCCTCCGCGATCACCTCGACCCCATCCCCGAAGGTGTCGGGGATCGCATCTTCAGTGGTGACCATTACCTGTTCGGTTCCATCGGTTACTGCGAAATTGGTTGTGGTTCCTGCGCGATCGACCGATCCCGCGACCACTACCCCTGCCACTCTGACTCGCTCGGCAGGATCGATGCGCCCCGAAAGCAGCTCTGCCGGAGTCTTGTAGTAAGTGGTGGTCGACGACAGCGACCATGCCACGAGGCCGAGGATCGCGATGCAGACGATCGATGCCGCGATCACGAAGCGAGCTCTGGGGGTTGCCATGACTTGGATTCTACGAGAGATCGCTAGCGAGCACTCCTGCGAGCCAGTGCCTCCTGGAGAAGCGTTGCCGCCTTTCTGAATGCATCGGCCTGCACACCGTCGGGATAGGCGATCATCACCGGGTGGCCGGTGTCGCCGGCCAGACTCATCTTTGGATCGAGCGGTATCTCCCCGAGTTTGGAGATTCCCTGGGCCCAGATCGAACGCTCGTCGGTCACCGGGTGGAAGACCTCGATCGTCTCCTCGCAATGAGGGCATACGAGTCCGCTCATATTGAGAATCGCCCCAAGGACCTCGGTTCCGAATTGGCGGTACATCTCTATCGCTTTGCGTGCGTCGAGATGCGCGACATCTTGGGGAGTGACGACGATCACCGCGCCGTCGAACGGGATCTCTGCAACGAACCTTTCCTGAAGATTGGCCGTCCCAGGTGGAAGGTCGACGATCAGGTAATCGAGATCCGACCATTCCACCTGATAGAGGAGCTGGTGGAGCAGCGCGCTGACCAGCTCGGTGTTCCAAGTGAGAGGCTGATCCTCGGCGACGATGAAGCCGGCCGACATGATCTCGAGACCATAACGCTCCACGGGTTTCTTCTTTCGCGGCCCCCCGCCACTGGGGTCGTTATAGACGAGAGTCCATCCCTTCGAAGGCCTCTTGCGGGCGAGGTTCACCATCAGGGGAACGTTCGGGCCGTAAACATCGGCATCCAGGATTCCCACCGCGAGGCCCTGCTGGCTCAAAGCTAGGGCCAGATTGATCGAGACCGTCGTCTTGCCTACGCCTCCCTTCCCGCTTCCGACGGCGACCACTTTTCGAGCGGGAGCAGTGAGGCCCGGCGATCCAGGGAAGGGTTGCACGATCTGCAAAGTATGCCTGTCCGCTACCAGGATGGGGGCCGCGCGTGATAGATAGACGTGATGTTTTCACGTGCTCCCGACTCTGCTGCCAGGCAATTCATTTACTCCTCCGCGTTTTGGCTGGTGCTCGGAGCCACCTGTCTCGCACTTGCCAGCGTGAAGCTGGTTGCTCCGGACTTTCTGCATACCAGGCTCCTGTCATATCCGAGGTTGACCGCGGTCGGTTCGATCAGCCTGATCTATGGCTGGCTCACCCTCGCCGGCCTCGCAGCGATCTTCTATGCCGTTCCGAGACTGACCGGCGCAAGGGTGGCCTCCGAGGCCGGGTCGCAGCTGGCGGGAATGATCATCAATCTGACGCTCGCGATCGGCGTTGCGATCAATCTTTTTGGAGGAGTGCAAGACCAGCAGTTCAGCGAGCTGCCCTCCTATCTCGACGCGGCGCTCGTCTTCGGTCTTCTAATTGCCACCGCCAACGTGTGGAGATCGGTCTCAAAGCGAGTTGAACCGCGCCTATACATCTCGATCTACTTCTTTTTGGGAGGGCTGTTATGGGCGATGCTCGGACTCGCCGTTGGCAATCTACATGCACTAAACGGAGTGCCCGACGAGATCGCTCATCTGTTTTCGATCAACACCACGATCCTTCTCTGGGTGTCTTCGGTTGGCGCAGGCGCTCTTTACTACGTAGTGCCGAGGGCGAGCGGGGCTCCGTTGCATTCCCATCGTCTTGCCGTATTGGGTTTCTGGTCTCTGGCGATCGCGGCTCCGCTCTCGGGGAGCACCCGGCAGGTTTACGGGCCGTCCCCTGAGTGGCTCGTCACCATTTCGATTGCCTCCTCGATCCTTCTCGTCATGCCTGTACTGGCTTTGCTGGTCAACCTGTTCGGGACTCTTCGAGTTGCTTGGGACCGCGTTGCCGACCATCCCTCGATCCGTTTCTTTGTTGCCGGGTCTGCCTTCTGGTCCGCCGGGGTTCTGCTCACCATCCTCGTTGGATTCCGTGGCACCGCGAAGACCTTCGGCGCGACCGACTGGGAAACCGCGCCGGTGTGGATCATTGTGCTGGGCGGAGCGACCCTATGGGCGCTCGGGTTCATCACATTCGCTCTTCCTCGGCTCATGGGCAGAAGGTGGATTCACCGGTCGAGGGTCTCGTCCGGTCTTTGGCTGACCGCAGTTGGAGTCGCTGCCGCGGCCACGGGCTGGCTCGGTGCAGGCGCCACTTCGGCGATCGCTTGGATGGCCGGCTCTTCGGAGGCTCCGTCGGTCGTTGGAGCCGGATACGAAGTAGTTCTAGAAAGCGCAGGTGGTTTCCGCGCTCTATCGGTTGTTGGTCTGGTGCTCTTTGCTATTGGGCAGTGGATATTTGCGTTGCACATGATCAGGACGACGGCTGAAGGCGAGCCACACCCCGTCGAAGTCGTGACGCCGGTGGAGGCCCTGCTGTGAAAGACGGCAGGCCCGCAATGGTTGCGGCCGGGGCTATAGCCGCCTTCTTTGTCGGGTTCATCGTCACGTATGCATTGCCGATGACCGATCCGGCACTCACTGCAGTGACCCGGCACTCGATCGCCTATGGGGAGGAGACGGAGAGGGGTAAAGCCGTCTACGACCGAGAAGGCTGCGTGTTCTGTCACACCCAGCAGGTGCGGCCCGTGAAGGCCGATGTAGGTCTGGGGCGAGCGACTCGTCCAGATCGATACTCGAAGGACAGCCGGTCGGTGATCGGGTTGGCGCGCATCGGCCCCGACCTTGCGTGCGTTGGAGAACGCTTTCAGGATGCAGGCGCGATCCGCGCCTACCTTTCGCAGCCCATCGAGCAGAGGCCATACTCGAAGATGCCTTCTCTCACTTACTTGTCGGCGGGCGAGCTCGAAGATCTGAGCGCATACCTCGCCTCACTTACTTGCGGCGACGGATAGGACGGGTAGATGGCAGACGAGTCACCTGAACAGATAAGAGAGCGGGTCTTGGCCGAGGAGCTCGAAAAGGGCTCCGACCCCCGCGTGGCCGAGGGAAGGTCCAAGGCGGCTGAACTTCGTGCACAACAAGGATTGCCCATAGATCCTCAAGAGGCGTGGAAGGCAAAGCTCGAAAAAGAAGGAGGCCCTCGAGCTCCCGCAGCTGAAGATGCTCCGGCGCCAACCCCCGAAGAACCCGAAGAACCCGCAGAAGCCGCGGAAGCCGCAGAAGAGAAGGCGCCAGAGCCATCAGAGCAGCCCGAACCGGCCGCAGCCGAGTCGGAAGAGAAACCGGCCGCAGCCGAGTCGGAAGAGAAACCTGCCGCCGCGGCCCCGGCACCGGCAGCAGCCGAGGCCCCGATGCCAGAGGGAGTGCAGCGAGAGGCCGATGCCCCCGCCGAGCTGGCGAGGGTGACCGTCGCTCCTCCTGCGGTCGTGGAGCCGCCCAAGCCAACAGAGTTCGAGCCCGAGATCGGAGAGTTGGTCGAGTTCGAGACAGAAGAGATGGGTGAGCTCGCCGGCATCAAGATGGCCGATGCCCCGCTTGCTTCCTGGTTGATCGCAGTCTTCGTGGCATTGGTTGCCATAGCTGCGATTTATCTCGTCGTCTTCTCTGGCGCCGGAGTGTCAGAGCAGGCTAGCGGCTGCCGGATCGCCGAGGACCGAACCATCGTTTGCTCCGAAACAGGCCCGGGCGAGGCAGAGTAGCCGGCAACCCATTTGGGCGTGTAGAGCGCCGGGAGTACAATAGGCCAGGACTTCGTGAAAATTTTCACAAAGTCCGCGTCTGTTCTTTCCAGCGGGACAGGAGGCCCCAGATTGGAGCACGACGTGATCGTCGTTGGGGCAGGGCCTGGCGGTTCTGCGGCCGCTTATTTCCTGGCGAGGTCCGGGGCCAAAGTGGCGGTCCTCGAGAAGAAGAAGTTCCCCCGTCCCAAGACCTGCGGCGACGGGCTGACGCCGCGTTCGATCAAGATCCTGGATGAGCTGGGGCTTGGCTCCAAGCTCGAGTCGTACCAGAAGGTGAAGGGCCTCCGAGTCCTTGGAGCAGGCAAGACTCTCGATCTCGATTGGCCTGCCCTCGACGGTTTCCCGGGCTACGGCCTGGTCCGTCCGAGGAAAGACCTCGACAACGACATCGCTACGGCAGCGATGGAAGCCGGCGCGCAGTATCACTTTGGGACAGAGGCAACCGAACCATTGATGGATGGATCGCGGGTCGTTGGAGTCAGATGGATAAAGAAAGCCACGGCCGAGGGTGGAGGAGTGCAAAAGGTCGATGAAGGAGTGGCGCATGCTCCGTTCGTCGTAGTTGCCGACGGTGCCTCATCGCCGTTCGGAAGGGCACTCGGTATCGAAAGGGGCGCAGGCTATCCACTAGGCCTTGCGATCCGGACTTACTACCGAAGCCATCGTCACGACGACGACTACTTCGAGTCGTGGCTCGAATTGCGAAAGGGCGACCATCTCCTGCCGGGGTACGGATGGATCTTTCCGGTCGGGGACGGAACTGTGAATGTCGGTGTCGGATTGCTCACGACATTTGGGGAGTGGCGCTCGGTCAACTTGAACCATCTCCAACGAGATTTCATCGACATGTTTCCCAAGAGCTACGGCATAACTCACGAGACACAGACCGAGCCATACCAGAGCGGAAGGCTTCCGATGGGAGGAAGTGTCGAGAAGCCTTACGGCGAAGGCTACGTCGTGATCGGGGATGCGGCGGGCATGGTCAATCCGTTCAACGGCGAAGGAATCGCTTATGCACTGGAGACGGCGAAGCTGGCGTCTGGCCTTTTGGTCGATGCGCTGGCAGCAGGCGACTCCGCTCAGCTGCACTCATATCGTGAGGCCCTGAACGACGTCTACGGTTCTTACTACCGGATCGGCCGCAAGTTCGTGAAGATCATCGGTAACCCGCGGGCGTTCAGAGCCTTGTGTCAGGTCGGGATGAGATCGCAGACGATCATGGAGTTCGTCTTCCAGGTTCTGGCCAACCTGGCGGCCGATGACGGAGGGAAGCTCGGCGACAGAGGTTTTCGAGCCATGATGAAACTGGCGGAGCGGGAACTTCCTCGTCTCGCAGAACCGGAAATTTCTACCCCCACCCCTTCTTCAGAAAAGAAAGTGGGAGCGGCGTGACCCTCGAGAGCTATTTCCCGATCCTTCTCTTCGCAGTCCTCGTGACCATCTTCGGGGTTCTGTCGCTCGTCTTTTCCCGGCTGCTTGGCCCGGACAATCCCAACCCGGCCAAGCTGGCGCCGTATGAGTGCGGGATCACTCCGGTGGAAGGATCGGTAGCCGAACGCTTGCCGGTTCGCTTCTACGTGATCGCGATGCTTTTCATCATCTTCGACGTCGAGACGGTCTTTCTCTATCCATGGGCGGTCGTCTTCAGGAGGCTGGGGATCGCCGGCGCCATCGAGATGGCAGTTTTCGTCGCCCTGCTGTTCGGGGCTTACGTTTACGTCTGGCGCAGGGGGGGCTTCGACTGGGAAGAGATTGAAACCGGAGAACGAGCCGCGGGGGAGGTAACGCATGTCTGAACCGAGCGGCGTCGGGATAGTGCTCGGGACGCTCGAGAAGTTCGTCGACTGGAGCCGCAGATCGAGCCTTTGGCCGGCCACCTTTGGTCTCGCTTGTTGCGCGATCGAGATGATGGCCACCGGCGCCTCGCGCTTCGATCTGTCTCGGTTCGGGATGGAAGTCTTTCGCGCGTCGCCCCGCCAGGCCGACCTGATGATCGTCGCAGGCCGGGTCTCACAAAAGATGGCCCCGGTGCTGCGTCAGATCTACGACCAGATGCCCGATCCCAAGTGGGTCATATCTATGGGAGCTTGCGCTTCCTGTGGAGGCGTCTTCAACAATTACGCGCTAGTGCAGGGAGTAGATCAGATAGTTCCAGTCGATATGTACGTTCCGGGTTGCCCACCGCGGCCGGAGATGCTGATCGACGGGATCATGCGGCTGCACGACGACATCCTCGCCGGAAAGTACCGTCCCCGTATACAGGGCTCCAAGCGGGTGACCATCTGATGCCCGAAGAGATCATCGAGATGCTGCAAAAGAAATTCGACGACGCGGTCTTGTCTTCCTCCGGTGCAGGCGGGGAGCCGTGGGCGGTCATTGACGGCTCCAAATGGCCTGCGGTCGCGAAGTGGTTTGCGACCGAGACCGGCTTTACATTCCTGTCCGATCTTTGCGGAGTTGATTATCTGGGCAGACAGGACGCCCGGTTCGAAGTCGTCTACAACCTCACGGATCTCGAGAATCCAAGACGGATGAGAGTTCAGGTTCCGATTGCCGACGGTGAGCCCCCGAAGATCAAGAGCGTCACAGACATCTGGCCCACCGCGGACTGGATGGAACGAGAGGCTTTCGACATGTTCGGGATCGTCTTCGAAGGTCACCCGGATCTGAGCAGGATCCTGATGCCGGACGAGTGGGAGGGTTATCCGCTTCGCAAGGACTACGCGGTTGGGAAAGTGCCGGTCGAGTACAAGCATCTGAGTCCCGGATACTCCTGATGACCGAGATTGTGGAGAGGTTCGAGGAGCAAGGCCACGGCGCCTATATCGAGGACTTCGACGAAGACTCCGAGCTGATGACCATCAACATGGGTCCCCAGCATCCGTCCACCCATGGCGTCCTTCGTCTGATCCTGACTCTGGAAGGGGAGATCGTTCGGGAGGCCAAGCCGGTCATCGGCTATCTCCACACGGGCATGGAAAAGGAGTGTGAGGACCAAAACTTCAGGCAAGCCGTGACGATAGTCACGCGCATGGACTATCTCGCGCCGTTTCACAACGAGCTGGTGTATTCGATCGCCGTGGAGAGGCTTTTGGGAATAGAGGTCCCTGCCCGCGGCCAGGCTATCCGGATCCTCATGACCGAACTCAACCGAATCTCATCCCATCTCGTCTGGCTTGCCACTCAGGGCATGGATATGGGAGCGATTTCGATGATGCTCTACGGCTTTCGCGAGAGGGAACTGCTCATCGACTTCTTCGAGATGGTCACGGGACTTCGGATGAACCACAACTACATCGTTCCGGGAGGAGTCTGGCAGGACCTTCCGGACGGATGGCAAACGCCGGTGTTGGACTTCATGGACATCTTCCCTTTCAAGCTGAAGGAGTATGAAGACCTCCTCACAGACAACCCCATTTGGAAGCAGCGCACGCAGGGAGTTGGAGTTATCACCAAGGAAGATGCCATGGCGCTCGGCGCAACTGGACCCATCCTCAGGGCCGCGGGTCTCGAGTGGGATATTCGAAAGGCGTTTCCGTATTCGGGAATCGAACAGTACGAATTCGAAGTGCCCACCCGCACCGAAGGCGATGTCTTCGCACGCTATCTAGTGCGTCTCGAAGAGATGCGGCAATCGCTCGACATCGTGAAGCAGGTTTTCGATTCCATGCCCAAGGGGGATTTCAAGAACATGGATCCCAAAGTTACGCCCCCACCTCGAAAAGAACTGACTCGCTCGATGGAAGCTGTGATTCATCACTTCAAGCTTGTCACTCAGGGCTATAACGTCCCTGCTGGTGAAACTTACGCTTCCGTGGAATCTCCCCGCGGCGAGCTAGGGTGCTACGTCGTAAGCGATGGCGGGTCGAACCCATACCGCGTTCATATGAGAGATCCCTCGTTTGTGAATCTTCAGTGCCTCCCCCCGATGATGAAGGACACGCTCGTCGCCGACACGGTTGCCACGATCGCGTCGTCCGATCCGGTAATGGGAGGAGTCGACCGGTGACGGAAAGGAACTCGAGTTGATCGATCTGCGAGAGCGCGCCGAGACGATCGTTGAACGCTACCCCCCGGGCCGGGGAAGGAGCGCGATGCTTCCACTTCTCCACCTTGCTCAAGAGCGCGACGGTTACGTGACGCCAAGGGCTATAGAGGAGATTGCCGACATCCTCGGGCTATCCACCGCCGATGTGACGGGAGTGGCGAGCTTCTACCACATGCTGCATATGAAGCCGAAGGGCCGCACCGTGGTAAGCGTCTGTCACACACTGGCGTGCGCGATTGCGGGGGCCGAGGGAGTGATCTCGGCGTTGGAGGATCGATTGAAGGTCTCACCCGGGCAGAGCACTGCTGATGGAGAGTTCCATCTCGAGCGCGCTGAGTGTCTCGCGCATTGCGAGATTGCTCCGATGATCCAGATTGATTACGACGAGATGGTTGGCCCCCTGACTCCAGAGGGAGCGATAGAAGTGATAGACGCGATCTCCTCCGGGCGGTTCAAAACCGAACCGGGGACGCTCCCTTCAGAGGCGGAGCTGGATGAGCCCCTCGAGGCTCCTCTTCCGGGCGAACGCGAGCGCCGACTGGCGGAGCCGATCTCCGACGCGGAGGGGCGCTTTTCCGAAGAAGTCTCACAAGCGACCGAGGAAGTCATCGTGGATCCCGTTGGCCCCGTTACTCAACCGCCTTCTTACGAGGCCGACGAGGTAGCGATCAGTCAGGCGCAACCCGTCGACACCGGCCCTATCCCAGACGCGTTGCCATATTTCGAGGAGCCTCTGTGGGTGGAAACAATCCAGCTTTCTTCCGACGAAGAGGAGCTCCTCAAGAGTCCAGAGGAAAGACGCGGTCACCGCAAGCCGCCTGCGCCGGATCGTCTGTACGAGATGCCCGACGAGGGGCCCGGGCCGGGGCCGACGCCGCCCGACGATGAGGAGACTGCAGAGGAAACCGAAGACGGGGAACCTCCGGTGCGACCTAGGGGAGCGGAAGATTGAACGAGACTCCCGTGGTCACCAAAAGGTGGCGAGATCATCCCGACGACTCCTTCACTCTGGAGCGCTACACCGAATCCGGCGGATACGAGGCACTCGAAAAGGCCGTCCACGAGATGAAGCCAGAAGAGATCGTGGATATGGTCAAGTCATCGGGATTGCGCGGACGCGGTGGTGCGGGTTTTCCAACCGGCAACAAGTGGGGCTTTCTGCCGCCCGATGTCTTTCCCCGCTATGTAGTCGTCAATGACGATGAGGGCGAGCCCTGCACGTTCAAAGATCGCGAGATCACCGAGCGGGATCCGCACGCCATCATCGAGGGTGCCCTGATCTGTGCTTACGCGATCGGCGCCGAGGCCGTCTATATCTATGTCCGCGGAGAATTCGCGCTGGGGACAAGACGTCTGCAGAAGGCGATCGACGATGCGACAGAAGCTGGATTCGCAGGGAGCAAGATCGCAGGAAGCGATTTTTCCTGCCCTGTCTACATTCACCGCGGCGCGGGCGCCTACATCTGCGGCGAGGAGACCGCGCTTTTGGAATCTCTCGAGGGATTCCGGGGCCAGCCGCGTTTGCGCCCCCCATTCTTTCCTGCCGTGAAGGGTCTCTATCACCAGCCGACCGTAGTAAACAACGTTGAGACGCTGGCGAGTCTGCCCCACATTTTGAACAACGGAGTCGAGTGGTGGCGCTCCATGGGGACCGAAGAGTCTCCCGGCGTGAAGATCTTCTCCGTCTCGGGCGACGTTGAGAACCCCGGCAACTACGAGTTTCCACTCGGCATCCCGATGAGCGAGCTTCTCGAGGCTGCTGGAGGAATGCGCAACGGAAATGGATTCAAGGCAGTGATCCCCGGCGGTGCCAGCGCTCCATGGCTGACCACGACGGATATCCCGATGGCATTTGAAACTTTGGCAAAGGCTCGCACCATGCTAGGAAGCGGATCGGTGGTGTTTCTGGACGACTCACGGTGCATGGTCGATATGGCCCACAACACCACCCGGTTCTTCAACCATGAGTCGTGCGGAAAGTGCACGCCGTGCAGAGAGGGGACTTGGTGGGGAGTGAAAGTCCTGGAGCGTATCGAGCGCGGGGAAGGGCGAACCGAAGATATCGATCTCCTCGTTGACGTGTGCAACAACATGAGTGCCCCAGGCCCCATGTATGCCCCCATGGGTCAGTCCTTCTGCGCTCTCGGGGATGGGGCAGCGTGGTCTCTGCGTTCGGCCATCGAGCTGTTTCGTGACGAGTTCGACGCGCACGTGAAGGAAGCCCGGTGCCCCTTCAAGGATGTTGATCAAGCGGTGGCTGTGTGACTTTTCTTCGGAGGATGGCGATCGCTGCCGCGATCGCGGGGGCAGGGTATTCCGGCTTTGCTTTCGGAGGGATTCGGCGGGAGCTGGAAGTGATCACCGGCAATCATCCCGTTTATCTATCGGTAGTTATGGTAGTCTGCTCGATCCGTTTGGTCGCAACTGCGATCGCAGCGTGGATGCGCATCGTGG
>JAHWKU010000019.1 GCA_019347715.1 Actinomycetota bacterium | reverse complement strand
TCTACAACGGCAAGAACGGAACTCTCATGTTCTCGCTCGCCACGGGGGCCGCTAGCTTCCAAAACTCCCCTGCAGTCACCGACGTCGATGGCGACGGACGCCTCGACATCATTTTGGTTGGAACCAAGCCAGACGGGACCACCGGAATCGCATACCGCTTCGAGATGGCAGCCGGAGACAACTCTTCTCTCGGGTCATTGGGATGGCCTACTTTCCGGAAGGACGCCCGTCGCACCGGGTCGTGGACGAATCCTCCGCTCACGCAGTCCCTGTGTCCCTCCGCCGGAGGAGGCGGCTATTGGATGGTGGCTTCCGACGGAGGGATCTTTGCATTCTGCGATGCCAAGTTCTTCGGCTCTACCGGAAACATCAGACTGAACCAGCCGATCGTGGGGATGGCTCCGACGCCCTCGGGCAGCGGGTACTGGATGGTGGCGACCGACGGGGGGATATTCGCCTTCGGGGATGCCGGGTTCCATGGCTCGACCGGAAACATCAGACTGAATCAGCCGATCGTGGGAATGGAGAGGACTCCCAAGGGCGATGGTTACTGGCTGGTAGCCACCGATGGGGGAATCTTCGCATTCAATGCGCCGTTCTTTGGCTCCACGGGGAACATCCGATTGAACCAGCCGGTCGTCGGGATGGCAGCGCCGGGGGTCTAGTCAAAAGATCTGGGGAGCCGCCTGAAGGTGATGACCTTCGGACATGACAGGTGATCAGGTGACGTAGATCGCCGGGCGGTAGCGGGGCTTGGGGATGGGGTCGCCATGTTCGCGGGCCGATTCCAGCCAGAGCTTCTTTGCGATCTGGATCTCCCTGGCGGCTTCCTCAGGGGTGTCTCCGGATGCAGAACATCCCTTCAGGTCTGGGATGTCGGCGATCCACTGAGCGTCCTCTTCGCTCCAGAACAGGTTGATGTGGTAGTCGCGCATTCAGTCCTCCAGATTCAAAGAATACTGCTCGATCAGCTTTGGCTAGATGTAGTCACCTTGCGATGATCATTCGTCCGTTGAGTAAGGAAGCGCCAGAGCGGTGGCGAACTATGGAGAAGGCAGCTGCAGCATCGACTCGGCCTCTTGGATCTCATCCGGCCGAGCCAGAGGCGTAGTCGGCACATCCGTACCAGGCTTTCGGAAGACGTATAGGTGCCAGATCTGATCCCCCAGCAGGCCGAATCGGCCTAGATCTTCGTTCATCCTCTCTTCGACTTCACCGGTCCTGATAAAACCCGCGTCGCCGAACATCTTGGTCCACCAGGAAAATGAGGCGATCGTGACGTGGCCTTCGATGGGATTACCCTCATCGTCACGCATCAGATCGTAAAACGGGATAGGGCCCTCATAGCCCTCGTCCTTCGTCTGGTACTGCTCGAGGACTTCCCATCGGACCTTGCCCTGATACCAACCATTGGGGCCGTAATCGTTGTGTCCAAACGAAGGGATGGTGGCGACGACAAACCCTGAGCAGACCCGAAAGACCTCTTTTAGAGCGACGGGTACCAGTCGTGGAGGGATGTGCTCGAAAGTTTCGAAGGCGGTTACGACCGGCGCCGCCCCGTCGGGCAAAGGAAGGTTCGTTGCGCTGGCCACTACCATGCGCGACCTCACGGAATCGGAAGCGGCGTGAACGGCATCGGGACTCAAGTCTGCTCCGTAAGCCTGGATTCCAAGCTCTCCGAGAGCCTCGAGCAGGAACCCCGTGGCGGAGCCCACGTCAAACAGCCGCTGCGGCTTGAGATGTTTGTAGACGACGTAGGCGGCCACGTCGAGGTTGGATTTCGCGCGGGTGTACTCGGCATACCCCGACGCCTTGACCCCTCCAGACGAAGACTTGGGCTCGAAGTATTTGCTTCCGTACAGGTCGGGTGCGACCAGGGCCCGCTCCAGCTCGGCTACCGATCGCTCGGCAAATCGCCGGAACCGAGGAGACCTCTTTATCCTTCGAACGAGAAGTTTCCGGGCACGTTCGACAGTCTTCTTTCTAAAACCGGAATCGAGGTTGTCCACCGGCGCAAAACTATACGCTCCACGGCAGGGATGTCTCCGTGACCGACGGGACGGACCGAGAGGGCCTGAGACCTCGATAGGATGGCGGGATGCTTTCCAAGATCGAACACATCGCCCTTGCGGTCTCGGATCTCGAGGCCGCGATCGATCACTACACCCAGATCTGGGGGCTGAGCTTGGAACACCGTGAGACCGTCGAGGACCAGGGAGTGGAGGAAGCGATGTTTCGCCTGGGCGACTCCTACCTGCAGCTGCTCGCGCCCCTTAGCCCTGAATCCCCGGTAGGCCGCTTCATCCGCAGAAGCGGCGAGGGCCTCCATCACATCGCCTACGAAGTGGATGACATCGAGCAAGCACTTTCCGACCTGAAGAAGTCGGGAGTCACTCTCATCGACGAACAGCCACGAACCGGATCCCGCGGGACAAAGATCGCATTCGTTCACCCCAAGGGAAACCTCGGCTTGCTGGTGGAGCTAGTTCAGAAGTCGTGAACGGGCTTCAATCGCCCTCTGGCCTGTGGAGACCCACAACAAACGAAGAAACCGCAGATGATCGACTTCACCGAGATTGAAGCCGCCATAGCGAAAGCTGGCGGGCTGGAGCTACGGATCCTCAATGAATTCGATCGTGGGGCGACGGGAGCATACGAGGCAGTTAGGCATGACGGCACGCGGGCTGTGGTCAAGATCGCCGGGAATGATGACAGCAGGGAGAAGATGGTCTTCTGCGCCGCGTATCTTCCGATGCTGAAAGAACGCGGATACCCCGTTCCTGCTCTGGTGGCGCACGGCCCTTTACGTGAAGAGATGTGGTTTTCGGTATTCGAATACTTGAAGGGAGATCCGCCAAAGGAATTGGATGAGCAATTACTGGACCAGCTACAACAATTGGTCGAGCTTCAGGCAGACGCCGGCGTCGACGCGCCACACAGGAATTGGAGCTGGTGGGTTCGGGAAACTTTCTTCGAGGGGTACCGAGGCTGGTTCGCGAAGGCCCGTGCAGCGTCAGAGGCATCTGCCAGGCTCATGGAGTCCCTCACGAACCTGGCCTCTGACGCTCGGGGCCAGGAAATGCATTCGCGAGATTTCGTGCATGGAGACTTTGGCCCGCATAACGTGATCGTCTCAGACGGCCGTATCACGGGCGTCCTGGATTGGATGAACTTCGGAATCGGGAACCGAGCTATCGACCTCGGGGAGGTGCTCGTCGCGTGGGTGCTGCTCCGGGACGAAGAGCGGCCGGTTCCCTTTGATGGAGGTCATCGGCTCGTGCAGAGGATCCTAGAACTCGCGGGCGAAAAGGGGCTGCTTCAGATCGTTGCCTATCAGCTGATGGCGGGGATCGCCTTCTGGGGGTCGAAGGGAGCGTCTGAAACCGTTGAGCGGTGGGTTCGCGCCGGAAATACAATCATTGAGGATTTAGATCTGTGGCGTGGTCCGCGGTCATGAGAACCGGGTAGAAGTAAGTGCCCGCGTTGACCTCGTGGTCGACGGGCGTCCCACCGCACGGTTCGAATCGAGCTTCAGGCCCCCGCCACGAGCCGGTAGGCAGCCAGGGTCGCTTCTGCGGTTGACTCCCAGGTGAACTGGGACGCACGCTGCCGGCCTTGAGTGATCGCCATCTCTCTGACCTCGGAGTCGGAGACCGCGACCTCGATGGCCGCCGCGATCGAATCGACCTCCAATGGGTCGCACCAGATGGGAGCATCGCCGAGAACCTCGGGCAGCGGGCCTGCTCTGCCTGCAACCACCGGGACCCCGGCGGCCATCGCCTCGAGCGGAGGGAGCCCGAAGCCTTCGTATATCGAGGGGAAGAGGAAGGCAAGCGCACCTGCCATGAGAGCGCCCAATTCTCCGTCGGGGGTATATCCGCTGATCACCACCCGCTCCTCAATGCCGAGTTCCCGCACAAGGGCGGGCAGATCAAAGCCTCCCCAGCCCGGGGGGCCCGCGATGACCAGAGTGAGATCGTTGTGATCCATCGAGGCAAACGCCCTCACCATCCTCTCGACGTTCTTTCTAGGTTCGATGGTTCCCGCGAAGAGAACGTACTCCCCTGCTATCCCGAGGCTCCGCTCTAGCTCTCGATCGCGTTGGGCCGTCGCGAATCTGTCGCGAACACCTTCTGGCGTGACGACGATGCGGTCAGCGGGAAAACCCAACTCACTTGCAACCTGCTGCCGGATGGTCTCGGCAGGCGTGATCACGATCGAGCATCGTTCGAGCACCTTGGGAACAATCCACCGATAGCGGCGAACCTGCGGAGTCACCATCTCCGGATAAAGGAGAAATGTGAGATCGTGGATCGTGACCACGCCGTTTCTCCGCTTTAGCGGAGGAACCCAGAAGTTGGTTCCGTGCACGACATCGGCATTTCCCACCAGGCGTTCCCCCCTGGGAAATCGGATGATCTCCCAGGCAGTCACCGCAACCCGCGCAGGAATCCTCAAATGGCGCAACCGAATCCGGTCTCCGGTCGGTACCTCGAGTGTGTTGGCGCTTCTGGTGAGAGCGAAGAGATCGAACGCCAAATTATCCTCATACGCCATAAGAGCCTCAAGGAGGTTTGACGTGTAGTAGCCCACACCGGTCTTGGGCCTCATCAAGGGGGCGGCATCGTAGGCGATACGCATCCCTATATCCTCCCTGATTGATGCACGTCGGCATGAACCTCATGTTTCTCGTTCCGGGCGAGGTTGGCGGCTCCGAGCCGCTGCTCACCAACCTCACGCGAGCGATCTCGGAAGCTGGACACGATGTCACCGTCTATGCCGTCGCCGGATTCAGCCGCGCCTATCCCGAGATCGAAGCGGTCTGCCAAGTGGTTGAGGTCCCGTGGTCTTCGGGGGCCCAAGGCCTGAGGATCCTGGCGGAAAACACCTGGCTTCCAGTTTCGGCGCGACGCCAGAAGTTCGATGTAATGCATCACGGGGTGGGAACGACCCCTTATATAAAGGGGGTTCCCTCGGTCGTGACCATCCACGACATTCAGTACGCCCATTTCCCCGAGAACTTCGTGCTGCCAAAGCGCATGTGGCTGAGATCTAACGTCCCGATGAGCGTCCGTTCGTGCGGAGCCGTTTCCGTGCCGAGCGAGTGGGTGAAACAGGATCTGGTACGGCGCCTGGCGACAGACCCTGCGAAGGTCGTGGTGGTTCCTTTCGGCAGCGAGCACCTGTTTCCCGAGGAGCGCCCGGGCCCCGACGAAGTGCGCAGGCGATACGGCTTGGAGCAAGAGTTCTTCGTCTTTCCGGGTCGCAGCTATCCTCACAAGAACCACCTAATGCTGGTCGAGGCCTTCGAACCGCTGGCCGGCTCCGCCGAGCTGGTATTCACCGGCCCACGATGGTTCCTCGACGAGCGCATCGAATCGACGGTGCGATCCAAGGGGCTGGCGGGAAGGGTCCGGCATCTGGGGCTGGTATCGAGGGCCGAGCTGGCGGGTCTTTACGAGGCGGCCGTCGCTCTCGTCTACCCCACCAAATTCGAAGGGTTCGGGGCCCCGGCGCTGGAGGCGATGTCGCTCGGCACGCCGGTCATCGCCTCAGATCGGACCGCGGTACCGGAGGTGGTGGGAGATGGCGGGATATTGCTCGACCCCGACGCCGTGGGGGCCTGGACCGACGCGATGTGGAAAGTGCTCAAGGATTCATCCCTTCAAGGCGAACTCGCCCAGCGCGGCCTGGAGCGCGCCGCCAAGTTCACCTGGGAGCGGTCGGCAGAACTGCAAGTCGGGGCCTACCGGAGAGCCACCCTCCCTTGAGGCGCGACTCACAGAATTTTCCAGAAGATCTTCCAGATTCTGTGAGTCGCGCCCCCGAAGAGGCGGTGGGGATGGTGTTTGTGACGACGGATGAAGGAGCGGTCCTCGTGCCGGCAATCGAATCACTCTTCGACTCCGGGGTAACCCGCTCGCTAGACGTGGTGGTCGTTGACAACGCCTCCTCGGATGGCGCGGCCGCCGAGATCGCGCGCAGGTGGCCCCAGGTTCGGATCTTGAGACGAAACCGCCGGTATGGACTTCCCGCCAACTTGAATCACGGGATCAGGGCCACTAAGGCTCCCTACGTGATGTTGTGCAACTCCGACTTGGTTTTTGGCTCCGGCGCGGTCGATCGCCTGGCCGAATTCTTGGAGACCCATCCGAGGACCGGCATCGCGGCACCAAAACTGATGTCACCCGAAGGCGAACGCAGGATCTCGGCTCGGCGCTGGTACACACTGCGAGCGCTACTCATGTTGCGCAGCCCGATCAAGAAGTTGGCCACGACCGATCCAGCGGTCCAGCACAACATCTACGCCGACTGGGACTACCGGGAACCTATGGCGGTGGACTGGGTCCCTTGCCCTGCCACGATGTTGAGAAGGGCCGCGCTGGATGAGGTCGGATTGATGGACGAACGCTTCCGTCTCTACTTCGACGACGTCGACATATCCCTTCGCATGCACCAGGCAGGATGGGAGGTCTGGTGTGTGCCCTCTGCCGAGATAGTCCACTTGGAACAAAGGGCGAGCGTCAGGCCTCTGTCACGCGCGTGGCGCTGGCATCTCGTATCGCTGATCAAATTCTGGTGGAAACACAAGGCCCTGCGGCCCAAGACCGGCCGAAGCTGAAACGCCCTAAAAACAGAAGGCCCCCACCACGCATGGAGCGAAATCGAAAATCTCGATGACGGCGAGCATCGCTGCCACCAGAACGAACAGGATCGTCAGCCACCACAAGCGGGCGACCATCCTGGGAGGAGGAGCGTTGTGGTCATAGGGACGATGATCGACCTCGTGCAGCAGAAGCGAGGCTCGAGCGATGTCGATCCCTTTCACATAGACATCTACGGGCGCAAGCGGATCACCGAATGGCTTTAGGAATGCTCCTAAGGACGGGTTTTGGGTGTCGAGGAACACCTCGATCGAACGATCCACGAGAAATCCTTCGAGGACGCTGGCGGTGTATATGTCCTTCGCAGTAGTCAGTAACTTCCAGCCCTCACCCCCTCCGCCTTCTGCGGGTGGGTCAGGAATTTCCGGAAGCCTGGTCGACTTGCGAGGAGCCGAGATCTTTGCCGGCATCTAGCTTTGTCTCAGCCGACCGTGACCAGCAGCGCGTCCCCCTGACCGCCGCCTCCGCAAAGCGCTGCGGCGCCGGTTCCGCCTCCCCGGCGCTGAAGCTCATAGGCCAAGGTGAGCACGAGCCGGGTGCCCGACATACCGATGGGATGTCCCAAAGCCACCGCTCCGCCGTTCACGTTTACTTTCTCAGAATCGACTCCGAGGTCCTTGGAAGACCACACCGAGACACTGGCGAAAGCCTCGTTGATCTCGTAGAGGTCGAAACCTCCCGGATCCTTATCCAGCTTCTTCGCGGCCTTCTTGATGGCGTTCGAGGGTTGCGCCTCGAGTGAAGGATCCGGCCCTGCGACCATCCCATGGCCGACGATTCCAGCAAGTATCGGAAGACCATCTGCCTTGGCCCGCTCGCGGCTGGTTACTACCACCGCCGCGCCGCCGTCGGAAATCTGCGATGCATTGCCGGCGGTAATCGTGCCGTCGCCGGCAAACGCTGCCTTGAGTTTTCCCAACGACTCGGCCGTCGTTCCCGGCCGTATGCCCTCATCCTCTTCGATCAGAAGAGCATCTCCTTTTCTCTGCGGTATGGCGACCGGCGTGATCTCATCGCGGAGCCTTCCCTCTTTGGTCGCATCCGCCGCCCGCTCGTGGGACCGGGCCGCCCACTCGTCCTGTTCCTCCCGGCTGATTCCGAGCTTCGCCGCGGCCGCGTCGCTTCCCGCACCCATGTGCTTCTCGTCGAAAGCGCACCAGAGGCCGTCGTGAATCATCAGGTCGATGGCTTCGGCGTTACCCATTCGAAGCCCGGCCCTCGCTTTGGGAAGGGCGTAAGGGGCGAGGGTCATGTTTTCCATCCCACCCGCAACCACCATCCCGACTTCGCCGGCGCGGATCAGCTGGTCGGCGAGCGCGATGGCATTTAGCCCTGATAGGCAGACCTTATTGATCGTTATGCAGGGAACCTCCATGCCGATCCCGGCCTTGGTGGCGGCCTGTCTCGCGGTGATCTGACCCTGACCGGCTTGAAGGACCTGCCCCATGATCACGTAATCGATCTCTGCGGCTGGGACGCCAGCTCGTGACAGAGCCTCCTTGATAGCGTGGCCGCCCAGATCCTGGGCCGAGAAGTCCGAGAACGCGCCCATGAACTTGCCAATGGGGGTCCTGGCGCCTGCGACTATCACGGATTCAGTCATGAGATACCTCCAGAGCAGTGGGAATCGCCATCTTAACTCCGCCCTCCACGTAGGCGCGACTCACAGGATTTTCCAGGTCCTCTTCCAGTTTCTGTGAGTCGCGCCTCAGGACAGCCGTCGCCAAGCGGTAACTTTCTCGCCGAAACTCTCTCTGCGCTTCGGATCCTGGATCCCGAGCCCATCTTCCGGTGCGAGAACAAGGATGCCGAGCTTTCCCATGTGCGCATTGGTATGCACCTCGTAGGCCGCCTGTCCGCTCTCGGAGAGAGGGAAGGTCTTCGAGAGGATCGGCTGGATCATCCCTAGATCCAGCATCCGGTTGGCCTCGAACGCCTCTCGGTAATTCGCGAAGTGCGACCCGATGATCGACTTCAGATGCATCCAGAGGTAGCGGTTGTCGTATTCGTGCATGAACCCCGACGTGGAAGCGCAAGTGACGATCTTTCCTCCCCTTCGTGCAACGAAGACGCTCGCGCCGAAAGTCTGGCGGCCGGGATGCTCGAACACTATGTCGGGATCGGATCCTCCGGTCAGCTCACGGATCTTCTTGCCGAGGCGCGTCCACTCCTTCGGATCTTGCTTGCCGTCCTCCCAAAATTGATAGCCCTCGGCGCTGCGATCGATCACCAGCTCGACACCAAGCTCGTTTAGCAGATCGACCTTCTCTTGCGAAGAGACCACTGCAACCGGGATGGCTCCCCCGTTCAAGCAATACTGGACCGCGTAACCGCCGAGGCCCCCGGTCGCGCCCCAGACGAGGACCACGTCGCCCTGTTTCATCCCAACGCCGTTATCGCTAACAAGCATGCGGTAAGACGTCGAGTTAACGAGGCCGTTGCAGGCAGCCTCTTCCCACGTGAGATGTCGCGGCATCGGCATCAGCTGATTGGCTTTAACCATCGCGATCTCGGCGAGACCCCCGAAGTTGCTTTCGAATCCCCAGATCTTCTGCCCGGGATCGAGCATCGAGTCGTCGTGACCCTCAGGCGATTCCATATCAACGTAATTGCAGTGAACGGTGACCAGATCGCCTGGCTTCCAACGGGTGACTCCAGGCCCAACCTTCAGGACCACGCCTGAAGCATCGGAGCCGAGGATGTGATAGTCGAGGTCGTGGCGTTTCCCGAGTTCGGAATCCTTGCCGAATCGCTCCAAAAATTTGAAGGTGGGAAGAGGCTCGAAGATCGAAGTCCATACGGTGTTGTAGTTGATGGCGCTGGCCATAACCGCCACCAGCGCCTCGTTCGGACCCAGCGGCGGGATCGCCGTTTCTTCAACATGGATCGACTTACGGGGATCCTTGTCGCCGTGCTCGATGCCCTCGAACATCTCCTGCTCGTCCTTGCGAACAAACGCCGCCGTCATGGAATCGGGAAGCGGCAGGCGGCCGGCCTCCTCGTATTTGCCCTGCAGGATCGCTTCTCGAATTTCGCCAATCGACATATTTCTCTCCTGGATTCTGGCTGAGAACGACCGATTCTTGCATGTCTGGAGTACGGAGGCAGATAGAGTTAGACGGATGGAACAAGCGGTCATTTTGGCAGGCGGACAAGCCACGAGGCTCCGGCCTTTCACCGACGACCGGCCCAAGGCGATGGTGGAGGTTGCAGGGTCCCCGATAGTCGAGCATCAGATCCGCTGGCTTCACGACAACGGAGTGGACGACATCGTCATCTCGTGCGGATACCGAGCCGAGGTGATGATGAAGTACCTCGGCGATGGAGACCTTTACGGAACCCAGCTCTCCTATGCAGTTGAGGAAACTCCGCTGGGCCGGGGCGGGGGGCTCAAGTTCGCGGCAAGGAGCCTTGCGTTCCCAGATCAGAGGTGGGTCGCGGTGAACGGCGACGTACTTTGCGATTTCCCCTTGAGCGAGCTGGAAGGTCAGCACGAACAGCTCGGCGTGACTGCAACGATCGCGCTTGCCGAGTATCAGACCTCATGGGGCATCGCAGACTTGGATGGAGACCTGATCAGAGGGTTCGTCGAAAAACCGAAGCTGCCTTATTGGATCAATGCTGGCGTCTACTGCTTCGAACCTGGTCTGACCGATCTCCTTCCCGACGAAGGTGACCACGAGGATTCCACGTTCCCCAAACTGGCGATGGAGGGGAAACTCGGCGCATACAAGATCCGCGGCTATTGGCAGGGCATCGACACCGTCAAAGACATAAACCAAGCCGCTGCAGACTTGCAAGCTAGATGACAACAACGGGCGCGCCGTCGCCGAACTTCGAGATCCCGCCCGTCGCAGCATCGATCTTCTCCAAGTTCATCGCTGCCGAGTACGCATATTTCACCCCGAAGGGCGACCCACTCACCTGGCCGGTCACCCCTTACTGGTATCCCCGTCGCCGGGTATTGGCGATCGCCACGGGCCTTGCCTATCCCAATAAGGCCGACTATCCCAAGTTGAACCCCAACGTTTCCTTGTACTTCTCAGACCCAACCAGCTCCGGGATGGATTCGCCTCCAGCCGTATTGGTGCACGCGAAGGCGATTGTGCTGGATGAAGACATCCAAGAGAACACCGACCGTTACGTTCGCGAGCTGAGGGAGAAATTTGGCGCGGCCAAGATCGGGCTCAATCCCATCAGCGTGAAGCTACTCGACTTTTATCTCCCCCGCCTATGGGTCGAGATGACCCCATACCGCCTGCTGATATATCCGTCCGCCGGCGGCGATCCTGAAGTGTTCGGAGAGCCCATCTCCGAGACGCCACTGAAATCTGCGCGGAACGGGGGGACCCCATCACTCGAGCCCGAGGAAGCACGTGCTCTCCAAGAGACGGTCGCTAAGTTCGGCGAAGCGGTAGTCACGATCGAAGGGATCGACGGATTCCCGATGATGAGCCGCAGCGCGGTCTCCTACGACGACGGATGGATCGAGCTAGCGGAGGGAATGGGGGCCGGCCGCGCTTGCCTTTCGTTTCACCGGCACACTCTCGGCGGCGTTCGCTTCGAGGCATACATGGTGCGAGGAACCGTGGTCCACGACGGCTCTCGTTCGCGCTTTGCGCCCCAGCGACTCGTTGGCTTTTTTGGCAACGGAGCGGTCTTTCCGTTCTCGGTTATCCCCGAGATCGCGAGCTTGAGGCGGCGCCTAAAAAAGGAGCTGGCCAAAAGAGATAAGCCGATGCCGGCTCTTCGAATCCCTTAAACCGCCGGCCCCAGGGGCCGGCGGTTCGACTACAGGCTCTCCACTGAGTAGCTAGCTCGGTTCTACGAGATGGACGCCTTGCCGAAATATTTCTCTAGCGGGGCGAGGGGCGCCCTTACAGCTACCACGTAGACACCCGTCTCGGTCACCTGCGCTGTTGCCGGCGGAGATGTCCCGCCGCCGTTCGCGAGGATTATCCGGTTCCCTGATGGATCGTAGACCTCGAACCTGAACACTCCTCCAGCCGAGTTGACGGCAACCGAGATCGTCCCCCCTGTAGCCGGCACGTTGACCTTTATACGTTCGACGTCGCAGAGCAATTCTCCCGCGCCCGTGCAGAAGAATCCCGGGTTGGCGTCAAGCGGCGGATCGCCCTCCCACTCATAGACAGAACCTCCAACCGAAATCTCCCCGTCGAACGGAACCTCGGCCGGCGGTTCCAGTGGGGTGAGGCTGGCAGTGCCTGTGTAAGAAGCGTTCACCACCACCCAGGGGTTTACCGCAATGGTGTACAGGCCCGGTGCAGTTACAGCCTTGGAGATCGACTCGGGCGGAGTGAACTCATGCGCCGAGTTGCCGACTTCCTCGCCGTCGGGGCCGAACACATATAGATCAAAGTCTGCGGTTGGATCTTTGGTCGATACCGTCACATTGAGGGTGGCTCCGCCTTCGGGAACCTGCACCTGGATGTATTCACGATCGCAGTGGTCTGTTCCCCACGCCGAGCAGGCGTCCCCGTCGACGATGGAGTTCACTGCCCCTTCCGCTCGTGTGAACCGACCTGTGGTCCAGGTGTACTCCCCCGATCCGACTGCAATAGTTTCGTCCGCGGGGGGAGGAGGAGGGGGCCCTGGGTCAGCCGTCGAATAGTCTTCTAGCATCGGCTGGATAGAGATCCCGGCATCACGCTGAGTCATCCTGGCCGCCTGAACCATCGTGGTACCCAGAAGACGTGTGCGGCTACCCAATCTCAAGTGCGTCAGGATCCCCGCAGCACCCTGCCCATGCAGACCATCTGAGTCCGGGCCGCACGTAACAATCGCAGAGCCGGAGTCTCCCGGGAGGGAGGGAAGCACGGCCTCCCAGTAGATGCCCTCCGGGTCCAACCCACGTCCTACCCCAGCTCGAGCTTTGGTCGGGAAGACCTCGCCCAATCCGACAGCATTGCCGTAAAGACATAACGAACGACCCTTGGAGACCTCCTCGATTCCGCTGGGTCCGCCCCATACCGGCATCTCTGGACGTATCTGGCTGGAAAGGGATTCTGGGACGTGAACTATGCCAAAGTCGTGTCCGGGGGCTGCGCCCTCCCTGTCCTGCCTTGCGTAGACAAGGGCTCCCAGCTGGACCCACTCACCACGGAGACGGAGCGATCTCGTCAAGCCCCCCATCTGGCCTCCGAAATCACAATCGGCAACGCAGGCAAAGACGGTCGTCTCCGAGGCGTCATAGTCGGCGTCGGTGCCATGAGTCGAGGAAAGATCTCCCGGGATGAAGCAGTGACCTGCGGCCCCCAGGTAGTCAGTCGTAGTGGTCGTGGTAGGAGCCTTGCCTTTTCCTTGGCCTTTACCCGTACTTTTCCCGGGGGTCGAAGATGTGGTCGATGACCAGATGAAGTTGGCCGTGCAAAGAAATCTACCGTCAGGACGGCTTATCAGGATCTGAGTCCCCGGGCCAAGTCCTGAAGATCCGGAGGGCACGGGAAGATGGGCCGGGCTTACGACAGTGATACCCGGGTCTTCGCTGCCGAGGGAGATTATCGGCTTCATAAGAGTCTCCTCTTGGCTCGCAACCGTCGCAGCGGGGACCGGAGCCGCCTCCCGGGAGTCATCTATTGTGGGAAGCGGGGCTGCCAAGGCCGACGAAATGAACATCGGTACGGTCATCAGTGCGATCAACAGGATCTTTCTCAAGTGCTTCCTCCTCGGATATCTAGATATCTAGGGGCGGCGGGCAAGATGCTTCAATTTTTCTTTTAGTTCGGAAAGCCCGATGGTCGGCGAGCGCGCACCCCTCAGCTCGCTTGTGGGGCTGGCTTATTCTACCTAGTTATGCAAGGCCCGGCAGAGAGGTGTCGGCAGAGAATCGGACCTCAAGCGAGAGGGTAGTCAGGGATGAGCGTGGCCAGCTGATAATCCCCTAGACTCGTCATTCATGGCAAAGACGGAGGAAGGTCCCCCCGCTTCCGAGGAATCGCATGTCATCTCGGTCGAACACCGTATCGAGCAGGTGCGCAAGCGCAAGGAAGAAGCGCTCTTAGGCGGCGGCGAGGAGGCGATTGCCAGGCAGCATGATCGTGGCAAGCTCACCGCCCGTGAGCGGATCGAAAAGCTCCTGGACCCAGGATCTTTCGTCGAGACCGACATGCTCGCCCGCCACCGCGTCACCAGTTTTGGCCTCGAAGAGCGCCGCTATCACGGCGACGGTGTGGTGACCGGGTGGGGAACGATCGAGGGCCGCAAGGTATTCGTGTTCTCGCAGGACTTCACCGTATTCGGCGGATCCCTAGGCGAGGTCTACGCAGAGAAGATCTGCAAGGTCATGGATCTTGCCCTCGCAACTGGGGCCCCTGTGATCGGGATCAACGACTCCGGAGGAGCTCGCATACAGGAGGGAGCCCCTTCCCTGGCAGGGTATGCCTACATCTTCGATCGAAACGTCAGGTCTTCCGGGGTGATTCCCCAGATATCGCTCATCCTCGGCCCCTGCGCGGGCGGAGCGGTTTACTCGCCGTCGATGACGGACTTCATCTTTATGAGTGAGGCCACATCACACATGGCCATCACGGGCCCAGAAGTGGTCAAGGCCGTAACCGGAGAGGACGTCACCCTCGAGGAACTAGGCGGGGCCATCACCCACGCGTCCAAGAGCGGTGTGGCCCATTTCGTGGGCCCCAACGAGGAAAAGACGATCAAGCTGGTGCGGTATCTCATGAGCTTCATCCCAGATAACAATCTGGAGGATCCTCCCTATTTCCCTCCGACGGACGATCCGGCGCGCGAGGAACAGGCGCTGCTCGACCTCATGCCGGACGAGTCCAACAAGCCATACGACATGCACGAGGTGATCCGACTCGTCTTCGACGACGGCGAGTTCTTCGAGGTCTTCCCGCTTTGGGCACAGAACATCATCACCGGGTTCACGCGGCTAAACGGTCATGCTGTCGGCGTGGTTGCGAATCAGCCTCAGGTCTTGGCGGGAACTCTCAACATCGACGCCTCGATCAAAGGGGCCAGGTTCGTTAGGTTCTGCGATGCATTCAACATTCCGATCATCACTTTCGTCGACGTCCCCGGCTTTCTCCCAGGAACCGACCAGGAGTGGGGCGGCATCATCCGGCACGGGGCGAAGCTTCTCTATGCCTTCACCGAAGCGACCGTGCCGCGTCTTACCGTCATCACGAGGAAGGCCTATGGAGGTGCTTACGTCGTTATGAACTCGAAGCACATTCGGGCCGACGTCAGCTTCGCATGGCCGACCGCAGAGATTGCGGTCATGGGCCCGGAGGGGGCCGTCAACATCGTCTTTCGCAAGGAGATCCAATCTGCAGAAGATCCGGTCGAGCGTCGGCGAGAGTTGATCGCCGATTACACCGAGCGATTCTCGAGCCCGTTCATCGCAGCCGAGCGCGGCTATGTCGACGATGTCATCGAACCACAGGAGACCAGGCCGAAATTGATCGCTGCCCTCGAGATGCTGCAGACGAAACGGGAATCGCTTCCCCCAAGAAAGCACGGCAATATCCCGCTATGAGTAAATCGTTTGAGATCTCGGGTTCACCGACTCCGGAAGAGGAGGCCGCGGTCATCACAGCGGTCGAGCGACTGTTGCGGGACGAGGCCCGCCGCCGCAAAGGTTCGGCGTGGAAGATCGCGGGCCGCACCGCTGGCATCAGGGCGGGAGTGATCGAGGCCCGCCACCGGCTGGGTCGAAGATCCTGGGGCCTTTCAGAGCGACTTCCAATCGGGGGCCCCGAACCTCCGTACCTATTCGGCCGCGGCGACGCCAAATAACTCCTTTCGGAGGCAACCATATCGGGGAGCCCAGCGTCTTTAGATGTATCGGGACGTCTGGAGGGAACTTTGGAGGTGATGTTGGCGACTAGAGCGGAGGGGAACACCGCTTTGGCTGCGGTCTTTTCTTCGGAATATCCAAAGCTCGTCCGTCTGGCCTATTTGCTGACCTCCAACAACGCTCTCGCAGAAGAGCTCGCCCAGGAGGCTTTCGTCCGGGCTTGGTCCAGGAGATCTTCCATTCAAAAGGAAGAAGCGCTGCCGGCCTACCTGCGGCGCACCGTCATCAACCTCGCAAACTCCAGTCTGCGCAGACGGAGGTTGGAGCGTCGAGCTCTAGCGACACGGGGCGAGGAGGCAGGCCAGCAGGATCCCACCCGCCATCTCGATTGCATCCAAGCCCTTCGACGCCTGCCCTCGCGCCAGAGGGCTTGCGTGGTACTGCGCTACTACGAGGACTTGACTGAGGTGCAGGTCGCCGACCTGCTGGGCATTTCGGTGGGAACGGTGAAGAGCCAGACCCACAAGGCTTTGCAAAAGATCAAGGAGAGCTTAGGCGGTGATCGTTATGTCGGATGAACTGGAAGAGAGAGTGCGAAGAGAACTACAGGAGGCTGCCTCGGCTGCCCGCACATCGCCCGACGCATGGCGCCGGACGGAGGCCCGGATTGGCCGCCGCCCCTGGAGGCTTCTTGCGGCGGCATCGGGAGTGCTCGCGCTGGTGCTTATCGGAGCTTTGGCATTCCAATACCTCCCGCAACGCGACCAGCCAATAGTGACTGTACCCGCCGAGGACCCGCCGGGAGCTGAAGAGGAGCCGACCCCAGCACCCCAGGAGGCGGATCGCCCCATCGGGCCGGCTTTCTGGCCCAGCCCCTTCCGGGAGAGCGCGAGCGATGTGGAGGATTGGAGGTTCGACCGTAGAGAGGTGGCGATCCGTTTCACGCGCGAGTTCATCGGCTGGCAGAGGGTCAGCGTAGAAAAGGTCTCCGAGCCCGAGCCCTATGAGGACGAGCCCTATGAGGACACGCCTCCTGCCTCAGACTCTGAAGCTTCCCCCGATGCAGAGGCAAATATGGTCCTGCTTCGCAGTCTCGTTCATCTGAATCCTTACATCGGAGAGGATGGAAGCACGCGCGGGGTTCTCCACACGATCGAGTTGGTTGGAATCCAGGAAGACGAATCCTCCACCGTGTGGTACGTCGCGGGCATCACGAGCCCAGATACGGAGGTGACCGAGCCCTTTCCACAAACGGTGGTCGACTCGCCGTTGAACCTCAAAGGTCGGGGACGGGGCTACGAAGCGACATTACATGTGGAGATACGAGACGACGCTGGGACCGTCCTTCATCCTCGCGAAGGACGGAACGAGGGGTACGTCATGGCGGGTCAGTACTCCGTCGAGCCATTCGAGGCGAAAGTGGAATTCTCCCGTCCATCGAGAGAGTGGGGAATCTTGATCATCACTTCTTCGACCGGGTTAGAGGGACCGGCTCCGGCATGGTCGGTGGTCAGGATTTACTTCCGCTCCGTTGAGCGAAGCGAGCCCACTCCGAGCCCGAGCCCGGCCGGTTAGCGAGCTTTACATGTGGCCCCATTGGTTGCAGTACCTATGTCCCATCAAATCACGTATACCTTCTGCTTCTGATTGCACGCCTCGACTTGCGCGCGAACGACGTCGCAACGACGTTTGAACGGTGCCAAACGCATCTCCAGATTTCTGGGAGTCGAAGCAAGACCAGGGTCCGCCCCCCACTCGAAAGGACCTCGAGGACGCATGCTACTCGTAACAATGCGAGCTGGTTGACCAACAACTTAGCAACTCCGACGCTTCCTGACCTCTGGTGACTTCTAGAAGATGCCTCGCTGAAATGCGTATCCACCATAGACGTCGATAATCGCGTACGCGCGTGTGGAACTGATAACCTCCATTCCAGCGGGGCGGGGCGGTTTAAACTCACCCTCCGCGAGTACATACCAGACGGGACGTTGGGGACTCACCCTGGGATCGGCCGAAATTCCCAGGTCCTCGACAACTTCACCGTACGAGCGACGATCAGCCGAGACGTTCTTTGGTTCCTTCTCACCGAAACGGGCAAAGATTATGCGGGCTATGTCACGAGCCTCCGCTGCGCTAATCTGGGATGCTCCCGGCGAGGGTGATTGCGCGGGAGGAAATCCTCGCCGGGGAGGACTCGGTTTCTCATTTCCACCCGACTGCTGGCTGGCAAAAACGCCCCCAGCGGTGGCTGCGGCGAGTACAACCGTTAAAAGGGCGAGGCCGATCTTTACCGAACCAGAACTCGTTACAGATTTCAACCTGACACCTCGGCGCTAGACATACCTACTCACGCTGATTGTTCCAGTGAAATTGTGACACCCCCGGGTCTCTGCGGAAGGGCTAGTGGGATAGCCCGGGTCTCTGCGGAAGGGCTAGTGGGATAGATTGGCGGGCGCTAGAATTGGGGCTCTTGTTGATGGCCAATCTATTCACCAAGTCATCGAAGATCCGGATTCATGGCTTCGTCTGGATAGTGGTCCTTATCTCCTTCGCCTCATGTGCTGGGCCTGCCCAACTACAGACACGCGAGACACCTCCACCACCCTCATCGGCAAGAGAAACGTGTGAGAAGGTGATGGACCAAGCGCGAGCCTCTGGTCCTGTTTCGTCGTTTCGAGCCGAAAATGCTTCTGCCTCCCAAGTCGTTGAGTGGCAAGAGGGGCGTCACGGACCCGAGGGTCCTCGAGCGATTTCCCCTTTTCGAAACAGACCAAATGAAAACATGAGCGTCTGCGTCTTCTCAGGAGATTTTCAAGCAGCTATCGGCCCGCCCGGAGAATCCACGCCCGGGGGCAGCCAAGGTCGTTCTTATGATCGATTGATCCTCATAGTAGAAGAGGATGGGGAAGTTCATCTCGATAGCCTTTACCGCAGCGGAACGGTGGAGTTCGAGTTGCCCTCTAAGTACGGGGCCTGACATCGTATTTGTTGTTCATGAGGGAGTCTAGGAAATGGTAGGGATGTTGCGCAGAGTGGGTCCCGCCATCGCCATTTTGGTGGCTCTGCTGACGGTCAGTTGCTCGGGAGAGGTGCGAGTGGATACCCCGCGTGGGGAGGAGCGAGCGCGCGACGACCCCTGCAGTACGCCCGGGATGTCTTGCGATGCCGTCAAACAGGCTCGCGAAGGATTCCCTCCATCCCAGCCACCACCCAAAAATGAGCCTCCAATGTCGAAGGAGCAGGCAGTAGCTACCGCTTACAGCTATTTCCAAGCTCCCCTTAACGCAGAGGTTGAGGTAAGGGCGTTCCCCTATGGGGAGTGGGCAGATCTATCGTCGTCAATTGACCACAGCATTCACCGCCAACGTGCGGTCTGGGTAGTGACCGTTCATTGGCCGAACCAGCAGCGATCCGGCCCTCCGAGTGAACCACGTCCAACCTATGATGTGTATACGGTCGTATTCGATGTTGCTTCAGGTTTTGAGGTGGGGCTGTACCAGGGCGGACACGTTTAACAACAAGGACGGGTTGGTTAGTACGGGTAGAAGCCGCGGCCGGACTTTCGGCCAAGGTTGCCGGCCTTCACCAAGTATTCGAGCAGGGGGGCCGGGCGGAACTCCGGCTCACGGAACTCCGCGTGCAGTGACCGAAGGATCTCGTAGGTGACGTCCAGTCCCACCAGGTCTATCAGCTCGAACGGCCCCATGGGGTGGCGGCATCCCAGCTTCATAGCGGTATCGATCTCGACCGCCGAGGCATATCCGCTGTCGAGGGTTTTGACTGCATCGTTCAGGTAGGGAAAGAGCAGGCGGTTGACTATGAACCCGGCTCGGTCCTCACAGAACACCGGGTGCTTTCCCATCTTTTCGATCACGGCCTTGACATCGGCGAGAGTCTGGCCGGAAGTAGCAACCGTCCGCACCAGTTCCACCAGTCGCATGAGGTTCGCAGGATTGAAGAAATGCACTCCGAGAACTTTCTCCGGCCTCGAGGTCGCGGCCGCCATCTCGACGACCGGAAGCGACGATGTCCCCGATGCCAGAATGGCCTCGGCCGGGGCGATCTTGTCGAGATCGGTGAACAGAGTCTTCTTGAGTTCGATGTCCTCTGCCACCGACTCGAGGATCAGCTGGCAGGAGCCGAGGGCCCCCAGATCGGTAGACCACGTAATGCGATCAAGCAACTGGGCCTTCTCCTCATCGGTCATCTTGCCGCGCTCGACGGCCTTAGAGGTCGACTTTTCGATTGACTTCTTCGCGCGATCGAGAGATTCCTGCGAGCGTCCCCAGCAAACCGCGTTCAATCCGCTCTTGGCGGCAACTTCGACGAGCCCGGCCCCCATGGTGCCGGTGCCGACGACTCCAACCGTTGTTACTTCCATTTCAGGCTCCGGAAGCTGGATAACGCGTCCGGAACGATCGTCGTCAACCGTCGATGGGGAGTCCGGCTCCTCATAGGTGTAGAAACCCCTGCCGGTCTTTCTTCCCAGATAGCCGGCGCTCACCAGATGGCGAAACATCGGAGAGGGTGCGAAGCGCGGCTCCTCGAACTGACGGTAGAGCGATTCGAGGATTTCGGCGCATGAGTCGAGGCCGACCAAGTCGAGAAGAGCCAGGGGGCCGATGGGGTGCCCCGCTCCAAAGCGCATCGCAGCATCGATGTCCTCCCTGGTGGCAAATCCCCCTTCAAGAAGCTTCACTGCTTCATTCAGGTATGGGAACAGCAAGAGGTTTGCGATGAAGCCGGCCCGGTCACGGCAAACCACAGGTGTCTTGCCAAGACTCTCGACGAAAATCCTGGCCGTCTCCAGGACCTCGGGCGTTGAAGTGACGGTCTTTACCAGCTCTACCAATTCCATCACGGGGGCCGGGTTGAAGAAATGAATACCGACGACCCGCTGCGGCCGGTTCGTAGCAACTCCCAGCTCGATCACCGGCAAGGACGAGGTGTTCGTCGCCAGTATGGCTTCGGGCTTGAGGATTCCTTCTAGCTGAGAAAAGGCAGCCCGCTTGATCTCGAGCTTCTCGGGGATGGCTTCGATGACGAGATCTGCGTCGGCGAGATCTTTCACGTTTGAAGTCCCCTGGATGCGCGCGAGAGTCTCTTCGAGGTCTTTCCTTTCTATCTTTCCGCTGGACTCAGCACGTGAAAGCGAATGGCGGATTCGTTCGTAGCCGGCCTCGACTCTCGCCTCGTCGACTTCCTTGAAGATCACTTTGTAGCCGGCGCGGGCGGACACTTCGGAGATGCCGGCACCCATCGTCCCGCACCCCAGAACTCCGACAGTCTGAATCTTGCTCTCGGCCATGCCAGAAGCATATAAGGCTCCCAGGAATGGACTTTTGAGCGGCTGGCAGACGGTCTTCCGGGAGTGCTGAGCGAACTTCAATGAGGATTTTCACAAACCTGTCCACCATGTCCATCGGAACTGGCCTTGCACTGGTAAGTCTTCTGATCTGGTTCGGACCGGCTTATGCGCAGTTGCCGGATCATGGAGACACCCCCGTGTACATCAACTACGCGCGTGCGATCTTCAGTGGTCAGGTTCCGTGGAGAGATATCGGCATCGAGTATCCGCCTCTCGCCCTCCCAACCTTTCTGATTCCGTATCTCTTCGCGCGCACTCCTGAGGGCTATCTCCTCGCGTTCATGGCCATGATGGCTGTGATCAATGCCGGCCTGATCGTGACCACCGTGGCAGCGGTTGCAGAGGCCGGAGGTGGCAGCCGGGAGCAGCTGGGAGCTGGAGCCCTAATTGCGGCTGCACCGGTTCTCATCGGGGCGGGGACCGCGGTGAGCAGGTATGACCTGTGGCCAACGTTACTGGTTGCGATAGCGCTGCTCACGATGCTGCGGGGGAATACGCGCTGGGCTGCCGGGTCACTTGGAGCCGGAGCGGCTGCGAAGATCTGGCCCGGATTGATGCTCCTGCCGGTACTTGCTCTGGCGTACCGCAGAGGTGGCCGGCGCGAACTCACAAGGGCGGCCGCCATGGCGATGCTCTTTGGCGGCCTGCCCTTCATCATCGCATTCGGTATTGGGGGTAATGGATTCATCGATTCCTTCGAATATCACCTACGAAGGCCGCTGCAGATAGAGAGCTTCGGGTCGGTTCTCCTCGTCTCTATGTGGCGGTTCGCCGGTATCGGGGGGCCCCTTCGTGATGACGTCAGCTTCGGGTCATTCAATCTCGAAGGCCCCGGAGTCATTTTGATGACCGGCACTTCGGAAGTGCTCTCGATCTCACTGATCCTCATCGCCAATTTTCTTGGGGCGCGACGGGTGATCTCTGTGGGCAATGATGATCAGGCCGTGAGGGCGGCTATCAGATTTGGTTTTGCGGCGGTTATTGCCCTCGTAGCCTTCGGGAAGGTCATGTCCCCACAATTCCTTTTGTGGTTACTGCCGCTGCCATTTCTTCTTGCCGGGAAACGATGGGTGACCGCTGGAGTCCTCCTTGCCGCAATCGGGCTGACCGGAGTTCTCTTCCTGGACTACTACCGCTTTGTCAAGGAGATGGAGCCTCTTTGGACCGCGATCCTCTTATTGAGAAACCTTCTCCTCGCAGGATTGGCGCTCTCGTTGGTGCTTCCGGCCCAACCGCGACGCGCCCTCGCTTTCTGACAAGTCCCATTCCTTGGAACAATCGCGGTCGTTTTTGGCCACGTTTCGTCCAAAGTTGATCTTCAACGTCCAGGGGAGCGGAGTATCCCCTGGAGGCCCGAAAGATAAAGGGGGATACGATTTAAGGATGAATCGAAAAGACAAGCCCTGGGTATTCCGCACTTACGCAGGCCACACTTCGGCCCGCGCCTCTAATGCTCTCTTTCACACGAACCTCAAGGCAGGTCAGACAGGACTCTCCGTAGCGTTCGATCTCCCTACTCAAACCGGATACGACCCCGACCATCTGATGGCGAAAGGCGAGGTTGGGAAGGTCGGCGTCCCGATCGCACACCTCGGCGACATGAGGACTCTCCTCGACGGCATCCCCGTTGCAGAGATGAATACCTCCATGACGATCAATGCAACCGCCATGTGGCTCTTGGCGCTGTACATCAGTGTCGCCGACGAGCAGGGAACCGACCGGTCGCAGCTGCAAGGGACCACCCAGAACGACATCCTGAAGGAGTACCTGTCGCGAGGAACATTCATCTTTCCGCCGGGCCCGTCGATGAAGCTCATCGTCGACATGGTGGTGTGGACTCTTCGCAACACTCCCAAATGGAATCCGATCAATGTCTGCTCCTACCACCTCCAGGAAGCCGGAGCAGACCCTGTGCTCGAAGTTGCCATCACGCTCGCCAACGCGATCGCGGTTCTCGACGCGGTTAGAGAAACCGGTGAGATTTCGGAAGAGGATTTTGGATCTCTGGTGGGCCGGATCTCGTTCTTCCTCAACTCGGGAATTCGCATCGTGGAGGAGACCTGCAAGATGAGGGTCTTCACTCGGATGTGGGATCGAATCACGAAGACCCGTTATGGAGTCGACGACCCTAAATTCCGAAGGTTCCGTTACGGCATTCAGGTGAACTCGCTTGGGCTTACCGCCCATCAGGCCGAGAACAACGTCTATCGGATCCTGCTGGAGACGCTCCCAGCGACAATTTCCAAAAACGCCAGAGCGCGGGCCGTGCAGCTGCCCGCATGGAATGAGGCCCTCGGCCTTCCGAGACCGTGGGACCAGCAATGGTCACTGAGAGCCCAGCAGATCGTAGCCCTAGAAACAGACCTGCTCGAGTTTGAGGACATCTTCGAGGGATCGAAAGTGATCGAGGAGAAGACCTCCGAGATCGAAGGAGGCGCAGAGGAGGAGCTGCAGCGGATATTGGAAATGGGCGGATCGCTGCAGGCGATCGACTATATGAAGGAACAGCTCGTCTCCTCTCACGCCCGCAGGCAGAGAGCCATCGAGTCGGGCGAGATGACCGTCGTTGGTGTCAATTCGTATACCGAGTCCGTGCCATCCCCGCTTCTCGCGACTTTCGACGAAAACTCCAACGCATTCCTCAAGATCGATCCAGAAGCCGAGGCAGAAGAGATCGACAGACTGACGACATGGAGGCAGGACCGCGACAATGCTCTCGTAACCAAGTCGCTCGATCATTTGAAGCAGACCGCCGAAGACGGCGGCTCTTTGATGGAGCCATCGATCGATGCAGCCAAAGCTGGGGTCACCACCGGAGAATGGGCCGATGCCCTCCGCGAGGTTTTCGGGGAGTATCGGGCCCCCACCGGAGTGTCGGAGAGATCCCTCGCAGGGGCGGCTTCTTCGGAAGCCATCCAGAAAGTGAGAGAGGCGGTTAGAGAAACGGCCGAGGCCGTTGGTTCCGCCAAGCTCAGATTGCTCGTGGCAAAACCTGGCCTAGACGGTCACTCCAATGCCGCCGAGCAGGTGGCGGTTAGAGCCCGAGACGTTGGGTTCGAGGTTATCTATCAAGGCATCCGGCTCACTCCAGACCAGATCGCCCGGGCGGCGGTGGACGAGGACGTTCACGCCGTAGGAGTGTCGATATTGTCTGGGGCCCACAATTTCCTGGTGGCGGAACTGCTAGAAAGGCTCAGAGAAAACGGGATCGATCCGGCGACGACCCCGGTAATAGTCGGTGGAGTGATCCCCGACGATGATGCGAAGTCCCTGCTCGAATCCGGAGTAGCTCGCGTTTACACGCCCAGGGACTACGACCTAACGCTGGCGATGGCCGACATCGCGGGGCTCATCAGGACCGCTCGAGGTGCCTGAGTTTCTTCAGGACCAGCGGCCCCGGCACCACTCGATCGTTCTCGACAAACCCTCGCGGATATCTACGTCCGGGCTCCAACCGAGAACGGACTGCGCCTTCGAGATGTCGGGACATCTCTGCTGAGGATCGTCCATCGGCCGAGCGACGAAAGCGATATCTGAATCGGACCCAACAAGCTCGCGAACGGTTTCCGCGATTTCCAGCACGGTCACTTCATGGGGATTCCCAAGGTTGACCGGGCCATTCACGTCGGGCGTTGCCACCATCCGCACGAACCCCTCGATCAGATCCGACACGTAGCAGAGGCTGCGCGTCTGCTTTCCGTCCCCGTGCACCGTCATGGGTTCACCCTTCAGAGCCTGGCCGATGAATGTGGGCACCGCCCGCCCGTCGTTGCGTCTCATGCGTTCTCCATAGGTGTTGAAGATCCGAACGACTCGAACGTCGATTCCGTGGACCCTCTGATACGCGAACGTCATTGCTTCGGCGTAACGCTTGGCCTCGTCGTATACCCCTCGGGGACCGATCGGATTGACGTTTCCCCAGTAGTCCTCGGTCTGGGGATGCACAAGTGGATCCCCATACACCTCGGAAGTAGAAGAAAGAAAGAAAGAGGCCTCCTTCGCTTTCGCCAGGCCGAGGCAGTGAAGCGTCCCCAGAGCCCCGACCTTGAGGGTGTGGATGGGATGCTCCAAATAATCGATCGGTGAGGCCGGCGACGCGAGATGCATGACCCAATCAAGAGACCCGTCGACCGAGATTTCCCTGGTCAGATCTTGTTGCACGAAAGAGAAGTCCGGATGCTTCTCTGCGGTTACGAGGTTCTCGGGCGTTCCTGTAATCAGGTTGTCATAGCAGAGTACTTCGTGACCATCGGAAAGGAGTCGCTCGCAAAGATGAGATCCAACGAATCCGGCACCTCCGGTAACGAGGATCCTCAAAGGTTGACTGGGGGACGACCGGTCGGCAGATAGGTGAACCCTGCCTCCTCCATGGTGGATGGATCGAAAACATTGCGGCCGTCTACTATCACCGGGTGAGTCATGATTCCCTTCAGCCGTGTGAGGTCGAGGTCAGAAAACTCGGACCACTCGGTGCAGATGACGACGCAGTGGGCCCCGTCCGCCGCCTCATAAGGATCATCAAACACTTCGATGGAGCTCATCAGCTCTTTGGCGGTTTCGTTTGCCTGGGGATCGTGTCCGACGACAATCGCGCCGGCCTCTCGAAGCCGCTCCGCTAGATAAAGGGCAGGGGCCTCTCTCACATCGTCCGTCCCCGGCTTAAAGGCGAGGCCGAACAGCACGATCCTCTTTCCTTCCAAGTTCCAAACCGCTTCCTTGACCTTGAGGAACGCCGCGTCGAGGGCCCCCGCGTTGATCTTCATGACCTCGGTCAACAGACCAAAGTCGAACCCGAGTCGTTCGGCCTGTGCTCTGAAGGCGGCGACGTCCTTCGGGAAGCAATATCCGCCATATCCTAAGCCGGCGTTGAGAAACGCCCTTCCGATCCTGGAGTCCGAACCCATGATGTCTGCGATAGACACCACATCGGCCCTGGCCGCTTCGCAAATCCTAGCGAGCGCGTTCGCAAACGAGATCTTCATTGCCAGAAACGCATTGCAGGCATGCTTTGCAAGCTCGGCGGTACGAAGGTCGGTCGCGTGGTATTCCACGTCATCGTTCAAGAGGGGGGAATAGAGTTCCCGAACTATGCGGTGAGCCTCCTTTTCGTCGGCACCTACGAGGATTCGCTCGGGCTTGAGAGAGTCTTCCACCGCGCTTCCTTCTCTCAGAAATTCTGGGTTCGAGACGAGGTGAAACACGTGAGGGGAAGTGCGTGACATCGTGGTCTTTACGCGCTCGGCGGTGTGGACCGGAACCGTCGACTTCTGAACGACCACAATGTCGCCGGTGGCATGCTTCGCGATGTCGTGAGCCGCCTGCTCCACCGCCAGGAGGTTGGCTTCTCCGTCCGGCCTGCCAGGAGTGCCAACACAGATGAAGGCAACATCCGATCCCGGCACGGCGTCTGTCGCCGTCTCGGAGAACTTAAGGCTCCCCTTTTTGATGACCTCATCCAATAAATCCTGGAGGCCTGGTTCGAAGAAGGGAGCTTCGCCCTTTCTCAGTTGAGCAATCTTCTGAGGATCGGAATCCACGCCGACGACCTCATGACCGATCTTCGCAAGCGTTGCGGACGTCACGAGCCCTACGTGGCCTGTACCCAACACAACGACTTTCATCCGGGTCATTCTACTGGCTTCGGTCGGGCCGGAGAGATGGTCAAACTGCACGAGAGATTTGGTCTTTATCTGAAATAAGTCCCGGGAAGGCCAAGCTCCCTGGCGATCAGGATCCTTTGAACCTCCGAAGTTCCTTCCCCTATCTCTAAGATCTTGGAATCGCGGAAGTGCCGAGCGACAGGAAACTCCTCTATGTATCCGTATCCGCCATGGATCTGAACCGCGTCTCTCGCCACTTCCACCGCAATTTCCGACGAGTAAACCTTCGCCATGGCGGCGGCAGTTTTGTACGGACGCCCCTGCTGTTTCATCCAGCAGGCTTTGTAGACCTGATTGCGCGCAAGCTCGGTCTTCATTGCCATATCCGCCAGCTTGAACTGAATGGCCTGATACGCACCGATGGGGGCCCCGAAAGCCTGTCGTTCCTTCGCGTACTTGAGACTGTCCTCGAGACATCCCTGAGCAAGTCCGACCGCGAGGGCCGCGATCGCGATCCTTCCGTCGTCGAGGATCGTGAGGAAGTTGCGATACCCGTGGCCGCGCTCCCCTACCTGATTCGACAGCGGAACCCTGCAGTCGTTGAAGGCCAGCTCGCGGGTATCGGACGCGTGCCAGCCCAGCTTTCGATATGACCTTCCGACTTCGAACCCGGGAGTTCCGTGTGGAACCGCGACAGAAGTGATCTCCTTTTTTCCGTCGCTCTCGCCGGTGACCGCGGTGATCGTCACGATTTTCGAGATAGGTGTTCCTGCGTTGGTGATGAATGCCTTAGAGCCGTTGATGACCCACTCGTCCCCGTCGAGGACGGCCGTGGTCTTGGTGGCCCCCGCATCGGATCCCCCGCCCGGTTCGGTCAGTCCGAACCCCCCAAGGATCTCTCCCTTCGCCATTGGTATGAGCCACTGCTGCTTCTGCTCCTCGGTCCCGAACAGGTAAAAGGGCATGGCGCCGAGGCCTACGCCGGCCTCGAGGGTGATGGCCACCGAAGAATCGACTCGGGCAAGCTCTTCGATTGCAACGCAGAGAGTAAGGAAGTCGCCTCCCATGCCTCCGTACTCTTCTGGGAACGGAAGTCCGAAGAGCCCCATCTGGCCCATCTGCTTTACGACCTCGATGGGGAACTCTGCCTTGCGGTCGGCTTCCTCGGCCTGAGGCCGGACGACCTCTTCGGCGAACTCGCGGACCGTCTTTCTAAGTTGTTCTGTCTCTTCTGGAAGATCGAAGTTCATGGGTAATGCGAGCGAGTCTAACTGCCAGGAACGTCGGGAAGCAGCAGGGAGATATCGCCCGATCCCGCTTTGAGGGTGAGGGTACCGGTGGAACCATCGCGTTGGAAGGATGGCATCTCACGTTCATTTACCTCGAGGTCACCCGAGCCGGTTGAAGCGCGAACGCTCGGATTCCCGCGAACGATTAGATCGATGTCTCCGGACCCGGTCGTAAAGAAGAACTCGTCATCGGGCGCGTTGACGGAACCTTCCACGTCTCCTGAGCCAGTCTCCACGTCGAGACTGCCAAATTTCCCTTGGAGCGACAGGTCGCCAGATCCTGTCCGAAGCCTGACGTCTGCCCCTTCTGGGACCGTGAGCCGCAGGGACACGGCGGTCGCCGAAGTTTGCGGCCTTAAGGTCACCTCGCTTGACGTTTCTCTGACTTCCATGATCGGAGTCCCCCGGTCCGAATCGGTCCATAGGAACCAGAGCCTTCGAGCCGAAACAGACCCTCGGAGCGGCCCATTCCCATTGACGACTGCGATCGAGCCCGACCCCAGTTCGACGACCAGCCGGCGTCCATCGAGGTCCGGGATGTGAAAAGAGGATGTTGCTCTTGAGGCCCTGAAGGGAGACTGCGGCCAGGAGTACGAGAAAGGACTTCTGATCGAGGCGCCCATTAAGACCCCTACCACCACAAGGGCAACCGTAATCGCAGTGAAAGTGTTCCTTTTCAGTTTTGGGCGGGCAAGCAGAACTAGACCAAGGGCGATGGCCACTATCGGGGCACCGATCCGGGCGACCGCAGGCGCGAAGAGATAAACCGTAGTGAGGTCGCCCGCTATCCCTAGAAGGCCGATAATCCCGAAGATCGCCGCCGGCCACCATGCCCATGAAGCCCTGTCGGACCTCCAGGCCAAATATGCAAAACCTCCTGCAAGGCCGAGCGAAACGATCCCCTCCAGGCCCGTCAAATCCCTGATGAGCAGGCCGGTTCCCCATCCTGTGACTATCGAACCGGCGATCAAATAACCGGCAGACCGTCTGTTCTGGGCCCAAAGAGCCAAAAGACCGATGCCTACCGCAAGTGGAAAGAGACTGATGTCGTACCCGATGATCTGCTCGAGCAGGAGGTCGACGCCAATGGCCAACAGCACTGCTCCCACGACCACCCTCGGAGCCCACGGCGCCGGCCGGCGACTCGTTGAAACCTCTGGCTCAGAAGTCGTTTTGCTCATTCGTTTCCTCCCGCGCTCAATAGCCCACTTTCAAATGCAAATACGACTGCTTGTACCCTGTCTCGCATCCCCAGCTTGGTCAGAATGTGGGTTACATGCGTCTTTACTGTCGTCTCGCTGATGAACAGAGTCTGTGCTATCTCGGAATTCGAATGGCCCTGCCCCACTAACTGGAGAACGTCGATCTCTCTCGGCGTCAGGTCCGGCAGAAGGTCCGAAGCGGGCGTCCTACCGTCCTTCGTCGGCTGGCGAGCAAATTCCTCCATCAACCGCCTCGTCATCCTCGGCTCTATCAATCCATCTCCACGAGCCACGATCCGGACGGCCGAGACCAGATCATCTGGAGGGGCATCCTTCAACATGAAGCCTGACGCGCCGGCTCTTACCGCCGAGAACACATACTCGTCGAGGGCGAATGTGGTGAGGATGAGCACCTTGGAGTCGAAAGACTCCACGAGGCGCTTGGTAGCCTCGACTCCATCCATGTTGGGCATCCGGACGTCCATCAAGATCACGTCGGGGGAAAGACGCTCCGCCAACGTAAGAGATTCCTCGCCATCGGCTGCCTCTCCCACAACTGTGAAGTCCTCTTCGGCCTCGAGGATCATTCGAAAGCCCGTTCGGATCAGGGCTTGATCGTCGACGACGAGAATCTTGATCATTTGCCTTCTACTGGTATCGCCGCGTGCACGATCCAGCCTCCGTTGTTTGGTCCGACCGTGATCTCCCCGCCCACTGCCGCCAGCCGTTCGCGCATTCCCAAGATGCCGTGGCCGAGGTTAGTAGGTTCGCCCCGATCCTGGACTCCGGCTCCGTCGTCGATCACTCTTACCTCGATCTCGTCGTCGTCGTAGCTCAAGAGAGCTTGGGCCTTTGCAGCGGGGGCATGTCTCAAGACATTGGTCAACGCTTCCTGCATTACGCGGTAAGCCGTCAAACCAACGGTGGGAGTAACGTCCTGCGCCTCTCCCTCCATTCGAAAGGTGACGTTCAGTCCGGCCGCCCTCATGCCATCTATGAGCGCAGGAATTTCGGCTAGACCGGGCAAGGGAACGATGGGCACCGTCGAACCGTCTTCATCTCCGCTCCGGGACCTGAGCACGTTCACGATCCTGCGAAGTTCATCGAGGCTCTGCCTGCCCGTGTGTTCCGCCCACCCAAGGGCTTGATCTGCCGCAGCCGGATCCTTACTCGCGACGCGGCGAGCAGCGGCAATTTGGACGGTCATTACGCTGACGCTGTGGGCGACGATGTCGTGAAGTTCGCGGGCGATCCTCACTCGTTCTTCTGCCGTTGCGAGCTGCCGTGACCGCGCCCTCTCGAGCTGCCTGCGCCCGGAGCGTCCCAGAATTTCGTTCAATCCGATCGATATCAAGATCACAGGCCAGATGAGGGAGCCGCCAAAACTGAGAAGTCCCTCTGAGGCAAGCAGGAAACCCAGACCGAGGATGACAAAAAGACCCCCAAAGATCAGCGACTGACGCGACCTGTCAGAAAGTTGCACGGACCACATTCACCTCCCCAATCCCGGCCTTGATAGCTAGGACCAAAACCGAGTCGGAACCACCCGTTTCTGCGGGTTCATCAATCGACGCCGTGACTCCAATTCCTGCGTTTACTCGTCGGGCGAAGAGCTTGATCTCTCCGACGCCGACCTGGACTCGGCCGGTAAGAGCGATTTCCCTTGGGACTATCAACGTCAATTCCCCGATCCCCACCTGAATCGCGAGCGGGGTCTCTCCGGAAGGAAAGTCGATGTCAGAAAGGTCCATCGTGGCATCCACGACACCGAAGGAGTATCCGCGGCTCAACTGTTCGACCCGGGTGGGTGAGAACACCGCTTCACCGACGAGTCTTTCCTCCGGGGGCCGGGGGCCGATTTGGACGAATCGGTCGGGCCCGGATGAGACGGCCGACAAAGAGGTGAAAAAAGAACTCCCGGTCAGAACCAAGATCAGAACGACTCCGGTCACTATCGCTCCCGCCCTCGGCCCAGCCCCGGAAACCATGATCGCCGCACCCAAGACGATGAGAAGGATCGACAGCAGGCTTGCGAAAGAGAGCCGGAAGACTCCCGACACATCGAGAAGCCACAGAACTCCGCCGGTGAGCAGAACCAGACCGACGACCTGGGCATCGGCCAGCCGGAGTCTTCCATCGTCTTGGTTTGACACTAAGAACATCCGGGCCCTCCTCGCTCTAGATGAGGAGGTTATTGGCGAACAGCCAGACAGTCATCATCCCCGGGTAGGAATCTGGACCTCCTACTGGGGTAGCAGTTACTGCCTCCAGCGAGGCGTTCTCTTTTCGAGAAAGGCACCGACACCCTCTTGCCCTTCCTCGCTCACTCTAATTCGCGCGATGGTTCTAACTGTGAGCTCTGCCACTTCCTTCGGGTCTCTTCCCAAAACAAGGTCAATCAGAGAGCGCGCTTCGCGAAGCGCTTGGGGGCCGGCCTGCAGAAGGCTTTCGACGACGTCGGCGATCGAGTCATCGAGCTCCTTTTCGCCGACTACGCGGTGTACCAGCCCGACTTCGTAAGCCCTCTTAGCGTCGAAGCGTTCTGCGGTCAAAAACATCGCGCGGGCAAAGCTGTATCCGACCTTTCTCAGCACAAACGGAGAGATGACCGCCGGCGCGAGGCCCAACCGAGTTTCCGTGAATGCGAAGATCGTGGACTCCTCTGCTACCGCGTAGTCGCAGCAGGCGACCAACCCGGTCGCCCCTGCGATAGCCGCGCCGTGGATTCTGCCCACCACCGGCACCGGCGACGAATCGATAGCCGAGAGCATCTTCTCCAACTGGGAGGAATCCGCGATGTTGTCCTCGCTGGAGTACTTGGCCATACTTCTCATCCACTCGAGATCCGCTCCGGCACAGAATGCTTTCCCTTCGCCCCTGAGCACCAGGACGCGCGCATCATCCGGCAGGCTCGAGACCGCGTCGGTAATGCCTGCGATCAGCTCGGCGTTGAAGGCATTGCGGACCTCGGGACGATTGAGCGACAACGTCGCCACTCCGCGGTCGTCGACCTCGAACTTAACCATTTTCCAACGCCCGCGCGACCCTGCCGGGGACCGGAATGTTCGCCTTGCGGCACAGAGAAGTGCTGGCCGATGCCACCGCTTGAACGTCAACGCCGGTCGCGATTCCAAGCCCGTCACACATCCACACGAGATCCTCCGTTGCGAGATTGCCGGTGGCGCTCTTGGCAAACGGACAGCCGCCTAGACCACCTGCGCTCGAATCGACGATCGTCACTCCCATCTCCAGCGCAGCCAGGACGTTTGCGAGGCCCTGCCCGTAGGTGTCGTGGAAATGAACCGCCAGGACCTCCGCCGCAAATCCGCGGTCGATGATCGTGCCGATCAGCTCCTGCACCTTGCCCCCCGTTCCCACTCCGATAGTGTCGCCGAGAGACAGCTCGTCGCATCCTAGATCCATGAGACGCTCGCTCGCGTCGGCAACATGAACGACATCGACTTCGCCCTCCCATGGGTCGCCCAGCACCATCGAGAGGTATCCCCTTACTCGTAACGACTCTTCCTTGGCACGTTTGGCGACTGGTCGAAACATCTCGATCGCTTCGTCTCGAGAGCGATTGAGGTTCTTCTGCGAAAAGGTCTCGGTGGCAGACGCGAATATAGAAATCTCTTGTGCGCCGGCCTCGATGGCTCGATCCAGTCCCTTCTCGTTCGGGACCAGGACTGGGTAGCGCACCCCATCCGCACGGTCGATCTGCTTCATGACCAATTCTGCATCCGCCAGCTGAGGCACCCATTTGGGATCGACAAACGAAGTGACCTCGATCACTTTCAATCCAGCCAACGAGAGGGCGTTGACGAACTCGATCTTGAGCTCGGACGGGACCTCCTGAGACTGATTCTGGAGACCGTCGCGGGGCCCAACCTCGACGATGGTGATCTCTGCCGGAAGGCGTTTACGTAGGTTCGAAGTCGACAAGGACCTGTCCTCTTTGCACCTGGTCGCCGGCCGCGCAGGAAACCGATCTGATGATCCCATCCGCCGGCGCCTTGATCGTGTGTTCCATCTTCATCGCCTCCACTACGACGAGATCCTGCCCGCGTTTTACCGCATCTCCGGTTGCGACTCTAACTGCGATGACCTGTCCCGGCATCGGAGCCTCGAGGTGGGCTGGACCGCCTTCATCCGGCCTCCGCTGAAGTGATCCGATCCCGATCTCATAGTGAACCCGATCCCAGAGAACAAAAACCTTCGCCTCCGGGTCGAATAGATCCTCTGAGCTTCTGCATACATGCCCAGAGCGTCCTTGGATCTGGCCAAGGTTCTCGTCGAGCGTAACCTCGTGCGTTCCGGCCAAATAGGCCCCGTCTGCTCTGCGCTCGACACCCATCTCGACCTCTTCTCCTTCGTAGTTGAGAAGGAGGGACCCGCGGTGGGAAGCCCCCAGCCGGAAAGGGCCACGCGCCTGCCATGGATCGGACACCGATTGCCTACGAAACTCGATCTCGAAAGCGGAAGCCAGCGCAAGCGCCTCGTCCGGCACTGTCTGCGGACGGAGCTTTTGGGATTCATACGAAGTCTCGAGCCATTGGGTAGTCACTTCCCCATCCCTCACGGCGTCGGATTCGATGACATCGGAGAGAAAACCGAGATTGGTGCGAATCCCGAGAACGGAAGTGGATTCGAGTGCTTCCTTCAAACCTCTCAGCGCGGTCTTTCGATCGGGACCGTGCGTGACCACCTTCGCGATCATCGGGTCGTAGAAAGCCGTCACCGAGCTCCCCGGCTCGACGCCGGTATCAACCCTGGCATCATCGGGCCACGTCACCTGGAAGATGGTCCCCATCTGCGGAAGAAAGTCCTCGTCCGGATCCTCCGCATACACCCTGGCTTCGAAAGCGTGTCCGTTGAACGTGACGTTTTCTTGAGCGATGGGCAACTCTTCACCCATCGCAACTCGGAGCTGTAATTCGACGAGGTCCAATCCGGTGACCATCTCGGTCACGGGATGCTCCACCTGGAGCCTCGCGTTCACTTCTAGAAAAGAAACCGTCTGATCGTCGCCGACCACGAACTCACAGGTGCCAGCGTTTTGGTATCCGACGTGGCGACCAAGCTTTATGGCCGCATCGCAAAGGACTGATCTCGTGACGTCATCTATGCCCGGTGATGGAGACTCCTCGACGATCTTTTGGTGACGTCGCTGCATCGAACAGTCGCGTTCGCCGAGATGGATCAGATTGCCCTGGCTGTCTCCGATGAACTGGACCTCGACATGCCTGGCACCCGTGAGATACCGTTCGATGATGAGGCGATCGCTTCCAAAAGCGGTGAGTGCGATCCTTCTTGCAGCGGCCAAACCTGCATCGAGTTCGGCACGGTCGGAGACGACGGTCATCCCCTTTCCACCGCCCCCTTCTGCCGGTTTGATCATGATCGGAAAGCCGATCTCCCGGGCAGCCTTGGCAAAGGCTTCGTCGGACTGGTCTTCCCCGGCGTATCCGGCAACGACCGGAACGCCTGCCTCCTGGGCAATCCTCTTGGCTTCGTCTTTCGCGCCTAGGTTTCTAAGGACGTCTGGCGGGGGCCCAACGAAAGTGAGTCCGGCCTCACCGCACGCTTCTGCAAACTCGGAATTCTCGGCAAGGAATCCATAACCAGGATGGATTAGTTCTGCTCCCGACAACTTCGCCGCTTCGAGAATGCGGGTGATGTTGAGATAAGACTCTGAAGCCGGGGCCGGTCCAATGGCGATTGCCTCGTCGGCCTGTCTTGCAAAGGGAGCGTCCGCATCGGCTTCGGAATAGACGGCAACCGTTCGCATCCCCATCCGCTTCGCGGTACGAAAGACACGGACGGCGATCTCTCCCCTGTTGGCAACGAGCACCGTAGTCACGAGGAAAGCCTAGCGGGGCGGGATCGAGCTATCGCACCGGTGCGCTTCAAGCGCGCGATTTCCTCCGAACTTTCCGAGAATCACGCCATATATGGCCGATCTCGCGGAAAAGTCGGTGCCGAAGAGCCCCGGCCCTTCCCCCGCTGCGAGAATTGTCACTGGGTCGCGCTTATATAGAAGCATGAGCACGAGCTGGATCGAACAAGTGGCCCGAGCCGCGGAGGCCCAGGGGGGTTCCCTTTCCCGGAGGCAGCTCGCCGAGGCCGGTGTGGCCGATCGCACGATTAGCAGGATGCTGGAGACGGGACGTCTGGTGGAGCTCTACCCAAGGGTCTACCGCTTCGGAGGATCGCCTCTGGGATGGGAAGAGCGAGTCCGGGCGGCCACCCATTGGGCCGGCGAGGACGCCGTGGCCTCGCAGAGGTGCGCCGCCCGCCTCCTTGGTCTTCCGATCCGCTCCGAGGTGATCGAGATCACGACTCCACGAAAGGCCAGACCACCAGAGGGCATCGCCCTTCATTGCGGACGGATCGATCCGGTCGACCGGCGCATGGTGCGCGGCATTCCAACCACCTCGGTTGCGCGGACTCTTCTAACCATCGGGGCAGTTACCCCGGCCTCATTAGTTGAAAAGTTGATGGACGAAGCGCTCATCGGCAGAAAAGTAAAGATCGCCGAAATGGTGGATGTGCTGATGAGGGAAGGACGACGGGGAGTCCGTGGTGTGAGTACCTTTAGGAACGTTCTGGCAAAGCGGATCGACTTGCCAGAAACGATCATGACCAAGCTCGAGCAACGCTTGGGCACCATCTTTGCAGAGTACCGACTGCCCCCTGCGGTGCCCCAATTCGAAGTTATGTTGGGAGAGCGGCGGCTGGTCATCGACTTCGCTTATCCCGACCGGAAGATCGCGATCGAGGGCGATGGTCATCAATTCCATCTCTCACGGAGGGATCGCGAGCGAGACCTGGAGAGGCAGAACCTTTTGCTGATCGAGGGGTGGCTAGTTTTGCGATACACGTGGGAGAAGGTCACGAAGCACCGACGGGAAGTTGCCGACTCCATCCGCGCTGCGCTTCAAAGCCGAACCGCGTCGTAGTTCTTCCAACTTTCCACGAAACACGCCATATATGGCTGAGTTCGCGGAAAGAACGGGAGTGCCGCCCTTCAGGGCGCTACATGCGGAAGACGCCGTAGCGCGGGGGTGGGATCGGCGCGTTGTATGAGGCGGAGATCGCGAGAGCCAGAACGTCGCGGGTCTCCAGAGGGTCGATGATGCCGTCGTCCCAGAGGCGGGCCGTCGAGTAGTAGGGATGGCCCTCGCGTTCGTAGCGGTCGACGATCGGCCGTTTGAATTCGTCCTCTTCCTGTTTGCTCGGGAAGTCACCCTTCACCGTTGCGAGGACGCTCGCCGCCTGCTCGCCCCCCATCACACTGATACGCGCGTTCGGCCACATCCATAGAAGACGCGGGGAATAGGCCCGTCCTGCCATCCCGTAGTTGCCCGCTCCGAACGAACCGCCGACGATCACCGTGAACTTGGGGACCGAAGCGCACGACACCGCGGTTACGAGCTTGGCCCCGTCCTTGGCAATGCCCCCGGCTTCATATTCACGGCCCACCATGAAGCCGGTGATGTTCTGCAGGAAGACCAGTGGGATCCGACGCTGATCGCATAGCTCGATGAAGTGCGCGCCCTTCAACGCCGACTCACTGAACAAGATTCCGTTGTTGGCGATGATCCCCGTCAAGAACCCGTTTATCCGGGCGAAGCCACAAACGAGCGTGTCTCCGTAGAGGGCTTTGAACTCATGGAAGCGGCTGCCGTCGACGATCCGCGCGATGACCTCACGAACGTCGTATGGAGTCTTGAGATCGGGGGGGACCAGCGAATAGATCTCTCGTGGGTCGTATTTCGGAGGTTCTGGTTCTTTCAAATCGGGGGGCAGTTCCTTGCGACGGTTCAAGTTGGAGACGATGTCGCGCGCGATCTTCAGAGCATGCGTATCGTCCAGCGCGTAGTGATCGACGACACCCGAGACACGTGCATGCACGTCGGCCCCCCCGAGCTCCTCGTCG
>JAHWKU010000018.1 GCA_019347715.1 Actinomycetota bacterium | reverse complement strand
AGGTCTACCGTGCCAATGCCACACCGTACTCAGATGCAAATCATCAAACGCCGCCTTGTTGGAAAGGTCGGCAAGGATCGAGCCAACGAACTCCGTCTGATCCTTAAAGAACTGCCAGGTTATCGAAGCGGTCCTTACGCCGATATTCGCAAGTGGGTTAATGAAGAAATCGAGCGGTCGTCCGTACGCTCCAAGGCAGTTCACCGCAACTCGATTGCAGTTGTTCGCCAAGGGGCGGCTCAAGTCGCGCTGGTGGGTAAACCCAACGCCGGCAAGTCGTCCATTCTTCACGCGCTTTCTGGGATTCAGATAGCCGTTGGCGAGTATGCGTTCACGACTCTTAGGCCGATGGCCGCCGTCGTCCGAATAGGTGGTGTCCAGGTTCAGTTCGTCGAGATTCCAGGCCTCCTGGCCGGCGCGAACGAGGGCCGAGGGAATGGCCGGGCTCTGCTCAGTGTGCTGCGCGAAGCCGACGCAATCGTGTTCTGCCACGACGCTGCAGAGCCCATTACTGATTTCACTGAGATTCAAAACGAGGTCGAAGCGGCAGGGATCACAAAGCCGTCGGTCTTGGCGATTACCAAGCTCGACGAACATGAAGAGGGATTCGATTTCTCCGCGGCAAAGGCAGTCTCGAATCTCCCCGTTATCGGTGTCTCAATTTTGGACGATGACAGCTTGAAGATGTTTCAGGACACCGTGTGGGCGATGCTGGGGCTTGTGCGCGTGTTCACTCGTCATCGGGGGGAGATAGCTCCCGATCCGATCGCGCTACGAGAAGGATCGACCGTCCATGACTTGGCGGAAGAGCTTCACAAGGAACTTGCGGCGGAATTCAGTTCGGCCAAAATCTGGGGTCCATCAGCAAGGTTTTCCGGGCAGCAAGTCGGCCGGGACCATTTGGGTCAGGATGGCGATGTAGTCGAGATCCTGACATGAGAAGCCAGACGGCAGAGCGCAACATCGCGGACCTCGACCCCGCGAGCTGTTTATACTATTCATGGCGCGGCCTGCCGCCGAGCCACTGCGCCAAACGCCCCAGCCGTGCGGAGTGGTGAAGGAGGGAACACCTCCGGGTCCTGAGTGACATGAGGATTCGCCGATAGCGTTGCTGGGGAACGCAGGATGGCGGCTGGAGGTTCTCATGCCACAGGACAAAGATCTCAAACGTTTCGTGCGCCAGCGCATGGCCGAAACTGGAGAGCGGTACACGACCGCTCGCGCCGCTATCAAGCCTGATGAAGGCATTACATCGCTGACCTCCGAGATGCGAGCCTGGGTGAACCTGCTCGGCGAGGTCGAACATGCCGAAAACGCGTTTTCACTCCTCAAACAACTGCCGACTGATCAGCGAAGGATGGCTACGGCTGAGGGGCTTCTTCACTCCGATTGGCGCGTGAGGCGACGTTGCGCCCAACTTCTGGATGACCTGGTACTAACGGATGAGACGACGAGCTTATTGATGAAGACGCTCGATGATCCCTATTCGCGGGTGCGTCGGGCTGCTCTACACAGCCTGACTTGCGAGCACTGTAAGCCAGAAGCTTGCGACATAGACGTTCGGGCAATTGCCCGCAAGGGTCTGGCGGACCCGAACGCCGATGTCAGGGCACAGGCGCTGTGGACTCTCGGATTTTGGCCGGACCGAATCGAAGTGTCCGAGCTCCGCCTTTTCGCGGACAAGGACCCAAGCGCTAAGGTGCGGAAGGCAGCAAAGGAACTGATTGGCTTGAACGAAGGAAGGGCTACCGGAAACGCCGCACGGTTGGCACAACCGGTGGAACTACAGGCCAAGATGGAGAAGCACGCGGGGAAGTGGGTGGCCGTCGCTGAAGGCAGGATCGTCTCAGTAGATCAACATAGAGGCCAGATTCGAAGAGACTTGAGAGGCACGGGTCATCTGGATGCTGTCATCTGCTGGGTTCCTCCTAAGGAGACCCAAGAGGGTCTTTTGAATACTTAAGGTTGGTTAGCGATTTCGCTCATGTGATCCCTCTCATGCCAAATAACTCTTCGAAGGAGTTTCCGAGCCGACCACGTCTCACCCATCTTCTCTTTAGTGTCGGAAAGTTCGAGCAACGAAGGCAAGTGGTCGAGTGTGAATGCTCTGGTGACCGACAGCCGGGTGCTCCATTCATCTGGTAGATCCTCTCTGGGAAAGGCCAAACCCATTCGATCCCAGTACCACCATTCAGCCGACCCTACGTGGAGAAGAAGCTTTTCGACTTCCGGAGTGACCTGAGAGGCGAGGAGCGCCAATAGGTCTTCCCGCTGGTAGGAAAGGACCTTCGTGGACTCCTGAAGATCTTCCTTGGTCACCGGGCGTGAGTCGTGTCGAAAGAACGCGTTGACAATATAGATGTCTCCGATAGAGGTTTCTCTCAATTGACGGTCCGGCGGAGCGTAGCGTTCATCTACTCTAGTTTCGATGAGATCGGGCACGACTACGTCATCTCCATGTGCGGCCAGCCACTCGAAGTACTGCCGAATACGCTCCCGGGATTTCCCAATCGCCACTTCCTCGGTCTTCCCCGATGAAAAGCAGCCAGGCAGATCCAGGATGTAGGCCACCCAGTGATCAGGCTCAACAAGCTCCACGGCTAGTGAATACACGAGATCGCTAGACCTCAATCCGATACACCAACCACGTGTCCATCCTCGCGCACATCTGATCGGTTGAGACCAGCCTAGACTCATACCCTGCCGAGACTAGGGGCATGGTTTGAACAGCGTCGTTACCATTCTGTTCACGGATCTGGTTGGTTCGACGGAGCTGTTCCGTCGGATCGGAGAGGATCGTGCGGACGCTCTGCGACGCGAGCATTTCGCAATGCTTCGCGCAGCCCTTGCAACGCACGGGGGCGAAGAGGTCAAGAGTATAGGCGACAGCATAATGGCGGCCTTTGTCAGTCCTGCGCGGGGTATTGCCTGCGCGATCGAGATGCAACAGAGGGTGGATGCACTCGGCCGTGGTGGGGGACACGGGCTCGCGCTTCGGGTCGGGATGAACGCTGGCGAAGCGACAGTTGAGGACGGCGACTACTTCGGCATCCCCGTCGTGATCGCCAAGCGGTTGTGTGACGATGCCGAGCCGGGAGAGATTTTGGTCTCGGACGTTGTGCGCGCGCTGGTCGGGTCGCGTGGCAGTTTCACTTTCAAATCTGTCGGCTCATTGGCTCTAAAGGGCATTGACGATCCAGTCCCGGCATGTGCCGTCAGCTGGGAACCTTTTTCTCAGGGGGTTCCTCTACCTGTCCCCATCGTGACCGATCAGACCCTTCTGGTTGGTCGAGAAAAGGAGCGAGGAACACTTCGTAAGGCATTCATGCGGGCGCGCGAAGGTAACCGATCACTTGTACTCATAGCGGGGGAGCCGGGCATCGGCAAAACCAGCCTGGCATACGACTTCGCGCGCGAAGCACATAGCAAGGGGGCGACTGTGCTGTATGGCAGGTGCGGAGAAGACCTCATGGTGCCTTTCCAGCCATTCGCCGAGGCTTTGGAACATCTGATCAGGCATGTACCGGAAGTGCTTCGGGACGGTGGGGATGAATTGTCCAGGCTGGTGCCGGGGCTTGCGCCAACACGGGAGGGCCTCCAAGGCGATGCTGAAGCAGATCGCTACCGGCTGTTCGAAACGATTCGGGAAACCTTGGCTTCGCCCCAGGATGCCTCGCCTCTCGTCCTTGTCCTCGACGATCTCCATTGGGCGGATAAACCGACCTTGATGCTCCTGCGTCACCTCGCCCGCGCCCCAGAGGGCCCCTTCCTGTTGGGAACCTATCGCGACGTCGAGCTCGATCGCAGGCATCCGTTTGCAGAGACTCTGGCAGACTTAAGACGCGAGGAAGTGGTCGAGAGGGTGGTCCTGCGCGGCCTTACCGAGGACGGAGTTCTCGACTACATGGAACGACGCGCCGGCCAGACGTTGGACAAGTCCGGCAGAGACTTGGCATCTGCTCTCCATCGTGAGACCGAAGGGAATCCGTTCTTCGTCCGAGAAATCATGCGCCATCTTGTAGAGGCGGGCGCGATTCTCGAACAAGATGGGCGTTGGTCATCGACGCGCCCTATCGAAGAGGTTGGCCTTCCCGAAAGCGTTCGCGAGGTCATCGGCCGCAGGCTGAATCGGCTCAGTGAAGGATGCGGGGAAGTGTTATCGGTTGGGTCGGTGATTGGACGCGACTTCGATCTAGCCGTGCTCGCACGAGTTAGCGGTATCAATGAGGACGCTCTCGCGGATTTACTTGATGAGGCGGTTCGGGCGGGCGGGGTAATCGAGGAGGTCTCGAACGTTATGGGCCTCTACTCCTTTTCTCACGCTCTTGTGAGAGAGACCCTTTACGAGGAGCTTTCGACGAACCGGCGAGTTCGTCTCCACCGGCGCGTGGGGGAGGCGTTGGAGGATCTGTTCGCGTCGGATCCTGGTCCTTACTTGTCCGAGTTGGCGCATCATTTTTTCGAGGCCTCGATAGGTGGAGCCGAGGATAAAGCCATCGACTACGCGGTGAGAGCCGGCAGTCGAGCCATTGACCAGTTTGCTTATGAAGAGGCGATCGCGCATTTCGAGCGCGCTCTTCAGTTGCTTGAATCCCTGCCGCAGCCTGACAGTCTTATCTTGTGCGAGACACTGATTGCCTGCGCCGAGGGCCATCTGTTCACGGCAAATTTGTCCGCCGGGCGCCAGTACGCTCTTAGTGCAGCTGAAATTGCCAGGCGCGAAGTGTGGCCCGAACGGCTCGCACGAGCTGCCCTGGCCTATGGCGGCCTCTGGATTGACATCGGTGTAGTTCAAGAAGAACTAGTCGCGTTATTGCGTGAAGGGATTGCGGGACTTTCCGAGGAACATCCTCTAGTGCCCCTTCTCGAGGGGCGGCTTGCCATGGACCTTTTCAGCGGCGATCCGGCCGAGCTCGAGGCCCATAGTTTGCGTGCAGTTGAGCTAGCCCGCAAGGGAGCCGATCCTCGCACCTTGGCCTATGCCCTGGTCGCACGTCGCCATGCCATCTCTGGACCAGCGCGACTGAACGAACGAGACCTGATCACATCGGAGGCGGTGACTTTAGCTCGTGAGGTGGGTGACAACTATCTGGAGATGCGGGCGCGCACTTTCAAAATCGTAGAACTTGTCGAGAGCGCCGACCTCGAGGCGGCGGACCGCGACTTCGACGAGTTCTTCAGGCTCTCTGAGGAGTATCGGCAACCTTTTTATCAGCAGTACCTCAGCCGGTTCTTCCGCGTTGGCATTGCACTTCGAGAAGGACGCTTCGAAGAGGCCGACGAGATCCTGACGCCATTGATGGAATTAGCCCGGCTGCAGGGACGCGTAACGGCCACCATGGCCACCGCAGGGCAGCGAATCCAGCTTGAGATGGCGCGCGGACAAGTAGAGCGGATTGACCAAGTTTCGATTGACATAAGTCTGGGTTTCATGGCTTCGGTTCCTTGGTGGGCTTCCGTCAGATCCTTCACGCTTTGGAACCTAAACCGGCTCGAAGAAGCGCGAACAACTTGGGCAGAAGGTGCCCTCGAGGCTATCCGTTCACTTGGCGATCACTGGGGGACGCTGATGGCAATCGCAGCGGCGTCGGAGATGGCTGAGGTTCTCGGCGATAAGGAAGCCGCCTCGGAGGTCTACGAGCGGGCTCAGCCATTTGCCGGCCGCATCGTTCCTGTCGCCGGCACCGCACTCGTGTATGTCGCCGACACCGTGGATGATGTACTTGGGAAGTGCGCAGAATTGCTGGGCCGGTTCGATGCAGCAATTCACCATTACGAATCGGCGGCGGATCTCCTTTTACGGTGGCGGATGCGGCCGTTTCACGTTATCAATCGCATGAGGCTGGCTCGTACTCTTTTGCAAAGGGGATCGCCGGCCGATTTAGATCGTGCGCGCGAGTTGTTGGATCACTCCCTTAACGAAGCTAGCGAAATGGGACTCGGTGCGCCAATCGTGGCTCAATCTCAAGTACTTCGCGAGACCTTATGACCAGCTCCTACTCGCTGGCTTTCTAGACTCAGAAACCGAAACGGGGAGGATAGCTACGTGGGGCGAGCATGCCGGTGCTCGGGCTCCCCCGAAGAGGGGACTCTCAACCCGGAGTCAGCTGGCCTCGCTAACCGAGCTCATGTGGAAGTCGTTCACGCGAAGGTGAGGGACTCGGCTGCGTCCGAAGGCTCTTGCGGTGGCGCCCAATTCGTCGGTCTGGGCGAGAACTTTCAACGGAGACATGTTGTAACGGAAGTTGTTGACCGCGCCCCTTACCTTTCCATCTTCGATCGAGAACACGCCGTCACGAGTGAGTCCGGTGAGCAGCAATGTTTGAGGGTCGAGCATTCTCGTGTACCAGAAACGCGTAACGAGCAAGGCCCTGTCGGTTGAAGAGATCAGATCTTCGAGCGACTTGCTTTCGTCACCCTCCAGGACGAGGTTGCCAATCTCGGGCGCAGACTTTCGCCCGAACTTCTCGGCCCAAAAGCGCGAGGCGATTAAGTTTTCAAGGGTTCCAGACTTCACCCATTCTGTCCTTGCAACTGGATATCCGCTGTCGAACACCGAGGAGCGAGCGCCTGGAGATGCAGATGCGGCAAAAGGAGGCGTCTCCAAACCAGGTGCGGCCGGGTCGGAGACCAGGTTGATGAACTCGGGGAACATCTTCTCGCCGATCTTCGAACCGCCTCCAGACTTGCTAAAGGCGGTGCGTCCTTCCTCCGCGCCTCGGAGACCAAGCTGGGAGTAGAGGTAATACAGGATATCTCCGACAGCCTGTGGTTCCAATATCACCGGATAGTGACCGGGTCCGACAGCAAGCTGGTTCGCGGACCATTCGAATCTCTTCATCAAACGCTCGTGCATGTCTTCGACTTTGGCTTCGTCCATCGATCCAAGCTGTTTCGTATGCGCCTGCGAAACTTTGAAATCAGGAGTCTTGAGAGTCATCGAAAGGCCGGCATCCAAGGTCGAGTGGCGCCCGCGGAACCCTTTGGAAGTTGCGACCCAATCCGTAATCGAGGATTCCGATGCATACCCGAAAAAGAGGAGTTCGTCGGAGCGCGCTTTCTTGAACGTCGCTGCCAGATCTGTGACGAGACCTTCGAAGCGATCTAGATCAATGGACTCCGAGGCTTCTTCCCAACTCCCAGAGCTTCTACCTTCCGGCAGCGGCAAGTAGTCGGGAGCTTTCGGTGTGCCCTCGCAGGCAGCCTCGGAGTCGCGGACCAGCTTTTCTAATGAGTCACTGGGGAAGTAGGTGGCATTTATCGATCCAACTGCTCCATCGATGATCGAGACTATCGAGAGCCTGGTTCCTTTCTGCAGTCCGTTCGTGGTCGACGTGTTGTTTGCCCACCGAAGGTTTGCGCTCGATGACTCGCTGGCCAGCACGACCACTTCGTCGGCCTTCGAAAGCTTCAGGATCTCTTCGATCTTCTCCTGAATGTTCACCGATTAGCCCTCCTGGGCAGAGTTGAGGACGTTCACCGACCGGAACAATCCTGCGGGGCAGCCGTGGCTTGCAGGGGCAACTTGACCGGGAAGTCCTTTACCACACTGGAATGTTCCGAAGAGGATGAAGGTGTCCTTGCCGCCCACTGCTTCCATCGAGTTCCAGAATTCGATCGTGTTTCCCTGATAAGCCACATCGTTCAGTTGGCTTACTAACTTTCCGCCTTTGATCTCCCAGAATTGCTGGCCCGAAAATTGGAAGTTGTAACGTTGCTGGTCTATCGACCAGCTCTTGTTTCCGACTATGTAGATGCCGCGCTCAACACCTCCGATCAGATCTTCGAGAGACGTTGCTTTCGGGCTGGGCTGCAGGGTGACGTTAGGCATTCGCTGGATTGGGACGTTCGAAGGACTGTCGGCGTATGCGCATCCGTTTGATCGTTCCTGTCCGATCTTGGAGGCCATCTGCCTGTTCAACTGATAGCCGACCAAGACTCCATCTCTGATGATGTCCCACTGCTGAGCTTTAACTCCCTCGTCGTCGTAACCGACCGTTGAAAGTCCATGTTCCACGACTCGGTCGCCCGTTACGTGCATAACCTCCGAGCCGATTTGGAGCTTGCCCAACTTGTCGATTGTGGCGAATGAAGTTCCTGCAAGCGTAGCCTCGTACCCCAGAGCGCGATCTAGCTCGGTCGAGTGACCGATGGACTCATGAATCGTGAGCCACAAATTCGATGGGTGGATCACCAGGTCGTATCGGCCGGGCTCCACTGACTTCGCTTTGATTTTTTCCTCCAGAAGCTCAGGAATTCGCTCGGCGTCCAAAAAGTAATCGTGGCCGTTTGTGATGCCCTCCCAACCTTTGCCCAAAGGGGGAGAGGTCGAACTCATCGTCTCAAAGGCGCCGGAGGATTTGTCGACTTTCGTTGCGGTGAAGTCCGAGTTCACTCTTATTCTCTGCTGGGTTATTCGCGACCCGTCCAGAGTGGCGAAGAACTTGTTCTCCTGCACTTGGAGGATGGCACTGTCTACGAAGTCGATTTTGCTGCTGGACAGTACCTTTTCATTCAGTGAAAGAAGATGGTCGATCTTGGTTGAGTCATCGACCTCAAACGGATTGGTGTCGTATGAGGAGATGTGAATGTCGTCATAAACGGGCTCCGGAACTAGTTCGACAGGCTCGGAGTTGAGGGTCCTGAACTGTTTGGCGACTGCTACAGCGTTTTCTGCTGCGATGCGCGCTGACTCGGGTGATAGATCGATGTCCGAAGCAAACCCCCAACCACCGTCGAATATGACCCGTAACCCAAACCCAACTTGATCGACGTTTTGCATTCTTTCGAGGTTGCGATCTCTTGCCGCAATGACTTGAGACTTTCGGCGTTCGACTCGGAACTCGGCATGAGTTGCTCCAAGGTTCTTAGCCCGCGAGAGGCCCGCATCGGCAAGTTTCTCCAGGCCCAGTGAGAGGAATTCGGGATCGATGTCGCCTTGTCGCACGGGCGAGAGGTTAGCTTAAGCAGCAGCGTCGTTGCCATTCCATGTGCTCTCGAGTCAGTTGCTTTGACGCCAGAGCAATTCGTAGAGATTTATCGGTTCGTCGAACCCTTTGAGCTCTACCGGGCCAATATCTTTCCAATTGAGACCCTTTCCCAAGGAGAGCTCGCGAACTACATTCGAAGCCAGAATTCCACCGGGTTCCGATGCCCCGCATATACGGGAAGCCAGCTGAACGGCTGAACCAAATAGATCTTCGTTCTCAGTTACCGGCTCGCCGGCAGTCATTCCGAGGCGCACTCGAGCGGGGTAGGGCAGATCGGAGGATTCGCGTTCCAGTCGCCGTTGGATCTCGACCGAGCATCGAGCTGCTCCGACTACCGAATGAAAGGCAGCCATTATTCCGTCTCCAGTGTGCTTCACTTCATGTCCCAGCAGCCTGCAACTCCTTCCGAACGACTGAGTCATGCAGACGCAGGATCTCCATCGCTTTCTCGTCACCTAGCTGCTGAGTAAGGTTTGTAGAACCCTCCATGTCCGTGAAAAGAATTGCGCGCAGTCCGCTGTTGGCTATCGACTCACCCGGCTCGGGTTCTTCGATCTTTCCTAAGAAGTTTGTGACCCTGCGAGGATCGACTTCGATGATACGGCTTGCTACAAGCCCGTGGGCTTCGCGGTGCACCGTCTCTGCAGCCTCTTTGCTAGGGGCATCAACGAGACAGAATGCCGTGTCGGCGTCGGGATCGAACCAGTATGTAATGTATTTAACGCCGTACTTGTCCTGAATTTCCACGTCCTGCATGTGGGCAGCCGCGACGTCCTGTGCGGTGGCGTCAGGAACATCATGACGATCCATGTACAGCGGCATGATCTGAGTTTAGTGAACCCGAAGCTCCGTCACTGACAGGAGTACATACCTTGGTGTTCTATGTATAATGCTCCAAGGTGTCAGGAGGTAGCCGTGCACATCGACAAGGATCTGGTAGCGGCATCGGCAACGCCGCTGGTGCTCGCGATCCTGGCCGAGGAGGAGAGCTACGGCTATGCAATCTTGAAGCGAGTGCGTGAGCTTTCCGGTGGCGAACTCGAGTGGACCGACGGAATGCTCTATCCGCTGCTCCATCGCCTTCGTCGGCTTGGATACGTGACAACGGAATGGCGCGTCCCACCCGAAGGGCGCCGTCGCAGGTACTACGCGATTACAAAGGAGGGGCGAGCTGCGCTAGAGGAGCAGCAACGACAGTGGAGGACCGTCACGCAGGCATTGAGTGACGTTATGAGGGGCCCCAGCGGGCTGTTGATGGCGCTCGGTGAAGCATGACGATGGATAGCGTTGAGTCACAGATCGCCGAATGGCGCGCATATGTCGCGAAAGCTCCGGCCGTCGACGGTCGCGACGTCGATGAACTAGAAGTTCATCTTCGGGACCGAATCACCGACCTGACGGAGGCCGGCCTTTCACCGGACGAAGCGTTCCTCGTTGCCGTGAAACGCATGGGCGATCTCGACGCCCTGTCCCGGGAGTTTGCTCGAGAGCACAGTGGCAGGCTGTGGAAGCAGCTTGTCCTCAGCGGCGAGACTGAGCAACCGCGCACGTCCAGCGGATGGTTCGAGGCGTTCGGATTCGCCTTGGCGGCGGGTGTTGTGATGCAGGGAGCTCGCCTCGCCGCCGGGTTTCCCGAAGAGGAGTCGATGTGGCTGTTCCGGAACCTCGGTCTGTTCGTGTTGCCGTTCCTCGCGGGGTATTTCGCCCGCCGTCGGCGGCTCGACATGCGCGGGTGGGCGCTTACTGCAGCGCCCTTCCTGTTTCTTGCGCTCGTAATCAACCTCTACCCGTACCGTGTGGCCTCCCACACTGAGATCCTCGTCGCGCTCCATCTTCCGGTCGTTCTGTGGTTCGCGGTGGCATACCCGTACATGTCCGGCACGATCCGTTCCCACGAACGCCGCATGGACTTTGTTCGGTTCACGGGCGAGTGGGTCATCTACTACGTGCTTATCGCGCTCGGTGGCGGAGTGCTGATGGCGCTAACCGCGCTGATCCTCGAGCCCATCGACCCGAACCTTGGCGAGAGGGTCATCGAGTGGGTGCTTCCGTCGGGGGCCACGGGTGCCGTGATCGTGGCGGCGTGGCTCGTTGAGTCCAAGCAACATGTGGTGGAAAACATGGCGCCGGTACTCACGATGCTCTTCACTCCCTTGTTTGCAGTGATGCTCACCGTCTCGGCGGTTACCTATGCGGTGTCCGGGGCCGCGGGAGCGTTCGATCGGGAACTGCTCAGCGTCTTTGACGCCCTGATGGTGGTCGTGCTGGGGCTTGTGCTTTACGCGATATCGGCACGGGATCCCTCCAGACCCGCCCGGCTGATGGACCGCATCCAACTGATCGCCGTCGCTAGCGCACTCGTGCTCGACGTCATGGTGCTCGGCGCGATGGTGGCCAGGATCGGCGATCTCGGGTTCACCCCTAACCGCGTGGCCGCGCTGGGCCTCAACCTCGTTCTCCTTGTGAATCTGGCCGGGGCAGCCTGGCTCTCGATTCGCTTCCTCCGGGGCCAGGTCGGCTTTCACCACCTCGAGCGATGGCAGACTTCCTACCTCCTCATCTTTGCCCTTTGGACAGCGACGGTCGTCACCCTGCTTCCCCCGATATTCGCCTTCCAGTGATTGGGGAACTAGCGAACCTCATTTCGATCTGATATCTCGACAGTAAGATCCGCGTATGGACGAGCCTCCATTATCAGTCCTGCTGTCCAAGACCCTCGACACGTTTAGCCGAGATCTGGACGCCGCCCGGGCCGACGGGGTGCCACCGCTAGCAGTCTGGGCGAACGTTCTCCAGCACTTGAACGAAGACGGGGTCGACCAGCGCGACCTCCCGCGGCTGGCCCGACTCTCGAAGCGGGCGCTGCCACCGGTGCTCAAGCCTCTGGAGCGAGCCGGGCACATCGCGATTGAATCCAAGCGGATACGCCTGACGCCCCTTGGGCGCGCCGCCTCAGAGTTGTGGCCAGGGCTGCAAGTGGACGCGGAGCGGCGGTGGCGCAGGCGGTTCGGAGCTGCGCGCATGAACTCGTTACGTCGCCCGCTGGAGCTTCTGGTGTCACAGTTCGACCTACTGCATCCCGATTTCCCGACGCAGTACGGCCCTTCCGACCCACGCATCAACGGTGGCCCCGGCCAGGATTGGAAGCCCGTGCCTCGAGCGGCAGTTACCACCACGACGCGCCAGTCGCTCACATCGCTCCTTTCCCAGGCGTTGGTCGAGGTGGCGATGGAGTACGACGGCCGCGCCGGTCCGCTGCAGTTCGCCGCGAACGTCCTCCGATTCGTACCCGACAAGGGGATAGCCGTCTCGGAGCTCCCCGACACCCGCTGGCTCGGGACGATGGTTCATCACCGGTTCGCGACGTTGTCGCGCGATGCGCAGACCGTGAAGCTGACAGCCAACAGCAAGAAGCTCCGTGACGCCTATCTGCCGACGCTCGTCGCCATCGAGAAGGAGTGGTGGAAACGGTACGGGAAAGAGCTTGTCGACGAGCTCCGGGGAACTCTCGATGCCATCGTGGTCTCGGTCGACCCGAAGGACGAACTCCCCCACCTCATGTCGTTGTCGATGCTCTGGTCTGGCGCGAAGTGGTCGGTGGCAAATGCCTGACCGCGCTTGAATATGAGGAGTTAGAAGTGAGGGGCCGTCGCCGAGAAATCACCGAAGCACTCCTCCGTGAGGCCCGCATCATCGCTCACATCGAATCCGCTGAGACGCTCGGGATCGGAACGGCAGGCCTCAACGCACGCGGGCCCCGCGACGAGGACGGCACACATACCAGGCTGCACCTCGACGACGGCAGCAGCTTGATCCTCCGGGAGTACGCGACCACGTCCCGTACGCCGGCCGCGCAACAAGGCAAAGAGACAGCGGTCTTGCGCACGCTGCAGGGGGCAGGTCTCCCGGTCCCGCAGATCCTGGCCTCAATCTCGGACGATCGCCCAGCTACGCTCCTGTCGGACGCAGGAGGTGAGCCTCTCGAAGAGGTGTTCCTTACGGTGCCCAAGAGCTCGCGCTCCGCGCTGTGGTCCGAAGTCGGGTCGGTGCTGCGAAAACTCCATGACGTGGACACGTCGGGCGTGCGCTTCCCCCAGACCACCACACGCGCGTGGCTCGACTTCCTCCCTTACTTCATCAAAAGCCTCAAAGGCGTCACGCGGCTGCGCCCCGATCTTGCGCCAGCGGTCGACGAGTTCGCCTCGCTCCTCAAGCCCTTACAGCATTACCTCGACCAACGCCCGAGGGCTATCACCGTTGTCTCCGGCGGCGGCAACCTGCCGGGAATGCTCGTCAAGCGCGACCGGCAGCGCTGGCGCGTCGCCTCGTGGTTGAGCCTCGGCTACTACGTGACGATCAGCGATCCAGCTCGCGATGTCATCGCAATCGCAGTGAGCCATCGCGAGTGGACCGGCCATCCGCTGCCGCCTTCCTTCTATCGCTCCTACGGATCTCGCCCCGACCCCATCTGCGCGCTGGTCTACGAGGCCAATCTGCAAGTCCGACGCGGTGCCGTATACCAGCGCGGTCCGCGACGCCTGCATCCTCGACCGGGTGACTTCCCTCCGCCTCATTCCTCCGCCATCCAAGCTTTGGAGGAGTTCCCACAAACCGTTCAGCGGCTGCGCTCGCTGCTCGAGGCTCACCAATGATCAAGAGAGTTGGACGCTTGATTGGGGTTCAGGCTGACGACCGTCTGTAAGATCACTGACGTTGGGAACCAACGATGTGTATCTCGAGGTCGGAGGCAGCCGCGTCTTCGCGGGCGCTCTGCAATGGCCGGGGTGGTGCCGGTCGGGCCGTGGGCAACATGAGGCGCTGGAAGCGCTGATCGAAGCGGGCCCGCGCTATGCCAAGGTGCTTGCCGGAACCAAGATCGCTTTCCGCTCCCCGAAACAAGCGTCGATGCTCGATGTAGTGGAGAAGCTCAAGGGGAACTCCAGCACCGACTTCGGCACCCCCGGTAGGGTGCCGTCCGCCGACTCGAAGCCGATGTCGCCGGCTGAGTTGCGAAAGCAGCTGAGGATCATCCGGGCATGCTGGAAGGCCTTCGACGTAGCGGTGAAGCGGGCGGAGGGCCGAAAGCTGGCAACCGGGCCGAGGGGAGGGGGCCGCGACATCGCTCGCATGACGAAACACGTGCTCGAAGGGGAATACGGAATCCTGAACTCATTAGGCGGAAGGCTCAAGGCAGAGGAGCACGACGAGTCGCAGATGCTGAAGGTGATGCATGACGCACTCGTCGAGGCGGTGCAAATGCGAGAGGCGGGAGAACTTCCCGACCGCGGCCCCCGGGGAGGGGTACGTTGGACGGCGCGTTATGCAATCCGTCAAGCTGCGTGGCACGTACTCGACCACGCATGGGAGCTAGAGGATCGCGCATCGGGCCTATGGAAGGGTCAGGGCTGAGGAGTTCCACATCTGCGTTCGCACGGGACGCTTTGACGTCTATCAAATACTCACATCTCGTGGTGTTTCGCGATCTCCTGTGGGCTAAGTCGAAGGAATCGAGCGGCATTGTTGTACAAGATGTCACGCTTCTGCTGGGCATCGAGGAACGGAGCTTCTTCGATGACGCGGATTGCCCGCTCGATCACGCCGGGCCAGATCATCTGGTCGGATCCGAACATCACACGGTTGGCGAAGCCTGCCTCCACGACGGCCTGCAGATAGCGGTAGAAAGCGGGGCGAGGCAGCAGGAAGACGATCACTCCTACGTCCACATGGACCTGCGGATGCGCATAAAGAACCGCGAGGAGATCGTCGAGCATCGGATAGCCGGCGTGCATCAGATAGACCCGTAGCGTCGGGTGTCTTACAAGCACTTCCTCCATCACAAATGGGCTGTGTAGTCGGGCGCGGTACCCGGTGGAACCAAGGTAGGGAGCGCCTGGCGGTCCAGTCCCGACATGAATCCCGACCGGGATGTCCAGCTCCTCGGCCAGGGCCCAGTACGGGGCCAAACGCTCGTCGTCTGGCGTGATCCCTTGATATTGAGTAATGACCTCGCCGAAGACGGCTAGCTCACCCTGCGTATGCAACTCGCGCAATTCCTCGGGAGTAGGCGAGTCATCATCGAGCTGGAACGCGAGCCCCGGGATGAGCCGGTCGGGAGCAGCCGCCGCCCTCCACTTGCTCACATACTCAGCTGGCCCGCTCACTACGCCGATGATGTTTCGTCGCTCCAACACCTCGAGCGTCTGCTCCATCAGCTCTTGATCTGTCGTTGGCGACCACACCGGATCGGGAAAAGGCGGCTTCTTTGCCATCGACATGAAGGTCGCAGGGTAGGGCTCGGCTGGATCCCAGGCGGGAAACAAGGTGTAGGGAGCGCCGATGGCCACCGGCGGGGGGCCTTGAGCATCGATCGGCAAAGCGTGTAGTTGCATATCCAGTACGGGGAGCCTCTCGCTTTGCGCGCTCATCTCGTCACTACCCAGGGGGCTCGTATCAGTTGCCCACCCGGTCCGATTCGTCAGTTCCTCGCATGTGCAATATTCGGGCACGTTTCTCTACGATGTCGTCGGCCCGTGCGAGCAATGAGTCGAGATCATCGCTCGCATGGATGAAGCGTCCGCTGAGTACGTCGTACTGACCCGACGCGAGAGCAACGACGATCTCCCCGGCTCGCTCGGGAGGCGTCCACTGATCGGCTGGAACGTTGGCAAAGATCGGATTACCGTCCGTCATGGCAGTTCGCACCAATCCCGGACTTAGATTGAAAACGGACACACCCGTCCCTGCGAGTGTGAGCGCCAGGCATTCGCCGAGACGGGTGAGGGCAGTCTTGGAGACGCCGTATGAGGGGTTCCCGGGGATCGGCCGGTTACCGGCGCCACTCGTTATGTTCACGATTCTTCCGGCATTGCGGGCGACCATGCCCGGTAGAACGGCGTGGGAGAAGAGCATCGGCCCTCGCAAGTTGACCTCCATGCGGTGCCACCACTGTTCGGGATCCTCTTCCCAGAAAGAGGTGGACGGATCGCCGGACACGCCGGCGTTATTAACCAGCAGATCGATGGGGCTCAGTTCGCGCTCGGCCGCATCCACCACTTCACGCACTTGGTCGGCGATGCTGACGTCGCCGGGCAAGACGAGCGCCTTGCCTCCGGATTTGTCCACCAGGGATGCGGTTTCTTCGAGTTCGCTGCGGGATCGCGCAGTGAGAGCGATGCTCGCCTCGATCTCCGCAAGAGCTATCGCAATCGCGCGCCCGATCCCGCGTCCCGCTCCCGTAACCACCGCCACCTGCCCCACGTTCCGAGTGTATCTCGCAAGCCCGGTCCGTCGTTCTCAATGAATCGCGATGAAATGGATTGAGCAACTGGTTACACACAGGGTTGACCTTGGGGGTCGAAACAGGAGGAGGCCCCTCATCCGAGTTGGTCTCTCGAATAGCATTGACGAAGATGAGGATCCTCTTCGTCACCATACCGGGGCACGGTCACTTCTATCCGATGGTCCCGCTCGTACGTGCGTGCAGTGACCTCGGTCACGAACTAAAGGTTGCCTCGACGGCTTCTTTCGCGCCCACCATCGAAGAGGCGGGCTTTTCGGCGGTCACGATCGGGCCCGATTGGCACCAATCCCGGCCAGGAGAGGTGATCGATGATCTGCCTCCCACGGGATCGGGGCGGACACAGGCTGTGGGCCGCTTCTTCTCATCGATCGCTCCGCGCCAAGGGATCCCAGATCTGATGGACTCGTTCTCGAGTTGGCGCCCCGACGTTGTTGTGCTCGACCCGGTGGACCCTACTGGACTGTTGGCAGCTATGGCTTCCGATATACCTTTCGCCACGCCCATGTATCACGTGCCGATGGACGGAATCGGAGGACTTCACCCATCGGCTGAAGCGGAAACAGCCGCCGAAGCTCGGAGGGTTCAGGTCTCGAACGAACTCCGTGAGGTCGCGGGCATCCCACCCAAGGCGTTCCCGTTGAATGACGAGATAGCGACCTACCTTCTGTTCGACATGGTCCCCCCGAGTTTCGCCCCGCTGAGTTCCCGACTCAAATGGCGAACGGCACACACGATGCGTCCCGACATGTATCCGATCGGTGGAGAGGCGCCATGGGATGGAAACAAGGAGCGTCCGAGGGTGCTGCTGACCATGGGCACGGTCTTCCATGGAGCTCATGACGTCCTCCTAGAGACCGCCCGGGGGTTGACGAAAGGAGGGTGGGAGGTGGTCGCCACCGTACCTGATGGCGTCGAGTTGCCGGTCGAGATCCGGGCCGAGCGCTGGGTCGCCCTAGATGCTGCATTGGATGAATGCGATCTTCTGGTAACCCATGGAGGATGGGGATCAGTGATGGCGGCCTTCCACCACGGCGTGCCGATGCTGCTGTTGCCTCAAGGCGCCGACCAACCCCGCCAGGCGCTCAGGGTGCGCTCGGTGGGGGCGGGCCTCTACATCCTCCCGGGGGAGTTGTCCGCCGAATCAGTTTTCAGCGCGGCCCAGTCGATTCTCGGTGACGATCTGTTCCGACGGAACAGCGAACGGATCAAAGATGAGATCACCGTTATGCCAGGGCCACGTGAGGTTGTATCCCTGCTGGAGAAGCTCGGCAAAGAGAAGCGGCCCATTGTGGGCCCACCTCTGGAGTTCACGGCGCCAACCGGGGCCCGGTAGAACCTCTCTAATTCACCCAGCAGTGGCGAGTTGCGAGCTACGGTTGCGTCTCCGGGATGATCAGTTCCTGCCCGGGATGGATGACATCTGGGTTCTCGATGTTGTTCGCCGCGACCAAGGCTTCGACAGTGGTTCCGAAATGACGAGCAATGCCGGATAGGGTTTCCCCTTGTGTCACCACGTGGGTTCGAGGCTCAGGCGTTGGCGAGGGCTCCGGTGAGGGCGAGGGTTCTGCCTCGGGGGTCGGGATCGGCTCAGGTTCTGGGTCGCCACAGGCCGCGGCGCCGATGAAGACTACTGCCGAACAGAGGACCAGTGCCCCTCGTCGGATCGGGCTCACAAAAACACCCCCTGACGACTTGTCGTGGCTACTCGCGCCCACCTTACCAGAACAGATGCCGCTCTTCGCTCGTTGCTCGTCAAAGCCAAGACCAACTTAGACTGAGCCCACCATGGAACGAACCCTTTACCGACGCGCTGCGTTCGCTGATGGAAAGTCCTCGAACCTGCAGGTCGGCGTCAGCGTCTTGGTAGAGCAGGCCCGAATCTCGTGGATTCGCCCCGCCGAGGATGAAGGGGATCCGGGACGGCCGAGTGAGCTGGAGGTGATCGATGCTTCGGGGACGACCATCGTCCCCGGTCTCGTCGATGCACACAGTCACGTCACGCTCCCTGGCGGAGCGCACTGGATTGAAAGAATTAGCGATCCAGCAGAAAGGCTCCTGGAGGTTGCCGAGCACAACGGCGACCTGATGCACAACGCGGGGATCCGGTGGGCGCGCGACGTCGGTGGCCCAATGCGCGACGTGGACGGAGCCGGCCGACGGGCGCTTCCGATCGGTGTCAGGGACTCGTGGCGCCAGCTCCCTCACCGTCCTCACATCCGCACGGCCGGCACCTGGATCGGGCCGGGTCTGATGCTCGAGGAAAACGCTGAGATCGCGAGCGACGGCGATGAGCTAATCGCGGCGGCGGCGCGGCAGCTGGATCACGGGGCGGACCTGGTGAAGCTGTGGGCGGAGAACAACGAGCCGAAGCCTCCATGGAACGCGGCGGAGATGCGTGGTGTGGTCGAGTTTGCTCATGCCCGCGGAGCAAAGGTGACCGCGCATGCGACGCAGCTCGAGATCGTGCGAGAGTGTGTCGAGGCTGGGGTCGACAGCATCGAGCATGGCAGCAGCCTCGACGCGGATGTTGCTCGAGCGATGGCAGAGCGCGACATTGCCCTCGTCTCCACTCTGTCAGTCTTTGCATCGATCCAGACGTTCGCTAGAACGGCGGCCGCCTTCGAGGGCGCAGAGGAACGCGTCGCTGCCAGGGCAGAAGTCGCAGCCGAAAGTGTCCGGCTCGCCCATCGGGCAGGGGTCCGCATAGCTGCCGGGAGTGACTTTGGCGGCGGCTCCACGCGCGCCAACCAGCTCGCTTGGGAGGTGGAGCTGCTCGTGAAGGCCGGGCTCGAGCCGTGGGAGGCGCTGGGGGCGGCGACCTGGCGGGGCGGAGAACTTCTCGGTGAACCCGAAGCTGGAGTCATACGAGAAGGCGGACCAGCCGACTTTGTGCTGGTGCATGGGGATCCCCTGAGCGATCCCGCCTGCCTCTGGCGGGTATGGCGGGTTTCATGGTGATCCTAGGCGGGATTCGAATGCCAGTGCGGACCACCAGCCTCCCTTCCTTTTCTCTTCATCGCTAATCGATACCAGAAAAAAATTCATCTTGTTAACGGATGGCGCCTTTTTGCCTCCTTTCCGGCTGACATCACCATGGAACTCCCTGGGTCGGAAAGGTCACCGTAATGACAAGGATGAGGCGATTGCAGCTTCTGGCAATTCTGGCCACCGGATTGGCCCTGTTGGGTTATTCGGGCATCCGTGTGATCCAGGACTCCGCAGCAGTCCAGAAGCAGACTGCGGACACCACGCAAGAACCGAGCCGGGACGAGAGCGGAAGCGACGGCGTCCAAAGTGCGAGTGGAGGCCCTCTTGAATCCAGCGCAGGCCAGCCCGCCGCGAAAAAGTCCCTCGGAAGGCCAGGGTCTTCGAAAGTCCGCGGAGGTTCGGGGGCCGGCAGGTCGTCCGCCGGATCAGGAACTCTTACCGCCGACCCTCTGGATTTCATCGCTTTCAACCGCGACTGCGACACTGCCCAGTGCGATACTTCCAAACCAGAGATTCACCGCATCCGCGCTGATGGTTCAGATGATCGGCACCTGCTGAAGGGAGTCGCTCCGAGCTGGTCGCGGGACGGAAAGCGAATCGCCTTTGGAACTAGTTACCGGCCGGCAAACCTACAGGTGATGAACGCCGACGGGTCTTCCTGGCGAGACCTAAAGGTCGAGGGCGCCTTTCCCGCATGGTCTCCCGATGGACTGAGGCTGGCCTTCAATTGGAAATGCGAATCACCACACTGGACGGCTTACCCAGGAAGTTGTTGGCAATACACCGAGACCCCGAGAGCTTATGGATGCGGCCCCGCCGAATGCGGAATCGGCGTTGTGGACGCTGACGGGCGCACTCCACGGCGACTCGGAAACGGGATCTGGCCCGACTGGGGGCCGGATGGCCGAATCGTCTTTACCGACGGGACGCCTACCGAGCCGTGTCAATATGGCACCGCCTACTGGTACGACGTAAACCCCCACACCTCATTCGAGTCTCCTTATCGGTTGCCAAATTGTGCCCTGCCGTTGTGGGTCATGAACGCTGATGGATCAGGGCGGACCGCGCTTCCAATTGCCAAGGCAACTGCCCCCAAATGGAGCCCGGACGGAAAGAGAATCGCTTATCACGTGGAGACTGAGGGAATTTTCATTTCAAACGCAGATGGCACCGGCATCGTGAAGGTTGCACCAGCTGGCTTCATGGATCCTTCGTGGTCGCCGGATGGTAAGACACTTGCCCTCACCCGCAGGACTACCGATGCTTTCATCTGGAGCATCTTCGTCAGAGCAGTGGATGGTTCTGGAGAGAAGCAGCTCACCTCGGGCCCCCGGGACACACTCCCCTCCTTTTCTCTTCATCGCTGATCCAACGGACTCAGTCGATTGCTAAAGGCTTGTTCTCGGAGGCGGAGCTCATGAGGCGAGGTGATTCCCCCCCGCCCATTGTTCTAGCTCCATCCAGTTACGACCCCGATCAGTAGGCGACGCAATTGTGAATCAAGAAAAAGCTACCTCCTTGTTAACGGAAGGCCCCGTTTCCTCCCCTGTCCGGCTGATGGAGGATGCCCTTGTGGAAACCGCCCCGCGAGCCCTCAAAGCCAAATCCACCGGCATCGAGGAGCTCTATAGAAGCGATGGGGATCGCCTGTGGCGCGCGGTCCTTGCGTTCGCGGGTGATCGAGAGGTAGCCAGCGATGCCGTGGCAGAGGCCTTCGCCCAAGCGATCCGGAGAGGAAGTGCGATTCGTGATCCAAAGAAGTGGGTCTGGCGAGCAGCGTTTCGTATTGCCGCTGGTGACCTGGGTAGACGACGGCGAAGCCTCCCGGATGAGGGCGCGCACAGCTACGAAATGGAGACATCTGATGGCGGGACTCTGTTGGCGGCGCTCTCCAAGCTACCGCCGAAGCAGCGGAGCTCGTTGGTCCTGCACCACTATGCAGGCTATTCGGCCGCGGAAGTGGCAGACATGATTGGCTCGACGTCCGCCGCGGTACGTGTCCACCTTCACCGCGGGCGGATTCGAATGCGAGAGCTATTGGAGGCAAGCGATGACTGATCTCGAACAACGGATGAAGGAACTCGACAACCTCCAGCCTCCTGATCTGTGGCAGTCAATTAAGGTGCGCTCAGGTCGACCTCAGACATTCATCCAAAGAATCCTTAATTACTTTCGACTCGTATCTGCGATGCAGGTTGCTGCGTTCGCGTTGGCGTTGGCGGCGATCATCGGAGCCGGGGTCGTTGTTACGACCCTCAGGGTTCAGGAGGTCAGCACCGCAACCGACCCCGGCGAAACCGCGAATGAGGATGAGAACATTGATGAATCCAAGGGTGACCAAACTAAGAGTGAGGGTTCTGTCGTGTCCGGTGGCCCCGCTGGATCTTCGGGCGGACCACGCGCAACGCGGGGATCATCGAGCGCGAAGGGGGTCCAGTCGGCAGGGAGTCATCCGGCCAGCGGGGACCCGCCGGGCTTTGAGACAGCAGGCCCACCCGTGTTCTATACGGACCAAGCCGATGATGCCTATGGGCCGGACTCCCCGCCAAACGCGGCGCTAAGCCAGACGGAGTTCGACATCTTGCGAGTCGACTGGGGACCCGTTCCCTACGTGAGCGAGGAAAGCCCCGGCGGTTATTCCACTTCGATCACAATCGCTGGCGCCGCCCGCGCTGATGCCTGGTACATTTCTTTCGGCCATTTTCGGTCCTGCGACCTGTACCACATCCTCGCTCCAGGAATTACCGCGTTTTCCAACGCTGTTTGCCTGGACTCAGACGACTCGCCACAGTCCCGGATTGTTCAGGGTAGCCCAGTGACTAGTACGCCAACCGCAGACGGTGGAACAGTGCTCTCGGCGACGTTCGACAATCGAGCAATCCCCCCCTCGCTCCAAACTGCCGGGCGTACCTTGCACAATCTGTCGGCCATGACATGTATGCACAGGACTAACGACGGGAGTTTAGATTGCGCCAGTCAAATCGACGTCATGGACATCGCCAGGTCAAACGAGACGTACCGCGTTTAACGGACCCAAACACCAAGGACCCACACGATTACACGAGCGGTGCGAATCGAGTGGCGGAAGGGAGACTGGGATCCGGGGACCAACCACCACATGGACAACTGACCCGGGAGCTTGTTGGGGATACATGGATCCTTCGTGGTCGCCGGACGGTAAGACGCTTGCCCTGACCCGCAGGAATGCCGCTGATTTCATCTGGAGCATCTTCGTCAGAGCAGTGGATGGCTCTGGAGAGAAGCAGCTCACCTCGCGCCCCCGGGACACACTCCCGTCCTTTTCTCCTCAACGCTAAATCGTACCCAGAAAATATCTCATCTTGTTAACGGATGGCGCCTTTTTGCCTCCTTGCCGGATGACATCACCATCGACATCCTCGAGCGGGGAATCGTCTCGACTTTGGAACGGAAAGGAAAAGGAATGAATACCCGCGCATGGCGGTATGGACTCTTTGCAGTCGGCCTTTGCCTAACGGCCGGCCTAATCTTCTACATACCTAATGCGGCGGCTTCAGAAGAGCTGGTCAAACTGACCGCCTCGGATGGAACCGCCTTGGGCCACTTTGGAAACCATGTAGCCGTGTCCGGTGACACCGCCGTGGTCGGGGCGCCCCACCCGCACGTCCACGTGGGAGCCGGCGCGGCCTACGTGTTCACCCGAGTCGGCGATACCTGGATCGAACAAGCCAAGCTTACGGCCTCCGACGCGGCGGCCAGAGACAGATTCGGCTGGTCCGTGGCGATCTCGGGCGACACCATCGTGGTGTCCGCCTTGTGGGACGACGTCGGCATCAACGAAGATCAGGGCTCTGCCTACGTGTTCACAAAGAACGCCGGAAAGTGGACCGAGCAGGCCAAGTTGACCGCCTCGGACGGGGTTCCTTTAGACCAGTTCGGGTTCTCGGTGGCTGTGTCTGGCGACGACGTTATCGTAGGCGCCAAATCCTTGGGAGAGGAGTTTGGTGTCCCCCCTCAGGGCTCCGCCTACGTGTTCGCCCGGGCCGGCGGAACCTGGACTGAGCAAGTGAAGCTAACCCCTTCGGACGGCGTCGTCGGCAACGGATTCGGTTTCAGGGTCGGGCTCGATGGCGATACCGCTGTTGTCGGGGCCGTTTCGGACAACGGCGACCGCGGCTCGGCCTACGTATTCACCCGGACCGGGGGAACCTGGACCCAGCAGAAAAAACTGACCGCCTCGGACGGCGAACCCGGGGACGAGTTCGGCTTCTGGGTCTCGGTGGCAGGCGATACCGTCGTTGTTGGAGACCCTTCGGACAACGGCCAAGGCTCGGCCTACGTCTTCACCCGGACCGGCGGCGACTGGACCGAGCAGAAAATACTCATTGCTTCGGACGGAGCCCAAGGAGATTATTTCGGGAGATCCGTGGCGGTGTCCGGCGACACCGTCGTGGTGGGAGCACAAGGAAAAGGCTCGGCGTATGTCTTCGAACGGACCGGCGGGACCTGGAGCGAGAAGGCACACCTGACCGCAGCAGACAGCGGACTCTTCGGAATCTCCGTAGGGATCTCTGGCGACACTGCCGTGGTAGGCGCATCGTTCTCCAATGTGGGTGAGAACCCCCAGCAGGGAGCAGCCTACGTATGGAAGAACTCTGCCGCTAACCGTCCGGACGCATCCTCTGGCAGTTCTGCCTCGCCGGGCCGATCGAACGAGCAACCTGCCAGATCTAAACCAGGCCCGCGCACACGCCCGGCTTCCCCGCCCGCGACAATCCCCCCGTCGTCGGCGTCAACCGATGCTGGTAACCAATCGGGGGTGGGTAATCCAGATGACCCAAGCCAAGGGGTCGAACCACGGGCGGTGGACGAGGCAATGCCCGTTGGTGCAAAAGCAGTAAAAGAAAACGACTTCCTTCCCATCGCCGCCCTAATAGCCCTGCTGCTCGTGACGATGGCCGCGGGAGGCTTCGAGCTGAAGAAGAGGTTCGGACGCACGACGACATGAACTCTCTGAAATTTGGACGCGACCGACGGACTTGACCCTCTTGCGGCGATGAGATTAAGACGCCTACATCTCACCAAAAGGACACGCTGATGACACGAACGGTGCAAATAGGGCTGGCAGCGATTCTGGCGGTCATTCTCGCCCTGTTGGCTTATTCACGCATTGGGGAACGCGGGGCGCCCTACGTAGTCGAGGAACAGGCTACGAGCCCCACCGCGGAAACCGGCAGCGGCGGAGAGGCGACAACTGAGGCAGTCCAAACGAGGGAAGAAAGCCCCGTCGCATCGGGCGCAAACCGCCCCACCTCAGGAGCTTCACGTGAAAGGCAGAGATCGTCAAGTGCAAAGGAAGTTCAGTCGGCAGGGGGTTATGCGCCCGACGCCGACTCGCCGAGCTTCGAGACAGCCGGCCCGCCGGTCTTCTATATGGACCAAGCCGATGATGCCCACGGGCAGAACGCTCCTCCAAACGCGGCGCTAAGCCAGAAGGAGTTCGACATCTTGCGCGTCGACTGGGGGCCAGTGGCTTACGTCAATGAGGAGAGCCCTGGAGGTTACTCCACTTCAATGACAATCGCGGGCTCGGCGCGGGACTGGGACGACAACGCGATGTACGTTTCTTGGGCCCGATTCGGGCGAGACTGTCGGCTGTACCACTTCCTGATACCGAGGACTACCGCATACGCCAACGCCTTCTGCGATTCTTATTCAGGACACCCTTGGGGATTTGTCGGCCGTGTGGAGGGTGGCCCGGTGACTTCTACGCCGACTCAGTCTGGCGGAACGCTACTCTCCGCTACGTTCGACAATCGCGCAATCCCGGTCCAGCTCGAAACGGCGCGCACTTTGTACCGTCTCTCGGCCTATACATGTACGGGGCGAATCGACGAACCGCTCAACATCTGCGATGGCGATCTGGACTGGGCCAACTCATGGTTGAGCTATCAGATTTAGCACTGGGCGTTGCGAGCAATTCCATCAATTGTTCCCGCCTGCCAGGGTCGACGGACTGTGACCAGGCGACACGCTCCTCGTTCGATTTCCCACCATGACTGTCTTGCTTGTCATGTCCATCAACTCCTAACGTTGTAATGCAGCTAGGTCTCTGACTCAATGAGCTCCTTGATGGTCCGAAGGCTCCCCTGTACCGCCTCGGCCATGGGACCCTGCATCGCGTCGTCCATCGCGGGAATCTCGGCTGTCAAAGTGAGTCGTGTTATTTCGGGCCCGTTCGGTTCAAAAGTGGCTCGCCCGCGGATCTCTAAGGGACCGTCGTGAGTCAACATTCCCATGGCCCGGCCGGGTTCGTACTCCACTACTTCCATCGTTCCCTCAACGGGGGTTCCAGACCTACTATTGCGCCTCCGGATAATCGTTCCCAGCCCGATTGGACCTTCTGAGTCGAGCCAGAGTTCGACATGAGGGTCCCACCGCGGGTGGTTGCGAACATGGTCCTCTGCGAAGAACTTGAAGACAACTTCAGCTTGGCGTTGGATCTCCTCTGAAACCTCAACTCTCACTGCCATTTCGATTCTCCTCCTTCTCGACTTTCGCACCTCGATTCGTCTGTGTGACGAGATCTTGAGGCGCCCGACTAAAGACTCGCTAACGGCAGACCTATGAGCCAGGGGTCGTCCAAAAACTTTGTCTGCGGGTGGTCAGTCAAGCGTTCCGCTCGCCCGGCGATGCTCGATCGCCTGGCGCAGGTGAGACCTGGCGGTGCCGGCGAGGGCGGCGCTTGGGTCCGACGCCGGCTGGTCGAGGAGATCGGCCAAAGCTTCATGTAGCCGCGCGCGGTCTTCACGCGTCATGCTCTGATAGGCAGCCATCTGGATGAGCGCGTGGGCGAATCTGAAGCGGCCTGGATCGGCCCGCTCGATCAAAAGTTTGCGCTCGAGTGTCTCGAGGTGACGCACGACATACGGGCTTGCATCGCCCGGAAGAAGCGCACGCAAGACCTCGACATCGAAATCGAGGCCAGCGATCGAAGCGCACCTCAGCAGGTCGCGTTCTCCGGGGCCGAGACGATCGAGTCTCATCGCGAGCAACCCCGCGAGCGACGCCGGAATGGCGTCGACGTCGCCATCCTCGACTGCAGCAAGCAATTGCTCCGCGAAGAGCGGGTTTCCCTGAGCTAGGTTGACGATCCGTTGGAGAGATCTCTGATTGACTGGGCCTCCTCGGTCAATTACCAACTCGGCCAGCTCGGAGGAGCCGAGGGGCTCGAGTTTTACGACGTCACCGGTACTCGGTCCGGTTTTGCTTTCGAATAGGTCAGCACGCGTGAGGCACAACAAGAGAACGCGCCCGCTTACCTCGCGCACGAGCCTGTCAACTAGCTGGAGGAAGGTGGAGTCGGCCCAATGAAGATCCTCCACCGTAACAATCAGCGGATGGTCTCGAGCGAGGACCTCGAACAGACGACGCAGCGGCGGCCCCATCTCGTTTACGGTCGCTGCCGGTGAGCGCAGCGCGATCGCCCCAGCGATCTCGTCCACGATGCTCTTCCCGTTATCGGCGCTCTCCAGCAGCTCGTGAAGCCGCCGCCAGCCGTGCACGCCTGCAGCCTCGACGACAGCCTGGCGGACCGGAAAGAAGCCCATACCCTCACCTGATGGAGGGCAACGCAGGATGATCCCGTGCGCATCGTCGCCGATCGAAGCAAGAACCTCCTTGGCTAATCGAGACTTCCCGATACCGGCGTCCCCGACGACCGTGATGCGAACAGGCGAACCAGAACGGAGTGTCTTACGAAAAGTAGCCCGCAGCTGAGTTAGTTCGTTTTGGCGACCGATCATCGGTGCCTCCAAGACACGCGGGATGGCGGACGCGCGAGCAACGACTTCGAGTACCTGCCAGGTCGTCGCCACCGCTCCGTCCGCTCGGTCGACCGGCTTCAGGATCACTGCTCCGCGCAGAAGCCTCTGTGCAACGGGACCGACGAGGATCTCACCCTCGGTTGAGGTGTGCTCCAACCGCCGGGCGGAAGACACCGCTGGGGCAGTTCCCACATCTCGCAACGACGCACCCGGTCCGGCAACGATGATGTCACCTGTCTCGATACCAGCACGCGACCTGTGCTTCACACCACTCATCGAAGACGGCTCGCCGTCCAGCGAATGCACGGCCGTGCGGACGTCGAGCACAGCGCGGACCGCAGACAAAGCGTCGTCTTCGCGAGCGACCGGGAAGCCGAAAAATGCGATCAGCTCATCGCCCAAAGACCGCTCGACGCGCGCGCCATGCCGCTCGAGAACTTCGATTGCCACGCGCACTGCCCGCTCCCCAATACGAGCAACCGCTTCTGTGTCGAGGCCCCGCTCCGTCAAAGGCGCAACGTCTACGGCGGCGACGGTGACGGTTCTGCGTTCGAGCGGAAGCCACGACCCACTCTCCTCTTGCGAGCGCGCGTCATGTTCAGGTTGCCGCGGCAACGCGAGCGTCGGATCCTGCCGGAGGATGGCTGCCTCGAGTTCTCGGAGCGTCGGACCGGGCTCGAGAGCCATCTCCTCGAGGAGGAGTTCGCGCGTTTCTCGATACACGTCGAGGGCTTCTGTCTGCCGGCCCGCACGATAGAGCGCGACCATGAGAAAGCCTCGGAGCCTCTCCCGGAACGGATGTGCGGCGGTGGCCTCGCGAAGCTCGGTTATGAGCTCGGCGTCTCGCCCCAGTGCCAGCTCGGCTTCGAGCCGATCCTCGATCGCCTCGATCCTGGATTCCTCGAGGGTGGCGATGGCCCGCTGAGCGAAGGGTTCGTAAATGAAATCTGCGAGAGGAGGCCCCCGCCACAGCGCGAGAGCCTCCGAAAGCTTTGCCGAGCGCACCTCGGGTGAGACTCCGCGGGCCTCATCGATCAGCCTTTTGAATCTGTTGGCATCGACGGTGTCCGGATCAATCGCCAATCGGTACGCCGTTCCCTCCGTCTGCAAGACCTGTGGTCGTTTCGAAGTGGTGCGGTCGGGCTCGAGCACCTTGCGCAGCCGCGACACCAGACCGTGAACGACCGTCGCCGCAGTGGCCGGGGGATCCTCTCCCCAGAGTTCATCGATGAGACGCTCTGCCGCGACCGGCTGGCCCGCGTGCAGCGTGAGGAGTGCGAGGAGCGAGCGGCCCCTCCCGGTCGGGAGTTCGACGCGCCGAACTCCGTCGAGAACCTCCATAAACCCCAGGATCCGGAACTGCATGACCCCCCCGGGAATCTCGAGTCGCTCGCCGTTAGCGAATTGTTAGCGGCGCGGTTCAGTATGTCATCCGAAAGGTCGGCTGCGCCCGAGTCGGCCGAAGGCATATGGGATGAAAGGGGAGGTCGGATGGGAGCGCCATTCATTTATGTAGGCACGTACAAGATCAAGGCCGGGAAGGCTGAAGAGGCTCGCAAGCGTATCGCCGAGCTGGTCGACTTCGTCGAGACGAACGAACCGCGCATGATCGCTTTTCACTGCTTCCTCGACGAGGAGGCTACTAAGATGTCGGTGGTGCAGGTCCACCCGGACTCGGCGTCGATGGAGTTTCATTTGCAGGTCAACGCAAAGCACTTCACGACAGCTTTCGATTATCTCGAGTCCATGATGAGTGACCAGTATTTCGGCGCAATGTCCGAAACACTCGCGGCCGAGATAGCGAAGTGGGACGACGCTGTCTCAGCGGTAACGCGCATGCCGGTGCATGAGGGCGGCTTCACCCGCACCAACGTCAGGTAGCACTGGCTATGGTCCGCAGTCGGATGGGCGGACGCCACCCGCGCGAAAGGTTCAGCCTTGCCGCGCGGCCTCGATGACCTCTTCCAAGCGGTCGAGGTAAGCACGGAACGCTTTGCGGCCCGCCGCGGTTGGCGTCATCGTCGTCCGTGGCTTCCGGCCGACGAATGACTTCTCCACCTTTACGTACCCCGCCTCCTCCAGCACCCGTATTTGGGCGCCGAGGTTGCCGTCCGTCAGCTCCAGCCGCTCCTTCAACGTGGAGAAGTCCGCCTGCCCGAGGCTCGAGAGCAGCGTCATGATCCCCAGACGGGCTCTGCCGTGGAAGACCTCGTTGAGGTCCCTGATCATGCTGTTCCCGTCGCTACCGCGGATCGCTCGGACAGCCAGCTGTTCCTGAGCAAGATGCCCGTCAACAGCAGGCTGCCACCACCGGTGACCGCCATCCAGACGAACGCCGCCGAGGCCCCAGCGGTCACACCAACGATCGTTGCGGTCACAGATGACACCATCAACCACGTCCCGATCCTCACGAACTCCGCGCCAAGAAAAATGCCGTTGACCACGTAGATAAGGCCGACCATGAACGGGATGTAGAAGGGGCCGAAGCCGATGGAGAACGCCAGTTGCGTCTGGTCTGCCGACGTGGCGCCCATGACCGCCCCCTCGAGTCCCAAGACTGCGGGCAGAAGGAACGTCGCCGCTGCTAGAAGCACGTTGATGCGGAACATCCGTCGGGTGAGGGCCGTGGGCGGGTTGACGCGGTACCTGTGGCTACGCGCGTCGATCGCGTGGCCGACGAACGCTGCGACCAAGAGAACCGGCCATACCCACGGTTTCACTGCCTCAGGAGCGACGACCCCGCCGATGTAGCCGATGACCCAGATGACCCCCCACATCAGGAAGATCGGGTACCCCACGCTCACGCGGAAGGACGTGTCTTCGATCAGGCGCTTCATGTACTCGACCTGCTCGAGAGCCTCTTGCCTCTCCATATTTTCTCCCTTTATAGAGTACTCTGTAGTTTAGAGCTTACCTCCCGTGCTGTCAAGCCTGGGAATGTGGGATGCCTGGGTAGAAGGAACCGAACCGTTCATCGGGATCGAGTTCGAAACCCTAAAGGACTACCCCAAGGGATGGGCCGTCACTGCGGTATCCCTAGGTTCAACGGGGCTAGGTCGCGAGACGCCGGGCCCCGGATGACCTTCCCCTGAAGGTCGTAGCGGGAGCCGTGACAAGGGCAGTCCCAGGTCTTCTCATCGCCATTCCACGCAACCGTGCATCCCATGTGCGTGCACTTGGCAGAGACCGCGACCAGTGATCCGTCATCCTCCTTGTAGGCTGCGACTCGCTCGCCGTTGGCCAGCACGACACCCCCCTCGCCAGGTCTTAGGTCGGAGATGCTTCGCGAGATGGTTCGGGCAATGAGGACATCGCAGAGCGCATAGTGGGACACCTTGTTGGGAACCGAACCCAACAGGAAACGTTTGGACCCACTCATACCTTTGTTGCCTACGACTATTAGATCGAAGCCCCTAGCCTCTGCCGCCTCACATAGCTTCGATGCCGGATCTCCTTGGTCTTCGATCACCTCAACATCGAAAAGCTTGTGCTCCTCGATTGCGCCGGTTAGTACTTTCTTCGCGTCCGGACCCACGCTCATCAAAGACAATGAGGCACCAAGGCTGTTCGATATCGCGTGAGCCCTACGGACCGCGATATCAGCGGTGGGTGATCCATCAGTCGCCACTAGAACCTTGTCGTATCCGGACGCGCGGCCAACCCTGGAGGTGTTGACTATCAAGAGATCACACGGAGCATGATGAGAGACCTTGTTGGGGACGTTGCCCAGCAGGGACAGCCCACCTCCTCCCATCCCCTTGTTTCCGATCACCAATAAGCCGGCCAGCTCTTGTTCGGCGACCCGGACGAGAACCTCCGCAGGTTCTCCGTGCTCGAGTCGTGTCTGGACTCCGACAATCTCCTCCGAGCTGATAGCTTTCTCGGACCGATGGGAGCTGTCCTTTGAGCGGGCCGTCGCAACGATCAATTCAGCTCCCATCGCAGAGGCAAGATGGGAAGCCACCCGCTCGGCCACCTTAGCGGTTTCAGAGCCGTCAGTTCCAACGACGATCTTTTCGTAAGCCAAACGAAGAGCCTCTTGCTTCCGCCTCAGAACGGTTTGAACATCATGAGCCAGAGTATGACCAGGAGACTGCCGAATCCAATGACCGTGAGCAGTTCAGGAACACGCGAACTCTGAAGTCCGTCGAGCTCGGTGGCGGCCGCGGGCTTGGTGCTCGATAAAGTAGCCCGGAGCCTTCGAAAATAAGGCATTGCGGTTGCATACATAGCGCCCATAGTTGCCACCAGAAGGATGAGGGCAGTCCATATCCAGGCTTGGCCCCACCATCTGCCGACAAACCCAGCGGCTATACCACCCGCGAGCAAGACCAGTATCGATACATAAAAAGCGGTTATCGACCGGGCCGAAAGATCGAGCAGGGCGCCAAGTCGTTCGGGATTTCGTTCCCGTCGGATTGTGAAAGTCACCAGCACGGACGCGCCATGGGTGAGCAAGAATCCAAACACGCCGACCACATGAACAAACACGAGCCACCTGTACATGAACTACCTCCGGCTCAGAATACTAAGGGGGACTGACCGGCTTAGACGCAGACCATCCCTTGGCAGCCCGCTTTGGGGATCATCGTGAGAATCCGTTCTAACCGCGACTCTAACCCTTCCCCGCGCGCGCTGGAAATTGAGCCTGGTCCAGCCAGTCCGCGTAACCTTTACGACGGCCTTCCGTTGATCGCCTCGGCGGGCACTGATCCGAGGACAGACGAAAGGCTCGGAATCTCCGATCCTCGCGCCGTGGCCCGGGACAACTACGACCAAGGTCCAATGGGTCAATGAGTCCACTTACGAACGCTATCCGCCAAACTCGGAGCTCACGGGCCAAAGTGTCAGCGGAGGCGGACGGGAATCGAACCCGCCAGGCCCCTTTCGAGGCCTCACTAGTTTTGAAGACTAGGAGGGGCACCAGCCCCCAATCGCCTCCTCGATGATCAGGATAGCGGGAGAGCTCAAGGTTAGTGCCGTGCTACATTCCGTCCTCATGCCGAGTTCTGATCGTCGTCCTTTGAAGCAATTCCTCCCAGGCGAACGCTACGAGGAGATGCAACAGTGGTCCGCCCCGCCCCCCGACATGCCGGGAGTATGGAACTTTCTCGGATGGCGACGCACGGAGTTGGAACCGGGATGGACGGTCATGGAATGGGACACCACGGAGGATCACGGGTTTCCTGCCGGCGACGGCTGGATCATCCACGGCGGAATGGTGACGGCAATCCTCGATACCGCGATGGGTGGCGCTACCTGGACCCTTCTGAACTCGAACGAAGTCTTTTTAACCGCAGACCTAAGAACTGAATTCTATCGGCCGACTGCTCCTGGACTGATACGGGCCGAAGGATGGGTGGTCAACAAGACCAGACGAGTCACGTTCGCTGCCGCAGAGCTGTTCGATGCAGATGGAAAGCTTCTCGCATCCGGGCGGGCTACCAATCTCTCGATCGATCTGGCCGACCCCAGGGACCTGCCGAAGCAGGGACCTGCGACTCCCGAGCGGGGTTAGCGTCCCGGACGGCCCTTGCCCTTGCCGTTGCCCTTTCCGTTGGAAGAGGCGCTGACAGAGTCTTGAGCCGCTGCGAGATCGTCGCCGAAGTCGCAGGTTCCATCGGGCTCTCCGCCTTCAGCGACTTTCTTGGAAATGGCTTCCGGGTTCTTGGCTATAGATGAGATGAATTCTCCTTTTGCTCTTCCGGTAAGTCCCTTCGACTGACGTGCCCAGTAGGAAACACAGTGGCCATGGTTGACGACATCGTCACCTTCCTGAAGCGATTCGGCACCATCTTCCTCTTCTACCTCTGCCTCCTCGAGTTTGGGCTCCTCAGTTTCCGTCTTCTCTTGAGAAACCGCTTCCTCGGCCTTCTCGTTGGCCTGTTCGGGCAGTTCCCCCGGGCCGGCGAAAGCGAGACTGGTCATAAGGAAAACTGCGATCGTTGCTCCTGCGGAACTGAGGTACTGGCGCCATCTACGCATTGCGAATCCTCCGTTTAGGAATGGTTAGTAGTTATAGCGGCTGGATAGGCCCGGAAGTTACTCCCCCATAAGGGTGATTTTCGGGGGTGCCGACCCGGTTTGTCCCTTTTATCCGTGGCGCGGGTATCTCTTGGGGACCCTTTGGAGTGACTCCGCCCCAGTAACCACGAAGTCCTTAGCTCTTTCGAGTCTCGTGCGATGGCCGTTTCTGGCGGCACGTCGGCGCAGCCAGACGTATCCGGCCAGCCCTGCGAAAACGGTTAGCGCAAGACCGCTTCCGACAGCGGTCTGCTTTGGAGACGGGGCCAATTCCGCGAGCCGCTTCCTTATGGTCACCGGCTTCGTGAAGTGGACGATCGACCAGTCCCTTTCGATCGCGATCTTCCTCAGATCTCGATCCGGATTTGCGGCTACCGGATTGCCGACGGCCTCCAAAAGAGGCACGTCTGTGATGGAGTCTGAATATGCATAGGAGGCCGCAAGATCGATGCCATCGGTTTCCGCCAGCTCTTGGATCGCGGTCACCTTGTGAGGCCCGTAACAGTAGAACTCGAGCTCCCCCGTATAACGGCCCTCTTCATCCAGTCTGGCCCGGCTCGCTATGAAGCCGTCGACTTCGAGAAGATCCGCAAGGGGGCCGACGATCTCTTCGGGAGACGATGAGACGAGAATGACCTTCCGACCGGCCGCCTTGTGTTCTTCGATCAGCTCGAGAGCTTCCCGGTAAATGATGGGCGTAATGACGTCGCCCATGACGTCGGCAACGATGCTTTCTACCTTCGCCTTCTCCCACCCTTTAGTGAGCGCCAGCACCTTCTCGCGCATTTGCTCCATCTTCTTTTCGTCAGCTCCGACTAATAGATAGACGAACTGCGCGGCTACTCCCCGAAGGAGCACACGCTTTGAGATCAACCCCTCCCGATATAGGTCTTTTCCGAATGCCAGGCCGCTGGACCTGGCGATCACGGTCTTGTCCAGATCGAAGAAAGCTGCTTCCATGAGATCGATGATAGCCATCCCTCTCGACATCGGGAGCGGATAGGCGTAAAACTACGTTCACTTCCCCCCTTGGCAGATGAAAGCAAAGGAAGACAAAGGAGGGGGTTTTGGCGGCTCAGGTCTCTCCAACTGTCCTTTTCGCGTCGGAAGACCCAACTCTTCTGGAGGAGTTCATCCGCTTCACCGAAGGGATTCCTCAATGGAGGATGCTGCCCCCTGCCCGTTCGAAGGGCGAGCTGGTGGCTTCTCTCGACTCTGGCACCGCGGACGTAGTCGTGATTACCGACGGGATCATGAGAGGGCTGGAATCCCGGGAGTCGGCAATGGTCTCATCCCGCCGCACTCTGGTAGTCGCGCGGACCGAGGAAGTCGGCACTCTCAGGCAAGCGCTCAAGCTTGGAGCAGCTGGGTTTTTGCTCTGGCCGAAGGAGAGGCAAGAGCTCCGCCGCCTCGTCGAAGAAAGTATTCAGGCCGATAAACCCAGCCTTGGTGCCGCCGGCCAGCTGACTGCGGTCTGGAGCCCCAAGGGTGGATCGGGGTCGACCGTGATTGCAGCTCATCTGGCCGGAGCCTCTTCTCAATTAAAGGACACGGTGCTGGTCGATCTCGATCTGGATCACGGAGATCAGTCGGTGCTTTTTCCTGCGACGGAGGACGTCAAGACGACGATCGATCTGCTGCGCGTGGCAACCGAGATCACTCCCTCGGTCATAGATCAGATCGCATACCGGCACGACTCGGGTGTCAGGGTCATCTTCTCGCCCGCTTCTCCAGGAGAATCGGACATCGTCAAGACCTCCGATCTTTCGGCCGCCCTCCAGCTGGTTAGGGCTTCGGTCCCTCATCTGATAGTCGATCTTCCAAGCGGGATCCATGACTTGGCGATCACCGTCGCCGAGCAGGCCGACGCGATCATTCTCGTGGTCACCTGCGACATGCTTTCGCTGAAAAGAGGAAGAGACGCTATGCGCCTGATCAGGTCCTCGGGCTTGGACACCTCAAAGGTTTCAGTGTTGGTGAACGCTCACACCTCTGGAAGCGACATCACATTGAAGGACGTTGAAGCAGTCATCGGTCGGCCGGTAGGGATCTCAGTTAGAGGGGACGCCGGTCTCGCTGCGGCCCCCGATCGCGGGGAACTGGCCCAATCCGGCCTGCGGCTTCTGGAACCGCTGGCGCGACAACTAATAGGGGTCCCTGGCACGACGCGCAGTTCCCGAAGGATGTTCTCTCGCCGCTGACTCCACCGCGGCCAACCGCCCGGTTCCCTTAACCGGTGCCGGCAGAGATAATTCCCCTTTCCCGGCGAAAGGAAGTCGAATGGGTGAATGGCATCTGGCTCGGATTGCGGAGCAGGCGTTCGAACGACTCGGAGATAACGAAGCGCTGTGGTTCGAAGGAGCCTGGCATTCGACCGGGCAGCTTCGGGAACGGGCGTCGCGCATCGGAAATGGGTTGGTCGAACTTGGAGTAGCCCCTGGCGATCGCGTGATCGTGATGCTTCCCAATTCTCCGACCGTGCCTGTGGTCTATAACGCAATCTGGCGCGCGGGGGCCGCGATGACTCCTCTCATGTTTCTCCTACCTCCCGACGAGGTGGCCAGGATCATCGCCGACTCAGAAGCTACAACTGCGATCACCAGTCCCGAGTTCCTCGGAATCGTCCAGACGGCCGCCGAGGGCAGTGACTTGAAGTTCATCATCACGACTGGTCCGGAGGCCGATGGTGTGATCTCCCTCGATTCTCTCGAATCAGCGGAGGAGGGGTCGATCGTTGACCGCGACGACTCCGACCTTTCCGCCCTTCTATATACGGGAGGGACAACGGGCAAGTCGAAGGGAGTCATGTACTCCCACCAGAACCAGGCCTATTGCGCCAAGGCCCTACACGAACACTCCTACATCCCGGGACAGACCATGGGGTTGAGCGCGCTTCCTCTCTCACATGCATTCGGGTTGATGGTCACGGTCTCGGGCTTTTATACCAAGGAGCCAGGCAAGGCCGTCCTGATGAGCTGGTTCGACCCGACTCAGTGGCTGGAGCATGTCCAAGAGTTCAAGGTCAATCGCGCGGCCGCCGTACCGTCGATGATTCAGATGCTGCTTTCTCAGCCGCTCGAGGACTACGACCTTTCGTCCTGGGAGTTCGTCGGGGTTGGAGCGGCGCCGCTGGCTCGAGAGGTGATCGAACAATTCGAACGCCGGGTTCCCTCCTGCAAGATCTACGAAGGCTACGGATGTACTGAATCCGGCGGTGGCGCGACCGCCAACCCGCCTGACCCGGAGCGGCGAAAGGTAGGTTCGGTGGGTGTCCCGTGGCCGGGCTATGAGCTGAAGATAGTGAAGGAAGACGATAAGGAACTGCCGGTCGGGGAGCCAGGAGAAGTCTGCATCAAGTCACCCGGTCTCATGAAGGGCTACTGGAAGTCAGAAGAACTGACCGACGAAGTCATGCGCGGTGGCTGGCTTCACACCGGCGACGTCGGAAGGCTCGACGAGGACGGATATCTCTACATCGTCGATCGGATCAAAGACCTCATCATCCGCGGAGGCTTCAATGTTTATCCCCGTGACGTCGAGGATTGCCTTCTCGAACATCCTGCGGTTGCGGTTGCGGGAGTCGTTGGCAAGCCGGACGAGAAGTACGGGGAGGAAGTTGTCGCCTTCGTCCAGCTCCACCCTGGAAAGGAGGCAACTCCAGAGGAGCTGATCGAGCACTGCAAAGCCAAGATCGGCGGCTATAAGTACCCCAGGGTGGTCAACGTGGTGGGCTACGTTCCGCTCACGCCGGTGGGCAAAGTAGATCGCAAGGCGATACGGGCGATGCTCTGATTGTGACCGGCGGTCAGTACAGGCTAAAATCACCGAAACGGCCAACCCACTGGAGGTGCCCATGAGCATCACCGAAGACACCGTCAGGCAGATAGAAGACGGCAAGGTCCAAAACTTGAAGGACGTCAACATCGATGACGTCTACGAATACGAAGACAAGATTCGACGAAAGACCCCACTCGATCTCTATGACCTCTGGGAGCGGCTGAACTGGCGCGTCCAGGACCTCGACTTCA
>JAHWKU010000017.1 GCA_019347715.1 Actinomycetota bacterium | reverse complement strand
AATGGCCTTTTTGACGAGATCCTTCTTGGGATGCTGTTCGATGTTGGCGAGCATCGCCATGTGGAACTTCTCGTATACGCGGGGGACCCCGATGAAGAACGTCGGCCGGCAGTCGGCCAGATCTTCACGAAGTGTCTGAGTGGACTGTGCGAACCAAACGTCTACCCCGTGATAAACACCGCCCCAATCGGAAGTGAGTCTCTCGAAGATGTGCGATAGGGGCAGGTAGGAAAGAACCCGGTCGGCCCCGTCGTTGAAGGGAAGTACCTTGCCGACCGATTCCAAAGTCCACACGAAGTTGCCGTGGGTAAGCATGACGCCCTTCGGCGGGCCGGTGGTTCCGGAGGTATAAACGATCGTGGCGAGGTCGTCCGGGGTTACCGAAGCGATGCGCTCGTCGAGCGCGCTGCTGTCTTTGCCGGCCTCCCGCCCTAGTCGCTTCAGCTCGTCGAACGAGATGATCCAGTCCTCCTCACCCGCGCTTTCCCCGGTCACGACCACGACCTTCTGCAGCTTCGGCATCTCTGTCTTGGTCTTCAGAATCTTGTCGAGCTGGTCCTGGTTCTCGACGATGGCCACTTTCGCTTCGGAGTGACCGACGATGTAGGAGACCTGGTTGGGAGAGCTCGTCACGTAGATCGGGACGGTCTTGGCCCCCGTGAGCATGATCCCGGCGTCGGACACGTGCCACTCGGGCCGGTTGAGGGAGAGCAGGGCAACGCAATCGCCCGCATCCACTCCAAGGGAGATCAATCCATTGGCGACTTCCTTCGCCTGGTCTCCAAAGTCCCGCCACGTGATGGTCTTCCACTGTCCGTCTTGCTTGTGACGCATCGCGGCAAGGTCAGGTGTCTTCGCCACGCGGTTGAGAAATATCTCTACTAGTGTCTTTCCGGGTACGGCCATGAAGCAGCCCCCTTTCTGAAGTACTTCAGAGTAAAGGACAAGGATATGCCCTGGGACAGAAAATTGTCCTGCCCTGTTTGGTCACCGAGCAAGCCGGGCATGCCACAAAAGATGCGATTTCACCGCTTGGCGGTATTTATTTGCCTCTCCCTCCTGGTGGCGCCGGCCTGCCGCCTCGCAGACCCCCCGGCCCCCCCGGCCCCAGGCGAAGAGAGAAACGGAAAAGACCGCGGGGGCCCCAAGGACTCCTCCATCGATGCTTTGGGACCTGTAGGTTCCGCTGCCAGACAGCTCCTTCGACCCCAGCCGTTCACCGAGATCGTGATCGAGGTCGCATTCGTAAACGGAAGGGAACCCAAATCTGCGACCCTCGACCACCTCACCGATGAGATCGGCAGGGCAGCGCAAAAGACTGTGACGATCGATACTCATGAGATCCCCGGCGGCCGAGGGTCGTACTCTTCTCAAGACATCCGAAATCTCTCCGGCTCGAGAAGAAACAAGACCTCGGCTCCCAAAGCTTCTGTTTTTCTCGCCTTCCTCGATGGCCGCTTCGCCGAGGATGACCAAGCTCTGGGGGTTGCGGTGGCCGCTACCGTCGCAGCGGTCTTCCCCGACCGTATCGGTTCACTGTCGAATCTCCTTCAGCCAGGAGGAGTCGAACAAGCAGTGGCAACCCACGAATTGGGTCACATCCTCGCACTGGTGAACATCGGGTACGAGAGCGCCAGCGACCGAGAAGATCCAGAGCACCCCAACCATTCCAGTAACAAATCTTCGGTGATGTACTGGGCGGTTGAGACCCTGTCGGTGGCCGATGTGTTTAGTGGCGGCCCGCCCGATCGATTCGACGAGGCCGACATCGCAGACCTCAGAATGCTGGCGGGGACTTCCTGAATTTACTGAACCGCGGAGAGACGGTTTGAATCCCTGAAGGCGTCGGTCATGAAGAACGCCTCCCTCAACATCGATCGAGTCTTGCGGCTGAAGATGACCGACAGTTCTCTTCGGCCGTCAGGGTAGTGAAGAAAAGCCTTGATCGTGCTGGCGTCGATCTCGTACTCATTCCATGACGAGGGAGTTAGACCCCGCAGCCTGCGGGTCGAGCACGTTCCAGAATTCGCCACCAGGATCCCGTTGATGCCCCAGAAGAATGGGACGTGCTTGTGTCCCGAGACAACGAGGTCGAGATCCAAAGAAGTGAGGTGGGCCAAAAGGTCACCGGCGTCGGAGACGATGTTGCGTTCTCTTCCGGTCCCCGGGATCGAAACAAGGTGATGGTGGATGGCGAAGATCTTTATATCGTCTGGATCGTCGAACTGAGCCACTATCCAGTTGTATCGGTCTCTTCCAACCCGGCCCTCGTTTACGTCGGGCTCAGACGAGTCGACACCGACGACCGTGAACCCCGTGGCCTGAAGCCTCTCGGCCCGTTCGTCGTCGAAGGTCGCTCGATAGCGTGAATAGCGACTTCCGAAGATGCGCTCGAAGTGAACCCAACCGACGTTTCGAGCATCGTGGTTGCCTGGGATCACGATCTTCTGCGGTTCGATCTGAGCAATCATTCCGGCAGCTTCGATGTACTCATCCTCGTAACCGGCCGCAGTGAGATCGCCTGCAATGATCACCACGTCGGGCTCCATGGCGTTGATGTCTCGGATGACAGCCGCCATCACTTCGGGCTGGAAGCTCGGCTCCCCCGCGTGGATATCGGAGATATGAGCAATCCTCAAGGGGATATTGGCGTACGACATATACCGGCTCCAAGCTTCGATCGGCGCTCACGTTTAGGATATTCGATGGATGACAAATGAACCGATTTCTCACAGCCTCGTACAGAGCCTGAGAGCAATACCAGACTTCTCAGGGCTGAAAGAAGCCGAGCTCCTCTCGATAGTCGGCGAAAGCATGAATCTTTTCTGGAAGGAAGGCAGCTCCATCTTCCGTGTCGGTCAGCCTGGTGAGGCGCTGTACGTCGTGCTCAGCGGAGAGGTATCGATCGAGGATCCAGATCGAGGTGAGGTCGCGCGTCTGACCCCGGGGATGTTCTTCGGAGAGATATCTCTTCTGCTCAAAGCGGTTCACTCGAAAACTGCAGTGGCCGTAACCGGCTGCGAAATATTGGTGCTGCCCAAAGAGACATTCTCGAACCTGCTCGCTACCAATCCAGCGATCAAGTCTCACTTCGATGACATCGTGCTCAGGCGACGCGAACGTCATCCTCTCGACGCTACTACCTCGCCTCGTTGAACTCCCTCGATCGCTGGAACGCTTCGGCCGCTCTTTGGGCCGCCAGCAAGGCTTCGTTCCTTCGCTCGTTATAGCCTCCCTTGAACTGAGTGATCCGAGGAATGAGCTTCTCGGTTCGGAAGTCGTAGACGTTCGCCGCTTCCCTGGTACTCCTGAACCTCTCCGTGAAGAATTTCTCACTGACGGTATAGAGCTCGCTGTAGGCGGCATAGCCCTCATGCATCGTTTGGTTCAGCTGTGAGTAAATCTCGTGAGTGCGGATCAGTAGTTCATAAGCACGATCGACAGATCTGAGGAACTGCTCATCCTCAACGTCGGTGACGACTTCCAGGAGACCGGCGAGGTCTTCACGTCCCTGTTTCGCTTCACCTAGGATCCTTTCCGAAAGCACGGCCAGCGCCGCTGCGGCCGTCTCTGCCTGCGGCTTTCCTGTAGTCGCCGCCTCGAACCTGGATCGTGCTTGCTCCATACCTTGCGAGGTCCTTCCCAGATTCAACACCTCATCGAGGATGTCGAACCAGCCGGTGACTGTGACCATAGATTGGTCGTACTCGGCCTGAAGGCCTCGCAACGTCTCTGAGGTCCTTACCCTCTTGGCGTCCAGGGCCTCTAGGCGCTCCTGGCGATCCCGGCGCTCTGCAGGCCCGCCGGAGATCAGCAGGAAGGCATCGAGAAGAAGTACTACAAGCGCGCCGGCGGCGATCAAAATCCGGACTCGGCCCGCAATCACTTCCGCTTCTTTGTAGTGGGGCGGGCCCGTTTGGAGCTGCCCGGGGGACGCCACGCGATCTCCGTGGCCGTCGCGTTCAGAGGCCTAACCTCTTGGGTCTCGGGATCGTACGCGAAGTTCGCCGTCTTCTTTTGACCTCTCGACAGATAACGAAAGGACACTTCCCAATAGCCACTTCGCTTACGGGCGCGCCAGCTCTCTTCGAATTCCTCGGGATCCAACGCCACTTTTCGCTTAGCCAGGTTGGCTTCTATCGCCTCGCCGATTCTCATTGGCGATGGACCGAGACGCTGTTTTGTGATCGTACCCCGCCTGACCGCGTCTACGACTCCAGCCATCTCGGCCAGGATCGGAGGAGAGAACCGTTCGATCCATGCGATGTCTGTCTCGGCAAGCTTGGCGATGTCCTGGGGAGACCTCCCCTTGCGCAGGAGGCCTTGGATCTCTTTCGGCGTCAGTTTGCTCGGAGGGATTTTCTTCTCTGCCTCAGGCGATGCTTTTGGCTCGTGCTTGCTCTCTTCCTCCAGCCGGGATACCTCCTCGAGGGTACGGCGAAGCCTTCCGTCGATGGACACCAGAAAGGTGCCGCTCTTCGCGCCCTTTCGGGTCGCGAAGACCAGGTTTTTTAGATCGGTGGTAAAGCCGACGAGGTGGAGCCTAGCCATCTTTCCTTCCCCTGACCGCGCATCAAGGTATCAGATGCAGACGGAGGCGGGCCGGTTTGCGGCTCCACGTGGCGAGAGCTATCCCGCTTTGCGACGAAACTTGATCAAGGGAGCCAAGCCGGACTCCTGCAGATTCTGGATGGCTTCTTGTTCCTCCGGCTCGATGACGAGCGTGGTTTGCTCCTCCTTGGAGAGAACCGCCATGACAAAGCAGTCCTTGCAGTGCTCCGACTGAAACATCTCACAGTCCTTGCAGTCGATGATCATCGGCGTCCTCCTCGTTTCCTTGGCGTTTTGGCTTCAGGTTTCTTCGGCTCGGCCAGTGTCAGGCCAAGCGATCGGAACAGCGATCCCCTCTCGGTCTCCTCGAGAGCGTCCTGGTATCCCCTCAGGTAAGACATCCGCAAGTAGCAGGCCAGCGGCGCGATGGCCTCTTCCAGATCTGCGTCCAAGGTGAAAATGGTCGCCCAGACCTCGGCCAGGCGGGGATCGAATACGGCCGCCAGCTCATCAGCATCAACTGTCATCGGTTGCCTCTTGTCGTCCATCACGTTTCCCTCCTGCTCTAAACAAGAGGATAGGGAGGGGGTACGACAAAAAGAGGGGTGTTTTGGATCAGTACGAGATTTTTCTTCGAAAAGCTCCGTCAGTTCATCGAAAGGAGAACGCCGAGCTGCTCGAACTTCTCGACGAATTCTTCCCTGGGCTCGCCCACCATCTCGGCCAGCTCATCGAGATCCCGCTGACGGACGAAGACGAGGCTCTGGTTCTCGCCTCTTTGGATCTGGATATAGGTCAGGTACTCGACCAGCGGCTCGTACGCCTCTGGGTTCATCTGCTTTAGCTGTTCGACGTTCAATGCCACCCGCTCCACTTCTCCGCTGCTGAGGGCCTCGAGGGCCTTGGGGTCTGGGTCGGAGCGCCGATCGGGTGGGCGATTCGGTACGCCGCCCGACACCGGCGAGCTGACTTTCGAGCGAATAGCCGCTATCCCGCCGGCAATTCCGGCGATAAGAGCGACCCAGCCCAGCTTACGCATCGATGGCTCCCTTCGTGTCTTCACCCTCAGTGGTTCGTAGGTTCCAAGATAGCACGCTCAGTGATGACACGTACAGGAACATCTAGACCACTCCCTCGGAAGCAAGCGCATTGACCTCTGCCCCCGAGAGGCCAACCTCCCCATAGATCTCCTCATTGTGCTCGCCCAAACCCGGAGCCGCACGCCGCAGCGTCCCCGGATTTTTTGAGAGGGCGATAGGAATGCCGACCTGCGCGAAGGCCCCGTAGCCCGGGACCTCCTGCGAGTCGATCATCGCTCTGGCATTGACCTGGGGATCGTTTCTCATCTCGTTGAAGTCGTTTACCGGAGCCACGCAGGCTTCGACGCCGGCAAGCGTCTGCATCCACTCATCACGGGACTTCGATGCAAACGTCTTCTCGAAAGCAAGATGGATCTCCGCCAGCCGGTCTGGCGCCGCCATCTGCTCACCGATGAACTCCTCCATGCCCGTCGCTTCGCACAGAGCCTTCCAAAACTGAGGTTCGAGGGCCCCGACCGAGATGAACTTCCCATCCCCACACTCATAGACCCGGTAGAACGGGTAACCGCCGTTCAAATATCCGCGGCCCCGTTCCAGACTGGCTCCTCCTGCCAGCCATGGAGCCAGATGAAGGGCCAGCCATGACAGCGAGACGTCGAGCATCGAGACGTCGATGAACTCCCCCTCCCCTGTTTTGTTTCTGCGCCACAGTGCTGCCAGCACACCTATCACCGCCATCATTGCTCCGGAGAGGTCCGCGATCTGCACGCTCGGCAGGACGGGAGGGCCATCTTTCTCGCCCGTGGACGCGAGGATTCCCGACACTGCGATGTAGTTGATGTCGTGGCCGACGGAGTCTCGAAGGGGCCCCTCCTGGCCGTAACCTGTAATCGCGACATAGATCAGGCCGGGGTTGATCTCTTTCAGCTTGTTGTATCCGGCGCCGAGGCGATCGAGAACCCCGGGGCGGAAGGACTCGATCAGCACATCCGCATCGGCCGCCAGCTTGAGTAGCAGCTCGACTCCCTTCGGCGACTTCAGGTTCAAGCTAACGCTTCGCTTGTTGCGGTTCAGTACCGCGTGAGCGGCGCTGTATTCGGCGAGCATCGGCGGAGTCCACCGAACGTAGTCGCCGCGGTCCGGCTCCTCGACTTTGACTACATCCGCGCCGAGATCTCCCATGATCATCGTGGCGTAATTTCCGGGCTGAAGACGGGTGAGATCCAGAACCCTCAGGCCCTCGAGGGGGCCGGTCATGACTCGACTTCGGCTGCCGACGCGTCGATAGCCTCGATCGAATCGGCCGAACCGCACCAGCGGCAGATCACCCGTTCCACCTCGTGCGAGATCACCTCTTCTTCCTCGACGTTCAGCTCTCCGCCGAGCGAGTAGTGGTGAAAGGAACGAGTTTGCTTCGTCTCGAAGACATCGAAGCGGGTTCGGTTGCCGCAGGACCCACAGCGGTATGAGGCGGACACACGGGGATTGTAATCAAGTCCTTGCTATCGAACGTATGTTCGTTTAGCCTACAACGCCCATGAAGCAGGCGAGCTTCGACGACCTCGGCACCCCGCTTTTCGCCCAGACGTTTGTGACGCTCGATCTGGAGACCACGGGTGGCTCGCCTGAACATGACTCAATCACCGAGATCGGGGCGGTCAGATCTGCAGGGGGCCAGATCGAGGGAACCTTTCAGACCCTCATTCGTCCCGACCATGCGATCCGACCTTTCGTCGAGCTTTTGACCGGAATCTCCGACGTGATGGTCGCGCCGGCTCCCCCGATCACCGAGGTGCTTCCGAGTCTGTGGGAGTTTTTGACCGGAGCTGTGCTCGTCGCACACAACGCCCGCTTCGATGCAACCTTCCTTAGCTCGGCCTTTCGCCGCCACGGCTACGACGTTCCGTTCAAAAAGACCGTCTGCACGCTTCGTCTTGCCAGGTGGCTGATGAAAGGCGAGACCAGCAACTTGAAGCTCGAGTCCCTGGCGTCTTCTCTAGGCGTTGCGACTCAGCCTTGCCACCGAGCCTTCCCCGATGCCAAGGCGACACATGAAATCTTTCACCGGCTGTTGGAGCTGGCGGGTCCCCATGGGGTCCTAACCGTCGAAGACCTCACCGCATTTACCAGAGTAGGAAGACGACCCAACACCGGCAAAGCCGGATTGGCAGCTGCGGTGCCCCGCTCGACCGGCGTCTACAAGTTTCTCGACCGCTCCGGCAAAGTGATCTACGTCGGCAAGGCCAAGAACCTGCGCGCTCGAGTTCGTTCCTATTTCTATGGCGACGAACGCCCTAAGACTGCCGAACTCGTCCGCGACATAGCAAGGGTCGAGGTGGAGCTCTGCGACACCGAGCTGGGGGCTGAAGTCCGAGAGCTGCACCTCATCCGAAGACACCACCCTCGCTACAACCGAAGAGGGCGCAAAGTGCTGAAAGCTCCGGTATGGCTGAAAGTCACGAGCGGTTCCGTTCCTCGGGTCATGGTGGGACGATCCCTTAAAGACGGCGTGATGATCGCGGGACCTTTCAAAACCCAGAGGATGGCGACAGACGCGCTCGAAGCCATTCGTTCCGCCGTCCCGATCCCAAGATGCTCCCGGCCGCAAGATCATCCCCAGGGATGCGCGTTCGGTCAGATAGGTCAATGCATCGCGCCATGCATGGAAAAAAACCGGGCCGCCTACTCCGGGCTGGTCGCGAACCTCGTAGACGACCTGAAAGAGGGCGCGCCCACATTGTTATCTCTGCTCGAACAGAGAATGGATTCCTACTCCGAGGAGCTGCGCTACGAGGAAGCTGCGACGTTGCGCGATCGCATCGGAAAGATCGAAGCAATGACAGGAAACGATGCAGTCGTAAAGACGCTGCGAGACGCCGGGGACATGGTGATCTGCCTTCCACGGGAGGAAGGGATCCACGCTTTCGCAGTCCGATCTGGCCTTCTCGTGGCTGAAGAGCGATTGAACAACGCGGCCCCCGACCCGGTCAGGATGTTCGGCCTGTCACCTCCAAGGCAGCCATCCGATCCTCCCTCGCTCGAGGACATCGAGGAGATGAAGATCGTATGGAGATTCGTCTCAGCCGCAGCAGCCTCCGGAGGCTGGGTTCATCACTGTTCCGGGGTTTTCGCTTCTTCCCCAGTCCGGGGGCTGAGAATCTTGGAGACCCGCGCGGCCACCTCCACGAGATCCAATCTTTCGAAGTCATCGGTGTCCGCCTCTATGACTTCTCCACCGATCGAAAGGGGACGGGTTCTCTCCGCATGATCGGCCGACTTCATCTCTTCTATGACCACGGTATCGACGTGCCCGGGGTGCCTCAGCCCCCGCGCGTGCCGCGATGAAAATCTCTCCATCACAACGTCGGGCGAGGCTTGGCAGATGATCTGAACCGGCTCGAAACGAACTCGTTTGGACAGGTCCTCAAAGATCGGATCGGACTCCGAATTGAAATTGCTTTCGATGATGAGAGAAGCACCAGCGCGCAATTGCTGCTCGACGAGATACATGAGAATGCTGTAGGTTGCGGCGCCAACTTTTCTGGACCAAGCCCGGTCGCTCCAGCCCAGACTTTCGAACAGCCTTTCCTTGATGTCGTCTTTCGTAACGAGAAGAAGATTCAGTTGCTCGGCCAGGAAGCGCGCGATCGTGGTCTTCCCCGTTGCCGGCCTTCCATGGACGATTACCAAGTATGGATCCGGCATAGACGTCAGCTCTTTTTGATCATCCAGCTGCCCGTAGCCTTCGCTAGCAGCGTTCCATCACTGCCCTTCACTTCAGAAGTGGTGTGGGCAATTGACCTTCCGCGGTAGAGCACCAGCCCTACGGCGGTAAACGGACTCAGCGCAGCCGTCGCCGGCCGCATGAACGAGACTTTGAACTCGAGGGTTGCGTGGTCTTCGTTTTCTTCCGACACCGTTGAAAGGCTCGATCCCATGCTTGCATCCATCAAGGCTGCCAGTACGCCGCCCTGCATGCCTCCGGAACGGTTCGTTAGCGACTCCTGGAAATCCATCTGCATGGTCGTCGACCCTTCTTCCGCCTCGATCATGCGAAACCCGAGCGTTATTCCGGCTGCCGGCAGCTGCGCCTCGCCGGTGATGATCTTTCTTATCCACTCGAGTTTTGTCACGGCGATAACGGAGGCTGGCGGTTGGAAACCTCGATCAGCCGCTCTAGGACACCCATGGCGTTTTTTGAGTCGATCGACTCGGCCGCATGCTCAACGGCATGGGTGAGACTCTCGGCCAGATCGGCTGCCATGAGACCTGCGGCTGCATTCAAGATCACGACGTCGCGGGCCGCTCCTTGGGTTCCAGACAGAACTTCGAGCGCGATCCTGGCGTTCTCTTTTGGTGCTCCCCCCTTGAGCTCCGTGGGATCTGCCAGCCGGATTCCCACCTCGACGGGGTCGATGATCCACTCCTTTACCTCGTCCCCCTGAAGCTCCCAGACCGCCGTCGTCCCGGTCGTGGTTATCTCGTCGAGTCCATCGGAACCGTGGACCACCAGGGCATGAACGGTTCCGAGCCTTGCCAGAACCTCCACCATCTTGGGCGCCATCGACGGGTCGGAAACGCCGATCACCTGATGCCTGGCGCCTGCCGGGTTCGTGAGGGGGCCGAGGAAGTTGAATATCGTCGGCACTCCCAGTTCTTTGCGCGGCCCCCCGGCGTGCCGCATCGCCGGATGAAAGATGGGGGCGAACAAAAACCCCATCCCGGCCTCTTGGATGCAGCGCGCCACACCTTCAGCCGGAAGATCGATCCTCACTCCGAGCTCTTCTAGGAGGTCTGCCGATCCACACGCGCTCGATGCCGCGCGATTTCCATGCTTGGCGACTTTCGCTCCCGCCCCGGCAACGACGAATGCAGCGATGGTCGAAACGTTGATCGTCCCGGCCCGGTCGCCGCCGGTTCCGCAGGTATCCACCAACGATCCATCTACCTCTACACTTTCGGCGAAGCGCCGCATCGTCGAGACGAGCCCGACTATCTCGTCGACCGACTCACCCTTAGCTCGAAGCGCGACGACGAAGGCTCCGACCTGTGCAGGAGTGGCTTCCCCCAACATCACGCGTTCCATCGCCCAGCTGCTCTGATCGGCAGTAAGTGATGTTCCAGTGAGGAGAAGAGAAAGAACATCCGGCCACGTTGGTTGGGACATTGCCTACAGAGTCTAGAGCCCGAGGATTTCCTCCGGCGACGCCCAATAGTGGGCAGTGTCTCGGGCTTAAAGGTTCAGCCTCCTTCGCCCTCTAAGATAGGACGACGGCCACGAAGATGAGACTCGACCGTGCCCCGGGAACACAGATGCGGGATCCGGTCGGGGCTCAAAGGACGAGGATGGACAGATGGGCTTGCACCGCCGCACTCGCATCGTTCCTGTGCTTCTTGTTCTTCTCGTCGGTTGCTCGATGAGCGAGCAACGCTATGAAGCGAGTGGGACGGTTCTTGAGTCTCCGGCGCATGGCCCAGAGCTTTGCTTGGGTGGGGTGGCGACGTCGCTCCCTCCGCAGTGTCGAGGTGTTCCTCTCGTCGGTTGGGACTGGGCGAAAGTGCGCCAGAAAGAGTCTCTCCGTGGAACGACATGGGCTGGCGCGCACGTCCAAGGTACCTACGACGGTCACCGGTTCACGCTTACTTCACCGCCTGCCGCCCCGCGGCCGGAGCCAGCGAAAGATGAGACACGGTTTGAGCCGCTGTGCATGAAGCCTGACGTTGTCGATCCCTCGAAGGCTGGCTGGGACTGGGAAGAGGCGGTCGGCGGAGAAGGCACTGCAGGACGAGGCGAGATCCCTGGTCTCGTGGCCGTGTGGGTGAGTGATCCGAGCGGGCCGGATTGGGATGGTCCCTTTGTAGTGAATGTCGTGGTGCGCCCGGGTTTCGCCGGCACAGCGAAGGCGTTCGTCCGGGGATTCTGGCTCGGCAGCCTGTGTCTGATTGAACGAGATCAGCCGACCGCGAAGCAGCTTGAAGAAGTCTACGCACGGCTGCAGCGGCTGTTTGGTAAGAAGCTCCTGCTTGGACACGTTGATTATCGGCGCGGTGTCGTGGTCGTGAAGATTATCCTTGTGGATGATGCTGCGCGCGCAAAAGTCGACCGTGCTGTAGACAGTCGCCTTGTTGACTTGCGCAGTGCGCTGCATCCGATCTCCTGAGGACTGGTTGTTGTTCTCGCTCGCCAAGACAAGGAGCCCACTCGTTAGCTTCCGTTACCCACGGCATAACCCGGCGATGGAACCGACCTCGCTTCGCTCGGCGGCTCACGAGCTAATCAGTTATACCAATTGAAACGGCAGCTTCCAGACTCCCTCGTTGATCACCACGCGCATCTTTTCAGCCAGGAGTCGCACAAGTTATTCGAACGAGCAGCAGGAAGGCCGCTACCTCCTTTCTCGACCGGCGAGCTGCTCAATGTACTCGGCCAGGAGAAGGTGTCCAAGGCAGTAGTCCTTTCAGTCGGTTACATGTTCGCTTCGCCGGACCTGTCCCGCCCGGACCTGAAGGGTCTTCGGGCAGAGAATGACTGGCTAGCTCGTCAGGTGGAAGAGCACTCGAGGCGGCTTGTCGGTTTCTTCAGCATCAATCCCCTGATGAAGGAGAGCCTTGGAGAACTTCGCCGCTGGGCCGACTCCATTTTCGCGGGAGTCAAGATTCACATGGCTAACTCAAACGTTGATCTTCGGAACAAGTCCCATGTTGAGCAGCTCGCCTCCGTTTTCGAGGAGGCCAACACGCTGAACTTAGACATCCTGATCCATCTTCGAACTCGGAATCCTAACTTCGGAAAGGAAGATGCAGAGATTTTCATTGAAGATGTTCTCTCACGAGCTCCTACGGTTACGGTTCAAGTGGCTCATCTTGCAGGTTGGAGTGGCTACGACGATGCTACCGACAGCGCGCTTGCAACACTCGTCCCTCGCTCCGACATGACCAACTTGATCTTCGATCTTTCAGCAGTTGTGAAACGCAGCGTTCAAGCCGATCGGTTGGAACTTCTCGTGGAACGAATCCGTGCCATCGGCATTGGGAAGATCCTTTTCGGCACCGACTGGCCTGAGTGGACCCCCAAAAAGTACGCCTTAGACCTAATGGAACTTCTGCCCCTAAAGAGTGAAGAACTCTCAACGATCCTCAGTAATCGGGCAAGTTGGACTGCGTGATGCGGACCTAGCCAGCAGTGAGCCGCTCAAGAGCGGGCTTCAGCTCCTGCTTCAGCGAGAGAGCGGGCCGGAAGAGATCGCCAACTTCGGACACGCGATCGAACAAGGTGGCAATCGTGAAAGCCTCCGGCATGAAGTCTTCCTCAAGTTCTTCCCAGACGAGCGGAGTCGAGACGGTGGCCCCCGGGTACGGCCTGACGCTGTAAGGCGCCACCAGCGTCTGTCCCCTGGCGTTCTGGTCGACGTCGATGTACACCTTGCCGGCCCTCTTCGGTTTCGAGGGTTCCATCGTCACCTTCTCCGGCCATGCCGCGCGGATGAGCTTGCCGACCGACCCGCAGAACTCCCTCACTTCCGAATAGGTATGCCCCGGCCCGATCGGGATGAAGATCTGGAGGCCCGCGCCACCCGACGTCTTCGGGAAGCCGGCGAGCCCGAGGCCGTCCAGCACGACCTTCACCTGCTTGGCTACCTGCCTCACCTCTTCGAAAGTGATTGGTTCGTGCGGATCGAGATCCATCACCGCAAAATCCGGCTCTGAGATATCGGGCCAGCGGCTGGTCCAGGCGTGCACTTCGATGCTCGCGATCTGTGCCAGCCAAATAAGAGTGGTGGCATCGTCTGCAATGACGAAATCGATCTGCTTGCGGCCCTCATCCGACGGAACCGGAACCGTCCTTACCCAATCGGGACGGCCCTTGGGAGCCTGCTTCTCGTAGAAACGGTTTGGTGAATCGATACCTTCGGGCATCCTCTGCATAACGACCGGACGGTCCTTCAAAAACGGAAGCATCAGGGGGGCCGCGTTGTAGTAGTAGGTGGCCAGATCTCCCTTGGTATATCCGTCATCTGGGAACAGCGGTTTGCTGACGTTGGTGATGCGGACCTCGCGCTTGCCCTTGCGAAAGTAATGAGCCTCTCCCCTTTTTTGGAGGGGCAGCTGCTGGGGGAACATCGATTCGGGCTGTTCTCCTGCGGCAGAAGGCTCACCGACTAACGGGGCCCCCGAGGCGCGCAGGGCTTCGAGGATCTTTACGTGGCTCTCCGATTCCTTTTGCTCAGAGATCATCGTGACGGCGATGTCGAATCCACGGGCGCCTTCGATCAAATTCTCAGCTCTTACCGTTCCCGAACCGTAAGGAACGTGTCTTATCTCCCCTTCCGGCCCGTACTGGTTGTCGGTGAAATGGCAGTGAAGGGGTGAGAGATGCTCGTCTGAGAAGTGTTCGGTTATGAACTCGAACACCTCCCGGAAAGCTTCAGCGGTTTTAAGCCTTCCACCGAGTACCGCGTGTATGTGGGCATAGTCGATTACCGGAGTCGTGTGGGCGTGGCGTTTCACCATCTCCGCGATCTCGTGAAGGAAACCGAATTGGCTCTTGCGCCCGCAGGTCTCGAGACCGAGCTTTACCCCCGTATCGGCGATCCTCGGACCGATGGTCTCGAGGTTCTGGTCAACCCGCTCGATGAGTTCGTCTGGGTCGGCGTCCCCGCGGCTGCCAGGATGGCAGACCACCACCGTCGCTCCCATCAGGGCTCCGAGCTTGCAGGAGTGATGAAGCCCGCCGAAGTGAAGCTTGAGGCGTTCCGGCTCTTTGGTGGTCAGCTGAGCGAAATACGGAGCATGAATCGACAGTACGATCCCGTGGTCTCTGGCGATTTCCCCGAGCCGCGCCGCTTCGGGCTCCTTCAGTGTGAATTCTTTGACGAATTGGACTTCACAAGCCGAAAACCCGGCATCGGCTATCGCGGCGATTGAACCCTCGAGGTCTGCGGTGTCCTTGAGACCCGCCGGTCCGAACCGAAGTCGTCTCACGAAGAGTCAGAGAACGAGGGACGCCACCCGCTCACGGTGATAGACGGCATCGCCGAGATATCCGCCCGATGCGAAGGCCCGGCGGTACCACCAGTGAAGACCGGCTTCCCAGGTGAACCCGATGCCGCCGTGGATCTGGATAGCCTGAGCAGTGCAGCTGCGAAACGCTTCTGTGGCCGCCGCCTTTGCCGCAGCCACGGCTTCTGGCGCTCTTGCGGGTTCCTCGTCACAGCACCAGGCCGCGTAGTAAGCAAGGGAACGAGCGCTTTCGATTTCTAGAAGCATGTCCGCGCAACGATGCGAGACGCCCTGGAAGGAACCGATCGGTCTTCCAAACTGGTGACGGATCTTCGAATATGCAACCGAGTCATCGAGCATCCGCTGCGATCCTCCTACCATCTCAGCGCTGAGCACCGCTGCCGCACGGTCGATCACCGTCTCGATTGACTTCCATCCACAGGGCTCGCCCCCCACTAGCGCGTCCAATCCGACCACAACGCTGTCGAGGTCGACGACCGAGAACGGTCTAGTTGGGTCGAGGCTGGGTTCCTGGGTGACCGACAATCCGGAGTCTTTTCCAGGCTCGAGAGCAACCAGCGCCGGTTCTCCTTCCAGGTTGGCAGCCACCAGGAGCAGATCCACGCTTCCCGCATCCGGCACGAAGGTCGTGCGCCCCTGCAGGCGGTACCCGTCACCGCCTTTGTTGGAGGTCACGCCGATGTGGGCTTCGCCCAAGCGGCCATCGTTTCCGTAGACACCCAAAGTCGCACGAAGATTGCCCGACGCGATCTCAGGAAGCCAGCGCTTCTTCTGCTCTGCGGTCCCTACCTGCTTGATGGCCTCAGCCGCGAGGCAAACCGTGCCGAGCCATGGTCCGGGGAAAAGCACCTTTCCCATCTCTTCGGCAACGATGGATAGATCCACCAGCCCGAGGCCGAGGCCCCCGTGCTCCTCACCGATGGCAATCCCAGTCCAGCCGAGGCCCGCGATTCGCCGCCACAAGGCATCGAGCTCGTCGGGTGCTTCGGCTACTCGAGCAAGAAGCTCCTTCGAAACCTGTTCGGTCAGAAACTCGTGCGCGCTCTTTCTCAGCAGTTCCTGGTTCTCGCTGAACGCGACGTCCACTTATTTGCCTTTCGGAAGGCCGAGGACGCGCTCGGCGATGATGTTCTTTTGAATCTCTGAGGTTCCGCCACCGATCGTGAGTGCCCGATTCCAGAGCACTCCCGTCGACCAGTTGCCGTCGTCCTCGGAGAGAGTGCTTCCAGACATGGCGGAGATCTTCGCGCCGAGCATCTCAGCGGCGAGATCGGCCAGATCTTGAGTCCAGAGGTCCCCCGACAACTTCAAGACCGACGCCTCGGGGCCGGGAGTCTTTCCCTTGAACTGGGCGGTGAGGACCCGGTATGCGGTAAGACGATTTGCCTGAGCGCGGATCCAGATGTCGGCGATCTTCTGACGGAAATAAGAGTCGTCGGCAACGACGCCTCCGTTATAGGGAAGGCGCTTCGACAGCTCCAGCAGTCGCTCCAGCCCCTGCACCGCGATCACGGCGGCCCCCGCGCCCGCGGACAGAGCGACCCTCTCGTTCAAGAGCGTGGCGATCGCGACCGTCCACCCGTTGCCTTCGGTGCCAACCACACAATCGGCCGGGATCACTGCATCGGTGAAGAAGATCTCGCAGAAATCGCTTTCACCGCTCATCTGCTTGATCGGCCGCACTTCGATGCCGGGAGTGTTCATGTCGACGATGAAAAAGGTGAGGTTTCGATACTTGCCTTCGTCGCTCGTCTTCGCGAGGAGGATTCCCCACTCGCTCCAATGAGCCCCAGAAGACCAGACCTTCTGCCCGTTCAGGATGTAGTTGTCTCCATCACGAACTGCGCTGGTTTTGAGAGCGGCCAGGTCGCTTCCGGCGTCCGGCTCGGAGAACATCTGGCACCAAATCTCTTTTCCTTCGAGCATCTTTCTGATGTGTGCCGCCTTTTGTTCAGCGGTCCCGAACACTTCGATGGCAGGTGCACACCATCCGAGAGTGATGCTCATGTTGAGATGCCATGGCGCGCCGAGATTGGCCGACTCTTCGACGACCAGATATTTCTCGATCGAGTTGGCCTCTCGGCCCCCGTACTCATCCGACCACCCGAGCGCGCCGTAGCCACCCTTGAATAGCTCGTGCTGCCAGTCGGCCGCGATCGAAAGACGCTCTTGCGACGAGCCGGATTTAGCCTGTCGTTCTTTGAAGGCAGGAAGGTGTTCCTCCAGCCAGGCGCGTACGTCTTGCCTGAACGCAGCCTCGAGGGGCGAGTCTCGGTAATCCATCTGGCTCGAAGGATATTTCACGCCCGCTTCCTCCGCGATAGGGTTGGCGATCCAAACCCTCGGAGGTGGCGATGAAAGCAGCAGTCCTTTATTCCTACGGCGAGCCGCTTAAAGTCGAGGAGGTCGATCTCGCTCCTCCCAAGGCAGGCGAGGTGAAAGTCAAGATCGAGGCCACAGGGGTTTGCCATTCCGACCTCTCGGCCAGAAACGGAACTCTCGTCTTTCCCGTGCCGTGCATCCCAGGCCACGAGGGGGCCGGAACCGTGGTCGAGCTCGGCGAGGGAGTGAGCCGGGTGAAGGAAGGCGACCGCGTGATCATCAAGTGGATCCCTTCGTGCGAAAAATGCTGGCACTGCACTCACGGCGAGCCCATCCACTGTCAGGACGTGCACGAAAGGCATGGCCTGATGGCCGACCGCACCAGCCGTCTGTCGATCGGTGGCACTCCCTTGTTTCACGGACTCGATGGAGCGACCTTCGCAGAGGAAGCCGTCTTTGACGAGAAAGCCGTGGTGAAGATCCCAGACGACGTTCCGGTCGATGCCGCCGCCTTGATCGGCTGCGCGGTGGGAACCGGCGTTGGGGCGGTCCTCAACACCTGCAAGGTGCCGGCCGGGTCCAGAGTTGCGGTCATCGGCTGCGGGGGCGTCGGTCTCAATGTAGTCCAGGGGGCGAAGATCGCAGATTGCGAACAGATCATTGCCGTCGACATCTCGGCATCCAAGCTCGAAGCTGCACAGAAGTTTGGAGCGACCGATGTCGTCGACGCTTCCAGTTCTAATGCATCTTCCGCGATAAGAGAGCTCACGGACGGAGTCGGCGTTGACTATGCCTTCGAAGTGATCGGAAACCTAAAGACGCAGGAACAGTCGATCGAGATGGCAAGACGCGGCGGTTATGCCGTCTTCGTAGGTGTGGCTCCCTTCGGACAGAACATCGAGATCACACCGGCCATCCTTACTCTCACGGGACGGAGCATCATCGGCTCCTACTTCGGAGACATGGTGCCCGAAAGGGATTTCCCGAAGCTAATCGACTTCTGGCGCGAGGGTAAGCTCGATCTTGAGGGGCTCATCTCCGAGAAAGGCGGGCTCGAGGACATCAACGGTGCATTCGAGGCCATCGAGCAGGGAAGCGTTCTTCGTACGGTGATCAATCCCTGAGCTTGACGAAGTAGCTCATCTCGACCAGATCCTCATACCCGTAGGAGAGTTTGGCGTGCCGTTTTCGATGCCCTTCTTCTTCGAACCCCATCGAACGGTAGACGTTTATCGCCCGTTCGTTGTGAGGGAAAACCATTAGCGTCAGCTTCTCAACACCGAACGTCTCCGCCCACCGGATGCCCGCTCGTATCAAGGCTCTTCCGATACCTTGGCCCCGAAAGGCATCGTCAACACTCATGCCGAGCTCTGCGAGATGGGCGTAGATGCCAAGGTCGCGCTTTAAGCTCAGCTGACCGACGACTAACTACTCGTGGGCCGCGACCAGATATGCCTGCCGCGCGGTCCACGTCCCGCCCCTGAAGTACCTCGCCAGGGCTCCCTTTCGGATCTGCACTTCCTCGACCGCGATCAGCGGGCCCTCGACGGCAACCTTCTTCATCAGGTCGATCCACCCCTGAGCGTCTTTTGGTTCTGCGGGGCGGATCTCGACGAGGCGGCCCTCTCCGGCGGGAAGAGTTTCGAGGACCGTTTTCATTGGGCTACGGCAATGGCTCCCCGCCGTCGGTCCGCCGCTGTTCGGTGTCTTCGTCGGAGTCAGCCGAAAAATCGTCGCGTCGCTGGTCGGGCTCATCGAATCTGGGTTCCGATGGTCTTGGTTCCGACGGTGGAGGCGGCGGGGGCGGCTGTTCCACTCTCGGAGCTGCCGGAGGAGGCGGCGGGGCCGACGGTCTGTCCGCGAATCCGGCCTCCGGAGGTGTCGGGGTAGTGGAATACGCCGACTCCGGGGCCGGGGGCACCGGCTCCTGCGCTCTCGTCTGATGCGGTACGTGCGCGGGAGACACTTCGTCTTCGAAATCATCCAGGTCGTCGTCCATCTCCATCGCGACGGTCACTTCGACTTCTTCGTCGTCGTCGGTCAAAAGGAATGTCTCGTATACGAGCGATGCAAGAAGAGCACCGAGGATGGGACCGACTATCCATACAAGGAAGTTGTCCCAGCTTCCGGCGACGAGCGCAGGGCCGAACCATCTAGCTGGATTCAAAGCGGCGCCAACGAAGGCTCCGCCTCCAAGAATTGCGAACGTGACGGTGAGGCCGATAGCAAGAGGTGCGATGGAAGCCGGCCCTCTGCGGTCGACGGCGACACCCCAGATCACGAATGCCAGGAAGAAAGTGAGAATCGCTTCGAAGGCAATGCCGTTGAACATGTTCACTTCTTCGGCGAGTCCCGGAACCCCGAGCGAAGTGAACGATTCGTATAGCTGTCTTGGAGCAACCAGCTTTAAGGCCCCCGCAGCCGCGACGGCTCCCGCCATCTGGAACCCAATGTAGCCGCCGAGGTCCTTGAGCGACAGCCTCCGCGACACCCACATCGCTATCGAGATTGCCGGGTTCACGTGGCCCCCGGAGATATGCCCAACGGCCGCTATAGCCATCGCAAGGGCCAGGCCGTGGGCAAAAGCTATGCCGAGCAGGCCAAATGAGTCGACCACCCTAAGGCTGGACAGATAGGTGTCGGCCACGATCGAGCCTGCTCCCACAAACACCAGGAAGAAGACTGCAATGAACTCTGCGATGTATTTCCTCACGATTACTCTCCTGTCGGGGTAGGCGTCGGAGCGAATCTAGCATCACAGCCGCCCTATCCCAAGGAGGCAACTAAACTCGTCCGCCGTGCGACTACTCGAGATAACCAACGACTTTCCGCCCACCGTAGGCGGTATCGAGAACTACGTCATCTCGCTGGCCAGCCGTTGGGAACCCGACCGGATCACCGTGCTCACTCGCTGGACGGAGGGGGCCAAGGAGTACGACGCAGGGCTTGATTTCGAAGTCGTACGGGAGCCTGTCGGGACGCTGCTACCCACTCGGCTTCTTCTTCGAAAGACGCTGCAGCTGATTCGAGACCGAAACATCGACGTCGTTCACTTCTCTACCGCCCTTCCTCTTGGCCTGTTGGGACCAAAGCTATTGCGGAGCCTTGGAGTTCCATACGCGGTGACGGTCAACGGGGCAGAGTTTGTCCTGCCGGCATCGCTTCCCGTAGGTAGGCAGATGCTCCGAAGAGCGCTCAAAAATGCGGCTGTGATCCTTCCATACGCCGGATACCTAGAGGGTGAAGTGAAAAAGGTTTTTCCAGATCGCCCCCCTATCGTCCCCGTCCCCCCAGGGATCGACCCCGCGCGCTTTCTGATCAACGAGCAGCCGGCTTTCACCTCCCCAAGCGGGGGCCCCGTGATTCTCTATGTCGGACGGCTCGTCGCGCGGAAAGGCGCGGTCACTTTGATGAAAGCGTTCGAGCGAGTCGCAGAGCGCCATCCCGGTGCCCATCTTCTATACGTTGGAGACGGGCCGGAACTGAAGAAGCTGCTTCACAGGTCGAACGAAAACGGACTCACCGACCAAGTCACCTTCGCCGGAGGACAACCATGGGACGAGGTGCCGGCTTTCTTCGCATCGGCAGACATCTTTTGCATGCCCGTGCGCGAGCGCTTCGGGGGCCTCGAAACGGAAGGCTTTGGGATCGTATTCCTGGAAGCCGCGGCCGCAGGAGTTCCCTCAGTCGCAGGTGATGCCGGGGGCGCTCGCGACGCGGTTCTCCATGATGAGACGGGCCTGCTGGTCGACGGCCGAAGTGTGGAGTCGGTGGCCGAGGCGTTGATCGATCTTCTGGACGATCCGGCGCGCGCCAAGAAGATGGGGCAACGAGGACGCGAGCGCGTGATGAACGAATTCACCTGGGAACGCTTCTATCTACGATTCAGAAAGACTCTCGAAAAACACACCCGATGACTCTCTACGGGTTGCATTCAGTCCACGCAGCCGCGATTCCGTCGGCGGTGATGCGAGCAGCTTCATCGGATTCCCAGAAATCTCGGTGTGGCATCTGCAGGTCAACGTTGACGTCGGCCCCCATTCGCGCTGCCCATGCCCGTCCCGCAACGTCCTCGGAATGACTCGTGGTGTAGAAGTTCGCCCATCTGGTCACCGAAGAGGGCTTTCCCCGGCCAAGGGTTGGCAGCCCCAGAGTCCCCATGTATCCCATCCGGTTTCCATCGGCCGCAACGCTAAAGACCAGCGCGGCTCCGGCAGAATGTCCTACGAAGTTCACGCAGCGGCCCACTTCAGCTGCGCGCTCGCCCGCAGACCTCGCGTATAGACCGAGCTCCTTTCTGGCGGCGAAGACATCTGCTGGAAGGCGGCTCCAATCCCACTGCACGATCTCAGTCGACAGACTGTGTCTGCTCTCCAGGTGACCATTCAGCTGAGATGGGAAGACGACCAAATCAGGAGTGCCCTTCCGGCTGTCGGGGTCCCAAAGCCATCCTCTTACGACAACGGTCAGAGGGATGCGTGGATCGAACTCGGGGGCCGCGACCGAAAAGCGCGGCTCGGATTGGCTTGGTGATGCCCGCAGAGTCCGTGGCACGGAGAGGAATCCAACGGCCAGGATGACACCAAGGACCAACCACTTGACCCGGTCTAGACGGTACTGCCCCATGCCCCCATTATCCGTGCGAAGCGCTATGTTCCTGCAATGATCCTTTCGAAGGGAGTGGCCGTCGTCCTGATCCTGGTCGGTGCGGTATGGACCGTTCAGGGTTTCGGCGTCGCCGACACCGGATCATTCATGGACCGGGCCCCTATGTGGGGGTGGCTGGGCCTCGGAATGATCGCTGCAGGGGTTTTGATGCTGGTGATCAAGAGAGGGCCCGGGCGCTAGTCGGGCGTCAGCCCAGCCGGGCAATCGCTTCGATTTCGACCAGGGCATTCTTCGGCAGGGTCTTTACGGCAATGGTGCTGCGGGCCGGAGCCACGCCTTCAAAGTGGCGCTCGTAGACCTGGTTCATTGCCGCAAAGTCGTCCATCGACGCAAGAAAGACGGTCGTCTTCACGACCGCGTCCAGGGAAGCTCCCGCCGCCTTCACCACTGCAGTGAGATTCTTCAGGGCCTGCTCGGTCTGTTCTTCAACGCCACCGTCGATGAGCTCGCCGGTGGCTGGGTCGAGAGCGACCTGGCCGGAGCAGAAGAGCAGATCCCCAGACCGGATCGCTTGCGAATAGGGCCCAATGGCCTTGGGAGCACCGTCGGTTGAGACTTGTTCTTTCATCCCTGCAGTCCTAGAAGCACTCTTACTCCCGTGATCGCAAAGTACACCAGGAAGGCCAGCGCGGAGACATACATCATCCAGTGAACCTCCCCACCTTTTCCGCGCAGAAGCTTGATCGCCACATATGAGATGAAGCCCGCTCCTATCCCGTTGGTGATCGAGTAGGTAAACGGCATTACCACCATCATGAGAAACGCCGGGATGGAGGTTTCATAGTCGTCCCACGGGATCTCCCGTACCAGCGACATCATCAGAAAACCTACGATGACGAGAGCAGGTGCGGTCGCCTGTGGGGGAATCACTCCTGCCAAAGGGCTAAGCGCGAGCGCAGCCAGGAACAAAACGCCAACGACGACGCTCGTCAGGCCCGTTCGACCCCCTTCCGATATCCCCGATGCGCTCTCGATGTAGGTCGTGTTCGACGATGCACTGAATAGGCCGCCCACGGCCGCTGCCATCGAGTCCACCAGCAGCACCCGGCGGGTTCCGGGGAGCCGTCCATCGCGGTCGAGGAATCCCGCTTCCCCGCCGAGGCCGATGATCGTGCCCATGGTGTCGAAGAAGTCGGCCAGCATGATGGTGAAGACCGCCAGCACCGCAGCGATGGCCCCCATCTGCACGAACGAACCGAACAGATCTACCTGCCCAACCAGAGAGAAGTCGGGCAAGGAGATCACATCGCTCGGCAAACGGGCCACTCCTGGCTCCGTGTAGAGCGTTCCTGCCCACAAGAACTCGTTGACCACCACCGAGAAGACGGTTGTCGCCAGGATGCCGATGAGAAGCGCTCCCTTGACCTTGCGGGCAACGAGAAATGCGGTGAAGAGAAGACCGATCACGAAGATGGTCACCTTCCAGCCATGCAGCTCGCCTCCGGTACCGAGCGTTAACGGCGCTGTCTCGACTCCGCTCATCGAAGCAAAACCGCCGTTCACGAAACCGATGATCGCGATGAACAGGCCGATACCAACTCCGATCGCCTGCTTCAAAGGCAGCGGGATCGCGTTCATCACGGCTTCGCGAAAGCCGGTCAGCACGAGGATCGTGATGATGATTCCTTCGAGGACGATGACGCCCATAGCCTCGGGCCAAGTAAGCAAGTTGCCGCCGACGAGCTGGAAAGCGACGACCGCATTCAGGCCCAGACCTGCCGCGATGGCGAACGGATATCGGGCGTACAGCCCCATGGCCAGGGTGTTTACTCCGGCGGCCAATGCCGTGACGGTCAGAACTAGCGGAAACGCCAGCGTAGTTCCGTTTCTGTCCGGGATTGCGCCAAGAATGGAGGGGTTGACGAACAGGATGTAGGCCATCGTCATGAAGGTCGTGAAGCCTGCGATGACCTCGGTTCTGACGTTCGACCCGCGCTCGGTGATCTTGAAGTAACGGTCCAGGCCGCTCGATCCTGTCTTAGTGGTGGTCTCCGGCATCCTCCCCCTCCTTACCGTAGTTGAGCGCGGCGAATACTAAGGGAACGGCGGGCCGGATTTAAGAACGCGAAAACTACTGCTGATCAGAGTCCTGCGCCGCAGACACCGCAATGCGAGAAGCGTTTTGGCAAGCCCTCGGTTCCGCAGGACGAGCAGGTCACCACCTCCGGGCCCCACAACTGAGTCCCCTCTCCTGCCGACATCCTCGATCGCACTTCCGCGTAATCGGGAAGTCGCTTCTCTCGGAAAGCCCGCACGCCCTCGTAGGTTTCATAAGAAGGGGTGTGCACCGTGAGCCAGTCGCGCGCGTGGGGCACCGTCAGCGCCGATGACAGCTCGCGCCAGAAGTTCGTCTGGGTCTTGGTATACCTAACGCATTCGGGAAGCTTGTCGTGGAGCTTCTGCGCCATCGCGGCGACGGCATCATCCAGCCGGTCGCGAGGGACCACCTCGTTCACGAGGCCCCATTCCATGGCCTTCGCCGCGGGGATCTCCTCGTTTAACCAGAGGATCTCCCTTGCCCGTCTGTCGCCCACTATCAAGGGAAGCCATTGAGTCGCTCCTCCTGCTGCGACCGAGCCTCTGCTGTTTCCTATCTGGCGGATCGTGACGTCCTCTGCTGCTATGGCCAGATCGCATGCGATGTTCAGCTCGTTTCCTCCCCCGACAACGATGCCGTTCAGTCGAGCGATCGTGGGCTTGCCTATGTTTCTCAGACGCCAGTGCATCTCCTCGAATGCCCCGAACCATTTCCAGTAGTCGTGCGGGCGTGCGACGAGTGAGTCCTCCCACTCGGATAGATCGGCGCCGGTACAGAAGGCCCGGTCGCCCGCCCCGGTCAACACGACGACCGCGATCTCGTCATCCCAGGATGCATTCTCGAAAGCCCTGGCGAGCTCGGAGAGCATCTGATAATTGAACGCGTTCAGCTTCTCGGGGCGGTTCAGGGTGATCGTGAGCGTGGGGCCCTGCCTGGAATACAGAAGGTGCTCCAGTTCGAGCTCCTCGCCTGAAAGTGGGCGGAAATCGACTGCCATTGAAATTCTCCTTCCTTTCGCGGGTAGGGATGATTCTGTCAGGGAACCGGCCTCCCACCTGCACCGATGGCCTTTTGGGGTGCCTGGTCTGGAAGATTTTGGATGGAAAATGTGCGTGATCCTCCCGTGGCCAGGCGTAAGCCTGTGCTAGCCTCGCAGGCGAGGGGAGCTTCCTCTATCGGTATTAAGCCGGCCCCGGAAGATCCGAGGTCGGAGAAAGGAGCCAACCGTGGCCGAAAAGTACGAGGGCTACTGCGTGAAGTGCAGAGCCAAGCGGGAGTTCGAGGGCGAAAAGAAAGACCTCCCCAACGGTCGCCTTGCAGCTCAAGGTCCGTGTCCCGTATGCGGAACGAAGATCACACGCATGCTCGGCAAGTCTGCCTGATCACGCACTTTTCAAGGGCCCCCGACCGGGGGCCCTTTTGTTTTGCCCGCACACGGAAAAGGAGAGAGGGCCCAAAAGGGCCCTCTCTTGTCTCTGCAGCCAGCCTATAGGCCGGGTTCTGTCCACCGCCGGGCGATAAACCCGGCGGTTGGGTGGCCATCCATCTCGGGCCGGCGTTACCGACGGCCTCTAGCGACCTACCCGGGGGCTTTGAGCGGGCAGCTCGGCCCCCTGCTTGGTCTTGCTCCGGGTGGGGTTTGCCTAGCCGCCCCGGTTACCCGGGACGCTGGTGAGCTCTTACCTCACCGTTTCACCCTTACTGCGATATCTGGCCGCAAGCGGATCCACATATCGAAGCGGTCTTCTCTCTGTTGCACTTTCCACCGGTTCCCCGGCCTGGGAGTTACCCAGCACCCTGCCCTGCGGAGCCCGGACCTTCCTCGACACAGGTCTCCCTGCGCCGCGGCCACCCGGCCAACTGCAGACCATCATTATCGCGCCGCCAGTAAGTAGGCTGGGTTCTAGAGATGAATCGGTCCAAACGGTGACCCGACGAAACCGAATTCTGGTCGCCGCCGTGGCGGCTGGGCTCCTGCTCGTAACAGGGCTTTTCGTGCTGGTGACCAGTAGATCGGATGGCCCTCCCAGTGCTGTCGGAGACTTTCCCGTGACGATGGTCGATGATGCGGGGACAACCGTCACCGTGACGGCTGCACCGCAGCGGATCGTCTCGCTGGCTCCGCATATCACCGAGACTCTCTTTGCCCTCGGAGCAGGTGAGCGGATCGTTGGGGTGGCGGCAGGCGAGACTCACCCTCCTGCAGCTTCCACGCTGCCCCGCGTCGTAGCTGATGATGGTCTGACCCCTGATCCCAACGCCATCGTTCAAGCTCGCCCAGACCTGGTCCTCACGGCAACAACCGGGGATTGGATCGAGCCCCTGAGAACGGCAGGTTTTCCGGTAATTACCCTGACGGCCTCAGACGTCGGGGACGCCCTGAAGGACATGCGCTCTATCGGGCGGCTCACCGGCGAAGGCCAGGCCGCATCGGAGCTGGTCTCGGAGACAAGGCAAGGGATAAGGGCCGTGCGCTCTGCATCGACACCGAACCAAGTCGCGCCAAAGGTGTTCGTCGAGGTCTTTTCAGAGCCGCTGATGGGGGCCGCGTCTGAAAGCTTCGTAGGTTCACTGGTAATGGCAGCAGGGGGCAAAGCGGTTCCCGAATCGGGAGATCCGTACCCGGGCGTAGGCCTCGATCAGCTGAACGAGTTGGACCCGGACATCTACCTTGCCGCCGCGAGCTCAGCGGTGACAATCGAGCGGATCACCGCCAGGCCGGGTTTCTCCGGCTTGAGGGCGGTAAGAGAGCAGCGCGTGCATCTGATCAGCGATGAGCTCCTGTTTCGTCCAGGCCCAAGGATGGTGGAAGGGCTCGAGGCGATCGCCAGCATCATCCGCGAGACGGAGCCGGCTTAGTGTCCTCGAGTTTCCCGGTTCTAACAAAAGCCTTGAAGCGATCCTTTTTGAACAGTCCGAAGCCATGAGCGAAGTAAGCGAGCGAGACCAGCCCAGCCATCTCCTTTAGGGCCTCAAGTGGATGACTCCACGGGCGCAATAGCACTTCGAGCCAGTAGTTTTGAACCGGCTGTTTGGGGAATTCCGTGCCGAACAAGGGCCAAAACAGGGTTACCGGATCGTTCCACATCGCATCGAGAGCCAAATGAATCAGCGCGGCTATCGAAAGAATGAACCACCGCCGCGCGGTGTCTCCCCGCAGGAATAGCTGAACGGTGAACATCGCTACCAGTACGAACAGCAAGGTATGACCAAAGAGGCGTGAAGTCTCGAAGGTGCTCTCGAACAGCAAACGGCCGATGGGTTTGTCGATCAGGTCGGGCAAGACAGCTCCGAGTAGAACCACCCGGTAGTCGATTCGTCTCTTTCCGAGAGTGAACAAGACGACGGCGGCAGTGATCCCAAGATGCCAGAAGAACATCAGAAGAGCTCTTCTTGTTCGGGGCCGCTAGGAGGTTCGAAGTTGGGATTCTCATCCAACCATCTGTCGATGGCTTCGTTCACCAATCGATCGGCCTCGGCGTTCTCGCTTCGGGGAACTGCTTCGAACTTGATCGAATCAAAGCGGCGAGCAAGCTCCTTCGCAACTGCGTGCAGAGGCTTCAGCCCTTTGTGCTTCACCTTGTACTTTCCGCGCATCTGCTCGGCCACGAGAAGGCTGTCGAGAAATACGACGAGCTCTTTGACCCTGTGGGCTGCCGCCCGTTCAAGGCCCTCAATCAGCGCTTTGTACTCGGCTACGTTGTTGGTGGCCCAGCCGATCCCTTTCGCCACCTCGTCGATGACCTCTCCCTCGGGAGATTCAAGAACGATCCCGATCCCGGCTGGGCCCGGGTTGCCCCTGGCGCCCCCGTCGGTGTGAAGGCGGTGGACGGCCACCTAGTGGGACCTGCTTGTGCGTAGGCCCACTACTAGACAGGAACGAGGATGCGACGGCACTCGTCGCAGTAGACCAGTCCCGACGACTGGCGCACCTTCTCGTACTCCTGTGCCGGAAGCTTCATGTGGCATCCCTGGCAAGTCCCGGCCTCCAGGGCTGCGATCGCGATCCCTCCGCGCTGCGCCCTGAGACCATCGTAAAACTGGATGGTGTCTCCATCGAATTTGGGTACCCACTGCTCGCGGGACGCCCTGGCCTCGGTTAGCTGCAAATCGATGTCTGTTGCGGCGCGATCTCTTTTCTCGGCCCACTCTGCAGTGCTGGCCCTGAGAGAGGTCTGTTCTTCTGTGAGCCTCTGAAGCTCCTTTTCTTTGCCCTCGCGTTCTTCCATGATCTCGAGATCTGAGTCCTCCAGTGAAGACTTTCTCCGCCGAAGAGATTCCAGTTCTGCCTGCAGAGCTGACAGCTCTTTGGGGGAATTGATGCTCCCAGAATAAAGACGGGCTTCCTCTGCGGCGATCTTCTGTGAGATCAAGTCGATGTCGCCCTCGAGCTTCTTCTGACGGCCGACGGTGTCGTCAACCTCGGCCTGCTGATCCCCAACGGATCTCTCGACTTCCCCCAATCTCCGGTCTAGCGCTTCCAGTTCAGCCTGCTCCGGCAAGTTTCGACGACGAGCTTCCAGACGATCGATGGTCGAATCAATCTTCTGCAGTTCGAGAAGGTCCAGAAGCACCTCACGAGAAAGATCCATGTCGCCGAAGTCTAATGGCTGAACGCAGCGACTTATTCCGTAAGGACTCCCATCCTCATAGCGATGCGGATCGCCTCCACTCGATTCGAAGCCCCAAGCTTTCGATAGACGTTGGCCACATGAGTGTTGACGGTTCGCTCCGAAAGACCCAGCCTGGTGGCTATCTGCCGGGCCGAGCGCCCCTCGAACAAGTGGGTCAGCACTTCGATTTCGCGTTGCGTGAGGCCGGGATCCGCCGCTCGGGAACTCGACCGAACGGCATCGAGAATTCCACGGGTCCTCTCCGCACCAAAGAAGGAGCCCCCGGCCCTGACGACTTCGACTGCATCTCTGATCTCGCCCGCTGAGGCTGAATCAACCACGACGCCGGATGCTCCGGCCCGCACCGCCTCGTCCAGGAACGAGGAATCGTCTTCGGTGGTGATCACTACGAGCGGGACTGAAGAGGACTCCCGCAAATGCCTCATCTTCTCGATCGCCGAGGTTCCCGCTCCAACTTCCAAGACGATGACGTCGGGTGGATCAGCCTGCAGGTTGCCGGCCTCCTCTATAGACGAGACCGTGTCGACGTGGGCTATCGACGACAGTTCCGCAATGTTGGCGGTACTGACGGCTCCCACCAAAAGGACTCGAAACTTCGCCTTGGACATCGTCATAGAGCCTAAGCCAAGCAGAACTAAAGAAGATGGCTAGAGATAAAGCCGGGGAGGGACCCGACCGTTTGGGCTGGTGCCCGGATCCTTCGGGTGAGTCTCGATCTCGAACCAGACCACCTTCCCACTCGCCAGCTCAGTCACTCCCCATCCTCCCGCGAGAGAATCGAGCAAACGCAACCCCCTCCCCCCGGTCGTCTCGACATCGAGAGGGCGCTTGAGGGGTAACCGCGGGCCGGCGTCGGCCACTTCCACGCGGATGCCCGTTTCTCGCCGCTCGACGACGAGGGCGATCTCAGGTCCACCGTAGAGAATCGCGTTGGTCACTACCTCACTCGTGAGCAAGGTAAGAACATCAAGGGTCTCAGTCGGTTCGGAATCCTCTAATGCAGTCCTCACGAACCTGCGCGCCCTAGATGCGCTCTGTGGATCGGGTTCAAGATGGAGGCTGGCTCTGATGGTTCTGCCCTCCTGCTCCCATTTGCCGCATGCCTGACAATCTCCATGGATACCCTCACTTAGAGAGACAAAACTCGTTTTGCTTGCTTGGATATCGACCTCGATCAAGGGACTTTGAGGGCCTCATTTGCACAACGCAGAATTGGCTGAACTGCTTGCCCTGCAATCGGAGCAAGCGAGCGGAAATGCCGAGAGGGCGCTTCGAAGAGCTTCTAGGCGAGCTTTCACCTGGCACACCGAGGCCGCCGACCTCATGACGGAGGGGCGGGACCTTACCGAGCTCGAAGGAGTAGGCCCCTTTATCTCCAGGCTGCTCAAGGAATGGCTAGACTCCCCTGCCGCCGCCCCCGATCCCCCGCCCATCCGCGCCGGTTTCCTTTCTATGGCTCAGGCGGAGCGAGTTCTCGCCGAGCGGGGGCCAACCCACTGGGCAAACAATCCCAAAGGCGACCTGCAGATGCACTCGACATACAGCGACGGGTACGCCGCGATAACCGACTACGCCGAACAAGCCATCGAGCTCGGATATCAGTACATCGCGATCACGGACCATTCAAAAGGCCTGAAGATCGCGGGCGGCATCGACGAAGCCACTCTCTCCCGACAGGCAAAGGAGATCGACGCGATCAACCGCCGGACCTCGAAACAAGGCCTAACGGTTCTCAAGTCCATCGAGATGAACATCAGCCCCGATGGTGAGGGAGACATGACCCCGGCATCGCTGAAAAAACTCGATCTGGTGTTGGGAGCTTTTCATTCGAAGCTTCGATACAAACAGGATCAGACTGACCGTTATCTGAAGGCCATCCGAAATCCGTTAGTTCACGTTCTCGCGCATCCAAGGGGACGGATATACAACTTTCGATTGGGCCTCACGGCAGACTGGGATCAGGTTTTCCGCGAGGCCGCGTCCCTAGATAAGGCGGTGGAGATAGATGCATTCCCCGACCGCCAGGACCTCAATACCGAACTCCTGGCGATCGCAGCCGCCGCCGGAGTGAGGATCTCGATCGGAACGGATTCCCATCATCCCAGGCAACTGGGCTACATACTGCTGGGGCTGGCCTCCGCAGCTATCGCCGGCATTGCGCCGGAGCGAATAGTGAACTTGATGGACCTCGACGACCTGCTGTCGTGGACGAACTCTTTGAAGAAGCTCAGCCGGTGATTATAGGAAGCAAATACTTGGCGATGAACCAGAGAATGACGATGGTGATCAGCAGGATGAAGCCATACTTGACTGCCGCGTAACTGGTGACGCTGTCGCCGGGCTCCCTGACTACTTGTCTCTCGACTACTTCGTCATGGCCGTGTTCGTGATGAGTCACTTGATTACTCCTTTGCTGGAAGGCAGGAGGAATTCTTCCCTTTTTGCTTGAACTGAAACTCAGGCGACCTTCTCTATCGCTTCGGACGTGGCGTCGGTCAGAAGGTCCATGACCGCCTCTTCAACCTCGCCCTGGAAAGCCAACTCGCCAAACTCCATCACGTCGCCCACAGATTCGAGTGCCCCCGCGATCGTCACACCGGCTCGAAATCGGTCGAAGATCCTGGGATCGATATAGGAGGAGCGGGCAACGGCCGGAGTGTTGCCGAGGTAATGCGCTACCTCCTGTACGGCCCTGCTCATCGCACGCTTCCTTGCGGTCTTTGACCGGGCCTCCCCCGATACTGCAAGAGCTACCGCCGCAAGAACGGTTGCGTTCCAGGTCCGAAAGTCCTTGGCGGTGAAATCTTCACCACTGATCTTCTTTATGTAGCTGTTGATGTCGGCCGACTTCACATCGGTCCATTTCCCTGCGACCTTGTAGGCCAGCAACTCCGGTGAACCACCTCTTCGTTTCTTAAGTGTTTCGACTACCGCGCAAGCCTTCGGATCCACGATGTTGCGTATGTTGCGTTTGCTTCCCTTGGCCATGTAATCGAATGAGATCCACCCGTCGGGATGGACTCGAACGTGCTTTTTATGCATGGTGGCGATGCCATAGGTCTCATGTTGCTCGGAATAGCGTTCCATTCCGATCCGGAAGAAGCCTCGATCGAGCAATCGAACCGCACACGCGAGAACTCGGTCAAAGCTCATTACGGATCCGCGAAGGTGCTTCTCGGTAATGCCGCGGATCGAAGGCAGCTGTTTCGCGAAGTGGATCATCCGGTCGAACTTCTCCTGGTCGCGCCGCGTCCTCCAGTCCTGGTGATAGAGATACTGCTTCCTGCCTGCAGCGTCGATACCGACGGCCTGGAGATGTCCGTTGTCGTATGGACATACCCAAACGCTCTCCCATGCAGGAGGAATCACCAGCGACTTAATGCGGTCTAGAGTTGCCCGATCCTTGATCTTGTTCCCAGATTCATCTAGATAGACGAATCCACGGCCGGCGCGACGTCGAACGATTCCGGGTGATGAACAGTCAGCTCTCCTGAGACGTGGCACACAACTTTCGTTCCCTCAGGCCCGAGTCGCGAAACGCCTGCTACTGCTCTGCGATCTCTCCGGCCCCCGAAGCCTCCTCCGAGGTTCTGCGCTCGATCGTGTCATCGTCCTCATCCCGCTCCATAGCCTCAGACGTCCTCTTATCCGACTCCTTCAGCATTTGTTCCGCCTGGGCCTCCGGGTCGGCAACGGGCTCACTCTCTTCTTTCTCGAGTTTCTTGCCACGCGAGGCCGCCCGCTCGTCATTGTCTTCGCCGGCCGGGCCATCACCAGATCTGCTCACTGCTCATCTCCTCGTCTTACTTAATGGGGTCGTGCGGAAGATTAGACGCTCCTCTTGATTTCTCTTACCTCTGGAGTGGACGCAGCTATAGTCTCGATCTCTCGCCACACCTCTTTCGCCCGTTCTGGCGATGAAGGGATGTCGGAGACCTCGATGTAGACGGCCTGGTTGCCGCCGAAGATCACCGTTGGAGTTCCGAGGGAATTCCATTGTGTCTTGCCTTCTTCATGTTGGCCCTTGATCAAGTCCAGCCACCGGTCCTCCTCATTTTCGAAGCTTTTTCGATCGAGCCCAGAGACCTCGGCAATATGAAAGAGATCTTCTCGCTTCATTTTTCTGTGTTCGAGGTTGATTGCGTCGTAGACCTCGTCGTGGAACTTTTGAAAACCGTCAGGAGGAAGCGCCTGGGCAAGCGCGAGTGCGAGCAGGGCAAAGCTCTCGAGTCCGCGCTCGAAGATCGACTGCTCATCCGATGTCCGCTGGTGCTCTCTCAGTGAATAAGCCTTCCAGCCGACTTCTACTGCACCCTCGGGGAGCAGGTCGAGAAGCTTTTTGAATCGAAAGGCATCGCCGCAGGTGTAGTCGTAGAAGACTTCGACACGAGTTGTCATTTATAGGACCGCGGCTGCGAAACTCTTGAGTCCCTCGATATCGTCATGATCGAACCATTGAACCATCACTTCCTGAAGACCTGCCTCCTTGAATTTTTGCAATTGGCCGGCAGCCTTCTCGGGAGAGCCGCTCAAAAGGTTAGGGCGGACGTCATCAATCTGAGGGTAATAGCCGATCATCATCGTGCGCTTTACTTCCTCGGGGCCCCGGCCATTCTCCTTCAGCAGCTCGTCCAGACGAGACGACCTTGCCTTGAAATCTTCCGGCGTCAAATAGTTGCCGTTCCAAACTTGCGCGTAACGGGCTACGAGCGGAAGGGTTCTTTGAGGACCATTCCCTCCGATATTCAAAAGAGGCCGCTCAACTGGCGCCGGCAAGAGCGCTGCACTCTTGAGGTTGTAGAACCGCCCCTCGAAATCAACCGGCTCACCGCCGGCAAGCAGTCTGGATGCGACTTCTAGCGCTTCGGAGAGCCGGTTCATCCGCGTCGGAACATCGCCGAGCTCGAACCCGAACATCGTGTGCTCCCGTTCTTGCCAGCCGGCCCCCATTCCAAGGATCATCCGGCCCCCGCTCAAGTCGTTCAGTGCGTTGGCCTGCCGCGCGAGAAATATGGGATGGCGAAAGGACACCGGCGATACCAACTGGCCGAATCTGATTCTCTCGGTGTGGTCGGCGAGATAGGTAAGAGACACCCAAAGCTCGAGGGATTCCTTGTCAGGAGGATTAGCATTCGTAAAGTGGTCTGACCGAAACAGTCCGGCAAACCCAAGGTCTTCTACGGCTTTGACGATCTTCTTCCACCGATCCCACGTCAGACCGTCCTGCCCTTCGATCATTATCGATACGTCCATATCACCTCACATGTTTCTACGGGATTATTGAGGCTACCGGCTTAGACAGATGCCGCGGCTTCCTTGAGAGAGCTGAGCGCCCATTCCGCCCCCTGAAAGCCCTCATAACGCCCGGCGATCCCCACGCCCGGCATAGTGCAGCCCGCTTCGACAAATTTCCCAATCGTTGCCGCCATCTCTTCCTTTGAGCCCGTAACGGCTATTTGATCGATGAACCCGTCAGAAAGTCCTTGCAGCGCCCCAGGAACGTTGCCTGTTGCAAGCTCCTGGTCGAACGCCTCCAGGTCTGCCGCAAAACCTGAAGACTCTGCAACAGCGCGGTAGTGAGGGAGCTGAAGGTAAGTCAACAGCTGCATCCGCACCGCGTCCCGAGCGGCCCCCCGGTCGTCTCCGGGGGCCGCGAAAGTGCAAGCAAAGATCTCGAACCCATCCAGATCCTTGCCCGCCTTCTCCAGACCGATCCGAAGATTGGGAAGTACGACCTCCTTGATGTGGTGAGGCGAGGAAAGCCAGAGCACTATGCCGTCTGCCAGTTCACCGGCAAGCTGAAGCATCTTCGGGCCAAGCGCCCCTACGAGAATCGGAACATGAGAAGGCTGGTAACCCATGAAAGAGAACGTTGATCTGAACACCCTCCCCTGGTGGCTCACCATGTTGTCTCCGAGTGCCTGTTTCAGAATCGTCAGGTAGTCGCGCATGGCCTCCAATGGCTGCTTGAACGGGGTTCCATGCCAGGACTCGACCAGTTCGCGATGCCCCACCCCGACTCCGAGCACGAACCGTCCCCCACTGAGCTCCTGCAGAACGGCGGCCTCCTGGGCAAGGGTGATCGGTGTCCGCGTCCAGATCGGCACCACCCCGGTCCCCAGCCGTATCTTCGAGGTTCTGCGGGCTATCGGGCCGAGAGTCACCATGGCGTCGCGGGCAGCGATCTGCGGCAGTCCTACGGCCTCATAGCCCAGGTCCTCAGCAATCACGATCCTCTTCTCGAGATCGTCATAAGAACGGGCGGTCATGAAGAAACATGCAAGCTTGTCCACGAGGTCACTCCTCCAGCTGTCGGGTAGAACCCTACCTTCGCTTAACGATTTCGCGCACGACCAGGCTGATGGCGATGGCCGCGAGGCCGATGGCGATGATCCTGAAAGCAGGCGACGATGATGGCTGTGGAGCCGGCCCACTTCCGGATCCTGCTGGGCCGGGAGGCCGCACCTGCGGCTCGACGAACGATCTCTTGTCGAGGATCCCCCTTCCTTTTATGAATCCCCAACCGGAGTAAGCCGATTGCTTGTAGGCAAAAACCCGGTTGGAAAACGCCAGTGGGACCACCGGAGCTTGTTGATGGATCGCACGGAGGACGCTTTCCACTGCGGCTTGGCGTTCGGACATCTCTTGGGCCGCCGACATCGCATTGAAAGCAATTGCGAGCTCGGAGTTCCACAATCCGCTGTAGGAGTACGGGCTGCCCACGATATCCGGACCGAACATCGAACGAAGGAACTGCGGCGCAAACGATGGCAGGTCATGACCCGTCCAGATCGCAGCCGTGAACGTCGGCTCTCGTCCGGTTCCTCCAATCGAGCTGATCAGGTCGTTCTCTCTCCTCCTCACCATCTCGGCCTCGGCGCCCGCCTGCCGAAGGGAAATCGCAGCCTGCTCGCCAGCCTCGAGCTGAACGAGGTCGTTGGTGGGAGCCATGATCTCAATCGGCGGCAAACGCAGATCAGAAAATCCCCGGCGAGCTTCGTCCCGGTCGAACACATGGAGGTCCTCGCCGGGAGCCCACTGCGACTCCGGATGAATCAATCCCTTGCCCGCCGGTACGGCTCGCCCTATCGCGTTGCTCGCCCTTTTTAGGTTCATGGCTATGGAAACCAGCTGTCTTGCGACAACGTCGTCAAACGGCGGCTGCCGCGTATTGAGCAACAGCATCGTCGGAGCAAAGCCGGGGCCTTCGCTTATTACGGTTCCGACACGACCAACGCGGGTGGCGGCTCTCCTCGGAAACGGAACGGGCGTCATGTCGACGCCCCCACGTTCGATTGCCTGCAAGCGCTCTTCGGTGGTTGGGATGATCAGGACCTCTACCTGCTTCACGGCTGGGGCGCCGCGAAAGTAATCATCGGCTGCGGTGAAGACGTAGCCATCGCCCTGGACATAAGCCGATAACCGATACGGTCCGCTTCCGACCGGCAACCCTTGAGGAACCTCAGTCGCTGCCAGTCCCTCCCACAAGTGTTTGGGAAGTATGGGTACATCGGTCAACGCAAGGTCCGGAAATCCTGGGTCCGGACTCGTTAGATTGAACACAACCGTAGCCGGATCGGGGGCCGACACCGAGCGCAACCGCAGGAGCTGAGGGGTGAACCGGCGGTGATATCTCTCTTTCAGATACTGGAACGTGAAGACCACATCTTCCGCCTCGACCGGCCTCCCGTCGTGCCAGCGAGCACCGTCACCCAATCGAACCGTAAACCTGGTGTCTGCCTCACGCTCGATGCTGGACGCGAGCCAAGGCTGAGAGTTTCCCTCCCGGTCCCGCCACAACAAGGTGTCGTAAATCAGTGTCATGAGCGAATAACCATGCTCGAACGTGAATGGGGTGAGAGATCCATCGTCCCGGTGAAATGCAATCCGAAGGGGCTCGTCTGCGGTGACGGCCGGAGAGGAAGTTTGGGGTGCCGCAGGATGAGACGTGAACGCGATTGTGAGAAGAACGATCGTGACGAGGACCCGAATGTTCCTCCCGTAGGGCATCGGCCGCTATTGTCTCTTACACTGCTAAAGTTGCTTAACTTCCAGGGGGAGGGTCGTGGCCCCGCCAGTCAAGAAGAGGCGCCCATCCAAAGGTCCCGGCGCTGACAGAGCCGGGCTCTATATCGGCATCGTCATCCTTCTTTTGGTCGCGTCCTATTTCTGGGCACTGGATCTCGCCCGTCCCAACGTCGAGGGGGACCCGCTTCGACTGGACCAGTTCGCCGCTCTGGTGCAAGAGGGACGAATCCAAGACGCGCGGCTGCTCGATGTTGACGGCTTCGTGGTGGGCAGATACGTCGCCGACGACGGAAGCACGCGAACCTACAGTGCTGAACATCTGAAGAGTCCGGGAGGAGTGGGGTACTTCACCAACCTCCTGCTAGAAAGCTCCATTCCCACTACGGTCGATCAGCAGAACAGCAAACGAATAGCTCAGCTGGCCACAACGCTGCTTCCCGGTGTCATCTTGGTGATGGTCTTTGTCTACTTGATCCTCACCTACCGCAAGGGCACAGGGCTGTTCTCCACGAGGAGCGGCGCCAGAAAGATCGAAGCCGAAGAGACGGGAGTGACCTTCAAGGATGTGGCCGGTCATGAGGAAGCTATCGGTGAATTGAGAGAGATCGTGGATTTCCTGAAAAGCCCGGAGAGATTCAACGAGCTAGGAGCCCGCATACCCAAGGGGATTCTTCTTTACGGGCCTCCCGGATGCGGCAAGACTCTCCTTGCGAAAGCGCTGGCGAGTGAGGCGAGTGCTTCCTTCTACTCGATCTCGGGATCGGACTTCATCGAGATTTGGGTTGGGCTGGGCGCGGCGCGCGTGCGCGACTTGTTCAAGGAGGCAAGGGACAACACTCCCGCGATCGTCTTCATCGACGAGCTCGATTCGATCGGGCGCTCACGCATGTCGGGGCCAGGCAGCGAGGGAGAACTCGAGCAATCCTTGAACCAGATTTTGGCCGAGATGGACGGGTTCTCTCCGTACGAGGGACTGATCGTCCTGGGAGCTACCAACCGGCCAGACGTTCTTGATCCAGCCCTGCTTCGGCCCGGACGCTTCGACAGAGCCATTGGACTGGACCGCCCGGGAGAAACCATGCGGCTTGAAGTGCTTAAAGTTCACGGGCGAGGCAAAAAGCTCGATTCCACAGTCGATCTGGAGAAGATAGCGGCGCGTGCTCTGGGACTGTCCGGCGCAGATCTCGCCAACGTAATGAACGAAGGAGCCCTGCTCGCGGCGCGCCGCGGTAAGACAGAGATATCCCACGATGACCTCGAAGGCGCGCTGATCAGAATCCTCCAAGAACCAGAGCGACAGCGTCGACTTTCACTGAAAGAGCGCGGGATAGGCAGGAAGTCTGTCTACCAGGAAGAGAGGATCACTTTCGCCGATGTCGCCGGCGTGGATGAGGCGATCGAGGAGCTTCGCGACATCACCGACTACCTTGGAAATCCCGACCACTTCTCCCGCATGGGGGCTCGCGTTCCACGCGGGATCCTTTTGGTCGGCCCCCCCGGGTGCGGGAAGACCCTCCTAGCCAGGGCCGTCGCAGGAGAGTCCAACGCGTCATTCATCTCGCTCGCGGCAACCGAGTTCGTCGAGGTCTTCGTAGGAACCGGCGCCAGCAGAGTACGAAATCTCTTCGCCGAGGCGCAGGCGCTTGCTCCGGCCATCCTGTTCATCGACGAGATCGATGCAATCGGAGGCAAGAGGTCTGCCACTTCCGCGGGAGGAACGAAAGAAGTCGAGAACACCCTGAACCAACTGCTGGTCGAGCTCGACGGCTTCGGCAGCAGCAGCGGAGTGATCGTGATGGCCGCAACCAACAGGCCGGACATGCTGGATCCCGCCATCACGAGGCCGGGGCGCTTCGACCGGCACGTAACCATCGAGCCCCCCGACCGGGACGGCCGCAGGGCGATCTTGAACCTTCATGCCAAGGGCAAGCCGCTCGCAGACGACCTGGATCTGGACGCGGTTGCAGGATTGACCCGAGGGTTCTCAGGGGCGGACCTGTTCAATCTGTTGAACGAGGCCGCCCTGCTAGCAGCAAGGAGACGCCAGCCGTTGATCGATGCCAGCAGCCTCGACGAAGCCCTCGACAGAGCGATGCTAGGAATCTCTTCCCGGGGCCACATCATGACCGACGAGGAGAGAAAGATCGTTGCCTACCACGAGGCTGGACATGCTCTCGTAGCACGCGCACTGCCGGGGACATCTCCCCCAAACAAGCTGACGATCGCCGGCCGCGGCCGGGCTCTCGGCTTCGTGCGCCACTTCGAGGAATCCGACAAGATCGTCCGGACCCGCGACTCACTCATCGATGAGCTGGCCGGACTTCTTGGGGGCCGCGCATCCGAGATCCTCATCTTCGGCGACCCTTCTGCAGGCGCCGCCGACGATCTCATGCGGGTGGGAGACCTTGCTTACCGAATGGTCACTCAGCTTGGAATGGGAGAGAAGCTCGGTCCCATGACGATCTCCAGCGGATCCAACGGTTACGGCCGCTTCCATTCAGAGGAACTGGCACGCACGATCGACGCGGAAGTCCAAAAGATCGTCGGAGAGGCGGAGACGCGGGCGAAGTCCGTGCTCGAGTCATCCCGCAAAGGACTCGACAAAGTGGCAACAGCTTTGATGGAGAGGGAGACACTCACCTCGGAAGAGATAGATGAAGTGGCAGGACCCGTCGTAACTAACGGTCGCGCACCGAAGCGGCGGGCCCGCGCAAGATAGAGCCGGACTACAGATTCTTTCGAAGAAAACTCAGCCAATTGCCGGAAGCGAATCCCGAGACCTCTTCTTCGTTCCATCCCGCCGCTGCAAGCCCACCGGACAACAACGCAAGATCGCCGGGTTCGCTGATCCCGGCAGGAAGCTGATCGGCCCCGAATCCGCCATCCATATCGCTTCCGAGTCCGACTCCGCGTCGGTGGCCCATGATTTCCGCAAAGTGCTCGACATGAGCAACCGTTTCCTCGATCGTTGCCCGCCGGTCCTGCATCGTCAAAAAACGCGTGCACAGGTTGAGACCTATCACCCCCGCTCGCCTTCCTATTTCACCGGCAAGCTCATCGGTCAAATGCCGCTGATCTTTGCCGTCCATCAGCCTGCGGGAGTTCGAATGCGAAGCGACGAGAGGGCGATCGGTCTTCTCCAGGAGGCCATCGGCAGCTTCATCAGCTAGATGCGAGACATCGTGGATTATCCCCAGCTCGTCCAGGGCAGCCACGAGCTCCGCTCCGGCTTCGGTCAGGGG
>JAHWKU010000016.1 GCA_019347715.1 Actinomycetota bacterium | reverse complement strand
CGGCAAGTTGACGCTTCATCCCCAAGGCATCCATCACGGCCCCCAGCCAAAAGCGATCGACGCAGCGAAAAACATCGAGAGGACCGAAGAGGTCGCGATCATGATCGAGACCGAGCACTCCCTGCAGATCGCCCCCGAGGCCGAGCAAGTCCGCGACGCCGAATACGAAACCTCCTGGGCCAAAGGCATGGGTCTCCTCGACTAACCAGGGGGCGCGACTCACAGAATCTGGAAACCCGGACGTGCCCTAGACCCCCTGGGGCGGCCCGCGGGGGCCGCGGATGGCTCGGTGTGTCACGAAAACACCTATCTGATGCTTTCGCGCCACATCGAGGGCCGAACCCCCCTAACCGGCCCGGCCTGTCGTAACCGAGTGATTACATCTGTAGCTATGAGCGAACCCATCGACGTCAAGATCGCGGAGATTGCCGCCCGACAGCACGGGGTTGTGACGCACGCCCAAGCCCTCAAGGCTGGCGCAAGCCACGGTCTGATTCATCATCGATTGAGGACCCGACGATGGGAACTCGTCTATCGCACTGTCTATCGACTTCGAGGAACTCCGAGGAGCTGGGAGCAGCAATTGATGGCTGCCTGTCTCGCGGCACGCGACGGTGTGGTATCCGGTCGGGCGGCTGCAGCACTTCTTGAATTCCCAGGATTCGATCGTGGCAAAGTTGAGATAACAACGCCTCGCAAAAGACGTTTTCGAGCGGAATTCACGGTCCACCAATCGGCGTACCTCATGAAAGCGGATGTCATCCGTATCGGAGTGATCCCGGTCACGGCCCCCATCAGAACATTGGTGGATGTGGCCGCGCTCGTCTCAGCTGACACTCTTCAGGAGGCCCTCGACGATGCGCTGGTGAGAGGCCTCGTGACGATCCCAAGGGTGGATCGCTGGCTCGAAAAGGTCACGGCTCCAATTCCAGGAATCGGAGTATTCAAGGCAGCCATCGATTCGCGGCGGGATGGCGGTACTCCGCAAAGCGTCATGGAAACCAGGATGCTGAAACTGATGCGTTCGGGCGGGCTTCCAGAGGCGCAGCGCCAATATTCGATTTCTCACGGGGGCGAGGAGATCCGCAGAGCCGACTTCGTTTATCCGGCCGAGCGCATCGACATCGAGACCGATAGCCGCGGTTTCCATTCGGCTCAGAAGCCTTTCGAAAAGGATCGTCGCGTCGACAACCAGCTAAGCATTCTGGGCTGGTGCGTTCTGCGCTTCACTTGGGCCGAGATCATCAACGAACCGGAGAAGGTGATTTCGACCATCAGGGCCGCGTTGGCTGCTCGATGTGTCACCAAAACACCTATCTGATGCTTTCGCGCCACATCGAGCGAAACGCCGGCCCCCAAGGCGGCCCCCGGGCTAGGCATGAGGGGCTATTGCGATATCCGTCGATGTTCGGTAGTAAGGAGATTCCCGGACAAGGAGGTTTCTCATGGCTCATCCCAACGAAGAGTTGCTGCGCAAGGGCTACAAGGCGTTCAGCGAGAGCGACCTCGAAACGATCGGCACGCTCTTTGCCGACGATGTCGTCTGGCACAACCCAGGCAAGAGCTCGATCGCCGGCGATTACAAGGGCAAGGAGCAGGTGTTCGAGCTCTTCGGCAAAGTTACCCAGGAAACCGGCGGCACCTTCAAGACGGAAGTCCACGACGTGATCGCCAATGACGAGCATGCGGTAGTGCTGGTCACCACCTCGGCGGAAAAGGGTGGCAAGAGCTACGAGGGAAACGGCGTAGGCGTTTACCACGTAAAGGACGGGAAGGTGACCGAGGCCTGGCAGCTCGCCGAGGACCAGTACGCCATCGACGAGTTCTGGGGCTAGTTCCCCAGCGTCTCTAGGAGACGGTGTTTCGGAGGGTGCCGATCTTCTCGACTTCTAGTTCGACGACGTCGCCCGGCGACAGGTAAGGGCCCCCGCGGTCCAAAAGGCATCCGCCGAACGGAGTCCCCGAGCCGTACAGGTCGGTGGGCCAAACGTCTTCGTCGGATGAGACGAACGCGATCAGTTTCGGGAACGTCCAGTACGCATTTCCCAGGTTGGCCTCGCAAACGACTTCGCCGTTCACCCTCGCCGTCATGGCAAGCGATGGATGAGGACCCACCTCGTCGGCGGTAACGATGCACGGCCCGAGCGACGTGGCGAAGTCCTTCGACTTCGCGGGGCCGAGCCGCGCGGCCATCTCCGTTCGCTGGATGTCCCGCGCACTCCAGTCGTTCATGATCGTGAATCCGAAGATGGATTCGCCAGCCGATGCCTCATCGAGGTCTCGGCCCTGCTTGCCGACGATACACGCAACTTCCAGCTCGAAGTCGAGCTCTTCGGTGAATGCTGGCCGTGCAAGTTCCTCGCCGGGGCCCACGATCGATCGGTGATTCCCTTTGTAATAGATAGGGCGCTCGTACCAGACCGATGCCAGCTCCTCGTTCCGTCGGGCCGCTCCCGCCTTGGCGTGGTCTTCGAAAGCGATGAAGTCTCTGAGCGAGTTAGGGATGAGTGGAGCGACGATGTCGACGTCACCGAGACCGAAGGCCCCCGGCCGCTCGCCGGGCCCCTGAAAGCTCTCGAAGTTCTCCTGCGCGAACTCGAGGGCCTCCACTGCGGCCTCGAGCGAACCCGAGGCAATGAAGTGGCCCATCGTCGGGGGAAGCTTGGCCTGAGTCATCCTGGTCGACTCGACGGCATCAGCCCCCTCGTGGGCCAGAAGAGCGAGATAGGCAACCTGCAGATCGACGACTGCCTCCGGCGACGACAGCAGGGCCCCGAGTCGCGGAACATCGCGATAGGCAGTCGGTATCTGAAAACTGACGAGGCGCATGCAGAGGATTCTCACACGCCCCCGGGAGCGCCCCCGGGAGGCGCGACTCACAGGATTTCCCAGGGAACCTTCCAGATTCTGTGAGTCGCGCCTCCGAGGGGCGGGTTAGCGCATCATCAGCCCTGCGAGCGTGATCGCCACCCATGCAAGGTTGGAGATCACGCTCGGAACCGCTCCCTTCTTGTACAGATAGAACGCCGCCACAGCCGCACCCGACAGGTTTAGAGCCGCTTGGACCAGATGGCCCGTGCCGGTCACGTTCAGAAGATAGGCCGAGAGGAACGCAACCATCGCAAAGTATCCGGCTGCCTCGGACTTGATTGAGCGGCTGGGCGAAGGCAGTTCTCCCCCCGGTGGCGAAGCCACCATCGGCCCGCACCAACCCGAGAACTGCTCGCCCACGACCTCGGCTTGCGGCGACTTCTTCTTCATTACTCTGCCGATCCTCATCTTCATGCGGACTGGGTGCCGGCCAGAACGTCCTCCGACATCTTCTCGGAGGGCTCCCTCGATGCCACATGCTTGGCGATTCGCTTCGCGTCTCGCCAAACTCCGGTGATCGTCTCGGAGGTTGCCGAGTAAAGGAAATGCAGTCCGACGAAATAGAGACCGGGCAGGTCGGGGACGAGCCCACGGGAGTGTGCCGGCTCCTGCCGGTCGCCGAGGATCGGAAGGTCGATCCACGAAAACCCGGGGAGAAAGCCGGTGCACCAGATGACGTTTGTGACCTCGACGGTGCGGCCATCCTCGAGAACAGGCAGTCCGTCGCGCACGCCGACAACTCTTCCAACGCGCTCGACTCCTGCGGCGATCAGGTCCTTCGGCTTCACTCGCACGAGAGGGGTCCCTTTGGACAAGAGCATGGGCCGCACCTTCCGTCCGATCGGAGTTCTTACGGTCAGCAGATGGTGGCCCAAGAACCGCACGATGCTCACGAGAAGGTGACGAGCAATGAAGGTCTCTATGCGAAACGGGATGTGCCCAGACTCCTTGCCGGCCATCATCGTGGGGTGAGTCTTGACAATCTCCATCGCGATGTCGGCTCCGGAGTTGCCTGCCCCCACGATGAGAGTCGCTCCATCGCGCAGCTGCGAAGGGTTTCGGTAATCCTTGGAGTGAAGCTGCACGATCTCGGGGTCGAGATCCATCGCGAATGGGGGGACCCGGGGGGCCTGGCAGTTTCCCATGGCGACGACGACGTTCTCGGCATGGAAGCGGTTTTCACCAGCTGAGATCAGGAAGCCACTTCCGTTCCTGGAAAGCCTCTCGACTTTCATGCCCCCGCGAACCGGGAGTTGAAAACGCTCGGCATACGCCTCGAGGTAATCCGCCATCTCATCTTTTGTTATGAACTTGTCTCTGGCTGCGGGAAAGCGCATGCCGGGAAGGCCGTTGAATCGGGCGGGAGTGAACAGCAACAGCGAGTCCCACCGGTTGCGCCATGCGTCACCGACACGCCCGTTGGCGTCGAGGATGACGCAGGACCGCCCTTCCTTGGCGAGGTAATAGCCGACCGCAAGACCGGCCTGGCCCCCTCCGATGACCACCGTGTCGACGCTGCTTCTCATTTCTGCCTCCGATCAGTCGTTTACTGTCGAAGACCACGTTAGGAGTTGGACCCTCCTTCAATCATCGGGAGAAAGCCCCAAATTGGTGGGGGCAGCAATGGGTAATTGTGTGTACGCGTTAGACGAGGTGGTGCTCGTAGGCGTAAGCAGTCGCCGCAGATCGAGAGGACACGTCAAGCTTCGTGAAGATGTTGCTCAGATGCCGGGCCACGGTCTTCTCGCTGATCACGAGGTCGGCCGCGATCTCACGATTGGTCTTGCCGGTTGCGACCAGAGCGAGCACCTGCACCTCGCGTCCCGTGAGGCCCCCAGCCGCCGGAGGTTCGACTGCCGCCAGCCTTTCCAGGCGGGCGAGATCTGGAGCGGCCCCCAGCCTTGTGAACAGTCGTCGCGCTGCTTCTAGTTCCATGATCTCGGTGTCGATGTCTCCAAGCTCACGACAGGCGAGCGCGATCAGGACCCGGGTCCGGGCATCCTCGTAAGGCACCTCGAGCTCCTGCCACGTCTTGCAGGCTTTGCGCAGGGCGGTCAGAGCCGCTCGCCCTTCGCCCTCGGCAAGCAGTAGGGATCCGTTGGCGAAGTCGGCAGTCGCATTCAACAGGGGCGCGCCGAACCTCGCAGCGATTTCCGAAAGTTCTTGCGATGCGGACTTTGCCGAAGCGAGATCGCCGGCGGCCAGCGTGATTTCGATGAAAGCGGGAAGCAGTCTGGTCCGGTTCACCACATCCTGCGCTTCGTCGAGAGCAACGCGAATCGCTCCTTCGGCCGCATCGAGGCGGCCCTGGGCGAGCCTTAGTCTCGACAGTCCCGGCTGGGGAGGATTTCCCCACTGAGTGCTTTCGCGGTAGGCCTCCTCGGCCTGAGCAAACTCTCCTCGCAGGCGGTGCAGCTCGGCCAGCTCATAGAACGCCATCCCTATCGCCATCTGGTCGGGCGCGCCGGCCAGTTGATCGTGAGCGAGTTTCGCTTCGTTCATCGCTTCGGCCCACGAACCTTTGAGCTGCATAAGCTGTGCTCTGTAAACCAGACACTGGCCCCGATATGGAACGAGATCGGGCTGGGCCGCGCACCACCGGGTCAGCGCCTCAGTCCATTCATGCGCCCGGCGAATATCGAAGACCTCGTGGCACGCCGAGATGACGGAGCAATAAACCAGCCCGACTACGATCGCAGAAACGTCGTCCGATGTGACGCCCACCATGACCTCGTCGAGAAGGGCCATCCCCAAGGCGGTCTCGCCCATCCCGACGTAAGCCTGGCCTTGCCCGAGCTTCGCAAAGGTGATGAGATCCGGCTCTGGGAACCGGGCCGCGATCTCGCCGGCCCGCAGGAAATCCTCGAGGGCACCGGGGAAGTCACCGCCGTAGAGCTTTCCCACCGCCACGGGGATCAAGAGATAGCCTTGCTCGGCGGAGTCGATTTGATTCTCTTCAAGCAGCCTGCCGGCCCGGGCGAACCAGCCTCCGGCTTGGGCAACGTCGCCCTTGCCCATCAGCTGGAATCCGATCCAAAAACTGCAGCGCACGGCGTGAGTGATCTCTCCTCGAGCCAATAGGTCGTGGTGAGCGCGGGCCAGGACCTCTACGCTCTCGGTGTCCTTACCGGTCAGGTATGCGGACATCCCAAGGCGAATGAGGTCTTCGGCCGGCAGCGATGCCGGATCCTTCCCGGTCATGATCCTGATCCCCCAATCGCTTCCGCTTTGCGCGGTTTGTCGTATCTTCTACGTTCTCGCCCCGGCGGGCTACTCCCGGAGGCGCGACTCACAGGATCTGGAAGAGATGCTGGAAAAATCTGTGAGTCGCGCCTCCGGGGTAGGCAGAACTCTGTATTGCATGCGGCCCCCGTCCCGTGCTAAGTTAGTGGGGTTCCGCAGAAGTGAGTAGGGGAAACCCAAAAGCTACTGCGGAACACTTATTTTCCGACCAGATCTATTTGCGAAGGCGCCCCGGCAGGGCGTCTTTTCTTGTTGCGCTTTTCGTGCCTGCGCCACGCTCCAAAGTCGCGTGGGAATGGCGAGTACCGGCAGCAGATGGTCCCTCGAGGGCCCGGCGAAAATCACACCGGTGTCTTTATGCAGGGCAGCGCCGGAAACTACAAAAGCCTCTTAGGTAACACAGCAATTACATAAGACGACTCCCGCAACCGGCTGCCGGTACGTTCGGTCCGCGACCGAAGAGGGGATTCGTTGAAAATGACAGCGCTGTAACCTATCGTGGCCACAATGGATTCTGAGCTGACCGGGATGAGGGACTGCTCTCACCCCGGCTGCGACTGGCCGGCGGTCGCTTCGATGGGTTTTGACTACGAGAGCCGACAGGCCTGGCTCGAAGACCTGAGTGTTGATCCTTGGCGCAATCGCTACGTTCTTTGTGGTCTTCACGCTCAGAAGTTCAAGGCACCGGTGGGGTGGAGCCTCGAAGACCGCAGGGGCATCCCTGAGCCGCAAGTCCCCACGCGGCCGACGGTCAAAGTCGAAGCAGGCCGGGAACTTGCGACCGAAACGGCCGCCCCCCGAGACGATCTGGTGTCCGCTCGCATCGACGACCAGACGGGGGGCACCTCGCCCCTTTTCGACCTTTAATCCGGGCCATCAGGCATCTCCTGGCTTGACCCTTTTGCTTGCTCTACCTCTTAGGTAACATAGCGGGTAAGACGTGCCAATAGAACGCAGCCTCATCCGTCAACTCCGCTCGCTCGACGAGTACGACCTTCGACGCCTTCTCATCTTCATCCGCGGCCTGCTGGTCCAGCGGGGAGACACGTCTGAGCTCGCCGAGCGCAAGTCTCCGAGCAAAGTCACTTATCGCCAGGAGGAGGTCATGTGCGGAAAACCCGGATGCACGACCTGCCCCCACGGTCCCTACTGGTACGCGTATTGGCGCGACGGGGGCCGCACGAGGTCCCGCTACATCGGCAAGACGCTGAAGCCTGAGTAGAGCCCACACGCCAAGGCCCGATTAGTTACTTCTCTAGTCCCTTCACGTCCAAAAATGGCCCCAACGGGCTATGGCCCTTTCGACCGATTCCGCCGATATCTCCATTCCAAGCAGAAACGAAAGGGCGACCAGATGACCGAGACCTGTAAGACATGCGCTTCGGAGAACACCGTATCGATCGATCTCAAGCTGAGCGACGGGACGCAGGTCCGTTTTGTCAGCTGCCATCGATGCGAAAGCAAGGAATGGAAGCTTGCTCAAGGTGAGGTCAGCCTGCAGAAGGTTCTCCAGCTCACTGCGTCGAACCTTCCCAGATAGCAGAACCGAGCTCGCCGATGAGGGATCGGATAGCTAAGAGATCTAGACGGAAGCAAACCAGGAGTTTGTTCACCGCGTTCGCATCCATCATTGCCCTGCTGGCGATCCCTACCGCAAGCCCGGCCGCGGAGTCATCCCCAGCCGTTGGTTCTGCCGATAACTCCATAACTTTGCTTTCTCTCACCGGCCCGGCTTCAGTGAGTGTCGGCCTCGGTATCGGATCGTCATCGACCGACCCGGCGACGTCGTCAGTGGCCACCGCAAGTGTCAAGCTGTCCGCCGCGCAAGTTGCCGGTACAACCCATGAGGCTTATTCGGCCTCAGCCTCATATGACGCCGATCCGTCAAAGAGGAGTGCTGGAACCGACTCACCTCCCGCGATAAACGTAACCGCCTCACCCCTTGCGGATCTATCTGTGGGAGCAACGGGTCTTTCTGCAGCGACTCCTGATCCACTTACGGCGGTTTCCTCGCTCGTTAAAGCGACAATCTCAGCCGATCTGGTAGCTGGCCTCGTGAAGCTCACCGATGTGAAGATCGATCTTTCTGATGAATCCAAGGTTGCCGGGGCAAAGGCCTCGCAGACCGCGAGCATCGACAAGATAGAGCTGGTCCCTCTGTCGGCGATCCTCGACCTCACTCAGCTTTCTCTGGACGACCTTCTGGCTCTAGCGGACATCGCCGATCCCAGTGGGGCCATGAGCCGGACCGCCCGTGATGCCAGCGACGACCTCGAAGATGAGATCAACACGCTTCTGAGCGACCCATTGGCGTGCACTGCGGTGCAGACGCTTTTGCCCTCCGCCTCGTGCACGGTGGATTCCTCCATGAGTGTCGAGGATCTCGTCGCCTTGGCAGACGTTGTTTCGTCCGTCGAGCAGACGCTTCCGACTTGTTCCGGCGCAGACATCTGCCCGGTAAGCGACGCTCTTGCGGCCTTGAATGCCGCACTCGACGCCTTGAGGGATCTCCTTGGAGCGCTCAGTCTCCTCAGCATCGAAGGCCTCTCGGCCGGCGTGACGGCGAGCGCCTTTGACACCACATCCGAGGCTTCGGCAACCGTTGCCGATCTCGGTACGGTGAAGATACTGGGCCAGGAAGTGCTCAAGTCCGGGACCATCACCGAACAACTGGCGACCGTGAGTGCCGCAGTCGGGGTGATCACCGCCCAGCTAAACAGCCTCATCGCGGCACTCGGCCTCGCGGTGTCGATCAGTCCGTTCTCCACGAGTACGAGCACGACTCCCGACGGGAGCTACCAGTCTGCAAAGTCGACCGTGACTGCTCTTTCCGTTCAGGTATCGACGTCCGGCACCGTCGGCGCCGTCCTGCCTCTTTCGATGGGGGTAAGCGTCCTTTCCCTGAACGCCAACGCCAAACACATGCCTGCCGTACAGGCGGCTAGTCCTAATGAGCCATTAGCCAACACCGGAGAATCACCCATTTTCGCTATGGCGGGATTCGCCTTGATCGCCTTAGCATTGAGGTTACGCCGCTGGTTGGGGGATGCCGCCTAGTCACCGCCCGCCTCAGCCCTTTGCGGCGCATCCGCCGGCCTCCTTTTGGGGGCCGGCCTCCTTTTGGGCCACTCTTTCACCTACTTTCCGCTCTTCGGGCGGGGGAGGGTATATTCCATGAAGCCCCTATCGGGGGCTTGCCCAATCTCAGCGAGGATGGAAGGGAAGTTGTTTTGGTCGTGCGTCGCCGACTCCTTGCCCTAGCGGCTGCGGTTTTCCTCCTTATCGCGCTTCCATCCGCTCTGGCGGGCGCCGCTCCCTCCGGGACTTTCTCCGGTTCTGCATCGGCATTGGCTTTCGAGCTGTCTCTCAAAGCGTTCAACCCTTCCAACCCGCAAGGGTTCTCTGCAGGAGTCTCCGCCGTCGAGGCCAACCACTTTCCTTTCGCCAAGGCGAAGGGGGCGGGAACCTGCGAGGCGCTCGGCCCCGCCGAAAGCCTCATGACGCTTCCGTGTCAGAGCGGTAACACCGAACAAGTGGAGGTCACCGGCTCGGGAGAGCAGAACCCTGAACCGAATCCACTCAAGTGCGAGACCCCGGCGGTACCCGCCGCCATCACGGCGGTCCTCAACTTAGGACTCGCCTGCGGAAACGCTCACGCCCGGATAACCGGAGACGATCCTTTCGCAGACGGCAGAGGAAATGCGGGAACGTTCGAGCTGGTGGTCATACCCCAGCAGCTGCTGGATCTCGTGCCCGATCAATTGGAGAACCTTCTTCCCGACACCCCCAAAGTGCTCGATGCCAAGATCGGTTCAACCGTTTCCCGCTTTACCAGTGAAGGCTCGGTGGTGACCAGTCGCGCGGACGCCAGCCCCAGCGTGATCGTGGTCGGAGGGGTTGCTCAAGGTGACGACGGCCAACCCGATGGTCTCCTGATTATCGAAACCGGAGACGCCTTTGCGCGGGCCAGTTGGAATGGGGCGACTCCGATCGCCAGTGGAGAGGCGAAGCTCTCGCTGCTCACCATCCGGGTGAGACAACTCGACGGCTCCTATGAGACGGTCGAATCTCCGTCGCCTGGCCAATCGACCACGCAGCTGAGCGGCACGGCTCTTCAGACCACGATCACCGCGGCGTCATCCAGTGCCACTCAAGAAACCGTCGCACCCAAGGGGTCCGCGACTGCGAAAGCGACCGCGGTTCAGGTCTACCTGGCCCAGGGGGTCGGCGGATCCCCGGGAACCGGATGCGGCGCGACCAACTGCGATGGCGGAGTAGAACTCAGACTGGCGATCGCCGACGCGCATATCGAGGGTGAGGTCCCAGTCTTGGTGCCTCAGCTTCCCACGACCGGGGGCTCAGATCGGCTGGCTCTTGCAGGGGTTCTAGCAATGCTGGGTGCGTGGTTCCTGGTTCAGCGTCTCAACGACCAGCGGGGCCCCGAGGCCGTGTCGGTCAACTCGACACCATCTCGCTGAAGCTCGTCGCGCAGACGATCGGCCGTCTTCCAATCCCCGCTCTCGCGTGCTCGCTCGCGCTCGGCGATCTTTTCGGCGATCGCCGCCGGTAGTTCCTCCAAAGCCACCACATCACGCGCGAGGTCGAGTCCGAGCACGCGGTCCCATCGCTCAACCAGACTGAATTTCTCTTCCGTTGGAATGTCTGCAGAAGCGACTTCCGACACGACCACCAGCGCTGCCGGAAGATCCAGGTCGTCCGTCACCGATTGGGCAAACCTTCGGTCCAGATCCATCGCCGCTGCAGAGAGTTCCCCGTCCTGCATCGATTCCGACACCCATTCGGTCATGTGCTTTCGGAGATTCTCGAGCCCTCGGTGAGCGGACTGCATCGCATCCCAGGTGAAGTTCATCTGCGAGCGATAGCGCGTCTGCATCACCAGATAGCGAAAGGCCAGAGGATCAAAGCCCCGTTCGATCAAATCGGTCACCGTGTAGAAGTTCTGGGCCGACTTTGCCATCCTGCGGCCTTCCGCCAGAAGGTGATGCCCGTGCAGCCATCTCATCACAACCTGATGACCGGTCGCGCCCTCCGACTGCGCGATCTCATCTTCGTGATGGGGAAAAACGTTGTCGCTGCCGCCGGTATGGATATCGAATTGTTCGCCTAGATAGCGGATCGACATGGCCGAGCATTCGATGTGCCACCCGGGATAGCCGTCTCCCCAAGGGCTCTGCCACTTCATGACGCGACCTTCGCCGGCCACTCGCCATAGCAGAAAGTCATACGAGTTGCGCTTGAGCGGATCGTTTTCGATCCGGTGCGCAGACTGCAGCGAATCGATCGTGTTGTGAGAGAGCCTGCCGTACGAGGGGAAAGAGTCGACGTCGTAATAGACGTTGCCGCCGGCGACGTAAGCGTGAGATCGCTCGATCAACTTCTGAGCGACCTCGATCATCTCGTGTATGTGATCGGTAGCCTTCGGGTACAGCGCAGAGCGCTGAATGTTGAGCGCGTCCAATCCCTCCAGGAATGCCTCGGTGTATTTGTGCGCGATCTCATCGGGGGCCAGGCCCTCGTCCTCGACCGCCAGCATCATGCGGTCCTCACCGGCGTCGGCGACTTCGTCGGTCATGTGCCCGACGTCGGTGATGTTGGTGATCTGTTTGACCTCGGCCCCCTCGAATTCCAGTACTCGCCTGAGCAGATCTGCTGTTATGTAGGTCCTAAGGTTGCCGATGTGCGCGGGGCGATAGACGGTTGGCCCGCAGGTATACATGCCGACGTGGCCTTCTTCGATGGGTTTGAAGTCAAGGACCTCGCGTTGAAGAGTGTCGTAGAACCGCATGGGAATCTCCTTCGAACTAGTTAGCTGGCCCGGCGGCGCAGCAGCGCCTTGCGTTCCAGCTCGGTGAGCCCTCCCCAGATCCCGTAGGGCTCTTTGGCATCGAGGGCGTATTCCAGACAGTCCTTTTTGACCGGACAGATCTCGCACACCGCCTTTGCCTGGTCTTCGCGGTCCCTCTTCTCTTTGACCGTCTCGGCGTATTCGGGGCCGAAGAAGATGATGGGATCCATGCCCTTGCAGGCGGCTTTGTCCTGCCAGCGGGCGTCGGATTCGAGGGACGCGATCATGGAGGCCACCGTCTTGGCCGTCCTGGTCTTTTTCGAAGGATGCTGTTCGTTTGCCATTTGCCTATTCCTCTTCCATCGCTTCGACGCCTCGAGGGTATGGATTGTTCCCTCATATCGATAATACGTACCTGTCAATAGCGGCCGGCCCGGATTTATTTCATCTATGGCCCCCGAGGCGGTGCCCAGGCGAGGCGGGAGAGGCCACCGGGTAGGATTTCTCATTCATGGACCTCGGCGGAATCTTCAAGGCGTACGACATTCGCGGCACCTACCCGGAGCAGTTCGACGAGGTCGCTGCCCACCGCATCGGGGCCGCGTTCGCCCGGTGGACGGGGGCCAAACGCATCGTCGTTGCACGTGACATGCGGGTCTCCTCGGAGCCGCTGGCCAAGGCCTTCATCGAGGGCGTCACGGGGCATGGGGCCGACGCCGTGGACATCGGGCTCGTATCCACCGACGCCCTTTATTTCGCCTCGGGCCGCCACGAGATACCTGGAGCGATGTTCACCGCCAGCCACAACCCGGGCCATTACAACGGGATAAAGCTGTGCCTGGCGGGGGCGGCCCCCGTTGGCCAGGACACCGGCCTGGCCGACATCCGCCGTATTGCCGAGGAAGGGGTGGATCCCGCAGACAGCACCGGGGCTGTCGGTCAGCGCGATGTCCTCAATGACTTCGTTGAGCACCTGTTGACCTTCATCGACCCGTCGGTGCTGCGCCCATTGAAGGTCGTGGTTGATGCAGCCAACGGGATGGCGGGCAAGATGGTTCCACCGGTATTCGAACGCATCCCGGTCGAACTTGTCCCGCTCTACTTCGAGCTGGACGGCACCTTTCCAAATCATCCGGCCGACCCCATCCAGCTGGAGAACCTCACCGCACTTCGGAAGTCGGTGATCGACGAGGGGGCCGACGTCGGCCTGGCATTCGACGGCGACGCCGACCGGGTTTTCTTGGTGGACGAGACTGCCGATCCGGTGTCGGGAAGCCTCACGACGGCTCTGGTCGCGGCGATGGTCATGGACAAGGAGCCGGGTGCCACCATCATCCACAACCTCATATGTTCGCGCGTTGTCCCCGAGACGATCGCAGAAAAAGGGGGCACGGCCATCCGCAGCCGCGTCGGTCACTCGTTCATCAAGAAGGTGATGGCCGAGACGGGAGCCGCGTTCGGCGGTGAGCATTCCGGACACTATTTCTTCCGAGACAACTTCCGAGCCGACTCGGGATTGATCTGCGCGCTTTTCGTTCTCGAAGCGATATCACGCGAGGGCCGGCCATTCAGCGAAGTGCTTGCTCCGTACCGGCGGTACTGGAACTCTGGGGAGATCAATACCGAGGTGTTGGATCAAGACGCCAAGATGAAAGAGCTGGCCGATGCGTATTCTGATGGCGAGCACGATTGGCTCGACGGTCTGACAGTCAATTACCGAGAATGGTGGTTCAACGTTCGTCCGTCGAATACCGAGCCGCTTTTGCGCTTGAACCTGGAGGCCTCCGACGAGGCCTTCGGCAAGACCAAGACCGAAGAGATCATCGAAGTGATTAGGAGGAACTGATGGCCAACAAGCAGAAAGTGGACGACCAGCTGATCCAGCTTCTGATCTGCCCGAACTGCCGCGGGGAGATCGAATATCGCGAGCAAGAAGATCTAATCGTGTGCGTCGGGGAATGCAAATACGAGTACCCCGTGGTCGACGGGATCCCGCACATGCTGATCGAGGAGGCGAAGAAACCATGAGCGTTCTAGACGATCCGATCCTGGTAGAACGCATAGATCCATCCGACTTTCTCGGGGTGGTCGAGCGCTTCCCCGATCAGCTCCGTGAATCCGTTGCGTTGGCAGAGAAGGTCGAAGGGCTGCCGGCGCTCGCCGGTATCTCCTCCATCGCCGTCCTCGGGATGGGGGGCTCGGGCATCTCGGGTGATTTCCTTTCAACGATTCTTGGGCCGACCGAGAAGGTCCGTGTCCAGACCATCAAGGGATACGACCTTCCTGGATGGGTGGACTCCGACACCTTGGTGTTCGCTGCGTCCTACTCCGGCAACACCGAGGAGACTTTGGCTACGGTCGAGCAAGCACAAAAGCTCAAAGCCCCCATCGTGTGCATCACTACCGGAGGGCAACTGGCAGAGATCGCCCAGGAAAACGGATTTCCTGTAGTGATCGTTCCCAAGGGCCTTCAACCGAGGGCTGCCCTTGGTTATGTGAGCATCCCGTTGCTTGTTGTCTACCGGAGGATGTCCAACGGCAGCCTCCGCGACATCGACGAGGCGGTCGAGCTGACGCAGCAGAGGGCTGGACAGTTGGGACGAGCCGAGCCGATCTCGACGAATCGCGCAAAGCAACTGGCCCAACAGCTTCAGGGCCGCGTCCCGATTGTCTACGGAAGCGAAGGTATCTCGGCCCTGGCCGCATATCGGTGGAAGTGCCAGCTGAACGAGTGCTCCAAGGTCCCGGCGTGGTCCAACTCGTTTCCCGAGCTGAACCACAACGAGATAGTCGGATGGCAGGGAATGCACGATCTGAGCCGCGACACCTTCGCGCTCGTCGTCCTGCGCCACGACGGTGAGCATCCGCGTAACACCAAGCGGATCGAGATCACGATCCCACTTATCGAAAAATCGCTGGCCATGGTCGAGGAGATCCGAGGAGAGGGAATATCGGAACTGGCGCGTCTGTTCGACCTCACATACTTCGGTGACTTCGTCGCGACCTACCTGGCCATCTTGAATGAGGTCGACCCCGCCCCCGTCGATGTCATCGAGGACCTGAAGAGCGCTCTAAAGTAGGCGCTGGGGCAAAGAGAGGACTCGCGTGGAGGGCGGAACCAAGGTATGTCCGAACTGCGGTGAAGAGAATCCATCGAAGGCAAAGTTCTGCCTCGAATGCGCGACTTCTCTTCAGCTCATCTCTCCTTCCGAGGAGAGAAGGCTGGTTACGGTGCTCTTTGCCGACCTATCTGGGTTCACGGCCTACTCCGAGAAGGCTGACGTCGAAAATGTAAAGGCACTAGCCCACGACGCCTCCGCCCGTTTGGGCGAGATCGTGGAGCGATACGGCGGAGTCGTGGATAAGGTGATCGGAGACGCCGTGATGGCAGTCTTCGGAGCCCCTATAAGTCACGAGGATGATGCCGAGAGAGCAGTGCGGGCTGCGCTCGACATGCATAGCTACGTTACCGAGAACAGCGATCGGTTCGAGAAGCTGGAACTTACCATCGGCCTGAACACCGGGGAGGCCATGTACGCGCCGGTCGGACCGGGGGGCAATTACACGGTGATCGGGGACACTGTGAACACTGCCGCCCGTTTGCAGTCCGCTGCCGGAAGGGGCGAGGTCCTCGTGGGCCAACAGACGTTCGAGGCCTCGGAGGCTTCGATTGATTTCGAGGCGGTTCCTCCAATAAAGGCCAAGAACAAAGCCGAGCCGGTACTGGCATGGCGAGCCACATCGGTCAAAGGAGTTGTTCCGCGTAGAGCCGTCTCGAAGATCCCACTCATCGGACGCTCCACCGAGTTCGACCGGATCTGGGAGCTCTGGGAACGGGTAAGAGTCGAGAAGCGACCATACGTTGCCTATCTGCTTGGAAGTCCCGGGATTGGCAAGAGCCGCTTGATCAACGAAATGGCCGGGCGGATCCAAGGTGCGGCGGAAGTCCTTTGGGGGCGATGCCTGTCTTACGGCGAAGGGATCACCTACTGGCCGATCATCGAGATGATCAAACAGGCCGCCGGCATCATTCATACCGACGAATCCGATGAGGTCTCATCGAAGCTCGGCGCACTCCTCGAGGATCTCGGATCGGAGAACCTGGACGAGCTGAGGTCTATGGCGATCGCCCTCGCCAACCTCGTGGCAGCTCCGAGAACCCCGCGAGGCACCTATCGAGCGGAGGAAATTAGCAAAGGGGAGCTCCACTGGGGCGTGCGCAAGGTCTTTCAACTTCTGTCGGCCAAGCGACCATTAGTCATCGTTTTGGAGGATCTTCATTGGGCGGAGCCGACACTCTTCGAGCTGATTGGGTTCCTCCAAGGAGGCGATGAGAACTTCCCACTGCTGGTGCTGGCGTCTGCCAGACCCGAATTGAAAGAGACCACACCGGAGATCCTTGCCCTCGATCGATGCAGACGGGTGATAGAGCTAAAGCCCCTGCAGGATCAGGAAAGCAAGGCGCTGGTGGGCGAGCTTGCCGCCAGACTTGGCTTCTCCGAGAGCGAGGCGGAGCCGCTGATCGCCGCATCGGGAGGTAATCCCCTTTTCATAGAAGAGACGGTTCGAATGCTTACCGAGACCGCAGACGGTGGGCCAATCAAGAAAGTTCCGCGCACTCTTCATTCCCTCATCTCGTCCCGGTTGGATCGATTGCCCTCAACCGAGAAACGGGTTGCGCAGCAAGCCTCCGTGGTGGGGACCGTCTTCTGGCCTGGCGCAGTTCGCTACATAACCGACAACGGCACCGGGGTCGAAGCGACACTGGAGTCTCTGAGCGAACGAGAGGTTGTCCTCGAGCAAGAGAAGTCTTCGGTGCAAGGCGAGAGAGAGTTCTCCTTCCGCCACAACCTGATCAAAGACGTGGCCTACGATCAGCTGCCCAAGAGAACTCGGGCGGATCTTCACTCCAGATGCGGAAAGTGGGTCTCTTCCCTTCCGGGAGGAGACGACGAGTTCGCAGAGATCATTGCGTTTCATTACGAGGAGGCCTGCAAGCTCATCCGTGATGTTGCGGCGGCAGGGGAGAGGCCCCCAGTCCTGGAAGCGGTAAGGGCCCTGACCCGCGCGGCGGAGAAAGCTGAGGGCCGGCAGGGAACGCGCGAGGCGGCACGGTTCTATGAGCGAGCTCTGGCCCTGGCTGATGAAACCCTCCCCGAGACGATGACGGACCTTCACTTGCGGCACTCCAAGACCCTTACCGCCCTCGGGCGCGTGCAAGATGCCACGAAGGAGCTGACACTGGTCGTGTCCGGCTCGCTCGAAGTCGGAAGACCCGATCTTCGTGGCGGAGCGCTCCTGGGGTTAGCAAGCATCGCCATGGCTCAGGGCCGCCCGACCCAAGCCCGGGACCAGCTGAGGGAGGCGACGAGAATGTCGTCGGATCTCGGTAATCGTTCCTTGCAAATCAGGTGTGCCTTTGGGATGGCAACCCTCAGAGCCCGATTCGAGGCATCGGTAGCCGAGGCGGTGGAAGAACTTCAGCTGGCTCTCCGGATCGCAGAGTCGTCGGGCGAGCGCTTGCTCGAGATGGAGGGTCATCTTCGACTCGGGACGATCCTGTTCAATGTTGGCCATCTCGCCAAGTCCGCCGATCATTTCAGTAAGTGCACGGAGATCGCCCGCGAGGAGGGAAGTCTGCGAAACGAAGCGGGGGCAACGCAGTTCCTCGGTCTGGTGAAGTTCTATCTCGGGGAGGAAGAAGAAGCGGAGGCGCTAACGCTGCAGTCGCTGACGTGGTTCGAGCGGACCGCCGATCAGTACCTGCAGGCCCAGAATCTCAGGTCTCTGGCGAAATTCGCACTGGCGAGGCGAGAGTACGAGCAGGCGGAGCAGTGGCTACGCGAAGCCTTGAGCCTCGCGACTGAGATAGGCGGTTGGTTGGTCGTAGAGATCTACCGCTATCTGGCGGAGTCTCTCGCGGCCCAAGGTCGAATCCAAGAAGCCCGAACCGCCGCGGACGCGGCCCGCTCCAGCCTCGCCGCAGAGGAGAATCCTTACGGGGAAGCAGCGGTGAAGGTAGCAGAGGGGTTTGTGGCCTGGGCAGAAAAGGACGAAGTGGCCACCAGACAAGCTTTCACGACCGCCTTTCCATTGATCGAGAAGGCCGGGTACGAGATCGACCTGGCCGAGGTCCGGCTGGCGTTCGCCGGAATTCTGAAAGCCCTTGGCGACCACGCCGGGGCCCGCAACGAACTGGAGGCTGCGGGAGAACTGTTCGTAAACGTCGGAGCGACGGGAATGATCGACGAAGTGGACACTCATCTGAGAGAACTCTCCGAGACAGGGTCGCAATAAAAAACCGGCCCCCATTGGGGGCCGGTTTTCAAGTGCAGTTGGCTCAGTCGACTACTGGTCCCGAATTCTGACTGACCGAAAGCACCGCGGCACCCACCCCGATGCAGTCGTTGCCCCCGACATAATCGAATTCAAAGGTACTCTGCCCCGCGGGCAAGACGCTCGATACGTCGTAGGAATCGGTGTCCCACAGGTTGCCGATCGGAAAGGAAGGGCCATGCTGTGGGTCGCTTCCGTCCCAAGTGTTCTCCAGAGTGAACGACCCATTGCCCGTGAACTGGAAGGTCTCACCTGCGTTGTCCTGACCGTCGGGGCCCGCAAGGATCAAGCTGGCGAATCCTCCGACGCTGTTGATCCCGTTGAAGTTGCGAGTGATGTCGGCGTCGGCATCGGTGTTGGTGTCGTAGGAAAAGTCGGTGAGCACCTGGTCGTTGGCACCACCGCCGGAATAGATCACCACGAGAGTGGCACCGTCGGTGAACGGCAGGTCGCCGCTGGGATCGGCATCCTCCCGAGTAGTTCCTCGAGGCGGGTCACTGACAACATAGTCTCCGTTGCCCGTGACGAGGGGAGTTACGTCGGCGGAATAGCCGATCGTGTTGGTATCTCCCCAGCACAGAGGGCCGGATACCTGACCTTGCGTGGCATTGATGGGGACCCCATCAAAGGTGATCGTCGAGGGCGGAGTGGCTCCCGCGTAAAGGATTCCCCACACGAGCACCGCCTTGGTCACGGTGGCACTCTCGGGGATGCCGGCGATCGAGATGGTGCCGGAGTCCCGGTTTCTGAGCCCGGTCCCTGCCGCCGTCGCACCCGATGCCTCGAACTGTTCGCCCTCCTCGAGGCCTCCGCTGCACTCGTCGTTAGTGCAGTTGCTCACCTGGAAGAAGAACTGACCTGAGGCGGAGTCGTTGAACTCCCCATCGTTGGTCTCCAGGTGGATCGTGGCGGTGCAGTTTCCGTCGGTGCGGAAACTCGTTATCGCGGTCGTGGTCTGGTCGGCCCCATCGCCCGATGACAGAACCGAGTTCTGGTCCACCGTGCATTCGTTGGAGGGGTTGCCCAGCTGGGAGAAGATGAGGCAGCAATCGATGGGGCCGATCTGGGTCTGCACGAGGGCCCCTGCCGTGCCGGTCTGAGTCTGAAGCTCATCCTGGTCGGCGTCGTAGGTGGAAACCCCGGAGCTCTCCTGGTGGATCTCTGCCTTTTGGCCGCCGTCGCCTGCCCCCTGTGTCTGACTGGCGTTACCTGATGCCTGTACGTCTTGGACTTGGTCGGTGGACTGCATTAGAAGCAGCGCGTTCTTCCCGGTGGTAGAAGTCTGGTTGACGTCGGATACGACGTCGAGGCCTGGGTCGGTGTTCTGTGTTTGCGTCGTGGTCTCGCCCTTAGCCTTGGCGTCCTGAAGCTCCGACTGGACGAGCTGGGCGGAGTTGTCTCCCGTCCCCGATGTCTGCTGCAGGATCACCGACTGGAACGCGTCCTGAGATTGCGTGACCGAGGCCGAGTTTGACTCGGCCTTTTGGCGGATGACCTGAGAGATGTTGGCAAGGTTGGGTCCGGAGCCGTTTTCTTGTATGACGCTTGCAGTCTGCGAAGCATCCTGATCGACGGCTTCCCCGGTATCGTTTTGGTTGACGATCATGTTCACGCTGGCCGAGTTCTTGCCGCTTTCGTTGGTCTGACTGATGGTGCAGTTCTGCACGGGTTGGTTGGGAGGGTTATCGGCTGCGTTGCATTTCGCCATATTGGTTATCGGCCCAGGGCCCGCAGAGGCGGTGCCGGTGAACAGCGTCACGGCATTTACCTCCGGCTCGGCGCCGCGCTGGACGGTCACGCAGTCGCCCTCATCAAGGCCGCACTCGAAGATGTTTGTCCCGCCCGCCTGTGCGGTCTGGACTATGGGCCTGGTCGTCTCGGTGGTGCAGGTCCATCCGTCGCCGGGGCAGACGGGACCGGCGTAGTTAAGGAGTCCTTCCTGATGGATGGCGGTGGATGGATCTACTCCGACAGATCGTAAGAATTCGTCCACGGAGTCACCTTCGGCAGCTCCGACTTGAAGTCCTCCACCTATCGAGCCCCCAACTAAAAGGAGCAGCGACATGAAAAATGCGCAAATGAGTCTTCTACGGTTCGACATCGAATTCCCCCCTGGAAATGAGACCTACTTGGCGCTCTTGCGAGCACGGAAGACCACTCTCTAATCACTCACAGTGGATGTCAATATGATTGAGCAAAATTCACTAGTTATGTCACCGTTTTCACAGAGATAGTGAGGATTGATTTCCCAGCCGCTACACTCTTGCAGCCGGCGGCCTCCTCAGCCGCATGACCATCCTGAAAGGAACGACATGACTGATCACGACGTAAAAGACCTCGCCATGGCCGAGGACGGCAAGCGACGAATCGACTGGGCCGAGACCCAGATGCCGGTTCTGCGCCTCATCAAGGAGCGATTCGAAAAAGAGAAGCCGTTCGATGGGATCCGCATTGCCGCATGCCTCCACGTCACTACCGAGACCGCAAACCTCGTCAGGACTCTGGCGGCCGGGGGGGCCGAAGTCGCGCTGTGCGCCTCTAACCCGCTTTCGACCCAGGACGACACCGCTGCAAGTCTCGTGTCGGACTTCGCCCAGTCGGTCTTCGCGGTGCGGGGGATCGACAACGACGGTTATTACAAGCACATTCAGATGGCTCTGGATTTGAAGCCGGCTCTGACCGTCGATGACGGTGCGGATCTCGTTTCGACCCTTCACACCAAACACCGCGACCTTCTCGACACGGTGATCGGAGGAACCGAAGAGACCACCACCGGAGTCGTGCGCCTGCGCTCGATGGCTGCGGCAGGCGAGCTACGTTATCCGATCGTCAGCGTTAACGACGCCAAGACCAAGCACCTCTTCGACAACCGCTACGGCACCGGTCAGTCCTCGATCGACGGCATCATCAGGGCGACGAACATATTGATCGCCGGAAGAACGGTGGTCGTCGCCGGTTACGGACAGTGCGGCAGGGGAGTTGCCGCACGGGCCGAGGGGCTTGGAGCAAATGTGGTCGTCACCGAGATCGATCCCGTGACTGCTCTGGAAGCAGTGATGGACGGCTACCGTGTCATGCCGATGGAAGATGCAGCTCGAATCGGCGACATCTTCATCACCGTCACCGGGGACCGCGACGTTCTCACCGAACGCCACTTCGGCCTGATGAAGGACGGAGCGATCCTCGCCAACTCGGGCCACTTCGATGTCGAGATAGACGTCAAGAAGCTTCGTTCTTCTGCAACCGACACACGAAAGGCCCGTGAGAACGTCGAGGAGTTTGTTCAGCAGGACGGAAGAAGGTTGTTTTTGATCGCAGAGGGCCGGCTCGTGAACCTCGGGGCCGCCGAGGGCCATCCCGCTGCCGTCATGGACATGAGCTTTGCCAACCAGGCCCTGGCGCTGGAGTGGCTGGCCAAGAATCGAAACCTCGACGCTGCCGTCTATCCGGTGCCGGTCGAGATCGACCGAGAAGTTGCTCGCCTCAAACTCGATTCGATGGGCATGACGATCGACCAGCTGTCGGCGGAGCAGGAGGCATACCTCTCCTCCTGGCAAGAAGGCACCTAGTTCTGTCGTAGGGTCCCGCTAGCCTCATCGGTTGATGAGAGCCATCGCCGACTTCGCCTATCCGCATCAATGTCTGGGATGCCGCCTGCTCGTTGCCGGTGGCCTTTGTGGGTCGTGCATTCGGGATTTCCCGGAAGTCGGCCCCGGGGCAGGCTTCGGCGCGGAGGCTTCTGGCCCATACGATTGCGCGCGGCAGCGTTTTCGGTTCGAAGGGCTCGTGCGCGAGGCCGTGCATCGCCTCAAGTACCGAGGCGAGTGGGCGCTTGCCGAGGCCCTGGGGGCGGAGATCGCTCAGCTCTTTCCACCGGACTTGCAGCAAGTGGCCATCACATTCGTCCCCATGACCGAGAAGAAACTGAGAGACCGCGGATTCGATCCGGCGCACCTGCTCGCTGAGGCCGCCTCGGCGGTCGTTGGGATGAGCCCGATCTTGCTCCTCGCGCGCACGATCGAGACTCCGCCACAGGTTTCGCTGGATCCCGCCGAGCGCCGGGTCAGTCCCCAAGGATCGATGCGCTGCCGCCTTCCCGCGCCCGAATCGGTAATCGTCATCGATGACGTGTTCACCACCGGGGCGACCTGCATGGAGGCGGCTAGAGCTTTGAAGGCCGGCGGCGCTAGATGGGTCATGGTTGCCGCGCTTGCCCGCAGCTTCCCGCTCCCAGGGCCCTCGCGCGGGCGCCCCGCCATATAATCTCCGTGGGCCTCGAAGCCTGGGTCTGTGGTTGCGGGGTCGTCGCAAGACGATCCTCAGTCCATGCCAGTCGCAGGCGAAAGGACCCACGTAAGGCAACCATTGGTTGCTGAGCATGGTGCGACTTAGGTGTCAGTCTTGCCTCGGCCCGGGGAAACTCCCCGGAACCGGGAGAAGGATCGAAGCATCGTTCATATAGATCCAGCCGGTACGGACTGCTAGCAGAGGCTGGGTCGAGTGGTGCGAGACCTCAGCAAGCGAGTGTGGGGCCAAAGACCAGGTCAGCCAGGCGACGGGGCCCATCGATTTCGCCGTCCACCACGCAGGGCAGGAGGCGCATGGAGGTAAGGGTGCACGGGAGGCACAACAAGCCCTCGATGCCCGTCCGGCGCTTTGCCGAGGAAAAGCTGGGGCACCTCGGGAAATACCTGCGAACGATCGCTTCGATCGACGTCCAGCTTTTCGAAGACGGTAAGCCCCGAGACGGCGGGAACCGCGTTGCGCAGGTGACCGTCCGGACGAGTGGACCTGTATTTCGATCGAAGGCCACGTCTGGGACCTATCGCGCCTCCATCGACATCGCGTACGAACGCCTCGAACGCAGGATCAAGGAATTCAAACGCAAGAGATCTGGCAAACCGCCTCATCACGACTCTCCGAAGCTTCCCACCTAAATGGGGCGCTAGAATCTGCCGATAAGCCCCAAAGTGACTAGTTCCGGCGAAGTAGCCGTTTGGGACTATGCTCCGGCCTAGAGAAACGGGATAAAGGGACTATGGCTGAGACCATTCGAGTCATGATCGTCGATGATCACGCGCTATTCCGCCGCGGCCTTCAGATGGTTCTGGAAGCAGAGGAAGGTATAGAGGTGGTCGGCGAAGCCGGCGACGGCCAAGAGGCGATCCAAAAGGCCGAAGAGGCAATGCCGGACGTCGTGCTCATGGACGTACGGATGCCGAAACGTTCCGGAATCGAAGCAACCACTGCCCTAAAAGAGGTTCTGCCGAACGTAAAGATCCTCATGCTCACGATCTCGGATGAAGAGGCCGACCTCTACGAGGCCATCAAGGCAGGCGCCTCCGGGTACCTCCTTAAAGAGATCTCCATAGAGGAGGTCGCGAATGCGGTCAGGGCCGTCGAAGCCGGTCAGTCGCTGATATCGCCATCGATGGCATCCAAGCTCCTGACTGAGTTCGCCACCATGGTGAAGAAGACCGACGACCGTCAGCCGCTTCCTGCTCCCAGGCTCACCGAGCGGGAGCTGCAAGTGCTGAAACTCGTGGCCCAAGGCCTAAACAACCGGGACATCGCAAAGGACCTGTTCATCTCCGAGAACACCGTCAAAAACCACGTGCGAAACATCCTCGAGAAGCTGCACCTTCACTCCAGGATGGAGGCCGTGGTCTACGCGGTGAGGGAAAAGCTGCTCGACATCAAGTAGCACCCCCATTTCCCCCTATCCGGCTTTCTGGGATAAGGCGGTGATAATGGAGACATGCCGTTAACCGACAAGATCCTTCGCGCGGGCGAGGGAAAGAAATTCAAGAAGCTGGCCGCCCAGGCCCAGCTCGTTTCCGACTGGGAACCGGAGGTAAAGACCTACTCCGATGAAGAGCTGAGGGCCAAGACCGGAGAGTTTAGGGGCCGCCTCGAGCAAGGAGAGTCCCTAGACGACCTGCTTGTTGAGGCCTTCGCAGTCGTCAGGGAGGCGGCGCAGCGAACGATCGGACAGCGCCACTTCGACGTCCAGGTGATCGGGGCCGTGGTCCTGCATCAGGGGGCCATCGCCGAGATGAAGACCGGAGAGGGCAAGACCCTCGTATCGACGATGCCCGCCTATCTGAACGCACTTGCCGGCAAGGGCGTCCACGTCGCGACCGCAAACCCCTATCTGGCGAAACGAGACGCCGAGTGGATGGGTCAGATCTTCAAGTTCCTTGGCCTGTCGGTTGGGCTCATCCAGCCCCAGATGCGTCCCGATCACCGGCAGCCGGCGTATGCGTCGGACATTACTTATGGAACAGCCAACGAGTTCGGTTTCGACTATCTGCGCGACAACTTGGCCAAGAGCATCCGATATTGCGTTCAGCACGGACACCACTATGCGATCGTCGACGAGGTCGACTTCATCCTGATCGACGAGGCGCGGACTCCACTCATCATCGCGGGAAGCGCGGCGGAGTCTGCAAAGTGGTATCGCACCTTTGCGCGGCTCGTCCCGAAGCTCAGACCGGACGAGCATTACGAAGTCGATGAAGCCAAGCGCACGATCGCCGTGACCGAAGAGGGGATCTCAAAGGTAGAGGAGCTTCTGGGAGTCGAGAACCTCTACGACGAAGTTCATACTCCTCTCGTCCACTACCTCGAGAATGGCCTGAGGGCGAAAGAGCTCTACCGGCGAGATCGCGACTACATCATCCAAGACCGCGAGGTTTTGATCGTCGATGAGTTCACGGGGCGAACCCTTCAAGGCAGGAGATGGTCTGACGGTCTCCATCAAGCTATGGAAGCCAAGGAAGGAGTCCCCATCCAGCAGGAAACTCAGACCGAGGCGACGGTCTCCATCCAAAACTACTTCCGGATGTACGAAAAGCTCGCGGGCATGACCGGTACGGCGAAGACGCAGGCGGCGGAGTTCTCAAATGTCTACAACCTCGACGTCTATGAGATCCCAACGAACACTCCACTGATCCGTCAAGACGAACGCGATCTTGTGTACAAGACCGAGGATGCCAAGTGGAAGGCTTTGACGGACGACCTGGTCGAACGGAATGAAAATGGACAGCCGTGTTTGGTCGGAACGATTTCTATCGAGAAGTCGGAGAGACTCTCTGGCTATTTGACTCGAAGAGGCGTACCTCACGAAATCCTGAACGCCAAGAACCACGAAAAGGAGGCGTTCATCGTGGCCCAGGCGGGCCGGATCGGCGCGGTGACGGTCGCCACCAACATGGCGGGACGTGGAGTCGACATTTTGCTCGGTGGTAATCCCGAATCGCTTGCACGCCAGGAGATGACTGCAAGGGGTTGGGACAACGATCAATACCTTCTCGGCCTCCTGCCGCCAGAGGAAGCGAAGGAATACGAGGATCAGTACAGCTCGATCTTCGAGCAAAAGAAGGACGAGTGCGACGCCGAACACGAAAAGGTTGTTGAGCTCGGGGGCCTTTACGTCCTGGGAACCGAAAGGCACGAGTCTCGCCGGATCGATAATCAGCTTCGAGGGCGCGCGGGACGTCAGGGAGACCCTGGCGCAAGCCGCTTCTACCTCTCTTTAGAGGACGACCTGATGAAGTACTTCGCCACGGGGATGCTGACAACGGTCATGGAGAAGTTGAAGGTCCCAGAAGAAATGCCGATTGAAGCCAAGACTGTAACGAACGCCATCGAGCGCGCTCAATCGCAAGTTGAGTCCCGCAACTTCGAGATCAGAAAGAACCTGCTCAAGTACGACGAGGTCTTGAACAAGCAGCGTGAGGTTATCTACGGCGAGAGACGGCAACTCCTAGAAGCCGAGGTGAAGCAGCCGGACTCCATGTCTAGCGAGACCGATGAAGACGAAGTAGATCTGGAAGATGGCATCGACACCCGCTCGCTCCCCAAAAACGGGACCTCGCGGGGTGTCGGCCCTCCGAGTCGCGCCTCCTTGAGTGATAAGGCTCCGGACTTCATAGCCGATGCGGTTGAGTCCGTGATCGGCGGCTACATGAGCCCAGAATCTCATTCAGAGGAGTGGGATTGGGACTCATTCGAAACTGCAATCAACCAGCTTTATCCAACGAAGTTGAACGGCACATTCGATCGCCAGGCCACTTCCTACGAAGCAGTCCTGGAGGCCTACATGGAAGAGGCCATCTCCTACTACAACAAACGAGAGGAAGAGTTTGGCGAGGAGAGGTTCCATGAGATCGAGCGCCTTGTTTTCCTCGATGTGCTCGACAACAAGTGGAGGGAGCACCTCTACGAGATGGACCATCTCCGTGACGGCGTCGGGCTTAGGCAGTACGGCGGGCGAGATCCTCTGATCGAGTATCAGCGTGAAGCCTTTGCGATGTTCGGGGGTCTGCAGCAGTCGGTAAAGGAGGACTTCGTTCGCTATATGTTCCACGTGCAGGCCCCCCAGCGCGAAGACCAGACCGAAGATCGCCGTTTGAGAATGGTTGCCGAGTCCGGTGACAGCGCGCTCTCCGAGGCAAGACAGTCAGCCGGGGACGCCGCTCCAGAGGGCGTCTTTCAGCAGACTGCCAAGAGCGACAAAGTTCCGCGCAACGCCCCGTGCCCCTGCGGGTCGGGCAAAAAGTACAAGAAGTGCCACGGGGCTGAGGTCTAGAGATGTTCGAAGATCTCTCGGATCGCATTGGTACGGCCCAGCGCAAGCTGGGTGAAGTAAAGGAGTTCCTTTGACATCGAGGGGAAGAGAAAGCGCGCGGCAGAGCTCCACGAGCAGGTAGCTCTCCCCGGTTTCTGGGACGATCCGCAACAGGCAAAGAGCACGATGAGTGCTCTCTCGCGTCTCGAGGACGATACCGGCACGTACGAAGCCCTTGCCGAGAAGCTCGAGGAGGTAACGGTCTTTTACGCGCTCGCCCAGGAGGAACAGGACGAGGCTACGTTCAAGGAGGCCGAGAAGACGCTGGCAGGATTGGAATCCGATCTGGCCGCGCTGGAAGTTCGGACCCTGCTGTCCGGAGACTACGACGAGAACGATGCCATCGTCAGCCTCCAGGCCGGGGAGGGGGGCACCGAGTCCTGCGATTGGGCGAACATGCTCTTGCGGATGTACTTGCGCTGGGCTGAACGCCGTGGCCTCGAGACCGAACTCCTCGAGGTTCTTCCCGGCGAAGAGGCCGGAATCAAGCACGCAACCTTCACGATCAAAGGCCGGTTCGCCTATGGGCTGTTGTCGACCGAACGGGGAGTGCACCGTCTCGTGCGCATCTCTCCCTTCGACTCCTCATCACGACGTCACACCTCCTTCGCGAGCCTGGACATCGTGCCGGTGATCGAAGAAGAAGAGGCCCCCGAGATCAACGCCGACGACCTTCGTATCGACACCTATCGGTCGGCCGGAGCCGGGGGCCAGCACGTGAACGTGACCGACTCGGCGGTTCGTATCACCCATCTTCCTACCGGGATCGTCGTTGCGGTTCAAAACGAAAGATCCCAGATGCAGAACAAGGCCGTGGCGATGAATATCCTGGCGGCGCGGCTTGCCGATATGGCGCGAAGAGAACGTCAGAAGGAGCTGGAGGAAATCCGCGGAGAGCAGATGGGGATCGGCTTCGGTTCGCAAATCCGCTCTTACGTCATTCACCCATATCAGATGGTGAAGGATCGCCGGACGGAGCTCGAGAAGGGAAACGTCGAAGCGGTGCTCGACGGTGAAATCGACGACTTCATCGCGGCCGAGCTGAGACGTCGCCGGGGGTTGATATCTAGAGAGTAGAGATGCTCTAGTGTCCGGCCCTCTGTATGGGTATCCTTCACCCAGCCAAAGCGGTGTTTGAGTTTAGGAGGCGGGCATGGCGAAGAACCAAATCGATGCTTTAAGCAAGGTACATCTGTTCGAAGGGCTTTCGAAGCGCGATCTAAAGCGGATTGCAGACGAAACCCGCGAGGAGCGCTTCGTCGAGGGCAAGGAGATAGTCAAGCAGGGGCAGGGCGGGGGCCGCATGTACGTCATTTTGAATGGACGCTGCAGCGTGCTCGTGGGCGGAAGGAAGAGGGGCAGCCTCAGCGCGGGCGACCATTTCGGGGTTATCTCGATGTTCGACAAGGGACAGCGATCCGCGACGGTGGTTGCGGACGGTCTCGTCGATGCGATCTCGCTGTCGTCCTGGAACTTTCTCTCCTTACTCGAAGAACATCCCCAGATTGCTCGCAAGGTGATGGCCGAGCTTGCGCGCCTGGTGAGGGAGAACACTTCCAAGGATCTGACTCACTAAGCTCTAATTACAGGAGCGATTTTGCGGCTGCGACTATGTCAGCTGTGGTGATGCCGGCATCCTTGAAGAGCTCATCCGGCTGGCCGGAAGTGGAATAGCTGTCGCCGACATTCACAAACGCCATTGGGACGGCCCCCCGCCTCCCGGCCACCATGGCGACCGCGGCTCCCAGTGCTCCGTGGGCAAAATGCTCTTCCGCTACCACGATGCGTCCTGTTTCCAAAGCAGCCTTGGAGATCGCATCCTCGTCGATTGGCTTAACTGTGTGCATGTCGAGCACCCTTGCCTCGGTGCCGGACGCGGCCAGCTCCTCGGCTGCATCCATGGCCTCGGCGACCATCAGACCATTGGCGATGATTGTTAGGTCTTTTCCTTCTCGAACAGTTATGGCACGGCCGAGTGTCACGTCTGGTTCCGTGTCGTAGATCGCCGGTGCATCGGGCCGTCCGGTACGCATGTACACCGGGCCGTCGTGCTCGATCATCGCTTTGGTGAGTGCCTTGGTAGATTCAGAGTCTGCAGGAACGATCACTGTGAACCCTCCCAGGGCACATGCGAGCGCCACGTCTTCGACTGCCATCTGAGAAGGACCGTCTTCGCCAGGGGAGATCCCTCCGTGGCTGCCAACCAGTTTTGCGTTCAGACCGGGAAAGGCGATGCCCATGCGGATCTGGTCGTACGCGTTACACAGTAGGAAGCAGGCAAAGCTTGCGATTACGGGAGTCTTGCCCGCTGCCGCCAGGCCCGCGCCGACTCCGACAAGATTCGACTCAGCGATGCCCACGTTCCAGGCCCGGTTGGGAAACTGGTTGAAAAACTCTTTGGTTCGGGTGGAATCCGCGACGTCTCCATCAACGACGACGATGCGATCGTTGCTTTTACCGAGCTCTGCCAGCCGTTCTCCGAAGGCATCGCGAGTTGGGGGGCCCATCTGCCGCGAGCTCATGAGAGTCCCGCCTCGATTTCCTTGAATGCCTTCTCGAGCTCCTCTTTCGGCACGGGCTTGCCGTGATAGTTGCCTTCCTTCTCCAGAAAGCTCACCCCGCGTCCCTTTTTGGTTGAAGCCAGGATGGCCTGAGGCTTCCCTGAAACTCCGCGGGCCCAGTCGAACGCCTTGGAGACCTGATCCATCTCGTGACCGTCGATCTCGGTGACTTCCCATTTGAAAGATGTGAGCTTGTCCGCAAGCGGATCGAGATCTTCGATCTCGACTACTTTCCCGGTCTGCTGGTAGCGATTTCGATCGATGATCAAGGTGAGGTTGTCGAGCTGCTGGTTTCCGGCGAACATCTTGGCCTCCCAGACCTGTCCTTCCTGTGTTTCGCCATCGCCCTGCATGACGAAAACCCGGTAATCCTTGCCGTCGACCTTCGCAGCGAGTGCGTGGCCTATACCTATCGAAAGGCCCTGTCCGAGAGATCCTGTGGAAGCTTCTACCCCGGGCAACCTGCGCATGTTGGGATGCCCTTCGAGAGGAGAGCCGAATTTCCGCAGCGTCAGAAGGTCGTCGGTCGAGAAATAGCCAGCTTCAGCAAGGACCGAGTACAGAAGGGGGGCTGCGTGACCCTTGGAAAGGATGAACCTGTCCCTATCTGGCCATTCGGGGCGCTTAGGGTCATGACGCAAAACTCCCCCGAAATAAAGCATCGTGGCGACTTCGACTCCGGACAGCGAACTGGATGGATGACCGGATCCAGCCTCGGTAGTCGCCGCCAGGATGTTTTTCCTGATTTTTTTGGCTATTTCCTGGAGCTCTTGGGTTGATCTCTCGCTCACGGTGTATTGATATCACGTGCGGGAGGCATCCGAGCCGCCAGGCACCATCTCTGTTAGCTTTGAGGGCCAAATCCCGCCCTTCGCGCAAATAACGGGTTTCATATATAGAAGATGATCCGCGTCGAAAACGTAACTAAGGTCTACAAGGATTCGGTCGTCGCGCTTCGCGACGTCTCCCTTGACATCCAAAAGGGCGAATTCGTTTTCATGGTCGGCCCTTCTGGCTCGGGGAAGTCGACCTTCATCAGGCTCCTGCTCAAAGAGGAGGAGCCGAACGAGGGCCGGATCTATGTGGCCGGCAAGGACATCGCCCAGCTCCCGAGTTGGCGAGTCCCTTATCTGCGCAGGAACATCGGCTGTGTATTCCAGGACTTCAAGCTGCTGCCAAACAAGACGGTCAGCGAGAATGTTGCCTTTGCACTCGAGGTGATTGGTCGCCCCAAGCATGTGATCCATGAGCGGGTGCCGCAGATGCTCGACTTAGTGGGCCTCTCTGGGAAGGTGGAGAATCGTCCCGATGAGCTATCGGGTGGTGAGCAGCAGCGAGTGTCGATCGCCAGAGCGATGGTCAATCGGCCGCCGATCCTTCTCGCCGACGAGCCCACGGGCAACCTCGACCCCAACACCTCTGCCGACATCATGAAACTTCTCGAAAGGATTAACGGAACGGGCACGACGGTCGTGATGGCAACTCACGATCACGCGATCGTGAACCAGCTCCGGAAGCGAGTGGTTGAATTGGAAAACGGCAAGATCGTCAGAGACCAGCAGCGCGGCGTGTACGGCATCGAAGGAACTTAGGGGGCCGAGAGATGTTTTCGAGATTTCGTTATTTCATGAGTGAGACCTTTGCGAATCTTCGCAGGAATCTTCTGATGACTCTCGCGGCCATCTCCACCGTGGCGGTGAGTCTGTTCTTGCTCGGCGGTGTGATGGTTATGAGGGAGGTAGTCACTCAGGTTACCGGTGAGTGGGAAGGGAAGGTCGAGCTGAGCGTTTTCCTTCGCGAAGACATCACCCCAGAGCAAACCAAAGAGCTGCAAGCCGCTATCACCGGCATGCCAGAGGTCGATCAGGTCTTCTACGTCTCGAAAGAGCAGGCTTACGAAGAGTACCGGGAGATGTTCAAGGACTCTCCGACTCTCACCGAGAACGTGAGCCCTGACGTTATGCCGGCAAACTTCCGCATCAAGCTGGTCGATCCCAACAAGTCCGAGGCGGTCAAGACTCGCATCGACGGCCGGCCTGGAGTTGATGAAGTGACGTTCGGGGGCGACGCGGTCAAAAAGCTTCTGCGGCTCACCGGAGTGTTCCAGACCGTGATGTTTGTCTTCACGATCATTCTTTTGGCCGCGGCGGTCCTCCTGATCGCCAACACCATCCGACTCGCAATCTATGCACGCCGCCGTGAGATCGGAATCATGAAGCTGGTGGGGGCGACAAACTGGTTCGTGAGGATTCCTTTCATCTTCGAGGGGATAGCCGAAGCGCTCTTCGGAGCCGTCATCGCCTCGGTGATCATCTTCGCTGGCAAGGTATTTGCCCTCGATCGCTTCCAGGGGGCTATTCCGTTTCTGCCTGTGACGGTAGGCCTCGACGACATCGTACGGATATCTCTGGTGCTCATGGGTGTGGGGGTCGTGGTGGGAGCGATTGGCTCCACGCTGGCTCTCCGCCGTTTCCTCGAGGTCTAGGCACCCGCTACGCAGCAGGAAATTTCCAGATTCTGTGAGTCGCGCCTCCAGGTAAGAGGGGTCTCAAGCGGATGGCGGAATTGGCCGAATCCTTATGGGGGGTTCTGCCATAGCTGTTAACTGATGATAGGTTCGTGGGCTTATGAGACTTTTGGGGCGTCTGTTAGTCATAGTGATCGTTTTAGCCCTCACCCCGGTCTTTGTCGGGGATGGCCCTGCCGGCGCGCAGTCGAGCGAGCGGATCCGCCAGATCGAGCAAGAACGCAAGACTCTGCAGGAAAAGATCAACGAGGCCGACCGCAAAGCCAAGAGCATCTCCGGGGAGATTGCAGCCAACTCCAGCCGCAAGTTCGCCGTGGAACGAGACATCTCCCGCCTGACCTTGGAGATTGCCTTGGCCGAGCAAAGGATCGCTCAGGCTGAAGCCGAGCTCGGGCTGGCAAGAATGGAATTGCTTTCTGTCGAGGAAACCCTTGGGGCCACCCTGAAAAGGGTTGACGACATGAAGAGCCGCTTGGACAAGCGGGCCGCGGCCACGTACAAGCACGGCACCGGGATCTACCTCGAGATGCTGATCTCCTCAGAGGACTTCCGGGGATTCTTGAATCGCCTGTCGTATGTCCGGGGAGTTGTCTCGGAAGATCGTTCCCGTCTCGAAGCCGTCGAACGGCTGAGCGGCCAGCTGACCAGGGCACGCGAGGAAGTCACTCAAAGAAGGGATGGCATCACCGCGCAGAAGGCTCTGATCGAAGCCGAGAAGTCTGAAGTCGCCAAAAGAAAAGGGCAGCTCCAGGGCGCCAGGAGTGAGCTAAGCGGCCTTATCAACCAAGGTCAGCAGAACTTAAAGCAGGTCCAGTCGGAAAAGGCCGCCTACCTGAAGGCGATGGACCAGCTGAGAAGAGAGTCAAGCTCCATCGCCGCAATGCTTCGGTCTCGTCAGAAGGGCCAGGTGTGGCAGGCCGGCGGAGGCAAGAAGCTGGCATGGCCTTGCACGGGCTCCACTACCTCTTCATATGGATATCGCACGCATCCGATCTTTCAGGATCGCCGTTTCCACTCCGGTATAGACATCGGGTGCAAGTTGGGGGCCCCGGTGGTCTCAGCCGAGGCAGGCACAGTCGTTTGGGCCGGAACCCGAAGTGGGTACGGGCTCACGGTCATCATCGATCACGGAAGTGCTCTGGCAACTCTGTATGCCCACCTTTCTTCGGTGAGCGTCGGAAGCGGAACAAAAGTGAGCCGCGGACAGAACGTCGGAGCTGTCGGATGCTCTGGATATTGCACGGGCCCCCATCTTCATTTCGAAACGAGGATCAACGGGGATCCGGTCGATCCCATGCAGTTTTATCGCTAGGCAACTCAGCCGTGGGATCAATCTCTGGGCCCCAGCAGCCGACCTAAATAGAAACTTTCAAGGCGGATAATCGTTCGATGGATCGACTCGGTGCAGTAGAGGCGTTGGGACGCATCATCGCCAACGTCGAGCAAGTCATAAGAGGTAAACCGCGCGTCGTGGAAGCAGCGGTGCTCGCTCTCGCTTCAGACGGTCATCTATTGATCGAGGATGCTCCGGGCGTAGGGAAAACGATGCTGGCAAAATCCATCGCTCGTTCTATCGACGCGGTCTTCAAGCGAGTTCAGGCGACCCCCGACCTCCTCCCGTCCGACATCACCGGCGTGGCCATCTATCACCAGTCCAATCGGGAATTCGAGTTCATCCCGGGGCCGATCTTCGCCAACATCGTTGTCGTCGACGAAGTGAACCGCACGACGCCAAGGACCCAGTCGGCACTTCTCGAGGCGATGGAAGAGCGGCAGGTTACGGCAGAGGGGGTATCGAGAGTCGTGCCAACGCCGTTTTTCGTCATCGCGACTCAAAACCCGCTGGAGTATCACGGCACATATCCACTGCCCGAGGGGCAGCTCGATCGCTTCCTCATCGCCCTTTCGATCGGATATCCGGCAGCGGGTGACGAGAGAAAGGTCGTTCAAGAGCAACTGATGGAGCATCCTTTAGACCATCTCCAGCCGGTCGTGTCGCTTTCGGAGATCGAAGAGATCCAGGCTCGAGTGCGAGAGACGAAAGTCGAGGCCCCTGTCGTCGAATATGCCGTCGCCCTCGCCGGCGCCACTCGAACCCATCCTGATCTGATCCTGGGGGCCGGCCCCCGAGGAAGCCTCGGGCTCATCCGCGTGGCTCAGTCCCGGGCACTCGTCCAGGGCCGCGACTACGTTCTCCCAGACGACATCAAGGCTGTGGCGCCCATGGTCCTCGGCCACCGGGTAGTGCTGAAGCCTCAGCTGCGACTGGGCCCGGGGGCCGGAAGAAAGATAATCAACGACCTTCTGAAACAGATTCCAGTTCCAACCCAGTAGATGGCGAGGCCAACGAAGAAGGCGTTCGCACTTGCGGGATCCGCCCTTCTCATCTTCCTGGTCGGAAGCAACATTCAATCCGGATGGCTCTATGTCCTGGGAGCCTCGATGGCTGGAGTGGTCGTTGCAGGGCTCATCATTCCTTCACAGATCACAAGGAAGATCGAAGTCCGGAGAAAAGTTCCTTCGGCCGGACGGGTTGGCGACCGAGCCGAGGTCACCATCGAGTTCCAGAATCTTTCTTCCGGGTCCAAAAGCGGAATAACCGGCAATGATCTGTTCATGGGTGGTGAGCGATTTGTGATCGAGAACCTTGCGGGTGGCTCGACACTCGAGGTCCCTTATTCGATCGAACTGACAAGGCGCGGAATCTATGAAGACGCGCCCCTTGTTCTCGAGACGCGCTTTCCGTTCGGGGTAGGGATCGCGCGGCGCCGCGTAGACGTTGTATCCCGGATGATCGTGCACCCGAGATGGGCGGCCTTGAATGGGTTTCCGCTGCTCGAGGCTGCGAGCTCGCCGAACGAACCGTTCCACGACCGGCGCAGGAGGGGTGCCGGCTTCGAGTTCTTCGGCATCAGAGAGCACCGGGCCGGAGACAGCCTCCGCCACGTCCACTGGCGTTCGAGCGCTCGCACCGGCCGCTTGCTGGTGCGCGAGTATGAAGATCAGCCTGCGTCGAGGATGGGAGTTTGGATCGATTCGGGCCCGACCGTCGGAAAGGAACCGCATACCGCATTCGAAGACGCGGTGTCCTGTGCCGCTTCTCTGGTCAACTATGCGCTTGACGTCGGTCATCCAGCGCAGCTTTTCTGTGATACCAAACGGGGGACCGAGCACCTGTTTGAACCCGGCAGAAACGACATGCTCGACTGGCTGGCCGGGCTCGAAGCGGACGGGAGCCGGGGCCTTTCTCGCACAGCGGAAGAGATGATCGGCGAGGTCCAGGGCCGTTCCACCCACGTTCTCATCTTTCCGACGACGCAGCGCTGCGTCGAAGAAGTTCCTGCAGCGATTGGGATGATCCAGGGTGCATCGGCAAGGGTGATCGTCGTTGCCGTATCGGCGTCCTCCTACGCAAAAGCACCGGGAGCACTGCCGGAAGATCAGGAAGAAAAGTTTCTAGCACGCATCGCCTCTAACCGGGTGATCGTCTACCGAGTCAGCAATGGAAGGGAGATCGGCGAGTGTCTAGCCGACCCATATCTGTCCTAGAGAAAGTGGTCGAGAGAAAGGGAACCCCGGAGGACTCCGTGGCGCTGCGTACGGTCACCGCCCTGGCGGTGATGGTCGGAATGGCAGGCCTTGTGATCCAAGACGTCCTTGGGCCGACCGTGGGCATCATCGGCATCCTTGCAACGCCGCTCGGTTTCTACCAGTCGCATCGAAAGAGGCGTGACAATCAGATCGCTCTCAAGTTCGCCATGGCTGCAGGACTGTTGCTTGCCTTCGGTAACTTCTTGCGGGGCGTTTCCGGTGCCACATCGATCGACGATACCCGTGCCCCCCTTGCAGAGATCTTCATCTGGGTGCAAGTCCTTCATTCGCTAGACCAGCCGAGACGCAAAGACCTCCACTTTTCGGTAGCTGCTTCTGTTGCGATGGTCGCTCTTGCGGCCTCGTTCTCAGTCGATACCTCGTTTCTATTGATCTTTGTGCCGTGGGGGATATGCGCGGTGGCGGCGTTGTTCCTGTCTCACGTTTCGGAGATGAAGGAGCTGACTGCAGGCGCGGCCACGCCGCTTAGACCCAAGACCGCGCCGCCGTCCGGCAGAGCGATCTCGCTGCCAGGGTGGCGACCGGTGGTCACTTCGCTGTTGGTGGTCATGCTCGCGGGATCTGCCATCTTCCTGTTTGCGCCGAGAGGCCGCGGCATGAACTTCCAGGCCATGCCGTTTTCTATCCCCGATCTCATCCCGGTCCCCGAGGGCTCCGGCATCGTGAATCGCGGGCTTCCCAACTCCGAGGCTCCAGGTGCCGAGCCGGCCACGCCCAACCCCGATACCTACTTCGGGTTCGCCAACTTCGTAGATCTGCGGGTGAGGGGAAGGCTGTCCGACGAGCTGGTCATGCGGGTCAGAGCTCCGCAGGCGACCTTCTGGAGGGGGCCCGTCTTTGACACCTACTCCAAGAACGCCTGGCTGTCGTCTGAAGGTGAGCTCGATTCTGCCCCGGGACTTCCGGCAATCATTCCGCCGGAGCCCGGCTCACGCTTCCCAGGCGCTGCCGAGATCTCTCAGACCTTCTATATAGAGAAGGGACAATCGAACGTCGTGTTTGCGGCCTATCACGCCAGAGAGGTCTGGTTCCCCGGGGGCAGCGGTATAGAGGTCAGCGATGCCAGGGCGCTTCGAGCCCCGTTCATCCTCGACGAAGGTCTGGTTTACAGCGTCATCAGCGACCTTGCCGCTCCGACGCGCTCGGATCTCGAGGTGACGGCCGATCGAATCAGGGGGCCATTGCTCGAGCGATACACCCAGCTGCCTACCGAGCTTCCCAAGAGAGTGAGGGATCTTGCCCGGGAGATCACCGCGGGAGAGACCACGATCATCGGCAAGGTGGATGCCATCGATAGGTGGCTTCAGGAAAACACCGAATATCTTCTCGACATCCCTCCTCAGCCCCGGGGCACCGACGCGGTCGACTATTTCCTATTCGAGGAGCGCAAGGGGTACTGCGAGCAGATCGCATCGTCGATGGCTGTGATGCTTCGAGCCGTCGGTGTGCCTGCCCGGTTTGCAACGGGCTATGCGCCCGGTGAGCGGAACTTCCTCTCAGGGTATTTCGATGTTCACGCAGACGACGCCCACTCCTGGGTCGAGGTCTTCTTTCCCGGCGTCGGATGGGTTCAATTCGACCCCACCCACGAGGTCCCGCTCGCCGATGCGTCCTCCGCCCGGCGCTCCCCGGGCCTGGAGCTGATGCGGGGGATGTGGGAGAACGTCTCCAAAGTTCTCCCGGAGGGATTCTTTCCTGCCCTGGGTCGAGGCATGAAGGCATTTTTTACGGCGATCCTTTCCACCGGCCCCCGTATCGCCGCAACTTTGCTGGTCCTGTCGGTGCTGGCGGCCGGCATCACGCTGGGGGGGCCGCGCCTAAAACGCATGCTCGCGAGACGCAGATTGCGACGTCCCATCACCGGTCCGCGTTCCCGAATGGCGGTGGGAGCGTTTCAGCTGCTGGAGCAAGCTGGCAGAGAGGCCGGCATCGCCCGGTCGTCGTCGTCTACTCCATCCGAGTACCGGCAGCTGCTCACGACAAAGGCTCCGTGGATAAATGGCGCCGAGGTCGATGCAGTGATCGCGGTGCTCGAGAGGCAGGTCTACGGTGGGATCGCTCCGCTGGCCGAAGAGCTGGCGGCGGCAGAGCGAGCCGCCAGGAAAGTGGGAGAGGAGTTGACGCGCCCGGCGGTCCGATAAGCGCGACACCCACTCGCTCCCCAAAACCGGGACCTCGCTGGGTGTCGCACCACCAGGCCTGGGTTAATCTCGATCATCATGTGGGAGCGGAATTCGACCAAGATCCTCGGTGCGCTGGCGGCCCTCGGGCTGCTCGCGGCCTCGTTTCTCTTCGGATTCGGAGTAGGAAGGCAGTCTCCCTCCCCATCTGCCACCGACTACGGAATGCTGGCCGAGGTCGAGCGACACATCGGTGAATCGTCGGTCAAGATCGTCGACCGAAAAAAGCTGATTCAGGGAGCGATCCGCGGCATGCTCGGGGCTCTCGAAGACCCATACGCCGAATACCTCGACCCCGCGGGATACGAGGCCTTCCAGGAAGTCTCATCGGGACACTTCTTCGGGATCGGTCTGTGGATGAAAGATGAAGAGGGTCAACACCGCGTGGTTTCGGTGATCAAGGACAGTCCTGCGGCGCGTGCCGGCATCGAGCCGGGGGACACCATCCTTAGGGTCAACGGGGGTTCGCTCGAGGGCCTCACCCTCGAGCAAGTGGTCCAGAGGGTCAAAGGGGAGGCGGGAACCGGTGTGCGGCTGTCCATTCAAAGAGAGGATCAAAGACTGGACGTCACACTCGTGCGAGAGAGGATCAACGTCACCACCGTCGACGCCAAGATGCTCAGAAACTCGGTTGGATCCATCCAGATTTTGACATTCACCGATGGGGTAGGAGCCAGGGTCCGCCAGGCCGTGAAGGACCTATCCGAAGACGGGGCCAAGGGGTTCATTCTCGATCTTAGGGGCAACCCCGGGGGTCTTCTCGCCGAAGCGGTCGAGGTTTCCAGTGTCTTCCTGGATGGGGGAGCGGTCGTTTCGTTCAAACAGCGGGGGAGGCCCGAGGTCGTCTACCAGACCAGAGGGGCGGTGGAAACCAGTCTGCCCGTAGTCGTACTCGTCGATGAGGGCTCCGCCAGCTCCAGCGAGATCGTCGCCGGAGCGATTCAGGACCGGGGCCGTGGGATCATCGTCGGCACGAGGACCTATGGGAAGGGCTCGATTCAGACGGTGTTTCCCCTAGAGGACGGCTCAGCGCTTCGAATCACCACCGCTTCCTACTTCACGCCATCGGGGCGAGCGATCGGTGACCAGCCAATAGAACCGGACGTCGCAGTGGCCGAGCAAGCCAACCAACTGGCCCGCGCGCAGGAGATCCTGCGTGAGATCGTCGCCGATGTCGCGGCTGCGAAAGCCAGCTGAGGCAAAACGAAATCCGGAGAATGCGATGGCCAAGAAGAAGACCTCGAAGGACGCCGGCGAGTTCGCGATCAGAAACCGAAAGGCGCGCCATGACTACGAGATCATGGAGACCTTTGAGGCGGGGATAGTACTTACCGGCAGCGAAGTGAAGTCCCTTCGACAAGGAAAGGGATCCTTATCCGAGGCGTATGCAGCCGTCCGCGACGGAGAGGCCTTTCTGCTCGGGATGCACATCCCTCCCTATGCGCAGGCGGGTTATTCACAGCACGAACCACTTCGCCCGCGAAAGCTTCTTCTTCACAAGCAGGAAATCCTGAGGCTCATAGGAAAGACGGCCGAGAAGGGGCTGACCATCGTTCCACTGTCTTGCTATTTCAAGAACGGTCTCGCCAAGGTCGAGATCGGACTTGCGAAGGGCAAGAAGCTCTACGACAAGCGCGAGTCGATCAAAGACCGAGAGTGGAAGCGGCAGGTCGAGCGCGAGGTCCGCTCCCGCCGAAGGTAGGCTCTTTCGCCTCCAACAGGCCTCGGGACGTTACTCGAGACCTCTTGGAGGCGCCGGGATTCGAACCCGGGTGAGCACGGCTCCTATCAGGGGCATCTACGGGCGTAGCCTGATCTTCATCTCGACCGGCAGAGAGCTTCAGGCGAGCTTCTTCCGGCCCAGTCGGGCCTTAGTTGTCCCCAGTGCGCCGGCCCGACAGGTGGCGCTCTAGGCAAGCCTGCTTCGTGACGCCCCATCCCGGACCACAGGCACTTCCAGGTGAGACGCCCGCCTACTCTGGGCGGGTTATCGCGTTATGCAGCGACAGTTATTTTTATTCCCAAGGAGATTTACGAGGACCTTGGAACCTCGGCCCGCTTCCCTCAGACAAGACGACCGGCTTCGAAACCATTCGCCCCCTTGTGCCGAGTTGGCGTCTCCAGTGTAGCCCCCTTCGCCAGGATTCACCCCCGGAACCCGGCTTTTGCGCGAAGCCGTCAATCCGGACTACTTCTCGGTTGCTATTGCTCTCAGTAAGGTCAGTCGCCTACACTCCGTGAGGAACAGATGGTTCGCTGTGGTGGCTCCATGGCGAATCGCAATACCGATGGGGCAGCATTGACCTCCCGTTTCATATCTGGTCACCTTGGATGGGAGCGAGCTAGTGGTGAACCCGGCCATCGTTAACGAAGGCCGGGGCTTTTTATTTCCCGGTTCAGAAAGATCACCTCAGCTATAGGATGAACACGGAGGCTCAAAAGATTCGCATACACAACGTTAAGGGGCGTGATTAGTTGAATTCTAGATACAGGCGCGCGCGCGTCGCGACATTACTGATCCTGGCATTGGTGGGCACGATGCCGGGCTTTGCATTCGGAAGTCACACCGCGGGAGATATTGCGGGGATTCTTGGTGGGTTTGAAATCGATGGTGACTTCGATTTCGATGGGGCCACGATCGGCTCAACGACCGCGACGCGTGATTGGGAGAACGTCGGAGACGTCACCATGTCTCTCGACACCTCTGGCACCTCGGAAGCAAACGCCTTCAAGGAGGGATCGAAAGAGAGCGAACCCAACAACTGGGTGATCGAGCCTCACAATGTTCCGAACAAAGACGATCTGACTCGCGCCTATGCCGCTGCAGACATCACCGCAAGCGGTCAGTTCCTGTTTCTCGGGGTCGAAAGGCTCGCCGAGGAGGGTCAGGGAGACATGCACATCAACTTCGAGCTGAACCAGAGTGCCGACTCCATCGTGAATAAAGAAGGCACCACCATTCCGCAGCGTACTGACGGTGACCTGCTGGTGGTTTACGACTACGCCGGTGGACAGACCGCCGTAAGCATTGAGTTGAGGTTGTGGGATGGCATCCCCGATGATCCCAATACCCCCGAAAACGAGGAAGCCCTGTTTGGCCAGTGGATCCTGGTCACTAGCGCGACGGCAGTCGGTGATGTCAACTTCGACGGCCCGGTGGTTCGCCCCGCGACAGCCCCATTTGGAGGCGGGACGGTTGACACGCTGCGCTTCGGGGAGGCTGCCATCGATCTCTCCTCGATCCCTGGTTTCCTTTCCTGCCCGGGGTTCAGCCAGTTCTGGGCTAAGAGCCGCGCCTCAGGTGAGTCCTTTGACTCGGCTCTCAAGGATATGACCGCTCCGACGCCGATCAACCTTTCGACCTGCGGGTCGATCAAGGTCCTGAAGAAGGACGATTCCAACAACCCCCTCAACGGCGCGGCATTCGAGCTCTACAACGATCTGAATAACGATAATGCCCTCGACGCGGGCGACACTCTTGCCCAGACCTGCACCACCGGGGAAGAGGGCGCGGCGGGCGAATGCACGTTCGAGGAGGTAGCGCCCGGCGAGTATGTCGTCAAGGAGGAGTCTGCGCCCCTTGGGTATGTCCTGGACCCGACGGTGTCCGCAATCACTCTGGGGATAAGGCAAGACCTGACGGTCGCGCACACGTTCATTGACCCCAAGATCCAGTACCGGCTGTCGTTGGTCCCCGTCCAAGACACCAACCTCGTTAACAACGATCACGTCTTTACGGCCCATCTCGAGAAGTGCGAGGCCGGGATCTCCGGATGCCAGGCGACCAGCGGCAACTGGACCAATGCGGCCGGGGAAACCCTGGGACTGTCCCTCGCCGGGCGGGGCTCCATCACCGGCATTGTCACCGGCGTCATCTCCTCGGCTTCGAGCGGCTCATGCACCACCAGTGCTGCCGGAACCTGTCTGATCACGATCAGGTCGCCTGACGCAGGACGATCGACACTCACGGCCAGCTTCGACAAGCAGACCGCGACCACGCCGATCGATCTCGACACCTCGGCGATCAAAGACTGGGTGAACTACCGAGTCACCCTTTGTTGTGAGGCCACCAACCTCGTGGGGACCACTCACACCTTCACCGCAATCCTCGAGCGGAACACGGGCGGAACCGCCTGGACGGCGGTTTCAGGCGAAACGCTCGACATCAGCAAGATCGCAGGGGTCGGGAGCATCAGCGCAATTCAGGCCGGAACCGTGAGTTCGCCCAGCTCGGGCACGTGCACCACCGACTCTGCAGGGTCGTGCCTCATCGACATCACATCTGCTGCGGCCGGAGACACGACGATCCAGGCTGCGTATGACGCGGTTGTGGGCAACACGTCGGGTACATTCAGCGCAACGGCGGTCAAGCACTGGGTCAACTACCAGATAACGGTGGCCCCCGACGGCGTGAACCTAGTGGGACAGCCTCACGACTTCACCGTGACCCTGCGACAGGACACCGGCAGCGGATTCACTGCACTTTCCGGAGCTACGGTAGCCCTCAACTGGGCGGGAGTCGCCGGCTCGCTTATCACCTCTGCCAGCGGCGGATCGGTCCCAGGCGATGGGCTCTCCGCTACCTGCGTGACCGGCGGAGCCGGGACCTGCACCGTGCGGGTGAACTCCTCGGTGGCCGGCTCGGGCACATTGACCGGGACTTTCTCGACCGTGCTGGATTCCGGCCCGGCGAGCTTCGACGCCGACGCCACCAAGCAGTGGGTTGGCTACACAATTTCGGTCACCCCGAAGACCGACACGAACCTTCTTCCGGTGGAGCCTAGCCATACCTTCCTGGTCAAGCTCAGCTCCACCAATGCCCAGCTGGCTCCTATACGGGGCCAGACTGTCAACCTGGCCCTGGCGAGCAGCGTGGCGACCATCACCGCGGTTGCTCCGAGTGGATCGATCGCCACAAATGGCATGAGCGGCACCTGCATAACGAACTCCTCAGGCGTGTGCGAGGTCACGATCTCCACCGGTGCCCCAGGGGAGGCCACGCTCACGGCCACCTACGAGACGCTGGTCTCGAGCGTCAATCTCACCATCTCCGACGATGGGGCCAAGGTGTGGATCACCTACAGGGTTACCGTTGAGCCGGAGCTGGCTACGAACCTGGTGGGCGAGCCGCATACCTTTACCGTCAAGATCGAGTCCACGACGAATGGAAATACCTGGAATCCCGTGGTCGGAGTCAAGCCGGACATCGGGCTCGCCGGTGTGGGCAGCATTACCGGGGGCTCGTGCATAAGCGGCGTCACCACCGCCCAGGGCACCTGTACTGTAATCGTGAGCTCGAGCTCCACCGGGGTCGCGTCAGTGAATGCAGAGTACGAGGCGACCGAGGGATCGGCCTCCCACACCTTCTCGGACTCAGGTCAGAAGGTATGGATCAACTACGCCATCGAAGTGACCCCCGCGGAGGCCGTTAACCTCGTTGGAACCAATCACACCTTCACTGTAAAAATATGGAAAGATGCTGGTGACGGGCAGGGCTTCCAGATTCTGACAGGAGCAGTTCCCAGTATTTCCCTGGCGGGCGTCGGTACTATCGTGGCCAACGATTGCGCTGCTGGAACAAATTCCCAGGGCGAGTGCACGGTGGTCGCCACTTCGTCCACGGCAGGGTTGGCCACCATGACGGCCACCTACCTTGGCGTGGCAGATTCTTCCAGTGCTCCGTTTACCGATGCTGGCACCAAGCAGTGGGTGGACTACCGGCTGGATGTTTCCCCTGAGGAGGCCGACAACCCGGTCAATACCAACCATGTTTTCACCGTCACGGTCGAGGAAGATCGCGGCAGTGGATTCCAGGCGCTGGCAGGCGCTCTGGTCGACCTAGTTCTCACCGGCGTGGGGCTGATCACGGAGGTCGGGGACGGCACCATAGCCGCCGACGGTCGCTCCGCTACCTGCACGACGGACTCGAGTGGGCAGTGCCTGGTCACGATCAGGTCTGCCGAACCTGGGCAGAGCACACTTGCGGCCACCCATGTGGCCAGCGTGGCGGGCGTGAGCCGAAGCTTCCCGGACTCCGGGCTGAAGAACTGGATCTCGAACCCTGCGATCCAGATCGTGAAGACGGCCAATCCGGTCAGTGGGGCCCCCGGGGACCCGGTGCTGTACACGTACGTAGTGACCAACATCGGGGACGTTACGCTCCTTAACATCACCGTGGATGACGACATACTCGGTCGGGTCTGCGTGATCGCTGCCCTCGAGCCAGGTGACAGCGCCGAGTGCACGAAGGGCTCGGTTCTCGGGTCGACCGGAATCCGCAACGTGGGCACGGCCCGTGGGCACGACTCACAGGGAAGATTCGTGGAAGACGATGACGATGCCGTGGTGAGCGTGGTCCTGCCGTTCAGGGCGGAGAGACCTCCACCTCCTGGGGCACCGGCGGCAAAGCCGCAGCCAGCGGCAGCGCAGCAGCCGGCGGTCACGGGGGCCGAAGGGACGATGGCTCTCGGAGTCAGCGGAGTGTCCATATTGGCACTGGGCCTCTTGATTCTGGCCTACGAGCGCCGCAGACGTCTTCTAGCCTAGGGCTGGCTAGCTAGGGGCTAGTGGGTTCGGACCCTTCGACTTCGAAGGTTCCGCCGGTCCTCCAATATCGTCCGCCGCTTCGCTGCAGGAAGCCTTCGTCCACCAAGTAGCGTCTGAGGGAGGCGTGATCGGGGTGGTATCGGCGGA
>JAHWKU010000015.1 GCA_019347715.1 Actinomycetota bacterium | reverse complement strand
CCTGTGGGTAAGCGACGATGTGCACGGTACCTGGGGCTACCCATCCCTCGCACCATGGACAGCGATAGCGCTTGGTTTCGTTTCGGGTTTCTTTGACGTGGTATCCGTCCTGGAGGGCCCAGCTGCCTAGAAGCCTTTGTTTGATCTCGTCAACGGTCGCCGGCTTAGGAGCACTCCTCTTACGTCTCGGCATCTTCGTCGCGTTGAAAGTTGAACAGCTTGAAACCTTCGGCATATTGGTAGTTCTGGCTTGAAGCCTGAGCCACCATCTGGCCCATTTCCTTGACTCGGTTTCCGATGGTCGCGACCGCGTCCATGTTCTTCATTTGAGAGTCGTGAGCGGAAATAGCGGCGATTTTGGCGTCCATGAACTCCGTTATATCGACGAAGTAATCAGGACTCGTCGTGAACCCCAGCAGACAGAGTTTGATGCGGTGAGGCCCAAATCCCTGGTCGAATAGTTCCTCGCGGTAAAGCGGGACTGTCGTCGCTCCAGGATTCACTGCAGCAAGGAAGGCTTCGCCGACCTTGCGGTGATCGGGATGGTTGATATACCGCTGAGCGAAGTAATAGGTCGTGGGGTCCAGTCCGACTACCAGATCTGGTTTGTGACGCCGGATCTCACGAATCATGTCTCTTCGCAGCTCGTGGGAGTCCTCTACATACCCGTCGCGGTAACCGAGAAAGATGACGTCTTTCACGCCAAGGATCTCCGATGCTGCCCGTTGTTCTTCCCGGCGTGTCTCAACTAGCCACCGAATGTCGACGTCCGGGTCGTTATGACCTGCCGACCCGTCTGTGACAATCACCACATTGATCTCCTTGCCCTCCGATGCCCACTTCGCCATCGACCCCCCGCAAAGGAACTCCGCATCGTCGGGGTGAGGGCAGAACACCAATACGCTTTGAAAATCCAGGTCGCTCACTTACACCTTCCTCCACTTCGTCCGGACACCATAGGTCCCATCCGGGTAAGACTCGACCTCATAATCCCCGAAGAGTATCGGCTCCATTCTTACCAGGCAGAGATAGAGCCGGAAGAAAAGATCGCGGATCTCGCTTTCGGCATGCTGATCGGTTCGCATCTCGATCATGTGACGCCAGGCCCTGACATTCGCCGTCAGAACCATGGTGGTCTCGGTTTCGTTCGGAAGAACGGAGCGAGCCACCTGCTGGACTCGCTTTCGCAGATCCGTTTTTGCCTCCGCCGTCAAACTCGGGTGCCCTTCTGTCTGCAAGGCCAGCAGCTCGTCGGTCACATCGGCGTACTCCTTCGCGAAACTGTCAACTCTTTCTTCGAACCTCTTGTGAAGCGCCGGCACATCCTGGTACTCGAGCCGTTCGATGAAGCGCAGAACGCTGCCCGAAACGAAACGCTGGCTCAGCTGCGAGAAAGCCGTCCCAGCGCGGTGCCGTACGACCTCGTGGGTATTGGATCTCGAGATGCCATAGAGGAAGAACGAAAAAGAGGCGTGTTCGAGCACCGACCCGTGCCCAGACGAAGTGATGTTTGCAAAGTACCTCGCCGCGTTCTCATTGAACGTTCTCTTGGGGCCGAAGCTTGCGTAACAGGTCTGACCGGCAGTCTTCAGCAACTGAGCACCGGACTGCAGGTGGGTGGGATCGTCGACATATTGCGGAAATTCGAGATCTTCCTCGAAACCCTCCAGGAACGGCCTCATCCCGGCAATGCTGACTTCGGGTTTGGCGATGGCCACCACGCCCGGGTGGCGGAGGTAGCGAGTGCCCTCCTGGGTCTGAAAGACAGGGCTATGAAGGTGAGGGAATCCTTCGCTTTCTCCTCCCCCTAGCTTCTCGAATATCGAGGCGGCATCCATGGGTAATTGAGTGTATCGGCCTGCGCACCAAGAGCAGTGGAACAAAGACCATCAATGACAAAAGTAGGGAAAAAGGGGACACTTCATATTCGGTGAAAGGCCCCCTCGCACTACTCGCTCTGCTTGCTCTCGTCGCAATGATTGTTCCGACGAGCCAGATCCTGCTGCCCGCGCTCGGTGAGACCACCGAGAGCAAGACTCCGGCGTTGAGCTCTTACGGGTCCCCCATGGTCGTCATCGATGATGTTCCCCCGGCCAGGCCGCGCCCGGCAGCAACCCAGAAACCCGAGGTCTTCGATCCTTCACTGCGGGTTGGTTCGAAGGGGCCGGAGGTGCTCGCCCTCGAGGAACGTCTCAGTTCACTCAAATATCTGGTCGGCAAGGTGGACGGTGTGTTCGACAAGGCGACCCATCATGGTGTCATGGCCTTCCAGAAGGCCGAGGGCCTCGGCAGAAACGGCAAGGGCGATGACGCTACCCTCCTCAGACTCCAAACCGCCAGCACCCCGACTCCCGCATATTCTGGGCCGGCGAATCACGTCGAGCTGGATATTCCCCGGCAGATCGTGCTCGTCATAAAGGGTGGCCAGGTCACCGCCGTCCTCTCGACCTCGACCGGTAACAACAAGAACTTCACATCGCAGGGCTGGACGAGAAGGGCCATTACTCCAAACGGCCAATTCAAGGTCGGCAGGAAGATCAACGGGATGCGCGTCTCCCCCCTAGGAGAGCTCTACAAGCCCTTGTATTTCAACGGGGGAATTGCCTTTCATGGGAGCCCGTCCGTGCCTGCCCACGCTGCCTCCCATGGCTGCGCGCGGCTCCCGATGATGTTCGCCGACTGGTTCTTCTCCGCGATTCCCACAGGAACGGTGGTCTATGTTTACGGGGGCCCAACCGGCGCCAATCCCCAGCCGTATATCGACGATCAGCCGGCATCGAGCCCGAGCCCGAGTCCATCCCCCGAGCCCAGCCCGTCACCATCACCCTCGCCAACTCCGACTGAAGATCCGGTTACGGACACCGTCACCCCCAAGCCCTAAAAGCTGCTACCGATCGATCTCTAGGCTTCCAAGACTTCGGTTCTGTTCGACCAGCGCGGTTAGTTGGGCCAGCGCCTTATCCTTTCCTTTGAGCAACCAATCCAGGAAAAGGATCGAAACTTCAGCCGTGAGGCCCCGGTGACCCTCCTGGCTCGGATCTCGATAAATATATGGCCGAAAGTGATCGGCTTCCTCCAGAGTTAGAAACAACTTCGGGGGCTTCGCCTCCCGAAAAACTGAAAGTGCTGAGTCAACGTTGTCCAGAGATCCGTGAATCATTAGAAGCGGCTTCGCCTTGTCGAACGGCACTCCTGGGAAGCCATGGGATCGTGGATCGACGCCGGCGTACAGGATCGACGCAGTCACCCTTGGATCCGAACAGCAGGCACTGTGCGCGATCGCCGCCGCGGTCCCCGCCCCGAATGAATGGCCGGACGCACCCACATTTTCGGTGGAGACCCCTGGGCCCAGCGGATGCTTCCTGTCCGCGAATTCTTCTATTTGGTCGATTACAAAGGCCAAATCGCCAATCTGGTTGGGCGCATCCCCGGTATTCACCTTCCCTTGGGTATTGCCGCTGGTGAGTGGGAAGTCGGGCGCCGCGACTACGTATCCCGCCCCTGCGATACTGAGTAGGAGACCTTGGTAGCTGGCGGGCTGGCCGGTCAAGCCGTGAGCGAAGACCACCAATGGAAAAGAACCACCGTCTTCTGGAGGCAGAGCTTCGGTCCCCGCACCCTCAAACCCTTTCTTGACGGGATAGAACAACCAGGTTGTCAGCTGCCTGAACTGCTTTTCCGGTTCGCTTCCATTCTGGGGGGTGGTTCTTGCCCGATCTATGAGAATCTCCTGCCGGAACGCGGCGTCAAAAACCCCCGAAGAACCGATGGAGTTGACCTGAGAAGGACTGGTCTCACGGTCTGCGATAGGGGTTCTTGGCTGAGGTTGATTGCAGACTGGGAGCAAGAGGGCGGCACAAAAAAGTGCTCCGAGTGACTTCCGGGCCGAAGCCCTTCCGTCTCTCGGAGCAATTGCGACTTTAGGGGCCCGGCACTCGGCCGTCAATACTGTTTCCAAAGATTTATTCGCGACCTGAAAACTTTTTGAGTTCATCTCACTCGGCGACTGCGAGTTGTTCTCCTCGAAGAAACGCAAGGCCGGTTTGGAGCCCGGCTTCAATCAACCGGGGAGTCTGGGAAAGGTTCGTAAAGGAAACGTGACCGACGTCGATCCTGGGAAATTCGATGATCTCCGCCTGCTCGCGATAACGGTCGATGTCGAGCCGGTAGCGCTGGGCTCTGGCAAGCACCAGGCCGTGCATTACAAAATCGTGCGGTCTGGAAAGAGGCCGTTTCTGGGTGGCCCCCGTCACATTCAATACGTAGACCTTGGTGGCACCGAGCTCAACGGCCTTGCTGACGGGGACGTTGTTGGCGATCCCACCATCTATGTAGCTCACACCATCGATGGTCACCGGCGGGAAGATGCCGGGCATAGCCGCGGAGGCAAGGAGCGGCTCAACCAGCGACCCGGAATGAAACCAAGCCTCTCCGCCGGTCTCCAGGCTCGTGGCGACGATATGCACTGGAAGGGAAAGCTCTTCGAATTCCGTTACCTCAAGCTTCGCGATGATTCGGCGGAGTCCGGTGTTCGAAAAGACGTGAGAACCCCTCTTGAGCGCATGCCAGGCCGACACCAGGCGACCTCCGGGAAACAGATCGTCGTTGCGCATCTCACTCCACATCTCCCGCAAGCGAAGGATGCCTTCCAGGGAAGGATCGTGAGCTACAGAGACGGCATTGATCGCCCCAACCGAGGTTCCGACGACAATCTCTGGAACCACCCCTTGCGTGAACAGAGCCTGGAGAAGTCCAACTTGAGCGGCCCCCAGGGGGCCGCCGCCGGAAAGAACGAATGCAACTGGGCCGGATGGCCTTTCCCGGCGCCTCCTAAAGGTCAGGATTTCTTCGCGATCTTCCTCTTAGCGGTTGTGGCTCTCTTTCGGGCAGTTTTGGCCGTGGAATTTGCCTTTTTTCGAGCGCGAGTAGCTGCGGTCTTAGCGGCGCTCTTGGTGGCGTTCTTCGTCGAACGGGCTGCCTTGCTAGAGGTGGATCGCGCCTTTTTTACTTCCTTGGAGTCGCCGAGCTTGCGGGCTCCTTCTCCGATCGCCTCGAGAGCAACCTTCCCAGCGGCGGCGATCGCTTTCAAAGCCAAACTGGCTTCCTTGCGCGCGTCCTTTACTTCCTTCGAGCGGGAGATCTGGTTACCCGTCTGCTTTGCAACCTTGGCCGCGCGATCTGCAGCTTTTCTCATGCTGGTTGCTGCATCCTTCACCATCTTCTGGCTTTCCCTGAAGTCTTTCCCGAGCCGCTTCTTAGACTTAGCCATTGCTCCTCCTTATCCGAATACCTTGATTCGTACCCACCGGCGCTCGTCACAGGCCGGACATTTCAACCAAGTGTGATGGTAGCGAAATGGGTTCGTAAAGTTTATGGGAAAGGCCAGGGCTGCGAGCCTCGTGGTCCCAACTCTCGTGTGACTGCCGCACCCAGAACATTCGATGATGAACCGCCCATCATGTCTTTGCTGCCCGCTGAACAGAGCAGCCTTGCCCTGTGGATCTCTTGGCCGGTCGGAGGAGGTCACAACAGAACTCTTGCTATCTGTCGATAAGCCTCGGATCCCGCGTGAGTGGGAGAGATCTTGAGGATGGATCTTCCACGGCTCGGAGCCTCTGCAAATCTGATCGACTTTCTGATCGGAGGATCGAAGACCGGAATCGCGTAACGAGCTGCTATCTCCTCCAGGACCTGCCTGGAGTGAGTCACCCTTGGGTCATACATCGTTGGTAGTATCCCCCTGACCTTCAAGTTGTGGTTGGTAAAGCGTCGAACGTCGTTGATCGTGTCGATCAACTGGTGAACCCCTCTCTTGCTCAGAGCCTCACACTGAAACGGGATGATCACTTCGGCAGCGGCAGTTAGCCCGTTGATCGTAAGGATCCCCAACGATGGGGGGCAATCGATGAAGATGACATCGTAGTCTCCGGCTACTTCCTCCAGAGCCCTTTGCAGCTCATACTCTCGTCCAGTCTTAGTCAGGAGGAAGATCTCTGCCCCGGCAAGATCGATGTTGGCTGGGACCAGATCGCAATCGTCCGGCGAAAGGATCACCTTCTTGATGGGCATCCTGCCGAGGAGCACGTCGTGGATCGTGGCTTCGAGGGAATCTGGGTCCACTCCGGAGGAAAAAGTGAGACTGCCTTGAGGGTCGATATCTACGAGCAGTACCCGGTAACCATCTTCTGCCAGCGCGGTGCCGAGCGAAAACGTAGACGTTGTCTTGGCTACGCCGCCCTTCTGGTTGGCGAGAGCGAAGGTCTTGGCCACCAGGCCATGCTAACCCCCTGCCACCTCGGCCACGAGTGGATAATGCGCATGTGAGCTACACCCTCATCGCGTGGGACGGGAAGGGCGAGCCGACACGAGCGGCCGTCGAAGAGCGGTTCTCGGCGGAAGGGCTGCGTCCTTCGAGCTGGTCGAATGGACCGGGCGATCGCTACGGAGAACATTCGCACACATACCACAAGGTTCTTTACTGCGTCGACGGAAGCATCACCTTTCACGTGGAAGGACATGCCATCGAATTGCACCCGGGAGATCGCCTAGACCTCACGCCGGGGACCCCGCATTCGGCGGTTGTCGGCTCAGATGGTGTGACCTGCCTGGAGGCCTCCCGCTAGGCCGGCCGTTACCTCTTCGCAGGCTCTTTGAAGCGAAAGAAGAGAACCGCCAGAGCCAGCGTGATCAGAAACCACGCCGAAAGAATCACGGTTTCTAGCGGCGCCGCCTCAAAGGGTGACGTTCCTTCAAGGATCACTCCCCTGATGGCATTGACCATCGGAGAAATCGGCAGGTACTTCACAGCTTCGGTCACCCTGGCGGGGAGAGTCGACAGGGGAAGTCCTCCACTTAGGAAGATGAGAACGAATCCTGACAGAGTCAAAATCCCTCCTACCGTCTCGGGACTTCGCCCGAAACTGGAGACAAAGAACCCGAGCGAGATGAAGATCAAGGCCCCCATCAGAGCAAGGACGAACAACCAAAAGCTCTCGGGATGGATGGGGCTGTTGTAAGTCAATCCGACGAGCAACACGATCAGCGTCTGCACTGCCACCAAGAAACCTCTGGCTATCATCTCGGTGACCAAAAAAGTTCTCGGTGCGAGCGGAGTCACCATGAGGCGCTTGAATACTCCCTTCTCCCTGCTCTGGATGGCGCGCATTCCCCCGAAGGACAGCGCAGGAAAGATCACGCTGAACATGATGATGCTGGGCAAGAGGTACTGGAACGTCGGCAAGGGATCCCCCCTCAGCCCGCGCACCGAGAACCTGACCCTCTCCTCCCCTCCGGCTAGATCGAGATTGAAACGCTCAGTGAGAGATCGAATGCGCGCGAGAGTCTGAACTAGGTTTTCTGGGAATCGTTCGTCGAAAAGAACTCTTACCGTCCCGCCGTCCTGCAGGTCAGGGACGATCACGACTATGTTAAGGCGCATGTCGGCGAAGTCTTCCTGAAGATCTTGGGCGTCGGCCAGGGGAAAGACCTCGAAATCGTGCTCTCGCATTGCCACAACGAACTGATCGCTCGTCTCCGATTGACTTTCGGAAACGACACCGACTCGCGATGGTCTCTCCTGGGCCCTGGTTCCAAGACCAAACATGAACGCGAAGAAGGCGGGGAACAGCAGGGAGGCGATCAGAGCTCCGCGGTTTCTCCACATGAACGCGAACTGGGCTCGCAACATCTGGACGAACATCAGTCCCTCAGTTCCCTTCCGGTCAAAGACAAAAAGACATCCTCCAGAGTGGACGGCTCCACTCTGATGTCCTGAGTCTGCAATCCCAGCTCTCTCAGTAGCGAGTGGAACTCCCCCATGGACTCTGCCGGATCGTGGATCTCCAGATCGTAGAGGACGCCGTCTTTCGTTTCTGTCTTGGTGAGGCCAACCGCACCGGTGATTCCTGCGAATCGAACCTCCGGAAATTCATCGCCCGTGATGAAACGGATGTGATAGGCGGAGTCGAGCGACCGGATGAGGTGAAGCGGCGTCCCAAGTGCCTTGATCGACCCATGATCGATGATTCCCACCCTGTCGCAAAGAATCTCGGCTTCATCCATGTGGTGCGTCGTCATAACCACGGTTTTCCCTAAGTCACGCACCTTCAGCACTTGATCCCATAGTCCCCGTCGGGCCTGGGGATCCAGACCCGACGTCGGTTCGTCGAGAAACACCACGTCCGGGTCATTGACGAGGCTCAGGGCCAGGGAGAACCTGCGCTTTTGGCCACCCGAGAGTTTGGAGACTGCCTCCTCCGCCTTCTCTTCGAGACCAAAAGACTCCAGCATCTCCCCGGGATCAGCCCGCTTCCCGTAAAAGGAGGCAAAGAGCGCCAACAACTCTCGAAGGCTCAGGTATTCGAGATACTCACTTTCCTGAAGCTGCACCCCGATCCGCGGCTTTATCCGCTCGAAGTCATGAGTCACGTCGATACCGAGGATCGATGCACTTCCAGAGGTTGGGCTCTGGATCCCCTCCACTATTTCCAGGGTCGTGGTCTTCCCGGCACCGTTGGGGCCGAGGAGCCCAAAGATTTCTCCAACATGGACCTCAAAGGAGATCCCGTCGACGGCACGCAGCTCTCCATCTCCGGGAGTCCGGAAAACTTTGACCAGGTCTTGAACTGCTACTGCAGTTGATCCGTCGGGCATGGTCTCGCTATTCCTCAGGGATTGGCTTTCCTTCTTTGATCGCCTGAACGGCCCGGGGAAAACCGATCTCGAGGAATGGCCGAAAGTTTTCGTCTTGATACTCGAACACGCTTCCGATCAGCCGGTCGAGCTCCTCGGCATCGAAACAATCGAGCGGAACCTGACCCACAAGGTGAATCGCTCCTTCTTCGTCGCACGCGTAACGTAGGTACTGCCGCCAGTTGCGCTGAAGGATCCACTTGTAGGCCCTGGCCTGAACCTCTTCCTCCGGAGCTCTGATGAAGTAACTCTCAACCTGAACCGTTCTCTCCCCAATCCGAAGGATCATTGAGATGCCCGGCGACTTCTTGAACTCCCCTTCCATACGTATGTACCAGGAATGCTCGCCATCGGGCTCCCAATCGAGATCGTGTTCTTTGAGATAGCTCTCGATTACCTCTTTAGGTTCGGTCATAAGTACCCTCTCAGTCCGCGTCCGGGTCGAACACCGGAGGCTCAAAACCTGATTTGATCAGGAGGTCGGCAACTTCTTCCGACTTCCATCCTCTCGATCTCAGTTCTCGGATCAAGTTCACAGGAGCCAGATTGGCTCCGCATGCTGGGCAATAGGTCCAGTCATATCCACCTTCCGGAAGGACTCTGCCGCAGTATCCGCAGCGTTCGTCGCTGGCCCGTTCTTCTGGGTAGGTCTCATAGCCGTCCAGGAATCCCCTTGCATAGTCCCAGCTGACGTACTCTTCCGGATCCGGCTCCCAGGCCGGCTCGTGGACGGGAGGCCGGCCCGACTCGAGAATCCTCTGAAGGTTTCCTGCTAGGAGGTCCCACCCGAGATAGTGATCGTCGTCACAGTCGGGACAGTACACGACGACTCCCTTGATGCCTCTGCCGGAGAGAATCGCCTTGAGTGTTCTGATGTCGAGGAGATCCTGCTGAAGCGCCTCGCGCTCATCGGCATCGATCTCTTCCCCCAGGGGGGCCTCATCCTCGAACGAGTCGAAGTCCTCCGACCTCTCGAACTCCGGCTCGTTATGCTCTTCCGAAGACATCGCTCTCGTATCCTACTCCCGGGATACGCGACCAAATGTGGAGAGAGGATGAACGATGATCGAAGTGAAGATAGGAGTTAGACGAGCCCCCAAGGAACTCATACTGGAACTCGACGAAAAACCCGACGCAGTGATAAAGAAGGTCAACGAGGCACTGGCGAAGGCGGATGGCCTTTTGTGGCTGACCGATTCCAAAGGCAAGCAGATCGGCATCCCGTCCGAGCAGATCGCTTACGTTGAAGTCGAACCAGAAGGGCACAAGTCCGTAGGATTCGGGGCCCGCTAGCTCCTAGCCCCGTGTGGCGAGCGCGGTGGGGCTCAGGATTCGGCGCACATCGTCGATAGCTTCCGACGGGCCGGTCAGCACAAGACGATCTCCGCCCGCTATCCGGCTTTTCGCCGTTGGCCGGTACTGCCAGCGTGTCCCGCTCGAGATCGCAAGCACAGTCATACCGGTCGTCTCCGACAGCTCCAGCTCCTCGAGCGTTTTGCCATCTCCGGGGGACCCGGGTTCTACCTCTGCCTGCAAGACGGTGTCCTCCGCCTCGCCGAGCGCCACAGAGATGACCGGGTGCAGCTCCTCGTCTTTTTCGATCAGCCACACCATTGCCTGCGCGGCGTCCCCTATCGTCTCTGAAGCAACTGCAAGATGCAGGAGACCTCGAAGCGAGCCACGCGCCCTCGCTTCGAACGCTGCTTCCAGAATCCAGGATTCCAGCGTCTCCCTCATGTCATCCAAACGATCCTCGATGCGGTTCACCTCTGCGGCCAAAGCACGGTCGGCGAACAAGACTGAAGCGTAGGCAAGTCCCATGCAGACCTCGGCGAGATCTTTCATTTCCACCACTATGTCGATCGCCCTATCCAGCTCCGTAAGGGGAACCGGTTCCTCTTCCTCCTGAGGAAAAGCCTTGGCCTCGACTCCGGCTAGCTGCCTGATCTCATTGATGCCGGTGTCGGGGCCGCGGACGACGAGGACATCACCTGCTGAAAGAACCTCTTCGTCTTCTGGATCGAAACGCCACGCCGATCCTTTGCGGATCCCAAGAAGCCGGACCCCGTGTACTGCAAGCTCTGCATCTTCAACCGATCGTCCGTCTAGACGGCTCTGTTCGCGTATCGTCATGCGGTCTGTGATCTCCTCGGCATGCATCAGGTCCGCTCGCATCTCTGCGGGGATACCGATCGACTCGATCACGATCTTTGCAATATCCACAGCTTGATTTCCCATCGTCTCGATTGCGCCAATGACTTGCAGAAGTGATGCGAGGCCGGCAGCATCGGACGGGCTTCTCGAAGCAAGCAGACAGACCTCGCGCATGGCGTGCACCAGTCTCGTCAGTTCCTCTTCTAGCTCCAGGACTTCTTGGGAGACTTCCTTGTCGGCGTAAAAGAGTCCTGCGTATGCCAGGTCGAGCATCAGGTCCGAGGTATCTTTCGCCTCGGTCAGCATTACCTTGAGATTGCGGGGGCGCTCTTCGCTCATCAGACGATCCCGAGAATAACCATTGCCAGGAAAAGAGCCAAAACTCCGGTCATATCCATAGTGCTGGTAACTGTAGGGATCCCGTAATTATCGGGATCCAAGCCAAAGCGATAGCTGAGCACCGAAGCGTAATAGGCAACGAAGACAGCTGCGGTGGTAGCCATGGTTCCAGCCAGTACCGATAAGGCGATCATCGACATCCAGGGAGGGTGGGCAAGCCCAGTGATCGAAGAGACAAGCGTGGCGCCGATGCCAACGAGAAGAAAGACCGGTATCGCAAGGACATAGGCCAGAGATATGTCCTCGATGCTTCGACGGCCAGGGAGAGCCTTTGGATCTACCAAACCGAGATGGAGCTTGGAGGACAGGCGCGCCGAAAGTATTCCTCCTATGGCGCCGGCATCGGCGAGGAACGGAGGGATGAGGACGAGCAGCGCGGGATAGGTGAAGAAGCGATCAACCCTTCGGTCGATGGTTATGCCGGCAATGATGTCGAGCAGGCCGGCCAGAAGAAGAATTGGGATGCTCTGGCGGATGATCCCACGGTAGACGCTTAGTCCCCGCAATCTCAGAAAGCTGTAGACGGTGACTCCGATGACCGCACCCAACGAAATGATGCCGAGGATCTCTCTGACGAAGGGGATGGGCAACAGTAACGTCGCCAACCAGAGCGCCGGAAGAGTCACTAGATCCCCAGCCGCGGTTACCAAAGGGGCGGCGACGTTGTCCATGTCCCACCCTCTTCTCACCGAGACCATCGCCACCCGGATCGTAATCAGAAGGACTACCGCACTCGACAGGATTCCCCCAACGAAGGAGATCACCAGATAGTCGAGCATCGAAATGGTTTCGAGGCCGAAGAGCCTCGCAGTTTCTTTCGCTAGAACCGCGAGGGCTACAGAGATATATAAGGTCATAACAAGTGCGGCCGCGACGCCCTGCCCGGGAGCACTCCTGCGGGTGATCGGGGTGGTGAACTGCCCGGTGTGCATCGCGGTTCCAAGCCTGGAACCGAGAGCTCCGAAGATGTTGCCCCTCATGCCGATGGCTGCTGGTACGAGGATGATGAGTCCGGGCAGCCTCTCGAGAGTGCCGGTCATGAATCCGAGGGTTAATCCCGCGAATACATTCGTTCCAGACGCGACCAACAGAGCCCCCATGCCCTGGCGAGCATTGGTGGCCTGAACCCGCAGCAGGTCAATGAACCGCAACCGGATGCGATTCCAGAGTTCGACCGCGTGGATGTCGGGGAACTGCATGGCTCTCCAGTCGCTGTCGATGTCATCTATGCGGTGCTGACCCTACCCAATGCCTCGAAGATTCTGCAGATTCCGACCGGAAAGAACATAATCCCCCCATGGCAGGCCCTCCTCCGAACTTTGCATCCTTGCTTCGTGCTCGACGCGGCTATCTCTCCACAGTGGGATCCAACAACGATCCGCATCTCGTTCCAGTCTGCTTCACCTGGGCAGGAGATCAGATCTGGACCGGGATAGATGGCAAACCAAAGGGCCCCGAACTGCAGAGATTGAAAGACATCGAGTCCAACCGAAACATCGCCTTTTTGGTGGACCGCTGGGATGAAGACTGGAACAAGCTGGCATGGCTCCAGGCTCGCGGGACCGGCACCGTACTTACATCCGGTCCCGAGGTGGAAAAGGCTTACGCGGCTCTCAAGGAGAAATACACGCAGTACGAAGATGTGGAATTGAGCGGCCCCGTGATCCGCCTTGATGTCGAACGTTGGATCTCATGGGTGCCTTCCAAGCCTGATAGGGACTAATCGAGACGGGCGGAAGTTCTTCAATAACTCAGGGGTCGGGGCCGGCTCCCCCTTTACCCCCGGGCGGGTCGAACTTCCAATCTCCCGGCCCTCCCGTCAGCCGCCAGTCTTTGTGAGTTTTTAAGTAGTGATGCCAGGAACAGAGCCTGGCTATGTTGGCGATAGTTTTTGCTCCCTCGCCTTCTCTTCCGGTGATGTGGTCGATCTCCAGATGGTCTTTCACCTCGCAACCGGGCACGACACACACCCGGTCCCTCACCTCCAGAGCAGTCCTCTGCCTTGCAGTGACCGATTTACCGATGTGGGAGACGTTATAGATATCGGTTCCGTCGGTTACGAGCGCGGCGATGATGGCGTCTTTGGCCATCGCCTTTGCGGTCGCCACCGGTATCGGGCCCACTCCCTCGATCTCACACACCTCGTCCTTTCCTACCGACCCTCGGTTGATCGCCTTGTGGTCGACCAGCACCTTGACCAGCGTCCCGGGGCCACTCTTGGAAGGACGCTTATCGCAGGCCCTTACGTGCTTTGCCACCTCTACCAAAGCGTCTGCGGCATAGGCCTCGTAGCTCTCCCTTCTTCCCTGAGCTCTGGCTTGCTTGAAGATCTCGTCTTTGTACGGCTCCAGTGCCGCGATCACTATCGCTCCGGCATCGGGGGTGAGACGGGCATGTAGGTTGAAGGCTCCCGCGGCGTCGCAGTAGTGGCGCAGCTGCCTGGATTGATGGATGCGGTTGTAGCGGGATACCTCGTCGTCGGTTGAGGTAGCCACCACCTTGGCGCAGCGTTCCCGAAGGGTGGCAACCCCCTCAGTCTTGGCTACCTCTAAGAGCTCTTTCTCCTTGGAGGGATTCAATGAGGCGGCATGGACCACCTCTTTTGCCTGGACCTCGGAGAGTTCCCCGGCCTTTATCGCCCTTTCCGTCTCGGGGAGCTCGCTTACTCGTCTGGCGGTCTCTATGGTGGAGACGGCCTGTCCGACACTGGTGCCGTTTTTCTTGGCCAGCCAGTGAGCGGCCGAGCGGTCTCCGCCCTTCTTCCACACTCCGGAGTCGGCCACCCGCCCTGCGGCAAGGGCCTTTCCGGCCGACGAGAGGCGCTCTGCCTTAGAGAAGGTCTCGACCAGCTCGAGGGCATAGTCGGGAGCCAGGACCTCGGGATCGAGATCTCTGACGAACTCCTCCAGGAGAGCCACCGCCTGCTTGAGCTTCCCAAACATACGTTCGATTATAGGGAGGGGGTACGACAAAAACTCCTTCTCTTCAGCCCACCGGAGAGCCTTTTCAAGAAATTCGGGCTCGTCCCTGCGCCCATTCTTCTCGAAGGACGCCGAACCAGACCTCATCGACCAGATCTCCCCTATGGAGACGATTCCTCCGAAGCAGACCTTCACGCTGCATACCAATCTTCTCCATCACTCGCTGCGATGCAAGATTGCGGGCGTCCGCCATCGCCCGTACTCGTTGAAGATCTGAATGGGTACCAAAGGCCTTATCGAGTACCGCTCTGGCCGCTTCGGTCACTAAACCGCGGCCCCATAAGCCACGGGCAATCGCGTACCCCATTTCGCCGATAAGGTCCTCGAAGTTGAACCGAATGTTGATGCCTCCAACCACCGAGCCCTCGAAAGTGATGGCCCAAGCCGGATTGACCACCCGGTCCAGCAAGACCTGACGTGCGAGGAACTCGATTGCATCGTCCCGACTATATGGAGCTGGAACTGGGAGATACTGCGCCCACTGCTTATCGGCGGCGTAGACGAGGACGTCATCGACGTCCTCGAAACCATAGGGCCTCAGGACCAGCCGTTCGGTCCGAATCACCTCCGGTAAGGCCCTTCGACTCATCTCAATGGCCTCAGGTGGGAGCTCAGGTTCCCAGGGAGCTTCACAGACCTGATTGACGTCTAGCCACTCAGCCACTTGCCGAGGCGCTCGGGAGTAGTGACATCCGACGGCCCCTTGATCCGAGTAAATGTATCGAGCCAGTCCTGACGCGCCTCGCTGTCGGCGGCAAGGCCGCTGAGGAATGGCTCCGCCATCCCCAGAACCGGCCAGCTTCCATAGATGAACGACCATTCGTAATGACCACTGCTTCGTTCCTGGCGCCACTCATGGAATCCCTCCAGCTCAGGGTCATCACCCGCCATGGCGTCGGCAACGTAAATGGCCTGCTCGACTGCGTCCGAGATGCCCTGGGCGGTACCGGGATGCTTGAAATGGCCCGCGTCTCCCACCAGCACCCAGCCGGGGCCAGTCGCCCGGCGGAAGAAACCCCGCATCATCGTCTCTGGAACAACGATGAGATCGGATATCCGTTCGGCCTTGTCGAGGTGGCCCGCGTCGAAGCTCTCCGGGAACGCGTGCAAGCGCGCTGCATAAGCTTTCTCGCGATCGGCAGTCGATCCCCGAGTGATCTCGGGCGGCCCGCCGACCGACAATAGATCGATCCCGTCCTCGCCCGGGTTGTGCATCAGCGCCTGCTGAGAGTAGTTCACATCGATGCTGCTGACCTCTTCTTGAGGCAAACCGCGCCAGTAAGCGAAAAGGTACGCCATCTCCCCGGTCATGGGCTTCGTCTTCTCGAGGTTTAGCAAGCTCGCAACAGTGGACGCCCGTCCGTCGGCACCGATCACCCAGGGGGCATGGATCTCCTCCCCGCCTTCGAGTATCACGCCGCGAAGCGGATCTCCATCCGCCCCGGAGCCGATCAAACCCTGCACGCGCTCTCCGAAACTGGTCTTCACGCCTCCATCGATAGCCCAGTCGACGAGCACCGAGTCAAGGGCGATCCGTCTAACGGAGATACCGTACGTATAGCCACCAACCGCCGTGTAAGAGCCCGACAGCTCATGCTCGAGGATCCGCCAGCGAGGAAAGAGGCGGGGAATCTGATGGCGATCGTAAAGGCGTTCGAGTATCCCGAGCGCATCGAAGCGCGCCAAGGTATTTGCAAACATGGCGTGCGTGGAAACCGTGTCGCTTGGGAACCGCGCCTTGTCAACGAGGAGAACGTTCCAACCCTCCCGTGCCAGCTTGCCCGCAACTACCGATCCCCCGCATCGGGCACCCACGACGACAGCGTCGTAAGTCTTCACGCGCCCCCCAGCTTCTTTCGGACCAGTTCGGAGACGAGCTTGCCGTCGGCTTTGCCCTTGAGCTTCGGCATGAGCACTCCCATCACCTTGCCCATCTCTGCCGGCGTCGCGGCCCCCGTCTCGGTCACGGCCTCATCTACCAATCGTTGCACTTCCTCGGAAGAGAGCTGCTGCGGCATCCACTCCTTCAGGATCTCGGCCTCTGCCTCTTCGGCCGATGCCCTGTCTTCTCTTCCCGCCTTTCGATACTCCTGCGCAGCTTCCTGCCTTTTCTTGAACTCTCGGGAGACGACTTCAATACTTTCGTCATCAGTGAGGTCTCCGCGCTTTGCCACCTGGGCGTTTTTGATCGCAGACATCAGCAGCTTGAGCGTCGCAACGCGTAGCTTGTCCCCCGACTTCATCGAGTCCTGCATCTCTCTGCCGAGAGCGTCAAGACTGAGTTGTTTCATGAAGATGAAGCCTGCTTCTGCTTCAACGCTTTCACCACCTCCATCGATGCCCGGCACGTACCCATGCGAACCGGATCGTACAGGGTGCCATGACAATCGCTTCCTGCGGTCGCTATGAGCCCGAGATCCGAAGCCATCTCCGTAAATGCGGTTCTCTGCTCCTCCGTGTGGTCGATGTGGTCGGCCTCGATGCCGGCAAGACCAGCATCCACCATCGACTCGACGAGAGCCTTCGGAAATGGTTTCGCACCTCTGAACAAACCTGGATGCGCCAAGACCGGAACACCTCCGGATTCCCTCACCATCTCGACTGCGGTATCGGGCCTAAGCGCGTATTTTGGGGCGTAAGCCAGGCCCCCGGTCCCGATTAGGTCAGGGGTGAACGCATCAGAGATCGTCCTGATGACCCCGGCCTCGACGAGGACCTCGGCCACATGCGGCCTGCCGGGATTGCCGCCCTTGGCGAAATGCATCACTCGTTCGACGGACACGTTGTGCCCGAGAGCCTGAAGACGTTCGACCATGATGGGGACTCGAGTGCGACGGCTTTCCCTGATATTTGCCAACTCGGTAGCCAAGCGACCGACACCCAGGTCTGCCCAGTATCCAAGCAGATGAACCGGGGCCCCCTCGTGCTCGCAGGAGATCTCGACCCCAGGAAGAATCTCGATTGGACGGCCGTCCGCTTGGGTCTCGGCCTCAATAACTCCGGCCATGGTGTCGTGATCGGTGATCGCCAGGGCTTCCAGCCCAAGGCCAAGCGCGTAATCAACCGCTTCGAGAGGTGAGAAAGAACCATCCGAGGCGGTCGTATGTGCGTGAAGCTCGGCCCCCGTCACTCCTCGTCGTCGGGATGGCCGACCAGCTCTCCGATCCGATCCATCAGCTTTGTCGGCTCGAATGGCTTGGAAAAGACGTTGCCATCGCCGAGCGTCTCCTTCAATCGGTCGAGGGCCTCGTACTTTCCGCTGACCACAAGGATGGGAACCTCCGAAAGAGCAGAATTAGAACGCACCTTCCCAAGAACTGTCTCGCCATCCTCATCCGGCATCATGAGGTCGAGGATCATGAGATCGGGCGAATCCTGCTCCGCCCTCTTGAGCCCATCCATTCCGTTCTCGGCCTGGAGGATCTCGTAACCCTCGCCTTCGAGCAGCACCTTGAACAGCTCGCGGACCGACGGGTCGTCTTCGACCACGAGGATCTTGATGTTCTTCATCTCCACAAGTCTCTCAGACTTCAGCGCCCTGGTTGCTGCCAGAAAGGTTCCCTGAGCGTCCTTTTTCGAAGCTTCCCGTCATCGGTCCTGGGCAGCGACTCCACGACCTCCCATGAGCGAGGCACCTTGAAACCTGCCAGCTTGGTCCTGAGAAACTGCTCCAGTTCTCCCTCCTCGAGATCATCGGGGGATGCCTCGACGATTGCGTGGAGCCGCTCGCCCCACTGCTCATCCGGGATCCCAAAAACCGCGGAGTCAGAAACGGCGGGATGCTCTTGAAGAGCGGCCTCGACCTCAGCCGGATAGATATTCACTCCCCCCGAGATCACCATGTCAGTGATTCGGTCGACGATGTAGAAAAAACCGTCGGGGTCCACGTACGCCAGGTCACCGGTCCTGATCCAATCCCCTTTGATCGTCTCGGCGGTTTTTTCCTGATCACCGTGATACCCGTCGAACGTCGCCGGATTCTTTCTGACCCAGATCTCTCCCACTTGTCCTTGCGGCATCTCGGTCCCATCTTCTGCAGCGACTCTCACCTCGACTCCAGGAAACGGAGTACCGCATGAGCCTGGCTTCCGAAGTTGGTCGCGGGGCTGCATGTATAGCGCCGCCTTGGTCTCCGTCGATCCGTAGAACTCATAGAGGACTTCCCCGAAACGTTCCTGCGCTTTTACCTTCAGGTCGTGAGGACAGGGCGCGCCGGCCACCATGAGCGACCTGAGAGACGACGAGTCATACGAATCGAAGACGTCGGTTGGAAGATCGAGGATGCGTCGCAGGAGCGTCGGTGCCAGAAACGTTGTGGTGACCTTGTGCCGATCGATCAAACGGAGAACCTCTTCTGGGTCGAAGTGAGGCATGACGACGGCCGTTGCTCCTATGGAAAGTGCAATACCGCAGAACGCAGCGGGGGCCGAGTGGTAGAGGGGGCCGGCAACGAGATGAAGGTCCTGCCAGGAAAGGTCGAACGCCTCGACATAGGTGGCCCCCACCGAGGCATCGGGTGAAGACGAGTGGTACGCGGCCTTCGGACGACCACTCGTACCAGACGTATAGAGCATGTACGACCCAAAGAACGAACCGGAACGAGATGGAGGCTCCGCAGAGGCCGCTTCGACCATCGCATCGAAGTTCGAAGTATCCACGACCTCTCTAACCCGAGAATCGCGCGCAGCTGCGGCAGCGGTGGAGTGATGATCGCTATCCGTAAACACAATCACCGGTTCCGAGTCGCGCAGGATGTATGCAAGCTCTGGCTCCGTGAGGTGCCAGTTCACCGGGATCACCACTCCGTTGGCCGAACGAACTCCGGACATGAAAACCAGGAGAGATGCGGAATTGAACGAGAGGGTCGCAGCTCTCTCTCCCTCCTGAAAGCCCCATCGAATCAAAGCGTTGGCCGCCTTTCTGGTTAGCTCGGCGAACTCCGACCAGGTGATCGTTCGATCCCCGAATATGACCGCGGCCTTGTCCGGAGTGTTGGCGGCGTGAAGGTCGTAAAGATCCATCTAGACGGCCTGCCTAACCAACCGTGACCACCTCTGCGGTCTTCTTCCGTGCCGTGAGCGAGATCCAGATCCCTACAAGAAGGATCAGGCCACCCGGAACCACCAGCGGGCCGGGGATCTCACTGAATAGCAGGACGGCAATGATGCTGGCCCCGATTGGCTCGCCAAGAGTTGCGGTCGCGATCTTCCATGCTTCGAGATCCCTCAGCAGGAAATTCAAGATGGTATGGGCGGTCAGCTGCGGACCTGCTGCAATAGCAACGAGCACGAGCCAGGTCTTCGCACTGAACCCGGCGAGTGCAGTTCCCGAGACAAGGGCAACGACCAGCAGGATCACGGCGCAAACGCCGTACACGATCGAAACATAGCTGAGAAGGGAGAGCCCTCCTCTCAGGCGTCTTCCGATGAGCAAATATCCCGCGATCGACACGGCCCCGGCTAGTGCCAGCAGATTTCCCGAAAGGGCATCGCCCGATCCGTCTTGCGCTGCTCGGGGGGCAAGCGCGACCACCGCTCCTCCCAGGATCGCCAACACGATTCCCCCCCAAGCGCGAGTCGTAAGCCGCTCCCCCAGTAGTCTCGCCGCAAGAGCCACCCAGATCGGGGTGGATGTCACAAGCAGAACGCTCGAGGCCAAGCTGGTGAGTCCTATCGAGGCAATCCAGGTTGCGAAGTGAATCGCTAGGAATACCCCTGCACCGAGAAGCAGCGGGCGGTCCTTCACCGGCAACGCAGCAAGTTCTTGCCTTTTGGTCGCCAGCGCCAAGGGCAACAAGACAGACGATGCCAGGGCAGTCCTCCAAAAAGCAATCGCGACAGGAGGAGCATCCGCGAGTCTTACCAGAGGTCCCGACCAGGAGGCCACCACAACTGCGACTACAAGTAAGAGGAACCTCGCCTTCACATAGCTATGCTAGTCGGGCATGAGGAATGACCGAGGTCCGGCAGTCGGGGTCGGGGCCGTGGCCGTGCGAGCCGGCACAATCCTGCTCGTGCGCAGAGGAAAGCCTCCATATGTCGGACATTGGACTCTGCCGGGTGGGACCGTTTCGTGGGGAGAACCGTTGGCGGACGCTCTTTGCCGTGAGGTCATGGAAGAGACCGGGCTTGAGGTGATCGTGAAAGAACTCGCTGGTCATCTCGAATCCATCAGCGAAGACGGGTCTCACCATTATGTGATCCTCGATTATCGCGTTGAGATCATTGGTGGGGACCTGCGCGCAGGCGACGACGTCACCGACGCTCGATGGGTGCCCTTTGGGGAAGTGACCACTCTGCAAACCACGCCAAGACTGATCCAGTTCTTACAAGAATTCGGTGTCATGTAATCTCATTCGATGTCCCTAAGGCCACGCGCGATCATCCTGGCCGCGGTCCTGGCTGCAACGGCGTGCGGAACGCCTCAAGGACAAACACAGGTAGAAGCCGTCTACGGAAGTCCACAGCCGCAGCCGCTCTCATCTCCCCTTCCTGAAATCACGCCGGTGGAGGCAGTGGCGCCTGCATTGAAAGCAACCGTCGGTGCGGGAGTGACTCCCGAACTGCTCCAATCGATCGAGGAGACACCTTCGGTCGCTCACGCGACAGCGATCTCCCTTGGAGAAGTGATGGTTCAAAACTTTCTGGGTCCAGCCCTAATCAGCGTGGCAGCCATAGACCCATTGGACTTCCGTCCTCTCTCGCCTCAGGTCACTGCAAACGCCGAGTTCGTTTGGAGGGCCCTCCTAAGGCACAAACTGATTCTGGCGCACGAAGAACACAACCGGTTGAGGGTCTCGCCGGGTTCAAATGTCCTCGCGGACGGAGTCCGTGGGCGCTTCGCCATCTCGATCGGCGGGGTGGCCGCAAATGGCGTCCCGAACTGGGCCGGAGCGGTGGTTTCCAAGCGACGCGGTGCGCAAATGGGATTGGGGCCGCCAACTTTGGTCGTGATCGGTCTCGAACAAGGGTCCGATCCCGAAACAGCGAGGAGAGCGCTGAAAAGAAAACATTCCGACATCCAGTTCGAGATCACCGTCAGACAGAGGGCATTTTTGACCGGGGCCGCAGCCGCTAAAGCCTTCGGGTCCTTCAGCTTCACCACCAACCAAGACGGAACGATCACGCCGGATGAAGAATGGGTGCAGGCGAACATCGTCAGCCAGCAGGTCCCCATCTTTGGAAGCGTTCGCTGTCACCGAATCATGTTTCCTCAACTGAAAGCCGCACTCACCGAAGTGGAGAACCGAGGGCTCTCTTCCGAGATCGATCGGCGTGACTACGGAGGCTGTTTCGTCCCCCGCTTCATAGGGCGCGACCCCGGCCGGCCCTTATCGATGCACGCATGGGGAATCGCCGTGGATTTCAACGTCTCCACCAATCCGGTGGGAGCCGAACCCAAGATGAATAGAGAAGTCGTTCAGATCTTCGAAAGCTGGGGCTTTCGCTGGGGTGGCCGGTGGTCACCACCGGACGGCCATCACTTCGAACTGGCCGCCATCGTCAAATCTAAGTGAGTTCGAAGCGCCGGTCAGCGTTCCCGTTCGTAGCCGGCAATCTTCTCGATGTTTGGGATCTCTTCTGAGTCCGGCTCTTCAACCGAAAGCCAGGCGTCAAGGATGTCGATCGCCTGCTCTGGGGTGGTTCGCTTGAGGCTCATCACGAGAACGTTGGCGTCGTTCCACCGGCGCGCGCCATCGGCGATCCACGGCTCCCAGCAGAGTGCCGCCCTCACTCCTTTGACCTTGTTGGCCATCATGGAGGTACCGGTTCCCGTCCAGCACATCACTACACCCATGTCCTGCTCACCGGACGAAACGGCCTCCCCGACCCTTCGGGCGACGTCGGGCCAATCCTGCTTCGAAAGCTCTTCGATCGAGTGACCTCGAGCGCGCAATTCGGAGACCACGGCATCTACCGTGGGCGAAGAATCGTCTGAACCGAAGATAATCCTCGTGGCGAATCCTTGAAGCAGGGGGTTCCGTTTCCTACTCTTGTTGAGTTACCCGATATGAAGATACCTTTCACTCGACTCATTTTTGCAATCTTGCTCCTCGTCGCAGGAGCCGCGCCCGCTGCTGCGCAAGTCGCTACGGACCCTCCTCCCGCCCCACCAATCGGGGCCGCATCTGGAATCCTGTTCGACCTGAAGACTGGAAAAATCCTGTGGGCTCAAAACGACACCGCCCCGAGGGCCCCGGCGAGCCTGACCAAGATCGCTACCGCCTTGATCGCCATGGAGGAAGCGGAGGACCTCAACGAACGGGTGACGATCACCCCAGAAGCCCGAAACGCACCTGGGGGAAGGATGTACGCCGAACAGGGATGGGCGTTCTCAGTGAAAGACGTTCTTTACGGCCTGCTGCTTCAGTCCGGAAACGACGCTGCAGTTGCCATCGCACAAAAGCTGAGTCCCGACGGAACCGTCGAAGGATTCATGGACATCGTCAACGGGAGGCTGAAGGAACTCGGCACTTCCGCCTCTAACTTCGTCAATCCCCATGGATACGATCACGAAGGGCACACCACCACCGCCAGAGACCTCGCGCTCATCACCACGGTTGCGATGAGAAATCCGCTATTCGCCGAGATCGTCGCTTCCAAGACCACCGATGTCACCTGGGGAGACGGAACCGCTCACACCTTCATCAACCACAACAAACTCTTGTGGCAGTACGAGGGAACGGTAGGGATTAAAACCGGATTCACCAACGGCGCAGGACACTGCCTCGCATCCGCCGTCACGCGCGGGGATAAGACGCTGGTAGCCATACTGATGGGCTCGCCGGATCACTACGGCGAATCAAAAGCTCTCTACGATTGGGCGTTCGCCTCTCTTCCCCTGCTCGAGATGAGGCCCGTGGGCATCATTCGTCAAGTAACCAAAAAGGCGCAGGAGTCAAGCAGCATTCAACACGGCCTCGAGATCGTCCAGCTAGACGGTCGTGAGCTCGGGGAAGTCAACACCTCTCCCGCTTCGGCCCCCCTGGCCGCGCCGGCCCTGGCCCTCGTCGCAGCAATCGTTACGGGAACCTTGATAAGCAGAAGACGCCGCCAGGCTCCGGGCCAAGTATTCGTCCAGGAATTCGATGCCACGATGAATGCGCTGAGGGATACCACCGCCAAGGTCCGCGAGCCAGTGGGAGCGGATTAACTTACGTAGAGGTTTGCCTCCTGGCCCTTGCGGACCATCGCGCCGGGGAAGGGATCCTGTTCGCTGACCTTGTTCGCCGCGCAGGTGCCCTTTCCGTCCGGGGACCTCACGATCACCACCAACCCCATTGATTCGAGCTCGGCCTTGGCATCGGTGCAGGCCTTACCGCGCACGTCCGGCATCTGGAACGGCTCGGGGCCCTTGCTAACCGTCACGGTTACCTGCGATCCCTTTTCAACCTTCTCTCCTTGGGCAGGAGACTGATTAATCACCTGTCCCGCGGGGGCGTCGTTGAACTCCTCCACTTGGATCGCGCCGAGCCCGCGGTTCGACAGGACGGCTCGTGCCTCGTCCAAGGACTTCCCGATGACGTCGGGGACCTCAACTATCTCCGGACCGAGACTCACTACCAAGTTGACCGGGGTCCCCGCATTCACCCTCCCGGGCGACGGGCTCTGTCGCAGAACCGTGCCGGCAGCTTCCGGAGCGTGCTCTGCCTCAACGTCACCGAGCAGCAATCCCGCCGACTCGAGCTCCTGCTCTGCCGCTTCGATGTTCATTCCGGTGAGATCTGGAAGCGTCGCGACTGCGGGTCCCCGGCTCACGACCAGCAAAACCTCGCTTCCGCGTCGGGCTCTCTCTCCCGGCCGGGGATCGGATCGCATGACGGTCCCCGGTTTCGAGTTCGGATGAACTTCCTCCTCGATCACAGACTCTAATCCCGCTTCGTTAAGCAGCTCGACCGCGAGATCGGAGTCGAGGTTGACGATCTCAGGGACGGTCACGGGCCGGATCGTCCAGGCGATCGCGACTGTCGCCACCAAAACTAGGGCTATCACAAGCATCGGCCAGATCTTGCGCTTCTTGCGTGGAACGCCCGCGATCGTAGGTTGAGATTCCGGAGCAACCTCAGAGGTAAGTTCGCTCGTGAGCTCCGAAAGGGGCGCCGACGGGCCGATAGCTGCCATGGCCTCGGTGAGCTCACCCTTCATAGAAGCGGACGAAGGATAGCGATCACTCGGATCCTTGTTGGTCGCTTTGACGACTATCAGGTCCAACTCGGAAGGGACTTCCTCAACTTCTCTGGAAGGCGCGGGGACGGGCTCGCTCAAGTGCTGATGCAGCACTCGCGCGGCGTCTCCCGCGAACGGAGTGGCCCCCGTCAAGACTTCGTAGAGGAGGCATCCGGTCGAATAGATGTCGGTTCTCGAATCGATCGGTTCGTTCCTGACTTGCTCCGGTGCCACGTACGCAACAGTCCCGAACAGTCCGGTCGTGGTGCTCGAGGCCTCGGCCGCGCGGGCGATCCCGAAGTCGGTCACCTTAACGGTGCCGTCATATGAGATCAGGATGTTCTCCGGCTTGATGTCCCGGTGGACGAGCCCTTCACGGTGAGCCGCCTCGAGTCCCGACAAGACCTGCTCGATGACTGCACAAGCCTGTCCGACCTCCAGCCGTTCGGTCCCGGCCAAAATCTGCCGGAGGTTCTTACCCCGAACGTATTCCATCACCATGTAATAAGTGAGGTCCCACTCTCCCCAGTCATGAACCTGCACGACGTTGGGGTGCGAGAGACGGGCCGCAGACTGCGCCTCAGCGCGAAAACGTTCCACGAACCCAGGATTCGAGGCGAGATGCGACGGAAGGACTTTCACCGCGACCATGCGGCCCAGGACGTTGTCCCGAGCGCGATAGACCTCTCCCATGCCCCCCGACGAGACGCGCGTGATCAGCTCGTAGCGGCCCGCTATCGTCTGCATTTCCGTCATCTGCTTGTTCATCCGAGCCTGCTAACCGCCGCCGTGATACTTCCTCAAGTGATCGGCATAGCGGCTCTCCAGCACCCAGATTCGCTGATCTACTGCGCCGACCTTTGCGCTCACGTCATTCACCTTCTTGGTTAGATCGTCGATTTTCTTTGTGAGCGATGCATCCGCCGCCTTTACCGCTGACACATCGTTGCGGATCCCATCGAGAGCGGCGCTGATGTCGGCGAGGCTGGTTTTGATAGCGGCGAGATCGTCCTCGACTGTCTTGTCCTTTGCCTCCAACTGACCGAGTGTTTCTTCCACCTGGGTGGTCATTCTCGCGACGCTCTTCTCCAGAGTTTCGACGCGCGGGTCGGGCGCCCGGTCAGAACGGTCGCAAGACGCGCCCAACAAGCCGAGGAAGGCTACGGACACCATGAGTAAAAGAAGAGGCCGACGGCTCATCGCATAAACCTCCAAACCATCACGCTACCGCGCTCTGGCGTCGTGGGACCGGATATCTGCTCTATCCGCCGAACCTGGCCTTTAGGGCCATGACGTTCGCTACATAGCGTTCTGTCTTGGGTGACATGCCCCTCGTACGTACCGAGCGCAGCCCCTGAAAATACCCTGCCACGGCCAGGTTCTCGTCCCCTCCCGTCACTTTCAACAGATATGCGAGGAACCGAACACCCGCCTTGACGTTCCCCTCCAGGTCGTTTAGATCCACTTCGTGACCCAAAAGCCGACGGGCGGTGAAGACTCCCGTCTCGGGAATGACCTGCATCACTCCTATCGCCCCTGCGGAACTCACCACATGCTGCTTCCAGCCCGACTCCTGCCAGGCCAGGCCCTTGACGAGGGCGGGATTAACGCCGTACTCACGCGCGTACCTCTCCATGAGGTCCTCGACCGAAGGGGGCCCCGGTTTGGGGATCGTGAGCACCTGTCCTGCGCGGATTCGATTCGGATTGCTGATCCCGTTGGCTTGGACGATCGTACCCACGGACACGCCGTGCATAGCGGCGATCCCGGAGAGGTTCTCACCACCGGCGACGGCGTGAGAAACGTTGGACGTGGCAGCCGCGGGAATCAGGGGGCCCGGCTCGTTACCCGGTATCCGCAACTGCTTTCCGATCACGATCAGGTTGGGATCGGAAATTCCGTTCGCCTCTGCGATCGCGGATACGGTGGTCCCGTTGCGTTTGGCGATTCTGCTGAGATTGTCGCCTCGAACAACGATGTGAGTGGTCTCTGCCACTCCTGCTGCCCCAAGGCATAACAGGACCGCAATCGCCTTGAGTGTTAGTTCCCGGCTCGGCCGAGCACGTCTGACCCCTCTGCCGACGGGCTTGGCGGGTCCGGGGATGCTCTCGCTCCCCATCCGTTCCCTCCAGCTCTCGGTAGAACGAGCAGTGTAACAACGGTTAACAAAGTCAACAACAGGCTACTTTGTTAGTTATAAATATCGATGTTCGGATCCATAAATCCCCCGAAGATCGATGCGCCTGCGATCAGGCCGAAGAAAACGATCCAGAGAAGGCCTATGACGAGTCCGATGATGCCAAGCACCCATCCGGCCTTGGCCATACCGAGACCACCTAGCGTCCCCCCGCTCGACTCGATCTTCCTCTGAGAAGTCTTGCCGAGAACGATGGCGATGATGGAACAGACAATTGGGCAAAAGACCAGGCCAAGGATTCCAAGAACGAGTGCCGCCACCGCCTGACCATCAGTGGGCGGCGCTGGGACTACGTATCCCCCAGGGAAGGCCTGAGGTGCGGGGGGCTCGACGGCTTCCGGCACGCGAGCCCCGCAAGCCGCACAGAACCGCGCGCCGGCCGGAAGTTCAGAACCACATTGAGTACAAGCCGCCATCGGATCCCGCGGCAATCTACTACTTTGTTGACCACCTTCCAACAGAGGACTAGCCTCCCGCGTGTGAGTAATCGAAACGCAGCCGCCGTGCAAACCCTCGGACTCTCCGGATTGCTTGCTGCCGGACTGGTGCTGGCCTGGACTTCGCTCAAGGTTCCGTGGATTTGCCCTCTTCGAGCGCTAACCGGAGTGCCCTGCCCCCTGTGCGGAATGACCACAGGAACCGTCGCGTTTCTGAGAGGTGACCTGTCCGGCTCCCTGGCCGCGGCGCCTCTTTCGATCGCGGTGGTACCTGCCACCGTCGCCGGAATAGCGATAGCTGTGTGGAATTTCATCAAAGGCTCTAAACCGCGCTGGGCGTCTTCGAGGCTGCGGCGAGCAGTAGTCATCCTTCTTGGACTTGCTCTGATCTTTTCCTGGATGTTTCAGCTTCACCGATTCGATCTGATTTGATTACCCGGCTTCGTGCATAGCTTGCAGGCGGAGGGAGATAGAAATGGCTGAGGAGTTTCCTTCACAACAACCCGCACAGCCCTCCGGAACCGCGATAGGTCGCGGGGGCCAGCCGCTGGCAGAGTGGTGGAAGCGAGTGGTTGCGGCCATCATCGATAGCTTCATCATCGGCCTCCCGGCGCAAATCATCGGCAACATCCTCTTTGGTTCGATGTTCGTCGCATCTCCGCCAAGATTCGATCCCAACACCGGTGAGGTTGTCGGGGGTGCGGGTTTCTTTGCGGGGATCATTGCCGCGGCGGGAGCTTTGATCCTAGCCAACCTAATTTTGAGCGCCGCATACTCGATCTATCTCCACTCGAGCCGGGGGCAGACCGTTGGGAAGATGGCGATGAGGATCAAGGTCGTGGACATGAACACCGGAGAACTGATTCCATACGGCCGGGCAGGAATCCGATGGGGAGTACAGCAAGCGCTCGCCATTCTGACATGCGGGATCGGAGCGCTGCTCGACGGCCTATGGCCTCTCTGGGACGCCAAGCGGCAGGCCCTTCACGACAAGCCGGCCAACACCGTCGTCATAGAAGTCCCCTAGGCACTCTCTTTCAGAAAGTTCAAGTGGAGCCTCCCCAGCTCTTCCCCCGCGTCCTCCTGGAGAAAGTGAGTTGCTCCTTCGATAAGGGTCACTTCTGCGGTCAGCCGCTTACCGAACCAATGCGCAATCTTTGCACTGAGGAACGGATCGTTTGCCGCCCAGACGACCCTCACCTTGCCCGGGGCTACTTCGTCCAGGCGCGGTTCGAGAGGGGCGAACATCTCGAAATCCAGCGAGCGGTACATGTCCAGCTTGGCGAACCTCTTCTCCTTGGTATCTAGCCCACGCCAGTATTCAGATACTGAGTTCTCAGGAATCTGAGAGAACACCGACAGGAGGGCGGCGAAACCCTCCTTGGTCATCTCGCCGAACAACTCCTCGCCAATTTCTGGAGTTCTCCACTGAGTAGCCGCAGCGTGCCAGCGATCGGTTGATCGAAAGCTCGTATCTGTGATCAACATGGACGAGACCTTCCCCGGGTTCTTGCATGCCCATGCGATCCCAATCAGGCCTCCCCAATCGTGCACTCCAAGATGGATCGGGCCGAGGTCCATCTCCGAGACGAAGCTGTCCAGCCATTCGACCAGGTTCTCCCAGGTGTGGGGCCGTTCCATGAGTTCGGACCGGCCAAAACCGGGAAAGTCCGGCGCGACCACTCGGTACTCAGCTGCGACGACGTCGCCAACGTTGCGCCAGAGATAACCGGACGTTGGAAAGCCGTGCAGATATAGAACGGGTTCACCGGAGCCGGACTCCCAAAAGTTGCACCGTCGGCCTTCGACCGTCGTCGAGCGCGGCTGCATCCCTAGAGACTTAGCGATCTGGCAATGATGTTGCGATGGATGTCGGAGACGCCCTCGACGATGTTGAACATCCTTGCGTCGCGGTAATAGCGCTCGATCGGAAACTCTTGAATGTACCCGTATCCCCCGAACAATCTCAGCGCGAGATCGGTTACTCGAAGCACCATCTCAGTGGAGTAGAGCTTTGCCATCGAAGCTTCCCAACTCGGGTTCCGATCCTGGTCGTAAAGCCACGCCGCCCAGTTGGTCAAGTGCTTTGCTGCCTGGATGTCGAGGGCGATGTCGGCGAGCTTGTGCTGAACCGCCTGGAAGTCCTTGATCTTCTTACCGAAGGCATCTCGCTCTGCCACGTACTTGCGGGCCGAATCGAATGCAGCTTCGGCAACGCCGATGGCGCCGCCGGCGACGATGATCCGGCCCCCGTTGAGCGTCTGCATCACTCGTTTGAACCCGCCGCGCTCGGGACCGAGGAGATTCTCAGAAGGTACTTCCACATCTTCCATGACGATCTCGCCGATCTCTGATGACCAATGACCCATCTTCTCGAGCCGCCGCGAGCTATCGAATCCTGCTGTGCCTTGGTCCACCACGAAGATGGCCATACCGTCGATTCCGGCGTCCTTATCGACATAGGCGATGATGATCGCGAGGTCGCAGATCGGGCTGTTGGTTATAAAGATCTTGCGACCATTGAGCACCCACCCGGATCCATTCTTTTGCGCGGTCGCCTGGATGCCGCGGACATCGCTGCCGGCGGCCGGTTCGGTCAGCCCAAAGCAGGTGATCTTTTCCCCGGCAAGGATTGGTTTGAGCCAGCGCTCCTTTTGCTCGGCATCTCCGAACGCAAAGATCGGATAGGAACCCAGATGGGAGGAGACCGAGAGGGCAGACGCGATCCCGGCGCAAACTCGGGAAAGCTCCATGCGAAGAGTCATTTCTGCGACCATTCCGGCCCCCGCTCCGCCTACATCTTCGGGATACCGGAGCCCAAGGAAACCATGTTTCCCGGCCTTCCCAAACAGCTCGACCGGCGTCCGCTGATTGCGCTCAGCCTCGTCCACGAGGGGAGCCACGTCTCTGTCGGCGAAGGCGCGCACCGACTCCCGAAAAGCGACCAGCTCATCTGAGATTTTGAAGTCCATCGATCCTCCGGGCCGCATTCTACGGTGATCGAACTTTTCTCGATAAAATCCGGGCAAGCCGGACAGTTCGGGCGCGCAGGCCTTGCGCGAAGCCAGATTCCAGGTAAGTTGTCATCACTGAACGTACCGATACGGTGACTTTTCGCGCTTAGCGCGCGCAGGGGCTGGGAGGCTAAAAGCTGCGTGGGTGACGAATCGCCCCTTAATGGGGCCAAAGCGATGGATCCTTTTTCCTCCGCGCCCTCTGTCGACCGGTGGCCACACATCGGGCCGAAGGAGTTGCGAGCCTTATGGGATATGCATGCCCCTTCGTTTCTTCGGGTTGACGATATCGACAACGCACTTCCATCACTTCGGCTGCCCTTCCTCAACTGGCTGGAACAAAAGGGCATCGAGCTGGCTCACATCCACCCGATGCGTCACGGAAAGAGAGCTCGCCTCGACCGTGTGGCAGTAAGAACGGCTGACGAGGCGCTCGAGGCTGAGGTAGTGCTCAGCCTCTTCGACCGGACGGTGCAAACCTCTCAGAATGGCTCCGCAGCGTCAGAGAACCTGATTCGCCTTCCCGCTCAGGCCGCCTTGGATGGTCTCAGACTTCTTCTTCCGATCGTGGAGTTCTCTATCGACGAGGCATTTGTCGTTCCAACCGGAGGGACCGAAGAGAGCGAGATTGCCATAGTGGTCGTAAGAGAGTCAGAGCAGGCGGGACCGAAGTTCGTCGGAGCGTGCAACGTGACCAGCTCTCCTCCAGAAGCCGCTGCAAAGGCTGCCCTTGCAGCCATCAACCGGCACGCCGAAATCGCTGCCGGTCTATTTGCCTAAGACTTCGGCGATTCCTCCCTTTATGACGAGACTGCCTTCAGGGTCTGCAGTCTCGAACCCGTAGACGGTTACGTCGCCTTCGGTTTCCTCTATCCATCCCCTTGTCGTGATCGTCTGACCGGGAAAAACCGGCTTGGAAAAGCGCACCTTGATCCTGCGCAGCAACAATGGGTCTGATCCACATGCCTCGTCCAGGATCGCTTTCGATACGAAGGCCATCGTGCACATCCCGTGAACGATGATTCCGGGCAGCCCAGCCATGGTCTTGGCGAAGTCTTCATCGACGTGTATGGGATTACGGTCCCCGGAAGCTTCCGCGTAACGGAAGGTCTGGTCGTCGTCGATCTTTTGGATGGACTCGAACGTTATCTCGCGCTCTGGGAGATCTTCGGCTGGACCTCTTCTGCTTGACCCGGTGCCGCGAATGAACATCAAACTCCGAACCTCGGAGGCAAGGACCCCGTCTTGATTCGTCAGTTTCACCAGGGCGGTGAAGGTTTCACCCGTGTCTTTCAGCTCAACACTTTCGAGCTCCGTGGCTACTTCGAGGACGTCACCGGCCTTGATCGGAACATGCAGGACGTGATCTTCCTCCCCGTGAACCATTCGAGGCAGGTTGACTCCAAGATCGGAGTCGAACAATGCCTGGCCCATTCCGGCACCGGCGGGAACGATCGGAAAACATGGAGGGGCAATCGGACTATCGCCGTGGAATGCGGGATTGTCTTCATTCGTGGCATCGGCGTACTTGCTGATCGCCTCCGCAGTAACTTCGTATGTCTGCTTCGGATAGGTCTTACCAACAAGTTCGGCGTTGAGTCCCATTCGATCCCCTCTCAGCTCCCGTTGTTCTCCGGCTTCAGTTCGTCGAGCCGTCCGAGGATATTACGCGAAATCACCACCCGGTTGATCTGCCCGGTTCCCTCGAATATGTCGTAGACCTTGATATCGCGGTACCACTTTTCGACCAGGTGCTCCTTGGAATAGCCCTCTGGCCCCATGATCTCAATGGCGCCGATGCATGCCCGAAGAGCGGCGGGAGGAGCGTAAGCCTTTGACATCGAAGCTTCCTTCGAATTCGGGATCCGGCGATCCGCCATCCAGGCAGCCTTCCGCGTAACCAGCCGTGCGGCGTCCAGCTCGCGTTTCATATGGGCAAGCTTGGCTTCGACAAAGGGGCGGCGTCTCGAGTGCGCAGGAACTTCCACGGCCGACCAGTCACGAACATATTCATAGGCAGCTCTCCCTATGCCGATGGCCATCGCCGCAACTGTTGGCCGCGACGCATCGAAAGCTTTCATGGTGCCCTTGAACCCGCTCTTCGGCTTGAGCGCATCTTCTCCTCCGAGGATGTGATCGAACGGGATACGGCAGTCCTCCAAAACGATCTCAGCCGTCTCCGAGGCGGTCAGACCCAGTTTCTTCTCGATCTTGCCGACTCGGAAGCCTGGAGTGTCCTTCAGTACGACGAACAGTTTCTGCCCCTCCCGACCGAGGGATTTGTCGATCGTGGCATTGATGACCAGCACGTCCGCTCTGGCCCCGTTGGTGCAAAACACCTTGGTCCCGTTCAATATCCATTCGTCTCCATCGCGGGTGGCCGTCGTCTGAACATTCGAGACGTCGGACCCGGCTTGGGCCTCTGTGACCGCCAAGGCGCCGAACCTAGGCTCCTCTCCGGTGAAGACATCGTGCAGAAACTTCTTCTTTTGCTCGGGAGTACCGGCCGCGTTGATCGAGGGCCCCGCGAGGCCCGGCCCCGGGATATTGAGGATCATTGCGGCATCGCCCCATGCCAGCTCTTCACTTCCGATCATCGACAGCATGTTGCCCAAGCGCGCTCTTTCCTCGCCTGCATCAGGTCTCTCTTCGGGAACGATCGTCGCTCGGTTGCCGGCGATCTGCCCAAGCATCTGAATGACCTTGGGATCGACCTTCCCGTTGGTATCAGCCTCTCTTGCCAGCGGACGAAGAGTTTGTTCGGCAAATTGATGAACGAACGCCTCTATCCCCTTGAGTGTGTCGTGCAGCTCAAAATCAATCATTCGGCCACCTCATAAGTCTTCGACAAGAACACGTCCCCAATCATCGATGGAGAATCGAACGTTGCCAGAGTCATTGCATCGCGATACCAGAGCTCCTCGGGGTGATCGCGCATGTATCCGTGTCCACCGAGGATCTGGACTCCGTCGTCTGCTGTTGTGACCGCAGCCGCTGCCGCGTGACCACATGCGCTCATCACGAGCTCGTGGGCATCGTTCAAGTCGTTGTCGATTGCCCATGCCGCCTTCCATGCAAGCAGCCGGGCGGTCTCCAGATCCATCGCGCGGTCTGCGATCTTGAAGCTGATCCCCTGAAAGGCGCCGATCGGCCTGCCGAATGCGGTGCGCTCCTGCGCATAGACAGACGCGTACTCCAGCGCGGCGCGGCCGAGACCGATGGCAATTCCTGCGTTTAGGAGTTTCGCCCTCAAAAGCGCAAGCCTCACCTTGGCAGGATCGGGCGAGCCTCCAAGTCGCTCGGTTTTGACGCCTTCGAATCTGACCTTGAAAGTACTCGCCGCCCTAAGGCCTAGTTTGTCTTCCTGCTGCGCCGAGAGCTCTTCGGCCTCCGGAACGATCCAGACGCCGAGATCATCTCCCCCCGTTACGACCAACCGAACGGCAGCGGAATCGGCATGCAGAACTCCGTACTTCAGGCCGTGGATCTCATCTTTGGTCGCTCTTGCTTCGAGCACGGTGAAATCCGCTCCGGCGTCCCGTTCGGCTAGGGCTACCGACCCCCTGGCCCCTTCTGTGAACTTCGGGAGGAGCTCGCTCTTCTGCGCATCGGTTCCGGCCAGATCGACGATCGTGGCCGCCAGTCCACTTCCCAAAATAGAAAAAGCGACCCCGGGGTCGCCCCAGCTGAGCTCCTCTGCAATGAGGACGCTGGTCATCGTGTCGAAGGTTCCCTGGCCCCCGTACTGCTCGGCCACGGGAGCAGCCACCCCCATTTCCACCAGCTGCTTTTCGATCCTCTCGGATACGACTCCGGCCTCTTCGCATTCCCTGTTGGCCGGACGTACCTCGTTTTGAGCGAAGTCGCGGATCGCGTCGACTATCGCCTTCTGTTCGTCGGTGGGCTCCAGTTCCACTATCGCCTCCTCGGACTGCTCGCTTATATCTTGACCCGCGGGTCAAGATATAAACATTATAGACAGCAGACCGAGGTAAGAGCCCCTTACGGCTCTCTGCCCTCGAGCAGTTTCTTGAGGCCCTTTTCATCGATAACGGCTACCCCCAACTCTTCCGCCCTCGAGAGCTTCGAGCCGGGGTTTTCACCCGCTATTACGTAGTCGGTTTTCTTGGAGACACTCGACGTCACCTTCGCCCCGGCGTCGGCCAACGCTGCAACAGCATCATCACGCGTGAAGTCACTCAATCCGCCGGTAAGCACGACGCTAAGACCCTCGAGATGGCCGCCCCGCCTCGTGGTGCGAGGTGCGTCTAGCTTTACTCCAGCCTTTCGCAGCTTGTTGATCATTTCCAAATTACGTGGGTTGTCGAACCACTTTCGAATCGTCCTGGCGACGACCGGGCCCACCTCATCGACCGCCATCAGCTCCTCCTCCGAAGCCGCAGCGATCGCGTCTATCGAACCAAAGGACTCTGCAAGTACTTCTGCTGTGGGCCGTCCGACATGGCGAATGCCGAGGGCGACGAGAACGCGAATGAGGCCACGATCCTTGGAGGATTCAATCGAGGACATGAGCTGATCCGCTTTCTTCTCTCCGAACAGATCCAATTGAAGAAGTTGGTCGCGGGTCAGGAAATAGACATCGGCCGGGTCATCGATCATGCCCCGGTCTCTCAACTGGAGGACCGTCTTGTAACCGAGGCCCTCGATATCCATGGCACTGCGGGCGGCAAAGTGAAAGATCGATTCGATCATGCGAGAAGGGCAGGCGTCATTCGGACATCGCCATACCTTCTCCCCCTCAGCGCGCTCCAATGCGGTCTCACACCTTGGGCAGTTCTTCGGCATCTTGAACTTGCGTTCTTTCCCGGTCCTTTTGGCCACGACCGGGGCTACCACCTCGGGAATCACATCTCCGGCGCGTCTGGCCAGGACCACATCACCTATCCGGATGTCCTTTCTTTTGATCTCATCTTCGTTGTGCAGTGTGGCCGTGGTGACGGTTGCTCCCGAGAGCACCACCGGTTCCAGCTGAGCGAATGGGGTTACCGCTCCGGTCCTTCCGACGTTGACCTGGATATCAAGAAGCCGTGTGGTCTTCTCCTCGGGAGGAAATTTGTAGGCAATCGCCCATCTTGGACTCTTGGAAGTGAAGCCCAATTCCTCTCGCTGAGAGAGTTGATCCACCTTCACGACCGTGCCGTCCACCTCAAAGGCAACGTCATGCCGCTTCGCTTCCCACTTCTGGGAGTAATCGAATACCTGCTCCAGGGTCTCGACTGACTCCGCTTCCCCCAGGACCCGCAAACCCAGATCCGTCAGAAATTGCATCTGCTCTGAGTGTCTCGAAAACCTCTTTCCCTCTATGGTTCCCACTCCGTGACAGAAGATCGAGAGGTTGCGGCTTGCCGTTACTTTGGGATCCTTCTGTCTAAGAGACCCGGCTGCTGCATTACGAGGATTGGCGAAAGGCCGGATCTCCCTTCTAGTCAGCTCTTCGTTCAGTTCCCGAAAGGCCTCCACCGGCATGTAGATCTCTCCCCTTACTTCGAGAAGGGAGGGGGTCTTGGCGCCGGTCAGCTTGAGCGGGATGGAATTGATGGTCCGAACGTTCGAAGTGATGTCCTCCCCAACCCTTCCATCGCCTCTAGTCGCTGCACGATCGAGCTTCCCATCCACGTAAACGAGATTCACAGCCGTGCCGTCAACTTTCAGTTCGCAATAGAAGTCGGCGCTGGAACCCAAAACGCGCTCGACTCTCTTACCCCAAGCCACGAGCTCGTCGAAGTCGAATGCATTGTCAAGCGACCACATAGCAGTGGGATGGTCCACCGCTGCAAATAGGTCCGATGGCGGAGCCCCGACGCGCTGACTGGGAGAATCGCTTGTGACCAGATCTGGGAACTGCTCCTCGAGCGCGACCAACTCCTTCATCAAGTCGTCGTACTCCGAGTCGGATATCTGGGGATCATCCAGGACGTGGTAAAGGTGAGAGTGACGCTCGATCTCAGAGCGCAGTTCCTTGAGCCGCTTGTTCGCCTGTTGCTTAGTCATCGGCCTGAAGGTGTGACCACTTCGATGTTCCCCCAAACCCCAATGCGCCCTCCCCCTACGATCATGGCCCCTTCGATTCCTGAGGTTTTCCTCGGTACCTCGAGAGCCTGTTCTACGTCCTGGGGACGATGCATTGAAAGACCCATCGCGCTGCCCACTGCATCCGCAAGGGCACAGTGCTCGGCAAGAACCCCTACGCACCTTGCCTTTCCGATGGCAGGGCTCACCTTCAGTCTCCCGTTCGATGCATAGAACCCATAACGCTCGGACCGTACCCTGATTGCAATGCCTTTCCCACCGTAGGCCGGCTCGACGATGAAACTGCGAGGACGATCCGAAATGACGAAACTATCCCCTTCAGCGGAAACCACGACCTCCTTCGTCATCTTCGCCAAGTCTTCAGCCACGGCTTCTACGAATGCGCCAGGGAGAGTGACCATGGGCCCAACTCCAACTTGCGCGGAGGCATCGGCCATTACTTTGATCAGAGGCGGGGCGTCCGGGCCCACCGGAAGAGATACGAATGACGTCTTGAAGCCGGGATCTCTTACAAGGTAAGACTCCAGCTGTTCCCAGTGCTTCAATGCTGAGGCACGGGCTTCGTCCTGCAGTTCATCCGAGGCTTGGATGTGAAGCGTCAGGTCTCCCACCGGCAGGTCGAAGGTGTGAAGCGGGGATCTGCCGACGCGGTCCAGAAGTCCCATGACTACCTCTTGGATTTACGTTTGGTTCCGGCCTTCTTCTTGGCTTTGGTCTTGGCAGTCTTTCTCGCAGACGCTTTTTTGGCTGACGGTTTCTTCGCCCCTTTCAGCGGCTTGCCTCTGCCGGATACCGGCACCACCTGAGGTCTTGGCCGTGCCTTATTGCGAGGCTTGGGTTTTTTGGCAGGCGGCGGGACAGGCTTTTCGCTCTTCTTGGGGGCCCGTGTCGCCGAGTTAGGAACAGGAGCCGCGGTGGATTCCTCCAGCTCCTCGTCGTCTACTTCCCAAAACGGCCTGGCTTCATATTCATCCTCGTCCTGCTCTTGATCTTTCGAGAGGTATTGCTCCTCGAAGACAAGCTTCTCCGCCTCCCGCTCGACGGGGGTCGGGTCGTCAGGTGTTTCGTGGGCGTCCTTGGCTTCGTCGGCCTCCTGAGCTTCATCCGTCCAGCGGGCCTCCTGTTCGGCCAGCGCGATCCGGTCGGCCTCCGACCTTTCCGCCTGTTCTTTCCTTCTCCTCTCGTCCTCCGCCTTCTCCAGCAACTTCTGGATCCTGGCTGTGGTTCTCTCGAGCGTCGCGAGTATTTCGTTGGGAGTGGCAAATTCTTGCCGGACCGCAAGCGAATATTTTTTGAAGATCGGAAGCTCTGGAAGCCGGATCTTCTCGGACTCTTTCGCCATCAGGCAGAAGTCCTTAGGATCGTTCCTCCACCGAGCAGCTCCTCGTCCCGGTAGAAGACCGCGGCCTGCCCCGGGGCCGCGAGACCCTGAGGCTCGTTGAAGGAAACGATCCATCTCGACCCGTAGGGCTGGATCTTGGCATCTGCCTCCTCCCCCCGGTAACGCGTCATCACCGATGCTTCGAACTCGGAAGAAGGAACCAGGCCGGTGAATGAAACCTCTTGCACTTCCATCTCGTCCGAGAGCATCTCCTCGGCCGTTCCAACTATCAATGCATTGTCATCGGGTCGCACTTGCTTGACGTATACGGGATACCCAAGCCCAACTCCGAGTCCCCGTCGCTGGCCCACCGTGTAGTGGGCGAAACCTCGATGCGATCCGATTCGCTCTCCATCACTCGTGTGTATCGGTCCGGGCTGAGACCCTGCCGGCACTTTCTCACGCAAAAATGCATGAGAGTCTCCATTGGGAACGAAGCAGATCTCCTGACTTTCGGGTTTGGCCGCCGTCCGCAGTCCTAGTGACGCGGCAATCTCACGGATCTCCGGCTTTCGGTATTCCCCTACCGGAAACTGCGCGTGCGCGAGATCGGCGGAGCCCAGCATGTAGAGAACGTAGCTCTGATCCTTGTCTGGGTCCATCCCTCTTAGTAGCTTGAAACCGGCGCCGGCTGAGCGAACTCTTGCGTAGTGGCCGGTCGCAAGAACTTCTGCGTCGAAAGCTTTCGCTCGTTCGAGGAGAGCAGAAAATTTCACGGATCGGTTGCACTCAATACACGGGTTGGGGGTCACCCCATGGGAATAATCCGAAACGAACCGCTCGATAACAGTTTTGGAAAAGTGCTCGGCGAAGTTGAAGACATAGAAGGGGATGTCGAGCACCTGTGCCACTCTGCGAGCATCTTCGGCAGCGTCTACCGAACAACAGCCGCTCTCGTTGTTGGCAGCTTCCCCTTGCCAGAGCTTCATCATGATGCCGATAACTTCGTAGCCATCCTCTTTCATGAGGGCCGCCGCGACTGAGGAATCTACGCCGCCCGACATGGCGACGACAGCTTTGCGCTTCATCACCGGCCCCCGACGCTTCTCGGAGCGATCGATCGGAGCTTGTCCACAATTGCCGGCAAAACCTCCGTGAAATCGTCGATGTCGTCGCTGGTAGTAGCTCGGCCTAGTGAGACTCTGAGAGACCCATGGGCAAGCTCAGGAGCGACGCCCATGGCCATGAGCACGTGAGAAGGATCAAGAGATCCGGAGGTACAGGCCGAGCCGCTCGAGGCCGCAACCTCCTTCGAGTCGAGCATCAAAAGAAGGGATTCACCCTCAACCCCCTCGATGCAGACATTCAGCGTGTTGCCGATCCGAGGCGCATCCTCAGCATTGACGTGGACTCTTTCGATCGACGCCTTGATGCCCTCCTGCACCTGATCTCGCATGTCGGTCAGGCGCTCGGCTTCCTGCTCCACCTCTTTGGCTGCGATCTGGGCAGCGACACCAAATCCCACGATTCCCGCAACGTTTGGTGTCCCGGAGCGAAGATCCCTCTCCTGACCTCCACCGTGCAAGACCGGCTCAATGGGAGTTCCCCTCTTTACAAATAGGGCGCCCGTTCCCTTCGGTCCTCCGACTTTGTGAGCGCTGAAGGACGCCAGATCCACCCCGAGTTCGTCGAGGTTCACCTTCAACTTGCCGAGAGCCTGGACGGCGTCGGAGTGAAACAAAGCGCGTGAGTTCTCCTTGACGATCCTTACCGCCTCGGCCACCGGTTCGATCACACCCACCTCGTTGTTCACGAGCATGATCGAAACAAGGATGGTCTCCTTGGTGAGCGCAGACTTCAACCGCTCGAGATCTATCAAACCGTTTTGATCCACACCTAAGAAGGTCACTCGAAAACCTTGCTTCTCGAGCCACTCGGCCGAATGAAGGACCGCGTGATGCTCGACTGCAGTCGTGATGATGTGGTTGCCCTGCGAACGCAGTTTGAAGGCAGGCCCTTTCAGGGCGAGGTTGTCTGCCTCGGTCCCGCCTCCGGTGAATATGATTTCCGCAGGTTGCGCACCAACGGCGGCGGCGATGAGGTCCCGGGCTTCTTCCATGCCCTTCTTGCCTTCCCTGCCGGTCTCATACACGCTCGATGGATTCCCAAAGAGCTGACGCTGGTATGGAGCCATGGCCTCGAGAACCTCATCGAGGATTGGAGTGGTTGCGGCGTAATCGAGGTATGGCATCGCTCCCCATGATATTCGCTCCTTCCGATACCGCCCTGAACTAGACTGTTTGCAAGCGAGAGGATTCCATGCGGCGCCGATTGATCCCCATTTTGATGGTCATGAGCCTTGTCGCGTTGAGCTGCCAAAGGCTAACTCCGGTTCAAACGATCGCGGGCTTGAGCGATAGAGCCCCCAGCATGGGCTCGGCAAGACTGCAGATGATCATGTCGATGCGCTTCAGTTTCCCCAGCGCAAGCATGGGGAACGCACAACCTCCTGAACCCACGGAGCTTTCTTTCACGATCGACGGCCTTACCGATTTCCGCAGGAAACTCGGAAGCATGGAAATGAAGACGGGGGCAGGCAGCCAGTCCGGAATCACTCTTCCGGAGATTCGCACCATCTACGACGCCGACTTCGTCTATTACGAGGTTCCGCCCAAGGCTTCAGCGGCCTTTGATGGCAAAAGCTGGGTCCGTGTCTCCCTCGAGGAAATGGTTCAGGGTGGTTTCGATCTTTCGTCTCCCACCCCTCAACCTGAGATCTTCTTCGAGAGACTGAAGGGTGTAGGTGCCCACGACATCACGACGGTCGGTGAAGAAAGCATCAGAGGCACCCATACCACTCATTACCGGGTCGCCTTGACCTGGCAGGACTATATGGCTGCGCTGCCCCCCGAAACGAGAGACCAGCAGATCTCGAGGATGGAAGCCGTAGGCCTCGAACTCGAACCAGTTGATGCTTGGATCGATGACGACGGTTTCGCTCGCAAGCTACTGGTCACCATGGGCAACGAAGACAAAATGAACATCACTATGACGTTGGAGCTTTACGACTTCGGCGTTGAGGTCCAAGTCCAAATCCCGAGCGAGCAGGAGGTCTTCGTTGCCGAAGATCCATCGGTACTAGGAGCGCTGTTCGGCGGCGGCGGTGCCTTGGGATCCCCCTCCGTCGGGGTTGGGAGTTCTCCACAATCTGACTCTCGGTGAGTCTTCGTGCCACCCGGCAGAAACCAAGACGCTGCCTGCCTCCACGGGAATGGGCCGCAGATCGACGACGCCACCCTTGGCGCGGTCACTGAGTACGAATTGGGTGGGCGAAAAACCGATCTCGGTCCGAAAGACCCTGTCCAATTCAGCAGCAACCTGACCTGGATTCCTTTTTCCTTTGGGATCGAACAGCACATAGAGCTCATCCGAACCCCTGGGATCACCCTCCGACTTGCGCACCTCAACCTGCCACGCTTGCAGGGCCGGGTGGGCCAACGCGTCCGCAAGCGTTTCCACATCCACTGCCATCAAGTCCTCTCCTCCAAACTGAAGCTCGATGAGGTTGCCGGCCCTGCGAATGGGCCCGATGATCCGATCGACCAGTCTTCCGCAGTAACGACACCGCCCCGGCACAAGTCCTCCCATTGCCACGTCGCCGGGGCGATATCTGGCAAGAGCGGTACCACGGTGATCCAGTCCGGTGAACACCACCTCTCCGGCTTCGCCGGGTTTCACACCTCGGCGCTCGCGGGGCGAAATGATCTCGACGATCTGCAAGTCGCCAGACAAGTGGTAGCCGGCATCTGGAGAACCACTCCCCTGGAGACACTCAGCCCAAAGAGTCCTGCCCTCAGCGAATCCGTAGGTTCCAACAATTCTCACCTGGGGACCGGCACTCTCCGCCAGCCGTTTGCGAAGAGTCGGGCCGAGTGGACCGGGGCCCAGGACGAGCTGGCGCAGAGCCGGAAGACCACTTTCCCCCGCTGCCTCCAGCAGCAAGAGAGCGTCTTGCCCAATCGCCACGACTACTGAGGCATGAGTTTTCTTTGCGAGGGCCGCGGCCTGTTCGGGCTCCAAGAACCCAGGGGCGGTCTGCTCTGCTCCAAGAGCAACGGCGCCGAGCCACACGGGCCAAAATCCTCCGGCGCTTGATGGCTCGAGGAGGTTTAGAAGGACGTCGCCGGTGCGAACCCCTGCCACTTCGAGCATCCGCATCCCCTCGGTAGCGAGTACCGCGACGTCTCGTCTGCTGAGCTTGATCGGCAACGGCTCTCCTGTAGTGCCCGTCGTCTCCAGAACGTGAACCGCGGCGTACTCGTTGGAGAGTTCACTCTCTGCATAATCGATCCCCTTCAAGAGCTTGTTGAAAAACATCGCAGTGAGCTGAGACCCAGAAGCCCACCTTTGGATCAAAGGGCGGGATGGATGCAGTACGAAGTCTTCCGGATTGCTCGATAGCGCCTCTCGGTCTACTAGAGGAAGCTTCTGAAGGTCGTCTACCCCCATAAAACCGTCGGCTTGGATATGAAGTTCCTCGATGACTCGTCGGTAAAAGGGGCTGTATGGGTAGAGCTGGGAGCGAATCTGTCTGCGGAGCTTGCGGTCTTGTTGCCGCGCCAGCTCACTGGGGTCGAGCTGATCCCACGACGTCTTTGCCACGACTAGCTCTTAGGAACGGATGGCTCGGGAACTGCTCAGCCACCACCCTTGCGTTTGCCTATCTCTTCGGTGAGCTTAGGAACAACGTCGAAGAGATCGCCCACGATTCCAAAGTCCACCAGCTGGAATATGGGCGCTTCAGCGTCCTTGTTGATGGCGATGATCGTCTTGGAAGTCTGCATCCCAGCACGATGCTGGATCGCTCCAGAGATCCCGACCGCGATATATAGCTGAGGCGAGACGGTCTTTCCAGTCTGGCCTACCTGATGGGCGTGGGGATACCAACCCGCATCGACGGCAGCACGGGATGCCCCAACTGCGGCTCCAAGCTGATCCGCCAGGCCTTCGATGAGCTCGAAGTTCTTGGGATCTTGAAGACCTCGTCCACCCGACACGATGATCGCAGCCTGATCGACCGCTGGGCGGCCGCCTGCTTCCTTTTCAACTCTCTCTTTGACAACGACACGTTTGGCGTCCTCCGAGATCGATGTTTCGACCTTGTCCTCCTGAACCTCGGCCGCAGCCTCTTCGGAAACGAAAGCATTGGGTTTCACGCAGATCAGGAATGGTCCGCCCTTGAGAGTCTTTTGCACGATGGTCGCGCCACCAAAGGCGGAGTGCTCGACCTTCGGTTTGTCTCCCTCGATGGTGATGTTCGTTGCATCAGCTAGAACACCAAGCCCGAGGCGCGCGGCTACCCTCGTGGCTACCTCCTTGCCGCTGGGTACGCTTGCGAATAGCACTCCCCATGGCTGACGCTCTTCTATGAGCTTGGCAACCACCTCGACTTGAGGCGCGGTCTGATAATTGGAGAAATCTTCGGACTCGGCCACGATGGCCTTGGCAGCACCGAACTTGGAGACACGCTCCTTGGCGGTTTCCCAGCCCTGTCCGCAAAACACCGCAACGGGATCTCCGCCAGCTTCCTTAGCGAGTCCCCGCGCGGCTGTAAGCATCTGGCTCGTAACCTTGCTCGTCTCTCCGTTTTCGTGGTCTACGACCACCCATACATCTCCCATAGGTGTCTCCTCGATCTAGATGAACTTCTGCTGCTGAAGGAAGTCGGCGAGCTTCACGTGGGCATCGCCCTCCTTGTTGTCGACTACATTCTTTTGCCGTTCCGTGGATCGAGCCCCGAACTCGAGAACCTCCGTCTTGGAGCCATCGAGTCCCACCTTGGAAGCATCGATCTCGGCGTCTGCGGCGGAGAGCGTCTCGAGTGGCTTTTGTTTCGCTGCCATGATGCCTTTGAAAGATGGATATCTTGGCTCGTTCGCCCCCCAAACGACGCCGAGAACTGCCGGAGTCGAGCTCTCCAGAACATCGTGGCCCTTATCGGTTTCCCTGTGGGCCGTCACCTTTCCATCAGACGTCTCAACGTTCTTTACGAAATTGAGGTTCGGGAGGTTCAGATGCTCTGCGATGGCCGGCGGAACCAGATTCGTCCTGGCATCTGTCGATTCGGCGCCACACAGGATCAGGTCGTACTCACCTTTCTTCAGAACTTGGGCAAGCGCATAGGCGATACCTTGCGCGTCGGAGCCATGTAGGGAGTCGTCCTTTAGATGGACTCCTTTATCAGCGCCCATCGAAAGAGCCTTGCGGATTGCCTGCTGGGCGGCTCCCTCCGGACCGGCACAGACGATTGTCACCTCCCCTTCATTAGCCTCCTTTAGCTTCAGCGCCTCTTCTACCGCCATCTCGTCGACGGGATTCAGGATCGACTCGACCGAATCGCGGTCGAGCGTCTTGTCGCCATCGTCGAGTTTCTTTTCGGCCGCGGTGTCGGGTACGCGCTTAACGCAGACCGCGATGCTGAGGGGCATAGAACCTCCTTGTGGTTTGACTGACTGTGGGTCAGGGAGCGAATCCTAACCGAGAGCCCGAGCGGGGGAAATCAGGCACTCGAGAAGTACTCGACCCCGTCTTCTCTGACCTCGGAGACGGCACGCTTTTCCTCGACGAGGACGTCGAGATGGCCTATCACCTCGGAGACCGCCAGAAAGTGGTCGTAGCCGTTGACGCTGGGATACAGCTCCTTTGAGACTTGGTAAGGGCTCTTCCCTTCTCCGGCCAGACACTCACAGACTACGTCGAGCCGTCTGGCGTGGTGCTCTCGCATATAGCGCACGATGGACTTTGGGTCGGTGATAACTGGCCCGTGACCCGGATAGACGATATTTATGTCCAGGGCCTCGAGCTTGTCTAACGACTCGAGATACTGCTTCAAAGACCGCCGTCTCTGAACGGGGGATTCACCCTCCGGCTCGAGCAGTGGATTGGGGCTCACATGGGGAAGCAGGGTGTCACCCCCGAAGAGGGTTCCACTGGCAGGCTCGAAATATCCGAGATGGCCCCCGGTGTGACCCGGCAGTGCAATCGCGACCAGCATGAAGTCACGAAACTCAAAGACGTCTCCGTCTTTAACCGGATGACACTCCAGCTGAGCTACCTGATGAACTCGATGAAGTCTCCTTTCCCTTTCAGCCATGTCCTTCAACAACTCAACGGGGAAACCGACCTCTAAAAGAAGACGGCCCATCTCGAACGGGACGCTGTCGTCGGTCAACCGGGCGATCTCCGCGTCACTCATATGGGCTTCGGCCCCAGAGATCTGACGAATCGTCGGGACAAGGCCGTAGTGGTCGGGGTGTCCATGCGTGATGAGAATCCGTTCCACAGACTCCAGATAGAGACCTTTGGACGCGAACCCAAGCTTGAGTGCGTTCTCGGCATCGACGGTATTGACTCCGGCGTCGATTATCGTCAAGGGCTCTGCAGTAACGACGTGAACGTTAACGGGGCCGACGGCGTACGGAGTCGGTAGGGAAAGTGATCTCAAGGCCGCCGACGCTTCACTACGGTCCCTGCTTCCGGCCAGGTCTCTAAACCGATCGTTGGAATGGGCGCAACCCCGACCGGCAAGGGCTATTGGCTTGCGGCCGCGGACGGGGGAATCTTCGCATTCGGAGACGCTGGCTTCCACGGCTCGACTGGAGGTGACCGGCTTACGCAACCGATCGTTGGGATGGCGGCCACGCCTTCCGGCAAGGGGTACTGGCTTGTTGCCTCCGACGGAGGAATCTTCGCATTTGGAGACGCTGGCTTCCACGGCTCGACTGGCGGTATCCGGCTGAATCAGCCGGTCGTAGGGATGCTTGCGGCCCGCACCGGCGATGGCTACTGGCTCGTTGCTACCGACGGCGGAGTGTTTGCCTTCGGCAACGCCGGCTTCTATGGCTCCACCGGCAACGTGAGGCTGAACCAGCCGATCATCGAGATGGGTTTCTGAGGGTTTACAACAAACGAACTGGCCATCACCGTCGAAGAGTCGCGAAGTCTGCGCAAACATGTTTGTGGGTCGGAGGGTGTCACGAGAAATTATGCGCCGCGTGGTTGCTCAGCTTGGAGGTCTCC
>JAHWKU010000014.1 GCA_019347715.1 Actinomycetota bacterium | reverse complement strand
CTATCACCCTGGAATGGATTCGGTGGCTGCGTGCCGCATGTGTTTGGTTCAGATCGAAGGCGGCAAGCGTCCTCTAGAACCGGCCTGTGCCACTTACGTCGCTGATGGGATGGTCGTTCAAACCAATAGCGAAGTCGCAAGCGAAGCGCAGGAGGCAGTCCTGGAGCTGTTGTTGATCAACCATCCTCTCGACTGTCCGATCTGCGACCGAGGCGGGGAATGTCCTCTTCAGGACCAAACGATGAAGTTCGGCCCCGGCGAAAGCCGATACCGGGAAGAGAAGAGACATTTCGTCAAGCCGATCCCGATCTCAGACCTCGTGATGCTTGATCGGGAACGCTGCGTGCTTTGCTGGCGCTGCGTTAGGTTCGCCGATGAGGTGGCCGGCGACGATTTCATCGACTTGATGGACCGCGGAAGCTTCACGCAGATCAATACCGCCACCGACATGCCATTCGATAGTCACTTCTCGGGCAACACGATTCAGATGTGTCCAGTCGGGGCCTTGACCTCGACGTCTTACCGCTTTCTCTCCCGTCCATGGGACCTGCATGGGACGGCATCGACCTGCTCGTACTGCTCGGTTGGCTGCCCTCTTTCTGTTGAACAGCGGGGAGGCGAGGTCCTTCGAGCCCAGGCCCTTCCAAACGAGAACGTGAACTCCTTCTGGAATTGCGACAAAGGCCGATTCGGGCACCGGTATGTGTCGCACCCAGATCGTCTGAAGGCGCCATTGATGAGACGCAAGAGCAATGCTGGGATGGAATTCGTGGAGACGACATGGGACCAGGCCCTCGATTTCGTTGCCGGTGAGCTGAAGAAGATCATCGATGCAAATGGGCCATCTTCCGTCGGTTTCATAGGAGGGTCACACGCTACCAACGAAGATCTCTATGCCGCATCCAAGTTCTTCCGCGAGGTGGTCGGTACTCCCAACCTGGACTTCAGAACTTTCGACTCGACCTTCGACTACTCCGGGACGTCCCTGGGAGGCATCACTGGTTCGACGGCTTCTTTGAACGACCTAGATTCTGCAAAGACCATTCTTTGGTTCGGGCCGGATCCCAAGGAGGAACTCCCTGTGCTTTTCCTCCGTCTGCGAAAAGCAGCTCGCGGTGGGGTTGCGATCTACTCGGCTCATCCCAGAAGGATCAGCCTTTCGGAGTTCTCCACCGATGTTCGGTTCAAACCGGGGCATGCTGCAGATCTGGTCGACGCTCTTCGAGGAGGTGCAAGCACCAGCCACGGTGTCGATGAGACGACCGTGGCCGCGCTGCGAGAGGCCATCGCTCCCGATTGCATCGTCTGTGTCGGCCCCCAATTCGTAGCCTCGGCCGATAACGAAGCCATCGAGGCGCTCACGGAACTCGTCGCAGACTCCGGTGCGCGGCTGTTGTTATGCCCGCCGAACGCGAACTCGCAGGGTGCTTTGGATATGGGGATCCGTCCGGATAAAGACCCAGGTCATGCTTCTTCGGCTCCTGCCGGTCTCGACTCGGTCGGGATGCTGAAAGCTGCGGCAAGTGGAGAGCTCAAATTTCTCTGGGTGCTTGGGGCCGACCTCATCACCGATTTCCCGGACAAGACGCTGGCTGAGACCGGGCTTCGATCGGGAGTGTTCCTTGTGGTATCGGAACTCTTTCCCACCGACACCGCGAGGTCGGCGGTCGTCGCGCTTCCTGCCCGCTCCTTTGCAGAGAAGGAGGGCTCGTTCACGAACCTGGAGAGAAGAATCCAGAAAGTGAACCCATCGGTTCCCGCGCCCGGAGTCGCGAGGGCTGACTGGCACATCTTTCAGGACTTGGCTGCAAGACTGGGGACGGATTGGGGCTGGGGATCTTCGGAAGACATCTCGATCGAGATTGCCGCAGAGTTGCCCACTCACTCCGGCTTTAGCTGGCAGTCGCTGCAGCACTCTGACATTCCAATGTTGAGGCCGCTCAAGGCTCAGCAGAATGAAGTCGACCATCCGCCCAACAAGGCCCCCGGTGCGGGGGGAGCCTGGCCGCTCTCATGGGAGCTACGGGCCATCGATGCCACTCGAAGGCACGGGTGGATCTGGGAGACTCCAGCGCCCGAGGGCAACGGCGATCGCAGCCAGACCTTTAGCGCCGCGCAGCCTTCTGATTCCCGGAGGGCGGAATACCCTCTCGCGTTGCTGCTCGGTCGTGCCCTCTACGACGGTGGAAACATGATTGGGCGTTCCCCCGAACTTCGCAGTGTGACACCGAGCCCATTTGTCGAGCTCCATCCGCGTGAAGCTGAGACCCGCGGCCTCGAGCCCGGGGCTCAGGTCAAAGTGAGCTCGCGGCGAGGACACCTGGTCGTCGAGCTCCGGGTATCTGATGACACCCCACAAGGGGCAGCTTTCATGAACTTCGACATGGTTGGTGCGCGCGCCAATGAACTGATCGACATCGATGCCCAACCGTTCGTGCAAGTCTCATCATGACTGCATTCGTGGTGGTCTCCGTCATAAAGGTGTTCGTCGTATTCGGGGCGGTCCTAGGCACGGTTCTTTTCACGATCTGGCTCGAGCGCAAGATCGTGGCGCGGATGCAGAGTCGCTATGGGCCGAACCGTTGGGGACCGTTCGGGCTGTTCACCAGCCTTGCGGACGGAGTCAAGTTGTTCTTCAAAGAACAAGTGAGTCCACGAGGGATCGACAAGGCTGCGTATGTGGCCGCCCCGGTCCTGGCCCTCATCCCTGCTTTCCTCGCCTTCGCCGTGATCCCGTTCGGAGAACACGTAACTCTCTTCGGCCAGACCGTAACGCTCGAGGTGACCGATCTCAATGTTGGACTGCTGTGGGTGATCGCCATGGGATCGCTGGCCGTTTACGGTGTGGTCCTCGCCGGCTGGGCGAGTGGCTCGAAGTACCCTCTTCTCGGAGGGATACGGTCCAGCGCTCAGATGATCTCTTACGAGATCGCTCTCTCACTATCTCTAGTGCCGGTGGTCGTGTGGGCTGGGACGCTTTCTCTAAGAGAGATCGTGGAAGCGCAGATCGGGACTTTCGGAACGATCGGATGGCTGCCCGGTCCCGTCCAATGGATCGGACACCTCATTCCTAAGTGGTATGTGGTCTTCCAGCTTCCAGCTTTCCTGCTGTTCATGGCGGCGGGAGTGGCCGAGACAAACCGCGCTCCATTTGATCTTCCCGAAGCCGAGACCGAGCTTGTGGCCGGATATCACACCGAATACTCAGGGATTAAGTTCGCGATGTTCTTTCTCGCCGAGTACGTCCACATCATTACCATCTCTGCGGTTGCGGTGATCATGTTTCTCGGTGGCTGGGACGGACCTCATCTGCCGTTTCTTCCATGGATGTGGCCCCTTATGAATTTCATGGGCAAGACCTTCACTCTTGTTTTTCTCTTCATCTGGCTGCGCGCGACTCTTCCGAGAATCAGGTACGACAAGCTGATGGTTCTTGGATGGAAAGGCCTGATCCCGATGGCGCTCGGGTGGCTCGTTGTCTCGGCGACCATTCTGACGGTCAAGGATGCGTACTTTGGCTGAAGAGGAAAGAAGGCCGAACCGTCTCAGCGAAGAAGCGTGGTATCCGCGCTCGAAGACGCCTCTTCGGCGCACTCGCGCGCTGACCGAGAAGAAGATCTTTGCTCCGATGAAGCCCGCCATCGATGTGATGCTCGAGATCGGCGAGGGAGTCATTGCCTCGATGAAGGGCCTTTCTCTCACCCTGCGGCACGTGTTCCGACGACCCGTCACGATTCAATATCCGGAGCAGAGAAGGGATCCGTTCCCAAGGTTCAAAGGAAGGCACGTTTTGGACCGTCATCCAGACGGTCTGGAGAAGTGCATCGGTTGCGAACTCTGCGCGGGGGCCTGTCCTGCGGACGCCATTCTCGTCATTGGAGCCGAGAACACTCCTGAGGAACGGTATGCGCCCGGTGAGCGCTACGCCAAGGTTTACGAGATCAACTATCTCAGGTGCATCTTTTGCGGGCTTTGTGTTGAAGCATGTCCGACCGAGGCGCTGGTGATGTCCAATGCATACGACTTTTCCGCAGACTCCCGCGACAAGTTCATCTTCACAAAGGAGGAACTGCTCGTTGACGCACCCCTTCAGATCCGTGATTCGAAGGTGGTTCTTCGAGCGGGCGAGGAAGTGGGCGAATACCGGGTGTTGAAGGAGGGCCTGGCCCGGGCACGCCGTCAGGAAGAGCGACGCAAGGAGCACGAGCACACGGAGACTGAGGATTGATCGACGCGAGCGTGTTCCTGCTGGCAGCCGCGCTCGCCCTGGGATCGGGAGTGGCAATGGTGCTGGTTCGAAACGCGGTCCATGCCGCGCTGTTCCTGGTTGCCAGTCAACTCGCTCTGGCCGTGCTCTTTTTGATCCAAGGAGCCTTTTTCATCGCGGCCCTGCAGATCATCGTTTACGCCGGGGCGATCATGGTTCTCTTCGTGTTCGTCGTCATGCTTCTCGGAGTCGACAAGCGGGAATCGCTGATCGAGCCTCTCAGGTTTCAAAGGGAGATCGGCGTCGGTCTGGGAGTGCTGCTCATCGTGGCGGCCTTATACCTTGGAGTCGGGACCAGCTTCGCCGTCGCAGACTTGCCTGATTCTGCCGGCCCAAGGTCAACAGAGGGAAATGTCGAAGCGGTCGCCCGTGAGCTGTTTACCCACTGGGCCCTCCCCTTCGAGATCACTTCTGTCCTGCTGATCGTTGCGGTCGTTGGAACGATGGTGCTAGCCAAGCGGAGGCTTCGTTCTTGAGCGTTCCTGCCGAGTGGTATCTGCTCGTTTCGGCTCTCCTGTTCATCACGGGAACCGTTGGGGTTCTTATCCGCCGCAACGTGATCGTGATGTTCATGTGCATAGAGCTGATGCTGAACGCGGTCAACCTGACCTTTGTGACCTTCGACCGGATGATGGGAGGCCTTGCGGGACAGATAGCCGTCTTCTTCGTCCTTGTAGTTGCGGCCGCTGAAGTGGTCGTGGGTCTTGCGATCATCGTCTCGATCTTCAGAAGACGGGCAAGTACCGATGCCGATCAGGTGAGCCTTCTCAAGTGGTGAGGCTGGCAGCGCAGGGCGGCACAGAGCTTCCGGGCTACATACCGCTCATTCCCTTTTTCCCCATGGCCGGGGCTTTGCTGCTGTTGCTATTCCGCCGATCCATCGGGCGCGGGCGATGGGCCGGGATCGTCGCTTCGTCGGTTATCGGGTCTTCGTTCGTTCTCACCCTGATGGCGGTAGGAAATCTCATGACGATGACCGGGGCACCGGAAGAGCGCACGCTCTCCGGCCCGGCATACGAATGGATAGCCGCGGGTGGTTTGAACGTAGCGATGACGTTCAAGGTCGACGCCCTCACAGCCGTGATGCTTCTGATCGTCACCGGCGTGGGGACTCTCATTCATGTCTATTCGATCGGATACATGGAGCACGACGAGCGGAAGGCGACCTATTTCGGATATCTGAATCTGTTCGCCGGTTCGATGCTGCTGCTGGTACTGGCGAATAACTTCCTCGTTCTGTACGTTGGATGGGAGCTGGTCGGACTTTGCTCGTATCTTCTGATCTCTTTCTGGTATTTCAAACCAGAGGCCGCTGCCGCCGGCAAGAAGGCCTTTCTCGTAAACCGGATCGGTGATGTTGGTTTCCTAATTGGAATCCTTCTCATCTATGCCCACTTCGGCACTCTCGACTTTGATGAAGTCTTTGCAAGGGCAACAGAACTGCAGGGAGCAATCGTTACCGCCATACCTCTTCTTCTGTTCGTGGGTGCGGTGGGAAAGAGCGCGCAGGTCCCTTTGCATGTTTGGCTTCCGGACGCCATGGAGGGCCCTACTCCGGTCTCGGCCCTCATCCATGCCGCAACCATGGTTACCGCAGGCGTCTACATGGTGGCAAGGACTCACGTCTTCTTCGAGGCCTCTCACACTGCAGCGCTGACCGTCGCGACGATTGGAGCGGTCACAGCGTTGTTTGCCGCGACGGTGGCCTGCCTGCAAGACGACATCAAGAGGGTCCTGGCATACTCCACGATCTCTCAGCTCGGCTTCATGTTCCTTGCGGTTGGAGTCGGAGCTTTGAGCCACTCACCGGTCGCCTATGCCGCCGCCATCTTTCACCTCGTGACTCACGCCTTCTTCAAGGCGCTGTTGTTTCTCGGAGCAGGCTCGGTTATGCACGCGCTGGAAGGCGAGACCAACATGAAGAAGATGGGGGGACTCATAAAGACTCTCCCGAGGACAGGGTGGACTTTCATCGTTGGATGGCTGGCGATCCTTGGCATTCCGCCGCTATCTGGATTCTTTTCGAAGGACGCAATACTCGTTTCCACATACGAAGAGGGTTGGTTTCTTCTCTGGCTGATCGCCTCGGCGGCAGCGCTACTGACCGCTTTTTATATGTCGAGGCAGGTCTTCCTGGTGTTCTTCGGCAAGTCGCGCAGCAGCGAGGACGTTCACCCTCATGAGTCTCCTTCGATCATGACCGGGCCTTTGGTCGTGCTCGCCGGACTGGCGGCGATTTCCGGAATGTGGCTGGGATTGACCCACGCCGGTCCTATCTTCCGCCTGCTGGAACCTTTGTTTGGTGTCCATGAGGAAGCAGGAACCGAGGCTTTCCTGGGGATTCCGGAGGCGGGTCTGGTCATGATCGCCGTAGCCCTTTCCGTCCTCGGGATGTTCCTTGCATGGAGGCTCTATCTGGCACGAGGAGGAGAGGAGAGACGGGCCGCCTTGCAGGAACGATGGAGCGGACTCGCTAGCTTTGTTCGCTCCGGTTACCGGCTGGACGCTTTGTACGGCGCACTGTTCGTCTGGCCGGGCAAGACGATAGCCAACGTCGCCGCTTACGCCTTTGATGTCCGAGTGATCGACGGTGCGGTCAACGGACTCGCCGTTTCCATAGGGAGATCGGCTGAGGGAGTTCGCAGAGTCCAGAGCGGGCTCGTTCGTCGCTATGTCATGGCAATGCTCACGGGCGCGGTCGTTCTCCTGGCCCTGTTCATCGCGAGGGCAAATTGAATTCCATACCCCTTTTGACATTGACGCTGTTTGCTCCCTTGGCCGGCGCGGCGCTGATCGCGTTTACTCCCAAAGACGCGGGGAAAGCCGTTCGACTTATCGCCTTTGCTGCATCGCTCGGTTCCTTCGTTGGCTCCATCGGCGTCCTGTTGATATTCGACAGCGCCGAAGCAGGTTTTCAGCTGGTAGAGAAGGTCAATTGGATACCGTCATCGGGGGCTTCGTATCACGTCGGGGTCGATGGGATCAGCTTATGGATGATTCTTCTGACCACCTTCTTGACTCCGATCTCGATACTCGCGTCATGGAATGTCGCCAAGAAGGTGAAGGCGTTTCACATCGTCATCCTCATTCTCGAGACCGGAATGCTGGGAGTCTTTATGGCCCTCGACCTTCTCCTCTTCTATGTGTTCTGGGAAGGGATGCTGATTCCGATGTACTTCATGATCGGGATCTGGGGCTACGAGCGAAGGATCTACGCCGCGGTCAAATTCTTCGTTTACACCCTCGCCGGCTCACTGGTCATGCTCGTCGCGATCGCCGTGCTCTACTTCATCGGGGGCCGAACCTTCGACCTGACCGAGCTTTACGGCGCGGGAATTCCAGCCGGGACTCAGTACTGGCTGTTCGCAGGATTCTTTGCATCCTTTGCGATCAAGGTGCCGATCTTTCCGTTTCATACCTGGTTGCCGGATGCTCACACGGAAGCACCCACCGCTGGAAGCGTGCTCCTGGCCGGCGTGCTGCTGAAGATGGGGACTTACGGCTTCCTGCGTTTCTCGATCCCGCTGTTTCCAGATGCAGGCATTCGCTTCGCTCCATGGCTCGCCGTACTCGGTGTGATCGGAATCATCTACGGGGGCGTCGTTTCGATAGTTCAGCGCGATCTCAAACGTCTTGTCGCATACTCGAGCGTTTCGCACCTTGGGTTTGTGCTCCTTGGCATCGGAGCACTTACGGTGATGGGGACGACCGGCAGCGTCCTGCAGATGGTCAACCACGGTCTGTCGACTGGGGCGCTCTTCCTCCTCGTTGGCATGCTTTACGAGCGCGCCCATACGAGGAAGATCGCGGATCTAAGTGGAGTCAATCGGATGATGCCGGTGTTTGGAGGAATCTTTCTGTTCGTCGCGCTCTCATCTCTTGGTTTGCCGGGACTGAACGGATTCGTTGGCGAGTTCTTGATACTGAACGGAGCCTTCGGCCCCATTCCGCTCCTCTCCATCATCGGAGCTTTCGGAATATTGCTCTCCGCGATCTACTTGCTGTGGGCATACGAACGAGTGTTCACGGGCGAGGAGAGGCTGCCGGAGGGAGACCGGCGCAGTATTTGGCGTGATGTAGGGCGCAGGGAGATGGCTTTACTGGCGCCTTTGCTGGTTGCGATCCTTTTCATCGGCATCTATCCCAAACCTTTGCTCGAGCGGATCGAGCCGTCGGTTCAAAGGGTCATCGAAAGCGTTCAAGGGAATCGAAGATGACGCAGGATCCACTTGTCATCCCAGGAGTCAATCTCTGGGCCATCGCCCCCGAGATGGTGATGGTTGCGGGGGCAATGGGGATTCTCGTACTGGGTGCCGGCTTCAAGAAATCTCATCCATTGATCTTGATGGCTGGAGCACTTGCGACTTTGCTCGGCGCGGCCATCGCTGCGATCTTGGCTCTGGGCCAGGGCAGCGGGTTCGCATTCGACGGGACGATTGCCATGGACGGATTCGCTGGGTTCCTCAAGTTGGTGATCATCGCAAGTGCAGCTGTATCGGTTCTTGCGGGCTACGACTACATCCAGCGTGAGCGGGCCGCGGCCCCCGAATACCTGGGATTGCTCATGCTTGCCACGACCGGAATGATGTTAATGGCGGCTGCTGCCGATCTGATTACTGTCTTCCTTGCCCTCGAGACTTTCTCGCTTGCGCTGTATGTCATGGCAGCGTTTCGCCGTCAGCGATTGGACTCGCAAGAGGGAGCGTTTAAATATTTCCTTTCGGGATCATTCGCGAGCGCATTCTTTCTTTATGGAGTAGCACTCACTTACGGGGGCACCGGTACCACCAGACTTGAAGGAATCGCGACGAGTCTTAGTGAAGGACTGAAGCCCGGCACCGAGGTCCTGGTCTTCTCCGGACTTGCTCTCCTTCTGGTCGGCCTGGCCTTCAAAGTGGCCGCGGTGCCCTTTCACATGTGGACCCCGGACGTTTACCAGGGTGCTCCGGCTCCCGTCACCGGCTTTATGGCTGCGGGTTCCAAGGTCGCTGGATTCGCTGTGTTGCTGAGAGCCCTTTACACCGGCTTCCACGAACTCGTCACGGATTGGCAGCCGATCCTCATAGCCCTAGCGCTGATAACTATGATCTTTGGAAGCGTCGTGGCAGTGGCTCAAACCAATGTCAAGAGAATGCTGGCGTATTCCTCGATCGCTCACTCGGGCTTCCTTCTCATCGGAGTGATAGCCGCGAATCAGCGGGGGCTTTCAGGCGCGCTCTTTTATCTCGGAAGCTATTCATTTGTCATCGTAGGTTCTTTTGCAGTGATCTACGCGGTAGGCAGAGCCGGAGAATCCCGCGTCGAGCTAAACGATTACAGAGGTTTGTGGAACCGCCAGCCCTTCATGGCCGTAGCGCTGGCAGTGATGCTCGTGTCCTTGGCAGGGGTGCCACCGACAGCGGGATTTTGGGCGAAGCTCGAAGTCTTCCTCGCCGCAGTGGAAGCCGGACAAGTGCCGCTCGTGGTGGCCGCCCTTCTGTCCAGCGTGGTTGCCGTCTTTTTCTATCTGCGAGTCATCGTGTTGATGTTCCTGCAGGAAGAGGAGTGGACGAAAGAGGTTCCCGACACCGGCGCGACCAGCGGCCTCGCAGCTGCCGTCGGACTTGCAGTGGTAGCCGTACTGGGCGTGTATCCGACGCCACTTCTCGACTTCGCCAGACAAGCGAGTCTGGTTCTCTTCAGATAATTCTTACTGCCCCTTGTCCGCGACGGCTCACCCTGTCTGACATTTTTTCGATTACGCGCGCTTTGACTTCAATCGAAGAAGGCTCCCGCGGAATCGGAAGTTCGGCTCCAGCTGCACCGGCGGGCCGGTTCGGGATCAGAGGAGATCTATCCCCAGCAGTCCGGCCTCTGCCAGTACCGCCGGCTGGAGGAAACAGGTCGGCTCTGCGTGATCTGATTCGGACAAGCAGCAGGAAAAAGAGGACTACCGCAAGGATCCCGGAGAAAAACAAAAGAAGTTCCATGCTAAGGAGACCTCATCTTTGGTCCGGTTTCACTTCCACTTCGAAGACGTCGTCCACGGAGGCATCTCGACGGCCCGCGGGTCTGCCGCTTACCTCTACCTGACCCATGATCACTTTCGACGCAACCTCAGCCAACTGTTGTGGAAATGGTTCTGTAACAAGGCGCACCTTTACGTCGAGGTCGTTTTGACGCGCGTTGGTGATCATTCGCCTTAGTGCTATCCCTGTCCCTGGGACGTTGGAAACGATAGCTAGGTAGAGGTTGCCGCCGACCTCGAAGACGGCATCGCCCTTTCGTGACAGGCCCTCGATCGTCTTCTTGGCGCGAGCCATGTCGGCGTCGCCCGTTGCGGGAGATATCTCCGCCAGATAAAACTCGGTGCCGTCCTTGGTCTTAGCCACAGTGAAGGACATAGGGTACGTGAAGCTGCATCTATCGCCAAGCCAAAAGGACAAACGAAAAGAAGGGTAGGCAAGAATTGATTTCTCCGGGCGTTCTGGTCCACGGCGGAGCAGGAGCCTGGCCCGAGGGCCGGGTTTCGAAAGGGGTTGCCGGCTGCGAGGAAGCCGCTGCTCGTGGAGCCGCAGCTATCGGCCGCGGGGCCGTGGCGGCTGTGGTGGAGGCGGTGAAGGCCCTGGAGGAGAATCCTCTCTTCAACGCTGGCATCGGAGCGACCCTCACAAGAGAGGGGACCATTGAGCTCGATGCCGCCCTGATGACCGGGGACCTCCGATTCGGAGCGATAGCTGCGTGTCCACCCTTGGCGAGTGGGATCGAGGCGGCTCTCAGAGTTTATGAGGAAGACGAGCATGCCATCCTGTCTGGGCCGGCGGCCGGACTCTTCGCGGCGGCGCGCGGCGTAAGCCATGTATCGCAGGACGCTCTTATAACCCCTAGAACGAGCCGTGCATTCGATGAGATTCAGTCCAGGATCTCATCGGGGATGTCGTGGAAAGAAGCGCTCTCCACTCCCATAAAACTCTCAGACGAGGATCAAGCAGATGTCGCGTCGGTTTCAGGCGGTGAGACCGGTGGGACGGTTGGGGCAGTCGCGGTGGATCAATCGGGAACTTTGGCTGCTGGTACCTCGACCGGGGGGATCGTCTACAAGAGGCTGGGCCGCATAGGAGATACCCCTCTTCCCGGAGCAGGCACATATGCCGACGACTTCGCCGGAGGAGCTGCGAGCGCAACCGGCCATGGAGAATCCATTCTCAGAGTTCTGCTCTGCCGGGAGGCTGTTCAGGCGCTGGCAGAAGGTGATTCGGTCGAGGCCGCGGCGAGCAGAGCCCTCGCCGTCCTGGCAAAGAGGACTGAGGGGAAGGCCGGCTTGATCCTCATTGACCGGGATGGAAATGCCCACGCTGGCTATAACACGAAGGCGATGCCTTGGGCTCTTTGCCGGGACGGCTCGAACGTTCAATCCGGATTCTGACCACGTTTCCCTTCCTTGTATCCCGATGAGTAAGATCGCCAGTGCCAACCATGGTCTGGATTGATGCTTGTGATAATTTTCACAAGCGACATCTGACCAGAGCACGAGATGGGAGTGATCTGAGGGCTTATGCCTGAAGGGTATTTCGGCGACTACTTCACGTTCGGCATGTTCGCCGGTCTGGTTGTCGTCTTGGTCGGAGGCACGCTGCTTCTTGCCAGGCTCGTTCGGCCACGAGTGGACAAAGACGAGAAGCTCTCTACTTATGAGTGCGGCGTCGACCCCATCGGAGGGGGCTGGACTCAATCTACGGTTCGCTACTACATCTTTGCCTTGCTCTTCGTGATCTTTGACGTAGAGGCGGTGTTCCTATTCCCCTGGGCGACAGTGTTCGAAGAAATAGGAATCTTCGCCTTCATCGAAATGATGATCTTCATCGCCATCCTGGGTCTCGGCCTGGTCTACGCCTGGCGCAAGAAAGTCCTGGAGTGGATTTAGTGGGGCGTCGGTGATGGCTAACCGAAAAGTAAAGACCATCAAGCTGCCGAAGTCGGTCTCTTGGGTGCTGAACTGGAGCAGGAAGTACTCGCTTTGGATGTTTCAGTTCGGGCTGGCCTGCTGTTCGATCGAGTTCATAGCTTCCGCCATGCCCAAGCACGACATCATGCGGCTGGGGGTCATTCCATTTCCAGCATCACCACGTCAGGCCGACTTGATGGTGGTAGCAGGAACGGTGACCGACAAGATGGCGCCAGCAATCAAGAGGGTCTACGAGCAAATGCCCGAACCCAAGTACGTCATCTCGATGGGATCCTGTTCGAATTGCGGGGGACCGTATTGGGATTCGTACTCGGTGACCAAGGGAGTGGATCAGATTTTGCCGGTAGATGTTTACGTTCCCGGTTGCCCGCCCAGGCCGGAGGCGTTGCTGTACGGAATAGTCCGACTTCAGCAAATGATTCAGGGCGAGGACATAACGGAGAAGTGGCGTGGCCACGACAAAAAGATTCCCCAGGTCATCGGAACGGGTCGAGCCGGAGGCATTTAGCGAGCGCGTTCGCTCGAAACTGGGCAACGCGGCTGGCGAGGTGCAGGTCCGGTTCAATCAAGTGATCGTCTCGGCGGAGCCGGGACGTATCGTCGACATCATGTCGACTCTCAAGGGCGACCCCGAGCTCCGTTGCGATTACTTCACCTTTCTTTCTGCGGTCGATCTGCAGGAGGAGGGCCTCGAGGTGATCGCGGCCGTTTCGTCGACTCGCTTCGAGAACACCGTGATTGTCAAGGTGGCCCTTCCTTCCGAGGATCCTTCTCTGGCTTCGGTTACAGGGGTGTACGCCGGCGCGAACTGGCACGAGCGCGAGTGCGCCGAGATGTTCGGGATCACCTTCGAAGGCCATCCAAACCTCGTCAAGCTGTATCTGCCCGAGGACTTCGAAGGTCATCCGCTGCTCAAGAGCTTCAAGCTGGCGAGCCGGACCTACAAGCCGTGGCCGGGGGCGACGGAACCGGACGAGGCCGCGGGAGGGGGGCGTTCTTGATGGCGAAGATCCCGGATGAGCTGACCAAGGCCCGCGTCACCGGGGCCGGCACTCTCAGAACCGAAGAGATGATTTTGAACGTCGGCCCCCAGCACCCCGCGACCCATGGGGTTTTGAGAGTCATAGTCACTCTCGACGGAGAGCGCATCGTCGAGGGTGAGCCGGTCATCGGTTACATGCACCGCGGTCACGAAAAGCTCCTGGAGCAGCGGGACTTTCGTCAGATAACGAACCTCCTCTCACGGATGGACTGGCTCTCTGGGATCAACAACGAGATCCCGGCTTCGATCGCAGTGGAGAAATTGATGGAGCTGGAGGTCCCGCCGAGAGCCCAGTACCTCCGAGTGATCCTGGCCGAGATCAATCGCATCCTGAACCACCTCATGTTCACCGGCTCATTCGGTCTCGAGCTGGGAGCATCGACTCCGGTCATGTATGCATTCCGAGAGAGGGAGCTCCTGCAGGAAGCCATGGAGATGGTGACGGGCGGCAGGATGCATTTCGGTTTCATCAGGCCAGGTGGCCTCAAGGAGGATGTTCCCAAGGGTTTCGCGGAAAGGGTTCTCAAGGGGATCCGCCAGCTGATCAAATACATTCCGGATTACGAGAACCTGCTTTTAGGCAACGAGATTTTCAAGCAGAGAACCGTCGACGTAGGGATCCTCGATCCCGAACTCGCCCTCGAATATGGAGTCTCGGGACCTATCCTGCGGGGAAGCGGTGTTCCCTATGACGTGAGACGAACCGATCCCTATCTCATCTACGATGAGTTCGATTTCGACATTCCGGTGGGGGCCAAGGGAGATGCGTTCGACCGGTTCTGGGTGCTCATCCAGGAAATGCGTGAGTCGGCGCGGATCATCGAGCAAGCTCTGGAGGGCCTGCCACCAGGATCACATCTCGGACAGGTACCCAAACGGCTCACCCTTCCGGAAGGTGAGATCTACTCGAGGGCCGAGAATCCCCTGGGTGAACTTGGCTACTACCTGATATCGAACGGCGATGCCAAGCCATACCGGATGAAGATCCGCACTCCATCGTTTTCCAACGTGTCGGTGGCTCCTCACCTTCTTAAGGGGATATACGTGCCCGACATGATCGCGATCCTCGGTTCCATGTTCTTCGTCGTCGGGGACATAGATCGCTGATGCCTGACCTCCTTCAACTCCTGGAGACGCTGCTCGCGAATCCGTGGGTCATCCTTGGGATCAAGCTTTCTGTACTGCTGATTCTCCTTCCAGCGACGTTAGTGGTCGGCTACGTCGAGTTGAAGGTGATGGCGCACATTCAGCACCGTCTCGGCCCCATGTATCCGGGAGGTTTCCACGGGTGGGCGCAAACCCTTGCCGACGGGATCAAATTCATCCAGAAGGAAGACATCATCCCAAGAGCCGCCGACCGGATGGTGTTTGCAGCGGTGCCGTTTCTGACGATGATGGGAGCGGCCCTCGCCTTCGTGGTCATCCCTGTCGGCCCACAGTGGATCATCGAAGACCTCGAGGTCGGTATCTTCTACGCGCTGGCAGTTTCCTCGATCGGCGTTATCGGAGTGCTGATGGCCGGATGGGCTTCGGCGAACAAGTACTCTCTCGTCGGGGCTCTACGGATGGCCGGGCAATTGATTGCCTACGAGCTGCCGCTGGTCCTGGCAGCTGCTGCGGTGGTCATGCAGGCGGGATCAATGTCGATGGTGGACATTGTCGAGTCCCAGCGGCCGTTCTGGCTGTTCAACTGGCCACAGGGCCTCTCATTCGTGATCTTTATGGTCGCTGCCACTGCCGAAGTCGTTAGACCTCCGTTCGACATGCCGATCGCGGAGGCTGAGATCATTACCGGAGCCTTCACCGAGTACAGCGGCATGCGATTTGCGTTCGGCCTGTTCGCGGCCGAATACATCGCCTTCATAGCGCTGTCCGCATTGGCCACCACGCTTTTCCTTGGTGGTTACCTGCCTCCGATTCCGGCCCTCGATTGGGAACCCTTGAGGCCGCTGTGGTTCTTGCTAAAGACCTCGTCGATTCTCTTCGTTCTGATGTGGGTGCGGTGGACTTACCCTCGGCTCCGTGAGGACCAGCTGCAGAGGTTTGCATGGAAGGTTCTCGTCCCGTTGTCGCTGGCGAACATCTTCTTCGTCGGCGCCCTGAAACTGACCCCGATCATCTGATGGCCAAGACAGAGATAGTAAAGCTCGACATCGACCAGACTCCCCTTCGGGAGATCAAAAAGACTACGCTCGGCACCGGCCTGCTGAAGGGCCTCCAGATCACCATGCGCCACCTCCTTTCCCGGTCGGTCACCGTCCAGTACCCCGATGAGAAGGACGTCCTCCCCGCAAGAAGCCGCGGCGTCATCGCGCTCAAGGAAGAGAACTGCACGGTTTGCATGTTGTGCGCGAAGGAGTGTCCCGATTGGTGCATCTACATCGATGGTCACAAGGAATTTCGCCAGCCCGCTCAGGAAGGAAAGCGCGCCAAGAAATACAACGTCCTCGATCGTTTTGCCATCGACTATGCCTTGTGCATGTACTGCGGCATCTGCGTTGAGGTCTGTCCATACGATGCGCTGTTCTGGACCCCCGAATACGAATACGCGGAGCACGACATCACGCATCTCACCCACGAGATGGATCGTCTCTCGGACTGGATGTACACAGTCCTTCCCCCCGACGAGCTCGATCCCGCTGCAACCGGTCCCGAGTTCAAGACCTTGCCGCAGCGGACCGCCCCTGCGGTTGCCACACCGCCGGCTTCCGATGGCGAGCAGCCAACGCCCGCCGGGGAAGTGGCGGCCCCGAAGACCGATCAGGGGGAGCCGACGGACCCTGCTGCGGTGCCTGAACAAGAGGCGAAAGTGACGGAAGAAGCAGCGGAGGCTATCGACACCGATGTTGCGACTGGCGAGGCTGCGCCACAGGAGGAAGCTCCTCAGCCAAAGGAAGAGGCTCCAACGCCATCCGAGCCCCAGGCGGAGGCCACGGCCGTTTCCGAAGAAGAGGCCGAAGAGATCGGGCGCAAGGTATACGAAGAGGAGATTGGGAAGGGCTCCGACCCCCGCGTTGCCGAGGGCCGGAGAAAGGCTGCGGTCTTGCGCGCCCGCAAGGGCACTCGAGGACCGGGCGGATAAGGCAGAGGGCATGCATCAGTACGTGTTCGTGGTGATAGGAGTTCTCATGGCCATTGCTGCTGTGCGACTCGTCACGACAAAAAATGTCGTTCACGGCGCCCTCTATCTGCTCATGGTCCTTGCCGGGGCCGCCGCCATCTTCATTCTTTTGCTGGCCGAATTCGTCGGATGGGTGCAGGTCTTGCTCTACATCGGGGCCGTTGTCGTGCTCCTGCTCTTTGGGTTGATGCTCACCCGTGCTCCCATCGGAAGGACGGCCCTGGACAACCAGAGCCGGGCACTAGCGGCTTTGGTCGCGGGCGCCATATTCGCGATGACCTCAATGGTCCTCGTGCGGGCCTTTGATGGGCAGATGATCGATTTCTCTCAGACGCTGACGGTCAGAACCCTGGGCGGAGTCCTCTTTACCAAGTACGTACTGCCTTTCGAGGTCGTGTCGGTTCTATTGCTCGCGGCGCTCGTGGGGGCCGTGGTCCTCGCGAAGAGGGACGAATGATGCCGGTCACCTGGGTTCTGCTGCTTTCGGCCTTTTTGTTCTCGGTGGGCGTGTATGGAGTCCTCGCTCGAAGAAACGCCGTGCTGATACTGATGTCGATAGAGGTGATGCTTACCGCGGTCAACATCAATCTTGTCGCTTTCAATGCCATGCTGAAAGACGTCGAGATGATGGGACAGATCTTCGCTTTGTTCATCATCACGATAGCGGCGGCAGAAATTGGCGTCGGACTCGCCATTGTGATTCTGATCTATCGGAACCGTACGACTGTGACGGTTGACGAAGTGAGCCTGATGAAATGGTGAGGCTTCTTGCAGCGGAGGCCCATGAGGTTGCCGTTCCCGCAATGATCGACTGGGCGTGGCTGATCGTTGCCGTGCCATACGTTTCGTTTTTCCTCATCGTTTTCCTCGGCAAGAGACTTCCCGGCCGGGGACACGAGATCGGGATAGGAGCGACGGCTATCTCGTTCCTTCTCTCGGTCCCGGTTTTCGCCTCCACGATCTCCGCCCTTGGGACCGAGGGATTCCATGGATTCGAGAAGTCGATTCGGTGGCTTCAGTTCGGCGACAACGAATTCCTCGAGCTGGGAATGAAGATAGATGGGCTCACCGTCGTGATGCTCATCGTGGTGACTTTCGTATCCCTCATGGTTCACATCTATTCGACGGGATACATGCACGGCGACCGGCGCTATACCTGGTTCTACGCAGCTCTTTCTCTGTTCACCGGCTCGATGCTCAACTTGGTAATGGCAAACAACTTGCTGCAGCTGCTGGTCGGGTGGGAAGGAGTCGGCATCTGCTCTTACTTCCTGATCGGACATTGGTTCGAAGAAAGAGAGAACTCCAACGCGGCGATAAAGGCGTTCATCACGACCCGGATAGGGGACGTCGGGTTCTTATTCGGGGTGTTCGTTCTCTTTTTCGCCGCCGGGACTTTCAACATCACGGAGATCACCGAGGCGGTCGAGGGCGGGACCATTGCCGCTGGCGTACTAACTGCTGCAGCGGTGCTGCTCTTCTTCGGAGCCATCGGCAAGTCGGCGCAGGTTCCGCTCCATGTATGGCTGCCCGACGCGATGGCTGGGCCGACCCCGGTATCGGCCTTGATCCACGCCGCCACTATGGTCGTCGCCGGCGTATATCTGGTCGCCAGGATGTTCACGGTCTTTCACGCCTCTCCAGTGGCCCTGGACGAGGTTGCGATCATCGGGTCGATAACTATGCTGATCGCCGCCCTTCTGGCGCTGGTGCAAGACGATATAAAGCGCGTTCTTGCCTATTCGACCATCTCGCAGCTGGCGTACATGATCGCAGGGCTCGGTATCAGTGCTTACACCGGAGCCGTCTTTCACATTTGGACCCATGCTTGGTTCAAGGCCCTTCTCTTCCTTGGAGCGGGATCTGTCATCCACGCAGTTCATTCGAACAACATGAGCGACATGGGGGGCCTCAAGGACAAGATGCCGATCACTTACCGGACGTACATGGTCGGGGGGTTCGCGCTTGCGGGCTTTTTCCCTCTGGCAGGGTTCTTCTCGAAGGACGAGATCATTCTCGGCGCCTTCATGCAGGCGCGGGCGGGCCACGGCGTCGGCTGGTTTGTTTTCATCACGATGATCGTCACGGCGTTTCTAACGGCCTGCTACGTCGCGAGGATGCTGGCGCTGACCTTCTTCGGCAAGCCCAAGTACGACACGGGCCACGTGCATCCACATGAGTCGCCGGGAAGCATGACCACACCTCTGATCCTTCTGGCCATCCTCTCGGTCGTCGGTGGCTGGGTCGGATTACCGGGCGAACCGAACCTCTTCGCTAATTGGATCCACTTCGAGGCTCTTGAGCATCACCCGTTCAACCTCGCGATAGCTATTTTTTCCATGATCGTCGCGATTGCCGGCTTCCTCACCGGGTGGACCATTTTCCGAGGGGGGCGCCTCAAGATCGATATTGTCCGCAGCCCATTTGGATGGTTCTACCGGCTCCTGGAGAACAAATACTACCTCGATGACATCTATATGTCGGCAATTGTGAGGCCGATCCGCGATCAAATCTCCAAGTTTGCCTACTGGACCAATCAGAACGTTCTCGACGGGTTGGTGAACGTTACGGGGATGGCAACCGCCGCGCTCGGACGAGGCGCCTACGACAAGATCGACCAGCCGCTGATCGACGGCGCGGTCAATGGGGTAGCTTTCGGAGCGGATGTAGCCGGCCGCGGCCTTAAGTTCTGGCAGTCCGGCAACATCCAGGGCTATGCAGGGGTTCTTTTCGTGGGCATCGTTGCTTTTGTCCTCGCTTTTATCTTTATTCGGATCTGATCGGAGGTTTGATGGACTGGCTCATGGAATGGGGCGTGACCTGGGCGGTGTTTTTGCCGATCGTGGGGGCGGCGATTCTCGTACTTCTGCCTCGCAGCAGTGAGATGGGAATCAAGGTTGTCTCGCTGGTCTTCACTGGAGCCCCACTGCTACTCGGCATCATGCTTCTTGGCCCCTACAGGGCCTCCGGTGGAATCCAATTCGAGAAGAACATTCCGTGGATACCTTCGATCAACGCCAACTACCACATAGGAGTCGACGGCATTTCGATGCCTCTTCTGCTGCTCACCTTTCTCGTGACTTTCCTATGCATGATCTACGCGCTGTGGCATTTGCCCGAGCCCCATAACCCGAAGGTCTTTCTTGCCCTGTGTCTTCTTCTCGAGACCGGTATGGCCGGGACATTCGTCGCGCTCGACCTCGTTCTCTTCTTTATCTTCTGGGAACTGGTCCTTGTTCCGATGTACTTCCTCATCGGCTTATGGGGCGGCCCCAAGCGCGAATACGCCGCGATCAAGTTCTTCCTCTATACGTTGTTTGGAAGCGTGTTCATGCTCCTAGGGTTCCTGGCTTTGTATTTCCAAAGCGAACCGAACACCTTTGACATGATTCAGCTCCAAAGTGGCGGTGTCCTGGATATCAGTCGCGGGCTCGCGAACCTCATCTTCTTCGGTCTGTTCCTTGGGTTTGCGATCAAGGTTCCGATGTGGCCGTTTCACACGTGGCTTCCCGACGCTCATACCGAAGCCCCAACCATAGGAAGCGTGCTGCTGGCCGCCATCCTCCTGAAGATGGGCACTTACGGTTTTCTCAGGATTTCGATCCCTATCCTTCCGGACGCAGCCATGACCTTCGCTCCTCTGATCGGCGCCTTAGCCGTGATCGCGATCATCTATGGAGCGCTCAACTGTCTGGCTCAAGTCGATCTGAAGAGAATGATCGCGTTCAGCTCTGTCGGACACATGGGGTTTGTGATGCTTGGCATCGCCACGATGACGGACATCGGCTTCAATGCCGCGATTTACGGAATGATCTCCCACGGAGTCATCACAGGCATGCTCTTCTTCCTTGCGGGCTCTATTCACGAGCGCTATCACACCAGGGACATTCCGGAACTTGGCGGGATGATCCATCAGCTGCCCATGCTCGGAGGCCTTCTTGCCTATTCGGCAATCGCGTCGCTGGGGCTGCCGGGCCTGGCGGGATTCTGGGGTGAGGTGATGGCGCTTCTCGCCGCCTACAGTCCGATCGAAGGTCTGAACACCGGAACCTTCAGGGTGTTCATGGTCGCCGGCGGTGTTGGCACCATCCTCACCGCAGGCTATTTCCTGTGGATGCTTCAGCGGGTGAACCTCGGGACGGTTCCGGCCAAGTGGGAGGGCAAGGTCTTCGAGGACGTTCATCCTTTGGAGATGGCGTCGTGGGCTCCTCTGCTGGTATTGATACTGCTTCTCGGAGTGATGCCGAGCATCGTCTTCGGAGTCACCAACGACTCAGTGCTACGACTGATCGAGGCTATAGGTAGATGACCCTGGTCCAGGGCGCGCGAGAATTTGTGGCCCCCGGTGTAGATCTTGTCGCGCTGGCACCCGAACTGATACTGGTTGCCGTTATCAGCGGCGTGCTCCTAATCGACCTCATGCTTCCCCAAGACAAAAAGGGACTCATGATGCCCGTTTCCGCTCTCGGCCTTCTCGCCGCGCTGGGGGCGACGCTTTTCCTAGTAGGGGATGTGCGGATAACTCTGAGCGGTATGTTCGTGGTGGATTCCTTCGCCGTCCTGTTCAAAGTCATCTTCCTGCTCGCGGCGCTTCTTACTCTGGCACTGTCTCATGACTACCTCAAAGACGATGAGATCCACCACGGGGAGTACTACTTCCTTTTGCTCTGCTCCTTATTGGGGATGATGACGATTGCCTCGAGTCGTGATCTCGTCGCGATCTTCGTGTCTTTGGAATTGATATCTCTTCCCTCGTTCGTCCTCGTCGGTCTCAGGAAACGAGACCTAAAGTCCAACGAGGCAGCTCTCAAGTTCTTCCTTTTCGGAGTGCTGTCGACCGCGATCATGCTTTTCGGGATGTCTCTCGTCTATGGCGTTACCGGGCAGACCAGCCTGGTAGGGATCGCATCTTCGTTGACTCAATTCCCGCCCCTAAGAGAGGTGGCGATCCTCAGCATTCTGTTCATCCTCGTAGGCTTTGGCTTCAAAATCTCGGCGTTTCCCTTTCAGTGGTGGGTGCCGGATACCTACGAGGGGGCCCCGGTTCCCATCGCAGCGTTTTTGTCCGTCGCATCCAAAACTGCGGGCTTTGTCGGCTTGCTGCAGATACTGTTCATTGGGTTCCTTGGCCTTGCCGACATCTGGCGCCCATTCTTGGCGGCGGTAGCGGTGCTGACGATGACCTTCGGCAACCTCGTTGCGATCCAACAGAAACACATCATCCGGCTGCTCGCATATTCCTCGATCGGACAAGCCGGTTATATCCTCATCCCCCTCGCCGTGGTCGGCGTGGGCACTCCCGAACTCAACGCCATTGCCTTCCAGGCTTCGATCGTTTACCTGCTCATCTATGCATTTATGGAAACCGGAGCATTCGCCTGTGCCATTGCATACGGGAGGCGGGGTGGGGGGTATTTCGTCTCCGATTACGCGGGACTGTCTGCCCGTTCGCCAGGTCTCGCCATCGCCATGACCATGTTTCTCTTCTCCCTGGCGGGGATCCCCCCACTCGCCGGGTGGGCTGCCAAGTTCTTTGTTTTCCGCGCTCTAATCGATGGAGGGGCATATTGGCTGGCAGCGATAATGGCGATCAATACCGTCATCGCTCTCTTCTACTACGCGGCGGTCCCCCGTCAGATGGTCTTTGCCGCGCCTACCGAGACCAGGCGCATCGAGATTCCATGGATGCTCAGCTCCGCTATCGCGCTTTCAGCGATTGTCGTTGTGCTGATAGGGATCTTGCCCGACATCTTCGGCGCCCTTGCGAGGGCCGCGGCCGGAGGCTAAAACGGGGCCGCCTCTTTCCGGTTACTCTCAAGGCTCGACCGAATTGAGGAAATCACGACAATTGACCAGAGTTTCTCTACCTCCCCGGCTCCGCGCGTTCTGGCCATAGTCGAAGATGATCCCGACATGCGGTTTCTCATCCGGGTCACTCTCGAAGAGGGTCAGATGGAAATCGTTGGAGAAGCTGACAACGCCTACGAGGCCATACGCCTGGCCAAAGAACTCCAACCCGCACTCGTGATTCTCGATCACGTCATCGAAGGACCCCTGATGGGTCTCGAGGCTGCGCACTTCATCAAGGAGGCTTGTCCGACGGCCAAGATTCTCATGTTCTCGGCCCATCCCATCAGCATGGAGGCTTCCCAGGAGTCGGCGGTTGATGCCTTCGTGTCTAAGGCGGACTTCGATAGCCTCGCTCCTACCGCGCGCGGGCTCCTTGCCATTCCGTGACTACCTATCAATCTGCTTCGCCTAAACTTGTACCCAGGGTGATCAACGATGGATAACCGGATCAAGACCACCGTTCTGCTCGGAGCTTTAGCCGGGCTCCTGGTGGGGCTCGGCGCCCTCATCGCGGGAACTAACGGTGCCCTGATTGGATTGATCCTTGCAGGGGTCATGAATTTCGCTGCTTACTGGTTCAGCGATCGCATTGCTCTCAAGATGAGTAAGGCCAAGCCGGTCTCGGAGGCTGAGGCTCCCGATCTATACGCTTCAGTGAGAAGTCTGTGTCAGGTGGGGAACCTGCCGATGCCGAGGTTGTACCTCATTCCTTCGGACCAGCCCAACGCGTTTGCGACTGGACGCAACCCGGAGCACTCAGCGGTTGCAGTCACCCAAGGTCTCATGCGTTTCCTCAGCCGTGACGAGCTCGAAGGGGTCATTGCTCACGAGCTCGCTCACATCTCGAACCGCGACATCCTGATCTCCTCAGTAGCCGCCACCATTGCCGGTGCGATTTCCTATATCGGAATACTCGCCCGATGGACGGCGATCTTCGGCAGGGACGAACGCAATCCGATCGGCTACATAGGAGTCATCCTTACCTCCATGCTTGCCGGTTTCGCCGCCCTGATTATTCAGATGGCCATCTCGAGAGCGCGTGAGTTCCATGCAGACGCGACCGGAGCCCGGCTATCGGGCAGGCCGGAAAGTTTGGCCAGCGCGCTCGGGAAGATCGAGCAGTACGCCAAGCAGGTTCCGATGCCGGTAAACCCGTCTGCGGCTCCCATGTTCATCATCAATCCACTCAGAGGACGTGACGTTGCGAAGTGGTTTTCCACTCACCCTCCAACGCAGGAGAGAGTGCAGCGCCTCGAAGCGATGATCGGGCGAGTGGGTTAATCGACCTCAACCACGGCAAATCCCGTGATGATGGAATTTCGATAGTGCCCGCGCGCGACCTGGGCACCATCCCAAACCACGCATCTTTCGAGCTTGGACCCCGGCTCGGTTCGACTTCCTCTTCCAACCACACTGTGCCGAAGCTCCACTTCTTCCACCACAGCTTCGGCCCCCACGAATGCCGTCGCGTCGTCCCTAACGGCAGGACCACTAAGGCCCACTGGACGGCGGCTTCGGTCGAATCCTCCCGAGAGAGTGTCGAGGTTGATGCGAAGGAGAGCCGAGGGATTCCCAACGTCCATCCAGTAACCGTCCCATTCGAGCGCCGCGAAGGGGTGGCTGGCTTCCATTCCTCGCAGGAAAACAGTTTCGTAGAGGCCGCTCGGATCGTCCGAGGGGATGAGATCCAGCACCTTCTTGTCGAAGACTCCCATCCCTCCGTAGATATGGCCTGTCTGCCAGAGATCTTGCCTATTTATCAGACCGGTGACCCATCCCTCCTCCACGACGAGATCGGCCCGGTCGGAAGACGGGATCGCAAGCAGAGTAGCCAGAGCGCCCGAAGACCGATGAGCTTCGAGCAGCCTCTCGAGCGGAACGTCACAGGCGATGTCGGAATTGACGACCAGTATGGTGTCGGTCAGCTGATGGGAGAGCTTGCGCAACGCCCCAGCGGTTCCCAGCGGTTCCTTCTCTTCGAACGAGATTCCCGCTTCGATCCCGAGGGTTTCCGTCAGACGATGAACCTCTGCCTGGATCATGTCCACGTCGAAATGGCAGTTAACCCAGAGGTTGCTCACTCCCCAGGTACTGAGCGCCGAGAGATGCCACGACATCTGAGGCACATCGAGGATCGGCATGAGAGCCTTGGGACGCTCGTTGGAAAGGGGCTTCATGCGGGTGCCCTCTCCTGCGGAGAGGACCACCCCCGTTAGCTCGGAGATGCCCAAAGGGGAACGCTCGTGGTCGTATTGGTTATCATCCGTATCTCCAAGCTTGTCTCAGGCATGCCGATATAAACCCTAGATGCTACGAATCAAACGTCGCTACCTGATCAGTTGTGTGGGAGTGCTCGCCGCTCTCCTGCTCTTCGCGTCTGGCTCGCCCGTTGGAGCTCAGCTTCCCACCCCGATCCCTTCGCTTTCCCCTATAGATCCCCAACCCTCTCCATCTCCGTCCCCTTCTCCTTCGGATGAGCCTCCTCCCCAGCCACCCCCATCTGGAGGCGGTGGCGGTGGTGGCAGCGGGTCCGGAGGCGGGGGAGATTCTTCTGCAACTCAGCCCCCGCCGGCATCCTCTGCGCCGGCCCCACCTCCTCCCACGGCGGTCCCGGGATTTCCTCTCGAGGTTCCACAGATCGCGAGAACTCCTTCGCGCAATACCAACAAACTCATTGAGATCTTGGCCCCTCTTACGGAGAGGGGGATGCCACTCGAGCAAGCTATGGTCCTGGCAGCTCCGCCGTTTCCGGTTGCCGGAACCGTCTGGTATTCAGACGATTGGCTTTTCCCTCGAATGGGTCCTCCGCCGCACCTCCACGAGGGAACCGACATCTTCGCTCCGATGGGTACTCCAATTGTTGCTTCGGGGCCTGGAGTGATTGCGGGCAAGGGCGAGACCACCTTGGGTGGGACTTCGCTTTGGGTATCGGCGGATGACGGAACGGGTTACTACTACACGCATCTATCGGCCTACGCCGAAGGAGTTGAACTCGGAGCTCGGGTTGAAGGCGGAACGGTCATCGGCTATGTCGGCAACACCGGCAATGCCATTACGACGCCGCCGCATGTCCACTTCGAAATCCATCCCCCAATCAAGGACAGGAAGGGGAACGTAGTTGCAGGTGGTGTAACTACGCTTCCCAACGGGCTCGGACGGACAAACACCCCTCCAATCAACCCCAAGCCTGTCCTCGACGCCTGGCTTTTCGCAGCCGAGGCCAAGGCCCAGCAAGTAGTACTTCAAATGATCGAACGCTTGGCTCAGATCTCCAGGCAGCTGCACTTCGCGAGCCGAATCGAACAGTTTTACTCGACTGAGGTGTCTGGAAACCCGAGGGAGCTGTTCTGGTTCTCGGTGTTCGACCCAACCCTCGCGGCAGTGGGAATGGTTCGGCAGGCGTCAGTCGCGCTGACTCTCGGACCGAGTACAGGGAGTATGTCTTTCAATCAGGCCGAAGAGGCTCGGCTCAATGCAGTGAGGCTTGCCGTTCAGTCGCCGAAACTGAAACTTGCCGCTCTAACGGGCGACATCGAGACGCACAGCGAACAGTAGGCGTCCCCCTCAGCGGTAGTTAGTCGAATTTCGGTGAGTATGTGTCATCCCTGCTCCGTCTGGTTATCGTCGGCTGAGCGATCGGTTCTGTAACCGTACTGCCGGAGTCGCTCGTGGGCGATGTCGATCTCCGCGTCCGTGAAAAGCTCTCGATACCTCCGTTGGATCACTAGGGCTTCCACGGTCAGGTCGAGTCGCTTCTTTTCCCACAAGGCGACGTATCCCTCCGAGACAGTGGCGGCATGTAGCAGGATCTGGGCCGTCTTTAGACCGCGGTGCCCGTCGAGCATCTGGAGGTAACGTGAGGCGTTGTACCCGGCTTCGGCCTTGGCTCGCCTGTAGATGTTGAACATCGCTGTGTCGAGTTGAAGTTCAAGCTCCACCTTCGCCCTCCTCATCCAAGAGTTGCCAGTCTAGGTAGTATCGATGAGGAGACTGAGAATCGTCCTTTCGAACAAACCCAAGCCGGATGAGATGCTGAAGCGTCAAGTACACGTTCGGCTGGTCGTAGCCGATGGCCCGTGCGATTACCCCAGTGTTGGTACCTTCCTCTCCTTTCGACTCCAGGATCCTGATGACTTCCTCTTGTCTCCGCCCCAGCTTCGGATGCTTTGCCAGGACACGGGTCACTGCGTCGTGTTCGGACAAGGACTCCGTCCGAATGTCTAGCCGGCTTTCCCTTAACACCCTAGCCATTGCATCGGCGCCTGCAAGGACGGCCTTGGCGAGGGTCAAATTCAGATCACCCATGGCTTCCCTCCGTTCGATAGCTCACTTAACCTTTATAACTGATTCAAATATGAAGAGCAAGTGGCCTCGTCGCCCTCCCACGGGAATTGTCAGAACTCCCTGCTAGCGTGGAGGCAAGAATCAGGGAGGGATACAGTGGCAGACGTTCCGTACTCGCCGAACCCGGCGGGAATCACGCGTTTTCTTCAACACATTCGAACTGCTGGAAAGCCAACCAAGGTAACTGTCAAGTACCTCAAGTCGACCGGGTTTAAGAGTAGTAACGACTCGTACCTGATCCGGATCCTCAAGGCGTTAGGCTTCCTCGACGCTAACGGCGCCCCTACCGACTTGTGGGTTAGATATCGAGATAAGGACAAAGGCGGAGCCGTCTTAGCTTCAGCTATCAAGAGCGCGTACTCGGAGCTATTTGCTGTTTACCCAGACGCCTATCGCAAGGACGACGAGGCTCTCCGCAACTTTGTGTCCACACATACCGACTACGCGGAGAAGACCATCATGTTGGCCGTCAGGACATTTAAGACGCTCTGTAAGGCGGCCACTTTCGATGAGGTCGGATCCCCAGCAGAAGATGAGGAGCATGAATCCGACGAGAAGCCACTCAGCCCCAGCCATGGAAAGGCCGACGCACAGAAACCGCAAGTGCGGGCGCCCTCAATCAACATCAATATCCAGCTCCAGTTGCCTCCTTCGGATGACGGCAAGGTCTATGACAAGTTCTTCGAAGCAATGAAGAAACATCTCTTCGCAGATGAACCCGAGAATTGACCGCCTGCTCGTCCGAGTCCGTGAATTCGAAACAGAAGCCCATGGGTTATTCGCTCCATACGAGGCATCCGCCTCTCGGGTTGTAATACTCGATCAGACCTACAAGCAACTTGGATCGCTGAACGTTCGGCAAGACGACTTAATGAGACAGGCTCTCCGATGCGTAGAAAACGAGCTCTACCGAGCCGCACACGTAATGGCGTGGGCGGCCTTTATGGACTTTCTTGAGGAGAAGCTGGAGTCGGACGGTCTCGTCAAGTTGAAGAACCTGCGGCCGAACTGGAAGGGCAAGGATATGGCCGAGATGAGGGAATACGTAACCGAACGAGCGCTGTTGGAAACGACACAGCCCCTTGGCCTTTGCACGAAGAACGAGATGAAGGCACTAATTTCCTTGTTAGATCGGAGAAATGAGTGTGCCCACCCCAGCAAATACTTTCCTCAACTGAATGAAACTCTGGGATATATATCCGAACTTCTGCAACGACTTAAGCTCTTGATCCCTAAGCCTCTGTGACGCCCACTATTGCGACTTGAATCTGAGTTAGGCAATAATGAATTACATGGGTGTAAGTTCGCGAAAAGCTAGGGTCCGCCGAGCCCTACTTAGGTGGGGTCGATCGAACTTTCGTCCCTTCTGGTGGCGTCAGGTGAAGGACCCTTACACTCTGGCCGTTGTAGAGGTACTCCTGCGGCAAACTAGGGCCACTCCCATCCAGGCGTTGGCTAAGGATTTTCTGTCGAAATACCCCACACCAAGATCCCTGGCTATCGGTCCGCAGTCGCAGCTGGAAGCCGACCTGCTCCCATTCGGCCTGAACGTTCAAAGGGCCGAGCAGTTGCGGGCTCTGGGTGAATCGCTGGGCGACCAATCCTTTCCCAAGAAGCTCGAGGCCATTCTTCGCCTACCGGGCGTTGGGCCTTACGCGGCTAGTGCGATCAGCTGCTTCATCTTCGGACGGGCTGTACCGGTGATCGACGTGAACATCGCTCGGATCGTGCAGAGGGTGTTCGGTGTGGAGATCATCAAGGGTGAGCCTCGTAAGAACAAAGAAGTCGCTCAGCTCGCTCAACAACTTCTCGACGGAAAGCAGCCGCGGCGGATTAACTGGGCACTGTTGGATCTCGGAGCACTTGTCTGCACGCAACGGCGTCCGAAGTGTTCCCAGTGTCCCTTACTGAGGTCATGCTCATACGCGGAATTATTGGAATGTGCGGCATGATCCCAGTCGTCAGCCTCTTCAGCGGCTCGGGAGGTTTGGATACGGGCTTTCGTCAGAGCGGTTTCAACACCGTGATTGCTCTGGACAACGATCCCGTAGCAGTCGACACCTTTAATGCGAATCATCCGCCGGTTGCTGAAGTCGCCGATCTCGCATCTACGCGCGGAAGGCAGGTAGTCGAAAAGGTCTTGAGGATAGGGAAGCTGCCTCGTGGAGTTATCGGAGGCCCGCCTTGTCAGGCCTTCTCGACAAGCAACGTACATGTTCGTGCTGATGATCCCAGAGCTAAGCTCATCCACTCCTATGCCTCGATCGTTAAGGCCCTGAACGAGGCCTTCGGTATCGACTTCTTTCTCTTCGAGAACGTCGCGGGCCTAACAAGCGAAAGGAACCAGCCCCAGTTCTACCGACTGTTGAGAAGCCTTGAGAAGGCTGGCTTCAATACATTCAGCGAAGAACTAGACGCACAGTTCTTTGGCGTTCCCCAAATGCGGCCCCGCAGGTTCATCGTGGGGATCAATAGGACCATTCACCCCGAGGTGAACTTTGCTTTTCCCAATCCGACCACGCCCGACCCCGCCACCGTGAGAGAAACGATTGGCCACCTCAAGGAACCGATCTTCTTTGAGAGAGGGCTCGACAGCTCCAAGTTCCCCGAACATCCCAACCACTGGGCCATGCAGCCTCGCTCCAGGAAGTTTGCGGCAGGGTTATTCAAGCCGGGGCAAGTCATGGGCCGGTCCTTCCGCGTTCTAGATTGGGATCGCCCAAGCTGGACGGTGGCTTATGGCCATCGGGAAATGCACATCCACCCTTCGGGTCGCCGGAGAGTGAGCGTCTACGAGGCGATGCTCTTCCAAGGGTTTCCGACGGCTTACCGTCTTCTTGGAACCCTTAGCGATCAGATCCGGCTCGTATCGGATGCGGTGCCCCCACCTCTTGCCGCCGCCTTGGCTCAATCCGTACGGGAGCTTCTCTACTCAGACGTCCGGCTGGCCGCAGCACAGTAGCTTGTCAGGTCCTTCGTCTACCCTTGGGGTGTGGACGATTTGCCTCATCCCGACAGCAAGGAACTTCTCGCCCTAGTCCGGGGTTCTGCCGAAAGGGAGATCTATCGCGTGCTCTATGAGCACCAGCATGAGTATCTGACGATGCTCGAGATCCGATCCTTAGTCGGTGGCGGTAGGGAATCCCATGAGCAGCTTGGTAGACGTCGCAGAACTCTCAATAAGTCCTTCGTGATCGAACAACAATCGAAGCAGGGAGAAATAGGTCACCGCCTGATGGGCATGAAGGAGATCGCTAAAAGCAATGTCCCAGCTCTCAACGAGAAGACGCGGGCTCTGGTTCTTCAGCCAAAACGATGCGCGCAGTGTGGAAGGACTCCTCTCGAAGATGGAGTGAAGCTCCAGGTCGACCACATCGTTCCTCAGGAGTGGGGCGGCACTGACGATCTCGAGAATCTTCAACCCCTCTGTGAGGAGTGCAATAGGGGTAAGAAGAATCTCTACTCAAGCTATGACCAATATGCCGACAAGATCCGACTAGCTATCAATGAAGAGGAAGCACACAAGCGGATCGGTGAATTGCTTAAGGCCTTCAATGGGGAATGGGTTCCGAGCGAGATACTCGGAGTAGTGGCGAGCGTTAAGCAATACCAGGAAGACTGGCAGAAGCGCACCCGTGAGTTGCGAGAACTCGATTGGATCATCGACACGAAGAAGGAACGAGGCGGCAGAGTTGTTTCGTTCTATCGGGCGACTCACTGGGAAGCCTGGCCTCCAGGGCCTGTTGCGAAGGAGATCCGCCGACGGGAACGCGAGAAGAAGGCGCGCAAGCAACAAGAGTCATAAGACGCTGAAGACGAAAACTCGGACATTCAAGGAAACCACGACAACTTTGGGTTTCCTCCTTGAGATGCCACGCGTGTTGTCTTTCAATGCTTCCCTCATCCCACAAGGAGGGCCTATGCGAATCAAGGGGAAGCAGCTGCAATGCGAGACCTGCGGGCACCGAGCATCAGCATCTGATTTCCCGGTAAGCAATGAAGCTTGGTACTGCCCGCAATGTTATTCGGATGAGTCATCACTCGAGGAGGTAGCCATGGCAAAGGCACAAGAAGAGATCAAGATCCTATCCACGAAGCAGGTCGCCGAGAAGCTCGGCACTGACCCGCGTACCCTGCGGAAGTTTCTCCGCTCACGTGATCGAGGTGTGGGAACGGGATCTCGCTACGAGTTCAAACCGGAGCAAATCGCCACTATCAAGAAGCAGTTCACCGACTGGAGCAAAGGCGAGGTCAAGAAGAAGGAACCTGCCGCAACCAACTAACACCCAACGCGCCCCTCAGATCGAGGGGCCGTTCGGTGTGTATGCCGACCGATCAATGACTCGCATCGCCCGATCCCGATGCCGTACGGATCAGCTCAGGCCATCCAGAGGATCGCGGGATCACGACTCGCAGCTCGAAAAATCTTGAAAAAGTTTGGAAGTCACAAACGCACGCCTATTGACATGTGGTGTTGAATCAGGTCTAGGCGTGAATTCCCGAAGCCACCGATAGCCATGTGGTGTCCGTAACGACTAGGTGCCGGGATCATGTGCCAGCCGTGAATCGGCACACGCCGCGGATGCCCTTCTGGGAGCCACCATCCGAAGACGACTAAGTCTTCTTCAAACGCGCCCTATGCCATGGAGGTTCAGTCGTTTTGGGTTCATGGCAAGGGCGGAGGAAGGAGCACCACAAATGCTAAGAAGGATGCACGATGATGATCCGGAGTCAGAGTACATCGCTGCTGCCCAGCAGTTCGAATCGTACGAAAAGATCATCGCCTTTCGAGGGGATCTTGAAGTAGTGCTCGCCGATGGATGGATTCTCACCGATCCGGACATCTTGCTAATCGGTAACGGATACGCCAAGGCGTACCGACTCGATCCACATCAATATCCCCAGATTGACGGTAGCTCGTTGCGTCCCGGTGTGACACCCGACATGCCAATTCACATCGAGGATGGTACTTACGGAAGCATTTTTGGCTTCGTCTATCCGCGCGTAGTTCGGCCTCGAACAATCACTCCGACGGAGTGATTGCGCAATCACCACGGGGTCGCCGCTCGAAATTTTTTTCGATGAATTTTTGCGACCCGTGGTGCCGTGTGTCGATTGACAGTCGAGAACCCTGACTCTTATCAATGACGTGATGCGATCGCATGACGCGACGCGTCGGAAATGGAGATTGGAGGAGAGATGGAGACACAAATCGAAGAGTTCCGACATCGCAGCTCCGACACCTGGGAGACGGCCTACCTCTATTCGCAGGGGTGGCCCATCATCGCCACCGAAGTAGTCGATGGAACCGTGGTATTCGACTTCCCCGACGGTGGCGAGAATCTGCGCAAGGACGTTACAGCCTTCCAATCAGGCAAGGCACGCGCGGAAGTCAATCTCCTGTCGACCGCCTACAAAAAGGTGTTGTCGATGGTGCACGCGGAGTTGCGTCGTGCGGGCCGTTGAGATTGAGGCGGATACCCGTACTGCCGAGGTCAGGGATCTCATCTATCTCCACTTTGGTGGATATGACGGGTGGGTGGCGATGACAAAGGCTCCTGGGTCACGCATCTCTCGATCCGCGTTGACCTGGGTCCGGTATCCGCACGAAGTCTCGAAGATGGCTCAATGGATTCTTCATCAGGAAGAGAAGCAAAGTCAGATTCGAATGACTCCCCATCCGATGAGCGAGCGACGGCAAGATTGGGGGCGAATACGACTCTACAGTTGGGCTGATGGCAAGTTAGAAGAGGTCACATCAATCGAGGGTGGCTTCGACTTGGTGGACCATGGCTTCTATCGCAAGGTCGAACGACCTTCACCGACACGTCTCTCTGATCTCCTCGATCGCAAGCCAGGGGATCCTCCCTTCGAAACAAGGCTCGCTCGTCAAGAAGCAAAGGCCGCTCTAGAGCGACTGCGCATTCATGAGTGGGCAAGGGAGCAGATTCGTCTCGAGCGTGAGGCGAAGGAGATCGCCTTTCCTGAAACAACCTTCACCCTCGCCGACGAGCTCGCCATGGATGAACCGCCTTTAGCCTTCACGATCGCAGGCCTGCATCCACAGGGATCTAACAGTCTGCTGACGGCGGCCTTCAAGACGGGCAAGTCGACACTAAGCCTGAACATTCTCAAGGCCTTGGTCGACGGCGAACCCTTCCTCGATGCCTTCGAGGTTGAGCTTCATGGCCGTGTGGGCTACTGGAATTTCGAGGTCACTGGCGAGATGTTCCGTGAGTGGGCTCGTCGCATGGACATCCGCCATGCCGATCGTGCGGTGGTCGCCCACTTCCGAGGGTTTAGGGCCTTCTTCTCCCACCCTCGCTTCAGGGAGTGGGCCGTGAGGTGGCTGCAGGAACGCGAGGTCGCCTTCTGGATCATCGATCCGTTCGCTCGCGCCTTCTCAAGCTCAGAGAACGACAACGCGCTCGTGGGTCGGTTTCTCGACGACGTTGATGTCATCAAGCACGAGGCGGGGGTCAGCGATCTCCTTCTCGTCACTCATACGGGAAGAAAGATTCATGAGGAGGGTGAGGAGCACGCCCGCGGAGCAACGCGGCTCGATGACTGGGCAGATCAAAGGTGGATTCTCACGAAGATGCAGGACGATCGATTTCTCAAAGCCCATGGCAGGGAGGTCGATCAGGTCGAACGCCGCCTTGAATTCGATCCCCACACCCTGCATCTATCGATAGTGATTGGCGAAGAACCTTCAGACCGTAAGGCGACGCGCGAACGGTCTGCGCTCACGGATGCCATGGAGAGGATCGAGGAGATTCTTGCCGACACTCGCACCATGAGCGTGGGTGACCTTGAGAAAGCGGTCGGGGGCAGACGAAAGACGTTTCTTGAGGCTCGCAAGGCTCTCGTGGGCGAAGGACTGATCAGGGAATCGAAGAAGGGCACGACGGTCTTTGTGTCGATAGTGGAACCTGAGGAGGACGTGGGTGCGTCGCTTTAGAGTTCCCGCTCTGCGTGGCAGCTTTGGAAGATCGTCCCCAACTGCGATCGCAGCTGCGCATCGGGAACTCTATTGTGGTTCTCACGGGTCAAAGAGTTCCGTACAGTTCCGGAACGGTTTGGAACTGCAATTCCCGCTATATAGCGAATTGCATTCCGGAACGCTACGAGGGTTTGGTACGCAATCGGCTAAGTCTCTCGAGTCATTGATGGATTCCAACGGGTTGCCAGGGAGCCTCTTCCGAAAGAGTCCGTCCGTCGATCATCCGTTCCCCACGCGCATGCATCTCCACGACGTCCACGAAGTCCCGAGGGAGAGGTCCGATCCGACAAAAGGTTTGCCTTTGGTCGGCGTCGAGGATTTCCTAATGTCGATCGGGTATGCGCTTGCATGCAATCAGGCGCAGCGAGTCGTGCCCGATCGATACGGATCAAATCAGGTTGCTCTAACGCGATCTCTTCGACGCGCTCGACGCGCTGCCTTTGAGCGAAGGAGATGCGTCATGACGAATGAGGCGATCAGGGCAGTTGGCTATGTGCGAGTCAGCACGCAGGATCAGGCGACAGAGGGATTTTCTCTGCCGAATCAGCGACGACGGATAGGGGCATATTGCGCCGCGCAGGGATGGCATCTGCAGGAAGTATTCGCCGATGAGGGGATCAGCGGATCAGATGTTGATCGGCCTGCATTCAAGGAGATGTTGGAGAAGGCCTTGTCGGGCGGTGTCGATCGAATCGTCTTCCTTAAGTTGGATCGGTTAGGTCGATGCGCATGGCAGCTCGGAGAAGTTCGTCAGCGACTTGAGTCAAGCGGTGTGGGGTTGGTCAGCATCGTGGAGCAATTCGATTCTGCAACATCGATCGGTCGCTTCTTCTGGACGTTGCTGGCCGCATTCGCCGAGTTCGAGCGAGATGTGATCAGGGAAAGGGCGGCGAGCGGCCTTGCTGAGAAGGCGAGTCGTGGTCATGGATGGATCACAGGGCGCGTTCCGTTCGGATATCGCCTTGATGGGACCGATCTCGTTGTGCATGAGGAAGAGGCGGAGGCGGTTCGATCGATATTCCGATCGATGGCAAGAGGGGCGACTACCTCTCAGTGCGTGCGGCATTTAAGCGGCAGCGGTCGTGAGTGGAGTCGATCGGCAGTGAGAAGGATCGTGCGGAATCCGTTGTACAAGGGCGAGTACAGGTCGCTCGATCGGTACAAGGTGACATCGCCAGCGATCGTCAGTCGATCGTTGTGGACGAGGGCGCAGACGGCGCTCCGAACCCCCCCGATGTGATGGCGGGGCGAAGGCGTACCCGGGTCCGTCCCTCGACCGCCGTGGAGCGGGCAGCGCCCAAGCAATCGTGGGATCGAAGCCTTCCCTTCCCTGTTGGAAACACGTTCCATCTAGTGCACGGCATCTTCTCGGAGAGGACTAGGGCGCCCATCGAAGAGAAGTTTGCGCTGGCCATTCGATCCGCCCTCGCAGAGAAGTTGCAGGGCGCACATAGCGAGATCCTCGACGAGTACGCCATACGCAGGGCGGCACGCGCCTTGACGACGATTGAGATGACGGAGGCATTGATCGACGAGCACGGAGTCGACGAGGTTAGCGAGAAGGTCATGAAGCTCTACTACGCCGAGAGCAATCAACTTCCCAGATGGCTCAACGCGCTCGGGATGACTCCTTCGGCGAGGGCGAAGTTGGGCGTGGACGTTGCCCGCAGCTTCGACTTGATCGAGGCACTGGAGCGGCGGAGAGCGACCAAGGCGCCACCTCCTACTTCCTTGTGCGATCGGTGTGGAGATGGGAAGCCCAAGTTTCGAAATCCGAAGACGCATGAGCGGATCTGTCGGGAGTGTGCCGGGCGATGAACTTCGACCGCTATCTCGAGGATCCGATGGCCTTCCGCAACGAGCAGTTGATTCTCAGCGATGGTCGGAGATTGGGGGAGGCGCTTGAGGATTGGCAGAGGAAGAAGGTCTTCGATCCTCTCGACGAGCTGCAGGATGACGGCCGCTACAGGTATCGACTCTGCTACTTCGAGTTACCGCGGGGTCACGCCAAGACGACCATGGTCGCGGGAGAGGCGCTGACCCAGCTCGTCTTGGGTGGATACGACTGGAGAGGGCACATCGCGGCAGGCGACAAGGAGCAGGCACGCGAGCTTTTTGACGCTGCGGTCGGATTCATCCGCCGCAATCCCTTACTGGATCAGTCCTTCCAAATCCACAGGGATCGAATAAGCGCGCCCTATACAGGATCATCGTTGCGGGTCCACTCTGCCGATGCCCCTACCGCTCATGGATTAATCGTCGACTTCTTCGTCCTCGACGAGTTTTGGAATCAGCCGAACCGTGATCTCTTCGACAGCTTCTACACGGCGGCGGTTAAACGGCCGAACTGGCGGGGCGTTCTCACGACCACGGCTGGCTTCGACAAGGAGTCGATCTGCTGGGAGGTCAGGGAACTCGCCAGGCGGCGGGACGACTTCTACGCCTTCATCGCCCCGGGTCGGCTGGCTTCCTGGATCACTGATGAGGAAGTTGAGCGAATGAGGGAGACGTTGCCGCCGCACGTTTACCAAAGGTTCGTGGAGAACGTATGGACGGAAGGATCGGGGTCCTTCGTCACAAAGGAGGCACTGAAGCGCTGCTTTGACGACAGGCTTTCGCCACAACCCATCGGCGATCCTCGCAACGCCTATTACATAGGGATCGATTTAGGGCTCACCAAAGATAGAACCGCGGCAGCGGTGCTTCATCGATCACGTGGCCGGGAAGTGTCAGGCGAGGGTCAGATTGTTCTCGACGACCTGGTGGTGTGGGAAGGGCGCAGGGGAGCGCCTGTGCAGATTCGACACGTCGAGGATTGGCTAGACAACGCGGTGAAGCGATTTCCCACACGACGCGTCGTCATGGATCCGTGGCAGGCACAGTCGACGATCCAGAAGTACGGAGGAAGGATCGAGGAGTTCACCTTCACCGCTCACTCGGTCGGGCGTCTTTCCTCAAATCTCTATCACCTGATCCAGACGGGACAGCTGCGGATGTTTCCTGACAAGGAGTTGGAGCGCGAGCTTCTTGAGCTTCACGCCGAGCAGACGAGCTACGGCTGGCGCATCGATCACGGTAGAAACAAGCACGACGACATGGCGATGGCGATTGGGATGGCGGCTTTATCGATGGCCGAGGAGGGTCCCGCGAAGCCCGCCCGTCAGAGCAGGGCCAACTTCAACGGCCCGAAGAAGCGGGTGCACCTAGAGATCGCCGGAAAGGTTTTTTACATCGACAAAGACGGCGCGCTCACGTACAGAGAACGAGCGAGCTGGGAGAGGAGGTGAAATGAGTCAGGGCAAGAAGTTGCGCAATCGCTTCTCGACGATCGCCACGGAATACGCGGTCAGGGTTCACGCCGCAGCCGAAGACGCGGAGCTGAGGTTGAGTCAATTGGAAGATCGCGACAAGAAGCGAGCCGAGCGGAAGCAGTTGGTTGAGCAGGAGACAGGACAGAAGTACGACGCGTTGAAGGAGGAGTGATGCCCAAGAGAACAATCGCCCAGGCGGAACAGGAGTTGGGTCGCTTGGTCATGTCGTCCGACGAGTTCGGCAAGCTGGAGCGTGAGATTCAGAGGGCGAAGGATAAGGCGAAGACGATGATCGCTGAGATGCAAACTCAGCGTTTCGCCGAGCTTGAGGAAGAGATAAGGGTAGTGAAGCGAGCGTACAACGCCATAGAGACGGAGATGCAGGATCTCAAGGCGGAGAGCGAACGGAGGGATGTTGCTGCATCCGAATACAGGCAGCGATTCAATGACCTTATGCAACGCCGAGAGAAGGTGGGCGCGAGGGCGCGAACGCTCGACGCCCGTATCGAGGAGTACCGAAGGATCGAGGCCGATCCGGAGGGGTGGATGGACGATCTGTTCGAGCGGTATCCCACGATCAAGCCGGACTTCAGCTTTTAGTGAGAGCGGCCATCTATGCGCGACGCTCGACCGAGGAGCAGGGCGCGTCCATCGAGAGACAGGAGCGGGATGCCCTTCGCCTGTTCGAGGAACGGGGATGGTCGTACGTCCACACCTATGCTGACTCCGCCTCGGGGTGGAAGGCGAACACTCCCCGCCCTGGGTTCGATCGCATGATGAAAGAGGCAGGTCAGCGGTTCGACGTGCTGGTGGTCTCGGAGATCAGCCGACTGTCGCGCCAGCAGAACGACAACTCGGCGCTATCGATCATCTGGCGGCTGCGGGGCATGGGGGTCGAGGTCGAGTCGGTGGCGGAGAGATCGACGGGCAACTTTCTAGCCGACGATTTGTCGCTTCTCATCAAGAGTCATGCCGCCAAGGAGGAGAGCGACACGAAGTCGCACAGAGTCACCAGCGGCAAGCGGCTGGGCGTGCTCAAGGGAGTTCACCAAGGAGCGTGGGCCTGCTACGGCTATAGAGATGGACAGCGGAGGCAGTCGCCTACCAACCCAAATCGAACGATCAAGTTCTACGAGATCGACCCCGTGGCGGCGCAAGTCGTGAACGACATTTTCGTGGCTTACATCGACAAGGGTTGGTCTCCCCAGCAGATCGCCGATTGGTTGATCGAGCGTGGGATAGCCCCTCCGGGTGTCGAGCGGTCCATCAACCATCCATACAAGAGGAGGGCAAAGGACGCCTGGCATGACGGAGGGATCCGCACGCTGATAGCGAATCCGCTGCTCGCTGGGTTGGCCGTCCACAAAGGGCAGAGGCTCAAGGATTGTCCATGCGCCTCCCCAGGAGATCCCGACGCTCAGGCGGTGTGGGAGTCCTGCCCACATGAGTGGGTGTCCTCTCTCAACGTGCCGCCGATCCTCAGCGTCGAGAGATGGGAACAGGCGCAAGAGGTCCTTAAAGGTCGGAGGAGGTTAAGGGGCGGGAGGGGAGTGCGCTCATCTTCGGCCGTGTTCCTGCTCTCGGGATTGTTGTGGTGCGACGAATGCGCAGAGCGCATCGGCACGCGCACCGACCGACGCGGGAGGCATAGATACAGTTGCCGTGGTCGAAGGTTGGGCAGATGTGATCTCCCCCACATTCTCCGCGATGAGATCGACGAGGCGGTCAGAGACTCATTCGTCTCCAACTTCGTGGATCAGCTCGATCTCCACACCACCATCAGTCGTGAAAGAGAGCGGTTGCTTTCGATTCGCAATCAGGAAGCGAGCATCATCGCGTCAGAGATCGCTCAGGTTGACGCAGAGAAACGGGATGCCGTGACTGCGCTCAATCGCATTTCGAGCGATTACCAGAACGCCAGGATCAAACCTGAGCAATTCTCACGACTTGAGGAAGAATTAAGTGCTCGCATCGAGCACGCCAATGCCGCTCTTGAGCGACTGCAGAAGAAGCTTGCGAAGGTCGAGGGCGGCCTATCGACTGAGGAGATCGATCTCTTGCTGGATCAGTTCGACTCCATAAAGAGGATGATCTCCGGAAGGTTGACTGCCGAGGATGTCCCCCGATTAAACCTGCAGCTCAGGGAAGTGTTCGAGGAATTCAGGGTTAGCAGGGAAGGCGACCGCCTGATCGTGGATCCGAAACTTAGGTCTGAACTACTACCTCAGGGCAACTGGAGGACGATCGACTTCGCAGATGACGACTCCTGGGGTGTGGAGGTCGTCGAGTACTTGGAACCCGCCTTCAGGAAGGTCGATCTGACCAGGGATCTTGCCTCACGCAAAGTTACCGATAATTCGTGAACTGAAGTGGAATCCCAAAGTCCTCCTCTTTGAGGGCTTGGATCACCGCTTGAAGGTCGTTCTTTGACTTGGATGAAACCCTCAGCTGATTGCCCTGAACCTGGCTCTGTGCCTTGGCTTCCAATCCTTTGATGAACTTGTTGATTGTCCTCGCTTTGTCGTCATTGATCCCATGCACGATCGAGATGGTCTGCCGGAAGTTGTTTCCTCCCGCGGGTTCTATCTTGCCCTCCTGCAGAGCCTTCAACGAGACGTTTCTGCGGACCATCTTCTCCTTTATGAGGTCAACCGCTGCCTGAACGCGGCCCTCGGAATTGGACTTCACCTCGATCGAGTCGTCCTGATCGTGCTTGATCTCGGTACCGGTGTTCTTGAAATCGAAGCGAGTGCTCACCTCTTTTCGCGCCTGGTCGAGGGCGTTGGTGATCTCCTGCTTGTCCACCTCACTCACCACGTCAAAGGAAAACTGCGCCATAAGATGCCTCCCGATTGAATGCCAGTTGCTTCTACGCTTTATCCTAGCGAGTGCACCGGTGGGGTACCGAAGCGGCCAAACGGGGCTGGCTGTAAACCAGCTGTCATTGACTACGGAGGTTCGAATCCTTCCCCCACCACCCAGTTGTCCCTAATAAAACCAACGCCAAATGGATTGCCGTTTGGGATCGACACTGAAGGACAAGCTTCCGAGCAGGTGACTCTTCTTGGGTCCGATTCTTCAGCTGTGCTGTGGGCTCCAAGCCAGGACGTTCGTCGTTAGGCGAGGTTGCCGTCTGTTACAACCCGCTTTTTCAGCTCCGCAAGAGCGAGGATGTTGAGAATCACGTGAGACGCAATCGCAGGAAAGAGACGACCTGACAACGCGACAGCCCCTCCCAAAGATGAACCGATGAGGGTGGACTGAACAGTCGGAAGAATCAAGAAGCCTTTCCTTTGCAGGATCCCTGAGTGCCCGAGTCCAAATGCCACTGCCTGAATAAAAACCGCGAACGGGACCGGCATAGCAAAAGCGAACGCCTGTTGGAGAAATCCCCGATAGGAGATCTCCTCGGTAAGGTGGGCCACGACTGCGACGAAAACAGTGGGAGGCAGAGTTAGGGGATGGGCTTCCTCGATCGATTTTGGGGCCGAAGGGATATCTGTCGGAGCAAGGCGCTTGACCACGCTTCCCACAAGCGTGGTAACCGTCCCTCCGACGATCACTGTGGCCGGAACCAGCACGAGATCCCATAGTCGCGGGAGAAATCCGAAGTCCCGAATAGGGTCTCCCGAGCCGTAGCGACTCGAGGCGATCCATACCGCAGCAAGCGGTCCCGCGATCCAGCCCAGGTTAGTGAGCCAAGAGGCATAGCTCCGAAATCGGGGCCGGTTGGATGAGATGCGCCGGATGATTCTGTTAACCAGGAGCTGCGAGCCTATCGAAAGAACGAAGAGACCGATCCCAGGAAGTAGAGGAAGATCCAGAGGAAGACGCACGGGTAGAAATTACATGACCAGTATGTAGGGCAGAATCAAGGTTCGCATGCGGTGACGCGGTTAGGAGCCGTCCGGGTAGCCGCCGCGGTGTAGGACCACCGGATGGTGCGGCAAACCCTTCTTTGGATCCTTGATCATCGCCTCGGTCTGCGCCGCGTAGACCTTATGGACTCGCCAGCCCTCAGCATTGGGCCGCAGACCCTCTCCTAGCTTCGACTGAAACGCGTCGAGGCCACGCCGTAAAGCCTCCACGGTTTGCTTCCCGTACTTCTTCTCCCATCCTTTCTCGATATCCGCAACGCGCTTCGTATGGGCAGCGAGCGCTCTCTCGCCCTTTTTGGTCAGAAACAACATGCGAGCACGCTCGCTGGCGTAACCGCCTTTCACGAGCTGCTTAACTGAAACACTCACGGCCTCTTTCGACACTGCCGCGCGTGCTGGGATCTCGCGCATGGCGATGCCGTCCTCATCGAGCACCCGCAGCACGTTCGCCGCGACCGGCAAGGACAGATCGGAGTCCTCCTCATAGTCGATCGTGAAAGCGATCAATACCCGCGCGAGAAGCGAGCTCAGGTCGGACGCGGGCTCGGGATCACCGCCTCGCGCGACGTTGGTGCGCATGCCGTCGCCGTACGCGACGACCGGTAAAGCATGAGGCAGGGTGTTGTCGACAAAGGGGCGCAACGCGCGTCGCAGGGCGTCCACCTTCTTCTTCGTATGCCGCTTCTCCCACCGCTTCTCGATCTCCGGAAAGAGCGGCGGAAAGATCCGCGCCGCCTTGCGGCCAGCCTTCGTCGGCGTGACGATTCGCGCCTGTTTTTTCTTCGGCTGGGCGGGATCGGGGATGACGTCCACGTAGCGCCACCACTGGACGTGGGAAAGCGAAGGGTGATCTCCCTTCGGGATGCGCGCCCGCCGGTTTAGCTCGGCGACCGACAGGCCGTCCCCCACAAAGCGGAGCAGATTCGTCCACATGACCGCCGAAACTAGCCAGGGCCGGTCCTCCGACGCCCCGGGGCCCTGCTGCACCGACGTGCGATGAGGCATCACTGCCTCAAGAGCATTGTCGAACTCGATCGTGAACGCGACGTACGCGCGCGACAACAGCACGTGTAGCGGCTCGGCAGTCATGGACCAAATTCTAGGACGGGCCTGAAGGGCATCGCGATTGTCCTTTGCTAGGCTTCGTTTCCGAAGTGGAAGGCATAGGTTGAGAGAAGACCCGGGAGTGGAGTTGACGTGAGCGCGGCCCCCATCTCAGCGAAGATCGCTGAGTTGCTGAGCGATCAGCGTCAGCTGTTCTCCTTTCTCAACTCCTCTCCGATCATGGCAAGGCGCGGGGCCGAAGGCGTATCGGATTTCATCTTTGGCAATCCCCACGACATGCCGCTGCCGGAGTTCAGTGAAGCTCTGCAGAAAGCATCCGTTCCTCAATCCAAAGACTGGTTCGCTTACAAGATGAGTGAGCCGGAATCCTTGGCGGTCGTATCGGAGAGTTTGTCTCGTCGTTACCAGATGAAGTTCTCCGATGAGGACATCCTTATGACCAACGGCGCTTTCGCCGGCCTGGCCGTGAGCCTTAAAGCCATCGTTGATGATGGCGACGAGGTCATCTACCCAATACCTCCTTGGTTCTTTTATCACCCGCTGATCAAGTCCACCGGCGGAGTGCCGGTGAGAGTCGGGGTGGATAAAACTACTTTCGATCTCGACCTCGAGGCGATCGAGAGAGCCATTACCAGTAAGACCAGGGCCATCATCGTCAACTCTCCGAACAACCCGACGGGAAAGATCTATCCAAGGCAGACGCTTCAGGCCCTTTCAGGATTGCTGTCGGATGCCTCAGAGAAGAACGGGCGAACCATCTATTTGCTGTCGGACGATGCCTACTGCAACATCGTTTTCGACGGCATCGAGTACCGAAGTCCATCCCTCTTCTATTCGAATTCGATCCTCATCTATACCTATGGCAAGACCCTGCTCACACCCGGACAGAGGATCGGTTACCTGGCTCTCAATCCAGATATGGCCGACAAGGGTTCGGTCGCAGCAGCGCTGTATATGGCTCAGACCATCACCGGCTGGGCATTTCCCAATGCGGATCTTCAGTACGCCCTGCCGTCGATAGAGACCTTGTCTATCGACGTGGCACATCTTCAAGAGCGTCGCGACCTGATGGTGGAGCGGCTGAGCGAACTCGGCTACCAGCTACACAAGCCAGACGGCACGTTTTACCTCATGGTTCGCTCCCCGTTGGAAGACGACGAGGAGTTCTGCTATCGCCTGGCAGAACACGGGATCCTCGTACTGCCCGGGGCCCTGCTGGATCAGCCTGGCTACTTCCGAATATCTCTTACCGCCAACGACGAGATGATCGAACGAAGTTTCTCCGGATTTGGCAGTGCACTTGCCTCCTCTGGGTAACATGGAGATTAGTACGATTTGCTTGCATTCCTGACTAGGCGGTGCTCGATCCGAACGGAGGACCAATGAGAAAGTGGCGGAATCTCACACTGGTTTTGGCTCTTCTTTGCTCACTCACCCTGTTCTCGTGGGGTGCTTTCGCCGGCCCAAGCGAGCCGGATACGGAAGGAAAAGTCGTCGAGCTGAGTAAGCCGACGCCCGACTGGTTCACCGATGACCTCGAACAGCATCTGGCGGCCAACGGCGTGGCTGCAGCTCCCGCCGACGCGCCTCTTCCCGGGGAAGTTGGGATTCGACCCGGCTCATGGATGATCTCGCCGTTTTGGTGCACGATGAATTTCGTCTTCCAAAATGGTTCGCGTTTGGGAATAGGTACGGCCGGACACTGCGCCAAGAACGGCGACTCGGTAACGCTTCTCACTCTCGCTCCTGGCAGTGGAAATCCAGTGTTGGTCAATATCGGAAGCACCATCGTTAGTCACGATGGGGGAATCGGCAACGACTTTGCTCTCGTCGAAATAAAGCCGGAGCTGCACTCTTGGGTCTTTCCCACCATCGCCGCGATCGGTGGGCCGTGTGGGGCCCACACGGGAGAGGGTCTCGTTTCGGTACAAAACCCCGTCAAGTTCCAGGGCGAATTGATCCCAAGCACTTTCGATCTCGGCGACACCGTTTACCACTACGGGCACGGTGTCGCAATGGGCACCGGGGGAACTCCCCGGACCGGTGCGACCCTGGCCTGGTATCCCGACAGTTTCACGTGGGCCGGCACCCTCATAGGCGGCGACTCCGGCAGCGCGGTGCGCATACAGGATCTCAAAGCTGCGGGGAACCTGACCCACGGGCTCGGGATCGAAGGGATCGTGCCACTGCCTGTCGGCTACGGTACTCGTATCACCAAGATCCTGTCGATGATCAGCTCGTGGAGTTTGGTGAATAGCTATGCCGTCAACGGCGATTCGCCGGTCATGCTGTGTGCTCCCGGAACACCCCCGACAACCGGAGGTGGAGGCGGCGGCAACGGAGGCGGCAACGGAGGCGGCAACGGAGGCGGAAAGAAGTCAAGCTAGCTCTCAGGTGTGATCTTAAAAGGCCCCCGGATTCCGGGGGCCTTTTACTTTGGGACCCAGATCCAGCGGCTATCATCTTCTGGACGCCCCCTTAGCTCAGTCGGCAGAGCACAGCCATGGTAAGGCTGGTGTCCGCGGTTCGATTCCGCGAGGGGGCTCGGCTTCTAAGACAACTGAAGATTGGTAGTATCTGGCGGCGTAGCTCAGAGGTAGAGCAAGCGGCTCATAATCGCTGTGTCGGCGGTTCGATTCCGCCCGCCGCTACCGGAGCCAGGGGGAGCGTGTAGGCTTCTCCCATACGCAAAAGTGCTGGAAAATGACGGGTCTAACGCGAGACCACCAGATATCAGGAGGAATGAAAAGCGATGGGAAAGAAGAAGTTCGAGCGGACTAAGCCGCACTTGAACATTGGGACGATCGGTCACATCGATCATGGGAAGACCACGCTGACCGCTGCCATAACCAAGGTCCTCGCTGAAAGGGGCCTGGCGGACTTCACCCCATTCGATCAGATCGATAAAGCCCCTGAAGAAAAGGCCCGAGGCATCACGATCACGATTGCCCACGTCGAGTACGAGACTGACAACCGTCACTACGCTCACGTGGACTGCCCAGGCCACGCCGACTACATCAAGAACATGATCACGGGCGCAGCCCAGATGGACGGAGCCATCCTCGTGGTTTCGGCGGCCGACGGTGCCATGCCCCAGACCCACGAGCATGTTCTGCTTGCTCGTCAGGTGGGCGTGCCCTACATCGTCGTTGCCCTCAACAAAGTCGACATGGTCGACGACCCTGAGCTGCTGGATCTAGTAGAGCTGGAAGTGCGTGAGCTTCTGAGCAAGTACGAGTTTCCCGGCGACGACGTTCCAGTCATTAGGGTTTCCGCCCTGAAGGCTCTCGACGGAGACGAGGAGGCGGTAAAGCAAATCCTCGAGCTGATGGAAGCGGTAGACGCCAACATCCCCGAGCCAACTCGTGAGATCGACAAGCCCTTCCTGATGCCGATCGAGGATGTGTTCTCGATCACCGGTCGCGGCACCGTCGTCACCGGCAGGGTGGAGCAGGGCCAGGTGAAAGTCGGCGAGGAAATCGAGATCGTCGGTATCCATGAGAAGACGACAAAGACCGTATGCACCGGAGTTGAAATGTTCCGCAAGCTCCTCGACGAGGGCCAGGCGGGCGACAACATCGGCGTCTTGCTGCGCGGTATCGACAAGGAGGACGTCGAGCGAGGCCAGGTCCTATCCAAGCCCGGTTCGATCACTCCGCACACCGACTTCGAGGCCCAGGTTTACGTTCTGTCCAAGGACGAAGGTGGCCGCCACACCCCCTTCTTCAACAACTATCGTCCTCAGTTCTACTTCAGGACCACCGATGTTACCGGCGCCGTGAACCTTGCCGAGGGTACGGAGATGGTCATGCCGGGAGACACCACCAACATGAATGTCCAGCTGATCCAGCCGATCGCCATGGATGAGGGACTGAACTTCGCCATCCGTGAAGGCGGACGTACCGTCGGCGCTGGTGTGGTCACGAAGATCGTCAAGTAGGAGGCGGCTTATTCATGGGCGCAACCGATAAGCGTCCGCATGTGACCCTCGCCTGTGGAGAGTGCAAGCGGCGCAACTACATCACGACCAAGAACCGGCAGAACGACCAGGATCGGCTGGAGCTGAAGAAGTACTGCCGCTGGTGCCGTTCGCACACTTCGCACAAGGAGACGCGCTGATGGGACGACTGGACGACCGAGTAGCCATCGTTACGGGGTCGGGACGCGGCATCGGTGCTGCTACGGCCAAACTCTTCGCGTCGGAGGGTGCGGCGGTTGTCGTGAACGATGTAGACAAAGATCCGGCGCAGGAAACGGTCGAAGAAATTACTAAGGCTGGCGGCAAGGCGATCCTGAACGTCGACAACACCGTAACGTTCGATGCGGCTCGCAATCTGGTGGCGCAGACAATCGAGGAATTCGGCAAGCTCGACATCCTCGTAAACAATGCCGGCATAACGAGGGACAAGACCTTTCACAACATGGACGACGAGATGTGGGACTTCGTCCTCGACGTGAACCTTCGCACCGCCTTCAACAACACTCGAGCGGCCGTAGAGCACATGCGCTCGGAGGCGAAGAAAGAGCTGGAAGGTCAAGGAGCCCCTGCATATCACCGCAAGATCACGTTCACTACCTCGACTGCGGCCCTCTCCGGAAACCCAGGCCAGGCTAACTACACCGCGGCGAAGATGGGGCTCGTGGGCCTGACGCGGACGCTCTGCATAGAGCTCGGCCGCTTCCACATCAACTCCAACGCAGTGGCGCCCGGATTCATCGAAACTCGTCTGACTGCAGCCAAGGAGTCCTCCGAAGATCCGAATATCGGCATCCCTGAAGGAATCCGGAACATGGCGATGGTGATGATCCCGATGGGCTACCCGGGACAGCCCGAAGATGTCGCGAAGACGCATCTGTTCCTGGCCTCGAGCGACTCGGACTACGTTAGCGGCCAGGTGATAGTCGTGGGCGGAGGGGTCGTCCGCTACTAGTAAGCAGATGGATGTTCCTGCGGACGTCATCGAGAGTTGCAAGCGAGGAGAGCCGCAGGGCTTCGAGGAGCTGATCCGGCTCACTCACAAAGACGTTTACTCACTTGCGCTACGCCTGACCGGTAACCCAGACGACGCGGCAGAGGTCTCACAGGAGACCTACATGAAACTCCTTCGAGTAATCCGGAGCTTTCGTGGGGACTCAAAGTTTTCCACCTGGCTGTATCGGGTCACTTCGAATGTTGCGATATCGATGCTGCGCAAGAGGTCTCGCCACGACCGCAATGTGTCACTCGACGCAGAAAGCTGGGGAGATCTCCCGGCCCCGGAGACGGCGGATCCCGAACTCCGAGTCGAAGGAAGACTCTTGAAAGACAGATTGGACACAGCGCTAATGGGTCTTCCGGAGGGTTATCGGGCGGTCGTAGTAATGAAAGATATCTATGGACTTTCGCTCGCCGAGGCAGGAAAACAGCTCGGAATCACAGAAGGTGCCGCAAAGGTGAGACTTTTTCGGGCAAGGCAGCGTCTAAAAGAGGTCCTTTACGAGGACGAGCCTGCCGGTCATGGCAGGCAGAGGCGCAAGAAAGAGGCTGATGATGGATTGTCGTGAGGTTCGGGAATACCTTCCCGCCTATGTAGATGAGGCGGGGGGGCCGCGCGCGCAATCCATTGAGATGCACCTCTCCACTTGCCCGGAGTGCAGGACCGAGCTTGGTCATTTCCGTGAGATGAAGGACGCGCTGGCGACTCTTCCTGCCAGAATGATCGAACCTCCTGCTTGGCTGCTCGGCACCCTCACCGAGACTGTTGTCCAGAAGGCCGCGCGACGAGAGGCAATACGTAACACCGCGGAGAAGCTGGCAGATCCGAAAGTGATCGTTACCGGGTCGCTTGTTGCAGCCGGTGTCGCCGGGGCTCTTCTCATAAGAGGACGACGTCGACGTCGCAGAACCGTAACGAGAAGATTCCGTGAGGCTCTGGCCGAAGCTTAGGATCTTGAACTCGCGTTTCGTTTCATGCATGATGGCTCGTAACAATTGGTTGCCGGCTTTTGCCGGTTCTTGCGAAAGGGGGGTGCCTATGAGTGAGAGATGTTCCTTAGAGGCGGCCCCCGCGTCCGCTTAAGAATCCCCGACCCGACCGGTCGCTTTTTCCTTCTGTTTATCGCGGGGGCTCGCCTCTTTGAACCCCAATTGTCCGCCTTACAAGGAGGAATGTCTTGGTCCGCGCTACGAGAAGACAGATTTTCTTCGAGGATCGCGAGGATTCGCAGCATCGTCCTTCGCTCCAGGAGATCGAAAACAGAAGAGCGTTAAGAGACGGTCCGGATGAGAATGACCTACCTCCCGCGTCAAGTTCGCGCCTGGTCGATGTCCTCGGAACCGAGTATCCAGTTCCGGATTGGCTCATAACCGAGGAGTACCGAGATGAAGTCCTCGGAACTATCAAAAGCGGGAAGGAGGGTTCCGTTTTTCTCGTCGAGCGGGCTTCACCGAGTGGGTCTCACTTTTTGGCTCTCAAGGACTATAAGGATCCGAACACAAGGGCCTTTCATAGAGATCAGATGTATCGGGACGGTCGTAAGTTTCGGGAATCGCGGGAGACCAGGGCGGTCGCACGAAAAAGCGAGTTCGGGAGACAGCTCAGAGCGGGTCAATGGCAGGGAGTCGAGTTCGAGATCTTGAGAACCTTGTGGGCGGCAGGCGTTTCGGTTCCTTACCCGGTCGAGGAGCTTGGCTCCAGCTTCCTTATGCAATACATAGGCGACGAAACCAGAGCGGCCCCCAGACTAGTGGACTTCCGGCCTACGATCTCCCAGGCGGAGTCTTTACTCGATCAGATTTTCGACAACGTGATCTTGATTGCGGCGGAGGGTTACGTCCACGGAGACCTGTCTGCTTACAACGTTCTCGTCTGGGAGGAAAGGGTCTGGATCATCGATGTGCCCCAGGCGGTCGATCTTGCCTCCAATCCACACTCAATGGAGTTGCTTCAACGGGACTTGGACAACGTGTGTAGCTACTTCGCCCGGAAGTTCGGTGTCAACCGTGACCCAAGCGAGGAGATGGCAAGGGTGATCTCCGCCGCAGTTTAGTGGGCGGAGGCCCACTCGAATCCCCTCGGTGTAACCTCTCCCGCCCTCCTCCCGTCTTATCTCTTCGCAACACACGGGAAGACCCAGCCCTCGAGGCCGGGGTGCTCCCGGGAAGGAGGTGTAGAAGACATGGAGATCATCACTTACCTAGTGATGGGTATCGTGGGCGGTCTCTTGGTCAAGGCTCTGTTTTTGAAGGAGTCGAACATCCTGTGGGATGCGATATTCGGAGTAGTAGGTGGTATTGCCGCTTATTACCTGTACACCTCGCTCACCGCTGATGTAACCAAGGCCGTTTTCACACTCGGAACCGCAGTCGTTATCGCTGGATTCCTCCACGAGGCGTGGAAGCGCTTCGGAGGCAAAGCTGCCTAACCGACCCAAAAGCGAGAGAGAGGCGCCCCTATGGGGCGCCTCTTGCGTTAGACGTCAGACTATTATCGGTATTCGGTCATCTCGCCCGCCGGAGTCTTTTCCGCCTATACTCTCGGGGTCGAGCGGGCCAAAAAAGAAGAGCCGTAGGCCCGTGGCGCAATTGGCAGCGCACCGGTCTCCAAAACCGGGGGTTGGGGGTTCGAATCCCTCCGGGCCTGCCAGAGGAGAAGCCTTTTTAAGGCCCCCAGCAAAACACAAGATTGGCGAAGCATGAGCAGGAGCAGGTGAATGGCGATCTTCAGAAAACGAGGAGGAGAGGAAGACCCTTCCTCTGGGAAGGGCTCTGCAGCAGCAGGGCAGGGCATGAACCGCGAAATGAAGAGGATGATGGCCAAGCGCGAAGGCGCAGCCGACCGGCTTCGCAGGCCGGTGCAGAAGAAACAGCGTACGAAGCCGCTCCAGTTTCTAAAGGAAGTTCGCGCGGAGCTCGCGCGAGTTGCGTGGCCGACCCGGCCAGAAGTCATGACTTATACGGTGGTCGTCCTTATCTCTGTGGCTTTCTTCATGATCATCATTGCCGGCATGGACTATGTGTTTGCCAGAGGTGTCCTTTGGCTCCTTCGAAGGGGAGGGTAACGAGTGGCAGAAATGGAAGATCCAAAAACCGACGAGAATCCCTCCTCGGAAGCGCCCGCCGCAACCGAAACTGAGTTGATGACGTCAGAAGAGGACGCTTCGCCCATGCCTCAGGAACTGCCAGAGGAAACGGAGCCATCTCCGACCGATCAGGTCACCCCTTCCGACACCGAGCAAGAACTCGCCACTGCTGAGGTGGATGAAGTGTCTGGGGAAGAGCAGCCCCTTATGGGCCGAGTTGAGGAACCGGAAAGTGCTCCCGTCGAAGTGGAGGCCATGCACGTCGCCGAAGACGTCGAGGCCCCGGCGACTCCAGGCATGCCGGAGGTAACCGAGACCGAAGCCGAGAACCTTGCTGTTCCAGACAGCACCGAACTAGCCGAAACCGAAGCCGAGAACCTTGCTGTTCCAGACAGCACCGAACTAGCCGAAACCGAAGAAACAGGGGTCACCGAAGAGGCGACCGAAACAGAGGCGGCGGTCGAAACAGAAGCGGCGGAGATTCCTTCCACCAACGGGTCGGCATCGGCAGTCGCCGAGGAAACTCAGGAGGAAGAGGAAGACTCCTACGTCCCCGCGGGTGACCGGCCCGGCGACTGGTATGTCGTTCACACCTATGCCGGCTACGAGAACAAAGTGAAGCTGAATCTAGAAACGAGAATCCACTCCATGAACATGGAGGACAGGATCTTCGAAGTGGTTATCCCCGTAGAAGATGTGATGGAGTTCAAGGGCGGCAAGAAGCAGGTCGTTGAGAAGAAAGTCTTTCCCGGCTATTTGTTGGTGCGGATGTATCTCGAAGACGATTCCTGGTACGCGGTTCGCAATACTCCTGCAGTGACCGGGTTCGTAGGCCCCGCGGGAGGAAGGCCAACGCCTCTTGCCTCTACAGATGTCGACAAGATTCTCCAGCCGAAACCGGTAGAGAAGGTCAAGCCCCGCTTGGAATTCGAGGAGGGAGAGAGCGTTCGGGTGGTAACCGGGCCATTCGCTAATTTCACCGGAACGATCTCCGAGATCAACGTGGATCAGTCAAAGCTCAAAGTGCTCGTTAATATCTTTGGAAGAGAAACACCGATCGAGCTGTCCTTCGAGCAAGTCGCGAAGCTCTAAAACGCAAAGGAAAGAGATGGCACAGAGAAGCGCAAAGAAGAAGAAGATACTCGCACTGGTGAAACTTCAGATCCCTGCGGGTCAGGCCACGCCTGCTCCGCCCGTTGGGACCGCGCTCGGTCCTCACGGCGTGAACATCATGGACTTCTGCAAGTCCTATAACGAGCAGACCGGCAGCCAGCAGGGGACCATAGTTCCGGTCGCAATCACCATTTACGAGGACCGCAGTTTCGATTTCATTCTGAAGACTCCACCCGCTTCCGTTCTTCTCAAGGAGGCTGCGGGATTGGAGAAAGGTTCCGCCGAGCCCAACCGCGACAAGGTCGGCAAGGTAACGAGGGACCAGGTCCGTCAGATCGCGGAGAGAAAAATGCCCGATCTGAACGCTAACGACATAGATCAGGCAATGAAGATCGTTGAGGGCACCGCCCGGTCGATGGGCATCCAAGTTCAGTAGCGTCAATCGTGGGAGACCGATAGGTCGCACGGACCACAGGAGGTAGAAGATGGCAAGAGGAAAGAGATTCACTGAAGCGCTCGAAAATTTCGATAGAGACCAGCTCTATCCACCGGGCGAAGCTTTGAGACTCGTCAAAGAGATGGCCAAAGCCAAGTTCGACGAGTCGATCGAGCTCAACTTCCGTCTAGGTCTCGACGTTCGCAAGGCCGATCAACAGATAAGAGGCACCGTGAGCCTTCCGTCGGGGACCGGCAAGGATGTCAAGGTCGTGGTGTTCGCTCAGGCCGACAAAGCCAGAGAAGCCAAGGAAGCCGGAGCGGACGAGGTCGGAGCAGAAGACCTGGCCGAGAAGATCCAAAAAGGCTGGTTCGAGTTCGACGTTGCGATTGCAACTCCCGACATGATGCCTGTCGTCGGGAAGCTCGGGAAGCTCCTCGGCCCCCGAAACCTCATGCCCAATCCGAAAGCAGGCACCGTTACCGCAGACGTCGCCAAGGCCGTGAAGGAAGTAAAGGCAGGAAAGATCGAATACAAGACCGATGGCAAACAGCCGAACATCAACACCGTCATTGGGAAGGCTTCCTTCCCCATCGAGGCGCTGACCGACAACTATCGCGCGGTGGTAGACGAGATCCTTCGAGTCCGGCCGTCGGCCGCCAAGGGCAAATATCTAAAGTCGGTCGCTCTCTCTTCAACCATGGGCCCCGGCATCAGGATCGATCCCAACCAGGCCAAGGTTGTCGAGATTCAGGACAACGGAAAAGGCGAAGCGGCCGAGACGACTCAAGCATCCGGCTAAAACGATTGCGGGGCTGACCCGCACCACATAGGTTGCGTTTGCTATCAGGGTCG
>JAHWKU010000013.1 GCA_019347715.1 Actinomycetota bacterium | reverse complement strand
GAAAGCTGTACACCGAAGCTCTGGTTAACCGGGGGGACTTGCCGGTCGACGAAGCAGAGGAATTGCTCGAGGAATTCCGATCTCAGCTGCAACGCGCCTTCGACGAAACGAAAGAAGCCGGTGAACCAGGCAAGACCGGGAAGTTTCTCAAACCTGTTCCGCCGCCAACCATCGACACCGCGGTCTCTCGCGAGGTACTCGACGACATTCTCACCGGGATAACCACGGTTCCAGATGACTTCGACATTCACCCGAAGCTTGCCAAGTGGTTGGATGAAAGGAAGAAGGCGCTCGCTGCAGACGCAATCGACTGGTCGCTCGGCGAAACCCTGTCGATCGGCAGCATCCTTCTGGACGGGGTCATCGTGCGGCTCTCAGGGCAGGACACCAGAAGGGGGACATTCAGTCAGAGGCATTCAACGCTGGTCGATCAAAGCACCGGAGAGGAATACGTCCCGCTGCAGAATCTGAGAGAAGACCAGGCGAAATTCTTCGTCATCGACAGCCTGCTGTCGGAGTTCGCCGCGGTTGGATTCGAGTATGGCTATTCGGTCGGGAACCCAGACGCGCTCGTGATGTGGGAGGCCCAGTTCGGTGACTTCGTGAATGGGGCCCAGGTGATCATCGACCAATTCATCAGCGCGGCCGAAGACAAGTGGGCCCAGAAGAGTGGGCTCGTGATGCTGCTTCCCCATGGTTACGAAGGTCAGGGGCCGGAGCATTCCAGTGGGCGGTTGGAGCGCTTCCTTCAGCTAGCCGCCGAAGAGAACATTCAGGTGACCGTCCCGTCCACACCGGCCCAGTATTTCCACCTGCTGAGACGCCAAGCCCATCAGGGGGATCAAAGGCGGCCACTCATCGTCCTAACTCCAAAGTCATTCCTGCGGCTGCCTGCGGCCAGAAGCACCGCTGCCGAGTTATCTAGCGGAACCTTTCGACCGTTGCTCGAAGATCCACTGGATGCAGGTGGCGTCAATCGCCTCATCTTTTGCTCCGGCAAGATCTATTACGACCTCCTCAAGCATCGCGACGACGCGGGGCTCGGCGACGTGGGGCTCGTGAGGGTCGAGCAGCTATATCCATTCCCGACAGGAGAGATCAAAACGATTGTGGAGTCGCATCCGAACGCCGACAGCTTGTGGGTGCAGGAAGAGCCGGAGAACATGGGTGCATGGCGATTCGTTCGGCTTGCGTTCAAAGATCAGCTAGGCCTCGAATTGAATGGGGTGTTCAGAACCGAGAGCGCCAGCCCGGCAACGGGCAGCGCCAGCGCGCATCAATGGGAACAGGAGAAGCTCATATCTGCCGCTTTCGCCTCCATCCCTACCGGAAAGAAGAAACAAGCGGCATCCTGATCACACCTCGGGGGGACTGATCCGGTCGAGGTCCAGACCCATCGCCTCAGGAAGTCTCCGGACTAAAAAGACCGCCACCAGGAGCGGGCCGACCGCGGTCAACGCCACCGAGGCCCCGATCGAGCCGAGGGGCTCTGACAGAAAGCCCGCGACCATGAGGCCGGCGGCCGAGCCTGCTACAGCCATACCGAGGACTCCGGCGCCGGCAGTCCCCCGTCGTTCCGTTGGAAAAAGCTCGGTGTTGAACGTGGCAAGGGCTGGGCCGGAGAGTCCCCCGGCAAAAGTCGAAACCAGAAGTGCCAGCCACAAGATGGGTCCGCCGCTCATGAAGAAAACAACGGTGAATGCCGCGGTGGCGAGGATCCCAGCCGTCGCCACAGGCTTGCGTCCATGAGACTCGGCAAGCCTTCCCCCTATCCACACTGCAATCACCGCGGGAACGCCCTGGGTCACGGCTCTCAGAACAAAGATGTCGAAGGCGGAGAAGTCCCTCTCCTCTTGAAGAAACCGGTTCATGAATTGCGAGAAGGGCGCCGCCATGAAGTTCATCAAAAAGCCGGTGGCGGCAACTGCCGCGAAACGTCCCCCATACAAGCGATCGACCACCTCCGTCGCCTTCGACTTGAGGATCCGATCGCCAAGGTCGACGAAGCGCGGTGTCTCTCTTACCGCTCTCCTCAGTCCAGGAAGAAGAAGAAGTCCGACGGCTGCAAGAGCAAATAGCACGCGCCATGCCTCTTCACCCAAATCCGCGATGGGAAGAAGGATCACTCCAAGCGCATAACCGATCGCGCCGAGGACCGATGACACTGCGAGGGTATAGGCCCTGGAACGTTCGGGCGACTCCTCCACCACCGCGATCAGAGCCACTACCGCGGCGAGGTTGACGAATCCCCTCGAAAGGATCTGCAGGAAACCGAAGACCGCAAGACTCGGAGAGAGAGCAGAGAAAATCGATACGACCGAGACTCCGGCGGTGGAGATGATGAGTATTTGCCTGCGCCCTCGCCGGTCGGCCGCTACGCTTCCGACGATCGCAGCCAGAGTCCCGACTCTAGTGATCGCGGAGACCACACCAAGAGACGCGTCAGACGCGTCGAAGGCGTTTCCGACGTAGTTGATGGCCTGCGCGAACAGAGAACCCCCGTACGTCGTTATGGCGAGAACGGCGCAGATCGCAGCTATCGCCGCTGTTTGATCTCTGGTCATCGCAGACGGAGGGGCCCACAGTGGTCTGCGGGCCCGGGGTTCCTGGGCATTCATAGCTCTGGCTTCGATCACCGCGGCCATGTGCTCCAGAGAAGTCTTTACGCCGGAGCCGATAAGGGGACGCAGCAGCCACGAGAAGTATGGAATTCGCACCTCGAACTCAGCTGACATTTCGATGTTCGTTCCGCCATCAGCCGGTACGAACCTGGCTCGGCGGCTCACCGTATCCACGAGATCCGGCCCCGAGCCCCATTCGATTGAGTCCCCGACGACGACAGGTTCGGCCGGCTGAGCGAAGCCGGTTGCAATCGGCTCGAGAGCCGCAGACCGAACTTGCTCGACGGACGCGGCGATCAGCTGCTGGTGCGTCTTAACCATCGTTTGCCCGGAAGACGCGGGCTATCACGCAAGATGTTTTCTGAAGAACTCCACGGTTCGCTCCCACGACTTTTGTGCTGCCTGCTCGTCATGGGATCCCACTCTCTTCGGGTTCTCCTGCGGACTCGTGTCGTTGAAGAATGCATGCGTGGCACCCGCGTAAACATGGTGATCGGCGGTCACTCCGGCAGATTTCAAATCGCTGAACAGACCTTCGGCATACCCGGGACTCGCCCATTCGTCGTGCTCCGCAAAATGACCAAGGACGGCTCCGGTGACCTTCGAGTAATCCGGCTGCACCTTGAATGGGCCGCCGTAGTAGATGACGGCTGCATCGATGGGTGCTATCGAGGCCAGCCACAAGGAGAGCGCGCCGCCCATGCAGAACCCAACCGACCCGACTTTCTTCGGATTGACTTCATCCCTGCCACGCAGATATCCGACTGCGCCGGAAAGATCTTTGGCCGCCCTCTCGGTGTCAAGAGCCATCATCATCTTCTCTGCCTCATCGGGCTCTTTGGTCTCCTGCCCGTGATACATGTCCGGCGCGAGTGCGACGAACCCTTCGGAAGCAAAACGATCCGCCACCTCCCTGATGTGCCCGACGAGCCCCCACCATTCCTGAATCACGATGACCCCGGGGCCCCGTCCGTCGGGCAACGCCAGATACCCCTCGGCGGTCTTACCGTTGCTCTCGAATTCGACGATTTCGCCCATATTCCTACCTCCTCAAAGTGCCGCTGGTCGTTTTACCTTGCGTTTGGTAGAACGGTCGAAGGGTACGACTTTAAAGACACCCTATCGAGCCCTCAGGAGGGATGCATTATGCGATTGATCACCAAGAAAACCCCGTTCATCCTCGCTGGAGCTGAGGTGGCCAGGCGAAAGATCAAGAACCGGCGCGCTGCTGCCAAGAAGACTTCAGTTTTTCCTAGAGTTCTCGGACTCACCGCCCTGGCAGGGGGAGTATTTGCAGGGGTGAAGTATTTCTCCAATCCCCGCCGTCGTTGGCAGGCGAGAGAGCAGATCTCGACGATCAAGGAGAAGGTCTCTGGCAACGGCTCGAGCGAGCAAGTGATCGACGTTACAGGGCAAGTCGGAGAGAGGCAGGAAAAGGTTCCTCCCGCCCCCAAGGGGACCTAGCTCCACCGATAGATACTCCGTCAGTCGCTAGCCCTCAACCCTGAAGGTCTCACTCGTGATCGTTCTGCGATCACCACCCACCTCGACGTCAAGGCTGAGGCGATATATCCCGCTCCTGACATCTCCGGGCAGGGTCATTTGTCCTTGCATCGAAGCTCCCGGAAGAATGATTCGGAGCTCGCTGGTGCACGCCTCGTTCGGACCGAGATGTGGAATATGACGCCATGAGTCGCGATCTTCAACTTCAAGCCTGGCGAAGCAGAGGTTGGATCCCAGCCGTCGCACGAACATGTTGCGAAGCTTGACTTCTACGACGTCGCCCGGCTCGTAGACACGCTTTTCGGTGGTAAGCGAGCCCACTGGACCTGAGGGGGAGCGAGTGGTCGGTATTCCTGAGTGCGGGGGCAATGGGTCAGAATAGGTGCGGCCAGTTTCGCTACACGCCCTCGCCACAATAAGTGCATCCCCGTGGAATGCGTCCCCCGGGAGTGCCCCGCTTCTTGCGGCACCCTTGAGGGAAGCTAATGAGTTTTTGAGGGACCACCATCTTGGGTGGAGGAAATGCGCCAGCTTCGCGTGATCTAGAGAAGCCCCGAGAGCGTCCTCCAGCTCTGCCCCTGCCCTAACCTGGCCGGTGTCGAAATCCCTAATAGTTTGGATGAACTTCTGACACGCGTCTGCCGCCTGGGAATTGGCCGGGATCCAAAACGCTCCTAGAAAGCGAGCGCTTAAGGCCAGCACTAAAAGAAGGAGGACGAACAAAACAATTTTTTTCCGCCGAGAGAGCGGCCTCTGTAGATCTATCGAAGAGTCGTCATTGCTCATCAACAGCCCGTATAACTAACTCCTGAGCAGCTCATTTAGATCGGCTAGAACCTCGTCCGCGTGCGCGACCACGTCTTTGACGACGTAGGCCTTGGCTATCTTGCCGTCGGGGTCGATCAGGTAGGAAAACCGCCTCGGTGCCATCGCGTATTCGTGGTCGTCGGGTCGTTTCGTGCCGTATAGCTCGCCGACCGATCGGTCGGGATCAGATAGCAGCTTGAACGGGAATCCCTCGGCCTCGGCAAAGGATTTGTTCTCCTCCACGGAGTCGTAAGAGATCCCAAGGATCACGCAGCCGGCGCTGTCGAATTTCGGCGCTCGTTCCCGGAGCGCCCTCCCCTCGATAGTTCAGCCGGGGGTGCTGGCTTTGACATACCACCACTGAAGCACCCATTTCCCGCGGTAGTCGTCCAGGGAAACTTCTTGCCCGTCCTGGTCGAGCGCCGTGAACGAAGGAGCCTCTGTTCCCACCTCCAGCATGTCAGGCATCATAACGTCATGGCATTCCCTATTCCGCCCCCTATCGAGCCGATGCTGGCCAAGCTGTCGAAAGAATTCCCGCGGGGCGAGGGATGGCTATACGAACCCAAGTGGGACGGTTTTCGGGCAATCGTTTACCGGGATGGCGACCGGATCCATATCGGGAGCAGAAACAAATTAGCCCTAGAGAGATATTTCCCTGAACTGGTCGGTTTGTTTCAGAAGTCCATGCCGGCCAAGAGCGTGGTCGATGGAGAGATCGTGATCGCCACCGACGACGGCCTCGACTTCGATTCGCTTCAGCTCCGCCTGCACCCGGCGGCTTCGCGTGTGGAAATGCTGGCCGAGCAGACGCCTGCCTCATTTGTTGCGTTCGATCTTCTGGCCATTGGTGAAATCGATATGCGCCGGAGCCCCCTGGTGGAGCGCCGAAAAGCCTTGGAGCAAAAGATGAAGAAAACCAAGCGCGTACTGATCACTCCCCAGACGGCCAGCGTGAGGAAGGCCGAGCAATGGTTCGAACGTTTCGAGGGTGCAGGGCTCGACGGCATCATCGCGAAGAGTTCCGATCTGCAGTACGTCCCCGGAAAGAGAGTGATGCTTAAGATCAAACATACGAGAACCATCGACTGCGTGATCGGAGGGTATCGAATCGCAGGAGACGGGAAGTCGGTTGGATCGCTGCTGCTCGGCCTGTACGAAGGGAAAACCCTGCATTACGTCGGACACACCTCCTCCTTTCGGGCGAAGGAGCGCATCGAACTGTTAGAAAAACTGAAACCTATTGAAGGGGGACCGAGCTTCGGCGAAGGAAGAAGTCCAGGGGGATTTAGCCGGTGGACCGGGACGAGGGATACCTCGTGGGTCTCAGTGAAGCCCAAGCTCGTCTGCGAAGTCGCATTCGATCACATGCAGGGCGACAGGTTCCGGCACGGAGCTTCTTTTCGACGGTGGAGACCGGACAAGTCTCCAAAGGAATGCACTTACGATCAGCTGAGTCCGCCAGCGCCCTTCTCTCTTGAAAAGATCGCCTCTTTATAAGAACACTGCCATGACCGCCAGATCGGAGGATAAGAAGATGCCCAAGTTCCAGTTGGACCACGTCGCCGTTGCCGTCAACTCCATCAAGCCCGCTCTACGTTTGTTCAGGGATGCCCTCGGCGGCGAGTTTCTAATGGGTGGAGAGGAACAGGGCGATACCTGGCGCTGGTTCCAGCTCAATTATCCAGGAGGAAAGATCGAGCTGCTCGAGCCACTTGGGGATGGATTCTTGAGCAAATTTCTCCGAGAGCGCGGCGAAGGCCTTCATCACATCACTTTCAAGACCGACGACATCGTTGCCGCGATCGCACACGTTGAATCGCTCGGTTTCGAGCTCGTGGACAAGCATCTCGACGACCCGAACTGGAAAGAAGCCTTCTTCCGCCCATCGAAATCACATGGGACTCTGATCCAGATAGCCGAGTCCTCCGAGCCAGATGAAGTCGTCAGTCAGTTTGCTCGCCCTTCGAACCTCGACGAGCTCCTTTCTTAGCCGGGGTTCGCGGATTCTGTGACGGCCTTCTTCGCGGAGGCTCGCCCTTCTGCTTGGGATGATGCGGGGGCCAGGGAGCATCGGCTGCTCCCTTCTCCTCTTGAGAGTCGGCAAGTTCCAGGAGTGAGTCGATCCGTCCGGCCTTGCGATCGATCTCCTCGGTGGGATCCCCCCTCTTCTTGAATCGACGCGGGACAGTGGTGATCGTGTGCTTGGCCGGATCTACCCTGGCAACCTCTTCCCACCTAAGTGGAGTCGAGACGCGGCCGTCTGAGGAAGGTCGCACCGAATAGGCCGACGCGACCGTTCTGTCTCTTGCGTTCTGGTTGTAGTCGATGAAGACACCGTGGCGCTCTTCCTTCCACCACGCAGTCGTAGCTTTTGGTTCCCGCTCCTCGATTGCTCGCGCGAGCCCGAGCGCAGCTCTTCTCACCTCTTTGAATCCCCAGCGAGGCTCGATTCGCACGTTTATGTGCATCCCTCTCTTGCCTGAGGTCTTCGGAAATCCGATCAGCCCATGCTCCTCGAGCATTTCCTTTACGAGGAGGGCTACCCTGCGCACGTCCGACCAAGGGACACCCGGAGTGGGGTCGAGGTCTAGCCTCATCTCGTCGGGGTGATCGAGGTCCGCGGATCGCACCGGCCATGGGTTGAGATCGATGCAACCGAGGTTGATCGCCCAGATAACGTGAGCGCCACCGGTCGGAAGAAGAAAGTCGGCGGTCCTTCCGCTGGGAAAGGTCACGGTTGCGGTGTCGATCCATTCCGGGCGTGATGGCGGCACCCTCTTCTGATAAAAGAAGTCGCCGCCGGCTCCATTGGGATAACGCTTCAGCAGCGTCGGCCGGTCTCCGCATCCTCGCAGAACTCCCGGCATCACCGACAGGTAGTAGGAGACCAGATCCATCTTGGTCAAACCGAGCTGATCGAAAAAGATCTTGTCCGGATTGCTGACGCTTACATCGATGCCATCTATCTCGAGAACCGCGGCCCCGCTTGCCATCGGCGAAGAATACTCTGGCGCGCGCCCGTAGGATGATGCGCGATGGCGACTAGCGATCTGAAGAAACGGGCCGCTTCAAAGGGAGTTCTTACGGACTACGTCGATCAAACCGGCCGGCCCCGGCAGGTTCCGAACGAAACGATCGAACGCATCCTCGAGATGATGCCGGCTTCATCTCCAGCCGCTGCCTCCAAACCCATCAATGATCCTGGGAACTGCTATCTGCCTGACGACCTTTCAACCTGGGGCTGGGCCGTCCAGTTGTACGCCGCGAGGTCATCGAAGAGCTGGGGCATAGGTGACCTGGCGGACCTTAGGGAGATGGCAGGGTGGGCCTCCAGCCATGGGGCCGGAACGCTAATGATCAACCCACTGCACGCTTCGATCCCCGTACCCCAACAGCAAGCGAGCCCTTACTATCCGAGCAGCCGCGCCTACCGGAATCCGCTCTATCTAAGGATCGAGGAAGTTCCCGGAGCGAGCATCGGGGCCACCAAGGAATTAGCGAAACGGGCCATGGCATTGAATGCCGAGCGGCTCATCGATCGCGACGCGATCTTCGCCCTGAAGATGGAGGCGCTCGAGCACATCTGGGAATCGGGAGCATCTGCGGATTCGCGCGGATCCATCGAGGAGGACGAGACCGTTGGTCAGTACGCAGCATTTTGCGTCGCTGCAGAACGGTATGGGTCGGACAAGACCAAATGGCCGTCTGGACTTGCTCATCGAAAGCCGGATGCCATCGCGGATCTGAAAAGAGATGCGAAGGACAGGTTCCGATTTCATCTGTGGATCCAGGAGCAATTGAGCCGGCAGCTGCAGGCGGCTTCCGAGGTGTTGCCTATCGTGGGAGATTTAGCAATCGGAGTCGATCCGCAAGGCGCCGACGCGTGGATGTGGCAGGAAACTTTCGTCAGGGGCGCTTCGATCGGAGCACCTCCCGACGAGTTCAACTCCCACGGGCAAAATTGGGGGCTCCCTCCGATGGATCCGGGCAGGCTGCGGGAGATCTCATACGCACCCTTCATCCAAACCGTTCGCTCCGCCTTTCAACACACCGCCGGACTCCGCATCGACCATGTAATGGGCCTCTTTAGGTTGTTCTGGATCCCAGATGGCACGGATCCCAACAACGGCGCCTACGTGCGATACCCCGCACAAGACCTACTTTCCATAGTCGCTCTAGAGAGCCAGGGTGCCCGCTCCATCGTCGTTGGTGAGGATCTGGGGACCGTCGAACCGTCCGTGCGGAAAGAGATGGCTGCGAGGAGGATGCTGTCCCAGAAGGTCCTGTGGTTCGAGGAGGAAGATCCAAAGGATTGGTCACCGCTCTCGATCGCGTCGGTGACAACTCACGACCTTCCAACCATCGCCGGGCTTCTGAGTGGAGAAGATTTGCGGCTTCAGAAGGAACTGGAGATGGAGCCCAACGAAGAATCAATCCAGGCACTGACCAAACGAGTTCGGGAAATGGCCGGCGGAACCAACCGGGAAGACGTCGAAGAGGATGCCATCCTTGCGATCCACGACAGGCTCGGCAACGCCGCTTCCGCGGTGGTCTTTGCAAGCTTGGACGACGCTCTCATGGTCGAGGAGCGCCCCAACCTGCCGGGTAGCACGCGCAGCGAGAATTGGTCTCTTGCGCTGCCGGTCCCCCTCGAGGAACTCTTCGCGCGCGACCTTCCGGCAGCGATCGCCCAAGTTCTTTCGGAGAGACGCCCCTAACGCAGGTATCGGCCGAACCATTCTGCCGCCATCTGCGCAACCTGATCCAGAGTTCCTGGCTCCTCGAAGAGGTGCGAGGCGCCTTCCACCAATTTCAACTCTTTATCGCAACGAAGCTGCTCGAACGCCTGACGATTCAAGACAATGACCTGTGCGTCATTAGATCCGACGATCAACATCGTGGGAGCTTTGACTTTCGCAAGGAGCTCACCCGCTAGATCGGGCCTTCCTCCTCTCGAAACAACTGCCTTGACCCGATCTGGAGTCTGAGCCGCAGCTACCAGCGCCGCGCCCGCCCCCGTGCTGGCTCCGAAGTGTCCCACCGGCAGCGTTGCGGTCTCGGATGCCGTGGAGAGCCAGCGAGTAGCGTGAACCACTCGACCCGCCAGGAGGTCGATGTCGAAGCGGAGATCCCGGGTTTTTTCATCCTCAACCTCCTCCTCGGCCGTCAACAGGTCAATGAGCAACGTACCCAGCCCCGCCTGCTGAAGGTCCGAGGCGACGGAGCGGTTGCGGGGGCTGAACCGGCTGCTCCCACTGCCGTGAGCAAACAGCACGACCCCCGTGGCTTGGGCGGGGACGCTGAGGTCGCCCTCCAACCGAACAGCACCGGCTTCGATTACAACAGGCTGGTTTTCTTGCACCTCGCAAACATATCTCCCCGGCATTGCGGGTACTCTTTCGCCCTGTGGATTGCTGGCCCGGAAACCCCTACCCGCTCGGCGCCACCTGGGACGGGACGGGAACCAACTTCTCCCTCTTCTCCGAAGCAGCCGAGAAAGTCGAGCTGTGCCTCTTCGACGACGCCGGCAAGGAGGAGCGAATCGAGCTCCCGGAGTTCACCGGCTACATCTGGCATGGGTACCTCCACGGGGTCGGCCCCGGGCAGCGCTATGGCTACCGTGTCCACAGCCCCTATCGGCCCGAGCGTGGTCAACGTGGCAATGCATCCAAGCTTCTCCACGATCCATACGCGAAGGCCCTCGACGGGATCGTCGACTGGGACCCGGCGGTTTTTCCTTACAAAGTTGGCAGCGAGAAGCAGGATCTTGCCGTCGATCGTAAGAACAGCTCCCGCTACGTCCCCAAGTGCGTAGTCGTCAGTCCTTTCTTTGACTGGGCCAACGACCGGTCCCCCAATACGCCGTGGCACGAAACGATCATCTACGAAACGCACGTCAAGGGCCTTACGATCTCGAATCCCGACGTTCCCCCGGAGCTGAGAGGCACCTATGCCGGAGTCATGGAGCCCTCGGTAATTGCCCATCTGAAAGACCTGGGGGTCACTGCGATAGAACTGCTCCCGGTTCATCACTTCGTTCACGACCACTTTCTTCACGAGCGAGGCCTGAGCAACTACTGGGGTTATAACTCGATCGCCTACTTCGCCCCCCACAGCGAATACACATCTTCGGGGGTCTCCGGACAGCAGGTTCAGGAGTTCAAGCAGATGGTGAGAACTCTTCACCAGTCTGGGATCGAAGTCATCCTCGACGTGGTCTACAACCACACAGGGGAGGGCAATCACCTCGGCCCGATGTTGTGTTTCCGTGGAATCGACAATCTCGCCTACTACCGGGTCTCAGCAGAGGAACCGAGGCACTACGTCGATTACACAGGCACCGGCAACAGCATGAACATGCGGCACCCTCATGTCTTGCAGCTCATCATGGACAGCCTTCGTTACTGGGTTCTGGAAATGCATGTAGATGGCTTCCGCTTCGATCTGGCAGCGACTCTGGCGCGCGAACTCCATGACGTAGACCGGCTCTCTGCTTTCTTCGACATCATCCAGCAGGATCCCGTGTTGAGCCAGGTGAAACTCATTGCAGAGCCCTGGGACGTCGGTGAGGGCGGCTATCAGGTTGGTAACTTCCCGACGCTTTGGTCGGAATGGAACGGCCAGTATCGCGACACCATCAGGGATTACTGGAGAGGCGAAGGAGGAACTCTCGCAGAATTTGCCTATCGGTTTACAGGAAGCTCCGACCTATATGAGACCAGCGGACGCCGTCCATACGCGAGCATCAATTTCATCACGGCGCATGATGGCTTTACCCTGAATGACCTGGTCAGTTACAACGAGAAGCACAACGAAGCCAATCGCGACGACAACACCGACGGAGATGATCACAACCGCTCCTGGAACCATGGGGTAGAGGGTCCAACTGACGACCCCGGCATTGTGGCCATGAGGTCGCGTCAGATGCGCAACATGCTGACGACGCTTTTCCTGTCTCAGGGCATACCCATGTTGCTTGGTGGGGACGAGTTCGGGAGAACGCAATGGGGCAATAACAACGCTTACTGCCAGGACAACGAAATCTCCTGGTACGACTGGAGCCTTGCCGAGAAGAACAAGGAGCTGCTCGAGTTCACCTCGGAGCTCATCCATTTCCGCAAAGTCCACCCCGTGTTCCGGCGAAGACGCTTCTTCATGGGCCAGCCGATTCGCGCGACCGACCTAGCCGACATCGGCTGGTTCAAGCCCGACGGCGAACTTATGAGTGAGCAGGATTGGGAGGAGGGATATGCCAAGTCGATTGGCGTCTTTCTGAATGGGGAGGCAATCCCATCGCCAGACCCGCGCGGCCAGCCCATAACGGATGAAAGTTTTTACCTGCTTTTCAATGCCAGTGAGCAGGAACTAGATTTCACTCTGCCCAAGGGACGTTGGGGAGAGCGCTGGGAGGAGATTCTCAACACGGCTAAAACACCTTCCTTCGTTCCCGAAGAAGAGCGCAGGACCTATTCGGCCGGGGAACAATTGACTCTCACGAATCGATCGGTTGTAGCTCTGTTACGCGCCGATCAGCAAGGATGAGTCAGGTAGCTTCGCCAAGAGCAACTTACCGTCTCCAGCTCCGGCCGGAGTTCGGGTTCAAGGACGCGGCCGCCGTGATCGATTATCTGGCGGAACTGGGGATCAGCCACGTCTACCTTTCACCCCACCTTCAAGCCGGTTCTGGAAGCTCTCACGGCTATGACGTCGTTGATCCGACCAGGTTGAACGATGAGCTGGGCGGCAAGGAGGATCACGCAGCCCTGCATGCGGCGATTCGCCGGCACGGCCTCGGCACCGTTGTCGACATCGTTCCAAACCATATGTCGATCGCAGAAAAACGAAATGCATGGTGGTGGGACATCCTCGAAAACGGCCCTTCCAGCCAATTCGCTTCCTTCTTTGACGTCGATTGGGATCCTCCTGAGAACAAGCTTCGCAACACCGTTCTTCTTCCGGTCCTCGGGGATCACTACGGCCGAGTCCTCGAAGCAGGCGAGTTCAACTTGTCTCGCGAGGCAGCAAGCTTTCTGATCCGTTACCACGACCATGAGTTCCCCATTTCCCCTCGTACTCTCCATGAGATCCTGGAGAAAGCTGCTCGGCTCTGCGAGTCTCCTGACCTCGAGAGCATCGCGGCTGCAATGGGCCGGCTTCCGCCCGCTGACGTCACCGATCGCGAGAGTATCCGGGAACGTCATCGCGACAAGGAGGTTCTGCGCGACAGACTCGCGTCATTAATCGAAGCAGACTCGCAAACGGCCAAGGCGATCGACGAGGTGGTTTCCTCATACAACCAGGATCCCGACTTGCTCGATGGCCTTCTCGAGAGACAGAACTATCGTCTGGCCTTTTGGAGAACTGGAGGTCGTGAGCTCGACTACCGGCGATTCTTTGACATCGATACCCTCATCGGGGTACGAGTCGAGGACCAAGAAGTTTTTGAAGCTACTCATTCACTGATACTCAGCTGGGTCGAGTCTGGTCATGTATCTGGGCTTCGTGTCGATCACCCCGACGGGCTGCGAGATCCGCGTCGGTACTTCGAGCGGCTGCGGGACCGGGCTCCGCACGCTTGGATCGTCGCTGAGAAGATCCTCGAGGAGGGTGAACAGCTTCGGCCTGATTGGCCGGTACAAGGAACGACGGGGTACGACTTCCTGAACCTAGTAGGAAAGCTCTTCGTCGATCCAGACGGAGAGAAACCACTCAGTGATTTTTACGAGAGATTCACCGGCCTCAAGGACTCTTACGACGACGTTGTCTATGAGATGAAGCATCTCGTGATGCGGGAGGTATTAGCCTCCGATATCAATCGTCTGACCGCACTGCTGATGCGAATCTGCGAGAAGCATCGACGTTATCGCGATTACACCCGGCACGAGATTCATGAGGCGCTGCGAGAGATGATCGCCTGCCTCAGGGTCTACCGCACATACGTTCAGCCCGCAGAATCCAGGATCGACGATGAAGATCGGCGTCAGATCAACCTCGCCATCGACCAAGCGCGGAGATTCAGAGAGGACATCGACGCCGATCTATTTGGGTTCGTAAACAACATCCTGACACTTCAGATTCACGGGCCTGAAGAGGCCGAGTTCATCTTTCAGCTGCAACAGCTGACCGGCTCGGTTATGGCAAAGGGGGCCGAGGATACTGCTTTCTACCTCTACAACCGGCTCACTTCCTTGAACGAAGTAGGTGGGGCCCCCGGCACGTTCGGGATTGAAGCCCATCACTTTCACGAGTCGATGATCGAACGGGCGGAAGAACATCCTTCATCGATGCTGGCAACTTCCACACACGACACCAAACGAAGCGAAGACGTAAGAGCGCGGATCAGCCTGCTGTCGCAGATCCCTGAAAAGTGGGTCGATAGGGTGGAGAGATGGTCAAAGACCAACGATAAGCACTGGCTCGGAAACTCCCCTGACAGGAACGCCGAGTACCTGCTTTACCAGACTCTCGTTGGCGCCCATCCGCTGGATGAGGATCGAGCAATCGCCTACGCGATCAAGGCCGCGCGGGAAGCGAAGATTCATACCTCGTGGATATCTCCCAACGAACCTTATGAATCAGCACTGGAGAGTTTCATCGCAGGCGTCCTGTCGGACTCCGGGTTCACCTCTGACCTAGAAGCTTTCGTCGATCCCTTGATCGAGCCTGCAAGAGTGATTTCTTTGGGGCAAACGATCGTCAAACTCACTGCTCCAGGAGTTCCCGACTTCTATCAGGGCTGCGAGCTTTGGGACTTGAGCCTTGTCGATCCCGATAACCGGAGGCCAGTTGATTACGCATTGCGCAGCCGGTTATTGAGCGAAGTCATCGATCAGCCATTCTCGAAGGCTTGGGAGAACCAACAATCCGGAGCGCCGAAGCTCTGGCTGATTCACCATCTCCTGACACTGAGAAATGATCGCCCCGAAGTTTTCGCAGACGCCGGGTACGAGCCTTTGGAGATCGGAGGGCCCGACGCCGGGGGGGTCGTTGGATATCTGCGGAACGGCTCTGTCGCAGTCGTAATCCCGCGCTTCCCGTTGCGCCTTTCACCGGCTTGGAGCGAAACGGAGATCTCACTGCCTGAAGGAACATGGCAGGATCTCTTCAGCTCCGCGCAGTACTCCGGAGGCGGCGTGGTCACTCCACAGTTCTTGCTGCCCTCCCCCATGAGCGTCCTGGTCAGATCCGATGGGTGAACTGCGGGTCTGGGCCCCCGAGCGATCCTCATTGGAAGTCCGAATCTCCGGACGCACCCATCCGATGGAAAAGGACGGGGAGTGGTTTAGCTTCAAAGACTCCGCTTTGGGCCCGGGCGACGACTACTACTTCGTCATCGACGGCCTGGAGGTTCCCGACCCCCGCTCCAATCATCAGCCAGAAGGCGTTCACGGCCCGTCGCGGATTGTCGATCACGGAGATTTCCAGTGGAGCGATGAGGATTGGGGGGGCTTGGATCTTTCCACGTCGGTGTTGTACGAACTCCACATCGGTACGTTCAGCCCAGAAGGAACCTTTGACGGCGCCATAGAAAAGCTCCCGCATCTGGTCGATCTCGGCGTTGGGGCCATCGAGCTCATGCCGGTCGCGGAGTTCCCGGGGAAAAGAGGGTGGGGCTACGACGGAGTAGACATCTACGCACCTCATCACCACTACGGAGGACCGGATGGCTTGAAACGCCTCGTTGACGCCAGCCATTCCATCGGCCTCGGGGTGGTGTTGGATGTGGTCTACAACCATCTTGGGCCGGACGGCAATTACCTGTCGCAGTTCGCTCCGTACTTCACCGACCGTTACCTCACACCGTGGGGCAAGGCCGTCAATTTCGATGATGCTTACAGCAACGGGGTGAGGGACTTCTTTATCGACAACGGGTTGATGTGGCTGCGCGACTACCACTTCGACGGCCTGAGAATCGACGCAGTCCACGCCATCTTCGACAGCTCGGCCCTGCACTTCCTTGAGGAGCTGCAGCTTCGAGTGGCCGACCTACAGTCCGAGGTCGGACGCCGATTCTTCCTCATCGCAGAAAGCGACCTCAACGATCCCAGACTGATCTGGCCGAAAAACCGAGGGGGATACGGACTAAGCGCACAGTGGAGCGACGACTTCCACCACGCTCTTCATTGCGTTCTTTCCGGGGAGCGCGATGGCTACTACGAGGACTTCGGCTCGGTGGCAGATCTCGCAGCTTCGATCCGCGAGGCCTACGTGTACAGAGGGCGCTTTTCTAATTTCCGCAAGCGCAACCACGGTCGCAAGACCGGGATCGATGACGGCGGCAGGTTCGTCGTCTATCTCCAAAACCACGATCAGGTTGGCAATCGCGCCAAGGGTGAGCGCACCAGCCACTTGATGGGAAACGAACGGCTAAAGATCGGTGCAGCCGTAGTGCTGCTTTCGCCATTCGTACCTATGCTTTTTCAGGGGGAGGAGTGGGGAGCATCCACACCGTTTCTTTACTTCACCGATCACGAAGACCCCGAGCTCGGAGAGGCCGTGAGAAGGGGAAGAAGAGAAGAGTTCGCCTCGTTCGGCTGGGATCCCGATGAGGTACCAGACCCCCAGGATCCTGCGACATTCGAACGCTCGAGGCTCGATTGGGATGAACCTCTTCAAAACCCTCACTTTGATCTGCTCAAGTGGCACCGGTCACTGATTTCACTAAGGGGGAAGCTTCCAGATCTCGCGAGTCACGATCTGAATTCAACCAAGACGTTTCACAGCGAGTCGGGATGGATCGTCATCCAGCGAGGAAAAGTTGCGATCGCATGCAACTTTTCCTCGCAGAGCATCGATCTCGAGATGGGGACGGGATCTTCGGTCTTACTGTCATCTGCTCCCCTGGAGATTCACGGAACTGCCGTGAATCTCCCGCCCGAAAGCGTCGGGATACTGGAGGTGGAAGGATCCGTGTCTATGTCGCCGACAGACGCAAAAGGTTTCGCCACCTCGGCTTGACGGGTAGGGACAAGATAAGGGGCGTAGAACTTCGATATGAGGAGGTGCCATGACATCTGAAGAGATGAGGAACGAAGGCAACTGGGAAGAGCATCATCACGAGGCGTTGGTTCACACACATCCTCATTACCACGTCACGCACAACCACAAAGACGGGAACTTTCAGCATCTTTCATCTCAGCACACCCATGAGCACGACCACGGTGAGATGACTCACAGTCACTATCCGCACGAGGACTTCGAAAAAGAGCATCAAGATGAAGCCCATGTGCACGACCACGACATGCCGGTCCGAGAGGTTCGAAAGAAGACCACGGCTAAAAAGACAACCACAGCTAAGAAGACAACTACGAAAAAGTAGTGATCCGCGTAACACCTGTTGTGGCTTTGGCGGCGCTCGTCGCTCTAGTCGGCGTTGCATGCACGCGACCTGCAGCTGAAATCGTTGCCGGGCCCTCTCCGTCTCCCAGCCCTGCAATATCTCCTTCGCCCTCTCCCAGTCCGATCTTCGCCGACATGCCTGCGTTCACCGACCCGGCGACGGTCGCCATGCATGTGACGACCGCTGAGCGCGCTCTTAGGAATCCCTCAACGGACCCTGGTGAACTTCCCATGCTCGGAAGAGTTCAGCAGGCGGCTTACCGCAAGCTCGTCGAGGAGACGGAATGGAGGGATGCCGCCCTCAAGGAGATCCCCGAGGATCTGAGGGCAACGGCCGCCGCAAACATCGAAGCCGGAGCGGAGCTGAGAGCTTTAACGCGCCCAGCAGAGAAGCTGCCTGATTGGAAGATCATCGAGCCTCCCCCCAGTGATGCTCTGCTCACTTTCTACAAGGAGGCGGAAGCAGAGTTCGGAGTTTCATGGGTTTACCTCGCCGCCATCCACCTGGTTGAAACGAGAATGGGCAGGATCCGCGGAGACAGCTCTGCGGGCGCACAGGGGCCCATGCAGTTCATCCCAAGCACATGGGCAAGATACGGGCAGGGCGACATCAACGACCCGCGCGACTCGATCTTCGCAGCTGCCCGTTATCTGAAAGCGGCGGGTGCTCCAGGAAATATGCCGAAGGCTCTCTATGCCTACAACCACAGCGACAGGTACGTGAGGGGAATAACTCTCTATGCCGAAGAGATGATTCGAGACGAACGTGCCTACCTTGGCTATTACCACTGGCTGGTGTACGTGCGAACAGTCAACGGCGATGTTCTGCTCGAAGTTGGATGGGAAGGTTGAACATCCGTGTTACTCTTGTTGCACGGGTGCAATTAGCACCCCGTGAGGTTTCATTCGTCTAAACGCTTCTTGGTGTCTTCGGCGATCTGAGCCTCGAGGACAAGGGGGCCCAGCAGGGTCCATAGACCAAGGAGTAGAAATGTACGAAAGCTTCCCAGAACTGGGCGCGTCTGCGTCCGTTACCTCAGCGCTTGCCGCAAGAGGAATAACAAAACCGTTTCAGATCCAGGCGATGGTCGCCCCAGACGCTCTGGCAGGACGAGACGTTCTCGCAAAGAGCAGAACCGGATCCGGCAAGACTCTGGCATTCGCGATCCCAATCGTGGAAAACATCGAGGCCACCGGATCTCCCTCGGCGCTCATCCTGGTTCCGACTCGTGAGCTTGCCACTCAGGTAGCAGAAGAGTTCAAAGCGATCTCCAAAGCCAAAGGCCTTTATGTAAGCGCGGTCTACGGAGGAGTTGGACTGCCCGAGCAGGCAAAGCGCGCTGCAAGGAGCGACATCGTCGTGGCGACCCCTGGTCGTCTGGAAGACCTAGCCACCAGAAAGATGATCAGGCTCGATCAGATCAAGATCCTGGTCCTGGACGAAGCGGACCGCATGCTCGACATGGGCTTTCAGCCCCAGGTTGACCGGCTCGTGCGGCGGATCCCAGCCAAGCGACAGACCATGTTCTTCTCTGCAACTCTTGATGGAGCGGTTGGCCATCTCGCGAGGTCATACACGAATGACCCGGTGACTCATGAAATCGCTTCACCGATGCAGACCGTAGATGAGGTCGACCACGTCTTCGTAAAGGTGGACCATCGAGACAAGGTGTCGAGGCTCATAGAGCTATTGACCAACGACCCCGGCATGTCGCTGGTATTCGTCCGCACCAAGAGAGGAGCGGATCGTCTGACGACTCGCCTCAAGGCCAAGGGCGTTTCGGCCGCCGCGATCCACGGAGACCTCTCACAGGGTGCCAGGGAGCGAGCGCTAAAGATGTTCGAGCGGGGCAAGGTATCGGTACTTGTCGCAACCGATGTTGCCGCAAGGGGTCTCGACCTCGACGGCATCACCCACGTCATCAACTTCGACCCGCCTGAAGATCACAAGGCATACGTTCATCGTGTCGGCCGCACCGCGCGTGCGGGCCGCGCGGGAGTCGGGATCACCCTGGTATCGCCAGATCAGCAGGGAGACGTCGGCAGAGTTGCCGCACGCTTGAAGCTCGGCAGCGAGTTCGAGGCAGAGGGAATGAAGGTACCGGCGCCTGCAGTGGCGTACGCATCCCATCGAGGACGCAAGTCCATGATGGGTGGGCGCCGTCCTCGCCGCCGGGTTTAAATAGCCCGCAGGTAACGATCTTCTAGGCGGTTCCGAACACCGCCCTCGAGATCACCCTCCGCTGCATCTCCGAGGTTCCCTCGAATATCGTGTAGATCTTGGAATCCCGGTACCACTTCTCCACCGGGAAGTCCTTGATGTAGCCGTAGCCACCGAGGATCTGGATCGCCTTTTCCGTCACGCTCACCGCAACCTCACCGGCTTTCAGCTTTGACATCGATCCTTCGGCCTTCTCGAACGGCTGCCCGCTTGCGGCGAGCCAAGCCGCTTTGTGCACGAGGAGGCGCGCCGACTCAACATCCACAGCCATGTCCGCGATCATGTTCTGGATCGACTGGTGCTGTGCGATCGGCACCCCGAATGCCACTCTTTCCTTCGCGTAATCGGCAGCAAATTCCAGTGCAGCCCTCGCGATGCCAACGGCCTGAATGGCTACGGAAGGGCGCGTCATCTCAAATGTTCGAAGTGCGGTGGAAGACCGACCTGTCGATTCCCCCTTCCTCGCGCGCTCCAGCTTCCCCTCCAGCTTTTCGAGCCCACCGAGTATTCGATCTAGGGGGATTCGGCACTCGTCGAGGATGATCTCGCTGGTATCCGACGCTCTGATCCCTAGCTTGTCTTCCTTCTTTCCTGTGCTGAACCCTGGATCGTCTTTTGAGACGATGAACGATGCCTGTCCTCGGTGACCGAGCTCAGGATCCACCGTCGCCACAACCACCGTCACATCTGCAACTCCCCCATTGGTGATGAACACTTTCTGGCCTGAGAGCACCCACTCGTCGCCATCGCGCGTCGCTCTTGTCGTAAGGGAGCTGACATCCGATCCGGCTTGAGGTTCGGTGACGGCGAACGCCGCTACCTTTGGATCGTCGGGAGTACCGAACATCTTGGGGGCCCACTCGAATAGCTGTTCTGAGGAACCACTGTTTGCGAGTGCTGCAAGCGGGAGACCGGTGCCGAAGATGGACAATCCGATTCCTGCGCAACCCCAAAAGATCTCTTCCATCACCAATGGCAGCGTGAGACCGCTCGAGTCCTGCTGGGATTGCATGTACAGATCCATGGAGTAGATTCCGGCCTCTGCCGCTTTCTTTATCACCGGCCACGGGAATTCTCCGGTACGGTCGTACTCGTCGGCCACGGGCCGGATCTCCTTCTCGGCGAACTCATGGGCCCACTTTTTGATCTCCAGTTGCTCTTCGGTCAGCTGGAAGTCCATCGAGTCCTCCTTACGAACGGTCGAGGGCTTTGGGGCATGGCAACTCTAACGCGTGACCACGAGCTTGAGGGGTGGGTTCTCGAGCGCATCGGGCAGTTCCTCCCAGCCCGCGGTCGTCTGGATCGAAGATGGGTTGATCGTGCCATCGGCCACCATTTCGATGATCTTCGGCATCGATGCTCTCGAGTGCGGCCGGCCGGTGCGAAAGGTTATGCCTCTCGTGTACATGTTGATGAATGGGATGGCCGGATCCTGGAAGTAGATGCCGATGCTCGTGCAGACTCCGCCGGAATCGGTTGAACGAAGAGCCGTCGCGAGCCAGTCCGGCCGTCCGCTCGCATCGACCGTGATGGGGTACCGGCCCATCTTTTCAGGCGGTGGTCCCTCGATTGGATTCGCTCCAAGCTGCTGGGCGATCTCCAGCCTGGACTCGCTGTCGTCAACGTAATCGACCTTCGAAGCCCCCAGGGCTGCGGCGATCATGACGGCGTACAAAGCGATACTTCTTCCCCCACCTCCGAGAATTAGAACGTCTGATGCCGGCATCTCTGCGAGACCGGGGGCAACCGTCCGATAGGCGTCGGGCAGATTGTCGTTCCCGCTCGCGATCGCAGCGCTGTCTATCTCTTTCGGAAGCCTCATCATCATGAATCCGTATGGAACTTCGATGAGGTCCGCGAAAGCTCCTCCCCAATCTCCGCCAAGCGCACCAACGCCGTACATGGCACCTTCTCTAACCTCCCGGCAGCTTCCCGTCAGTCCGCTCGCACATCGATCACATGATCCGCATGAGATCTGGAAGGAAACGAGAACCCTGTCGCCGACGGCGAATCCATCCACCTCGTCGCCGAGCTCGACTACCTCCCCCACGAATTCATGTCCGAACGCGAAAGGGCCGGTGATCGGCAGCGTTCCCTGCATGATCGCCGTATCCAGGTCGCACAGCGCAACGGCGGTGGGCTTGACCAGTGCTCCCTTTGGGCTTGCCGCGGGATCGGTGACCTCGCGCCATTCGAACTTGCCCGGCTCGAGGAAGAACAGTTGCTTCATGGCGGGATCATACGGCCCCGCCTTGTCGTTACTTTCTCGCGTCTGGATCCATTCCGGTCATGAGCAGATCCACGCCGAGCCACAGTGTCTTTGACATCGGATAGAAGACAATGGGGAAAATCGCCATCGCGGCGATCCCGATAACGCTTATTGCAGTCCATGGGACTCGAGGCCAGAAGAGCAGGATGCCAAGGCCCAACACCAGCCCAAACAAGGCTATCGAGGCCCCGGTATTGATGATCATCCCTCCGATCCACCAACCAGGTTCTCGTTCGAAGTTGAATGAACAGCGGGGACAAGCGGTCTTCAGACGAAACCAGGAATCGAATATTGGCCTTGCTCCGCATAGCGGACAGCGCCGAAACAATGCTCTCAACATCACGACCACGCTCGAAGGGACTGGGGCAGCCATGATCAACATCCTGTCAGACTCCAGACAGACGAACCGCCGATAGACTTGCCTGAACCTTCCGAGGAGGACGTGATGACCGAAGGCGCGACTCTCACCAAGTCCGATCTCATTGACGCTCTAAAGGCAAGTGGCGAAGAGGTTTTACGAGATCTTTCCGGCATGACTGGCGACGAGTTCGAAGCTGGTCGTTACGAGAACGGATGGAACGCCCGCGAGATCCTCGCCCATATGGCTTCGATCGAGTGGACCTACCCGAGACTGATCGAGCTTGCCAAGAATCCTCCTGCCGAAAAGGAACCGTCCGGTGGACCCCCCACGAAATCGGCGCGTGGAGGGATCACCTCATACAACGACCGCCAGGTCGAGAAGCGGGCTGGCTCGAGTCCAGCGGAGCTGCTGGAAGAATTCCGCAGCAACCGTGAGACAACCATTCGAGCCGTCGAAGAGACCGATGAGGAGACTCTAGCCGAAGAGGTTCGGTCCTCGGGCGGCTTCGTCGGCCCCCTGGGACAGGTTCTCCACTGGGTTGCGATCGACCATGTGAGAAGCCATCTGCAGGACGTGCTCGGAGAGCGGGCCAACACCGCTTCCTGAATCGAAGCTTCTAGCGAGTGCGTACTTCGGTCAGAGGATCCGGCAGAGGCGTAAGGACGTCCTCCAACTTGGACCGAAGCTGCTCGAAATTCGGTGGGAGCGAGAGATTCTCTCCAAGCGACTCGATGGGTTCGTCCGCGGTGAACCCTGGGCCCAGGGTGGCAATCTCGAAGAGAACCCCGGAAGGCTCCCTGAAGTAAATCGAACGGAAGTAGAACCGATCGATTATCGGGGTCACTCCGGCCCCCGCAGAAACGAGCCTGGCGTGCCATTGCTCGTGATCTTCCATCGGGGAAGCCCATGCAACATGGTGGACGGTTCCGGCGCCACCAAAGCCCTCTCGGCGCGGAGCCTCGTCGTAGATGTAGAAGGAGCTTCGCTCCTCACCCCGAGCTTTCCAGCCTTCGTCTCCGTCTTTTTCGAAGCCAAGCAAATCAGACAGGAAGGCAGAGCTTGCAGCCGGATCGGCGGAAAAGGCGTGGACTCCATCGAAGCCCTGCAGGGCGAGCTCGCGCGGGATATCGGGATGATCTGCTATCAGAGCAGGTTCCGATGAGACATCGATCCGGAGCTCCAGCTCGAGGCCCTCCGGGTCAGAAAACACCAGGCTTCCAGCCTCGCGCTCGGTGGCAATCCCTTGAGACTGGAGTCGCTCCTCCCAAAAGGAGATCGCATCCTCAGAAGCCACGCGCCAGACGATCCGATGCACCATCCCGGGACCGGCCACCCCTTTGGCCGCGCCCGGGTACTCGAAAAAAGTGAGATCCGATCCAGGGCTGCCTGCCTCGTCGGCATAGAAGAGGTGATACACAGTCGGGTCATCCTGATTAACGGTCTTCTTGACCAGACGCAGCCCCAGTGTTCCAACATAGAACCTGACATTGGTCGGGGCATCTCCCGTAATGGCGGTGATGTGATGGATTCCTTCGAGCTTCATGATGACGTCCTCTCTTGTCAGCCCAACTTATAGGTGACCATTCCCTGCGCGACTACTTCTTCTTCAGAGGTGACTTCCACCTCACAAAAGCAAATGGTCTTACCCCGTTTAACGCAGCGGGCCTCAGCCTTAATCCCGGCAGAGCGGGCAGGAGACAGAAACGACACGCTCAGCGAGATGGTTGTCCCACGCATCGAAGCCACTTCCTCTGCGCCAGACCATGCTGCAGCAGCAGCTGCTGTGTCGATCAACGAGCTGATGGCGCCTCCGTGCATTACGTCGGCGATCGTGACCAGGTCTTCCTTGAAAGGAATCGAGATAACCACCTTGTCTCTCTCGAATGCTTCGACCTCCATTCCAAGGAGAAGCACGAACGGAGAGTTGTCCAGCCACTGAATAGCGAGATCGGCTGGCGATGGCTGCGAGTTCATGGCACTCCCTTCTTCTCCGGTAGCCCCCACCCTATAGGCCTCAGTCGCTAACGATCTCCTTCAGGGTTTGCAGGGTGTCGGCTTCTTCCGGACTCTTGTCATCCCGGTAGCGCAGTACCCTGGCGAAACGGAGCGCCACGCCTCCCGGGTACCGGCTCGACGTCTGGACGCCGTCTAACGCAATCTCCACCACGATCTCAGGCCGGACGAAGACCGTGATTCCGCTGCGTTCGGTTTCGAGTTCAAGAAAGCGGTCGGTTTGCCATCTCAGCATCTCGTCGGTCATCCCTTTGAAGGTCTTTCCGACCATTACGAATTCGCCATCGTCGGTGCGAGCCCCGAGGTGAAGATTCGACAGCCACCCTTTGCGTCTCCCGTTTCCCCACTCGGCTCCGAGCACGACGAGATCGAAGGTCTTCGCTTTCTTGATCTTCCTCCAGGTCTTTCCGCGGCGGCCGGCCTGATAAAGCGAATCGATCCCTTTCACGACAACTCCTTCGTGTCCGGCATCCAGAGCTCCTTCGAGAAATCTCTGCGCTTCCGCCGCGTCATCGGTCACTAGCGCCGGAACTCTCCAGGCAGAAGCAACTGCTTCCAGCATTTCCATTCGATGTCTAAGAGGCCGGTCGATCAAGTCCGCGCCATCGAAATGGATGACGTCGAAGAACCATGGTCCAGTGGATATCGCCTCGCCGTCGAGAACGAACCGGCGAGACTGCACCTGCTTGGCGACTTCGACGATGTCGGGAGTCCTGTCGGTTATGTCGTTCAGATTGCGAGTGAAAACACGAATCTCGTCGTCTGCTCGATGCACCTGGATACGGATGCCGTCGAGTTTCCACTCGACGGAAGACAGGCCGGTTTGCTCCAGCGCCAACCCTACATCTTCAGCCGTCGATGCCAGCATCGGCTGAACCGGACGAAGAACTTGAAGACCGACCTCTCGAAGACCCTCTTCGCCCGTTAGCAAGGCCAGCCTCGCGGTCTCCCCCAGATCGCCGGAAAGCATCGCCGCCCTTCGGACCAGCTCGACCAGCATCCCCGATGCCTTCGCGATGGCATCGGCCATGATGCCCGCGAGGGCTCCCTGTCTCAGCTCTCCCGTGAGAAGCCTCCGGATGAAATCTGCCTCGCCTTCGGTCGCCATTCCGAGAAAGTCGGTCATGATCGCGGCGCGCTGGCCCACCGAGCCTGCCCCCAACGTCGACTGGATCACGGAGAAAGTCTCATCGGTCAAGGCGATGGTGAGAGTTGCTTCCTCTGCGGGTTCGAACTGCAGCGAAGAGATGGACGACCAGCCGATCCCGATCTTGCCCTGCCTCGGGACTCCCGTCAGAAAACCGACCGCCGGGACGATCTCGTCCGCCTCGAGGGCAGAAAGTAGGTCTGCCAGTATCGATATCTTGTTCGTACGTGAAGGCGTTGCGGCGATCGAGTCTGACGCCGCCACGAGCTCGGCGAGAAGCAACTCCTAGTCGTCGGCCTCGTCTGGCACGATCAGGTCACCAATCGGCTCACGTGCGCCCTTGACATATCTCCGCAATCTCTCTTGCCCCGCTTCGGAAAGCATCTCGATCGCATCGAAGTAGATCTCACCTCGCGCAGACTTAAGCGCTGCATAACCGGCACTCGAACGGACCGGAAGATCCGTGGTCAGCAGGATGAGTCTCGGCACACCCGGCGACGAGACCCGCATCAGTGCCGCTCGGCCCAATGCCTTCCAGATGGTGTCGGTTCTCCTGAGTCCGGCACGGGTGCTGGAGAACGCGCCCGAGACATCGAAGAACCACTGATCACCTTTCGTGTCTCTCGCGATGAAATTCACTTCAACTCCGTTTTTGAATCGAACTCCCTCGACGATGTCGGTGAAACCACAGTCGAGTAGCACGGCCCTGGCGATCTCTTTCGCCTTTTGGCCCTGTCGGACCGCTCGGGCCTGAAACGAACCGTCGTCGACTTCCTCCTCGACCGCCGGGATCACTACTCTGGTGACGTCCAGCCGGCCCTGCCTCGGACGAGCCAGACGCGCCCTCTCCTCTTGAACCCTGCCAAGAGCCCTCTCGACGTATCCGGGGTCCAGGTCGTAACCCGCAAAGTATCGCTCGCTTCGCACGGCCGCGATCGCAGTGGTTCCGGATCCCATGAATGGATCGAGCACGAGGTCTCCGCGATACGTGTAAAGGCGGATCAACCTAAGTGGAAGATCGACGGGGAACGGTGCTGGATGTCCAACCCTGTTGGCGCTTTCCGGAGGAATCTCCCATACATCTGTGGTCGCCTCCATGAACTCGTCCTTCGAGATCGTTACCTCAGACGGTAGGTCCTTCGCCGCGCGCTGGCGGCGAGACAAGGCCCGGTCGAAACGACCCTTGCTGGCAACGATCACTCGCTCGGTCAGGTCTCGCAAAACCGGATTCGACGAGTTTTGAAAGGATCCCCAAGCGGTGGATCCGCTTGCGCCGGCGGCCTTCTGCCAGAGGATCTCCCCTCTCAGCAGCAGGCCGAGGTCGTCCTGCAGGATTCGAGTAACGTCCGACGACAAAGACCGAAACGGCTTGCGGCCAAGATTGGCTACATTCACCGCGATGCGGCCCCCGGGCTCGAGCTTTCTGACGCACTCGGCAAAGACCTCTGTGAGCATTTCGAGAAAATCGATATAGGTCGAAGGGATACGTCCGTCGCTGACCTCCTTCTCGTAATCCTTGCCGGCGAAATAAGGAGGTGAGGTCACCACCAGCGCGACGGAAGAATCGGGCAGCTGAGGCATGTGGCGGGCGTCGGCGCAATAGATGGTGTCGACAACGGGGGCCCGGTTTATCTCCTGGTCTTTGGATATCTGAGGGGGAACGAAGCGCTCGTAGAACTCCGATGAGTCGTGGCCTTCTCGTCTTCCAACTCCGAAGCTCGATGTTGAGGTGGGCTTTCGCTCTCTTGCCATCGTTTTCTGGCCTTTCCGGGCAATCGCCCGATCCCCGGCTATCTTACGCGGGCGCGCGCGCGCCGATCCGGAGCCTGGCGGCAGTGTATCCCCGCCATACGACATCCTCCCTAGGCACTAGAGTCGCGGGATGTTGCGCAGGGTGCTTGGGGGCTTGGCAGCCTCAATTCTTGGCGCAGGCGCGGTTCTCGCCGGCCAGGGCTATGTGGCCTCGCGCCGAGTCCCAATCGTTCAGGGCCCGGCCGGTCTCCCTGGGTCGTTCGGCGCGCCGACCAACCCTCCTCTGCGTCTGGTAGTGATTGGCGACAGCACTTCTGTCGGCATTGGAGCCAGCGCGATCGAGAAGACCTATCCATTTATTCTCGGCATGCATCTTGGGACCACGTTTCGGGTGAGCCTCGAAGTGGTTGGGAGGTCCGGGGCTCGAATGTCCGATGCAGCATCCGACCTTGCTCCCAAGGCGGCAGGGCTCGCCCCACAGGTCGCGGTAATCGGGATCGGCGCCAACGACGTGACCCACGTGACTCCGCTCAAGACCTTCGCCCGTCATCTTTCCTCGGCTATCCAAACGCTGAGGGCTTCTGATGCTGAAGTTCTCGTCGCCCTCGGCCCCCGGTTCGACACCCCAGCCATCCCCCAGCCCCTTCGAACTTTCATCCGAGCACGGGCCCGTGCGATCAACCGAACCATCAGAAAGGTTGCGGCGACAGAGGGCGTGGAGGTGCTCGACCTTCCCGCTGCCCTGGGCAACTCCTTCGCGCGAGATCATGATCTGTATTCTGAGGATCGATTTCATCCCGGAGACCGCGGCTACGCGCTGTGGGCCGACGTGATGAAGGACAAGGTGATGAACGCCGCTACGGCGAAGGCAGAAAAGCGCTGAGATGGGTGACTTAGACAAAGACACTGCACTCGATGGCTCCGATGGACTGTTTCGCGCAGTCCTCTCCAACGACTGGGAGATCTGGGGCCCCCAGGGTGGCTACTCCGCGACGGTGGCCATTCGCGCTGCGGGATTGGTCACGGAGCTAAGACGGCCCGCATCCTTCTACTGCCACTACTTGAACGTGCCCCAGTTCGGCGAAGTCGAGCTGAAAGTCGAATCCCTTCGTCGGTCTAGGAGGGCCGAGGCCCTTCGGGTTTTGATGCACCAGCAAGGAAAGCTCCAGATGGAAGCTCTCGTTTGGGTAACCGATCATCTTCAGGGGATGGATCACGTCGACGCGAAGATGCCCGAAGTGCCGGGCCCGTCATCGGTCAAGTCATGGGCCGAATGGTTTCCCGATGGAGAACCGCCCTTTCGGTTCTGGTACAACGTGGAGGGCCGGCCGGTCGGATGGTCACCGGAGATGGACAGCACCCCAGGCAAACCTTTCTTTCAGACGTGGATGCGATTCTGGCCCACGCCGAGCTTTGAAGACCCTTTCCTGGAAGCCGGCCGATTGCTCATCACAGCCGATGTGTCCATGTTCCCTGCTGCCGTCAGGGCCCATGGGGGGCCTCCCAAATTCGTTGCGCCGAGCATGGACCTGGCGGTCACGTTTCACGACCTTCCCAAACGGCAGGACTGGCTTCTCGTTGAAGCATCCGCGCCGGTCGCCGGGGAATCCCTGGTCGGAGGCAATGCCAGGGTCTGGTCGGAGGACGGAAGGCTTCTTGTGTCGGCTCTTCAGCAGATGCTTCAGCGCATTCCGGGCGCGTGAGATCTGCATGCCGGTAGCGTCTTTCGTATGACCGGCGCTGCCATCGTTGGATCGGGCCCAAACGGGCTGGCGGCCGCGATAGTTCTTGCCCGCGAGGGAATCGAAGTTGAAGTCTTCGAGCGAAACGACACGTTCGGCGGAGGCTGTCGCACCGACGCCCTGACACTCCCCGGTTTCTCCCACGACATCTGCTCGGCGATCCATCCTCTTGGGGTTGGGTCCCCTTTCTTCAAGTCGCTGGATTTGAAGCAACATGGACTGCATTGGGTCTATCCCCAGATCGAACTTGCCCACCCGCTGGATGACGGCACGGCGGTTGTCGTGAAGAGGTCGGTTGAAGAAACCGCTGCTGCCCTCGGCCGGGATGAGAAGGCCTACCTTCGGATGATGAAACCGCTTGCGCGCAACGCCTCGCGCCTGATGGATGAAGTGCTGCGGCCCCCCCGCGTGCCACGACACCCCCTGGTGATGGCTGCCTTCGGTGCACTTGCCGTTCGGTCGGTCACGGGACTGGCAGCTGCAATGTTTGAAACCGATAGAGCGCGAGCTCTGCTGGCCGGTGTCGGCGCCCACTCGGTCCTTCCTTTAGATCGAAGTCCAACCGCGGCCTATGCGCTTACGCTTTTGATACTCGCTCATCATGTCGGCTGGCCGATGCCCAAGGGAGGTTCTCAGAAAATCACTGAGGCATTGCTTGCCCAACTCGCATCGCTCGGAGGTCAGGCCCATGCCGGGCGCAGCATCGAATCGCTCGGTGAGTTATCGCGCTTTTCCGCAAAGCTCTTCGACGTCGCTCCCATGAATCTCGCGAGGATCGCAGGCAACGCTTTTCCCGACGTCTATCGCCGCAGGCTGACCGGTTACAGACACGGCCCCGGAGTCTTCAAGATGGACTTTGCTCTATCCGGCCCGATCCCCTGGAAAGCGCCGGAGTGCGCTCTCGCCGGGACGGTGCACGTCGGCGGAACCATAGACGAGATCGCCCTCTCAGAGGAACAGGCGTGGAATGGAATCTCTCCCGACAAGCCTTTCTTGATCCTCGCCCAGCCGAGCCTCTTCGACGACACCCGTGCGCCTTCCGGCAGGCACGTCGCCTGGGCCTATTGCCATGTTCCGGCCGGAGACGACTTCGATATGAGTGCGCGCATCACAGATCAAATCGAACGGTTCGCGCCCGGATTTCGGGACCTGATCTTGGGCGAACACGCCATGGCGCCCTCAGACATCGAAGCGCGCAATCCCAATTACATCGGCGGTGACATCTCCGGAGGGGTTCAGGACTGGGGGCAGTTGTTCAACAGACCGGCTGGATTCATAGACCCATACGCGACACCGGCCCCCGATATCTTCATCTGCTCGTCATCGACTCCGCCGGGAGGAGGAGTCCACGGAATGTGTGGCTATTTCGCGGCGAGGTCTGCGCTCAAGTCCGAGTCGATCAAGCCCAGGTGATACATCCGACGTCCGCGTAGTTCGTCAGATCGCTGTGCTTCGGAACGGCTCTCACCGTAAACCCGTAACGTCCCGCCGTCTCACAAGTGAATGTTCCGCGATAGCGATAAAAGCCTCCGTCTTCGCTGGACTCCAGCTCCATCACCTCAGCCTTTGGAGAGACCATCTCCTCGTTGGCCGCCACGACACCATGAAGGAGCTGTATCTCGACGTCTTCGGTGGACAGGTCTCCAAGAAGGACCCTGGCTTTCACCTCGCGCTCGGTTCCTAGGTCTGCAAGGGCGACGTTGCCGTCGACAATATCGATCTTGACCGAGCTCCACTCACTGCGGACTTTGCTCTTCCAGGCCGCCAGACGCCTCGCTGCCTCGAAACCATCGCCAGAGAGAACGCTGGCCGATGCAGCCGCCGGAGCGTAGAGCTGCCTGACATAGTCCTTCATCATGCGTGCCGCCGAGACCCGCGGGCCCAACGAAGCCAGCGAGCTCTTCATCTTTTGGACCCAACCGATGGGGACACCGGACTCGAACTCTGCATAGAAGAGCGGAATGATCTGAGTCTCCAAAGCTTCATAGAGGCTGGCGGCCTCTGCCGCATCGCGCCTCTCGAGATCCTCGTACCCTTCTGCGGACGCGATCGCCCATCCGTTTTCACCATCGAACATCTCGTCCCACCATCCGTCCTGGATCGAGAAGTTGATTGCTCCGTTTAGGGCTGCCTTCTCTCCGCTGGTTCCGCAAGCTTCAAACGGCCTGCGAGGATTGTTCAGCCAGACGTCTGCGCCCTGATACAGGATCCTGGCGACTGCGATGTCGTAATCCTCGATGAACGCTATGCGGTGGCGGACATCCTCACGTCTTGCGAAGTGAACGATATTGCGAATCATTTCCTTTCCTATTTCGTCCGCAGGATGAGCTTTCCCCGCAAAGATGACCTGGATCGGCCTGTCCTCATCCAGCAGCAGGCCCCGAAGCCTTTCGAGGTCGGCGAGAAGAAGAGTGGGCCTCTTGTACGAGGCAAACCGGCGGGCCCAGCAAATTGTCAGCACGAACGGGTCCAGCACCTGGTCATACCAGTGCGCATCGGCCTCACTTGTCCCTCTCGCAAGAGCGGCTTGCTTCAGCCTCGAGCGCACATAATTGATAAGGCGTTCGCGACACTGTTCGTGCGCGTGCCAGAGCTCCCGGTCGTCCATCTCGGAAATAGAGGCCCACCCGAGCTCGTCGGCTTCTCCCCATCTCTCTCCTACCTCGCGGGCATAGACCTCCGACATCTCACCTGATACCCAGGTCGGAGGGTGCACGCCGTTGGTCACCGCATCGATGGGAACTTCTTCCTGCGGAACCCCGGGCCAAAGTGGTTGGAACATCGAACGGCTCACGGTGCCATGAAGAGCGGAGACGGCGTTGGCCCGGCCCGCCAGCCTCAGCCCCATTACGGCCATGTTGAATGGCGCGTCCTTCGGGTCAGTGGGCCAGTGGCCAAGTCTCATCAGATCCTCGAAGTCAACGCCGATGGAATCGGCCCAACTTTCGAAGTACTTCTGCATCAGTTCTCTGGGGAACTGATCGATCCCGGCCGGAACCGGCGTGTGAGTCGTAAACACTGTTGACGCCTTTACCGCCTCGATGGCCTGGTCGAAGGTGAGACCCTGCTCCGTCATCACCTTCGCCATCCTCGCCAGGCCAAGGAAGCCCGCGTGGCCTTCGTTGGTATGAAACACCTGGGGTTCGAAGCCCGTCGCGCTCAATGCCTGGACTCCTCCGATGCCGAGCAGGATCTCCTGTCTGAGACGATGCTCGGCTCCACCGCCGTACAAGCGGTCGGTTACTCCTCGCCCTTCTTCATCGTTACCTTCGACATCTGAGTCCAGAAGAAAAAGAGGAATCCGCCCAACCTCTGCCTTCCATACTTCAGCCGCAACAGACGCCCCCGCGAGATCCAACTCGACTCTGGCGTTTTCCACCATCTCGAGGGCCATCGAATGCGGATCAAGATTGACGTAGCGCTCTTGCTGCCAGCCATCCGCATCCAGCTCTTGGCGGAAGTAGCCCTGGCGATAGAAGAGACCAACCCCTACGAGAGGTATGCCGAGGCTGCTCGCAGCCTTTAGATGATCTCCCGCCAGCACTCCAAGTCCCCCGGAGTATTGAGGAAGGGCTTCGGCAATCCCGAATTCGGGAGAGAAGTACGCGACTGACTCGAAAGGTTGATCATCGAGCCGCTGGAACCATCTCTGAGACTGCCTGTAAGTTGTGAGGCTCCCGTGGACTGTGGACAGCATCTGCATGAACTCCGAATCAGCAGCGAGTTCTTCCAGGCGAGAGCGCGAAACCTGGCCCAGCAGGCGAATGGGATCGTGCCAAGTTTCAGCCCAAATCCTCGGATCTACCCGGCGAAACAGCTCTCTTGAGTCCTGATCCCAGGACCAGCGCAGATTCATAGCCACCTCTAGCAAAGGTGACAATTCCTGCGGCATTTTGGCTTTTACAGTGAAGCTTCGAAGGGCCCTCGGGCTCACTTCCTCATCATATGGGTAAGGTATAGGGTATGGCTCTACAACGCATCATCATCGAGAATGTTCGTCCGCGAACCCCTACGAACGACTATCCAGCAAAGTCCGTCTCGGGCGAAGCGGTGCGCGTCACAGCGGACATCTACCGTGAGGGTCACGACGTCTTGGACGCCGCCGTTCGGTGGCGCGGCCCTTCGGACAAGCGCTGGCGCCTGGAGAGGCTAACGGACCTGGGGAACGACGCCTGGGAAGCCACGATCCAGCCAAGCGAGATCGGCCTTCATCGTTTCGTGGTTGAAGCCTGGACGGATCACTTCGAAACCTGGAGACAATATCTCCTCAGAAAGCATGAGGCCGGCCTGGAGATCGACACCGAACTCGAGGAAGGGGCGCTTCTTCTGGAGAAGTACAAGGTCCCAGCTGCAAAATCCAAAGTCCTGGAAAGGGCAATCGAGACCTTGCGCGATCGTTCCCTCCATCCCGACGATCGGCTCGCCCCAGCGAACGATTTCGATGTAGAGAGGATCACCGATGCTCACCCGTACCACGACGACCTCAGCAAGTCTGCGACACACCTGCTGAGAGTAGATCGCCAGCGCGCGCTGGTGGGAGCCTGGTATGAGCTCTTTCCACGCTCGGAGGGCGGGCTCGAAGGGGCGATAGACCGGCTGCCGGCCATCGCCAAGATGGGATTCGACATCGTCTACCTTCCTCCGATTCATCCCATCGGGAAGACGTTCCGCAAAGGGCGAGACAACACGCTCACCGCGAAGGAATCGGATCCGGGAAGCCCATGGGCGATCGGGTCCGAAGAGGGGGGCCACACCGCCATCCATTCAGACCTCGGTGACTTCTCCGACTTCGATCGATTCGTAAAGGAAGCAGAGAGCGCAGGGCTCGAAGTGGCCATGGACTATGCCCTGCAGTGTTCGCCAGATCACCCATGGGTGAAAGAGCATCCGGAGTGGTTTCATCACAGGCCAGACGGAACGATCAAGTATGCCGAGAACCCTCCCAAGAGATACCAGGACATCTATCCGATCAACTTCTGGCCCGAGACAGGGAGGGAAGAGTTGTGGCAGGCCTGCAAGGAGATTCTCGAATTCTGGATAGAGCGAGGCATCAGGATCTTTCGTGTCGATAACCCCCACACGAAACCTTTCGCCTTTTGGGAATGGATGCTCTCTGACCTGCAGGATCGGTACCCGGACACCATCGTTCTCGCCGAGGCATTCACAAGACCGAAGGTCATGTCGAAGCTGGCGGAAGTCGGCTTCAATCAGAGCTACACGTATTTCACCTGGCGACGTACCAAACAAGAATTGACGGAGTATCTGACGGAAATTGCTCTAACCGACAAAGCCGATTACATGCGGCCCAATTTCTGGCCGAACACCCCAGATATCTTGAGTGATCCTCTAAGAGGGGGAGGACCGGGGGCCTTCAAGATGAGACTCGCTCTCGCCGCGACCATGAGCCCCTCTTACGGGATCTACTCTGGCTATGAACTCTGCGAGAACGAGCCTGCATCGCCTGATAATGAGGAATATCTCAACTCGGAGAAGTTCGAGATCCGCTCACGGGTTTGGGACGACCCGGACTCGATTGCTCCCTTCATAACCAAAATCAATGCCGCGCGGCGGCGCCACCCTGCCTTGCAGGAACTGCGAAACATCCGCTTTCAGCACTCGTCTAACGAGCGCGTCATAGCCTTTGCGAAGCGCACCGAGGATCCCTCCGACGTTGTACTAACGGTGGTCAATCTGGACCCTGACTCAGTTCACGAAACGACCCTATGGCTCGATCTGAATCAGCTGGGCCTCCCAGAAGATGAGCCCTATGAAGCTCACGATGAAATCACCGACACGACATTCGTATGGTCTGGGCCCTCACCGTACGTGAGACTCGAACCTACCGATCCCGTACATCTCCTGCACCTTCGCAGAAGAGGGGCCGTCATCTCGGAGCCGTTTTCTTGACGCCCGCGAAGAAGAAGGTAGCCGACGCTCCGAAAGAGGTCATTGCGAAGGGCAACAACGAGGAACGCTGGTACCAAACCGCTGTCTTTTACGAGCTTCTGCTTCGGGGGTATTACGACGGAAACGGCGACGGTACCGGGGATTTCAAGGGTCTCACCGAGCGTCTCGACTATCTCAAGTGGCTCGGGGTGGATTGCGTATGGCTCCTGCCTTTTTATCAATCACCTCTGCGCGACGGTGGCTACGACATCAGCGATTACTTTTCGGTTCTTCCGGAGTTCGGGGATCTTGGCGATGTCGTCAACTTCATGGACGAGGCACACCGGCTCGGAATGAAGGTGATCGCCGATTTCGTGATGAACCACACGAGCGATCAACACCCGTGGTTCCTGGAGTCGCGGCAGTCGAGGGATAATCCCAAAGCCGACTGGTACGTCTGGAACGACGACGATCAGAAATATCTCGACGCCCGCATCATCTTCGTCGATACCGAGCCGTCCAACTGGAGCTGGGGGCCCGAGAGACAGCAGTACTACTGGCATAGGTTCTTCCATCACCAGCCAGACCTCAACTTCGAGAACCCAGAGGTCCAAGAGGCAATGTTGGAAACCGTGAGGTTCTGGCTCGACATGGGTCTCGATGGCTTTCGTCTGGATGCCGTTCCTTATCTCTTTGAAAAGGAAGGGACCAATTGCGAAAACCTTCCGCAAACCCATGAATACCTAAAGCGCGTCAGAAAGGAAGTGGACCGTCTATACCCGGGCCGGGTATTGCTCGCAGAAGCCAACCAATGGCCTGCCGACGTCGTGGACTATTTCGGGGATGGGGACGAATGCCACATGTGCTTCAACTTCCCATTGATGCCTCGGATGTTCATGTCCCTTCGACGAGAGCAACGCTACGCCATCAGCGAAATCCTGGCGCAGACCCCAGACATCCCAGACGGCTGCCAGTGGGGAATCTTTCTCAGAAACCACGACGAGCTGACTCTGGAGATGGTCACCGACGAGGAACGCGACTACATGTGGGCGGAATATGCCAAGGACCCACTGATGAAGCGAAATATCGGTATCCGTCGCAGGCTATTTCCTTTACTGGACAACAACCGGAGGGCGGCAGAACTATTCCACGCTCTTTTGTTCAGCCTTCCGGGCAGCCCGATCTTGTATTACGGCGACGAGATAGGGATGGGCGACAACATCTTTCTCGGTGACCGCGACGGTGTTCGTACTCCGATGCAATGGAGCCCCGATCGCAACGCGGGGTTCAGCAAAGCGGATTTCGCACAGCTTTACGCCCCACCGATCATGGACCCCGTTTACGGGTACGAGGCCCTCAACGTTGAAGGAGCCATGCGCAACCCAAGCTCATTTCTGCATTGGCTGCAGCGCATGATTGATGTGCGCAAACAACATCCACTCTTCGGACTTGGGTCTTTCGAGGTATTGTCGGCAGAGAACCCTTCGGTCCTCGCCTATATCCGGCAATACAAGGAGGACATTGTCCTATGCGTAAACAATCTGAGCCGCTTTCCACAGCCAGTTGAGTTATCGCTCCAGGCTTGGGCTGGGAAGGCGCCCGTGGAGCTTTTGGGGAGAGTGCCTTTCCCAAGGATCGGAGAGCTTCCTTATCTGCTCACCCTGGGGCCCCACTCGTTTTATTGGTTTCAATTAACCGAACATGTAATGGAGCAGCCGTGATTGACATCGATACACTGACCGACCCGATCCGTGAGTTCCTCCCCAAGCAGCGATGGTACGCGGGGGGCGCGGAGATTCCCGATGCCGTTGAAATCGAAGACTCCGAGACAATTCGCAAGGAGTGGCCGGTTCTCGTACACGCGGTAGTGGCGGTTGGGAAAAAACAGGTTTCTCGATACCAGATTCTGATAGGACTGAGGCCCTTCGGCGAGCACGCCCAGTTTCTCGAAGGAGTAGAGGAAGGTGTCATAGGACCGGTTGAGTCCATCGAGGGTCCTGCGTATGCCTACGATGCATTGAGAGACCCGGAGCTTTCAAAGGCCTTCTTCGAGCACATCGCACCGGCGCTAGAAAAAGTAGAACACGTTCGAGCGATCAACACTGAACAATCGAACACTTCTCTCGTCTTCGACGACCGCTACATCATGAAGGTGTATCGACGCTTGATGGAGGGCGAGAATCCCGATGTGGAAATCACGAAAGCACTTTGGGACGAAGGCTTCACCGCAGTTCCAGAGCCGATCTCAGACTGGACTTTCGATCGAACCTCATACGCCGTCATCAGAGGTTTCCTTGCCGGAGGATCCGAGGGCTGGTCTCTCGCCCTAACTTCCCTGCGTGATCTCTTCGGAGTGCATGGGAATCCCGGAATGGCCGGAGGAGATTTTGCTCCGGAGGCTGCACGGCTTGGAGAGATGACGGCTGAAATGCACGCCAAGCTGAAGGAGGCGTTCGGCTCCCGAGAAGGAACGGCAGGCGCTTGGGCGCAGTCGATGAGAGATCAACTGTCGAGACTTGATCATCCCGACATCGACGCAGCACCCATTGTGGAAACATTTGCAGCGCTCGAAAGAGTGAAGGACGCCGGCCCAGCCATAAGAGTCCATGGGGATTATCACCTCGGCCAGGTGATGCGCACAGACTTAGGGTGGTACGTCCTCGACTTCGAAGGCGAACCCGCAAGATCCGTGGGAGAAAGAGTGTCTTCCACGTCACCGCTTAAGGATGTCGCCGGGATGCTGAGGTCATTTCATTACGCTTCTCACGCAGCGATGGTGTCTCACGAGGAACGGCTGGAGGGATTAGCGCTCGCGTGGGAGGACCGCAACCGCCAGGCCTTTTTGGAAGGTTACGTGGCAAAGGCACACGCCGCGGGGCTCGTCCCTGACGCCGTAGAAGATTTCGAGACGGTCCTTAAAGCCTTCGAACTCGACAAAGCCGTTTATGAAGTCTCGTACGAGCAGGCCTATCGACCGGATTGGCTGGACATTCCGATGCACGGAATCAAGAAGTTGACCGAGGTCACGACATGACAAAAAAAACCGACTCTCACGACCACGAGGTTCAGCGCTTGGTAAGCGGGCAGCACCACGATCCCCATTCGGTTCTGGGGATCCATCCAGTAGCCGGCGGATTCGTCATCAGGGCCTTCGTACCGGAGGCTTCCTCGATAGAGCTGCAAGAGACGTCCAACGGTTCTCTCAAGGTCCCACTGGAAAGAGTTCACGACGAAGGTCTTTTCGAAGCGCGGCTTGACGAACAGCCGAGCGATTACCGGTTCGTAGTCTCGTCTGGCGATAATCGCTGGGAGTTATCAGACCCATATCGGTTCAGTCCAACCCTTGGTGACCTGGATCTGCACCTGATCGGAGAAGGCCGTCACAAATCTCTTTGGACGGTCATGGGTGCCCACGTGCGGGAGCATGAGGGAGTCCGGGGAACTTCGTTCGCGGTCTGGGCCCCCAACGCCAGAACCGTAAGGGTAGTTGGGGACTTCAATTTGTGGGACGGACGGGTCAACCCGATGCGAAGCCTTGGAGTTGCCGGACTCTGGGAGATATTCCTTCCGGGTGTCGAGGCTGGGACCAAATACAAGTACGAGATCATCTCCGCACAGGGAGCCTTGAAGCTGAAGGCAGATCCCTTCGGCTTTCAGATGGAGGTGCCACCGGGAACAGCCAGTGTTGTGAACGATTCCTCGTACCGGTGGAAAGATGATCGCTGGATATCTCGCAGGGCTAAAACCGATCCTCTCAATCAACCTATCTCGATTTATGAATGCCACCTCGAATCCTGGAAGCGAGGGGCGAACGGTGAACGACTGAACTATCGAGAGATAGCTCACCTGCTGGCTGAATACCTCACCGATCTGGGATTCACGCACGTCGAGTTCATGCCGGTGGCCGAACATCCATTTGGGGGCTCATGGGGCTATCAGGTCTCAGGCTACTTCGCTCCAACATCTCGCTTCGGAACTCCTGACGATTTCAGGTATCTCGTGGATCATCTCCATGAACGCGGCGTTGGCGTAATCGTTGACTGGGTGCCGGCCCACTTCCCCAAAGACGACTTCTCCCTGGCACTCTTCGACGGTACGGCCCTGTTCGAGCATGCCGATCCCCGCAAGGGTGAGCATCCCGATTGGGGAACTCTTGTCTTCAATTTCGGGAGAACCGAGGTACGCAACTTTCTTCTTGCCAATGCTCGGTACTGGATCGAGGAATTTCACATCGATGGACTGCGCGTCGACGCGGTTGCCTCGATGCTCTATCTCGACTATTCAAGAAAGGCCGGAGAGTGGGTTCCCAACGCTTTCGGAGGAAGGGAGAACCTGGAGGCCGTCGAATTCCTGAAGGAACTGAACATAGAAGTGCACTCTGACTATCCCGGAGTTCTTACGCTCGCAGAGGAGTCAACAGCTTGGCAGGGGGTCTCGAGGCCAACTTACGTTGGGGGCCTCGGCTTCGGTTTCAAGTGGAACATGGGCTGGATGCACGACACGCTCGAGTACTTTTCCAAAGAGCCGATATATCGCCGCTTTCACCACGACCGCCTCACCTTCGGGTTGCTTTACGCATTTCACGAGAACTTCGTCCTTCCGCTATCTCACGACGAAGTAGTCCACGGCAAAGGTTCGCTTCTGCGCAAGATGCCCGGCGACCGATGGCAACAGATGGCTAACCTGCGCTCCCTTTACGCGTGGATGTGGGCGCACCCCGGCAAACAACTCCTATTCATGGGAGGAGAGATCGCCCAAGAAACGGAATGGTCACACGATTCAACACTCCAATGGGAAGCTCTCGAGTGGGACCAACATCGCGGCGTTCAGGACCTCGTACGCTCCCTCAATTTTCTGTACACGGATACTCCATCTCTTTGGGAACGCGACTTCACTCCCGACGGCTTCAGATGGATCGATGCGAGCGATCCAGACCAGAACGTTCTGTCCTTCATCCGGTATCCGGCCGATGGTCCCAAGAAGCTCGTATGCATCGCCAATCTCGCTCCAATGGTCAGATCCGGCTACAGGCTCGGCCTGCCCTCTGCCGGCGAGTGGAAGGTGGCGCTCAATACCGATGAAGTCCGATTTGGCGGAAGCGGCAGCGGTCCCCAGGGGTCTCTATTTACGGAAGACGAGTCCTGGCACGGATGGCCACAGTCTGCGGTGTTAGATCTTCCCCCTCTGGGAGTGCTCTGGCTGACGACAGAGACCTCTTAACGGGAACCGTTCCCCGGAACTTACGCGAATGTCTCACGAGCCCTGCCGTCCGGTTCCTGCTTCCCAGAGGGTAGCTTCATCAAGCCGCTGCCGACTTGGTTTCTGCTCTCCTCTATCGAGGCCAGTTTCACCAAGGTTGCCACCCCGGCCAGAGCTTTCCTCTCCACAGGCGTTTTGAGTCTCCGTCGAACTGACGGCGACGTAACGCGCAAGATTGATCGCGGCATTGAGGTCGCGATCAATCTCAATCCCACAAGCGCCACACACGAAGGTCCTCTTAGACAAAGGAACCTCCTTTTCCACTTCTCCACATTCCGAACAGGTCCTGGTAGATGGGAAGAACCGATCTGCCACCACCAATTGCGAGCCATACCAGGCGGTCTTGTAGGCAAGCTGGCGGTGAAACTCTCCCCATCCCATGTCCGAGATGGCTCTGGAGAGATGACGGTTTCGGAGCATTCCCGAGATGTTCAGGTCCTCCACCACTATCACCAGCTTGGTTCTCGCTAAGTGAGTAGTGGCTTTGTGAAGAGCGTCTTTTCTTTGGTTTCTTATCTTTCGGTGATGACGGGCCAGTCGCAGCTTGGCCTTGGCTCGATTCTTGGATCCCCTCTGTTTTCTGGACACCTCCTTCGAGAGTTTTCTTAGCTTCCTGAGACCCTTGGTTAGAGCCTTGGGACTTTCAATGATGCAGCCGTCTGACAAAACGGCGAAGTTGGTCAGCCCCCGGTCGATGCCCACCATCGGGCCTTTCACTGGTACGGGGTCTGAGCGGTGTACTTCGACCGTGAGCGAGACGAACCAGCGGTCGGCTTCTCGCCTTACCGTGGCCGACAGGATCCTTGCCTCACAAGCGATCAGCTTGTTGGTCGGTTCTTTGGTTCGGATCTCTCCGATGCGAGGAAGGGTGACGCTTTTCACCCCAACATGGATGGAGCCGGTCACGCGAAAGCTGTCTTTTACCTCTTTGCGCTTGAACTTGGGGAAACCCACTCTTCGGCTCCCCTTTGCCTTGGAGGAAAAGTACGCCTTCATCGCTTTGTCCAGATCCCGAAGAGCCTCCTGAGGGGCGCACTTGGAGACCTCGGTCCACCAAGGAGCGTTTAGGCGCTTGTACTGGTTCCACTGTCTGTGTTGAGCCATGGCATTGGTGGTGCCTTCACCGGCTTGGAGCTTCCTTATGCGCTCGGCTAAACCCCAGTTCCAGGCGAAACGGGCGGCACCGGCGTGTTTGGCGAGCGCGGTGGCCTGGCTGTTGTTGGGGCCGAGCTCGTAGCGGAAGGCCTGGTTTACGACCATGAGACCACTATAGAGATGACCTACGACAACCCTGAGCGTGAAACTCAAAATGAAAAAGAGAATATTTTCTCTCCGTGAGGCTGCCGACCAAAGATTTGCTGATGGATGAACATATTTGCGTAGACCTCGTTTCAACAGTTGCTACCCCCCGCTACACCGGTTTCGTGCTCCATAAGAAGGGGTAGCCAACAAGTAGCCAAGGATCAGGAGATCGGAGGTAAGCCATGGCTAAGGCAACCTGCGCTCACGAGGGATGCACTTGTCTGGTCGAAGACACTTACTGCAGTCCGCACTGCGAGGAGCATGCCGACCACACTAGCCAGGATTTCGGGGAACATGCCTGCGAATGTGGGCATCCGGAATGTGAGGGGGCCCGTACCCCAGCGTAACGCGAGCGGTTCACCCCGAGAGAGCTTGATTGGCCTCTTCGCGTAGCTTTTCGTCTTCGATGAGCCCAAGAATGAATCGCTGGTGGACGAACGACTGGACGAGCGGTCTCCAGTCACTTTCAGGAACGTCACGTATGAACAACGCCACTGACCACGCCTTGCCACCCTTTGGCTCTACGTACATTGCTTCCGTCAAAACGCCTGGAAGGCTTCCTCCCTTGTCTCCGAAGCTTTCGAACTTTTGACGGTTACTTGGGAACACCTGTAGCGGCCACTCGAGATGACGGCGAGTCACGTCAATAGCTTCGACGGGAAGTGAGCCTGTGTGCAGAGTCGACATGAGGCGAGCCCATTCCTCCGGGACGCCCGCGGGGCTTGTTTTGGCGAACTCGAACTGAGCACTTGTCGGCGGAAGCTTCAGATCTTCCAGAGCAGAGGGAGGCGTCTTCTCCGCCAGTTCCTCTGCCCGTCTTGCTCGGGCATCTGGCTGCAACTTACTCCACTCGTCGACGTCCTCACTTGACCATGCGATGAACTCTCCGAAGACGGGCATCAACGGCTGCTGGAACTGCATGCCCACCGACTTCGCAAACTCTGCAGCGGCATCACGCCCGCCAACCCGGTTTAGAACGTAGTCGGCCGCGGCATTATCCGACCAGCGAATCATGGCGTGGACTACATCATCGAGCGTTAGGACAACCGAACCGCTTATCTTCCCTTGCTGCACCCATTCTTTCTTAGCCAGTTCATGAACACCGCCATCCGTGCCCTCCCAATACCAGCGTTCCACATCCTCGACAGAAACTGGCTGAGTTGGATCAAATGAGCCATCGGCCACTTTCACAGCGTAAGCACCAAGGATGAGCACCTTTCGGGTTGAAGCCAAGGGAAAGGACTCCTGGGGGTTGAGGGCAATATGGGGTTCGGTGCTACCGATCTCCGTCACTACCAACCCCACGGAATCCCGGTTGGATTCGATCCATTTTAGAAATTCCCGTGGGCTATTAATGTTGGAGGTACCCGTACCGCGAGAGCATGAGATCCCTAAGGTTAATAGAACCCCCAAGAGGACAACTGCAAAACGCCTCGCCATAGGTCCTTACCTCTGCCGTCAGAGATCTTCAGCCTCAGCATAGGCCGGATGAAAGCGGACCGTTCCGCGGCAACCGTCGAGAATCCCAGGCTCCAGTTCGACCACCTGTAGGTCAGGAGCAAACCTCGGGTTCTCATACTCGAGACCCATAGATGAAGCCATCACGAACCCAAATCTCGAGTAGTACGCCGGATCACCCAGCAGAAAGATCGCTTTCCACCCAATCGAAGCGCACTCTTGGAGTCCGGTCTGGATCAGTTTGGAACCAATGCCTTTTCCCTGATGGCCCGGAGCTATGGCTATAGGGGAAAGCTGCGCTGCGGGAGGTTCAGCCTGGCATTCAATGAATGCTGGCGAGAAGAAGACGTGCCCCACGATCTCTGAGGGCACGAGTGCCACCAACGACAGGTAAGGGACTGCGGACTCGCGGAGAGTATCAACCAGGTCTGCTTGGAGGAAGCCCTCGAAAGCCGCAAGCTCTATGTCCCGAACCCGCGCATGGTCGGCATTTGTCTCTTCGCGGATTTCGATAGTAAGGTCGTCGATCATTGTCTTAGTGTTGCCTCCTCGGATCTTTGAAGGATGTTCTCAACAGTTTCCTGCGGCGACATTGTTGACGTATCGAGCCAAAGGCCAGAGCGCTCCATTTTCTCCAAGTGCTGCTGGAGATGTTTCCAGATGTGAAAGACCTGCTTATGCCTTGCTGAGTCACGTCCCTCGACGATTTCGAACGCAGGGCAGAGTTGAACGAATCGGAGAGGACCTTCCAGATTCTCCACATACTGTTCGAGAATCTCGGAAGAAACGACTACGTCGTCGATGAAGACGGTGAAACCGGCATCGTGAAATGAGTTCGCCAATAGATTGATATTGCGACGGCGAAGTGCCAATTGCATCTGCGCCTCTTCCTGAGGTTCCTCGTGCGGAGCAACTAGACCGGAAGTTATGAAGGCGTGACCCACGAGGTCTCCTTCGATGTGAACCCCTTTTGAGAACGTTCCAGCCAACAAACCCGCCACCGTAGTCTTTCCTGAGCCCGGAATGCCCGAGACGATCCACGTTTTGGGCTCACTCATCTGCTCTATTGCCTCTAGCCTAGATTCTGGAGGCTATTGGCCGCATCCAGGTAGTGGTGCTCGGTTTCGTGCGCGGCTCGGCGGGCCAGCATCAATACGTCCCTTCGATCTCCTTCACTCCCGAAGGCTTGTCGCTTCAAGTCCTCGAGAGAGAGTCTCGACAATAGGTTGGAAAGGGCTTCTTGCACAGGTCTTGCCCGAAGCTCTTCATCGCTAGCCTTTGAAATGACGCTGGAGAATCGCTGCCCTGCAGACCTTAGGCTCGATTGCAGAGACTCGATCGGGCTATCCCAGTCGAATTTACACTCAGGACAGATGCCGATCACTGAGCCCACCGAACCTCTGCCTTGTATGGTGCATCGATGGGAAACCCAATAGCCTCGCTTTCGATCTCTTCCTTCAGCGAATCGTTGACCCTTTCCCACAAGTTCACCGTGACGCGACGCTGCTGGCGGGCCCAGGACCCGATGACTTCGTTGTCCGCCAAAACGGCTCCCGAGACTGGCCAAAAGTCTGGCTTAATCCGAGGAACAGGAAAGATCTCGAGCCGCCTTCTTGAGTCCTCCACAACGAGTTCGCCGTCGGTCTTGATGTAGGGATCGCTGTGCGGAATTAGCCGCACGCCCCTAATCACGTCACTTCTCACCATGGCCTCCTCTTGCTCTTTGAGCAAGCAACGCGTCTCACCAGAGAGATCGACTTCGATCATTTCACTTCGCAGGGCTGACCATGTCAGACGGGCATCCTCTGGGTCTAAGCCGGCCCACCAGGCAAAACGTTGCTCGGTTACCGGGCCGAACCATGCAAGAAATCGGCGTCCAAGCTCCAAGCGGGCTTCCTCATAGTCGGCAGCAGGACGCTCAACTGGGATGACTCTGATCCTGCTAGCGTCCCAGCGAATCAACAGCCGGCCGGTGATCGCTCCCATCCTGATCGAGTGACCCAGTTCTGGAAGGGCTGCTGAAACCTCCCTCGTGGGGCGGTCGCTGCCCTGGCAGATCCTATGAACGTCCTCGGCAATGCGCTCCAACGACTCTGCGGCAGTAGAGTCGCGCGGCATCCGCCCAAGCGTGAAGATGGCAAGGTCCCGTCGCGGGATGAGGTAGTCGGCTCCACGCGGCCCCCAGATCTGACATAAAGACTCGTGCTCCCACGAGGACGGAGTGACCGCGCGTACACGGGCGTGCAAGGAGATGACGGCGGCCCTTGGGGCGCTGTCTTGAAGCCCGCCGTATGCAGCTTGCTCAAACGACTCTGGGGGAAGCTTGCGATCTAGATACGAGGCCCGCGCTCTGAAAGCGAGCAAGCTTTCGCGATCAACTTGCAGCATGACTGGCGCGAGTATGACCTCCTCCGAGATGGATGCGCTCATAATTTGTAATCATGAACTACAGCATTCGACAGGCTACCGCCGGCGATAGGCCTTCCATTCTCAGCGTAGTGCGTGCGGCCTTCAGTGATGGAGAGGAAGAAGTACGGCTCGTAGAGAACGTCTGGGCAAGACCGGAGTATCTGGCCGATCTAGAACTCGTCGCAGAAAGAGACGGAGCGATCATTGGGCATGTTCTTCTCCACAGGGGGTACGTTGAAGACAGGTCCGTTGCAGCCCTCGCTCCTCTTTGCGTTCATCCCAAGGAGCAAGGAAAAGGAATAGGTACCGGCCTCTTGAACGAGGCAATCACTCGGACGAATTCGCAGGGCCACCCACTGATCGTTCTACTTGGTCATCCCGAGTTTTACGAACGTCTCGGGTTCAAACCCGCTAGTGGGCTCGGAATCAACACAGACATCAAGCTCCGACCTGGACCGGACCCGTTTCTTGCTCTTCCGTTGGAGGACTACGATCCGTCGATTCGCGGGATGTTCCGCTATTGCTGGGATTAGTGACCAGTGCTGCGTTCGCTGAGATACCTGAGGAGAGCGCCTACGTGCAAAGCGTGAACGATTTCACCTGAGGCCAAAAGTTCCTTGATTGAGGCACTTGGCCGCAGGTCGAGGGCAAGATCTTCACCTTCGTCTGGAAGAGGCGCGCTCACTCGGCGAACCCCTTCGCCCAGAACCCAGTAATTCCAGTTGTTCATAATCGCCGGATTCGGTGCGACGGTCTGGAGCACCCTCCACTCGCCATCGCCATAACCAGTCTCTTCGAGGAGCTCGCGCCGCGCTGCCACAACCGGATCCTCATCGTCAACAAATCCTCCCGGAAGTTCCAAGTCCACACGCCCAAGCCCATGGCGGTACTGACGAATCAAAACCAGCTCGTCCTCCTGAGTGATGGCGACAATCGTTACCCAGGGAGGACTCTCTAAGACGACATAGCCATCGATCGTGTGTCCGCTGGGAAGCAGTACTCGATCGCGCCTGACGCTCAACCACTTCTCTTTCAGCACATATTCTGAGGATTCCGTTACCCAGTCCTCGGGGTCTTTTACAAAGCTCACGCGGAGTCCAGGCGTCGCCGCATGACCACACGAGTCGACGAGGGCCGGCGTGTGACCTCAAACCCGCAAGAGGCAAACAAGGATTCCACGCCCACCATGGATTCCCTCGATAGCTTGGCACCTTGCGCAAAGGGAAACCCTTCGATTGCTGGTGCGCCAGCTCGGCGTCCGAGGTCCACTGCACCTTCGAGCAACGCCCGAGCGACACCCCCTCGCCTTAAGTCCTTACGTATGTAGAAGCACGGGACTAGCCAAACGGACTCATCTTCCGCAGGATCCCGCCCCTTGAAGGAGGGTACTCGCAGAGCCCTGGCAAAACGAGAGCGAGGCCCGGCCGCGCACCATCCGACCACTTCTTGGTCACGATATGCGAGGAGCCCTATCGGAACGTCGCTCGTTTCCATGAGGTCGCAGAAGATCGCGTGATTCCCTTCCTGTCCCCCTGCGTGATACTGCGCGACTGGAATGATGAACCACGTGCAAAAACAGCCCTGAGTTTCTGGGCTCGTAGCAAATAGCGCTTCCGCGTCCTGTATCAATTCGGAAGTGAGCGGTTTGACTTTGATCTGGGATCCCATTACCCGGAGTTCGACGTAGGTACCTGCCGGACAATGTATCTGCCCGTCGCCTCAGCGTAGGCCCACGCTTGGAGGTCCGGAGGTTCCTTTCCCAGTTGGGTGATCATCATGGAGACTTGCGACCTGTGATCATTTCCATGGTTCAGGATTTGAGCGACAATCACCCCAACCGTAGTTTCATACTCTTTTCCTTCGGATCGTTCCTGGATGACCGGTGCATCCGGATCAACTCCTGAGGACAGAAACTCTTCCCAAAACTGCTTATTGTCTTTCGCTCTTTCTTCTAGAACGTCGAAACCTGGCGTTTCGTCGCGAGACCATTCCCAGTTGGGCCAGTTACCGCTCACTAGAAAACGGTAATACCCCTCCGACGTCACGAAGTGCCGAAGGGTATCCATGATGCTGCCGAACGTACCAGTACTATCCGACACGTCCAGTTCCCTCTCCGAAAGCTCCTTGCAAAATTCGAGCAGCGTGGTCGTTGCCCAAGCGTTGTGTCTGAAAGCGTCGATCGAAGAATCCGCCACTGCAACTCCTTTCATCCCTGACCCAAGCCTAAGTCACGGCAGTGCCGTGCTTACTCAGCACTTTGGAATGCCACCACAGCAGCAGTGGCACGAACACGAGCTCAATAATGATGAGGCCTACCACAGGCGGGGCGGGTAAGCCGTAGAGAGCAGCAGAGATCACGCGCGCGATACCCCCAAGGAAGATGAAACCGCCCAGAATTCTGAAGAGCAGAGCATGCTTGCGTAGATCGGTGGCACACAGAAAGAGCAGAACGCCATAACCCATAAAGATCGTGCCGTAGAAGCGATTTTGACTATCGAGGACCGGATCGCTCCGGAGCTCTGCAGGGGCGTTGGCTCCAAGAAGAACGTCCGCGTTAAGCCCAAGCACGACGTGGGAGAAACCAGCGATGATTGTTATGGGAGCGAGCAGCCTAATGACCAAGACGAATTCGCTCATCTCTCTCCTTCCCCTTTCTCTAGCTCCTCAGGGGACCCTGAAATGGGCGACGGCCCGAGGGTAGTCAACCGTAATCACGAAGTACTGAAAAAGGGACCCGCCCAGAGCTCCCTCCACCTTCCGATCCATCATGCTCGACATGTACTCATGGAAGTTTCGATCTGGCCTGCGAGTGAACCATACCGGGCCAACTTCAATGCCAGCGATGGTAACGACGGGCACCTCGACCATTGGCTGCCCGCCCACGTTCTCGTCCCCTCCATTGATAAGAGGCCAGTCTGGATGTCGCAGGTGCCATTGATCGAAGAGCCATGCGGTGACGAAACAGGTGGCGCGCCGCGCCGGACCCCCGAAGTGCTGTTGTGCCGGCTGAGTCAGATAGGCAGTGGCCCCTGTATCGAAAAGGAAGGGGTAAGTCGCTTCGTCAATCGTGGCCTCGATACTTGGGAAGTGTGTAGACCGTGTTCCGTCCGCTCTAGTTGGGAAGCCGAGGCCTGAGGTGCGAGCCGAAGAGGCCGGTTCTGGAGCTTCAGCATGGAAGACCAGCTGTCCACGCGGATAGTCGAAAGTCCAGGTTCGTCCCCCGAACCATGCCTGCCCGAGCATGCCATCGGATTTGAGGCGTGCCTCGTCATCGGGACGTATGAGAAGACGACCCTTTAGTTCAGGAGCCCGTGGATCGTCGGCGACGGAAATCGGGGGAATCCATGTATCAGCGGTGAAATCTGGCCAGGCGGCTACTTGGACTTCCTTCTCACCAAAGGACACGGACTCTGCATTGATCCCTAATCGAGTTGCCGCCGACTGCTGCAGGAAGTCCCCGCCTCCCGTATCTGTGAAAAGCCGTAACGCAACTCCTTGGGTGGTAATGGGACGGACGAAAAACCTGCCCGCATCGTACTCTGTGGGCAATTCATGACTACCCACGGCGGAGCTCAGGTGGGCCGCGCAATGTTACTCATCCAGTTCGTTCGCTCGATGACCTCGAGCGTTCTCGCCTACTCAAGGCCGAGAAAAGTCAGAGCGAGCAAGACAGCGAGCAAGGCGGCGCGAACCAGGTGGTGGCTCACCGTTGGGCGGCCATGGATCCAGAATCCATTCGCTATGGCAAGCGCCCAGATGCCGACAGCTCCGACCGACACGACGGCGGCCGAGGCCATGGCGCGCGTGGCGAGGTATGCGATTGAGCCCACGAGGGTCGTAATTGCGAACAAGACCCACAACACGCGCGCCCAAAAGGGGATCGCACCGGGCTGATGAGACCCCCGGGGAGCAACCGGCTCAGCGAGGAGGCGCGCGCTTGGGATCCCATGGAATAAGGCGAACAAGATCCCGAGGAGACCGGCAGCGAAATGCATCAGGGAAGCATAAGTCTCAAATGAGGTGTGCGTCCGTGACTATTTCGTTAATAACTCGTTTTTGGTTCGCGGCTTCCTTCGGATCGCTGTCGATACTCTCCCCCAAAACAATCGATGCCTTCCACAACGCCCAAGCTCGGCCGCGGGCCCACGTTCTGTCGTCCAATTGCAGGGTTTCTCGGAAGGCCGCCCGGGATTCTCCCGAGAGAAACGTCCAGGCGATGACGAGGTCGCACGCTGGATCTCCCACCCCTGAACACCCGAAATCGATGACTCCGCTCAAGCGTCCATCGCGAACGAGCAGATTCGTAGCGGCCACATCACCGTGTATCCAGACAGGGGGCCTCTCCCACTCACTTTCAAGGCCAGACTCCCAGACCTCCATCGCGGCCCTGACATCGATGTGGCTGTGCAGAACCTCGATGGATTCCCTTGTTTTCCAGTTTCCCGGCATGTTGTAAGGGAGATCCGGGTCATGGGTTGTCAGTGGAATGCCCCGATAGAAATTGTGCACCCCTGGCGGGGGGCCATCACCGGCGGGAATGCGTTGAAGGGCCACCAGGAATATCGCCAGTGTCTCCGCGAATCGAGTGAGGTCGGCGATATCCGCTTTTAGGGCGATTTCACCCTCGATCCATTTGTAAACCGACCAGGGCCAAGGGAAACTGGCAGTCGGAACGCCCTTCGCAAGCGGGACTGGAATCGGTAGCGGCAGCGAGGGTGCAAGCCGGGGAAGCCACTTCTGTTCCTTGTCGACTTGCTCGGCGTACCACTCCCCGGTCGGCAATCGGATCGACATATCCCTACCGAGGCGGAACGTGGTGTTGTCCCAACCGTCGAATTCAACTCGTTCAATGGGAAGATCTGACCATTCCGGAAACTGCGAGGCCAGCAGTTCCCGCACAACCGCTTCGTTCAATAATTCAGACTTGGGCACGGATCTTCTGCTTATGGCTCTCTAATGATCTGTTCCCCCATCCGTCACGCTGGCTGGTAGTTCAAAAGCACCATCCTCTTTACTGGGGAAATGGTGAATTCGGATCACGGCGGCCACAGGGAGTTTTCCGTAGATGTGGGGGAAGAGCTCGGAACCGCCACTCAGGTTCTCATCTACGACTTCGCTTCCGACGGCAGCTCGATCGATCTCCAATAGGACCAACCCAGACTGACCGTGAAACATGGAATTGGCAACAGAGACGAGTTGAGAGGCATAGGAACAATGAATAAACCCGTCGTCCTTGTAGGCGCGCGGAACATATTCACCGGCCGACTTGGCTGTCGCCCACTCGGAGCTGGTAGTGATGTGGAAGATCGAATTGTCCTTCATAGGTGGCGCTCTCCCTCAATTCCAAGTCCTAGATCCCAAGGCACTACCTTGAGCCCAGGCCACGTAGCCTTCCATCGGGCGGCCTTCATCTCAAAGATTTCTCGCGTTACTTGTACGCGATTCGCGCGCACGACCTGGTTCAGCAAATCCTCGATGCCGAACGGTGCAAAAACCTCGATTGTGTCTTGTGTAAGCCTGACTCCTAAAGAAGTCGCCGTCGTGGGCCAAGTGGCAATTGCCTCCTCAATCGATTTGTAAGGAGGGATGTTGTAGCCGAACCGATCTGGATACCAACGATGGACTCGAGCCTGGTTCTTCACATCAACGTCTATGGGGAGATCCTTCAAGATCTGCCGCACGTTGTCCTCGATCGCCCGTTCCTTCTCCTGCGATTGATCCGGATCGTAGTAAACGAGATCGTAGTCAAGGATGTGAGCCGAAGGTGAATTCCCATGGGCTACGTTCCATATGGTTTGAGAGATACAGCCGGCCCCCAGATACCAATCCGGCAATGCCAGCGAGGAAACACGCTCCAAACAGTCAATAAGGATGTCGTTCCTCGATAGTCCTTCGGTCAACCGGACCTTATTCTCGTCGGCCACTAGGGTTGGCCCTCGTCTCACCTGCCGACATAACGAATCGAAGTGTCAGCCGCCGAAGGTCGGCTGCAGAAATAGGCCCATCATTGCCTCCACGACTGCGTCCACTGGCCGCATCGTCTCCACCTTGAGTGCTGGAACGGACATGTAAGTAGCGTATCTCTCACGTATGACTGCCTCCTCCTTCACTGCCGAGCGGCCAAAGGGTCGGGTGAGCTGACGTCGAACCGTTTCCCGAACGCAGGTCTCGAGATCGATTGATGGCAAGAGCACAAAGGTGAGTTGATTCGTGGCGATTTGCGAGCGGATGCTTGTGAATTGGGGGTGGATCTCCGGTGGGTACGTCATGAATCCGGACCACAAGGCAATGACGCAAGAGTTAGCCTTGAGTCTCTATGCCGTAGGGTGACGACCTAATTCACCCAAGAGCGAGTCAGGCGAGTCGACGTTGAATGTGAGTTCTCGGATCTTGATGTCTCGAGGTCCTAGCAGCTTCCTGAGGAAGATTCGGACCAGACGGTTCTTCGGTTCTTTCCATCCTTCGATCATCTCTGTCCTGGCATGTAAATGGGCGAGGACTGGTCGAGTCAAACGAATCCGGACAAGGTCTTTGCCCGAACCGTTGACAAGCCACTTGCCACGGGAGCCGTGAACTCCTCGCGTTGGCCGACTTAAGTCAGGCACCCGTTCTGCGATTTGAATGGCCCGCCTCGGGATAGTGACCCTGAAGACGGGCGGATCACCCAGAACAACATCGAGGGACTCGGAGGTCACTGTGACCAAGCCACCAGTCAATTGCCTTGCCACAAGCCCTACGAGTTCCCCAGTGGGGTCAGTCGCAATCTCATAGGTTCCCATGGGTGTAAAGGTACCCTTGACAATTACACCTTGTCAAGGCAATCTTTACAGGTGGGCCGAAGATCGAAACGAGACCAGATAGGGAGAGCTCTCCTGTCTCATGCTCGAATTGTGGCCGCTTTTGTGGCGGGGGCCAGAAAAGACGGAGGTCTTTCCTATCTAACCGCTATCGGAGCCTGCCGAACCCTTGCAGATTTAGTCCAAGAGTCGCTACAAACACTCGTCGATGAGGCCCGCCGGAAAGGTCACACGTGGCAAGAGATAGGAGACGTCTTGGGAACGACGCGTCAAGCAGCGTTCCAGCGGTTCGGTCACAACGAGGCGGATTCCTAGGGCTCGCCGGACTCACTCCTACCGATTTCATCCTCTTGACGGACTCGCTCTTCGATGACTCAAAGCCTTTCTCGGATCCAGTGCCTTACTTCGTCGGCAGTTTCCTCAACCGTGGCGCCGGTCGTATCAACCAAGTGAATCGACTTATCGTTCGTGGTTTCTCCGCGTCTCAACATTTGGTTCCACTCGATCATCGTCTCGATAGCTTGAGTCCAATATCCAGGTCCACGCGCCTCGAGGCGGGCCCGCAAGACCGAGTCTTCACTGACGAGGGCGACATAATGGGTTTCAGCGAAGAAGCGGCGGCGGCTGCGAGTCTCGTAGCGGCTCGGCCAGCAGCTGCCGACGAGGACTATAGGTCTCCTGTTTCTGGCCAGTTCGAAGGCTAGATTGAGGCAGACATTGCCCAGGTTGGCGTAATCATCGGACGGATCACGAAAGTCACCCCACCAGAAGAGATCCTGCTCAACAAAGACCACCTCCGGAACCATTCCTGTCATTAGGCGGTGAGCCACCGACGTTTTGCCACTTCCACTTGGCCCCGTTAAAACGAACAGCGGCAAACGGTGAAATGCCCATCTGTGACCGCATGAGTCGCAGACAACTCCCGATTCATCGACCTGGCGGGCGTCCTGTACGGGCGCTCTGCAGTTCGGACACAGGATCAACATCATGATCCAAGAAGTATGGCGGTCCGCATATGAGTCTGCCTAACGGGTCAATCTGACCAAAGGCTAATCTTGTTCCCATCGAGATCTTTGAAGCTGATGATTCGATAGCCTTCCTCATCGTCCACGATCTCCCCCGTGAATTCGACTCCACGACCCTTTAGCTCGTCCACCGTTACACGAAGGTCGTCAACCTTGATGGCCGGGGTAATTCCCTCATCCCCACGGCTGCGACCTCCTCCCAAGAGGGCAATCATGGCCGTGCCCCGGGGGAACTTCATAAAGCAGAAAGGATCCTCGTGAAGACCGACCGGCTCCAGACCGAGTTTCTCCTGGTACCAAGCCACAGCCGCCCGGAAATCGTCGACTCGGATCGTCACGTGGCTCAGTTCCATGTCAAGCGCTAATCGTCACTAGCCTAGAGAGTGGTCGGTTCCATGCGCCCGTCATGCGGCACCTTCCCTGTGCCTAAGTCGGGGGATCGCTCTTGGAGGCTGGAGATAAACAGACTCGGATCTTCCGGGGTCATTACAACCTTTCGTGAAGGAAACTCGAGCACTACCGCTCTG
>JAHWKU010000012.1 GCA_019347715.1 Actinomycetota bacterium | reverse complement strand
GGAAAGGTGGAATAAACCCGCTCCATGGCGGCACTCACCTTCCCCCGATCACGGAGTACCGCCCCTCCAAGTCGCAGGTTTTCTTCGATGGTCAAATGAGGAAACACTGCTCTTCCTTGCAAGACGTGAGCCATGCCCCGCGCAACACGATCTTCCGTCTCCAAGTCTGTGATGTTTTCTCCGTCGAAATGGATCTTGCCGGCCCATGCAGAAAGAAGCCCAGAGATGGTCTTCAATGTGACCGACTTGCCGGCACCGTTCAGGCCGAGAATGGCCGTGATCTCCCCGGAGCGCGCTTCCAGGCTGACGCCGTGCAGGATCGTGTGGATACCAAAACCCGTGCGCAGTCCTTCGACTTCGAGGATGTTGCCGTTCGAACTACCAGACCAAGCCCCCAAGCTCGTCGCGGTGGTGGTCATGCGACGGCTTCGCCAAAGTACGCAGCGACGACTTCGGGGTTGCTGGTTATTTCTTCGGTCGAACCGTGGGCCAATATGGACCCATAGTTCAAGACATATATCTCGTCGCACACTGCGAGGACCAACGGGATGTGGTGCTCAATCAAAAGAATGGTTCGTCCCAGTTTGTCTCTGACATCGATCAAACGCTCGGCCAGAGACTCTGCCGCCGCCGGGGCCATTCCCCCCGATGGTTCATCGAGCAGCAACAAGTCCGGCGAGGTTGCGAGAGAGCAGCCCAACTCGACGAGCCGCTGCTGGCCGTGAGAAAGGTTCCTGACGGGCGTATCGCGAAACCGCTCGAATCCAAGCGCTGCGATCGCTTCCTTGGATCTCTCCTCGAGTTCGTCCTCGATAGTTCCAACCTTAGGCAGACGGAAGAGTCCTGGCAGGACCCCATAGCGCGCCAGCGGATGCTGAGCTAACAGAAAGTTCTGCCTGACCGTCAGATTCTTGGCCAGTCCGATCAGCTGGAAAGTCCGGCCGAGACCCATCGACGCCCGGATGTGTGGGGGATCCTCGGTCACGTCCTGGCCTTTGAACTTCACCACGCCGGAGGTAGGTTTGATGAACCCAGAGACCACGTTGAAAAGTGTGGTTTTGCCGGCCCCGTTAGGTCCAATCAGCCCGACGACCTTTCCGTGAGGAACCTCAATCGAGGCCGATTGCAGCGCTTGAACCCCACCGAAGTTGACAGATACATCCTTGGTCTCCAGGACCGGCGCGCCCGACCGGGCGGGGGCTGCCCCCTCGCGCTCTGCCACTACTGTCACCGCCGGGAGAGCAGGAAGAACATTGGCAATGTCCTCCTCCACGAGGGTGCCGGCGCGCGCCGCTTTGGATTCCTTCGCCTCCCGGGCTTCCAACCATGCCTGTGCAAGTCCTCCTGGGTGGCGCGCCACGGTGTAGATAAGCAGAAGTCCCCCGATGATGGGAACCCACATCTCGAAACGAGGAATGAATTGGATGTCAAGCCTGCTGAATAGAGCGAAAAACGCCGCTGCTGTGATCACGCCTGCTCTCGAGCCCAGGCCTCCCACAACGATGATGATTACAAAAGCGAGGGACATGCCTCGTTGGAAGCTGAATTCTTCGTGCTGAGCGTTGAAGATGAGAGACCCGTAGAGGCTGCCGGCAAGCCCTGCAATGATTCCTGAGAGAACGAAGGCCAGTAACTTGAAACGCGCGACGTCGACTCCAAATGACGCCGCCACCTGCTCGTCTTCACGTATGGCGAAGAATGCTCGGCCTACCTTGGTAGAAGTAAGAGTTCGATCGAACAACCAAACGAGAAGAAACACCAGGAGGCAAAGAACGAAGAAGTCACCATTTCGAACGAACTCGAATTCACCCTGAAGTGGGCGAGGCACTCGCAGTCCTGCCTGACCTCCCGTCAAGAACTCTGCGCTGAAGACCATCTGCTCCATCATGATTCCGAAAGCAAGAGTCGAGACAGCGAGATACAAGCCTCGTATTCGAAGGGCGGGTATTCCTACCAGAAGGGCGAGTATGCCCCCAAGCACACCGGAAGCAATGAAGCCGGTGATGAAGGGGAAGCCATACCACCAGGTGAGATAGCCCGTGGTGAAAGCTCCGACTCCCAGGAACGCGGCATGCCCGAGAGAGATTTGACCGGCGTAACCCATGAGAATGTTCAAACTGAGCGCGGCGATCACAAACACGACGGCTCTTGTTGCCTGACCGAGCCTGTAGTCGGAGAAGAGCCCTGGCGCCACTCGGGCCAAGACAGGCGGAAGAACCAGCAACGCCAGGATCACTCCCGCCATCGTCAAGCGGCGCGGCGTCAACTCGGGCCGTTTCAATCCGCCAAGACGTTCCAGCGCCTCGCTCATCTATGCGGACCTTCCGAAGAGACCCTGAGGCCTGAGAAGAAGAACTGCTATGAGAACCACGAACGCGCCGGCCATCTCTACGCCTGGAATCCATCCCGCCTCCACCCGAAGAGCTGCCTGCAGAACTCCAATGATCAGCCCGCCGCCGACCGCCCCCGAGATGCTGGTCAGACCTCCTAGCAAGGCAGCCGCAATCGCAGGGACTAGGAAGAGCGAAGTCATCGCGAACGGCTCGAAGGTGCTGACGGCAGACAGCGCCAGGATTCCTGCGATCGTTCCGAACGCGGCGGCCGACGCCCAAGTGAACGCGGATAGATGGCGAAGCCGAATGCCCATCAATCTCACCGCTACGGCATCCTGTGCCGAAGCGAGAAGCCCAAGTCCAAAGGTCGTCCGCTTGATGAAGGCCATCAGACCGAAGCTGATGAATAGAGCAGCAAGAATGGCGATGATCCTGGTGGGAGAGATGAAAATCCCAAGGAGTCGGGGTCCTTGACTCGCCATTACCGGCCTCAGTATTTGGGGGGATAGTCCCCAAATAGCTACTTGGGCAAAGCCAAGCAGGGACATTAGCCCCAGAGTGGCAACGGTTATCGCCAAACGAGGCCCTTCCAGCATCCGTCGGATGACCAAACGCTCGAATAAGAGCGCGATCAAAACCATGACGACGACTGCAAGGAACGCACCAAGAAGCCACGGGAGCTTGAGCTTCATGATCCCCACCCAAGCGAGATAGGTCCCCATCGTCCCGAATTCGCCTTGGGCAAAGTTGAGGACTCGGCTGGCCTTGTATACGAGGACGATACCCATAGCGAGCAGTCCATACAGTGCTCCGAGCATCAGTCCGAGAATGAGGATCTCAGCCATTAGGCATTGGCCCTCGAGCTCGAAATGCCCCCGGATACGAGTTCCATCATGGTCCTTATGACCTTGTCCGGAACCTTTCCGTCACGACGAAGAAGGATCCATCGAATCCCGAGCAGGTCACCCATACCCATCAGGCACCAAGCGACAACTTCGGGATCCAGCTCACGGACCTGACCCTTCTTCGAGGCGCGCTTCAAACCTTGAACGTAACCTTCCGCAAAGGACTCGTAGTAGTCCCGGAAAGCGGAACGGTCTACGAACTCCGCCTGACGGACTATTCGATAGATGCTGGGATGGGCGCGAACGTACTCGAAAAAGGTTTCGAAACCCTTGCGCTCCATCTCCATCCGGTCATCAATGCCTCTTACAGCTTCCTGGATGGCGTGGCGAACATCTCTTCCTACTTGCCTGACCAGCTCGGAGAAAATCGCTTTCTTACTCTGGAAGTACAGATAGAAGGTGCCCTGCGCTACTCCAGCCCGTCTTGTTATTTCTGATACCGAAGCCTGGTCGTATCCGAGCTCTCCGAAAACATCCTCGGCAGCTGCCAGGAGGCGGACTCGAGTAGCCTCCCCCTTAGGGGTAAGGGGGGCCCGGCCGTTTCCCGATTCGACCGGTTTAGACGTTTGCTGCTTCAAGGTATTGACTGCCTTCCTGAGAAGATGTATCTATGTATGAGCAAAACTGACAGGTGAGTCAGGTATTAGATAACTGACTCCGAGCCGAAACGCAAGAGGTATTTCGATAAATGTCCAATAACCAGCTGAGACAAGGCAGAGTCCTGGCGTTCATCTTGTTGATAGCTCTCATCGGGACTGCATGCACTGGTCGATTTCCAGGGCGTCTTGGGGGGAAAGGAAAGCAAGAAGTCGAGACCATTGCTCTTCCCACGACCCCTCCTGAAGCCACCGAAACAGTGGAGGCTCCGGTCGCCGAAGAGTCGGAACAAGAAAGAGTAGCAAGGGCAACTAGACCAAGAAGAGTGCTCGGGACGACGGCAGGCGGCACCACTGTTTCGCAAACCGAAAGCGGGCTCCCCATCGCCGACATCTGGCCGGCAGATCAGGACCGAGTTGGGATCTCGGCTAATGAAATCAAGCTATGCATGCACGCTGCGTTTCTCCTGGGCCCCGTTTTCGACAATCATCCCGACGACGAGAGGGTCTACTGGGACGCAGTCAACGCCGCCGGTGGAGTGCACGGCAGAAAAGTTTCGATCCAATTCACCGACGACCAGTACGTGGCAAGTGGAACTACCGCGGCTCTCAATCAGTGTAAACAGTCCAACCCCTTTCTCTACATGGGAGGAGTGGGCTTCGACCAAGCCCCGGCGGGACGCGACTGGGCAGAGACAAACAAACTCCCCTATCTCTACAACCTCGCAGTCGAAGCATCGAACCTCAAGTATTCGTGGTCATTCCTGCCATCGATTGAGAAGAACGGAAGGCTCCTCGGAGAGTTCGTTGGAAGTCGGTTCCAAGGCAAGACGGTAGGAGTCATTTACGTCAACAGCGACAACTGGAGGGCGGGCTACAAGGAATTCCAAGCCGCCATCGTGAAAGACGGGATGTCGGTCAAACGTGCGGAACCGATCAGCAGCAACAATCATCCCGACTTCGGATCCATCATCTTCAACATGCAGAGAGATGGAGTGGATCTAGTGTTGGCCTATATCAACGCTCTTGCCCTGAACAGATTCATTGTGCAAGCGGACGGCCAGAGCTATCACCCGGTAATCCTGTCTCCTGACGGATTCGATTTGGTTCCAGACGTCGTGGGTAACGGCCCAGACGGCGATGGAATCGATCACATGGCCCGATTCCCTGGGATCTACGCAGCATGGGTGTCTCCGGCGTATGAAATCGGCCCCCCGAACGAAAAGGCCCGGCCATCCGTCCCCTGGTACTCCGAGATGGAAGCGATGAAGAGTGCCTACAAGACATACCGGCCCAACAAGACTCCTAACGACGTCGACTTCATGTTCTGGCTCTATATGAAAACCGTTCACCAGATGTTGATCGACTGTTCGAAGGATTGCAGCCGAAATATCCTTGCAGGCTTGATGTTGACTGGATACAAGACCAACATTCTCGACTGCCCCATCGACTTCTCTATGGGCGGCGGGAGAGTCGGAGGTCACTACCACAACATCTACAAGTCCGAACCCGTAGGTAATCGCTCTTTCTGGAGACAGATCGAAACCTGCAAGAAAGAGTTCTGACCCTTGAAGAACGGCCATGTGGGCCTGGTGGATCTGGACATCCACATCCCAGAGCGATTCATGTCCGCAGCCGAGATTTCAAGTGTCTCGGGCATACCGGAGCAGGTTCTCAAAGAGAAGTTCGGGATCTTAGGGAAACACGTTTCTGAATCGGACGAGCATGTCTCGGACATGTGCATCTCCGCAGGACGGAAGCTGTTCGAACGCCAAGATGCCTCAGAAATCGATGCAGTCGTTTACTTCGGAAGTCATTGGAAGGACTACCTGGTCTGGCAAGCGGCCCCCAAGATTCAGCACGCCCTTGGGATCGAGGGATTCTCCCTAGAGCTGATCAACGTCTCTGCCGGCGCTCCTGTAGCGCTGCGGGTCGTCGGTGACATGATGCGTGCCGATGAACGCCTGAAAAAAGTCCTTTTAGTCGGGGCCTCGAAAGAATCACAACTTCTCGACTACTCCAACGCAGATTCGAGGTTCATGTTCAATTTCGGGGACGGTGCCGTTGCCGTCCTGCTCGAACGTGACCACCAGGAAAACCTTCTGCTCGGGACGAGCACACTCACCGATGGATCGTTTTCGGATCACGTCAGAGTGACGGCCGGCGGGAGCGCACACCCGGCAAGCCAAGAGACTCTGACACAGAGGATGCACTATCTCCAACTCTCCGAGGGTCCGGAAATGAAGCGAAGGTTGGATCCGATAACGATCAAGAACTTCATCAAGGTGGCCCGAGAGGCGCTCGAACTCTCCGGTGAAGAGAAAGCGAATTTTCTTTTGCCGATCCATGTGAAGCGTTCACTTCACGAGGCGCTGTTAGTTGAGCTCGGGTTGAGTGGGGATCAGGCCATCTATCTCGAAAACTTCGGTCACATGAGTGCGGTCGACCCGCTCTTTTCACTCAAGTTAGCGATTGATGAGGGTCGTATTCAGTCTGGCGACGTGATCCTTCTACTTGCTGCCGGAACCGGCTATACGTGGGCCGCGAGTTGCCTTAGGTGGGGATGAGAGCAAGCGTCGGCGGCATCGACATCGCCTATCAGACCGAGGGCGAGGGGGAGCCTCTCCTTCTGATCATGGGGATCGGTTACGCCCGCTGGGGCTGGCGATGGCTCCTTCCTCATCTCACCGATTCCTTCCGCACCATCACATTCGACAACCGTTGCGTCGGTGAGTCGGGCTGTCCCGAAGATCCGTTCACTATGAAAGATATGGCGGCGGATGCGATTGGGGTCCTCGACGATCTCGACGTCGGAAGCACTCATGTCTTCGGGGTGTCGATGGGAGGCTTCATCGCACAGGAAATCGCCATCGGCTGGCCGGACAGGGTAAAGAGTCTCGTTCTCGGCGCTACCCACCTTGGGATCGGCAACATGGTTCCCCTTTCCCAGCAAACTCAAAAGATCCTCGCCGATAGATCAGGAACTCCTGAGGAACTGATCCGCAGGGGAATGCCCTACTCATTTCGACCGGGATGGGTCGAGGAGCATCCTGAAGAATTCGAAGAGATCCTCACGTACCGGATCCCTCATCAGCCGCCGCCCGAAATATACCGAAGACAGCTCGAGGCGACTCTCACCTTCGACACCTCCCGTACTGCTATGAAGATCGCCGCCAGGGCCCTCGTTCTTCAGGGAACGGAAGATCGCGTCGTCCCCCCCGGTAACGCCGAGCTCATCGCGGAGACGCTCCCAAATGTGAGGCTGCAGATGCTAGACGGGGCCGGACACCTTTTCTTTATCGAGGAGCCGGCCCAGGTTGCCGAACTCGTCAAATCCTTTTGCCTTAAGCGAGGCGGACCAGACTAGATCAGGGAAGCGGAAGCGGGGGATCCGGCGGGGGTGATTCCCCCGGTGATTCACCAGGGTCCGGCTGCGGGGGGGGCCCATAGGAGGGGTAGTCGCCCTGAGCGATGGCGTCCTCCCGGACGTCGCGAAACAGCTCGTTTGCTTTTTCGTTCAGGAAGACCACGCTGGCGCGTCCGGCCATCCCGGTCCTGCCGGGGGCAACGGTGTTCCTCACGCTGGATGAAGCAGTCACCCGAGCCAGCACCCCGAGCCGGCTCAATTCCGAGAAACTCATGTCCACCCTGGCGTACTTGACGAGGATGCGAAGCCACCGTTCGACCTCCTCACGAGTCGAGGTCTGCTCCCTCAGGTTCTTGAGCGTGTCGATCATCAAAAGACCCTGGTTCCACTGTCGAGCGAAATCACCGGCCGGCACATGTCGATTGCGGGAGTAAGCGAGTGCCTCCTCTCCCACGAGGTGATGCCACCCTTGTTTGAAGAACGCGCCCGACGGAGGGTCGTTCATGTCGTAAGGGATATGCGCGTGCACTCCTCCTAGCTCGTTGACGATCGCCCGGAAGCCTTCGAAGGCGGTGACCATGTAGTACTGGATGGGCATTCCTGTTAAGTCACGGACCGTTCTAACCGCAAGGCGAGGACCTCCCAGATTCATCGCCTCATTGATCTTGCGGTTGCCGTGACCGGGAATGTTGACCCAGGAATCCCGAGGAATCCCGACGATCGTCCCGCGTCTGGCAGCGGGATCTAGGGCGAGAACGTGGATCGAGTCGGTCCGGCCGCGCTCTGGATTGCCCGAGCGGGCGTCGCTTCCGAGGATGAGAACGAACTGCAGGCCTCCGGAGTCGTCGACCGTTCCGACATAGGGCTTCGCCGGACCTGGAGGCCGCCCGTCGGGATCGATCAGCCCCCTTGCGGTCGGCCGAGAAAACCGAGGTTCTCCGCCGGCCCTTCTGCCACCCCTTGGCGGAGGAGGCGGCGGATCTCTATGAGGGGGGACGTCGTCGAGAACAAGGGCGATCTCACGATCGAGGGGAACCTTCCCGACCACAATCTTGGGATCGGGGTTCACGTTCATCCAAGCAGACACGCTGGATGTGACCAGAAGAATCAAGGCGGACGCCAGGAGGAGCCATTTGCGCCAATCAAGCACGCCCCGGAGCACGGCCCGGAAGAAAAGCATCAACCGATCGATGCCAGCGCGTCCTTCACCAGTTCTGCGACCTCGGTCGAGTTTTTTCCCACTCGCACACCAGCGGCCTCGAATGCTTCCGCCTTGGCCTGCGCGGTCCCCTTAGAGCCCGAGACTATGGCGCCCGCATGCCCCATCCGTTTGCCCGGAGGGGCCGTAAATCCTGCGATGTAAGCCACGACGGGGGTTTCCATGTTCGCGTTGATGAAGTCCGCAGCTTTCTCCTCCTCGTCTCCGCCGATCTCACCGATCAAGGCGACGAGTTTCGTTTCAGGATCCTGCTCGAACCTCTCCAGGCAGTCGATAAAGCTAGTGCCGACGATCGGATCGCCTCCAATGCCGACGCAGGTTGACTGTCCGATTCCCATCGTCGTCAGCTCGTGCATGACCTGATAGGTGAGCGTCCCAGAACGAGATACGAGACCGACCGGGCCGGGGATGCATATCTCGCCGGGGATGATGCCGACGTTCGACTTACCCGGGGAGATCAGGCCTGGACAGTTGGGACCGATCAAAGAAGTTGAGTCGCTTCTCTTCAAATGCTTGTACACCCTTGCCATGTCATTGGCTGGGATCCCCTCTGTGATGCACACCACCAGTCCTACCGCTGCATCTGCCGCCTCGAGAATGCCATCCGGAGCGAAACGCGCAGGGACGTAGCTGACCGCCACGTTGGCGCCGGTTTCCACGGCGGCCTCCGAGACGGTGTCGAAGATCGGAATCCCTTCGATTTTCTGACCACCCTTGCCTGGCGTCACGCCGGCGACTATGGCCGTACCGTAGTCACGGTTTCGAAGGGAGTGGAATGAACCCTGTTGTCCCGTCAGTCCCTGGACGACGACCTTGGTGGAGTTATCGATGAATATCGCCATGGATCAAGCGAAGGCAATAGCCTGGATGTCTCCGAGCTTTGTAAAGACCCGGTCGAAGTTCTCTCCTCCGTCATTCGAGTAGTGGAGATCACCGGTGGAGGTTCCGAACACGATCTCGGATGGCACCTTGGGATTGATGACCAAAGCCTTTCGCTGCACCCCGCCCTTCAGATCCTTGGCTACGGTTCGGAAGCGGCGGCCGGCGTCTGTCGAGAGATACACATCACATCCGGCCCCCGATCGTTTCCACGATGAAGGAGGACCGTTGGCGGCCGAGATGATCACCCTGTCGGCCTCGACTGGATGTGCGGCGAGTCCCATCGTGTACTGGCGCCTGTTGTTAACTCCCATCTGCCTCCAGTTGAACCCTTCGTCGTCGGAACAAAAAGCTCCTGCGCTGGTGCTCACATAGATACGTTCGTGCTTGGCTGGCGAGACCTGGGCCCCGTGGACGTCGGCGGCCGGCAGGCCGAGATCGAAGAACTTCTTACCCCCGTCACGAGAGCGATAGATGCCGCCCACTTCGACACCGAAGTAAACGGTCCTGGCATCTTTTGGATGGCCCGCAATCGTTGAGGTGAGAGGAACCCCCCACGGCGCCGTCCAGGATTCTGAGTTGGGAGCCGTGACGAATGACGTCAGCTCCGACCAGCTCTCTCCTTTATCTCGGCTCAACCAGCCGCGCGCGGGCATTGAACCGGCAAAGATCTTCCCGTCGGAAGCCGACTCCAAGGAGTGAACTTCATCACCCAGATCCTTCGCAAGGACCCTGGCGTCGCCGTTGCCGTCCCAAGACAGCACCTTTCCGCTGTCGGTTCCCGCAAATACGGAACCGAGGGACAGCTTCTTGAGACAAAGGATGCTCTCTTCGGAAAGCGTCGTGATCTCTTCGTCTTCGTAAAGAACGAACCCCTTGTTGCCTCCGATGAATAACCTCATACCTTTACTTCCACCGCCTTTCCTGCAGCTTCCGACATGGTTTCCGCTGGGACAATCTGTGGATGGCTCGCTACAGAGAGTATCCGTCTGCCCTCCTCGGCGTTGGTCCCGTCCAAACGGACGACGATGGGCACCCTGACATCGAGTCGTCCCACCGCGTCCACGATCCCTTCGGCCACCAGATCGCATCGCGTGATGCCCCCAAAGATGTTCACGAGAACGCTTCCGAGCTTGGTGTCCGAAAGCACGACTTCGAGGGCATTCGACAGATCGTCGGCCCCCGCGCCTCCACCAACGTCCAGGAAGTTCGCTGCTCGTCCGCCCGCTTGATCCACGACATCGAGTGTCGCCATCACCAGGCCTGCTCCGTTGCCGATGATTCCGATATCGCCATCGAGCTTGATGAAATTGAGGTCTCGCTCCTTGGCCATCCTCTCTTGAGGATCAGTTGCAACCACCTCTCGCAACTCTTCGAAGTCGGGATGACGAAACAGAGCAGAGTCGTCGAGTGAGACTTTCGAGTCGAGAGCCAGCACTTCACCCTGCCCGGTAAGGATCATCGGATTGATCTCAACGAGAGTAGCGTCGGCCTCGATGAACAGAGCAAACATCCTGCGAATGATCTCTGCGGCGCCGGACCTGGCTTTGGCATCGATTCCAGATCCGAAGACCAGCTGATTCACTTGAAAGGATTGGAGACCGAGCAACGGATCGATGTGGATCTTGGCAAGCGCATCCGGCTCGTTCGCGGCCACTTCTTCGATATCCATTCCGCCCTTCGAAGAGACCATGAGCAGATATTTCTTTGCGGCTCGGTCGAGCAAGATCGACGCGTAGTACTCGTCTTCGATATCCGAAGCCTTCTCGATCAATACTCGCTCGACGATGTGGCCCTTGATGTCCATCCCCAGGATCGATTCGGCCGCTTGCCTGGTCTCATCTGATCCATCTGCCAGCTTGATCCCACCGGCCTTGCCGCGGCCCCCGACTTGGACCTGCGCCTTGACGACGACTTTGCCGCCAAGAGTTGTGGCGGCCGAGGCGGCCTCATCCGGCGTGGTTGCCAGCTTGCCCTCGGGAATCGGAATCGCCCATCGGGCGAATAGCTCTTTACCCTGGTATTCGAAGAGATCCATCAGGCTGGCTGAGTCTCACCGCAGTTGGCCCTCACCCATTCGACTATGGCGTCGGTGGTTGCCCCTGGGGTGAAAATCTCCACAATCCCTGCTTGCTTGAGCTTGACGATGTCGTCATTGGGGATGATGCCGCCGCCGAAAACTTTGATGTCCTGGGCACCCGATGCTTTGAGGAGGTCGACCACCTTTGGAAAAAGGGTCATGTGGGCCCCCGAGAGGCAGGAAAGACCCACTGCATCTACGTCTTCCTGGATGGCAGCTTCGGCTATCTGCTCCGGCATTTGATGCAGACCGGTGTAGATGACCTCGATGCCGGCATCCCTTAGAGCTCTTGCGACCACCTTCACACCGCGGTCGTGTCCGTCTAAGCCAGGTTTGGCCACAAGTACGCGGATGCGCCCGCTAGAAGTCTCTGTCATTGGGAAGTGCCATGCCCCCTAGGATTCAGGGCACATAACTGTAGACCAAACGAGGCCCTGCCGCCTAACCTGAGATCCCATGCCAGCGATACCTTCGAGAAAACGCATCGAACAGCTATTCGATTCATTCGAATCCCTGGATAAACGCGTCCGACGTCACGACCCCATCGGCTTTGCGGGCTATCGCGACGATCTCGATCGGGCGCGCACGGCCTCCGGAACCGACGAGGCCGTTTTGACTGGAATCGGACGAATCGCCGGCCAAGAAGTGGTCGCAGCGGTCTTCGAATTCGACTTTCTCGGCGGGAGCATGGGCGTAGAGGTCGGCAACCGCATCGTAAGAGCCATGAAGCTCTCGGCCAAGACGGGCCGCCCCTTCTTAGCAATCACTTCAACCGGCGGCGCGCGCATGCAAGAGGGAATGAGTGCGCTCGCTCAGATGGCGAGGACCGCCGCCGCCTCCGAAGCTCTTGCTCGAAAGGGCATCCCGCGCATCACGATCCTGGGACATCCCACGACCGGAGGCGTATATGCGTCTTTCGCATCGCTGGCGGATTTCATCGCTGCAGAGGAACCTGCCACGATCGGCTTCGCCGGCCCCAGGGTATCGGTCGAGATGACCGGTGAAGATCTCCCGGCAGGGTCACATACGGGTCGGTCCGCATTCGAAGCCGGCCTGGCCGATGCACTCATCAAGCCAGAAGAAACAAGTGATTGGCTGGCGCGTTTGCTAGGCGCGATGTCGAAACGCGGGACGAGATCCATGAGTAAACCTGCCGCCGCTGCGCAGGCGGCCGATTCCCCGCTGCGTCCGGCGTGGGAGTCCTTCGAGATTGCGCGGAATCCGGATCGCCCTTCACCGCGCTGGTACGCCGAAGCCATCCTGGGAGAGGTGACCGAGATAAGAGGCGACCGGATGGGAACCGACGACCCGGCAGTGTTTTGCTGTGTTGGCGTTTTGGACTCAACTGCGATTGCAGTCGCCGCCATCAACCGGGCATCTCCCGGACCAGGAGGGTTTCGTAAGCTCCAGAGAACCATCCGTCTCGCCGAGAGACTTCGGATACCGGTCGTCACCATGATCGACACCCCTGGAGCGGACCCCGGTCACGCTTCCGAATACGGGGGTGTTGCCGGGGAGATAGCTCGGACTTTCGAGACACTCCTTCGCGCCAAGACCCCAGTCGTTTCGATCGTGACCGGCGAGGGCGGAAGCGGAGGAGCACTCGCAGTGGCCTGCGGTGACGTCGTCATGATCCAGGAGAACGCGGTCTTCTCGGTGATCTCTCCGGAGGGAGCGGCAACGATCCTTCACCGCGATGCATCGAAAGCCAGAGAAGTTGCAGGCCAGCTGAAACCGACTGCGTCTGATCTGATCTCGCTCGGCCTCGCCGACCACATAGTCGCGGAACCCCCGGGCGGGGCCCACACGGACCCAGATGCAGCAGCCCTGTTGCTTGGCAACGCGATACGCCTAGGACTTTCTCAGGCCAAAGGATCCGTCCCGGCAAGAATGAAGGGCTGGCGCTGACCGAATTGCCTTGAACTCCCTCGACCGGCAGTATCCGAACGGGATTCAAGCTGGCCGTTGGCGGGTACTTGCGTGTCGTAGGCAACGGAGGAAGAATTACATGGATGTGATTCTCGTGGGCCCCGGGCTTGGGAGCGGCAGTTGCTCGAAGAGATAGATCTCGAGGAACTCGAAGCACAACCACAAGACCTGAAACGAGCGCTCCGCCGCGCCGATACCTATCGTGGCGTGGCCAGGGAAATCGGCTGGGCCGCCTTCAACCTGGCGGTGTGGCCAATTGGGCTGGCAGATGAAGCGATTCGGACGGGAGTCCGAAGGATCCCTCCATGGCGTCCAAAGCCAGCAGCCGAGCCGTCAGGGGTCGCTGCCGAGATCCCCATCATCCTGATCCACGGTTACTTCCACAACCGAAGCGGCCTGATGGTGATGAGCCGTGCGCTCAGGCGTCAGGGATTCAAGAGCGTCCATGCCTTCAATTACAACCCTCTTAGAAGAGGCATTCCCGAGATCGCCGAGTCGGTAGGCCGGCGCGTCGAGCAAGTCTTAGATCAGACGGGGGCCAAAAAGGTTCACCTTGTCGGCCACTCACTCGGAGGGCTACTCGCGCGCTGGTACGTGGAGCAAATGGGGGGCCATTCCAAGGTCCACTCAGTCGTGACCCTCGGGACTCCTCACAACGGCACTCTGCTGGCGCATGCCGGGCGTTCCCCGGTCTCGAGACAGATGCGTCCGGGATCCGACTTGCTGAAGACGCTGCGTTCAAAACCTCTTCCCAAATCGGTGCGATACCTTTCCTACTACTCGAACCTCGACGTCCTCATCAAGCCATCTCGCTCGGCGTGCCTCAAAAACGGTAACTGCGACAACGTTCGAAACATCCTCGTGCACGACATGGGACATCTCTCACTTTTGATATCGCCGGAGCTGATCGAGTCGATCGCCGGCAATCTCAGTGAGTAGGGTCCTTCTCCAGCTCCCGGATACGGGCGCACAGCTTCAGCATTAGAGCCTTCGCGATGGAGGGCTTTTCCATCAACGGCTTGAAGCTCCACGATGAGAGCGAGAGTGTTGTCAGATCGGTTTCCGCGGTGACCGTCGCCGTCCGGTCCCCTCCATCGATGAGAGAGATTTCTCCAAAGTATTCGCCTCGCCCGAGCGTTGCGACCTTCTTGTTGCGCCGCTTCACGGCAGCTTTGCCGTCTAAGATCAGATGAAGCCCAATCCCCCCGCGGCCTTCGACGACCACGTCACGTCCCTCCTCGAAGTTGCCCTCCCTGCAAGAGGAATAGATGTTCTCGAGATCTTTCTTGGTCAGCCCTTCGAAGAGCGGCACAGACCGCAACCTGTCGATAGCTTCCTTCTTAGTAGTCATTCCCCCTCCTTGAACGGTTATCGAGACCAGTCGACGCTACGAACTCCATCGAGTGAACGAAGCATCTCAGCGAAGTCTTGAGGATCGCTTCTCGGTGGCAGGAGCAACTCCATCACGACATCCCGTCCCCCAGTTTCAGTTGTATCCATGCGGATCGACTCGACACTGGCTCGGTTTCTCTCGAGCGTGTTCGTCAGATTTGACAGCCGGATCTCCGATTCTGTCTCGATGATGAACTCCCAACGGCCGGGTTTCAATCTCCTGAGGAGAAGACGCTCGACCCTCTTCAGAGCATAGAGAGCCACCACTGCAGAACCCGTTGTTGCGAGGGCGCCGATGTAAAACCCGAGCGCAACCGCAGTTCCAATGGCAGCGGTGACCCATAGCCCCGCGGCGGTGGTTAGTCCTCTTACAGAGAATCCCTGTCTGATGATGGCGCCGGCTCCCAGGAAGCCGATGCCGGTGACGACCTGCGCCGCGACCCTCGTCGGGTCAACGGGAGTACCGGGGTCCACGGTGAAGCTGCTCACTCCATAAGCGCCTGTAAGTGTGAACAGAGCCGCCCCGAGCGACACCAGTACGTGGGTTCTCAGTCCCGCAGGCTGATCCGCCAGTTCGCGGTCGAGGCCAACCAGGGCGCCCAGGCCCCCAGCGATCAACACCCTGATAATCAGTTCCGCCGGTTCGAGAAGCATCAGTCCACCTGTTTGATCGGAGCATAAGCGAGCACAACCCTCTTCTCGCCCTCATCGGAGAAATGAATGGTGGCCTCGGCTTTCTCACCGGTCCCAGACAGCGAGGTGATCACCCCCAGGCCCCAGCGAGTATGAGATACCTCCTGACCAATCCTCCATCCAGAGGTAGCTCTCTCGAGGTTGGGATAGCGGGTGCTCTCTGACATCGGTCCCGGATCGCCGATAGAGGTCACGAACTCGTCGGGAACTTCCTTTAGAAATCGCGAAGGGGGGTTGTAGCTCGATCCGCCCCAAAGCGACCTCGACCTGGCCAGTGTGAGATAAAGGCGCTGCTTGGCTCTTGTCAGCCCGACGTAGGCCAGCCTTCTTTCTTCTTCCAGCTCCTCGGGGGATCCAAGAGACCGGATATGAGGGAAGACCCCGTCTTCCATCCCGACTATGAAGACGACCGGAAACTCAAGCCCCTTCGCGTTGTGGAGCGTCATCAAGGTTGCGGCCATCTCTTCCTCGTCGTACTCGTCCTGCTCGCTCACCAGGGAGATCTGAGCCAGAAAGTCGTCAAGGCCCCCATCTGGGAATCGCTCTGAAAACTCGGCGGCCACTCCGGCCAGCTCCTTTAGGTTCTCGATGCGTCCAAGAGATTCGATCGTTCTTTCCGACTCGAGTTCTGCCATGTAACCCGAACGCTCCCAGATGACCTCGACGAGACTCCTGATACTCGCCCCCTCCTGCCGAAAAGCCCGAAGCTCCTGCATCAGGTGCATGAAATCCTTCAGAGCAGAAAGAGCCCGGCGTGACAGAGTAGCGACGTCGTCGGCCCCCTCGATCACTTCGAACATGGTCATGCCTCGAAGGAGTGCATGCGCCTGCAGCTCGGCGACAGTTCGATCCCCGATCCCGCGCCTTGGTGTGTTGATGATCCTTCGCAGACTCACCGCATCCGCCGGATTCGAGAGGACTCGGAGGTAGGCCAGGATGTCTTTGACTTCCTTGCGCTCGTAGAAGCGGAGGCCACCGATGATTCGATATGGGATGCCAAATCGCGTGAATACCTCCTCGATCACGCGGGACTGGGCGTTGGTTCGATAGAAGATCGTCGCGTCCCGGTAGCGATAGCCATGGTTCTCTCGTAGCTTCTCTATCTCCGCTGCGACGAACGCCGCTTCGTCGTGTTCGTCGTCGGCGTAGTAGCGAATGATCTTCTCGCCGGGCCCAGCCTCGGTCCACAGATTCTTCGGCTTGCGAGAACGGTTGTGCTGGATGAGCGCGTTCGCCGCTGAGAGGATGTTGTGAGTGGACCGGTAGTTCTGTTCGAGCATGATCACGCTGGCATTGGGAAACGCCTCCTCGAAGCGAGCGAGATTGCGGTAGTCGGCCCCCCGGAACGCATAGACCGATTGATCCATGTCCCCCACAACCACCACGTTGCCGTCGGGGGCCCCCAACAGCCGCACCAATTCGAACTGCGCTGCGTTGGTGTCCTGAAATTCGTCGACCAGGATGTGACGCCACCTCTCCCGGTAATGGCGCATCACTTCGGGAAACTCCCGGAAAACTCGCACCGAGTTGAAGATCAAATCGTCGAAGTCCATAGCGTCGGCCTGTTTCAATCGCTTCTGGTACTCGGTGTACGCCGCAGATATCTGACGCTCATACCAATTGGCCGCCGACGACGCGTAAGCCTCAGCATCAATCAGCTCGTCTTTGGCCCTGCTGATCGTGTGGTGAATGGCCGAAGGCTTGATTCTCTTCGGATCGATGTTCAGATCCCGCATCGCGTAGGTGATCAGCCTCTCGGAGTCGGAAGAGTCGTAGATCGTGAACGAGCTCTTGTAACCGAGCCGGGGGGCCTCCCGCCGCAACATCCGTCCCATCTGAGAGTGGAAGGTGCCGATCGGCATGCCCCGGGCCACATCGCCGGCCAGACCGGCTACTCGTTCTCTCACCTCGTCAGCGGCCTTATTGGTGAACGTGATCGCCAGGATGGCCCACGGCGAGACTTCTCTCTGGCGCATCAGGTACGCCACCCTGCGGGTGAGCACGGCAGTCTTCCCGCTGCCGGCCCCGGCCACGATCAAAAGGGGGCCATCGCCATGCGTGACCGCCGTCTGCTGAGGAGGATTCAGCCCGGCAAGGAGCCCTTCTTCCTGCACGAGTTCGGATCTCTTAGGGGCCACGAAATCAGATGGTATTTTATGCGTGGGTTGAATACCTGATCTATACCGAGCGCCGCGCTTCGCACCGATAAGCGCTTCCACTTCAAGCGCGCCTATTCAACTTCGCATCAAAGGAGAGATCAGCTTGTCATTCAACCCGGAGCACCAGCCATGTTGACCGTAACCGGACTTCGCAAGTCCTTCGGATCGAGGGACATATTCGACGATGCCGCCATCCAGCTCGGCCCCCGCGAGCGCGTTGCGCTGATAGGTCCCAACGGCTCGGGCAAGACCACCTTCTTCGACCTATTGGTCGAAGAGCAGGAGCCAGACGGCGGACGGATCCAGCTCCCAAGCGACGTGGTCGTCGGTTATCTTCGCCAGGAGACCGATGCCATGCGGGGCAGGACCGTCCTCGAAGAGGTCCTTTCGGCCCGCGACGAGATCGCAACGGCCGATCACAAGATGCGCCTTCTCGAAGACGAGATGGCTGCCGCCTCAGAGGAAGACCGCCCGGCACTGATCCATGAATACGGCCGCCTGCAGGAGCGCTTCGATTCGCTGGGTGGGTACGACGTCGATCGGGAGGCCAAGAAGATCCTCATGGGCCTTGGGTTCAAAGAAACCGACCTCGCGCGCCGTACCGAAACCTTCTCAGGAGGGTGGCTGATGCGCATCGCTCTTTCCAAGCTGCTTCTGGCCCAGCCCGACCTCTTGCTGCTCGACGAACCGACGAACCACCTCGACCTGGCTTCCGTGGAGTGGCTGGAGAAGTTTCTGGAGACATACGAAGGGACGGTGCTGTTCACGTCGCACGACAGGGAATTCATCAATGCCTTCGCCCGTCGGGTGGTCGAGATACGCAGGGAGAAGTTCCTCTCTTACCAGGGGAACTTCGACGATTTCGTTGCGCAGCGAGAGATGATCGAGCAGCAAACCGAGGCCGAGGCCAAGAACCAGGCCAAGAAGATCGAGCAGACCCAGGAGTTCATCGATCGGTTCCGATACAAGGCCTCTAAGGCACGCCAGGTCCAGAGCAGAATCAAGATGCTCGAAAGGATGGATCGGGTCGAAGTCGAGAAGCCAACTCGAAGGCAGATGGGCCTGCGATTCCCATCCCCTCCGAGACCCGGACGAGTCGTCCTCGAACTACAAGCGCTGCGTTTTGGATATGGCCCGCAGCCCGTTTATGAGTCTCTGGACTTTGTGATCGAACGCGGTCAGAAGCTCGCCTTCGTAGGGCCGAACGGGGCCGGCAAAACCACGCTGCTCAAACTCATCGCGGGGGTTCTGAAACCTCAGTCCGGAGAAAGAAGACTGGGCGCCAACGCGAGCGTTGGTTACTTCGCGCAGCACCAGATCGAAGCCCTCGATTCTTCCAAGACGGTCCTCGAGGAGCTGGAGGGCGCATTGCACGACCGCACCATCCAAGCCAGGAGACTTCTCGGGCGCTTTCTGTTCACGGGAGAAGACGTTCAGAAGAAAGTTGGGGTTCTGTCCGGGGGCGAAAGAACAAGGCTGGCAATGGCCAAGCTTTTGGTCGCTCCCTATAACTTGCTCTGTCTGGACGAGCCCACCAACCATCTCGATATGCAGAGCCGTGACGCTCTGGAAGAAGCGCTGATCGATTACGAGGGAGCGCTGGTGCTGATCACCCATGACAGGCATCTGATCCGAGAGGTCGCGGGAGTCATCGTTGAGATAGTGGACGGCAAGCCGACGGTATTTCCCGGCGACTATGACTACTACCTTTTCAAGAAAGAGGCCAAACAACCCCCGCAGCAGCCGAAAGTCAAAAGGCCAGCGCAGAAGAAGCGGGAAAACGGAGCACGCGGGCACGAAGCAGCCGCCGAGAGAAAGCAACGCAGGCTTCGCGCGAACTTGCGTCGCGTCGAGAGCGATCTGGAGAAAGTCACTCGAGAGATGGATTCCGTCTCCGAGAAGCTGGCCGACCCTGCGATCTATGCATCGAGATCGGAGGTGGCCGAGCTTGCAAGCAGCTACGAGGAGAAGGCACGGCGCGCCAGAGCCCTCGAATCCGAATGGGAACAGATCTCCGAGTCCATCGAGGAGTAGGCGCCAGTTAGGATGACCCCGAAATCGCTCAGAAAGGACACGATCATGACGGGAAGAGCACTCGGTTACGACGAGGCCGGTGAGGGCCCGGTTCTTTTGCTGGTTCACGGATTTCCACTAGATCGCACGATGTGGGCAGAGCAGATATCCGGACTCTCTGACATCCGCCGGGTTGTCGCCGTAGATCTGCGCGGAAGAGGAAAGAGCCCGGAGACCGGCGATGGCTGGACAGTCGACGACTATGCTGACGATGTCGCTGCGACCATAGATTCTCTCGGCGTCGACAAAGTCGACCTAGCGGGAATGTCGATGGGCGGTTACGTGGTCTTGGCTGCATGGCGCAGGCATCCGGACAAGATCCGATCGGTGATTCTCATCAACACAAAGGCAGAAGCCGATAGCGAGGAAGCGAAGGACGCTAGGGAAAAGACCGCGGCCCTGGTAAGAGAGAAGGGAACCGTAGAGCTCGTGAACGGACTCTTCCCAAAGATGTTCGCTCCCAGTGCCCGCGACGCCGTGAAAGACAAGGTCAAGACGATGTTCGAAGACACGCCTTCCGAAACGGCGGCGGCCGACGCGCTCGTCATGAAGGACCGGCCGGACTCAACCTCAGATCTCGGATCGATCAATGTGCCGACTCTGGTGATTCAAGCGGAGGAGGACTCAATCATGTCGGTCGATGGGTCCAAGGGGATGGCAGCCAACATCTCGGGAGCAAGGTTCGCGACAGTTCCCTCCGCCGGCCACATGGCTCCGGTGGAAAATCCTGAGGCGGTAAACCGAGCCATCCGCGAGTTTCTCGACGGCATCGAGGATTGAACCAAGCCAAATCAGACGGTGGCTACGGTTGGCTAGTTGTCCTTGCGGCGTTCCTCGCTAACGCCACCGGCTTCGGACTGCTCTACTCTTTCACGATTTTTTTCCCCGAGATCCTGAACGAGTTCGACCAGGGGCAAGGTGCAACCTCTTTCATCGGATCGATCGCCGCGGCGGTGATGCTCGGATCCGGTGCCGTAGTGGGCCGATTCACGGATCGCTTCGGACCGAAACTCGCAGTGGCCGCTGGAGCGTTTCTCTTGTCGGCGGGTTTATTGATCTCTGCATCGGCCACCGCTATCTGGCAAGTGTTCATCGCTTTCGGAGCGGTGCTGGGATTCGGACTGGCGCTGGCGTTCGTCCCGCCGGTCTCTGCGGTGAGTCAGTGGTTCACCAAAAGGAGGGGGCTCGCTACCGGAATCGCTGTCGCGGGATCAGGAATTGGGACGGTCGTGACCGCGCCGGTATCCCAGTGGCTGATCGAAGGGTACGGATGGAGAACTGCGGCCCGCATCATCGCCGTCGGCGGTCTCGTGGTACTGATGATCTCTGCTGCATTGGTGCGAGGAAAGTCGATGGGACACCGAGGAGGCGTCGCAAAGTCGATGTTCTCCGATCGCATCTTCCGGAGGCTCTATATGGGAGCGGTTTTCGGCTCATACGGGTATTGGATTCCGTTCATCTTCATCGTCCCGTACGCGCGTGAACATGCTCTTTCACCCGCCTTCGCAGCCTTTTTGGTTTCGATGATGGGAGCCGCCAACACCGCAGGGAGGATCATCCTGGGAGCAGTAGCCGACCGGTTCGGAAGGGTCAGGATCTTTCAGTTCGCGGTGGTGTCCATGGGAGCGGCAACCCTCCTTTGGCCGCTGGCCCGTCAGTCCGGCGGTCTCATCGCGTTTTCGATCGCGTATGGATTTGTCGCGGGAACCTTCATCGCGCTTTTGTTCGCCATCACCGCCGACTACTTTGGAGTCGAGAGGATGGCGGGGACCGTCGGCCTGCTGAACACCGCAGCGGCACTGGGGACTCTCATAGGGCCCCCGATCACGGGTGCAATGTTCGACTCTCTTGGCAGTTACACCCTTCCGATCCTGATCGCCGGAGCGACCTGGGGGCTGAGCGCTCTCTTCTTCCTTCGGCTTCCGGAACCATCGAGGGCGAGGGAGAGCCCGGCAGCTATTTCTTGACTATCTTGTAGACCGGGCCTGTAAGGGAGACGGCATATACCTGGCCTCCGGAGTCTTCGCCAAAGGAAGCGAGACGAGGAACCTCGAAGTAGTCCTTGTGACCAATGACTTGACCGTGGCCGAGGCGAAAGCCTTTCACAACTCCGCCACAGACGTCCCCGTACAGATAAACGCCCCGCAAGGTGTTCACCTCTCCGCGGTAAACGTAACCGCCGGTGACCGCACAGTTACCGTCCAGTGGGTATGTCATCACCGGCATGACCAGCCGGGATTCATCGATGCTTCGATTCTTGAACAACTCCGTGCCTTCGAACCTCGGCCATCCATAGTTGGCGCCCGATTGGGCCGCCGGCGGCACGAAATTGATCTCCTCGAAACGGTTTTGGCCGACGTCGCCCACCCATAGGTCTTCGGTTTCGCGGTCGAAAGAGATCCGCCATGGGTTGCGCAAACCGTAGGCCCAGATCTCGGGGCTGGCATCGTCGCGGCCCACGAATGGGTTGTCCGAAGGGATGCCGTAAGCTCGGCCCTCCGAGGGGCTGCGCGGGTTGATCCTGAGAAACTTCCCCAGGAAAGTCCTAAGGTTCTGTGCGTTGTCCTGAGGATCTCCACCACTTCCGCCGTCCCCCAATCCGAGGATGAGCATCCCGGTTGGGTCGAAAAGCAGGGGGCCGCCGTTGTGATTGGAAAACGGCTGGACGACGGAGAGCAACTCCCTCGCGCTGGCGGGATCGGCAACGTTGGGATCGGATGAAACCTTGAACTCCAAGACTTTTGTGTTACCGCTGCGGTCCGTGAAGTGGACGTAGCTGAGGCCGCTGCGGGCGTAGTCGGGTGCGAAGGCGATCATGAACAAACCGCGCTCGCCGCCGGCTTGAACCATGTCACTGATGTCGAGGTAAGGCTGGACTCTCGGAGCCCCGTTTTCGAGAACAATCAGCCTGCCGGCCCGCTCTAGAACGAAGAGCCGGGCATCACCTGCGGGCGACGTGACGAAGATCGGTTCCTGGAAGCGCCCGATCTCCTGAAGAGCCGGCTCGTCGGGAACTGGAGGAGGTTCGGGCGAGGGTGGAGCTTCTGTCTCGGCACGTGTGGGAGACGACTGGGGGCGTGGCTCGGTCTGACCGCGGCATGCTCCCAGCAGGAGCAGCACGACCATCAAGGCCGTTACTACCCTGGAGCTTATTCCCACTCGATGGTTGCGGGGGGCTTGGAGGAGATGTCGTATGCGACCCGGTTGATTCCGGGGATCTCCGCCACAATGCGATTGGCAATCCTCTCTAACAGCTCGTGGTCGAGACGGGCCCAATCTGCGGTCATCGCGTCTTCCGAGGTCACCGCCCTAACCACCACCGGATGCCCATAGGTGCGTTCGTCTCCCATGACTCCGACCGAGCGCACCGGCAATAGCACCGCGAACGACTGCCATATCTCCTTATACAGCCCTGCGCGTTTTATCTCTTCGACGACGATGGCATCTGCCGCCCGGACGAGCTCCAGGCGCTGCGGCGTCACTTCGCCGATGATGCGCACTGCGAGTCCAGGGCCGGGGAACGGCTGGCGCCAAACCACGTCCTCTGGGAGACCGAGCTCCTCGCCGACCTTTCGGACCTCGTCCTTGAATAGATCTCTTAGCGGTTCGATCAGCTCGAAGGTCATGTCTTCGGGGAGACCTCCGACGTTGTGATGAGTCTTTATCACCGCTGCGACCTTGCCGCTTCCGCCCGACTCGATGACGTCGGGATATAGCGTTCCTTGAACCAGGAACCGGACCGGTTCCTCCGAATCCTTTACGACGTCTCCGGCAACTTCTTCGAACACTCGGATGAATTCATTGCCGATCACCTTGCGTTTCTGCTCGGGATCTTCAACGCCGGCCAGCTTCGAGATGAAGCGATCCTGGGCCTTGACATGGATGAGATCAACATCCAGGTGCCGGTTGAACGTGTCGACGACTTGCTCGGCCTCTCCGGCGCGCAGCAGTCCATGGTCAACGAACACGCAGGTCAGCTGACTGCCTATCGCTCGGTGCACCAAAGCAGCTGCGACCGAGGAATCAACCCCTCCTGAAAGCCCACACACCACTCGCGCCGAGCCGACCTTCTCGCGGATCGATTCGACCGCACTCTCGATCACTCCAGTCGCGGTCCAAGACGGAAGGCAATCGCACGCCTTGTATAAGAAGTTCTTCATGAGGTCGATGCCAAACGGCGTATGGCCAACCTCTGGGTGAAACTGCACGCCGTAAAGACCCCGCTCGGGATCTTCCATTCCGGCGACCGGAGAAGCAGTGGTGCCGGCCACTTTGCGAAAACCCTGGGGGGCCCGGGTCACCGCGTCGTTGTGACTCATCCAGACGGTTTGCTCTAGCGGGGCTTCCTCGAAGAGGAGTCCACCCGATGCCTCCAGCAAGGTTCTGCCGAACTCGCCGGTGGCCCCCTTCTCGACTTGCCCTCCCAGATCCAATGCCATCAGTTGATGCCCGTAACAGATTCCCAGCACTGGGATCCCCAGGTCGTAGATCTTCGGATCTGCCACCGGGGCCCCCGGCTGATGCACGCTCTTCGGCCCCCCCGAGAGGATGATTCCCTTGGGCTTCTTGGCACGTACTTCTTCGGGAGAGATGTCGTGGTGGACGATCTCGGAATAGACGTGGCACTCACGAACACGGCGGGCGATCAGCTTGGCGTATTGAGCGCCAAAATCCACTACTAGGACCTTGTCGAACTCACTTCCCACCGTCATGTACGAAGGATAGCGGGTGAGTCTCGTCGGGGACGGAACTTCACTCCTCGATCATGAACGGCATCATTGCCATGGCGGGCGTCCGGTTGAACATCCGCACCCCCTCGGCGGCGTATTCGAAAGCAGCAGCGGCACTTGGAACCGGGGCCACCGGCCGCTTCCCCATTCGCACTTCCCTGACCGGAGCCCATTTCGGAAGCTTCGCTAGTTCCCTTGCCTTGGCGACCGCGGTATCGATCGAGCCGAGCTCATCTACGAGTCCGTTATCTAGAGCCTGCTTGCCGGTCCAGACCCGCCCCCCGGCGATCTCGTCGATCTCCTCCTTGGACCTCCCTCGAGCAGTAGTAACCCGGTCCAGAAACAGGTCGTAGATGTGTGAGATGAATTCCCAGGTCTTTTCGCGCTCCTCCGGGGTGTATCGATCGTAGCCGTCGTTCATGGTCGAGGCGTCACCTCTGGCTATAACCTCTCGATTGACCGAAAGCTTCTCGTACAACCCAGCGTTCACGAACTTTCCACTCAGTACACCGATGGATCCCGTAACGGTCGTGGGGGAGGCCACGATCCAGGCCGCAGGCGTCGCTACCCAATATCCGCCCGAGGCCGCCACGAATCCCATTGAGGCAACCAGTGGTTTCTTAGCGCCAAGCTTGCGAAGGGCTGCAGCCATCGCCTCTGAGGAGGTGGCCGACCCCCCGCCCGACTCGATCCAGACAACTGCCGCTGCTGCCCTCCGGTCCTTCAAGACCTTACGAACCTGCTCTACCACCGTGAGATCTCCAACGCGCTCACTGAGCAAAAAGGGGATGGGTGGGCCCTTGATGGGGGGGCGCTTGCTGCGTCCATCGATTATGTCGCCTTCGATCCGAAGAAGAGCCACGTATTTCGACGGAGGCCTTAGGGGTTTCGGCATAATTTTCTTTCTAGCGCCCTCCCACGGTGAGATACGAACAGGCTTTTTGCCCGACGATAGATGCGCGGGGAGATCTTCCTCGGTAACCAGCTTGTCGATGAGACCTGCTTCGACTGCTTGAACGTCCGGATAGGGTGAGTTGTCCACGAGTTTTCTGGCTTGATCGACGCTCGTGCCCCGTCCCTCCGCGATGGCTCGCAAGAACTCGTCGAAAGTTGAGTCGGCGAGCCAATCAGTCATCTCGCGCGCTTCCTTTGACATGTCGCTTCTCGTGAGCTGGTCTGCTGCGGACTTATACGGAGTGATCTGAACGAAGTCACCCTCTAGCCCGACCCTCCCGAGCCCATCCTTCAGAAAAGCGAATCCTCTGCGGATGCCGAGGACTCCGATGTTTCCTATCTCCGGGGAGAGGATCTCGTCGCACGCGCAAGCAAGGTAATAACTCGAGGTGTCGTATGAGTTGGACCAAGCGACGACCCGCTTGCCTGCGCTTCGGAGATCTCTGACCATGCCCCGCAACATCTCGATGTGGGCAAGCGGCACCGGCGTCGGCGTCAGATGGAGCACTACGCCTTTGATCCTGCGATCCGCCGCCACACGCTCGAAGCGATCTCGCAGGTCGCTCAAAGAAGTCTGCTTTCTCTGAAGCAACCTTTGCAGCCCCTTTGCCTTGGGGGCTGAGAGAACCGGGTACGGCTCCTCCAGTATGAAACTCACACATTCGGGGGCTTTGCCGAGCCTGCGAAGTCCGTTACGAAGAGTCCTGAAGACGAATCGAATGAAGTAGATGAGGTAAGCCACGGATTCCCCTTTTCCTAGTAAAGGAAAAGAGGATATCTATTCAGCTGCGGCGGCGATGCTCCTCAGCGGCGATCCGGTCTTGGAGCTCCCACCACCAGCCCTTGCTGCGAGCCAGCTCTCTGCGAGCTTTGAACTCTTCCTCGTTCCACGAGTCGGAGACCTCAGACCACCAACCGGTCCTCCCCGCAGCTTTCTTGGCCTGTATGGAGTCATAGCGCAGCTGGGCCAGCTCGCTCTTGGCCATCCGGACAAACCGTGCAATTCGGTCTCTCGGAGTGATTCGCCCAGCGCCTTGAAGCTCTGCTGCTCCTCCTCTGGAGTGCCAGCTGAACATGTCACCTCTCCTTAAACTAGCTGAATGAGATTCATTCAGTATGATGAATGACGTTCATTCACCTGTCAAGTACAATGGAGACCAAGATCTAGCCCCCGGAGGTGTATCCCAGTGAGTGGTACAGCCGTCGATCGAAAGAGGATCATCAAGTCGGCCGATGAGCGCCGGCAGGACATCGTCCAAGCGGCGCTGGGGCTGTTTCTGGAAAAGGGTTTTGGGGACACCACCGTCGGCGACATCGCATCGGCGGCAGGGGTTGCCACCGGGACCGTCTACCTCTATTTCCCCTCCAAAGACCACATCCTGATCGCTCTTCACGATGAGTTCCACCAGGGCATGGCGGCCCAGATCATGGAGGTCGCCACGGACATGATCGAGAGAATGGAGAGCGGAGAGGCGATCGATCATCACGAGCCGATCGACACAGTGCTGGACGCGATGGCTCGCTACAGCGTAGAGAAGCGGGATTTTGCGGAAGTGTGCATGCGCCACCTCCCGGCAACACTCGCCGGAAGCATTGCCGATGTGGAGCAGAGGTTCGTTACGCTTCTCAAGAGCGTTCTCGAGCAATCAACCAGCAAGGGGATCTTTCATGCCTCCGACCCCGAGATGTTCGCTCACCTCATCAACGGCGCGATGACTTGGACCTTCGGGGGCTGGGCGGCATTCGGTCATCCCGAGGACCTCGACCGCCTCGTCAGGGCCGCAAAAGAGTTTCTGTACAAAGCCTTGGCGCCCGAAACTCAGTCCGCTTCCTGATCAGGTCCTTCGTCGGCCGGTATCACCGGGTTCGCCGCTTCGATCTTCCTGCCCGGAATGATGATCGTGCTTCCGGTAGCCAATGCAATGAGCTTTCCTTCTGAGTTGCTGATCTCACAGTTTGCGACCGCGAGAGTGCGACCGCGGTGAACAACCTGAGCTCGCGCGACTAGATCCGTCCCGGGGTATGCAGGCCTTACGTATTGAACCTTTATGTCCAGAGTTGCGGTGGCAGTGTCTTCGGGAAGAGTCGTATAGACACTCGTGAGCAATGCGGCGTCGGCGAACAGCGCCGTGGCGCCCCCATATAACGTCCCCATACCCGACGTCACCCATCCAGTGACCGGCATCGTCAACGTCACTTTGCCTTCTTCTGCTTCGACAGTTCGCGCCCCGAAGAGACGAGCCCAAGCCGGGCGCGCAAGTTTGCCCTCTACATGCGCTTTCGTGATTTCCAGACCGGATGACTGCTCGAGCACTTCCGCGGAGAGGGTCTCCGGCACGACATCGCGCAGATAAGGGTCCGGCGTCTCATAGACCTGAGGTTCGACGGGCTCTAGTTCCTTCGGGCGCTCTGGCACCGGCTCGAGCTGAGGGAATATGAAGCATCGCGAGCTTCCGTGGGCAAGCATCCTTCCTGCCGAGTCCTCCACCATGACCTCGGAAAGTCCCACCCTGCTACCACCGTGAACAAGCCGGCCCCTCGCGATGATGGTTTGGCTCTCGACTGTTGCGGGCCGCAGAAAGCTCATCGACAGTTCCGAGGTGATCAAAGGAGTAGCAGCGGGGAGAGTCGTATAGATGGAAGTACCGAGAGGAGCATCCGCGGCAAAGGCAGAAATCCCGGACAGGAATATCCCGGCGGCGGACTGAAACCATGGGCTTGCAGGAAGGATGAATGTCGCGCTTCCAATGCCGAACTCGGTAGGCCTTAGCCCTGTCAGATGGTGAATCGGGGGCGCGATCGAGCCTCCCTCGAGCGCGATGTTGAGTTGTTCCAGGCCGGAAAGGCCGAACATCCTTGGATCGGGAGCGCCTCCCCGGACCGGCTCTTGCCAGACCTCTTGGGTCAACCCTGGCCGAGGCCTTGCTGACGCTGAAGGAGCTTGCCTTCGGTCTGCACTGACGGGGCGATGACTATCTCGGCTTTTTGAAAGTCCTTCACCGTCTCGTAGCCGGTCGTAGCCATTGAGTTCTTGAGGGCCCCAAAGAGGTTCATGGTGCCGTCGTTCAAACTCGAAGGCCCAAGAAGAATCTCCTCGAGACTCCCGAGTGTGCTCGACTGAACCCGCACTCCTCTGGGAAGCGCTGAGTGAAACGTCGCCATGCCCCAATGAAAACCGCGGCCGGGCGCCTCAACGGCCCGGGCGAGAGGCGAACCGATCATCACCGCGTCTGCGCCACAGGCAATGGCTTTGGCGATATCTCCACCCGTGCGCATCCCTCCATCGGCAATCACGTGGACGTACCGTCCGCTTTCGTCGAGATGCCGCATACGCGCCGCCGCGGCATCGGCGATGGCAGTTGCTTGAGGAACGCCTATGCCAAGAACCTGTCTAGACGTGCAAGCTGCTCCCGGCCCGACTCCAACCAGCACCCCCACGGCTCCGGTCCTCATGAGGTGAAGCGCCGCCTGATACGAGGCACAACCCCCGACGATCACTGGCAGGTCGAATGTGGCGATGAACTCTTTTAGATTGAGGGGAATGGTTTGAGTAGACACGTGCTCGGCAGAGACAACGGTTCCCTGGATAACAAGAATGTCGAGCTCAGCGTCCAAAACGATCTTGGCGTATTGCTCAACCCGCTGCGGAGTGAGGCTTGCAGCCGCCACCACGCCTCCGCCCTTTATCTCCTGGATCCTCTTGTAGATCAGCTCTTCTTTGAGCGGTTCCTGATAGAGCTCCTGCATCCGCCCTGTGGCCTGATCGGGGCCAAGCGTCGAGATCTCTTCCAGTACCGAGTCCGCATCTTCGTAGCGCGTCTGCAAGCCCTCGAGGTTCAGAACTCCCAGCCCACCCAGCCTTCCGATCTCGATAGCGGACGCAGGTGAAACCACCGCGTCCATGGCGGCGGCAAGGAGCGGCAGCTGGAAGCGATATGCATCCACTTCCCAAGAGATGTCCACATCGTCTGGGTCCCTGGTCCTTCTTGACGGCACGATCGAAATGTCGTCGAACCCGTAGGCTTGCCGAGCCGCTTTGCCGGCGCCGATCTCAACGTCCAACTTGCTTCCCCTCTCGACGTAGAAACGTTACTTATACCACCAGGGTACAGAACTTATCCGGTCATGAAACCGCGAGTAAGCAATCCGAAGTTGACCAATCCCGCGATCGCGAAAACCGTCCATTCGAGGCCCTCGAATCGTCTCGAGAGACGGTGTGCGACGAGCAGAACGATGACCGGGAAAAGTCCATAAGCGAAATGGAGCAAATGTGGCCTTCCGCCGAGCACAAACAAAGCTATTCCGGTGATCGCAGGCCCTGCGAGACCAACCTGTGCGACAGCCAAAATCCGCCAGAACCATTTTCCGGGGTGGCGGTTCGTCACCCAGCCGGCGATGCCCCAGAAAAAGAGAATAAGAAAGAGGGCTGCCAGGACCAGACCGAAGTATCGATGAAGGAATGTCATGAGATATCAGAGCGCCCGCGCGAGTCTTCGTCCCTCCCGGGGGAGGTTTACAACACGCACGGGCGCCAAGAGGAAAATTAGCACGCTATTGGGCGCGTCGCTCGACCAGCACCTCTCCCGAACGGGCGGAAATCCAGACTGCTCCTACGATCACCTGCTGCCTGCTTACCACCAGTGACCATGCCGGCTGACCTCTGACCTGCTCGGGGGCATTCTCGTCAAGGACGTCGAATGCGACGGGATGAATCACCACATCGGTGCCCGGCTCGCTCGCCCATTCGAGCGCCTGGACTTTCTCTACCGCATCGGAGGTATCGAACTGCAGCTCATCGAACCTGGCTGCGGGGACGGCCCCGGGGTCTTCCGATATCTCCGGCGCCTCTTCCACTCGAACGACTGATTTCCTCTGGACCTCAACCCGGACAAAACCGGCGCCGGTCGAGGGATCCACGAGGAAAACGGTCCAGAACTCAGCTCTGCCCCGTGGCCTTGGAAAGGAAAGCGTGACCCTTACGACCCCGGTAGCCGATCCTGCCTCCTGCTGGGCGATCCTGACTGCCTCCAAGCCGGTGGAGAGGTCGGGCGACAGAGATGGTTCGGGAGACGTGGTTGGGGCCGGGGCCGGGCCACTCTTCTGGCCGCAGGCCGACAACAAAATCATCACTGAAAAAGCCGCCGAGAAAGCCCTTCGCATCGCCCGAAAGCCTAACTTGACCTATGTCCCCACCCCCGATACGCTCGGGCTTGGGTATGTTTCCCCGATCTCCCAATTTCGCAAGGTATCTTGTCGCGGCCATCGTAGCGGTGGCCGTGATGCTGTCTGGCGCGCAGATCGCGTCCGGTCAGACTGCCGACCTCGATCGCACCAAGAACAAGATCAACGAGATAAAGAAGGCCCTTGCTGCAGCCAAGGGCCGCCAGGATCTCATCCAGAGCGAAGTGAGGCGTTTGGATCAGGAGATCGGCACTTTGGACAAGCAGATCCGCACAGGAGTGCACGACATCTCGTCGCTGGAATCCGAGATACGAACCGCTGAAGCGAAGATCGCCGAGCTCCAGCAGAAACACGCTCTGGCAGTGCAGGCCTCCGGGGATCGCGCACGGCGCCTGTATAAACAGGGACCGGGAGGGATGCTCGAGAGCATGCTCGAGGCTAAGTCGATCGGTGAGTTCGTGCGCGTGTCGTTCTGGTGGGAAGTGGCTGCAGAGCTCGACGGCAAGACGATGATCTCGGCCACCAGGCTGAAGAACGAACTGGGGGATCAAAAGACAGACCTGGACGCGATCAAAGCCAGCCTCGAGCAGCAAAAGCAATGGCTCGAGGCCCGTCGCCAGTTGGTTGCATCCGCCCGGGCTGAGAAGAGCAAGGCCCTGGCCGAGGCGAACGCCGAGGTGGCCGGCCTCGAAAAGCACATCAAAGATCTCGAGGCGGAATCCAAACGACTCACTGCTGCGTTGAGGTCCCGGGTCTCCACCTCGACTGGTGCGGTCTCCAGAGCTGGTTTCATCTGGCCCCTAAACGGCCGGGTCACCTCTCCTTATGGCTATCGGCGAGGCGGATTTCATTCGGGGATCGACATCGACGGAAATACGGGAAACCCCATTAAAGCCTCCAAGGCCGGCTCGATCGTGGGAGTGAGGTGTGGCTCCGGTTACGGGATCTGCACCGTCATCGACCATGGCGGTGGGGTTTCGACGCTGTATGCCCACATGAGCCGCAAGGCTGTATCCGGCGGCTCTGTTGCCCAGGGCCAGGTGATTGGATACGTTGGATGCACCGGCAGCTGTTCGGGAAGCCATCTGCACTTCGAAGTCAGAGTGAACGGCTCTCCACGAAACCCGCGCAACTTCCTTCCATAAACAAAAGGCCCCGGTCATTGACCGAGGCCTTTCAAATCGGGCTCCCTGCTACTTCTTCTTTACGACCGCGAGGATGTCCCTCTCCGACAGGATGAGCAGATCCTCACCCTCGACCTTGACCTCGGTCCCTCCGTACTTGGAGTAGAGGACTCGGTCTCCTTCTTTGACGTCGAGCGGGATCCGCTTCTCGCCGTCCTCGTCCCAACCTCCAGGACCCACAGCCAGGATCGTTCCCTCTTGGGGCTTCTCCTTGGCAGTGTCTGGAATGACCAGGCCTGAAGGAAGAGCCTCTTCGGCGTCTTCCGGGCGCACCAAAACTCGGTCGCCTAGTGGTTGAAGCTTCATGCAACACCCCCTGGGGTCTAGTTTCTTGCCGGATTAGCACTCCCACAGCGAGAGTGCTAAGTCATGCTAGCGCGAGACCCGAATGGGCGTCAAATGAGGGTTGACCCCCCCGGGCGGCTCTAAGCGGGTTGCCGGAGTTGCAGTGTCACCCTGTGGACGACCTTCGGATGCCGGCGTTCGCTGACGAGGCCACAGGTGTCTAGGTTCGAGCAGCCACAGTCGATCGCTGCTCGGAGCAAGTCCCGGGCGGACTCAACCCGCTTGATGTGGGTGTCGATCTCCTCGAGTTTCGCCTCGGCGAGACCTCGCCACTGGCCTCGCTTCCGGTCACGGGCGACCAAGTCAGCTATTTCGCCGATTCTGAAGCCCACTTCTTGAAGAAGGACGATAACCGCAATCCGCTGAAGAACGTTTTGATGGTAATGACGCCGGCCCCCGATCCGCGCAGCCGGCTCGAGGAGACCAACCTTCTCGTAGTACCTAAGGGCAGAACTCTTAAGTCCGGTCGCCTGGACGACCTCGCTGATGCTGAGCAAACTGGCATCATTCATAGCGGCCTCTTGACTTGAAGCGTACTTCAAGTGGCATCCTAACCCCCTCATCAAGGGAGGAGAAGATGACCGATCAACCGATTGCAGCGTGCTCGCTGCCCGGCCCAGAGTTAATGGTTCGAATTCAGCAGTGGAGTCAGGTCGTCCAGCGAGCTACCAGCCGTGAGATCAGAGGCGGTCGAATCATCTCGACCTACCCTCGAGATCCGGCCCTGGTGGAGGAGCTCGGGAGGCTCATCGCAGCAGAAGCCGACTGCTGCTCCTTCATGAAGTTCGAGGTCACGGAGTTAGCGGACAAGGTCTTGGTGGAAGTTGAAGTCCCCGAAGAGATGAATTTCGTGCTCGCTGCCATGTTCGGCATGGTGACGGAGGAAATAACGGTCGGCTCAAGCTAAAAGGCCCTTCCGACGATGGCTTTTGCATGGGACACCGGGACGGGTCGAGCCCGTCTGCCTACTTTCAGGGAACCGTCATCGCGATCGGCACCTTCCTCATCGCGGTGGCCGGCGTTCCGCTTATCGAAAGGGGATCGGTGCGCGAGATCGCGACCCTGGGAATCCTTGCGGCCGTCCTATGGGCCGCCGTTCTCGGAGGGAGCCTCGCCGGAGCGCTAGCGGCCTTAGCGGGCACCGTTGTATACGCCGCGCTCATACTGCCTTCCTTCTCGGACAACCCGGCCTCTGCCCTGACGGGCACGGGGATGCGAATGATTGCGTTCGCGGTAGTCGGGCTGGGCGGAGGAATCCTGATAGGGAGATCCAGAAGGATGCTCGAGTCGGTAGAAAAGACCGGGATGAGAGATCCCCAAACGGGGGCTTACTCAGCGGCGTATATGCAACAGCTGCTGGTGCTCGAGCTGGAGGAACACACCCGGTACTCGACGCCCTTTGCAGTCGTAAAGATCGGCGCAACCTGGGAAAGAGACGACATAGCGCGTCTGGCCCGATCGCTGGAGACGAGCGCCCGGGCTTCCGACACCGTTGGTCACTTCTTTGAGGACGGTTTCATGGTGATCCTTCCCCACACTGATTCCGAGGGAGCATCGAAGGCGTCTCGCAGGTTTGCGAGCGCGGTTGAAGGAAGCGGATCCGAAGTAAGAGTCAGGACCTATTCGGCTCCGGAGAACTTGCCGGAACTAAGGAAACTCGTTGGAAAACCCGGCGAGGAAAGTCTTACGCAAGCGGGAGGTTCGGGTCCGGCCTGACGTCTAGAGCAGTTCTTATTCCTCGTCGATAGCGGTGATATCCGCAGCAGGCCACCATCGCAGCGTTGTCGGTGCAGAACTGCATTGAGGGGTAGTAGAGGGTGAGTTCCGCCTCGTGGCAGGCCCGGGAAAGCTCGTCTCGCAGCCTGGTGTTGGCGGCCACTCCACCCGACAGCATCACCGTCGGGATCGCGTTATCGACCGCAGCTCTCACGGTCTTTCTTACCAGGACGTCAACCACCGCCTCCTGAAAAGAGGCAGCGACATCGGCGATGTTCGCGGAATCGCCCTGCTTTCTTACGTAGTTCATCACGGCAGTCTTCAGCCCGGAGAAAGAGAAGTCATAACTGTCGCCGAGGAGAGCCCTGGGGAAGGCGACCGCTGCAGGGTCTCCATCGCGGGAAGCCTTTTCGATGGCAGGCCCTCCGGGAAATCCGAGTCCGAGATACCGAGCGACTTTGTCGAATGCTTCGCCGGCCGCGTCGTCGAGAGTCTGGCCAACGATCTCGTAGATCCCGTGATCGAAGATCTTCACGAGCAGCGAGTGACCCCCCGAGACGATCAGGCCCATGGCCGGAATCCCAGCTTCCGGATTCTCGATCAAGTTCGAGTAGAGATGACCTTCGAGGTGGTTGACGGAGACGAGCGGAACCTCCAGGACCGAGGCCAGAGCCTTGGCGGCGGCCACTCCCACGACGAGAGATCCAACCAACCCGGGGCCGACCGTGACTGCAACTACCGAGATATCCCAGAACGTCAGGTCTGCTCTGGTGAGGGCTTCCGCAAGGGCGGGGTTGATTGCCTGAACCTGCTCTCTCGACGCGATCTCCGGTACGACCCCTCCATATTGATTGTGAAGATCTGCCGAGGAGGTGATCACGTTGGCCAGTACCTCGTGTCCGCCTCTCAGGACGGCGACGGATGTTTCGTCACACGAGGTTTCTATGCCAAGCGTGAGGAGGCCCCCAGGGTCGCTGGCGGTGCGGCGCTGCTCGGCAAGGGCTTCGGTGTAGGCCTCTACGACCTCAGTGACCTCTGCTTCCATCAATCGCGCGCCCATCGCTGCTACCGCAGTTCTGCTCGACGCGCTTCGAGAATCTCGGCGTAGGTGTCGGTATCCACGTTGTCCGCCCACATCACGATGGCGTCTTCGCCCGTCTCAATGTAGTAACCCTTGCGGATCCCGACCGGGTGGAAGCCGAATTTTTCGTACATCCGCTGAGCAGGCGTATTCGATTTGCGCACCTCGAGTGAAACCGTCCTGCCTCCTCTTTCGATCGAGGCCTCGATGAGACCGATCATCAGCCTGGTTCCGATCTTCTGGCCCTGATATGGAGGATCGACGGCGATCGTCGTGATGTGAGCCTCAGAGCCCACGGTCATCGCTCCGCCGTATCCGACGACCTCCGCATCAACCTTTGCAACGAGATAAGCACGGTCTCTTCTGCGGGCTATCTCCTGGAGAAACAGCGTCATGCTCCAAGGCCGCGGATACACCAGCGCCTCGATCCTCAATACCGAACGAAGATGACGTCTGCGCATGGGCGACAGCTCAACTTCGTAAGCCTGCTGGTCGGTGCGGCGGGCGACTGCGCTCATCCCCTCTTCGTCCTCTCCCAGTTGAGTTGGGCATCAGAGCGTCGCATGTAAAGAGGCTCTATGTCGAATACCCGGCTGTACTCCTCCCGCATAAGCCTCGGTATCGCCAGCTCCACGAGAGAGGTAGCCCTTGGGAAAGAGTTGGCGATGGAGCCAAACTCAATTCCTTCGCTTGCCTCCAACTCCTTGCGATAAAGAAGCGCCCCGCTGCCGAGAAGAAGAGTGTCCTCGGCCCTGCCGGTCAGCTCAGCAACGAGGCGCGACGGAGAGCCGATCATGAATTCACTTGTCCTGGTTACTCCTCCCGGCACCTGACGGTAGAAACCGAAGAAAACCTCTTTGCGCTTGGCATCCAGCACCGGACAGATCGACTTGGAGCTGTACCTGGCTTCATACGCCAGCAGATCGAGCGATGCGATGCCAACAATCGGAACCGACAAGGCCTGGGCCAGGGTCTTCCCGGTTGCGAGGCCAACCCTCATGCCCGTGAACAATCCAGGGCCCACCCCAACGGCTACCGCGCTCAGGTTTCGATACGAGATCTCCGTCTGGTTCATTAGGAACTGGATCGCCGGCAACACGAACTCTCCAGATGTGGTTCCTCTCGAGATGAGGCAGGAGCCGACGACCCCCTGCTCCGAGCCGATGGCGACGGAAGCCTGCGGAGTCGAGGTTTCAATTCCAAGTACTAACATTAGTTTTTCGATTCCGGCTTCTGGCCTTCGGGGCGGAAGACATCCACTCTCAGTCTCGGATCATCGTCTCTGACGGCAGAAAAGAGCTCGTTGGATAGGACGGAAACCGTTGGCATCCGGTCCAGCCAGCGCGTGCCTCTTGGAACCAATGAGATATTGCGAACCAAGTCATCTTCGGTGTGATTGATCTCCACCAACAAGTGGGCAGGGGGAAGCATCGGCGAGATCACCTCTCCCCATTCGACCACGACGATGTAACTCGGATCGAGGAACTCGTCGTATCCGAGGTCGATCACCTCCTGAGCGCGCTCCAACCGGTACACATCCATGTGCATCAATGGAAACCTGCCGCCGTGGTACTCCTTCATCAGGATGTAGGTCGGACTAGTGACCTGGTCGATGATTCCAAGACCCGCGGCCAGACCCTGAACGAATGTCGTCTTCCCAGCTCCGAGATCGCCTGTCAATGAGATCAGATCTCCTGGAAGAAGGACCGGTGAAAGGGCAGCTGCGAGCCTTCGCGTCTCTTCTGGAGACCTGGTCTCCAGGGTGATTGAGCGGTCGTTGTCAGGGGGAAGTTTCGACATGGGAGATTTAGAACAGGGACTGCTGCTCCACGAGTTCGGTTTCCTTGTCTTGGACGACCGGCTCGTCGAGGATCTGGCGGACTTGCTCGAAGTCTGCCTTCAAACCTTGCATTGCCGGACCCGACATGCCGCCACCATGAAGTACGGCGGCCGGGTGAAAGGTGGGGATTACCGTCGCCCCATACACCTCGAATCTTTGCCCGCGCACTTTCGAGATCGAGACTTGCTTTTCGAGCATGAATCTCGTCGCGAAATTGCCGAGGGTTACGATCACCTTGGGATTGATAAATCGAATCTGCGCAACGAGATAGGGCTTGCAACTCTCGATCTCGTCCGGCATCGGGTCCCGGTTCCCCGGGGGCCGGCATTTCAAGATGTTCACTATCGTGCATTGGGTTCGGTCGAGACCGATCGACTCGAGCATTTGATCGAGGAGCTTCCCCGCTGCGCCAACAAAGGGACGACCCTGCTTGTCCTCATGGAACCCGGGAGCTTCTCCAATGAACATGAGCTTGCTCTCTGGGTTCCCGTCCATCCATACGACCTGAGTACGTCCGGCAGCGAGCCGGCACTTGGTGCAGCCGACCGCTTCCGATTCAACTGCCTCGAGGGTTTCCCACATAACTCCCGCTCCACGAAAGGGGGAAGAACTGAATTAATCGGCCAGACCCGGAAAGCCGGGAGCACCTTTCGCCGCCATCACTGCGTTGCGGATTGCTCCCGCTATCACCTTAGGAGCCATGGCGAGCACGAGATCCACCGGCGCTTTCACCTGCCGGGTCGATAGGCCGAAAACAACGTCGCCATCATAGCGAGTGTGAGCCGGCCTAACTACGGCCGCGACCCCATCCTGCCCTGCCTTTGCGAGCAGGTGTGCCTCTTGCTTCGTCAGGACGACGTTGGTGGCTACGACCCCAAGTACGGTGTTTTCCCTCTCGGAGAACCTGGCGGGAGGGGTCCCCGCCGGTGCGCGGCTGCCTGCCAGTATCCTGCCGGCCTCGTCCAGAACATCGCCCACGGGGTTGGCCGCGACGAGCGCCGACACGGTCACTCCGTCTTCGGCCATCGAGAATGATCCGATTCCCGACTTGACCGCCCATTCGATGCCGTGGAGCTTGCCGGCCGTACAGCCCGCTCCAGCTCCGACGCTTCCGACTTCGAACTTCCCATCGGTGGCCGCCTCGCAGGCTGCGCGGCCCGACTCGGCGTCCGGACGGCCCGTCGATCCTCCCAACCTCAAGTCGAAGAGAATGGCCGCAGGAACGATCGGCACCTTGACCACACCCGCGACGTCCCAGCCGATGCCGTTGTCTTCGCACCATCTCATCACGCCATCAGCGGTCGCCAGCCCGAATGCGCTCCCTCCCGAGAGAACCAGGCCGTGGATGCGGTCCACCCGCTGCTCCGGCTGCAACAGCACCCACTCGCGATCTCCGGGGGCTCCTCCCCTCCATTCGCAGGAGGCAACCGTCCCCTCCGGCGGAAGCAGCACGGTGCAGCCGGTAAGCCCCCCGGGATGGGTCCAGTGGCCCACCCTGATCCCCTCGACGTCCGTGATCATCGGAAAAATGAGGATATCCTTTGGAAGTCCAAGGAAGGAAGGTCATGAATCGCATCGGTTGCTTGGTATTCGTAGTCATGGCCAGCGCTTGTCAGGGCACTGGGTCCCCAAATGTCAGTGACGATGCGACTCAATCGCCTGCCGCACCCAGGCCTTCATTGGTTCCCGCAATCGACCCCAACGTCAATTGCTCACCCGAAGGCACCGAGCTGAGCATCTCCGCACGAGGCAGTAAGTTCAATACGGGCTGCCTTGCCGCTCCCGCCGATACATCTTTGCGGATTGTGTTCGAAAACCTGGATGAATTCGAGCACAACATTGGAATCCACGACGAATATGGCTTGAAGACCATTTTCCATGGCGATCGTGTTACCGGGCCGGGCACGGTCAGTTACGAGCTAACACCCCTGGCCAAGGGGAAGTATCTGTTCCATTGCGACGTCCATCCGTCCGCAATGAAGGGAACCCTCATCATCACTTGAGGGCAGATAATGGATTCCCGGCCTATCCTGGCAGGAACTCTTCTAGGAAAGCCGCCAAAGTTCGATTGAAGCGCTGCTCACCTTCCATCATCGTCATGTGGCCCTCGTCTTCGAATATCTCGAGCCTCGATCCCTCGATCTCCTCGTGCATCTTCTCGGAGGCCTTCACAGTTGTGACCCGATCGGTTCCTCCGGCGATGATCAGACAAGGGACATCGATCGCGTTCAATGCCTCTTCCATGTCGAATTTTCTGATGCCGTTCAGCATCTCTACCAATGAGGGATTCGGGAACTGAGAAAGAAGCTTGATGATGTAACCAATATGAGTCGGAGAGGCGTCGGCTCCAAAGCCGAAGAACTTGATCAAGAGCCAGGACAGATCGTCTCCTCTCAGACGCAGCACCGCCGAGCTTCTCCGATCATCGAGGATCGCCCCGACGACCCTGCGGGTTCGCCTTTCGATGGGACCGATGATCTCCGCGGCGAAGAGCGTCTTTATGAAGTCGGTGTAAGTGGTGTTGACGAGAACGAGGCCGCGAACTCTCGTCCCTAGCTCCTCGGGGTGCAGCCTGCAGAACTCGAGGACGGTCATGCCACCCATCGAATGACCTACCAGGACCACCTTCTCGAGGCCCGATTGGTCGAGCACGGCTTTCAGGTCTCTGGCCAGGGTGACCGTGTCCGCTTCTGCCCTTCCAGAGTCGAGCGATCGTCCGTGATTCCTTGCGTCGTAGAAGATGCGGCGCGTATCGCTCGGAGATTCCATCTGGTGATGCCAGATGGTCCGGTCGAGGCAGTAACCATGAAGGAATATCACTCCGGTCTTGGCGCCGGGGGAGCCGAAGTCTTCGGCCAGCAATCTCGCCCCATCGAAAGAAGTCACGTGGTAGAGCCGGTCCCCTGAGAGTTTCCCGTACGGCACATCGGCATATGGATCGGGTCTTAGTCGGTCCTTTCCGACGACGAGACGCTCTGCGGCCAGACCGGCCCCCAATCCAAGGGCGGCGGCCCCGAGGATCCAGCCGATCCCGCCCGAGGCTTTCGGCCGGCGCGCCATCAGCTTCGACCCTCGACCGTCAGCGTTTGTTCGGCAGACAGGCTCCCTTCCTCGAATTCAGGATTCGTCGCGGTGACAAGACCGAGGACTTCATAAGTCCCCTCTTCCGTCGGGGTCCATTGCGCCTGATAACGAAGTTCATCCCCGGCGCTGAGCGATTCCTCCCCAAGCGCCTGCGTGAAGAACTGGTCTCCAGACCATCTCCAAACTTCCTCACCGTCTTTGCTCACGACGAAATCGAAACGCTGCCCGGAGCTGAACTGAAGGGTAACGGGATGAAAAGCGGTCACTACGAGCAGCAAATCGACGGGCTCATCGACCTGTGAAGTCGCTGCATCCCCGACTTCGATCTCAACCGATAAACCATTGGAATGCTCGTTTCCAGTTTCGACCGGGCTCGGGTCCGATGGCTGGCTTGGTGGCTGGGAACAGCCCACCATCAACAGCAGTATCGAAATGCCTGCGGCAAGGAGATTCATGCGTTCAGGTAGACCCGCGAGACTCTTCCGCCGACATCACAGACCACTTCGTATGGAATGGTGTCGAGCCGGTCGGCTACTTCTTGAGCGGTTATCTCTTCGTCACCCTGTGCTCCGACCAAAACCACCTCATCATCGGTCAGTACCTCGTCATCGCCAACGTCGACCATGAAGTGATCCATCGTGACGGTCCCCGAGATCCGATAGCGTCGGCCGCGGATCAGCACTTCCCCGGAATTCGTCAAGGCGCGCCGGAGGCCATCGGCATATCCCGCGGTGATGGTTGCCACCATTCCATCGGTTGCCATCGCATAGTTGCGACCGTAAGAGAGAGTTTCTCCGGCAGCCGCTGGTTTCACCTGTCCGACTCTCGCTTTAATCGACATCGCAGGGTCCAAGTGAATCGCGTCACGCAACACGGGTGAAGCGTGGATGCCGTACATGGCAATCCCAACCCTCACCATGTCCAGATGGCTTTCCGGAAAGGCGATCGCCGCGGCGGAATTGCCCGCGTGCCGGATCATCCCTTCGGTCCGCGGACCGAGAGCCTCCAAGACTTCGGTGAATTTCTCGAATTGCTGCTTGGTGAATGGGTTGACGACATCTTCTGCGACAGCGAAGTGGGTCCAGATGCCGGTAGCCTGAATCCCCGGAAGAGAGTCCAGCAGGTCCATGAACTCTTTTGCGCTCGTCGGCGAGAGACCGTATCTATGCATGCCGGTGTCAATCTTCACGTGAACATTTGCTTCTTGATTCATCGAGGCCGCGCTCTTTGACAACCCTTCGGCCCCCCGGTCGGTATAGAGGGCTGCGGTTAGCCCGAGCTCGACGACTTCTCCAAAACGCGATGCCGGGGGCTCAGCGAGCAAAAGGATGGGGGCATCGATGCCCGATTCCCGAAGAAGCCCGCCTTCCTCGATCCTGGCCACCCCGAGCCAGGTCGCTCCGGCGCTAAGCGCGGCAGCCGCCACCTCTCGTGAACCGTGGCCGTAGGCGTTGGCCTTTACCACCGCCATCAGCGCAGGACCGTTCAAGTGCTGAAGGAGAGTCGCGACATTTCCTCGAATCTTGGCGAGATCGATCTCTGTCCAGCAGTCGAGCTGGACGGTCACAGCTCTGCTTCCGCCAGGACCTCTGGCAAAACCTCGATCAGATCGCCTGCCATCAATCCTCTTTCGGTGAGTCGCCCGGTTAGGAGATCTCCGGCCGCGCCGTGAACCCAAGCTCCAGCCCACGCCGACTTGAACTCATCGTGAGACTCCGCGAGGAAAGCGGAGATGACACCGGTCAATACATCACCCGACCCTGCGGTTGCCAGGCCTGGGCCCCCGGTCGGAGAAACCACGGCACGGATAGGCGAGTCGTCCGGGGGCCGGGCGACAATCGTCCTGTAGCCCTTCAGCAAGACCATGGCGCCGGTCTTTTCGGCCGCAGTGCAGGCTGCGGATATTCGATCTGAGCCGATTTCCTTTGTCGACGTTCCCATGAGTCGAGCAAGCTCGCCCGGATGTGGTGTGAGGATCGTTGGAGACCCTCGTCCTGCCAGAACCGAAGCTTCTCCAGAGAATGCGTTGATTGCATCTGCATCCATGACCAGAGGACGTTCGATCTCGGACACGAGCTTTCTAACGAACTCGACCGTCTCCTCATCGGTCGACAGGCCCGGACCGATCGCCACGGCCTGAAAGGAATCGGCACGCTCCAAAACCATGTCGACGGCGCTGGCTTCGATGGTCCCTCTTCCTGTTTCGGGGAGAGACATGATTGTTGCCTCGGTTACAGCTTGGTCGAGAGCAGATGACACCGAAACCGGTGCGGCGATCGTGACATAGCCGGCCCCGGCCCGAAACACTGCAGACGCGGTCAGCGCGGCGGCCCCAGACATCCCCTGCGAGCCGGCGATCACCAGGACCGCGCCGACACTTCTCTTATGAGCCATCGGATCTCTTTGAGATGAGAGAAATTCGGCAACGTCGCCCGACTCAATCAGCCCGATCTCTCCTTCGATCAACTCTGGGGGAATTCCGATGTCTGCGATGGCGATCGTCCCTGCAGCCTCGGAACCTGGGTATTCGATAAGTCCTCTCTTGAGAGCCGCCATGGTGATCGTTAGGTCGGCCCTCACGGCGGTCCCATCCCCCCCCGGCCTCCCCGTCTCTCCGTCGATCCCGGATGGAATGTCCACCGAAACGACCCTGGCACGAGATTCGTTCATGGACAGTGCAAGAGACCTCGCCGGTCCGCTCATCTCGCCTCGAAATCCGGTGCCGTACAGAGCATCGATGACAACGGAAGCGCGAGAAATCTCATTGACCGAAGATTCGTCGAACGGAAGCACGCGTACTCTCATTCTTTGGTAGTTCGTCAACGCGTCACCCTTTAGCTCCGAAGGACTGCCGGCAAGAATCACGACGCAGTGGGCGCCATGGTGAGATAGATGTCGCGCGGCCACGAACCCATCACCGGCATTGTTTCCCTTGCCGCACACGACGACGAATCGCTTGCCGTAGATTCCTCCGGCCGCTGCCGCACTAGCCCGGGCCACCGCCGACCCGGCAGCCTCCATGAGGGCGAGAGATGGAATGCCCCCGGCAATTGCGGCCCGGTCGGCTGCGGCCATCTGCGCAGGTGTGACGACTCTCTTCACCACATCATTGTCTCAAATGAGCCTCCCGGCTATTCGACCGTCACGCTCTTGGCTAAATTGCGCGGCTTATCGGGGTCGAGACCTCGCGCTTTCGCAACGTGATAGGCGAGCAGCTGCAGAGGAAGTACGTCGAGTGCAGGCGACAGCAGCTGGGTCACATGGGGGACCTCGAGCAGCTCATCAGCGAGTTTGGCTACCTCGTCGTTTCCCGGGTTACCTACGGCCACGATCACCGCTCCTCTCGCCTTGGCTTCTTCGATGTTCGAGAGAAGCTTGGCATGCACGTGACTCTTCGAAGCCACAGCTACAACCGGCACACCATCTTCGAGGAGCGCGATGGGACCGTGCTTCATCTCACCTGCCGCGAACCCTTCGGCGTGCAAATAGGAGATCTCCTTCAGTTTGAGGGCACCCTCCATAGCCACAGGAAACCCGACACCCCTCCCGATGAATAACCACGTCCGAGCCTCCTTGAAGCGTTCCGAGACCATGAAGGTCTTCGAGTCGTCTGAGAGCACCTCCTCCATGAGGCCTGGCAATCGCGCCAGCTCCTCGAAGACGGCTCGCCGCTCGTCGGGAAACATCGTGCCTCTGGTTTGGGCAACCCACAGCGCGAGAAGCCAGAGTGCGGTCATTTGTGTGGTCAAAGTCTTGGTAGCGGCGACACCTATCTCGGGGCCTGCGTGCGTGTAGATCACAGCATCTGAGTCTCGGGTAATTGAGGATCCAACCACGTTCGTGATCGAAATGACCTTGGCCTTCTGGTGCTGCGCATAACGCAATGCTGCAAGAGTATCTGCGGTTTCTCCCGATTGAGAGATCCCAACAACGAGGGTCTCAGAATTGAGCACCGGGTCCCGGTAGCGAAACTCGCTTGCCACATCGATCTCGACAGGGAGCCGCGTCCAATGTTCCAGCGCGTACTTCGCCACAAGGCCGGCATGAAAGGAAGAACCGCAGGCCACTACAAACACCTTGTCGATATCGCGGATTTCCTCCTCTGACATTCGCATTTCGTCCAGGGTGAGGTGACCTGCAGCGTCCACGCGGCCTCGAAGGGTCTCGCGGACCGCAGCGGGCTGCTCGTGGATCTCTTTCAGCATGAAGTGTTCGAAGCCACCCTTCTCCGCAGCAGCGATGTCCCAGGTCACTGCGATTTCCCTTATGGGTTGCTCTTCGCCGTCGGCGTCGACGATTCTCACGTTGTCCGAAGTGACGTCGGCAAGATGATGGTCCTCGAGGATGACGACTCTTCGGGTGTGCTCGATCAAAGCGACGACATCTGATGCAACGAAGTTCTCTCCGTCTCCCAACCCGAGAATCAGAGGAGCGTCGCTTCGCGCGGCGATGATCCTTCCCGGCTCGGTGGCAGAGATCACCACGATGGCGTAAGAACCTTCCAGCTGAGATACCGCCGATCGGACGCTTTGGGCAAGATCGGAACCCGAAGCCATCGTATTTTCCACGAGATGGGCCAGCGTCTCGGTATCTGTATCGGAGCGAAACTTGTGACCTTCTTCCTCGAGCTTCCGGCGCAGCTGCACGTGATTCTCAATGATCCCGTTGTGCACTACTGCGATACGTCCGGAACAGTCACGGTGGGGATGCGCATTTGGCTCGTTCGGAGCCCCGCAAGTCGCCCATCGGGTATGACCTATGCCGACCCCGGACGGAATCTCGTCATCGCCGATTGCTTCCTCCAACTCGGAGACCCTGCCCGCTCGACGCTTGAGCCATAGGCCCTCTTTGCCGGCAAGAGCGATGCCGGCTGAGTCGTACCCGCGGTATTCGAGCGAATGAAGTCCTGAAAGCAAGATCGGGAGCGCGCTCTTCGATCCCGTATAACCAACGATTCCGCACATCTCTATTTTGAAGAGACCAAGAGATCCCATGAGATGCACGAAGGGAAGATCACCCTTCGCCACGCCGGTTCCGTGTTGTCCCCAGAGTCACCTCTGAGTTTTGTCGGTTCCGTTACGACCGTGAAGCCGGGGGGCACCCGCCGAATAATTCGAATTCCCCCACCTCGTCAACTCACCGATACCCTGGCGAGTCCTGGCGCTTGGATCAAAGCATCTCGATTCGATCTCTGCTCTCTTCTACCTCCTTTCGTTAGCTCGTGCCATTCAACTCCTGGCTAATGATCCCTGCGATCTCCGCCGCAACCTCATTGGCGGTAGCTTCATCAGGGGCCTCTACCATAACCCGGACTACGTTCTCCGTGCCGGAGGGCCTAACCAGCACTCTTCCGGTCTCACTCAAACGAGAAGACGCTTCCTCTATCGCTTGTTCGATCACCTGAGAGTTTTGGAACTCTTCCCTATTCTCGACGCGGACGTTCATGAGCACTTGCGGAAAATGTTCGATCACCGCCGCGAGCTCGGAAAGCCTCTTCCCGCTCGAGACCATCCTTCCCAGCAGACGCAGTGCAGTGACCAGCCCATCCCCCGTGGTGGCGTAATCGAGAAAGATGACGTGGCCGGACTGCTCTCCCCCTAAGACCGAACCGGTCCTGAGCATGGCTTCGATAACGTGACGATCCCCCACCGGTGTCTCAACTAACTCGAGTCCTGCCTTGTTCATCGCATTCCGAAAGCCAAGATTCGCCATTACCGTGGATACGACGATGTCATTGCGCAAAGCTCCTCGCTCACTCAACTCCAGGGCCATCGATGCAAGGATCGCGTCACCGTCGACGACCTCTCCCGTTTCGTCCACCGCGATCAGCCGGTCGGCATCTCCATCATGTGCCAGGCCGACGTCGGCCTGGTGTTCGAGTACTGCCTTGGCCACCACTTCCGGATTGGTCGAGCCGCATCCCAGGTTGATGTTGGTCCCGTCGGGCCGGTCGTTGATGACCACCAAGTCGGCCCCCAAATCCGCGAGCGCAAGTGGGCTGGTGCGATAAGCCGCACCGTTGGCACAGTCCAGGACAATCTTCAATCCCTCGAGACTCCTGCCTTCCAGCGCCTTCAGACAATGGTCGACGTAGCGCCGATCGACATCGGATGCGATCGAGGTGCCTCCCACGGATTCACCGGGTGGAACGGCGACAGCGTTCGACATCAGAGTTTCGATCGCGTCCTCTTCGGCTTCGGTCAATTTGAACCCGTTGGCTCCGAAGAACTTGATCCCGTTGTCTCCTGCTGGGTTATGGGAAGCGGAAATCACCGCCCCAGCGGCCGCACCGAGATCGTGCACCAGAAAGGCAATCGCCGGAGACGGGAGAATGCCGCACGAGATTACGTCGACCCCCGCAGACATCAATCCCGAAGACAAAGCCGCCTCGAGCATGGGGCCGGAGAGCCTCGTATCGCGAGCGATCAGCACACTCCCAGATGGGCTGCGCCTTTTGAATTCGGTTCCGGCTGCGCGGCCAAGGGAGGCGGCCAGCTCTACGGTAAGAGTGGAGTTGACGGCTCCTCTTATGCCGTCGGTCCCAAACAGCTTAGGCACTCCCGGCCTCTCTCCAGGCCTGGAGGACCATCGCCTCCTTTTCTCTAGAAAGCCCGGCCTTCCACTCGTGGTCCTTCGGGCGGGAACGTGCCCACTCGTTGGTGTCCTTGGCGATTTCTTCTGTGGGCCGGAACGAAAGTCCCGCCGCCACTGCCTTTGTAATATCGGCCTTCATGTGGGCCTCGTCGCTTCCCAGCCAAAGCGGCATCTCCATCCAGGGTCCAACGCTCTGACTCTGAAGGAAGTCGCTTCGGACCCATTCGAGATTTGCCTTGCCCCCGAGAGCCTGGTTGATGGACTCCAAAAACATCTTCATAGAGAGTTCTTCCGCCGGTCCGGTGGCGTTGTAGTCACCCATCTCGCCGTTTTCGATCATCTTCAACATCCAACTCGCCAGATCCCTCGCATCGATGAACTGAACGAGTGAGTCGCCTCCCCCCGGAGCTAGAACATCTCCACCTTCGGAGATGCGCACCGGCCAGTAGGTGAAACGATCGGTCGGATCGTGAGGGCCGACGATCAGCCCAGGCCTGATGATGAGGGCGCGCCCACTCATCTCTTCTCTGACGGCCTTCTCGCAAAGAACCTTCAGCGGACCGTAAGTCTCTCCGGTGATTTCCTCTGTTGACTCGTCCTCGAGAGTCCCCAGCGGCCCCGATTCATCACCTGCGAACGGGTCCTGGTACACCGAGAGAGAAGAAATAAAGGTGTAGTGCTCGACGATGCCTGCAAGAGCGGCTGCAGATTTCCTGACGACACCGGGCAGATAACCGGAGGTGTCCAGGACAGCATCCCATTTGCCGCCTTCGAGCTGCGAGAGATCACCATCTCTGTCTCCTTTGATGTGCTCAGCCTCTGGAAAGAGATCCGGGTTGGTCTTCCCTCGGTTGAAGAGCGTAAGCGTGTGACCCTTCGCCATCGCTGCCTCGACGAAGTGACGGCCGACGAAACTCGTTCCACCGATGACGAGGATCTTCATTGGCTTACGGCTTCTGCGATCCCCTGGAGAACGCGCTCGACCATCTCGGGGGTAGCCGTCTTTCCCATAAGCCCAACTCGGATCGTTTTCCCGCCAAGCGGTTCCAAGCCACCCGAGATCATGATTCCCTGATCCAGCAGATGCTTCTGGATCGAAGTTGGATCGGGGGCATATGCAGCAACTACCAAGTTGGCTTCGAAGCCTTCCTTGGGGACCGCAGCGAGTCCCAGATCCCTGAGTCCAACGCGCAGACTCTCCGCAAGCGATGCGCGCTCACCTACAACTGCGGCAAGTCCCTTCTTTGCAATGCGATCGAGACTGGAGGCTAGGGCCAGAATGAGCGGACTCGGCATCGTAACTGGATGCGGATGCCAGGCGCCCCACTCATCGCGGTATCTATCCCACGTCTTGAGATCCAGGTACCAGGAAAGCGGCCGTTCGCTGCGAGCCTCGACCCGCGCGCGGCCGCCCTCCCCCAGCGCAACAATGGCCAGGCCCGGTGGAGCTTCGAGACCTTTTTGGGTCCCCGTTACCAGCGCGTCGATTCCCCAGCCGTCGATGTCGACCATCTCGCCCCCAACCGAAGCTATTCCATCGACCATGTAAATCGCACCCGTTCGACGAGCGACGGCTGCAATCTCCTCAATCGGGTGACGAACTCCCGTGGAAGTGTCCACGTGAACTGTGAGAATTCCATTCGCGTTCGAAGCTGCCTCTTCGATCTTGGAGGGATCGATGGGCTCTCCGATTTCGACCTCAACTTCGGTTACTTCCAGACGATGAGCTCGAGCGATTTCCATCAACCTCGTTCCGAAGAAGCCGGTCTTCGCTACCACTACTCTCTGGCCCGCCTCGAACAGGTTCATCACTGCTGCATCCAGTCCGGTCGTTCCGGTGCCGGGAATCAGATAGGGAAGCTGCGTGGCTCCGAGAAGGGCCCCGAGAGACTCCAGGACGTGATTGTGAACCCCTACCCATACGTCTCCGTAGTGAGCGATTACCTGACGCCCGAGCGCCTCTAGGTCTTCGTCGTAGAGCTGGCCGGGGCCGGCGATCATCAGTGCAGGGCCCTCGGGCAGCTTGCGTGGATCCAACATGAGAGATCATGCTATCTCAGAGACAAATCCTCCCGGGGGCCCGGCAGATGGAAGTGAGATTCCCAGATGGAACAGTCGTTAGGGGGTCTCCCCTTTCTGACCGCGACGCGAACCAGGGCTGGAGGCAGTTTGGCCTTTATCTGGATCCAGGCTGGCGTCCTCAATGGCCGGCATCGACTGTTGAGTGGCCGGATTTCGGTGTTCCGACCGACCCCGAACAAGCTTCAGAGGCGATAGTTGAAGCATTCGAGCTTGCACGATCGGGCCAAAAGGTAGAGGTCGGATGCATTGGAGGCATCGGGCGTACCGGAACAGTACTGGCATGCATGGCCGTACTCGCGGGTGTGATGCCGGAGCGCGCCGTGCAATGGGTACGCGACAACTATCATCCGCACGCCGTCGAGGTCGATGGTCAGCGAGAGTTCGTAGAGAAATTCGCCGGGCGGTTTAGCGCTTGGAGTACTGAGGAGCCTTCCGCGCCTTCTTGAGCCCGTACTTCCTGCGCTCCTTGATCCTAGGATCGCGGGTCAGGAAACCTGCACGCTTCAAGGTAGCGCGCAGATCTGGATCGAGTTCCACCAGAGCGCGTGCGATCCCATGGCGCAGAGCACCTGCTTGACCGGTGACTCCGCCGCCAACGAGACGGACGAAGATGTCGTATGCCTTTTCTCGCTCTACGATACGAAGCGGCTCCAGAATGACCATGCGTACGGCGAGATTAGGGAAGTACTCCTCGAGTGAGCGGCCCCCATTGATCGAGAACTTGCCCTCACCGGGAATCACTCGCACCCGCGCCACGGCCTCCTTGCGGCGACCGGTTGCGCGAGAGAGTTCCTGGGTCTTGACCGCCATTAGCTCACCGTCTTCCATGGTTTGGGACTTTGTGCCTCGTGGGGATGTTCCGCTCCGGCGTAGACCTTCAACTTGCGGAACATGGCTCGTCCCAGACGGTTCTTCGGCAGCATGCCATTGATCGCTTTTTCAACTGCCTTCTCGGGTCGTTCTTCCATCAGCTTGCCGTAGTGGATCCGGCGAAGTCCACCGGGATATCCGGAGTGACGCCACCAGATCTTGTCGTCCAATTTCTTGCCCGAAAGGCGCACCTTGGCGGCATTGATGACTATTACGTGATCGCCAGTGTCGATGTGAGGAGCAAAGGTGGGCTTGTGCTTTCCTCGAAGAAGGCGCGCGGCCTCAACCGCCACACGGCCGAGGATCATGCCGTCGGCGTCGAGGATCCACCATTCACGTTGGATCCCCGTGGCCTTGGGAGTAAAAGTTTTTTGAGACACGGGAGCTTCATCGTACCAAATGCGGGTCACAGGAGTTCCTCGGGATAGTCGACGGAAACCAGGAAGAGCCCATGTGGGGGCGCAACCGGACCCGCCGCGGATCGATCTCGAGTTTCGAGGATCTCTCCGATTCGGTCCGCGTCAATGGTGCCCTCCCCCACGGCAATCAGGGTTCCGACGATCGACCGAACCATCTGCTGGAGAAAGGAGTTCGCAGTCACCCTGACGATGAGCAGATCTCCCTCAATCTCGACCTCTATGGACTCGATCCGTCTTACGGGGCTCTTGGGCGGTTCAACTCTGCCGAAGGATGAAAAGTCGTGCTCTCCCAGAAGTTGCGATGCAGCCTTGGACATCGCCTGCGTGTCGAGGGGGCGCGGATGATGCCAGGCCGTGTGACGGGAAAACGGGTCGTGGATCTCGCGGGTGAGTATGGCGTACTCGTATGTGCGGGAAGCAGCAGAGAACCGTGCATCGAAGCCGTCTGAGACTCTTTCGATCTCGAGAACGGCGATCTCGGGCCCACAGATGGAGTTCAGCCTTCTCAGAAGCTCCTGCGACTCGAAGGACTTTTCGGTTGTGAAGCTGACGACTTGCCCCAGCGCGTGAACACCGGCATCGGTTCGCCCAGCACCGGAGATCTTTATCTCTGACGAAAGAACCTTCGAGAGGGCATCCTCGAGCGTCCCCTGCACCGTTATCTGGTCGGGCTGACGCGCGAAGCCTCTAAACGGCGCGCCGTCATACGCGAGCAGCATCCGGTAGCTGGCCATGGGATTGAGCTAGCGGTCCTTGAATTCTTTGTCCGAACCACGCGGTGGCCCGGCTTGGGCTTCACGCGCCTCCTCGTCTGCCGCCTCCGCCGCCGCATCCTTGGCTTCGAGCTTCTGCGGAGGAAGCTCTTCGGTGACCACGGCGAGCTCTGCCGGAGATTCCTCCGGGGCTTTCGCCTCTTCGTCGGCACCTTCACCTTCGGTTTCGGTTGGCGCTTCAGCGGCTTTGGGTTGTTGTGGTTCCTCGGTCTCCTCGACGGCCTCGGCACTCTCGGTCTCATCGACCGGCTCGGGACTATCGGCTGCAGGACGGCGTTTTCTTCTGATTCCTCTGGTTCGCCGGCCTTCTTCAGTGGGTCTTGAAGGTTTTGCCTCTGCCACCTCGCCTTCGACAAGCTCGATCAGAGCCATGGGCGCAGCATCGCCCTTGCGGGGGCCGAGCTTCAGGATGCGGGTGTATCCCCCGTTTCGCGATGCGAAGCGAGGAGCTATGTCGTCGAACAGCTTGTGAATGATGTCTCTGTCCTCGACGACCGCCAACGCCCTTCTGCGGGATGAAACGTCTCCAGCTTTGCCAAGGGTGATGAGACGCTCTGCAACGGGCCTCAGCCGTTTCGCCTTTGCCTCCGTGGTGCGGATCCTTTCATCACGAAACAATGCCGCGGCCAGGCCGCTCAGCATCAGCTTTTCGTGAGAGGGACCGGATGCGAGACGCGGTCCCTTAGAGGGCTTGGGCACCTACCACTCCTTCTGCTTCAACGACAGGCCCATGTCGATCAGCTTCTGCTTGACCTCGTCGATCGACTTCTGCCCGAAGTTTCGAATGTCGAGAAGGTCCTCCTCGGTTCGCTCGATGAGCTGACCGACGGTGGTTACTCCCTCCCGCTTCAGACAGTTGTACGACCGAACCGACAGATCCATGTCCTCGATGGGCATAGTCAAATCGGTCCCCGTTCCGCCGGCGCCAGGCTCGGGACCGATCTGAAGACCGGGACCCTCGCCAAGTTCGGCGAACAACTGGAACAATTCCACGAGAGTTCGTCCCGCAGCCGACAGAGCGTCGTTGGGGCTCAGGCTCCCGTCGGTTTCGATGTCCAAGAGCAGCTTGTCGTAGTCGGTCCGCTGCTCGACTCGCGTGGACTCCACTTGGTAGGTGACTCGACGAACAGGGGAGAAAATCGAATCGATTGGAATGAGGCCGATGGGAGCTCCGACCGGCTTGTTCTGTTCAGACGAGACATAGCCTCTGCCCTTTTCGACAGTCATCTCGATGTCGAGGCGAGCCCTTTTGTTGATCGAGCAGATCAGCTGCTGCGGATTCAGGATCTGGATACCGGCGGGGGCCTCGATGTCGGCGCCGGTGACTTCTGCAGGACCGCTCACCGACAAACGCACGGTGGCCGCCTCCTCGAGGTCGCTTCTAACCACCAGCTCCTTGATGTTCAAGATGATGTCGGTGACGTCTTCTTTAACTCCCGGAATCGTGGAGAACTCGTGCTGAACTCCGTCGACTCGGATAGAAGTGACTGCCGCTCCGGGGATGGATGACAGAAGAGTTCTGCGAAGGGAATTGCCGAGCGTATAGCCGAACCCCGGCTCGAGGGGCTCGATGGTAACCGTTGCCCGGTTGGCATCTTCCGCACCCTCGACTGTGATCGACGGTCTATGAACTACGAGCAGGTTCGACTCCATTTGTTCTTCTCCTTCAGCCGCTGACGGTTACTTGCTGTAGAGCTCGACGATCATCTGTTCCTGTACGGGAACATCGATGATGTCTCTCTCGGGTTCTCTTAGAACGGTGATCCGAAGTTCTCCCGGTTCGAGGCTGAGCCATTCCGGGATCTGGCGCCCTGCCGCGAAAGCAGCGGACTCTACGATCCTTCCGACCGTCCTGGACTTCTGGCGGACCTCAACCACATCTCCCGGCTTCAGGTGATAACTGGGAATGTTCACTTTCTTGCCGTTTACCTGGAAGTGTCCGTGGTTCACGAACTGACGAGCCTGATCGCGGCTCATCGCTAGCCCACCGCGATACACGACGTTGTCCAAACGCATTTCAAGCAGCTGGAGCAGCCTCGTGCCCGTGATGCCCTTGGCCCTGGTCGCCTCTTGGTAATAGCGGCGAAACTGCTTCTCCAAGACGCCATAGATCCGGCGAGCCTTCTGCTTTTCCCTCAACTGCAGCATGTACTCGGACTCCTTAATGCGCCCGCGCCCGTGCTCACCTGGGGGATATGGCCGCCTTTCGATCGCGCACTTTGGTGTTTCGCATCTGGTCCCTTTCAGGTAGAGCTTTTGCCTCTCCCTGCGGCACAAGACGCAAACCGGACCAGTCCTCCTCGCCATCAGACTCTCCGTCTCTTGCGAGGACGACATCCGTTGTGCGGCACCGGCGTGACGTCCTGGATACCGAGTATCTCGAGCCCCGAGGCCTGAAGCGATCGGATCGCAGTCTCACGACCGGACCCCGGGCCCTTCACGAAGACATCGATCTTGCGAACTCCGTGCTCCTGCGCTCTCTTGCTGGCTGCTTCTGCCGCGAGCTGAGCCGCAAATGGAGTCGACTTCCTCGAGCCCTTGAATCCGACGTTGCCGGAAGACGCCCACGCGAGGGCATTTCCTTCCAAGTCGGTGATCGACACGATCGTGTTGTTGAAGGTGGACTTGATATGGGCCTGCCCATGCAGGATGTTCTTCTTTTCCTTGCGCTTCGTCTTCTTGGGCTTGGCCATCTACTTCTTCCTCTTTACGCCTACGGTCTTCTTGGGGCCTTTGCGGCTCCTGGCGTTGGTATGAGTTCTCTGTCCTCGAACGGGCAGCCCTCTGCGATGACGAACTCCCTGATAACAGCCGATCTCGACCTTGCGCTTGATGTTCTGGCTTTCGTCTCGCCGCAGGTCTCCTTCGACCTTCAAGTTGTTTTCGATGTAACCCCTCAAGCGGACGACTTCGTCGTCTGACAGATCGCGAACTCTCGTTTCGGGAGAGACCATGGCGCCCTTCAGCACTTCCAGCGCCTGGGTACGCCCTATTCCAAAGATGTAAGTGAGAGCGATATCAACCTTCTTTTCTCTCGGAAGATCCACACCCGCGATTCTGGCCATCTGCCTATCCCTGCCTCTGCTTGTGACGCGGATTGGAGCAGATCACCATTACCCGGCCGTGCCGGCGAATGACCTTGCACTTCGCGCACATCTTCTTGACGCTTGGACGTACTTTCATCGATGTCTCCAGGTAATCCGGCCTCGAGTCAGGTCATACGGAGAGAGCTCTACTAGCACCCGGTCGCCTGGAAGCACCTTGATGTACTTCATCCGCATCTTTCCGCCGATGTGTGCCAGGACCTTGTGCCCTCCCGGGATCTCGACCCGGAACATGGCATTGGGAAGCGCCTCGACGATGGTGCCCTCCACCTCGATGGGGGCCTCCTTGCCGCTTCCCTTCTCCTTCTTATCTGCCTTCTCCGCCATACGCTCCATTCTGCCGACGGTCGCCAAGCCACCATCCTCGTCTAAACGGGGAGATCGGCCGGGCACGGACCCGCCTCAAACACCTGATTTCAGTGAATGCCGAGCCGCGCGAAATGTGCCTGGCGACCAGGCTGGACTAGGGTACCACATCGGGGAGGACCGACACCCCGCGAGGTCCCGGTTTTGGGGAGCGAGCGGGTGTCGCATGTCAAGCCGGCGCCCTCTCTGGTAACGGCTGCGTAAGGATCATCGGCCCGGCCGGAGTGATTGCTACGGTGTGCTCGAAATGGGCAGACAAACTGCCGTCTTCAGTCACCACCGTCCAGTTGTCGTCGAGCAGCTTCGTCCTCCAGTCCCCGGCGTTGACCATAGGTTCGAGCGCGAAAACCATGCCCGCTTCCAGCACCGGGCCCCTTCCTGCCGTCCCATAGTTGGGAATCTGGACGTCGCCCTCGTGCATCTGCCGGCCGATCTGGTGACCGGCATATTCCCTCACGACGCTGAATCCGGCGTCTTCCACGACCCTCTGAACGGCTGCGCCGATGTCTCCAACCCGGTTGCCCGGCCTGCATTGCTCGATTCCGGCTCGCAGCGATCGCACCGTAGCCTCCAGGAGCCGCGCGGCCTCCTCGTCTATCTGCCCGACCGGATAGGTATAGGCGGAGTCTGCATGCCAGCCGTCGAGTATGAGGCCACAGTCAACCGAAAGGATGTCGCCCTCGACGAGAGGGGCGTCATTCGGGATGCCGTGGACTATCTCGCTGTTGGGCGAGGCGCAGATCGATGCGGGAAAACCGCGGTACCCGAGAAAGGAGGGGACGGCCCCGTGTTCGCGGATCAGCCTCTCGGCCAAGTCGTTGATTTCTCTGGTCGATATACCCGGAGCGATCTGGGGCCCAAGAGCTTGAAAGATCCCGGCGAGCACCTGCCCGGCCGTCTTCATCTTGTCGATCTGCTCGATCGTCTTCTTGATGATCATCGGGAGTCGATCGCGTCGAGAAGTCTCTGGAAGACTTCCTCGGTTGACCCGATGGCATCAACCTCACGAAAGATGCCCCGCGCGACGTATAGGTCGTACAGAGGCTTGGTCTCCTGTCCGTAGACTTCGAGACGGTTTCGCACAGATTCTTCAGAGTCGTCGGGACGCATTTCCAGCGCGGCCCCCTCGTTGTCGCAGACTCCTGGGTTCATAGGGGGCCGGGTCACAAGGTGGTAGATCTCACCGCAGACCGGACAAGAACGTCTTCCTGAAAGGCGCGAGACGATCTCGTCGCCGGTCACCATGAACTTGATCACGGCGTCGATATTGGCTCCCATCTCCTCCAGAAGCTGATCCAGCACCTTTGCCTGCGAAGGGGTGCGAGGGTATCCATCGAGAACAAAGCCCTTCTGTGCATCCTCCTGGCGGATCCGTTTGGCGATGATCTCGTTGGTGATCTCATCCGGCAGGAGGTCGCCCCTGGCCATGACCTCTCCCGCTTTCTTTCCCAGACGGGTTCCACTCTCGAGCTCGCGTCTGAAGATGTCGCCGGTCGCGATGTGGGGCACGCCGAAGTGTTCGGCGAGTCTGGCCGCCTGGGTGCCTTTACCGGCCCCCGGGGGCCCCATGAAGACAAGACGCATGATCTATTTGAGGAAGCCTTCGTAGTGCCTCATCAGGAGCTGGGATTCCAGCTGTTTCATCGTCTCGAGTGCGACACCAACGGTGATCAAGATCGAGGTACCTGCGAATGGGAAGTCCTGGACGCCGGTGATGGCGAAGAAGATCGACGGCAGGATAGCGATGGAAGCCAGGAAAAGAGAACCGGGAAGGGTGATGCGAGTAAGTATGGAATCGAGGTGCTCAGCCGTTGGTCTTCCAGGACGGATGCCGGGCACGAACCCTCCGTACTTCTTCATGTTGTCCGCGATATCAAGAGGGTTGAACGTGATCGCGGTGTAAAAGTATGCGAAGAAGATGATCATCAGGGCGTACAGAGTTATGTACCAGGGCGATGACGGATTGGCCAGGTGGTTATCCACGAAGTTCTTGAGCGGATCCCACGGGATGATGGTTCCCAGCAGGACGGGGAAGTACAGAACGCTCGACGCGAAGATGATCGGAATAACTCCGGCAGAGTTGACCTTGAGAGGGATATAAGTCGACTGACCTCCCATCATCCTGCGTCCCACAACACGCTTGGCATAGTTGACGGGGATCCTTCTTTGGCCCTGCTCGACTATCACGATCCCGACGATGATCACCAGACCAAGAAATACGACGAACGCGAACCCAGCCGTCCCCAGTGCTGCATAGATGTTGCCGCCCTGGGCAGGCAGCGCAGAAACGATGGACACGAAGATCAGAATCGACATCCCGTTTCCTATGCCCTTCTGGGTGATCAGCTCACCGAGCCACATGATGAGGGCGGTACCAGCCGTCAGGGTGATGACGATCAGGGCCACTCTTCCCGGCGTGAAATTGGGGATCAGGTCGATCGGTTGATTCTGAGCGTCTCGAAAACCTCCACGGTGAAAGAGGAATGCAAGACCCGTGGATTGCAGGAGTGCAAGGCCGACGGTGAGATAACGGGTCCACTGAGTGATCTTCTTGGTTCCCGTCTCCCCCTCCTTCTGCCATTGCTCCAGCTTGGGGATGACCACAGTCAGGAGCTGCATGATGATGCTCGATGTGATGTAGGGCATGATCCCGAGAGCGAACACGGCCATCTGAGCGAGCGCTCCTCCGGAGAAGAGATTGATCAGCCCAAGGATTCCGCTTGCGCTCTCGGCCAGCCGCTTCGCTGCTTCAAAGTCGACACCGGGAACGGGGATGTGAGACCCGAGGCGGAACAGCGCAATGACCACGACAGTGAAAAAGATCTTCCTGCGAAGGTCCGGGACTTTGAAGGCGTTGATGAATGCGGCAAGCATCAGACGACCTCTGCCGTGCCCCCGGCAGCTTCAATCTTCGATTTCGCAGTGTCGCTGAAAGCCTCCGCTTTCACGACCAGCGCCTTGGAGATGTTGCCCCTTCCGAGCACTTTCACCGGTCCCTTCTTTCTCACCAGGCCCTTTGATCTGAGCAACTTTCCATCGACCGTTGCTCCTGCCTCGAAATCATCTAACGTATCGAGATTTACTACCGTGTATTCCACTCGGTTGGGTGGACGGAAACCGGGCTGCTTGGGAAGCCTCATCTGAATGGGCACCTGGCCACCTTCGTATCGCGGCGAGATCTGACCCCGCGCCTTGGCGCCCTTGGTTCCGCGGCCCGCGGTCTTCCCGCGGCGGCCTGCTCTTCCGCGACCTACCCTGATCTTTTCCTTCTTCGACCCGGGGGCCGGGGCAAGCTCGTGAAGTCGCATCAGCCTTCAGCTCCCTTCTTAGACGTCCCCTCGAACTCTTCTACCTGGACGAGGTGTATGACTTTGTTGACCATGCCTCGGATCTCGGGACGGTCTGGATGTTCGACCGTCTGTCGGATCTTCTTCAGGCCGAGGGCGCGCAGAGTTCTTCCCTGATCTTTCGGCCTCGACACCGAGCTCCTTACCTGGGTGATCCTGAGCATTGTCATTTCTATCCTTCGATGGGAGCGGCAGTCACTGAAGGCGGTTCGAGAAGATATGAAGGAGCAACCTCCTCGACCGTCTTTCCTCGCCGCTTGGCTACATCTCGGGGTCGCTGGAGTTGCTGAAGACCGTTCACCGTTGCGTGGACGATGTTGATCGGATTACTCGACCCAAGCGACTTGGAAAGAATGTCGCGGATTCCCGCGGCCTCGACGACGGCTCGGACCGGTCCCCCCGCGATAACTCCCGTTCCTGGGGATGCAGGCTTCAGCAGAACGACCGCGCCGGAAGATTCCCCGATCACTTCATGCGGGATCGTCGAGCCCACCATTGGAACGTCGAACATGGCTCGCCTGGCTGCCTCGTAAGCCTTGTTGATGGAGGCCGGAACCTCCCGCGCCTTGCCTTGGGCAACGCCGACGCGCCCTGCGCCGTCCCCCACTACCCCAAGAGCACTGAACGAAAAACGGCGGCCGCCCTTCACCACTTTGGCAACGCGGCGAGGTCTTCCAACTATCCGCTCGACGTACTGGCCTCTTCCGCCGTCGTCGGGGGAAGCCGTTGGACGAGGGCCCCGTGGGCCTCTGTGCGGTCTTCTCTCACTCATAGACATCTAGAACTCCAGACCTTCCTGCCTAGCGGCATCCGCCAGAGCCTTGACCCTACCGTGGAACATGTAGCCACCACGATCGAAGACCACTGATTTGATCCCCTTTTCCTTCGCCCTCTGTGCGACGAGCTTGCCGACCTCGGCCGGCTGCTCGTTTCCTTTGGTCTTCTCTCTGATGGATGGGTCCAACGACGACGCAGCGGCCAGAGTTCGTCCGCCCAAGTCGTCGACGACCTGAGCGTAGAGGTGTTTGTTGGAACGAAACACCACGAGGCGCGGCCTTTCCGAAGATCCGTGAACCTTCTTGCGGACCCTCCGGTGCCTGCGGAGACGTTGCTGGCGAACTCGGTTCATTTGGCGGTCTTCCCTGCCTTCTTTCTGATGTACTCGCCTTCGTAGCGGACACCCTTTTGCTTGTATGGATCGGGCTTGCGAAGCGACCTGATCTCGGCGGCCGCTTGCCCAACGGCTTCCTTATCGGCCCCCGTGACGATGATGCGATTGGGCGCTGGAACTTCGAAGGAAATACCTTCGGGGGCCTCGTAGTTGATCGGATGGGAAAAACCCAGCTGCAGCTCGATGCCCGTTCCCTTGGAAATAACTCGGTACCCCACTCCATGGATCTCGAGGTTCTTCTGAAATCCTGTTGTGACCCCAACGACCATGTTGTAGATGAGAGTTCGGGTAAGCCCGTGCAGGGAGCGGTGGTATCCATCCTCTGACGGCCTCGTGACGACGATCGTCCCATCCTGCTGAGCGGCCGAGATCTCGCGCGGGATGGTTCGCTCCAGGGTTCCCTTGGGGCCCTTCACACGCACAAATCCTGGGTCGAGAGTGACCTCGACACCGGACGGTATCTCTATGGGTAGCTTTCCGATTCTGCTCATATCCTCACCAGATAAATGCCAATACTTCTCCGCCAACCTTTTTACGTCTCGCCTCTTTGTCGGTCATGATGCCAACCGACGTAGAGATGATCGCAGTGCCCATACCGCCCAGTACCTGCGGAAGATCCTTCACTGGTGTGTAGACCCTCAGTCCAGGCTTCGATACCCGCTTTACGCCGGTGATTCGAGCACGCTGCTCGTCGCCTTGCTTCAGAGTTATACGGAGAGCCTTATTGATCCCCTCTCCGGTTTCTTCAACGTCCTCGACGTAACCCTCGTTCTTGAGGATCCGGGCGATCTCCACTTTTATCTTGGAGCTTGGGATCTCCACCAGGTCGTAGCGAGCCCGATTGGCGTTGTTTATCCGGGCAAGCATGTCTGCGATCGGATCGGTCATCGTCATATCAGCATCACCAGCTCGACTTCGTGATCCCGGGAATCTCGCCCCGATGGGCCATCTCCCTCACACAAAGACGGCACATGCCGAACTTGCGAAGGTACGCGCGAGGCCGGCCGCAGCGTCTGCAGCGGCTGTAGGCCCTCACCTTGAACTTGGGGGCCTTCTTTGACTTGTTCACCAACGCCTTTTTCGCCATATCTCTTTCCTATGTCTGCTTGAACGGGAACCCGAGCGCGGATAGCAGCGCCCGGCCCTGTTCGTCGTCTGTAGCCGTGGTTACAACGGTGATGTCCATACCTCTCACCGTACCGACCTTGTCATATTCGATCTCTGGGAAGATCAGTTGCTCGGTCACGCCGAACGTGTAGTTGCCTCTGCCGTCGAACTGCCTCGGAGATAAGCCCCGGAAGTCTCTGATGCGAGGAAGCGCAAGAGAGAGCAGCCGGTCGAGAAACTCCCACATCCGGTTTCCCCTCAAGGTTACCTTGGCTCCGATCGACTGGCCCTCGCGAAGCTTGAAAGCCGCGATCGACTTCTTTGCCTTGGTTACGAACGGTCTCTGACCGGTGATCACCATCAGATCGGCGATCGCGTCATCCAAGGCCTTCGCCTCTTTGAGGGCATCTCCCACACCCATGCTCACGACGATCTTCTCGAGACGCGGGACGGCTTGGACGTTGAGACCGAGAGATTCGGCCAGTTGCGGACGGATCTCTTCGTAATATCTCAGCTTCAGGCGTGGCCGCGTATCTGCTGTAGTAGTCATCTAGATCACGCTCTCACATTTCTTACAGATCCGAGTCCGGGAGCCGTCTTCTTCGATCTTGAACCCGACTCGTCTGGGTGCGCCACAACTAGGACAGATGAGTGCGACGTTGGACAGGTCAACCGGAAGCTCCTTGGTGACGATCCCACCTTCCTGCCCTCCACGCCCCCGTGAAGGACGCACCTTCTCGTGTCTCTTCACGCGGTTCACGCCCTCGACTAGGACCTTTCCCTGTAGGGGAAGGACGGCAATGACGCGGCCCTGCTTGCCGGCATCCTTGCCCGACAGCACACCAACCCGGTCGCCTTTCCTAACTTTGGCCGCCATCAGAGCACCTCCGGCGCCAGCGAAATGATCTTCATGAAACCCTTCTCCCTCAACTCACGGGCAACCGGCCCGAATACACGGGTGCCGCGTGGGTTCTTGGCGGCCTCATCGAGTACCACGACGGCGTTGTCGTCGAACCTGATGTAACTGCCGTCTACGCGTCTCTTTTCCTTGGCCGTCCTTACGACAACTGCCTTCACCACTTGCCCTCGCTTCACCTGCTGGTTCGGAAGAGCGTCTTTGATGGTGACGACAACAATGTCGCCAATCCCCGCATACCGGCGGCGCGAGCCGCCGAGGACCTTGATCACAAGGACCTCCTTCGCGCCCGTGTTGTCGGCAACACGTACCCGAGACT
>JAHWKU010000011.1 GCA_019347715.1 Actinomycetota bacterium | reverse complement strand
CGAAGAATTGGACCTGATCGTTTCTTGGTTCAAGGGTTTCAACCGCGATATTTCCGCAGAGCCGATAGACGAAGAGAGGATAAAGAGATTCACGGAGTCTCTGTTTACTACCGAAGACCGCAAGGTGTATCTGTGGGAAGACGGAGAACCGGTTTCGATGGCAGTCCATAGCGGTCCCACTCCCAATGGGCTTCGCGTCGCGATTGTCTACACGCCGCCGGACAAACGGAGGAATGGCTATGCAAGCGCATGTGTGGCAGCGGTATCCCAGGTAATCCTCGATTCGGGCAGAACCTTTTGCTTCCTTTACACCGACCTGGCGAATCCCACTTCGAACCACATCTACATGGAGATCGGCTACGAACCGGTATGTGACTCAGACATGTGGTCGTTCATTCCTGGGTGAGGCGATGGGACGTAAAGGGGCCTCGAGCCTTCGAGGTTTGCCTCCAACCTGGCGGGTCACGGCGCCATGCCCGCATTTCGTTCAGCCTTCCATGGGCGCCGTGAGTCGGCCTAACCTCGAAACCACTCCTGTCGAAGTCGGCCATTCTGTATCCTCTCGGAATGGATGCCGCGTCGACTTATTACGCGCTGATCGCAGGCGAGGCTCGAGAATCCAAGCAGACGTTCGTCGATGTCGATCCATCGACGGGAGAAGCACTTGCCGAGGTGGCCCGCTGCGGACCGGCTGAGATCGATGAAGCTGTGGCGTCGGCCCGATCCACTTTCGAACAGACCTGGCGGCACACCGGTCCCACAGAACGGGCCGAGATCCTGAGACGGATTGCGGAGTCAATTCGCAGCCAGCTCGACTCTTTGGCCGACCTGGAAAGCAGAGATACCGGCAAGCCACTCTCGCAGGCCCGCACGGACGTCGGTGTCGCGGCGCGGTATTTCGAGTTTTACGCCGGGGTACTCGAGGCGATGTACGGCGACACGATCCCGCTTCGTCGCGATCTCATGGTCATGACTTTGAGAGAGCCATACGGCGTAACGGCTCACATCATTCCGTGGAACTATCCGCTGCAAGTTGGTTCGCGAACTGTCGCCCCCGCGCTTGCCGCGGGTAACTGCTGCGTTCTCAAACCCGCAGAAGAGGCTCCCCTGGCTGCGATCCGGCTTGGGAAGATCGCACTGGACGCAGGGCTGCCTCCCGGCGCGCTCAACGTCGTTCCCGGACTCGGTGAAGAGGCCGGGGCGCCACTGGCGGCTCATCCTGGGATCGACCATCTCTCCTTTACCGGTTCGGTGGAGGTCGGGCGTCTCGTCGGCAAGGCAGCGGCCGAGAGCATCATCCCTGCGACTCTCGAGCTGGGAGGAAAGTCACCCAATATCGTCTTCGAAGACGCCAACCTCGACGAATCGCTTCCCGTGATCGTTGGCTCCCTTCTTCAGAACGCCGGGCAGACCTGCTCCGCCGGATCGCGCCTTCTCGTCGACGAACGCATCAGGCACGAGGTCGTCGAATCGATCGAAGAACGGTTCAGGGCAGTAACGATCGGCCCTGGCACAGACGACCCAGACCTCGGCCCCTTGATCAGCGATCGCCAGCGGCAGCGAGTCGCAGGCCACGTAGAAGTTGGACGCGGGGAGGCCAGACTGGTTTGGGGAGGAGCCACTCCCGATGACAAGGCGCTCGGAAAGGGATTCTTCTACCTCCCGACATTGTTCGACGAGGTCCCGCCGGAAGCATCAATCGCTCAGGAAGAGATCTTCGGACCCGTGCTCGCGGTGACGAGCTTCAACGGCATGGAAGAGGCTGCCAGACTCGCTAACTCGACTAACTACGGTCTCGTTGCTGCGATCTGGACTAAGGATTTCGATCGCGCTCACTGGCTTGCTCGAGAGATAAAGGCGGGGCAGGTCTTCGTCAACACCTACGGCGCCGGCGGGGGCGTTGAGCTCCCATTCGGTGGTTACAAGCATTCCGGACACGGACGAGAGAAGGGATTCGAGGCATTGCTCGGGTTCACTCAAACGAAGACGGTGGTCTTGAAGCACAGCACCCCGTGACACTTCGAATAGCCTGCCTTCCCGGCGACGGGATCGGCCCGGAAGTGATGGATATCGCTCATCTGCTCTTGGCCGTAGTCTCCAAACAAAGCGGTATTCAAATCGATGTATCGGAGTATCCGGTCGGACAGAAAGCAATCGACGAGACCGGAGACCCTCTTCCCCCCGAAACCCTGAAGGCGGCTCTCAACTCCGATGCGGTCCTTCTGGGAGCAGTGGGGGGAAGAGAAGGTAACTGGCCCGAATCTGCAGTCCTCGAGCTGAGAAGAAAGATGGACGTATTCGCGAACCTGCGGCCGGTAAGAACGGTTAAAGGAGTCGTCACCTCCTTTCGTCCCGAGGTGGTCGAAGGCACAGATATCCTCTTCATAAGGGAATCCACTGCCGGCGCGTACTTCGGCGAGCCAAAAGGACCGGTCCAAGGAGAAATGCGAGCAGCGGTCGACACCACTTATTACAACGAAGCGCAGATCGAGCGGGCCGCACGACTTGGATTCGGGCTGGCTCAACAACGCCGGGGCTCACTCACGTCCGTCGATAAGGCAAACGTGATGGCCACTTCGCGTCTATGGCGAGAGGTGGTCAACGAGGTGGCCACCGAGTTCTCTGACGTGAAAGTCGACCATCTTCTAGTGGATGCAGCTTCTTATCTTTTGATCAGGCAGCCTCAGCGATTTGACGTCGTCCTGACCGAGAACCTTTTCGGCGACATCCTCTCGGATGAAGCGGGCGCATTGGTTGGGAGCCTTGGCCTGCTCGGCTCCGCGACCATCGGGGAGTCTGGCCCCGGTCTATTCGAGCCAGTTCACGGCAGTGCTCCCGACATCGCGGGCCGCGGGATCGCCAATCCTTTAGGAATGGCAAGGACCGTGGCTCTCATGCTGTCTTATGGTGCCGGTATGCCGAAAGAGGCTCAGGCTCTGGACGAATCGATCGATCGGATCCTCGTACAAGGCCCCGTCACGCCCGATCTGAATCCAGATTCGAAGGCCGGAACCAAAGAGGTTTCCGAAGCTCTGGCCGCGGACTTCGAGTCCCGCCTTTAGCCTGCGGTCGTACCCCCGTCGACGACGAGAGTGTGGCCTGTGATCATTTTCGCTTCATCGGAAGCAAGGAAAAGGGCTGCGTTCGCGACGTCGATGGGTTCAAGCAGCCGGCCCATGGGGACGGAATTCTTGAAGCGCTCTATCGCTTCGTCCATGTCGTCGGCCATTCCACCCAGGAACTTGCCAAGCATTGGAGTTTGAGTCGGGCCCGGCGCGATCGCGTTGACCCTTATGCCGGAAGGAGCGAGTTCGAGGGCGAGACCTTTCATCAAACCGGTGACCCCGTGCTTGGCCGCGGTGTACGGAGAAAAGTTAGGCCGTGCAATCAATCCCTGGAGGGAGCTGGTGAAGATGATGCATCCGGCCCCCCGCTTCTTCATGAACGGGACGACCGCTTGAGCCGAGAAGAACGCGCCGCCGAGATTTACCGAGACCACTGCATGGAATGTTTCTGCGTCGACGGTCTCTATTTCTCCGGTGAAAGGCAGGCCGGCGTTGGCATGCAGAACATCTATTCCGCCGAATGCCAAGACGGCTTTCTCCACAGCTGCCGCGCAATCGGACGGGTTAGAAACATCACATGACGCGTGGATCACATCGGAACCGCTCGGATCCAGCTCTTCGGCGGCCTCCCCAGCGGCCGCGCCGTCGAGGTCGGCGACCAGCACTTTCGCTCCTTCCTCGTGAAACCGCCTCACAGTAGCCAGACCGATACCACTGGCGGCCCCCGTGATGATCGCGACCTTGCCCTCCAGTCTCACGTCGCCTCAACCAATGTCTCGGGAGGAGCTTCGGGAAGGTCTCCATCCAATGTGGGGACCGAAGCCAGCAGCGCCTTGGTGTACGGATGCTGGGGAGTCTCGAATACTTGCCGAGTCGGCCCTATCTCCACTATCTCTCCTCGATGCATTACCAGCACTCGTTCGCACATGTGATGGATCACCGAAAGGTCATGGCTGATCATCATCATCGTGAAGTCGAACCTGGCTTTCAGATCGTCCAGCAGGTTGAGGATCTGCGCCTGCACCGAAACATCTAGAGCGCTTGCCGGTTCATCGGCGATGAGTACGCGCGGACGCGGCGCAAGAGCCCGTGCGATCGCGATCCGCTGGCGCTGGCCGCCGGAAAACTCATGCGGATAACGGTTGACCGAGTCGGCATCCAGTCCGACCGACGCAACGAGCTCTTTCAGCCTCGCCTTCTCGTCACCTTCGATGCCAAGGGACCGGATGGGTTCGAGGATTATCTTGCCGACGCGCATCCTGGGATCGAGCGAGCCCATCGGATCTTGGAAGACGATCTGAACCTGCCGCCTCAGGTGGCGCAGCTTTTTCTCGGGGAGGCCGACGATGCTCTTTCCTTCGAACAGGATCTCTCCAGAAGTGGGCCGGTCGAGGGCGAGCAGCAACCTCGCTAGAGTGGATTTCCCGGAGCCCGACTCCCCCACTATTCCGAGGGTCTCTCCCCTGTTCACCTCGAAGCTCACTGTAGTGACGGCCTGCACCTCTCGCTGGCCCCCGCGAACCGACGTTCTCGGCATCCGGAAGGATCGAACGAGGTCTCTGACTTCGAAGATGGGAACTTGCCGGCTCACCGCGCCGTGCCTCGAGAGCGAACGTAATCCGGCATAGCGTCGATGAGACCTCGGGTATAGGGGTGTTGAGGCTGGCGGAACAGGGCCGAAGTGGACCCCCGCTCCACGATCCTTCCTTCATGCATGACGAGGGCTTGTGTGCAGATCGTCGCGACGACCGGCAGGTCGTGCGTGATCAGCAGAAGCGAAGCTCCTTCTTCCTCGACGAGCCTATTCAGGAGCCTGAGGATCCCGGCCTGAACGGTGACATCCAGAGCTGTCGTGGGTTCATCTGCAATCAGGAGATCGGGACCGCAAGCCAAGGCCATTGCGATCATGACCCTTTGCCTCTGTCCTCCCGACAGTTGGTGGGGATACGAGCGGCTTCTGGACCCCGCGTCGCTTATCTGCACACGGTTCAACAACTCGACCGCTTCGGCCCCTGCAGCTTCCTTGTCCATCGACCGATGGATCCGCAGGACTTCCGCAATCTGGTCTCCGACGCGCATCACCGGATTGAGGGCGGTCATCGGCTCCTGGAAGACCATGGAGATGCGATCGCCCCTGATCGCGCACAATCGCTCCTCGTCGAGCTCGAGCAGATTATTGCCTCCGTACAGAACGCGTCCGGTGACCCGCGTGCCGTCGGGCAGCAGACCCATCAAGGCCAGGGCGGTGAGAGTCTTTCCCGATCCCGACTCCCCGATGAGACCGAGCCGGTCCCCTGATGCGATCTCGAAACTTACTCCGTCGACAGGGGCATGCCGTCCGATTAGAACCCGCAGATCCTCGACGGTAAGAAGCATCTAGCGAGGCTCTTTGCCGCGTTCGGCGAACTTCGGGTCGAGGGCGTCTCGAAGTCCATCTCCAAGCAGACTGAACCCGAGGACTGACACCGCGATCGCAAGACCCGGCCATATCGCAAGGCGGGGGGCTATTGAGATATAGGTCTGCGCCTCGCGCAGCATCCTTCCCCAGGATGGCGTTGGGGGCTGGGTCCCAAGTCCGAGGTAAGAAAGAGCAGCCTCCGCAAGGATCGCCAGCGCGAACGCTATGGTCGCCTGGACTATCAACACATGACTTATGTTCGGCAGAACGTGCCTGACGAAGTTCCTGACCGGCCCTACGGCATAGGCACGAGCCGCGAGAACAAACTCTCTCTCTAAAATCTGAAGTGAAGCGCCTCTCGTCACCCTGGCGAACACCGGAACGTAAGAGATCCCTATGGCCGTCATAGCGGTGACTGTGCCCCCGCCGAAGCCGGCAGCGAGCAAGATGGCCATCAGAACCGCAGGGAAGGCGAAGACGACATCGGCGAGCCTCATGATCACCTCGTCAAGCCACCCGCGTCGAACGGCTGCGACGGCGCCGACAGGAACTCCGATGCACATCGCGATGGCGACGGCGATGATGCCGACGAACAGAGTCGTTCGTGAACCGACCATCATCTGGCTGACGAGATCGCGTCCGTACTGATCGGTTCCAAGAAGAAATGAGGATCCGGGTCCAGCCAGTCGATTCTGAAGCGATACCAGTGTCGGGTCGTGGGGTGTCCAGACGAACGAGACCAGCGCCACCACGATTATCAACAGAACCAGAAATGCTCCGAGAAAAAGAGTTCGCCTCGAAGGCAGGCCCGCGCTCGGTGCCTCGGTTTCGACTTGCTCGACGATTGCGACGTCGCTCATCCTGCCGGCCTCAGCCTTGGATCCAAAAATCGATAGGAGATATCGACGAGAAAGTTCACCGCGAGCACTATCCCGGTCAGCACAATGACTATTCCCTGCACGGCCAGCAGGTCTCTGTTTCCGATCGCCTGGAGCACCATCCTGCCAAGACCGGGAAGGAAGAATACGTTTTCGATGACCACCGCCCCGACCAGCAGATTGGCAAATTGAAGGCCGGCCACGGTGACCAGTGGGATCGAGGCATTCCTAAGGCCGTGGCGCCAAAGAGCCGCCGAACGGGTCAGGCCCTTGGCCCTTGCAGTTCGGATGAAGTCCTCGCGCGTTATCTCCAAAACAGTCGATCTGACGTATCTCGTGAGTATCGCCCCCTGGACGAGAGCAAGCGACACGGCCGGAAGCAAAAGGGATCGAATGGCGCGTAAGGGCGCATCCTGCCATGCGGTAAAGCCTCCCGCTGGAAACCAACCCAGTTTCACGGAGAAAACTGCGATGAGCATGATCCCAGCCCAGAACGCAGGAATCGCTATGCCCGTCTGCGTGAAGGTCGAGATGAAGGTGTCCACTTTAGTTCGGTGTCTTGAAGCCGCCAGCACCCCAGCCGGGACGGCGATCAGGAGGGCGAAGGTCATGCCGAGCAGAGCCAGCGGAATAGTTACGAGAAGCCTTTGGGTTATCTCAGGACCTATATCAACTCGCGAGATGTACGACGTGCCGAAGTCGCCGCGCACCATGCCCCCGGCCCACCGCAGATACTGCTTCCAAAGTGGTGCATCCAGTCCAAGCTCTCTCCTCAACTGAGCCAGGGACTCCGGCGTGGCCTGCAAGCCCAGGATGACCTGAGCTGGGTCTCCCGGCAGCACCGATAGAACCAGGAAGACAAAAATCGATGCGATGAACATGCTGACAACAAAGATGGCCAGACGACGCAAAACGTAGAGGGCCATCCCTCATCCGTCGTCGGACGGCAAGCGACTGCGAGAAACCGGGGAACCGAAGAGATGGAGCGGTACGGCTGTTATGCAGCCTCCTTCTCGTAAACCACCTCTGTCATGTCGATCGAGAAGGATATCCGGTTCTGCTTGTACCCGCTTATCCCCTTCTGCATCACCGTAATCTCAGGCAACAAGAACAGCCACACGTTCACAGCATCTGCGGTGATCTTGCGCTGAACCTGAGCATACAGATCGTTCCTCTGCTCCTCATCGGGCTGCTTGTCGGCGTCGGCGAGGAGCTGACGTACCTCAGGGTTGTCGTAGTGCCAGTAGTACTGAGCGTTTCCGTATTGAGAGATATCGCGCGGTTCCACGTGCGCTACGATCGACAGATCAAAGTTGCCTCCTCTGAACACCCGTTCCAGCCACTGGGGGAACTCGATGTTCTCGATGTTCACACGGATTCCGACTTCTCCCAGCTGGGAAGCAATGATGTCACCGCTCCGCCTTGCATAAGAGGGGGGCGGCAACTGAAGACTGAGTTCGAATCCATCGGCGAAACCCGCTTCTGCGAGTAAGTCCTTCGCTCTTTCCGGGTCGTAAGGGACTTCATCGGTTAGATCTATATACCAAGGGTCTGACGGCGGGACATGGCTGCCGATCAGTGCGCCGTACCCCCCGTAGGCTGCCTCTATCAGACCCGGGCGATCGATTGCGTGGGTGATTGCCTTCCGAACCCGCACGTCGCTAAGCGGGCCTTTGGTGTTGTTCATGGCCATGATGACTTCACCGTTCGTAAGTCCCTCCACCACCTCGAACCTGGGATCTGCCTTCAACGTATCGAGTAACTCAGGAGCAGTGACTCGGGAGATGATGTCGATGTCTCCAGCGAGCAGCGCGTTGTTCATAGCGCTGGGGTCAGGGATGTATTTGAAAACAACTTCCTCGAGCGGAGCTCTCGTCCCCCAATAGTCCTCGTTGCGAACAAGCCCGATGTTGTCGCCACGAGTCCAGCTGTCGAACTTGAACGGGCCTGTGCCGACCGGGTTCTCGGCGATCTGGCCTATGGTTTGCTCGGAGAGAATCACCCCGGCCCCAAGCGCCATGTTGAAAAGCCAGTTGGCGCTGAATTCCTTGAGAGTCACACGAACTGTGCGCTCGTCCACGGCTTCCACGTTTTCTATCGGGGCGAATTGAGCCTTGAATGGGTGAGTAGACTCTGGGGCCCTGTGGCGGTTGAAAGTGAAGAGGACATCGTTCGCCGTCATCGGAGTTCCGTTGTGAAAATTCGCCTCACGGAGCTCGAATGTGTACACCTTGCCGTCCTCGGAGACGTCGTATGAGCTTGCCAGGAGAGGTTCTATCTGGCCTTCGTTATCGATCCGGACCAAACCCTCCAGTACGTTGTACAAAAGCACTTCCGGGATCGCGGCTTGAGAACTGGCAGTTAGATCCAGACTCGACGGTTCGAGGGTTGCCCCCAAAGTGACCTTTGGCTCGGGAGAGACCGCCGGCTGCCTTGGAGCGGGCGGGGTGCGCGCACAACCGGCCGTCAAAACGGCGGACAGCATTGCGATGATCAGAACCTTGGATGACTTCACTCCATCCCCCTTCCCATTCGAATAGCGAAACATATGCTCGGCCTGCACTCCCGTCAATGTGCACATAACATGCAGGTCAGAACCTTGCGGCCCTGGACGCCGAGGAGCTTCATGAATGCACTGACCGACGCGATCGAAAGCCTAACTATCGATGAGGCACAGGTCATCGATTTAACGCAGCGCCTGGTCAGAATCCCAAGCGTCTTCAGGCCCGAGGACGGCCTGAGTGAGGCCCCCGTCGCCGAACTGGTCGCCGAGCAGATGCGAACTTTCGGATGGGAGCCGAAGATAGACGAGGTGGCTCCCGGTCGTCCGAACGTGGTGTCTGTTATCGAGGGCGGACTTCCGGGGCCAACGCTTTTGTTCGAAGGACACACCGACGTGGTCACGGAAGGCGACCGCTCGAAGTGGACTCGAGATCCCTTCGGAGGAGAGGTCGAAGGCGGGAGGCTGTATGGGCGGGGCTCCGCCGATATGAAAGGAGGGGTCGCCGCAATGATCTGCGCCGCACAGGCGGTCCGCAGGACGGGCCCCTTTCCAGGGCGGATCATCGTCGCGGCACTTGTAGACGAAGAAGGACTGATGCTCGGCGCGAAGCACTTCGTAGCTCGAGGACATGCAGAAGGGATCGACGCGGCCATCATCTGCGAACCGGAAGGGGGAGAGGTCTGCGTTGCCCAAAAGGGGGCCATCAGGGTCCGAGTCGAAGCCGTCGGACGCATGGCTCACGGCGCGATGCCGGAGCACGGTGCCAATCCGGTGCCCGTGCTGGCTTCATTCGTCAAAAGGGTCGGCGAACTGCAGCTTGACCTCCAACAGACCGCAGGTTCACACCCACATCTTGGCCTTCCTTACATAACCCCAACGGTCTTTCGAGGAGGAGAACTCGCCCAGCTGAACGTAATCCCTGGAAGAGCGGAACTGGCGCTCGACATCAGAACCGTTCCCGCCATCGACCACTCAAAGCTGCTGGCCTCAATCGAGGACGAAGTAGAGGCAGCCTCTACCGGCGAGGTTCGGCTTTCGATGGAGATCATCGACGATAGGCCCGCTTCGGAGATCCCGGAAGACGCTCCAGTCGTGCAAGCCCTTGTGGAGGCGCATGAGGAGGTAACCGGCCAAGCTCCCTCATTTGGCGGCGTTCCTGGAACTACCGACGGAACGATCCTGTGGCGTGACGCGCAGATCCCAATCGTGGTTTACGGTCCCGGAGGCAAGTGGATCGCGCACCAGGTTGACGAATTCGTGGAGGTATCGGATCTGATCGAGTCGGCAAAGGTCTTCGCCGGGGCGGCGATTCGGTTTCTGCATTGGGAGGGGGAAAAACGGCAATGACTGCCGAACGAGTGCCTCAGCTAATCGGCAATTCTCTGGCACCCAGTTCCGGTGAAGAAGTGGAGCCGATCTACGATCCCGCCACGGGAGAAACGATCGCGCTCCTCCCCTACTCCACCGAGTCAGATGTCGATCGCGCAGTTCGAGCAGCGGCATCCGCTTTCCCGGCATGGGCCGACACCCCGGTCTTCGAGAGAACGCAGGTCATGTTTGCCTTTAAGTCTCTTCTCGAGCGCGACTTCGAGACGTTGTCGAACCTCGTCGTCCAGGAGAACGGGAAGATCATCGAGGAAGCGAGGGGCGAGGTAAGAAGAGGCATCGAGGTCGTGGACTTCGCCACGGGAGCCCCCACTCTCACGATGGGAACGAACCTCGATCAGGTAGCAAACGGGATCGATCAGCAGCTCGTCCGATTCCCGGTCGGCGTGGTGGCGGGCATCACTCCGTTCAACTTCCCCAACATGGTCCCTCTTTGGATGATCCCGATTGCCCTCGTCGCGGGCAACACCTTCATATTGAAACCGTCCGAGCGAACTCCCCTGTCGGGGATGAAAATTGCTCAGCTCCTGGCCGAGGCCGGGCTTCCCGATGGCGTCCTGAACGTAGTGCACGGAGGCAAGAGAGTCGTAAACGCGCTGTTGAACCACCCTGGCGTCGACGCAGTCTCCTTCGTGGGCTCGGCCACAACCGCAAAGTACATATACACGACGGCGGCATCTCAGGGAAAGCGCGTCCAGGCTCTTGGCGGTGCGAAGAACCACTTGCTGGTGATGGACGACGCCGAGCTCGACGCATCCGTCTCGGCAATCATGTCGTCCGCGTTCGGTAACGCCGGCCAGCGGTGTCTTGCCGGAAGCGTCGTGGTTGGAGTGGGGAACGTCGCCGAGCCTCTTCTGCACGAGCTGGTGCAAAAGGCGGACGGACTGCGGCTCGGCCCCGGCTCGAATCCCGAGACGCAGATGGGACCGGTCATCAGGGAGGAGCGCCGTAAGGAGCTGGAGGGATATATCTCTGAGGCTCAAGGTTCCGATGCCGTCCTTGCACTCGACGGAAGGGGTGCAGGACCTGCCGAAGGCTTCTTCCTCGGCGCCACGATCTTCGATGGCGTGACAAAAGACATGAATCTGTGGAAGGAAGAACTCTTCGGTCCGGTCCTTTCGGTGATGAGGGCGTCCGACATCGATGAAGCTCTAACCACCCTGAACGCAAGTAACTTCGGGAACATGGCATCGATCTTCACGTCCTCGGGTCACAACGCGAGAGAATTTCGCAGACGTGCCGAGGCCGGGATGCTTGGGGTGAACATCGGAGTGGCTGCGCCGGCTGCAGCCTTTCCGTTCACCGGCTGGAAGAACTCGTTCTTCGGCGACCTGCATGCCACGGGGTCCGACGCATTTCGTTTCTATACTCGCCACAAGGTAGTCACATCCAGGTGGTTCAAGTCATCCAACGGCCCGGTGACGGAATCGGCATGAAAGTCGATCCCAAAACATCCCCAGACCAGATCATCGCCGACGATCGCGAATACGTCATCCATTCTTGGTCCGTGCAGTCCTCGAGAAAGCCTTTGCTCGTTTCTGGAGGCAGTGGCTCTTATTTCTGGGACCACGAAGGCAATCGCTATCTCGACTTCGCATCGCAGCTGATCAACCTGAACTTGGGACACCAGCATCCCAGAATGGTCGAAGCAATCAAGGAGCAGGCGGAAACTCTCTCGACGATTTCTCCGGCGGTTGCTAACGATCAGCGAAGTGAACTGGCGCGGCTGCTGGCAGAAGTGACGCCGGGCAATCTGAAGGGTTCCTTCTTTACGAACGGCGGTGCAGAGGCCAACGAAAATGCTCTGAAGCTTGCACGCGCCTACACCGGCCGCCACAAGATAATCGCCCGCTACCGTTCGTACCACGGAGCGACTGCGGGGGCCATGACTCTCACCGGCGACCCTCGCCGCTGGCCGGCGGAACCGGGAATCCCCGGAGTTGTAAGGATGTTCGATCCATACACCTATCGCTGTCCGGCCGGCCATCCCGACCCATGCCCTGTCTGCACCGGGGGGCCGCATCTCGAGGAGATTCTGCAGTACGAGAATCCGGACACGGTCGCAGCGGTTCTCTTGGAGACGGTGACCGGGACCAACGGCATCATCGTTCCGCCCGATGGCTATCTTCGGCAGATCCGTGAGGTCTGTGACCGCCACGGGATCCTGCTGATCCTGGACGAGGTTATGGCTGGATTCGGGCGCACGGGCAAGTGGTTCGCCGCCGACCACTGGGATGTCGTCCCGGACATCATGACCGTCGCTAAGGGAATCAACTCCGGTTACGTTCCTCTTGGCGCGATGGTCGTCTCCGAGCCGATCTCAAAGTGGCTGGAGGATCGGATGTTCTGGGGTGGCCTTACCTACAGCGGACACCCTCTTGCCTGCGCATCAGCGGTCGCGTCGATCGGGATAATGAGAGACGAAGGCGTCGTGGAAAATGTCGCCGGCCTCGGAGCCAAGCTTGCGGGTTCCCTGAAAGAGCTCGCGGGTAAGCATCCCTCGATCGGGGAGATAAGGGGGCTTGGACTCTTCTGGGGCCTGGAGCTGGTTCGAAACCGAGAGACCCGCGAACCCTTGGTTCCTTTCAATGCTTCCGGTAAAGATGCTGAACCGATAAACGAGCTTGCGGCAGCGGCGATGGAAAGAGGGCTATTTTTGTTCGTTCACTGGAACGTTGTCGTGATCGCGCCCCCGCTCGTCATAACTGAATCCGAGCTGGAGGCTGGGCTCGAGATACTCGACGGCGTACTGGAACTCGCCGACAGATACTCAAGCTAGAAGCGACATACCCCCGTCGATAGTCACAACCTGACCTGTGATCATCGAGGCCTCTGCCGACAGAAGAAAACCGGCCAGAGACGCTACATCCAGCGGGTCAACGAGGCGACCTGCAGGAGTTCTCGAAGCAGCCTCGGCGAGCAGTTCGTCTGCGGTGGGAAAGCGCCTCAGCGAATCGGTATCGACCACCCCTGCGCTGATCGCATTCACCCTGCACCGGGGCGCCAGTTCCACGGCAAGATAACGAACCGCGGTCTCGATCGCAGACTTCGATATCCCGACGATCCCGTAGCCCGGCATGACCCTGGTGCTTCCAAGACTCGTCAATGCCAGAACACTCTCGAGTTCGGGAGCCTGCTGAACCAGCCGCAAAAGCGCCCGCGCATTGGTCTCGATGGTCCAATCCCAGTGCCTGTCGGTGATCTCCATCAAAGGACGCTGGACACCGGTCGCGGCGTTCGAGACAAATAGGGAGGGTTCGCCGAGCACCGATCGGACTTCTTCCAGGATTGCGGCAGGGGCCTCCGGTTCCCCGAGGAAGGCCTGGATCGCACGAACCTTCGATCCGGCCTCCTCGAGTTCGGCAATCGCCTTTTCAGCAGAAGGCCGGTCTCTAAACCATGTGACCGCAACCGCGGCCCCTTCGCGCGCCAGCCTTAGGGCAATCGCCTTTCCGATCCCCTTGGAACCACCCGTTATGAGGGCCACCTTGCCCTCGAAACGATCAGTGATCGGGTTCATCCCAGGAAACCAGCGACGGGCGCAGGAGCCTTGCCACCTCTGCGATGGCGAATCCCCCATCGTGGGCCAGTGACACCACCCAGCGACAGTCGCCTCCCAACTCATGGGCCTTGCCCGTCACCACCAGCTGGGGTCCTCGCGGGCCGGACTGCACTTCGACTTCATGCCAGGACAGATAGGGCCAACCAGTTCCAAGAGACTTGAAGGCAGCCTCTTTGGCTGCGAATCGCGCCGCGAGATGTTCGATAGGACGCGGCTTCGACAGCGAATAACGCTTCTCTTCTTCGGTGAACACTCGGTCGATGAACCCCGGAAACGACCTGACGGTCCTTTCCAGTCTCTTTACGTCGACGATGTCGATCCCGATGGTCATCTCGCGTGTCCGACCATGAGGATCGATGCGTTGTGCCCACCGAATCCAAATGAGTTCGACAGAGCCATCTCAACCTTGGCCGGCCTTGCCTTATTGGGAACAACGTCCAGATCGCAATCAGGGTCGGCGGTTCCGTAGTTGATAGTCGGAGGAAGAATCTGGTCTCTCATCGCTAATAGGGTGGCCGCAACTTCCGTGGAACCAGCGGCTCCCAGAAGATGGCCAGTCATCGACTTGGTCGACGACGTCGGTGGTGGGTTGTTCCCGAACACTTTTCGAATCGCCTTCGTCTCCGAAACGTCACCCAGAGGCGTAGATGTGCCGTGGGCGTTGATGTAGTCGACCTCATCGGGAAGCACTGATGCCTTCGCCAATGCCGCCGACATCGCGGCCGAGGCCCCCGCGCCCTCGGGATGAGGAGCCACCGTATGGTACGCGTCTGCCGACAGGCCGTAGCCGACGATCTCGCCGAGGATTCGGGCGCCACGTGCCGTCGCGGTTTCCAGAGTTTCCAGAACGAGCACCGTCGCCCCTTCAGAGAGAACGAATCCGTCGCGATCGGCATCGAATGGCCTCGATGCAGTCTTAGGATCGTCGTTTCTGCGCGACAGAGCGCGTGCAGAACAGAATGAAGCGAGAGCGAGCGGAGTGATGGCAGCTTCAGTGCCTCCCGCAAGTGCAACATCTGCCATGCCGCCTGCGATCAGATCGAAAGCTCTCGCGATCGCATGGCCGCTAGAAGCGCAGGCCGTAACCGTGCATTCATTCGGGCCGGTGAATCCAAACTCGATTGCCATGAGCCCAGCAGCGGCGTTGGGAATCATCTTTGCAATCAGCTCTGGGCTTACGAAGCGGGGCCCCTTCTCGAGCATCGCCTCGTGTTCCTGTTCGTAGATCGCGATACCACCTATTCCCGTTCCTATGACTATCGCCACCCGAGCCGGGTCCGGATCGGTCGGCTCGAGTCCGGCATCGTCGAGCGCAAGCTTGCCTGCGGCGAACGCAAACTGGGAGAAGCGGTCGTGGCGACGAGCCCTCTTCGGAGGAAGATAATCGTCAACTTCGAAGTCGTTTATCTCTCCCGCGATCTGCACCGCGAACTCCGAAGGATCAAACCTCGTGAGCGGACCGATGCCCGATTTGCCTTCCAGCAATGCGCGCCAGAAGTCTTCAACGCCGGTTCCGATAGGAGTGACCGGACCTATGCCGGTCACCACCACCCGTCTAGGACTTTCAGGCACGAGCAGTGACCTTCTGCGTCAAGAGATCGACTGCTTCCTGCAAGGTGCGAACGCCTTCAACTTCCTTGTCCGAGACCTCAATGCCGAACTGCTCTTCGATCGCCATGACTGCAGTCATCATGTCGATCGAATCAAGGCCCAGGTCCTCGAAGAGGTCTGCTGCGGGCGTGATCTGGTCGGCGTCTACTTTGAGACGCGTCACCAGCACCTCGCTTAGTGCGTCGTAAAGCTTCGTGTCTTCCATCTCTTCCCCTTTCATGACATCCCTCCGTCCAGCCTTATGGTCTGACCGGTCATGTAGCTCGCTTCTATGCAAAACAACACCGCTTCCGCGACTTCCCGGGTCGTCCCGGTCCGACGCAGGAGGGTTCTATCCAGAATCGCCTGCCGTGCCTTGTCCCCAAGAGGCTGGGTAAGAGCGGTATCGACCAGCCCTGGGGAGACCAGGTTTACGGTCACCCCGGCTCTTCCCATTTCTATGGCGGCAGATTTGGTGAGCCCGACTATGCCGGACTTGGCGGCGGAGTAGTTCGCCTGTCCGGCGTTGCCCGTGTGGCCGGCTACCGAGCCGATGTTCACGATCCTCCCCCACCCCGTGCGAACCATGGCTTTCAGGGCTCTTCTCATGCAGAAGAAGGCTCCGCTCAGATTGATGTCGATAACCTGCTGCCATTCGTCGTCGGTCATCTTGAGGATCGGCTTGTCCCTGGTGACGCCGGCCACATTCACGAGAATGGTGACCGGGCCGATTTCTTCTTCAGCCTCATCAAACGCTTCGTTTACCGCGACGGGATCGGCGACATCGATCCGGATGGGCTTCGACCCATGGCAGTCTTCCGAGACTGCCACAGCGCCGTCTTTGTCCTCCTTGAACCCAATCGCTACGCGCGCGCCATGTTCGGAAAGGATCCGAGCGCACTCTCCGCCGATGCCGCCGGAAGCGCCGGTGACAAAGGCAACCTTTCCAGTCAGCGTCATCTGCTCACCCCTGCCAAATCCTCAGCTGCTTCTGCGAGATCGGGCTGGGCAAGAGTCCAATCGAATCTGGCACCGGCCCAGGTGAACCCGGCGCCGAAAGCCAGCAGGAGAAGCCGTGTGCCGGGCTGGAGCCGGCCCTGGTGCCACGCTTCGTACATCGCAATGGGAATAGATCCGGCTGATGTGTTGGCCACGTGGTCGATGTTGATGAACAGGCGGTCGCGGTCGATGCCCAACTCGTCTGCGGTCTCGGTCAGGATCCTCAGATTCGCCTGGTGAGCTATCACGAGGTCGAATCCGTCTCCCTCCAGAGACTTGCCGAGCGAAGTCATTGCTCGAACCGCGCTTCGAAACACTTCGCGTCCTGCCATGTGAATGAAGTGGAGGCCGCCATCGATGGACTCCTTCGAAGAGGGAATCCTGCTGCCTCCGGCCGGCATGATGACGTGCTGGCTGCCGGAGCCATCTGCCCCGAGCTCGAAACGCATCTCCCCGGCTTCGGCTGCTTCCACGATGGCTGCGCCGGCTCCATCCCCAAAAAGCGGACAGGTGACGGGATCGTTGGGGTCAACGAACTTCGACAACACATCTCCACCGACGACTAGAACTTTTTCGGCTTGCCCCGATGTCACCGAGGCAGCCGCCATCGAAAGGCCGTAGATGAACCCAGAGCAGGCTGCGTTCAGATCGAATGCGCCGGCTTTGTTCGCGCCTATCGCTGACTGAATCAGACAGGCCGTGGAAGGGAAGAGATGGTCTGGGGTACAGGTTGCAGTAATGATCAGATCGAGATCGCCTGCTGATACATCCGCGTGCGCTAGGGCCTCGAGAGCAGCCTCGGTCCCCAATGTGGAAATGGTCTCGGCTGGAGATGTGTACCTTCTCTCGCTGATCCCGGTGCGAGAGAAGATCCAGTTCTCCTCTACGCCAAGACGCTCGGCGACCTCACGGTTCGTAACGACGCGCTCCGGCAGGGCCCTTCCGAGTCCGGTGATCCTCACCCCGGTCACAACAGTCTCAGGCTTAGAACCGGCTGACGCGACTGCACGGGCCATCCGTCACGAAGAAAGAACTGCATGACCCAACCTGAGTGAGACGCTGTAACGGGAATCTCGTCGCCGCTCTTTGAGACCACATGGCCGATCAGCTGACCCTCGAGGACATACTCCCCCTCGGAAGTGAAGTTCTGAGATGGGGAAAATCGAAACCTTCCCTGCGCGGGAGAGATCAGGATTTTTTCGTCCATGAGCGTCGTGTCGTGGACCAGCAGATCCTCTGATTCGATCTCGCTCTGAAGAAGGGCTGCATTGCGCGCAGCAGAATCGGTTGTGGCCGTCATGTCACTTGCTCCTTGAGAGATGGGGATGAGAGTGCATATGCCTTCTCGTCATCGTCGACGCGGTCAACTCTCACGTCGGAGAGGATCCGCTTTACGAGTCCGGACAATGCGTCGCCGGGGCCAACCTCGACGAAATGATCTGTTCCGGTTGCAGCTATCGCCCTGACCGCTTCCTCGAACCTGACCGGCCCGACGATTTGCTCTAGGAGGAGCCGCCGTATTTCAGCAGGGTCTTCGTGACGCTTGCCGTCTACCGAAGAAAAGAATGCAGCAGTCGGAGGTTTGATCTCGACCTGATCCAGCACGGAGCGCACCTCGGCGACAGCCGCCTTCATCAGCGGGGTATGCGCGGCAACGGGGACCTGCAGCCTCACGACGCGGCCCCCTGCCTCCCTCAACCGCTTGGCGGCGGCGGCCAGTGATATGTCTGAACCGGAGATGACGGTCTGCAGCGGCGAGTTGAGATTCGCGACCCACACCGCTCCGCCCTCGGCACAGATGTGATCGACCTTTTCTGCTTCCAATCCCAGGACCGCGGCCATCCCGCCCGGCTGCTTACGGCCGGCTCTCATCATGGCGGCCCCTCTCACAGACACGAGCCGAAGACCGTCTTCGAACGAAAGACTTCCTGCGGCCACCAGTGCGGCGTACTCGCCGAGACTGTGGCCGAGCACTGCGTCGGGATCCAGGCCTTCGCCGGACAGCGCTTGCGCACCCCCTACATCGGTCAGGTAGATGGCAGGCTGCACGAGGTCGGCCGGCCAAACGTCGTTGGTTGGCGAACAGCAAACCCAGCGTATGGGGGCCCCGACGATCTCCTCAGCGGTCTTGACCAACGGCGCACACGCAGAGAATCCGTTCGCCATCCCTGGACGCTGTGAACCCTGTCCGGGAAAGAGCCAGGCGGTCACGAGACCTCCTTGCGCAAGTCGGAAAGAGTGCGATGAAGGAGCACTCTCGCCGATGTCTCCGTCCTGCCGAGCTCGTCGGCGATCTCAGAGTGAGACAACTCGTCGAAGAAACGCATCACTACAGCCCGCTGCTTCTCAACCGGGAGCTGGGTTATCGCCGTTACCAGCCGCTGCAGCTCTTCTTCCGCAATGAGGCTCTCATCGGGCTCCTCATCCACCGAAGGCTCAGTGACTTCCTCGAGGGAGATCACGATGCGGCGGGTCGACCGGCGATGATTGGAGCTCAGGTTTCGGGCGGCCTTGAACAGCCACGCCGCCAGCTCTGGGGAGTCGATGTCTTTCTCTTCTAGATGATTGAGCGCGCGGGCGAAAGCCTCCGCGGTAAGGTCTTCGGCGTCGTGATGGTTGCCCACCAGCCGGTAGATGTATGCCCGAAGAGGCTTAAGATACCTTGAGTAAACTTCACGGAAGGCTACTTCCCGCCAACGACGCGGTCGGTCCGCCCTCCCTCTTGCGTCAATCACGTAAAGTAAGACACCCCACATGGTCAATCGTTACTAGTTACGTGAGGTAACTTCTTGGTCACTCGAACCAGACTCAAAAAGCAGGAGCGCAGACAGATCCTCCTCGAACAGTCAGCGCGCCTGTTTGGGGAGCGGGGTTACCGGAAGACCGAGATCGAACAGATCGCCCGAACCTGCGGGGTCACAAAACCGGTGATCTACAAGCACTTCCCCGGAGGCAAAGCGGAGCTTTTCATGGCGGTCTTAGACCAGCACATATCCAAGCTCATGCAGGTTCTTTGGGAGGCGATGGCTTCCTCGACGGATCCTAGGGAAAGGCTGCACAGGGGACTGAGCGCTTACGTGGGATTCGGTGAAGAACACCCCGACGGGTTCCACCTGCTTGCCGGTGCTACCTCGGAGATAGATCCCGAGATCGGAGAGCGCCTCGCAGACATGCGGGAAAGGATTGCCCGGGGGCTCGCGACCACCATCGCGGACGTTATGAAGGGGGCCGGTCTTCGAAGCGAAGGGGCAGATATCTACGCCCACGCGCTGCTAGGCGGAACCGACTCGGTTCTGGATTGGTGGCTCAGGACCAAGACCATGCCGCGTGAAGTCGTCGTCGACTACATGCTCGCCTTCGTTTGGAGGGGATTCGACGGGCTGCCCCGCGACCCCACTCAGTTCCACGCCACCAGAGCGGAGAGCTAACTTGGCCTCGAAGAGCGGCGCGAGCTCCTCCCACTCGATTGCAACCTCCCGGCCTTCCTCGAATTGGCGCATGACCCAGGAGTGAATCCAACCTATGCCTGGGTCGTCCTTGGGAATCTCGAGGCCAAGGTGTTCCTTTGCCAGAAAGATCAACCCCGCAACACCCGAATCCTTTGTGATCGAAACAGTTAGCGACCTTCCGAGCAGCTTTTTGACGTCGAACGGCGCGTACATCCACCAAAACTTGTTTAGACCGTCGGCATGGATGCCGGCCCGAGTACGATGAGCATCTTTCCCGTACAACGGGTATCGGGTCGCAAGAGGTTCGCCAAGTCTGGAATAGAGATCTGCAAGATCGTTCAAGACCGTGAAGTCCGGGCGCGCTTCTTCGAAATATCCCATACCGATCACATGCATCAGGACGGCTTCGAGAGGAGCGTTGCCGGTGCGTTCTCCCTTACCCAGGCAACACCCGTTGATCACGGAACAGCCTTCAGTGATCGCGGCAAGACAGTTCGCTACCACCAGCCAGGCGTCATTGTGAGGATGGAACTCCAGATCCTCTGAGCGCACACCCAATTCCCTCAGTTTTCTGAATAACCTTGGGATGCTCCTTGGGGCGGCTACATGTTCGAATGGAAGTCCGAGCCCCATCGTGTCGCACACCCGGAATTTCGGCGCGAGCTCTTGACCGAAGCCGTCTGCGGCCAGCATGCAGCGCTCGATGAACTCGAGCATGAATCCCGATGGCGCTCTGGTTGCGTCTTCGAGATGAAGCCGGGGCCTGATGCCGGCGTTGAGTACCTCCTTCACGGCGTCGAGGTATCTCTCCGCCGCCTGGGTTCTTCCGGCCGGAGTGAACTTGTGAAAGGTATGAAAGTCCGAGATCGAGGCGAGCATCCCCGTCTCGCGGACACCGAGGTCTTTCACGAGAGCGACATCGGATGGCGTCGCTCTTATCCATGACGTCGGCTCGATCGGCGCGCCGTCGCGCCATCGTGCGATCGCCTCTTGAATCATCTTTCGGTCGCCGGGGTGATAAACGAAAAACTCCGCTTGGCGGACGGCTCCCGACGTGCCCGTGAACTTGCAGAGAAGGTCGTAGATCTGTAGCCCGGTCTCAGCATCGAATGGCAGGCCCCCCTGTTGGCCGTCGCGATGCGTTGTCTCGGTGGTCCAGACCTCGGTTGGGAAAGTCGATGGCTTGTTCAGCCAGTCGAAGCGAGGAAAGTTATCGGGAGGAAAGGATGAAGGGAAGTAGTCGGGCTCCATCAGACGTAGCTGATCCAGTCTGCGGCGAGGGGGACCCTGGCGGAGGAATCCTTTAGCTCAGGGATGGTCCCGGCCATCGCCCTCAGTTCTCTGGCCGAGTAGAACCGCTGCCGCCTCGAGCCCAGGCGATAGCTCCTCAGCTTTCCGCGACTCACGTACGCGTAGAGGGTGGAGAGCTTTACTCCAAGCGCAGCGCAGGCCTCGTCGCTGGTGAGGAATTCCTGGCTGGATAACATTGATTCTACTGTACTCATATTGACTCTGATTGACAAGCTATAGCCTAACTCTGCGCAACAGCGAGAGGAGCGGACACAATGGGCGAGGGCATCTTCGAACTAAAGGGCAAGAGCGCGGTCGTAACCGGCGGATCAAGAGGCATCGGGCTGATGATTGCCGAGGGCCTGGTCAAAGCTGGCGTTCGAGTCTTCATCTCATCGAGAAAGGCCGAGGTCTGCGATGAGGTCGCAGCCAATCTCTCGAAGGACGGCGAGTGCATCTCGATCCCTGCGGATCTCTCCACCGCGTCCGGGATCGACCACCTTGGCAGTGAGCTGGAGAGCCAGGCCCCCGAGCTCCACATCCTCGTCAACAACGCGGGGACGGCCTGGGGAGCCCCCCTCGAAGAGTATCCGCCCGAATCCTTCAACAAGGTTTGGGCCGTCAACGTTCAAGCGCCTTTTCATCTGACTCAAAAGCTTCTGCCTCAACTGAAGGCTGCGGCAAGTCCAGAGGATCCGGCTCGCGTGATCAACATCGGATCAATAGATGGCCTCCGGGTCCCGGCTCTGGAGAACTACGCGTACTCTGCTAGCAAGGCCGGTATCCACCAGCTTTCGCGCCACATGGCGTCTGCCCTCGTAGGTCACTTCATCACGGTGAACGCCATCGCTCCAGGACTCTTCCCCAGCCGCATGACGAAGTTCATGTTCGAGAACGAGGGAGCCGAGCAGGCTCTTGCTTCTGCGATACCGCTGCAACGCGTTGGCCGGCCCGAAGACATGGCCGGCACCGTCATCTTCCTGTCATCGCGCGCGGGTTCTTACGTGACCGGCGCGGTGATTCCTGTCGATGGTGGCGCAGCAACGCTGCGCTAACTAGTGGCCCTAGGCCGGAGCCCAGTTCCTCAACTCTTCGCGCGAGATCACCATCTTGTGAACTTCATCGGCGCCATCGACGATATGCAGCGTGCGCGCATAGGCATACATCGCGGCCAGAGGGAAGTCGTCGGAGACTCCTGCACCCCCGTGGACTTGGATCGCCCGATCGATCACGTAGGTCGCCATGTCGGCGGCCGCAAGCTTAATGGCGGATATCAAAGTTCTTGCTTGCTGGTTACCAACGGTGTCCATCATCCAGGCCGCCTTCAAGACCAAAAGACGCGCTTGCTCGATCTTCACCCTCGATTCGGCGATCCAGTCCCGTATCACGCCCTGCTTCGATAGCGGGACACCGAACGCAACGCGAGAGTTGGCGCGTTTGCACATCAGCTCGAGGGCCCGCTCCGACATCCCAACCGCCCGCATGCAGTGATGAATGCGGCCCGGTCCGAGACGCGCCTGCCCGATCAAAAAGCCGCCTCCCTCCTGGCCCAAAAGGTTGGAGGTTGGAATTCGTACGTCCTCGTATGAGATCTCGCAGTGCCCATGGCCCCCGTCGTAACCGAATACCGGAAGCGTGCGAACAACCTCGAGTCCTGGGCTGTCCATGGGAATCAGTACAAGGCTGTGCTGCATGTAACGCTCCTTGTCGGGGTGGCTCTTGCCGATGAACAGATTGATCTTGCAGCGGGGGTCGGCAGCCCCGCTCGTCCACCACTTTCTGCCGTTGATCACATACTCGTCACCGTCGGCAACGATCGTGCTCTGTATGTTCGTCGGGTCGGAGCTCGCCACCTCCGGCTCCGTCATACCGAAGCAGGAGCGGATCTCCCCTTCCAGCAGCGGCTTCAGCCAAGTGTCTTGCTGTTCTTGAGTGCCGAACTCGGCGAGGATCTCCATGTTCCCCGTGTCGGGGGCCGAGCAATTGAAAACTTCTGACGCGATGGGGCTTCGTCCCATGATCTCCGACAGTGGCGCGTATTCGAAGTTGGTAAGACCGGCGCCCCACTTCGGGTTAGGAAGAAACAGGTTCCAGAGTCCCCTGCTCCTAGCCTCCTTCTTCAGGTCCTCCATGATCGGCGGCTGCGTGTGCCGGTCTTCCTGGGCAAGCATCTGGTCGCGATAAGTCTGCTCTGCCGGATAGATGTACGAATCCATGAAGTCGAGCAGCTTCTCGCGGTACTCGTTCACCTTTGGGCTGAATTCGAATTCCACGGTAGCCTCCGCATATCGCTTGCTTCTGTGGGCGAATCTAACAGAAGGGACGCCATGGTCGGCACGGTGCTGGGCCCCATCGATGCTGAAGAGCTGCAGGGAACTCTCGTTCACGAACATCTCTATTTCTCTTTTCCAGGAGACCACTTGGACCCCAACGATGGTTGGGAGCGCGGCCCCGAACTCGACAAGATCGCGGAACGCCTAGGAGAGGTCAAAGAGCACGGGATACATACGATCGTCGATCCGTGTCCCGTTGAGTGCGGCCGTGATCCACGGCTCATGGCGGAGGCGTCGCGGGCGTCTGGAGTCAACGTAGTCTGCGCCACCGGCTTCTATGTCGAGGACATTGGAATCCCCTTTTACTGGCGCAACCGAAGCGTCGACGAGATCGCCAGTTTCTATCTGTTCGAGATTGAAAACGGAATCGGGGGCACCGGCGTCGCCCCTGGAGTGATCAAGGCAGCTTCAGGCGATCCCCCGACGGACCTGGAGAAACGCTTCCTCGAAGCCGCGGCCATAGCATCTGAGCGAAGCGGACTTCCGATCATCACGCATTGCGAGAACTCCAATGGTTGGGACGTTCAACAGGAGATCTTCGCCAAGCATGGCGTCGATCCAGGCCGTTGCCTGATAGGCCACCAGGATCAAGCCGATACGGGAGAGCAGTTGATCTCGATAGCTCACAATGGGTCTTTCGCGGGCATAGACCGAGTCGGCTACGAGGTCCTGTCTCCCATCGAAAAGCGCGTTGAGCTGGCTTCGGCGGTACGCGAGGCCGGACTCATCGATCAACTGTGTCTGAGCCAGGACCGCATCTGCTCTCTGCGGTCGGCTAGGTTTCCGTACGCGGTCCCCGACCACCTGCGCGATGGATTCGCGCAGCTCCAGCCATGGATCTCCGAACAGATGACCGGCAGGCCTCTCAGTTACATCTTCACCGAGTTCTGGCCGCTTCTCGAAAAGGAGGGGTTCACGGCGCAGGATCGAGTCACCATCTTCGAGAAGAATCCGGCAAAACTACTCTCGGGTGAAGGGTAGGGCGAGGTATGGAGACTCTCACCGGAAGAAGGGCTCTCATCACCGGCGCGGCATCGGGCATCGGACTCGCAACCGCAAAGAAGTTTGTCTCGGAGGGCGCGCAGGTCTTGCTCGCAGACATAGATGCGTCCGCGGTTGAGAGCGCCGCTGCCAAGCTCGGCATGGAATCAATCGCGGGGGACGTTTCCGACCCGGAGCAGGTACGAGGAATGTTCGCTCAGGCCGACTCGTCTCTCGGGGGCATCGATATCGCATACCTCAATGCCGGGATAACTCTTGGAGAGCAGTCCGATATCGAAAGTGTCAGCAATGATCTCTACCGCAAGATAATCGGAACGAATGTCGACGGAGTTTTCTTCGGGGTCCGCGAAGCAGTCTCTGCGATGCGAAACTCGGGAGGAGGGTCGATCGTCGCGACCGCTTCGATCGCAGGAATCACTTCGTATCCGATCGATCCGGTGTATTCACTCACCAAGCATGCTGTCGTTGGATTGGTCCGAAGCCTCGCCCCCCAGTTGGAAGGCAAGAAGATCACCATCAATTGCATCTGCCCCGGTGTGGTCGAGACCCCAATGGTCGGCGAGGCTGCCGCGCAATTCCTGAAAGAATCTGGATTTCCACTCATCCAGCCAGACGAGATCGCAAAGGCAGTCGTTGCCGCGGTGCTCGATGGGAGCACGGGCCAGGCCTGGGTCGTCCAGCCGGGGCGGGAGCCACTCAAATACAAGTTCCGAGGAGTGCCCGGCCCCCGAGTACCGGGGGCCGAGGGGATGATGCTGCCAGACTTTCGAAGTCGGTCGCGGGGGGAAGACTCATAGAGGGTGGTCGGGGCTGAATACCGAGGATAATCGGATCCCGTCCGAAAGGAAACGGTTGATCTCGCTGCACTCTCTCCAAGAAAAGACCAAAGCGATGCTCGATTCCCTCGAGCTCATCGTCAATACCGAATCCCCATCCAAGGACCTGGAAGCGGTCCGGTCGTGCGCGGATGAGCTGGCAAGGCTGGGATCTTCGATCTTGGGGGCCAAGCCCGAACGGCTGGGAGACGAGAAAAGGCACCTTCGCTGGCGATTCGGTGATGCCCCGGCAGTTTTGATCCTCGGCCATTTCGACACGGTGTGGCCCAGGGGCACTGTGGAAAGATGGCCATTCTCCATCGATGGCGACAAGGCGACGGGGCCCGGCATCTTTGACATGAAATCCGGATTGATCCAGGGCCTCTTCGCCCTCGGGTCACTCGGCGATCTTTCGGGAATCGAGATCTTGTTCAACTCCGACGAAGAGATTGGCTCAGAATCCTCCATTGGCTTTATAGAGGAGTCCGCGCGCCGAGCCTCAGCGGTTCTCGTTTTGGAGCCAAGCGAGGGCGGGTCGCTCAAATTGGCCCGCAAGGGAGTCGCCTCTTATGTCTTGAGCGTTGAAGGCAGGGCTGCGCACTCTGGTTTGGAGCCTGAACGCGGGATTAATGCAGTGGTGGAGCTCGCACACCAGATCCTCGAGATCTCGAGGATCGGCCGACAAGAAGTTGGCACCACCGTGACTCCTACAGTGGCGTCGGCGGGCACTACCTCCAACACCGTTCCAGCTGCAGCCAGAGTCGCAGTCGATGTAAGGGCCAAAACGGTGGCCGAACTCGAGCGCGTGGACAAAGAAATGGGTGACCTATCCGCCAAGGTCGAAGGAGCCAAGCTCATTCTCGAGAAGAAGCCTCCTCGTCTCCCCTTCGAGAGAGAAATGTCTTCGGAATTGTTCGAGAAAGCTCGCAACATCGCGAAGGATCTCGGACTTCCAGACCTCGACGGAGTCGAAGTCGGGGGTGGCTCAGACGGAAACATCACCGCCGCACTTGGAGTTCCGACGTTGGACGGCCTTGGTGCAGTCGGGAAAGGTGCCCACGCGGAGGGAGAGCACATATCCATATCGGCGATGCCACAAAGAGCTGCTCTGGTGGCAGCCTTGGTCGATAGGCTGCGGTCGGAATTCAGTTCGGGGAAAACGCCCTAAGCCACGGACTGCGGCATCGTCCGCCCCATGTGCACACGAACAACCGTGCCGCTGGCAAAGGACCGAACCTGAACGAGATCGCATAAGTGGTTGACCAACCACAGACCAAACCCACTCTCCTGATTCGGACTCGGCCGCATGCGTCCCACCATCGGCTCATCGATCTGGCCTCGGTCGCGGACCTCGCAGACAAGCGAATGTCCCTCGTGCCATAAGCGCAGCACCCCGCGCCCTCCGCCATGACGGAGGGTGTTAGTAACGATCTCGTTTACCGCAAGAACGAGGTCTTCAGTCCTGGCTGGATCGAGGCCAAAGGCCGCGGATCTACGCGACACAAATATCCTCAGTTCGCCTATGCGATCTGGCGACACCGGCATTTCCTCAGGGCGTGAGCGAGGTTCCGGCAAGGGATCGTCAAAGGGAGCTCCCGTGTCTTCGGTGTGTCGATAAGCAGGACTGTCGCGATACTCCAAGTCCCCTTCCTCCAACAGGAGGGGGTGGGTCCGGCGCGCTTCTTCGATCATGTCCGGCTCGAGGGCGCCGATGTCATAGGGACAGGCAATCAAAAGCGGGGCGTCGGCTAAAGCGAAATTGATAAGCGATTCATGGCGCTGCGCCTCGACAATCTCCTCTGGAGTTCTGCCGGCCCATATAGGTTCACCAACGCCGCGCAGACCGCGGTTGCTCCCGTCGTGTGAAGTGATGAAGTCCTGCCATACCGGAAGGATCCGAGCGGGATTGCGCCCGATCTCTTCCATGTCGCCGAACAGCACCTCTGCCGCCTTGCTGCCCAGTTCCTCCTTGAGGGCACCGGCCTTTTCTCCCTTTGCCAAAACCATAACTGCCTCGCCCGCATCCAATCCCTGTCTCACAAATGAAGCCGTTAGCTCCGCGAATTTGTCGGGTCCAGAGTAGAAGAGCGCAGCATGACGAAGGCCGCCTGAGTGAGTATTCACAGGCAAGGAGGCACTCATATCCAAATATTGTAGGTTGGAAATGAGCAAAGAACCCACTATGGAAACATTCCGGCACAAGGAAGTAGGGTCTAGAACGCTATGACGGGGGAATTCGCAGCAGATGTCCGAATTGAGTTAGGTGTTGGCATCATTTCGGTTTCGGGAGAGATAGACATCGCGACCGCGCCCCTCCTGGAAGAATCGATAGAGCAGGTGCTTGATAAAGGCGTGGACCAGCTTGATCTCGACATGCAGAACGTCCCGTTTATGGACTCGCAAGGTATCGGGCTCGCGGCTCGGACATTACGTTCACTGGAAGGCAATGGAGGAAAGTTGAGGATCGTCAATCCCTCCCCCCAAGTAGAGAAAGTTCTTTCAATCAGTGGACTGGACAAGCTCCTAGAGGTCGTTCGTAACCCGGCCTAAACCTTGCTCGACTGCGTTCCATCCCCGACATGCTGCGGTTCGATCGAAGAGGCTCTAGGCAAACGCAAGCCCACGGTAATGGAGTCGTCGGTGCATGCGACGGAAACCTCGCCCCCATGGGTTTCAACGATCCTGCGAACGATGTGAAGTCCCAGCCCCACGCCGCCGGCTGTCCTCGTCAACGATGAATCCCCTTGAAAGAACGGGTCAAATAGCCGGTCGAGTTGGTCTTGAGGAATCGGTTGTGAGACCCGGTTGGTTACTTCAACGAATGCCCATTGATCGGTCATGCTTCTTGCCGAGACGTCGACCGGAGTCCCCGATGGAGCAAACTTGGCTGCGTTCCCCACCAGATTGGTCATCACGAGGACCATTGACTCGTGAGACATTGCCATGTGCAGATTTCTCTCCAAGACCCACGTGATCGGCGGCAACTGCTCGAACGTCTCCTCGGCGTGAACCCGAACGTCATGCAGAACTTCTTCGACCGAACACTTTGCGTCGGGAGATGACTGAAGCGCTTTGGAGTGATCGAGCAGATTGTTCACCAGCGCTTCCAGTCGTTTGCCCTGCTTGTGAATGCGCTGGATCATGTCGGTGGTCTCGTTTTCGTCCAAAAGAGCGCGTCGGTGAAGAATGGTCCGAGTGAAACCGACCACCACCGAGATCGGGGTGCGCAGCTCGTGGGACACGATGCCGATCAGCTCTTCCTTTAGGCGATCGGCCTCGGCGAGACGCTGTGCCAGTCCCTTTTCTCCCTCATACAGCTGGCGGTAATAGTCCTCTGCCTGCTTCCGACTCTGTTCGTTGAACTTCCAGCTGGCGAGCCCGACGAGACTGATCGCGGCAATGAATGCGGCGTGGATCGTGGCCCACTTCCAAGGATTCTCGATGGCAGCCGCATGGTTGTAGACAGAGTCTGGATCGATAGCTCCCACGATGCCGTGATGAAGCAGGACGAATCCGATAGCGAACAGGAATGGGAGCCATCGCTGATAGAGCGTCACGAGTGCAACCATGACGAAGAAATGAAAATGCATTTCGATCAGACCGCCGGAGAAGTGGACCAGGATGCCCGATGAGGTGATCAGGCCAGCGGTGGCAAACAGCGACGCTAGTTCAGAGCGCTGCCGAACTGCCATTGCCATACCGGCAAGAGTGGCGACTGCCAAAGCCTCCGCCGCGGCATGGGCGAATCCAAGCGGCAACAGCTGGCCCCAAATGGCGATCCAGGCGAAGTGAGCCCAAAGGATCACCAGCACAACCTTGTGCCGGCGTTCCCACATCCCTTTGGGAAGAGGAATGCCCTCAGGCAAGAGACTGCGGGCGCGCTGGAACCTGGATTGAACCGTAGTCGCCATATCAGCCTTATCGACTGAAACCGGCCCCACCCTGAGAAATCCGGGGGTGCCCTACTCTGCAAAAGCCGCTATGGCGCCGAGCGCATTGTCGATGGCCAGACGAGCCGATTTCGTCGAGGCGGCATCGGTCAAAAGGAAGGTGAACCGGACGTGCCTGCCGGAGGCGGTCGTCGTGTATCCCGACAGGGTTGCCACGTGTGGGAGGCCGCCACTTTTGGCCAGGACCCTGCCCGCTGCCGGGGACTCGCACATCCTTCTTTTCAAGGTTCCGATCGTCGAGCAGGACCGTGCAAGCATTTGATGAAAGCCGGCTCCTGCGAGCTCCTGGTCGATCCAGGCCAGCCACTGAATTTGAGCCGCAGCGCTTTGCCTGTTCTGCTGGGAGAGGCCCGAGCCGTCCGCGGAAGGTCCGAGCGGCAATCCCCACGAGGAGGCAAATCTGCGGATGACATCAATCCCTCCAGAGGTCGATGCATTGCCTGCCGAAAATCCCACCTCCTTAAGGATCATCTCAGCAAAGAAGTTGTCGGATTCAATGAGCATGTGACCTACGAGATCCCTGAGGGGAGGAGAGTCCTTCCGAGCAATCACGACCCCGGCCGAATGCGGGGACGGACTAATGCCCGCGGGCGCAGTCACGGCAACACCGGCAGCGACGAGCATCTCTCTGAATAGTTGCGCATTGGCGAGGGCAGGCTCCGCGATGAACTCCGGATCATTTCGGTAACTGTTTTGGTCCACTGCCAGCGCGGAAAGAGCTCCAGACTGCCGTGGCACGTATGTGTCCTTCCACCCCGGCGCAGCTCGCAGACGATCGAAGTGGCTCTCATCAGCGAGGACACCCCCAGACACCGTCCTTATCCCCGAAAGCGCCACCGCCTTAGCCAGATTCTCGACATCTATTCGGGAAAGGGAAGGGTCCCCTCCGCCTACCAGGACGAGATCGCCATCGACCGTGCCGTCAGCCGTAACCTTCTCTTTACTCATGACTCGAGTGCTGAAGGCGTGGTTATCCCCGAGAAGTTTGAGAGCGGCGGCACCAACGAACATCTTCTGAGTTGAGGCCGGAAGAAGCTCGAGATTGGAGTTCTCTTCAAATACCGTGCCGAAACCATCGATCCAAACGACTGCGCCTTTCGTAGACGCTGTGGAGGAAGCGAGAGCGTTTTCGATCTGACCACGCAAGCCTTGGATGCCGGAGACTTCGGCCGCCGGTGCCGCGACGACCGAGATTGGGGGCTTGAGATAATTCGGAACGTGCAGGTCTTGCACCGGCGCCGGAGCAGCCATCGTTCTTGGGGGTGGAGATTGCCCGACCTGACTACTGGCTGCGATGGTTCCAAGGAAAAGCAACGACAAGTTCAAGACCAGCAGGACCAGACGCAGAGCCAGACCACGGACGGTCTTCATGGCACACATCCTCCTACGATTTCTGACTTATCTCAGCGGAAGTTCTTTAGAGACAACTTGGCCCTTTCGGTGCCCGCCAGAAAGAGCTCCAAGATAGACACCGGCCAAGACGAGCACTGCCCCCAAGGCGAACACAGCAGAGACTCGTTCTCCAAGCAGCCGTGCTCCAAGGATGACGGTTACAAAAGGTATGAGAACGAACTCATACGAAGTCACCGAAGCGGTCCAGGTCTTCAAAACAAAGAGATAAAGGGTGAATACGGCGATAGAACCGCCAACTACGAGATATGCGATGGCGATCCACGTCTCGGGCCTCTCGGGCAGCGTATGCGGCTCTCCGGTTATTGCCGAGAGCACGAGGAGCAGGCCCGTTCCGGTAGCCATGCCGATCGCATTCCTGGCGAGCCCATTGATCTTCGGGATCAGCTTCACGATCACCCCGGTCTCCGCGAAGGACGCTGCACCTAACAAAAATGCGATCAGAGAAGAGACCGGTACGTTTGCGTCGAGCTGATCGCGAAACACGACGAAGAATCCCCCAAGCGCGACAAGAGACCCCAGAATCCCGCGAAGTCTCAGGGGTTCCAATCGGTGAATGAAGGCCAGTAGAACCGTCAGCAGGGGGGCACAGGCCAGGATCACCTGACCCGTACCCGCAGACGCCCTTTGGACTCCCCAATAGAAGAAGGCGAACGGAGCTCCAAACCCGAGCACGCCATATATGACTGCGCCCCACAGCGCCATCCCCTTAGGCCGGGGGACGCGGCGTATCGCCATCAAGGCCAGCAAGATGGCCGCAGCCGCTCCGAAGCGCAGGCTCGCACCCCAGAACGGGGGGAGCTCAAGTACGGTGAATTTGACCGCCACTGCGTTGCCTCCTGCCAGGATCACCATGGCAATGAAGGCTAGGACGGTGAGCTGAGACTTCCGGTCATCCCCCATAGCAGCGAGATAGTAGAACGGTTTCGCGCTCACCAGGCGTGACGACCGAAAAGATGGGTAAGCATGCCTGCGGGTCATGCCCCGGCTTGGAGGCGGGCTCGAAGGTCAAACTCAATCAGAGGACGGCTGGGCCACATCATGTCTCGATTTGCTCTGACGAACTGATGTCCTTCCAAGACTATTCAGCATGGGCTCTCGGAGTCTGGTCGGTGCTCCTGGCTGTTCAGTCCGCTCACAGCATCTCCCTTTCCCTTTATGCGTGGGAGGACGAGTCGAAACGTGCTGCGAGCCGGATTCCCGAGGACTTCGAGCCTCCAAAGAACTCCTTCACCCTCCTTCTTCCGGCCAAGAGTGAAGAGAGCGTCATCGCGGACACTATCCAGCGCATGGTCGATCTCAAATATCCCCGCCATCTGGTGCAGATCCTGGTGATTATTGACTCCAGTGACGAAGGCACGATCGCCGTCGTCAGCCAAAAGCTCGATCAGCTGCATTCGGCCAAGGTCAACTCAGTGCAACTCATCACCTTCGACGACGAACCAGTGACAAAACCTCACGGCCTGAACGTGGGACTGCGGCATGCCAGCGGCGAGGTAGTGACAATTTTCGACGCGGAGGACGAGCCGCATCCCGACATCCTGAACGTGGTCAATACCCTTATGGTGCGTGAAGGGGCTCCGGTCGTTCAATGCGGGGTCCAACTGATGAACTATCGAGATCACTGGTTCTCCTCACTGAACGTTCTGGAATACTTCTTCTGGTTCAAGAGCCGTCTCCATTTCCATGCCACCCGCGGGATGATCCCCCTTGGGGGGAACACGGCATTCATGCGAAAGGACCTCCTAGAGAGAATCGGTGGTTGGGACGACTATTGCCTCACCGAAGATGCCGATCTCGGAATCCGCATAAGCGCCTACGGGGCCACCATCCGCGTCGCGCATGACGATAGGTACGTGACACGGGAAGAAACCCCTCATTCCATCGGTCAATTCATCAAACAGCGCACGCGATGGGACCAAGGTTTTCTCCAAGTTCTGAAGAAGGGCGACTGGCGACGGCTTCCTTCGCGGAGGCAGAGGACCCTGGCCCTCTACACGCTGGCCTTCCCAATGCTGCAGGCCCTCTTCATGCTGTATCTGCCGATCAGCATCTACACCCTCTTCTATTGGGAAGTTCCCATTTTGGTGGCAATGTTGGCCAGCCTCCCGCTTTACATGATGCTCGTGCAGCTGTTGATCAATATCGTCGGACTCCACGAGTTCACGTCGGCCCATGGATTGAAGCCCTCGGTTTTGACGTCCATCAAGCTTGCCCTGGTCTACCTCCCGTACCAATGGATTCTGGCCTTCGCGGCTCTGAGGGCATACATCCGTCACCTACGCGGAGTCAACAACTGGGAGAAGACCCACCACACCGGGGCCCATCGGCAGACGTCGGCAACGGGTTAGGCACAATGGCGACTGACACGATCCAAGGGGCAGATCCGATCATCGTTTCTCCTCGACGGGAGGACAAACTCTCTTCGATATTCGGGTGGGAGCTCGGGCTTCTGGTTGGCCTCATTCTGATCGGCTTCGCTGCTCACGCCTTCAACATGTTCAATGCCCCTTCCTTCAAAGAAGACGAAGGAATCTATGCAGCTCAATCGTGGTCGATGTTGCGGCAAGGAACCCTGAGCCCTTACACCTATACCTACGACCACGCGCCCGGCGGCTGGATTCTGAGTTCAATCTGGATGGCGCTTACAGGGGGCCCCGCAACTTTCGGTGGGGCGATCCTCAGCGGTCGCATGCTCGTACTCTTGGTGCACCTAGCCTCGATCCCTCTCGTTTACCGGATCGGCCGCAAACTCGGATGCGAGGTTTGGATGGCGGCGCTGGCAACTCTGATCTTTTCCTTATCTCCTCTGTCTCTCACTTACCAGCGGCTCTTCATGCTCGACAACCTGATGGTCTTCTGGCTCCTGTTGAGTATCAACCTGCTTCTCGATGGGTGGGGCAGGCTCAGTCGCCACGTTCTTAGCGGCTTGACATTTGGCATCGCGTTCTTGACGAAGGAGACCGCGATCTTCCTGTTGCCGGCCATGCTGTACATCGCGTTCGGCCAACGGTGGCGGCACCAGGGACGCTTCGCAGTAGGTGCCTGGGTCATGACGGCGTTCATGACTATCAGCTGGTATCCCCTGTTTGCAGCCCTGAAAGGGGAACTTCTGCCGGCAGGACAAGCCCTTTTTGCCGTGGTGTCCAACGACCCTGGACCGCATGTATCTCTCTTCGAGGCCGTCAAATGGCAAGCCACCCGCTCCGGAGGCGGGCTCTTCAGCCTGGACAACATGTTTTGGCAGTTGGTCCGTGGCGAATGGCTTCGGCTGGATCCAATCCTTTTGATCGGCGGCGTAGCGGCCTGCGGCATCAACTTGATGAGAGCCAAGCAAGATCGCAGGGCGCTTGCAACGGCGTTACTGGGACTCTTGCCATTTGTTTATCTGGCAAGAGGAGGGATCGTCTTTGACTTCTATTTCGTTCTCGCCATCCCCCTTCTGGCCTTGAACATCGGCTCCGCCCTTTCCTGGATCTTCAGCCGTTCACGAGGGCCCCTGGCCGCGGCCGTTGCGTTAATACTCCTTATAGGTTCGGGACTCCTATGGACCGGCTCCGGAGACGCTATGGCCTTACTTGCCGAACGGCCGACGGAGGCAAACCGGGAAGCGGTCAGGTGGATCAAGGCGAACATTCCTTCTAAAAGCAGGATCGTGGCCCGAGATGACTTCTGGGCAGATCTCCGTGAGCCCTTTCGGGGTCCTGCCTTTCCGAACACCCATAGTCATTGGAAAGTAGGGGCCGACCCCGACGTGCGCGACGCCGTCTTCCATGGTGATTGGCGAAGGATCGACTACCTGCTGATAACGCCCGACATGCCGGAAGCATTTGAGGCCTCGGGAAACGAGCTGGTCATGACCGCGCTGGAAAACGCTCACCTCGTCAAGCGTTGGAAGACAGGAGGCAATACCGTCGAGCTTTGGAAGGTCACAAACGATAGACCTCTTGATGCCGGCATCCTCGAGAAAGCTCACAAGCACATCTCAGAACATTTCGAGAAAGATGGAGCGTTCTTCGAGAAAGATGGGTCCGTCACTTCAGAAGCCCAGTCGTACGCCCTGCTCCGCTCGGTTTGGATGGACGACCGTGAGACCTTTGATCGTGCCTGGGATTGGACCCGCGAGAATCTCCAGCGCGACGACGCCTTGCTTTCTTGGAAATGGCAGAACGGACGGATAACGGACGAGGCGTCAGCCACCGACGCCGATACTGATACCGCGCTCGCTTTGCTCATGGCCGGCCAGCAATGGGAGGAGGACGAACTGGTCGACGAGGGTACCCGGATGGTGTCATCGATTTTCGAACATGAAGTGGCAGTCGTAAACGGAACGCCGTACATCACCGCCGGCGATTGGTGGGAAACAGTTGATGACGCTCCGATCAACCCGAGCTACTTCTCGCCTTATGCCTACCGAATATTCGCGGAAGTAGATCCGGACAACGATTGGGGTGCGGTGATTGATTCGGGCTATTCGCTCCTGTTCGAGGTCACCGAATCCGTCCTGGGCCACGACAATTCCGCCGGTCTGCCGCCTGATTGGATCGGCATTGAGCCATCGACGGGCAAGTTTGTGCCGATCGAGATGGGAGAAAAAGATGCTACGGATTATGGGTATGACGCCGCTAGAACATGGTGGAGGGTGGCCATGGATTATTCGTGGTCTGAAGACGGGCGGGCCGCATCCTACCTAGAACAGAGCGGCTTCTTGGCCGATGAGGTGGAAAGAAAGGGCTTTGTGAGTTCTGTCTACAGCCATGACGGAGAGGTAGTCGAACGCGGCCCTTCCATGGTTGGAACTGCGGGAGCCATCGCGGCTCTGGGCTTCCACGATCGGCCAAAAGCAGAACGATTGTTCTCGGCTCAAGTTCTTGGCGGACTTCAAGGGACCACGTCGGAGATGTTCTGGACCCCGAGAGCTGATCTATACGCGCAGGAATGGGGATGGTTCGCATCGGCCATATACGAAGATCGACTCCCAAACCTCTGGACGGATCATGACTGAGGACGTTTTCTTCCAAGAAGAGGGATCGATCCCGGCGCGACTTCTAACCCGGCCAAAGCTACTCCTCGCCATCGTCGCTGCCTCCATCGTCGTACTCGCCGGAACAGTTATCGGCGTCGGCATAATCCCGTCCGTAAATGAGGAGGTGATCGGCCCCCGGAGTCCGGGCGTGGCGGCTCAGGGACCCAATCGGGATAGAGGGCCCGACTCCGTCGGGTCGGCCGGCGACGTAACCGACGAAGATGAAAGACCGGCCAGCGTGGGAGAGCGCCTAAAACGGGGGATCGGCAAAATCACCAAGGCTTTCAAGCGGGGGTTGAGAAGGGTCGGCCGTTCACCGTCGGCCATCTTTCGAATGGCAGGGACTCTTATCGACCAGACTTTCGACTCCGGGCCTCTGAGGTTCGATGATTTGACCCAGCCGCTGGCTGATATCCTTATCGACCCACTACCGAGTCCCTTGCCATCTCCTTCTCCAAGCCCGTCGCCCTTACCATCTCCTTCTCCTTCACCCAGTGCGAGCCCAATAGTTTCTCCTTCACCGTCCCCCCAAGGAACTCCGTCGCCTTCCTCGTCGCCGTCCTCGTCGCCATCCTCGTCACCGACTCATACTCCAACCCCAACCGCGTCACCATCACCATCACCACCGACGTCACCAAGCCCCTCTCCCTAAGGGGCACAGCTCCCGAAAGGCCTTGGCTTAAACTCCTGATCTCATGATTGATTTGCAGCCGGGAGCCTCGAACGCCGTCAAGGTTTGCATGAACGTACAGCCTGGCGAGCGCGTGGTGATCCTGTCCGATAAGGCTCGCGAGGCCATTGGCCGCGCCCTGGAACTGGAATGCGAATCCGTCGGCGCAGCATCGAAAGTACTTCTCATGGAAGACTTCATGAAGCGCCCCGCGACCGACCTGCCTTCGACCCTGACTGACGCGATCGCGTCCTTCAAACCCGCGGTTTCCTTCTACGCCACCCAGGCTCTTCCTGGAGAACTGACGTTCAGAAGACCGTACATGGACCTCGTCATCTATCAGATGAAGCTTCGTCACGGCCATATGGTCGGAATAACAGAGCCGTTGATGCAGCAAGGCATGGAGGCGGACTACAAGGAGATCGCCCGGGTGACTCACCGCGTTACCGAGGCGGTAAGGGGTGCCAGGCAGATCGAGGTCAAGACTCCTTCCGGCACAGATATGAGAGCAACCTTCGATCCCTCTAAGAGGAAGTGGCAGCCATGCCCGGGCTTGTACCACACGCAAGGCGAATGGGGGAACCTTCCCGAGGGCGAGACGTTCACCAGCCCCATGTCGGTGGATGGAGTGATGGGGGCCGAAGTGCTTGGCGATCACTTCTCGGAGAAGTACGGGATCCTTTCGAAACCTGCCAGGTTCGAATTGGCCGGCGGGAGGGTTCGGCGCGTTGAGTCGGAAAACGATGGGCTCCGAGAAGAATTAGAGACCTACCTAGCGCAGCACGAAAACTCGAACCGCGTGGGCGAATACGCCATCGGAACGAACATTGCTCTCAAGGAGCTTTCAGGCAACCTTCTGCAAGACGAGAAGGTACCGGGAGTCCACATCGCTTTCGGATACCCATACCCTGAGGAGACGGGGGCCGACTGGACCTGCCCCAGCCACTTGGACGTCGTGGCCACCCGCTCAACGATCAAAGTCGATGGTCAATACCTGATGAAAGAAGGCGTCTTCATTATCTAAGAGACGTCGTGCCACACAGATTGACCCGCTCCGTAGTGTCTTAGCGCTGAGAATATGGAGTGAAAAGCTGATCCACGGGCGCGAAATCGTCGGTAAGCACCTGAGCGTCTCCGATGAACCCTCTGACTGCGGATGGATCCGCCAGTAGATCGAGTTCGGGAGCCCGGCGCGAGAGGTGCACCTCTATCTCTGCAGTTCCCAGTGGCCGGTTGGACGCCACGATGACCAGATTGCCGCCCCCCTCTCCGCGCAGTACCCGGGGCCGCGCCAGTATGGCTACGTGTGGAAAGACTGCGGCGATTGTCGCAACCTCGGCCCGCGCGAAACGCAACGGTGGGTAGTCGATGACGTTCACTAGGTATACGCCGTCCGATACCAGCACCCGGCGTACGCCGGCAACCGTCTCTCGGGTGGTCAAGTGCCATGGCACCGTCAGGCCCCCGAATGCATCTCCGACAACCACGTCACGTGTCGATGAAGGCTCTTCCGCCAATCCAACACGCGCGTCTTGCACTCGAACTGCGATACCTTCACCCAGACGCAGCCCGAGCTCGCTCACATCGAGATCTACGACGCCCTGATCGATTTCCAGCACGAGGTTCTCGCTGCCGGGCCGCGTAGAGTCCAGGTAGCGTGGCACGGTTAGCCCGCCTCCCCCGAGATGAAGAGCCCGGATCGGCCCAGTCTTGACGGCGTCGATTACTGAAGCCATACCCCGGATGTAGCTGAACTCCAGATGGGTGGGATCGGCGAGATCCACATAGGAATGCGAAAGCGTGTCCAGGTGAAGCGTTCGACCAGTCGTCCGGCCTTCATCGGAGACTATGCGGGCGCAGTGATACGCAGTTTCGACATCGCAAGGTGCAGGAGCCGATACCGAAGCCACAACTCCGATCACCGCGACGGCCAAGGGTCCGGCGATTGTGGCGATGCCGCGCAGGAGAATGGTTAGCACCACTCCGAGGGCGATCAGCGTCGTGCCGAGAACCAACAGAATGACACTTGTCGGCAGAGCAGCAACCAACAGGAAGCCGGTGGCGAACGTTGCCACGAGGGCCCCCAACGTCGCGATCCCCGAAAGACGTCCCACTACCGTTCCAGTCTCCAACAACGTGGCCAGGCGCAGTTTCACCACCATCGGTGTGACCGACGCGAGCAAGGCAGCAGGAACGAACACTGCCAGGGCCGCCATCAAGAGGACAGCCGAAACGTCGCCTCCCCGCACCTGCTCCCCCGTCCAACGCACCGCCGGCCCGACAAACAGCACGAGCACACCGGCTGCAAGCAAGATCGGCCCCAATAGTCGCTGGGGAGCCATCCGGTCTGCGATCCGGCCTCCTACCCATGCTCCTGCCGCTATCGCGCCGAGAGCGAAACCGATGACCGCCGTGCTGGTTTGGAGGGTCAATCCGAGATAGGGGGCCACGAGGCGCAAGCTCAAGATCTCGAGCACGAGCACCGCCCCAGACGCAAAGAAGACGATTCCCGCGGCCAAAGCCGGCCCCAGTTGCCGAGGACGAGAGTTAGTGGGCATGTCCGCCTACCCTACAAGCGAGTCAGCGACTGTCGAGCAGGTAACTGAAGAGTTCTTGAGGATCACAAATTTGCTAAGGCATTCCGTGCCAGTGCCGCGGCACGGGGCCATACATGGCGGGCGGTGAGATCTGTCCTTCCCTGCTCGCGATATGCCACTGCCCACAGATGACCCCACTTCATCGCGTCGAGCGCGCAGATCAAATCCCAAACCCACAGATCATTGCCGAGACTTTGGCCCCAGACTCGCTCGTAGACTTGTCGAAAGCGCTCTGCCGCATCAGCACCGATTAGGACTGTGAGATCTGCCCGGCAATATGCCACCTCGTACGCGCGCGGGCCAATGCGAGCCGAGCTCCAGTCGATCACGCCCGTCAGTCGTTCTCGGGACCACAAGAGATTGCCGGGATGAAAGTCCCCGTGACCTATCGCCCGGCCGGCCTCGAGGGCTTCCGCCAAATTCCTACGGACAGAGACAATCGCGCGCTTCACAATGTCGCTTCGCCGCAGGTCGCTTGGGGGTTTCCAGTTGTCGACCAAATGAGGTCGTCTAAGGGCCGCTGGCGTCCCACTCATTGGTCGATCCTGGATATTCACGAGTGTAGTCGCCATTTGCTCCAGCCACGGATCAAGACGTTTTGGGAGAACGCACGCGCGACCGGGGAGCCGGCTCATGACGAGGGCGGGGGTGCCAAACCATTGTCCCGATGCATCGAGCGCCAAGGGCTCAGGCGACGGCACGGGTAACCCGCGAGCGAAGGACAGACGGTCCCACTCGAGGAGGGAAGTGCGATCCTCCACTCGGTAGCGCTTGAGAACTACCCTAAGCACCTTTCGAGTCTTGCTTTCCAGATCCACGGAATGCGTTGAGGTCGCCAATCCCCCGCCCAAGCGCCGAACACGTATCGGGCGGGAGCCGGGCGCGATTTGGTGAGCCAGCTGGGCAAGGCCCTCGCGCGTGGGAGAACTCAGTAGATGGGCCCGATGGGTTGCCCAATCCACTACGTCCCCCCTTCGTCCCCGTCTTGATGTCCGACCGAAGCCTAAAACCCCTGACCATGCATTCTGACGAGGAATCAAAAAACTTTGGGAAGATGTCGATTCGACGTGGTCCCGTTCGACGTATACATGAGAAGCCGGCAAAGGGCCGGCTGAATTCAAAGGAGGTTCGAGATGCGGTGCATGCTCATAGTCAAGGCCAATCAGGACTCGGAACAGGGCATTCTGCCCAGCAAAGAGGTCCTCGAGAAGATGGGCAAGTACAACGAGGAACTAGTAAAGGGCGGCGTCATGCTCGCAGGCGAGGGACTCCAGCCAAGTTCGAAGGGAGCTCGAGTCCGTTTCAACCAAGGCAAGACAACCGTGATCGATGGTCCCTTCAGTGAGACGAAGGAATTGATCGCAGGCTTCTGGCTGCTGCAGGTGAAGACCATGGAAGAGGCGGTCGAGTGGGTCAAGCGAGCACCATTCGATGGTCCCCTGCCTGACGGACAAGAGTTAGAGATAGAGATTCGTCAGGTGTTCGAAACCGAAGACTTCGGCGATCAACTTAGCCCAGAGCTGAGAGAGCAAGAGGCTCGCATCCGCGAACAGGCTGAACGTAACCGCTAATCCTTGCGATTGCGCTAATCCGCAAAGGGTGGTGATATCGGTAGCCAGCAATGGCTACCGATACCCATTCGGCTGTAGAAGCAGTCTGGCAGATCGAATCACCGAGACTGGTTGCAGGAATCGCGCGTCTGGTGCGAGAAGTAGGCCTCGCTGAGGAACTTGCGCAAGACGCCATGGTTGCGGCCCTCGAGCAGTGGCCCGGCTCAGGGATACCGGATAATCCTGGTGCCTGGCTAATGGCCGTCGCTAAACGCCGGGCTATCGACCACATTCGCCGGGAGGAAAGGCGAGACAAAAAGTACGCTGAGTTGCAACGCACTCTAGCGGAGCCCGAGGAAAGCTTCGCTGCCACGCCGGAAGAGGATTTCGGCGACGACATGCTCCGCCTTATCTTCACTGCATGCCATCCGGTCGTTCCCACTAGCGGCCGGGTAGCACTCACACTTCATTTGCTTGGCGGACTCTCAACCGAAGAGATCGCACGGGCTTTCCTGGTCCCCGAGCCGACCATTGCTCAACGCATCGTCAGGGCGAAGAGAAGCCTTGCCGACGCCAAGATTCCATTTGAAGTTCCAGAGCGCTCCCAGCTGGCCGAGCGCCTATCGTCGGTTCTTGAAGTCATCTATCTAATTTTCAACGAGGGATACTCGGCAACATCGGGGACAGACTGGGTTCGTCCGGGCCTCTGCGAAGACGCGCTTCGCTTCGGAAGGATTTTGGCGGGGTTGGCTCCGGACGAGCCTGAGGTTCACGGATTGGTGGCCCTGATGGAGATCCAGGCATCCCGATTGAGAGCGCGAGTCGGGGCGTCGGGAGAACCGATCTTGTTGCTCAATCAAGACCGGGCACGTTGGGACCATTTATTGATTCAGCGGGGTCTTGCCGCGCTTCAGCGAGCCGAAGAGCTTGGCTCTGTCTCAGGGCCATACACACTTCAAGCAGCGATCGCTGCTTGTCACGCGCGGGCAGGCACGCCAGGGGAAACCGACTGGGAACAAATTTCGTCTCTCTATGACGAGCTATCAGCAGCTTCGCCTTCACCGGTAGTCGAGTTGAACCGAGCCGTTGCACGGGCGATGGCCTTCGGACCGGAGGCAGGGCTGGAACTGGTGGATGCTCTCTTGTCGGAGCCGAGCCTGGCGAACTATCACCTCCTCCCCAGCGTTCGCGGTGATCTCCTTGCGAAGGTGGGACGTCACCAAGAAGCCCGCGATGAATTCGAACGCGCCGCGTCTTTGACTCAAAACGATCGTGAGAAGGAACTACTGCTGAGCCGGGTTCGAGGGCTCTCATAGGTCAGTCACCAAATTACAGCTGAATGATGTACCGAACTTCGTTCAGCACGAATGTTCCTCGGTCATCGGTCTTGACCATCGAATCCACCCTCCAGCCCTGTCGCTCGTACCATCGTCTAGTCCTCTCGTTCGAATCGAGGACCCACAGCATCGCATTGGTGAAGCCGGCTCCTCTCAGGTAGTTCATCCCCTCATCGTGCAGGGCCTTACCGATACCCTGCCCCCAGAATTCCTCCAGCAGGTAGATGACTCCCAGCTCACCGAACGTTTGGGGATCTAGATCCTCATCCCGAGAAGGATTCACATTCACGAAGCCGACAGTTTCCCCGCCAACCACTGCTACGAAAAGGGCGGCTTTCTCCGACATCGTCGTCGCAATCCGCTGCCACACTTCCTTCCGCCTGGGGATGTCCTCGACAAGCCTGTCGAGATACTCATCTGGCAGCTGTCCTCGATAGGTCTGCTGCCAGGACCTCACGTGGACCGAGGCGATCGAGCCAGCATCCTCCGGAACGGCAGGCCTTATCCTGAAATCCTGCATTGCAAAAGGATGCACGACTATGAACCATGAGATCAAAAGGATCGTTCAAAGTTTTGGTGAAGTCGCGGACGATTACGACCGAGGTCGGCCGGGTTACTCCCCGGAAGCGATCGATTTTCTGACCCGAGAGTTCTCGATCACCTCTCAAACGAACGTCCTAGATGTCGGTGCCGGCACCGGCAAGTTGACGGCGCAGATCCTGTCTACGGGAGCCGACGTCGCCGCGCTGGAGCCGGTAGAGGGGATGCGGAGGCGACTCGAGGAAAACTTGCCCGATGTGAGGATCGTGGGCGGCAGTGCCGAGTCGATCATGCTGGCAAACGAGTCCATAGACATAATCGTTTGCGGTCAGTCATTCCACTGGTTCCACACTGAAAAAGCACTGCGGGATTTCTACCGAGTACTTCGTCCTGGCGGGGGCCTTGCACTGCTTTGGAACCACCGGGAAGTCTCAGCGGGATGGACTGAAGAAGTCACTCGAATCATGGACAGACACGAACCGGCAGCACGCCAGCTCGATGCCAGCACCACCTGGCCCAACGACTTCGAGCGCGTGGGCCTCTTCTCCCCTTTGCAGAAACAGCAGTTCGAACACTCGCAGGTTGTGGACTTGAAGACACTGCTGGCTGCAGTCAAATCGAGGAGCTACATCGCCTCTTTGAATGAGCCTGACCAGCGAAGGGTCTTGGATGAGGTGCTCGAACTTGTCGAAACCCATCCCGACCTGAAAGATCGTGATGTGTTCGAATTGCCATACATCACAGACCTATATTGGTCTCGAGCTGTTGTTCAGCGGGAGTCCTGAATTTACTCCAGCCGTTCCCAATCCTCGGGAAGTACCGGCGCCTCCCAATCAGGATCGGGCTTCCATTGGTCCCAAGGTTCGGAGAACGGCGGCGCATTGTTCTCTAGGTCTGCGATGGCGGCCAGTCCCTCTGCTCTGATCTGATCAGCCTTCCTTTGATCGATCGCCCCCTCTGTGACGAGGGCTTTGAGCTCGTCTTCGTCCTTCCAACGCCAGCTGCGGTCCGAGTCGATCAATATGTCGAGCGCAAGATCCATGGTTTGAAGGGTCGTGGCCTTGCGACTGTATTGCTCCTGCAGATTCACGTACCAGCCCCAGAACTTTGAGTCATCAAACCACGACGCCAATATCGCGCAACCTCTCCCCTCTTCGATGATCCAGAGCGTGGACACATCCCACTCACGATCTTCGAAAAGCCAATCTCGATGAATCATGAGCTGGGCCACGCGCTCCCCCCGATTGTCCGCCTTAGGTCTCACTGGTGGCGTGACGGGCACCTTCCACCTAGTTCCCTTGGGCTTCCAAAGAATGATCCGGCCGCCAGAGTCCTCGACGACTTTCATCGGCCTTGCACTCCACAGCTTCCCGTCCCAGACGTCCTGAAGGACGATGGTTTGACCCGGCCGCCAATTTTGCTCCGTCATCAGTGAATCGTCTCAGAAAAGTCACTCGGCTTTACGGGCTACACTCCCCGGGGCTCCATGGCGAGGCCTCGACTTCTAGGCACCAGGAGGAGCAATGGGAAAGATCCATCAAGTAAACCAGTCAATCTGGATTTCTAATACCACAGATGCTGCGTCCTATCCGCCGCTGGAAACCGAAGCCGATTTCGATGTCGTGATTGCAGGCGCAGGCATAACAGGCCTGACGACTGCCTTGTTGCTCAAGCGCCGCGGCCAAAAAGTGGTGGTGATCGAGTCCGATCGAATCGCCTCCGGAGTGACTGGCTACACAACCGCCAAGATCACGTCGTTGCACTCCTTGATTTACGCGCGGCTTACCAAGGCGTTTGGGCAGGACAACGCCCGGCTCTACGCTGAAGCCAATCAGGCCGGCATTCGGAAGATTGCCGAACTCGCGGGGGAACTCGGTATCGATTGCGACCATTTAGCACAGCCAGCCTTCACCTATACCGAGAGCGAAGATTCGGTTCACAAGATCGAGGAGGAAGTCGAAGCAGCGCTGGCTCTTGGTCTTCCTGCGGCGCTGGTGCAGGAGACCGATCTCCCCTACCCGGTCAAGGCCGCTGTGCGCTTCGATGATCAGGCTCTGTTCCATCCCCGCAAATACTGTCTGGGCCTCGCCTCTGCCATCGACGGCGACGGCAGCCGGGTTTTCGAGCAAACGAAGTTCCTCGGCATCGAGAAGCCGGACCGCCTGGAAATCCAAACCGACAAGGCAACGCTTCGGGCCGATCACTTGGTGGTCGCCACCCAAATACCCACACTCGACAGGGGGCTTTTCTTCGCCCGCACAATTCCTGAGAGGTCATACGCCCTGGCTGCGAGAATCAGAGGTAAGGCCCCCCAGGGCATGTACATCGGCATCGAGAGTCCAACCCGCTCTATCCGGCCACACCCTGCATTGGGCGACGACCTCGTGATCATCGGCGGCGAGAATCACAGGGTCGGCGAGGACGACGACACTCGGGGTCGGTATCAGGCCCTAGAAGAATGGGCGCGCAGCCGTTTCGATGTTGCCAAGATCGAAAGCCGGTGGTCGGCGCAGGACTATATGTCCGCCGACGGCGTTCCATTCGTGGGAGCCAACGGGCTGAGGGAGGAACACATCTGGGTTGCCACAGGGTTTCAGAAATGGGGCATGACCAATGGAACCGCCGCCGCGATGATCCTGTCTGATCGAATCACCGGCGTCGAGAACCCATGGGCTCCTTTCTTCGATTCAATGAGGCTAGACCTACTCAAGTCAGCCAAGAAGGTGATGGAGCAAGGCGTCGACTCGGTTGACCACCTGGTCGGTGACCGGCTGCGAACGCTCTCCGTCCCTGACGCGGACTCGCTCTCTATGGGTGAAGGCGGATTGGTTCAGGTCGATGGCAACAAAGTTGCCGCGTACAGAGACGAATCCGGCAGCCTCATTGCGGTCTCGCCGGTCTGCACTCATATGGGTTGTCTTGTCTCCTTCAACACGGCCGAAAAGACATGGGATTGCCCGTGTCACGGTTCACGTTTCGACCTGGAAGGTAGGGTGATCCAGGGTCCAGCTGTGAAGGACCTGGAGAAAAGGAGGCCAGAGTCATGACGTCTGATACCCAGATTGCGCTTTCGAGCATGGATCCCCTGCCCGCCTTTGCGGCTATTTCGTCGAGTGAAATCGAAGGCAGTATGAATGAGTTGATCTCCAAGGTATCCGGTCAGGTCGACGACTTCGAATTATCTGTCGAACCAACGTGGGAAGGAAGTTTGGGCAGACTCTTCGACATCGTCGAGCCCCTCCTCTATGCATGGGCCATCGTAGACACGCTAAAGAGTACCAAGGACAACTCCGAGCTAAGAGAAGCCCACGAGGCCCTGCAGCCCAAGATAGTCGAACTGACCACGCGCATTTCTCGAAGCCGATCCTTGTGTGAGGCACTCAGCAAACTGAAGGAATCTTCTTGGGAGGACCTCGCGCCAGTTCAGCAAAGGCTGGTGGAATCCAAGATCCGGGAAGCAGAGCTCGACGGCGTCGGGCTAGAAGGCGAACAACTCGCACGATTCAAACAGATACAAACCGACCTAGCTGCCCTCGGCACAAAGTTCTCAAACAACGTCCTCGACCACACCAAGGAGTTCTCGATCCTCCTGACGGACCCATCCCAGGTCGCGGGGATAGCTCCTCCGATCCTTGGTCTCATGGCCAAGAACGCTGCCGACGACGAAGGCAGTACCGATTTCGACCCGGAAGCTGGTCCGTGGAAGGCGACTTTAGACGGGGCGGTCCTGAGCGGGGTTCTGCGAAATGCAGACGATCGGCAACTCCGTGAACAGCTATACAGGGCGTATTTCACTCGCGCATCATCAGGGCAATTCGACAACAACGAAGTCATAAGAGAGATCTTGCGGTTACGCAAGGAGCAGGCTTCCCTTCTGGGCTACCGAAACTTTGCCGAGATGAATTTCGTCCAGAAGATGGTCGACTCTCCGGAGACGATCTGGAGCTTCCTCGCAGAGCTTCGCGAAGCCTCCGAGGACGGCACCAAAAGCCACGTAGAAAGAGTGGCCCAATTCGCTCGTGAGACAACCGGCGACGACACATTTGAGCTCAAGGTCTGGGATCTGCTCTATTGGAGTGAAAAACTTCGCGAGAAGCTTTACGGATTCAACTCAGAACAGCTGAGACGTTACTTCCCGTTCGAACAAGTACTCGCCGGACTGTTCGAATTCTGCAGCAAGATGTTCGGCGTGCGCTTCGAGGCGGCAGATGGTGAAGGCGACGTTTGGGATCCTTCAGTACGCCTCTTTAAAGTCTTCGACTCCTCCAACGAGCATGTCGCGTACATCTACATCGATGCATTCCAACGCCCGGGAGAAAAGAGGACCGGCGCCTGGCAAAGTTCTTTCACTTCACGACACCGCGATAGTAATGGGGAGCTCCGGGTACCGTCGGCGTGGCTAGCGTGCAACCAGCTGCCCCCGGTGGACAACACCCCCTCACTCATGACCTTCATCGAAGTGCAGACTCTGTTCCACGAAATGGGCCATGCACTTCACACAATGCTCACGAAAGTGGAGTTCGGCTGGGCTGCTGGAACCAGCAACGTCGAATGGGATGCCGTGGAGATCCCCAGCACTTTTATGGAGAACTGGTGCTTCGACAAGGAAACTCTGATGGCATTTGCGCGTGACTATGAAACGGGTGAGCCAATGCCCGAGGATCTGTTCGAAAACATCGCTGGCTCGAGAACCTTCGGTTCTGGATACAGGCTGGCTAGCACGATTTGGTACACAGAGCTAGATCTCGAGGTCCACGATCGGTTCGATCCGGACTCCGACCAGTCCCTCGACGAGGTTGTCCGAATCATCACCGATAGGAATCTGGTACTCGAGCCTCCAGAGGATGATCAATTTCTCTGCGGCTTTGAGCACATCTTTAATGGCGGATACGCCGCCGGCTACTACAGCTACCTGTGGTCTGAGATGCTCAGCACAGATGTCTACTACGCATTCGTTGAAGCAGGTCGGGAGAACGCGTATGAAGTCGGGGAGCGTTTCAGAGATACGATCCTCGCTCTAGGCGGAAGTCGCCATCCCTCAGAGATCTTCCGAGAGTTCCGCGGCCGTGATCCGGAGACCAGACCTCTGCTAGACCATCTTGGCCTCACGCCTAAAGCTTCTTAGCAGCCAGCTTCGTTTGGAAGGGACAAGTGTGCAGAGATGATCCTCGAAAAGCTGCGAGTTAGTGCCGAAGAGATCGAGCAGCGCACTGGCTGGAAAATCGAAGAGCTGCAAGCGTGCAGAGGAGATGTCTGCGTCCCGATTTCGCCGGAGACTTGTTCAGACTCCTTAGTCGATGCAAGCTTGCTGGCAGAGCAGCTCCGCATGCCCCTCGTCTACAACGAACAGCACCGGATCTACAGCCTCGGGCCCGAAGCCGGGGGCCGGGCCCTCTCTTCAGCGGTGGCTCCGCCCCTCGTCCTGCCGGACATGCGAGGCGGCACGTTCGATCTTCGATTCCTGCTTGGGCAGAAAATTCTACTGGTGGCATGGGCCTCCTGGTGAGGATGCCGTAACGACCTGCCCGGGTGGCAGGCATTGAGAACAGAGCTCAAGCCAAAAGGACTCGAGGTAGTAACGGTCGCACTCGATACAGGCGGACCGGAGGCCTGTCGCCAATACGTTCTCGACGCCGACGCGCAGCACCCGTCGGTCATCGATGAGGCACATGTAGTCGACGAGCTGTTCGGCATCGTTAACGTCCCAAACGGGGTTTGGATCGATGAGGAAGGCATGATCGTTCGGCCTGCCGAACCTGCGTGGACTCGCACCATCGACTACAGCAATGTACCGATCCCCGAAGATACGCCACCCGAGCGCGTAGAACTGATCGAACTCGCGAGGGGACTGCGAATAGAAGGTGATGCCTATGTGAGCGCGATCCGCGACTGGGTTGCCAAAGGCTCGGCCTCGCGCTTTGCTCTAACGCCTGATGAAGTCATCGCTAGATCGCATCCGAGGTCACAAGAGATTGCGACCGCCGCAGCACAATTCGAGTTGGGGCAACACCTTCATCGCGCCGGGTTTACCGAGGACGCGGTATTCCACTTCCGGGAAGCCCATCGCTTACACCCATCGAACTGGACCTACAAACGCCAAGCCTGGAGTTTCATTGATCCCAAACAGGGGCCGACGCCTGTGTACGATGGAAATTGGACAGACGACGTGAAAAGTATCGGCTCCGAGAATTACTACCCGGCATTCCAGCCATAGTCAGGCGAGTCTCCCGCAGGTGCTTCGGCGAGTTCTTTGACTTTTTCTAGCGCCTTGGGCCAGATTTTCTCTAACGATTGCTTCTCATCGCCGGCGACATCCATCTCGACGGAGAGTTCGGAGCCGCTGTCGGTCTCACGGAGGAGATAATCCTCGCGAGCGCCTGCCCACTTTTTAACTTCGTCACTTTCTTTATCCTCGACACCGTCTTTCACGACGCCGAGGTGTTCTATCGAGAGAAACTCGTTAGGAACGTGCCTTGCGATCCGGGCCACCATCCCCTCTCCAGAAGGGGTGAGGAACAGGGCCTTGCTCCCTTCCGCCCAATCAGTGACCGCGTAAGATCCTTCCGCAAACTCGCTGGTCCAGATCCTGTACGTTTCGCCATCGAAGAGAACTTTCCAAACCTTTTCCCTGGGCGCTTTGACGGTTACGGAGTAGCGTAGTTTTTCCACGGAGAAACTATAGATCGCGGGGACGCGTAAAGGGAACTCGGCCGAGGCCCACCAAGCGCGGGTTTTCGTCGTTCGCCTGCTACAGGCGCGACGCCGCCAAAGTAGCGATCTGTTTCAACGCTTCACGCAATTGCTCATCAGACACGTGGGGCTGCTTGAGAGAGTAGAGGAAGAGGTGCTTATCGCCTTTCACCACCGAGATTGAGTAGCCGGGGTCCTTTTCGGCAAAGAGGACTTGATGTGAGCGGAATTGTTGAGGGAAGAGATAAGCGGCGTCTCCGAGCCCTCGGAGTCTCTCTCCGCCGGGGGGCAGATTTGCCGAGGTCGTGCCGAGTTCGATGCCGACCTCGCTCAAGTCGATCCCATTATCGGAGTCCCAGTCGCATCCAAACACCCCTCCGTTAGCCTGCAGAATCTCGTATGACCTTGGCTCAGGCAGGGTTGCTCCTAATCCAAATGCTTGGGCGATCTCGGATGTAGAAATCAAGCCACAGGGATCTGGACTTGGAACGTTCGTCTTTGGGATCTGATCCTCCGATCCCGGAAAGAGGCGCTCGACCCTTTCCAAGACATTCTGCCCCAGAGATCTTCCAACTTCCTTAAGACGTGCCAAGTCGCCATTGAGGTCCGTGAGAAACATTCGGATCTCTGCTCCATCTTTGCTCAAGAAGTGAACAGTTACGTGTTTGGGAGGGATGGTATGAAAGTGACCCGTTTCACCTAGGTCGATCTGCTCATCACGGAACTCGTCTACGGCTTCCTTAGTTGACGTGCGGCTGGCTATCCGAATACCCAAGGTCTTGGTTACCGAGGTTGGATCCCCCTGAGCGCTTTCCCACCAGCAATAAAGGAGATTATCGGAGAAGACGAGGTAGCCAGACCGGACCTCTTGGGTTTCGAAAAAGATCTCAGCATCTTTAGCGACCAGTGCTTTGCACGGATCGATCCACACAGATCTCTCTGCACGTGAGACTTTTACGATCCCGCATGCCTGAAACATGAGGCAAAGACAAAAAAGAAGAACAGAATTGAGGCCCAAACCCGTTCTTTTCACGGCTCCCTCTCGTGAGAAGTAATCGAATCATCTTCTTCTGACCCTCGAAAGAAAAGAAGGCTAGCCTCCCCTTTCTCGGTAGGCCTTCTCCCCCGGAAGCGGTGATACCAGTACCTCCAGAGCCTGAACCTAGAGAGACCAGGTCCACCGCGCTAGGCCTCACGACCTCATTGAGCTAAGTTTCTAAGGGCTGGATTTCGAAAGCCTCTTCGAGCAGCTTCCGGTACTCCTCTGCCCCCCCAGCATGAGTGGAATCGAATACGACAAGGTTCGCTGCGGCGATATTCTTTGGTCCCATCATCGGTTCGGTGGCCACCGATACGAGCCCCCCATTCAGCTGGTCGACGGCAAGAGTCAATGTTCCGCCGTCATGGCCGGAGGCCCCTGGATCACGCCGATGAAGCACTTTACCCGACCATTGGTGGCCCAAGGATGTCTTCAGTTCGAACCGCTCATTCCCAAGATCAACGATCTCCCCAAAGATTCCACCTTTGCCGAACGCTCGCTTCCAAACCTCCTCAATGCTGAGATCAGTGCCGCCAAAGACTGTGAACTTGTTGACGTCCTGTCCCACCTTCTCCTCGACGATGTGGCGCATGGTCCGAAAGACAGAGCCCCAGCCATTTTGGGTGGCGTCGTAGTAGGGATCCCAGGAAGAGTCAGTGGGAATACCCGAGTGTGTCATCCGAAGGATGGATTTGCCCCGGCGACTCTCGATCGTGTAATCGAAGGATTGCGCCGCCCTCTCGGGTGTCCCCCCACCCCCTGGCGCCGGAGTCGGAGGGCTGGCTACCTTGAAGCGGCGGGGCGGATCCCAAACTTCGATTCGTGAGACCTCTTCATCCGCCATGGAAAAGCGAAATTTACCTCCCTCCCTTGGCTCGAGCTCTCCTACTTCGTCAAAATATTTCCGAATCTCGCTTGGATTGGTAACGGCGTTCCAAACCTCTTCCGCAGATGCGTCGATCTCGATCTCGTGCGTATGTGATCTCTCGTCCATCTCAACCCTTCCTTCTCCTCTTTCGAACTGGAACCGAATCCACTCGGGCTTCCACTGGTGTCTTGGTGATCACTGGATGTAAACCTGAAGTGAACCGGTACTTCCGTCCCTTCCCCCCGGCCGCATGGTGCTCGGCAATCTTGGCGACCGCTCTGGCGACCTCCTCGGCAAACGACTTCGCAGCAAGAGGGGAAGGGAAGACGACTTCTCCCTCGATGCTCATGGTCAAGAGGTGTTTCCCAGCGGCGTCCGCTCGTTCTCTCAATATGGAGACGTCCGAAAGGGTTCTCGCCGCTGAGGCAAGAAGGGTATCGGAAGCCATTCGGTCGCCGGTCGTGGCGAGCTCATGGATACCTGCTCCCTCGGGCCCGATAACGAACGACTTCGCGGACGCCCTCATGATGCGTTCGACGAAGCCGCGCCGCGGTCTCTCCTCGACGAGTTCCACCAGGCCGGCTTCCTCGAGTGCCCGGAGGTGGTAGTTGAGCTTTTGACGGGTCAGACCCAGGCGTCTGGCCAAGCCGGTTGCCGAATCCGGTTCACGTAGAAGCAGCAGGATCCGGCGCCGTAGAGGAGAAAGAACTGCTCGCAACTGCGATTGTTCGGAGAGAACGGCTACTGAGGAGGACATGCCGATATCTTTACATTAGACAAGAAATTTTGTCAAATCATCTGCTCTCCAATGCCTCAGAAATAAGAGGTTCAACTTCATCCTGAAGTTCTGTGTTCATGGATATCCGGAATCGCGCTTCAAAATCCCCTCGAGCCTTCTTGTAATCGTTGGTGGCATCCGAAATCGTCTGCGGGGGTTGCTGGACGAGCATTGGTTGGAGAATGTGATCGAAGAGTTTGGCGAGCTCGGTGCTTACCAGTTCTAGATTTCCTCGAAACTGCTTGCTGGCAAGCCAAAGGACCCAGTCCCAGAAGTGTGCATCTATTTGCTCCAAGGAATCCTTGCTGACTCGCCAAGGCCCACTTTGCTCGTTGGGCTCATCCGGGAACAGGAAATCCACCTTGACGGGACCGTGCACGACCAGCATGTAGCACTTGATTTCGCTGAGACGATCCCACTGCCTGGCCAGCGGCCTCAGCGGCGCGACCAAGGCCGCTATGTCGTTAGCGAATGAAGGAAAGTCATGCACCTTGAGCCCGAAATCCCAGTCAGAAAATCGCATTGCGTCCCCTCGAGCCCGAGAACCAATCAGTTCGACCGAGGCGACGGCCGGATGATTACTAAAGAGATCCAGAATCTGCTTTACGTCCAACGCGTTAGCCAGTGAAGATTGCCGGCACAAGAGTTCCTCTGCCCAGAACGTAAAGAACTCCGAGCGCTAGACTGAAGACACCCGTAAGCACCGAGACCGTCACGTAAATCGGAAAACTTCTCTCGGCCCCCAGGAATCCAAAAGCTCCCGCCACGGCTATGAGGCTGTTCGCGGCAAGTAATCCAACGAGAAAGACAATTAGAAGCAACACCCCTGCCGCCGTGCCCCCTGCCCCCGCGGCGCTTAGGAAGATCAAGACCTGCGTCGGAGTTTCCGCGCCGATCCCGTGGATCATCCCAACAACGAGGGAAGTAGCACTCCCATATTTCATGAACGACTTGTTCGAAACCGACAAGTTGTGCCGGTGAGTGTGACGATGCGTCTGTTCTTCATCCACTTCATGTTCATGGTGGTGCTCGTGCTCTATATCGAATCCTCGACCTTCCCGGCCCATCCTCGCCCGGGTCCAGCGGAGGCCCTTGTGGATGCCATCGAAGATCAACATCCAGCGACTGCGCATTCGGAAATCCCGCCCATGCCTAACCAGCCCGTAAAAGACGTAACCCCCTAGCAGAACCAGAGTTACTCCGACCACGCGCTCCATCGCCGAATCGATGGAGTCGGGAATCCTGCTGGCTAACACGATCGCCGCGAACCCAAGTGCGAATACGACGATTGCGTGACCAAGGGCATAGAGAGTTGCGAAATAGATCGATCGTTTGCGGGTCACCTGCGAACTCGTAATATCGGTGATTGCGGCGATATGGTCCCAGTCGAAGCCGTGGCGGAATCCAAAGCCCAGGGCAGTAACGACCAGCCCTATCTCCAAGGCATTAGGCAAATCCGTCATAACGGGCGCTACCTACCTCGTGGACGGAGGAGTGACTGCCCGAGTTCCTATCTGAGCGGGGAAATCAATCTCCTGTTGGCTCACCACTCATCGGGCTCATGAGCTGGAAGTAGTTGTCGTCGGGATCCGAGAGAGTGGCGATCCATCCCTCCCAGCCCTCCATTTGATAGGGCTCTCGGACAACCTGGGCTCCTGCAGCTTTAAACCGATCGAAATCGCTTCTCACGTCGTCAGACTCGATATTCAGGATGAGTCTTCCCGGTTGCGAGTTCTTACCTTTCACCTCATCGTGTGGCCCAACGCTCAGCCCTCCGCTGCCAATCATCCACCCGGTGTAACCACCCTCATCCCAATTTGGTTCTCCGAACAATCCCCGGTAATAGTCTGCAAGCCTCTTGGGATTCTCGGACCCGATCAATACACTGCTAAAGTTCATTCAAATCTCCTTTCAAGCGGCCCCAACTTACTAGACTCACGCATCCCTTGGAAGAGGGGTACCCCCAAGTCGTTCCTTCCCGCTGATCGATCCCAGCCGATTGGGAATGCCTGAGAGCCCCGACTAGTTTCAACTTCTCGACCAGTCTGATCACACTGAGTGAGAGAAGACATTTCAGAGAGAGGAAGTCCTCGTGACTCACATGATTCGGACGTCTGGCCTGGTGAAGCACTACGGCAAGGTAGTTGCGCTGGATGGCCTGGACTTGCTGGTTCCCAAGGGGACCGTTCTCGGGTTGCTCGGACCCAACGGAGCTGGAAAAACCACTGCGATCAGAATTCTGACAACTCTGCTAGAACCCGACGAGGGTTCCGTCGAAGTCGCCGGGTTGGACGTTCGGACACAACCCGACAAGGTTCGGGAACGTATCGGGCTATCCGGACAGAACGCCGCTGTGGATGAGCATCTGACCGGGTACGAGAACCTCGACATGGTCGCTCGTCTCTATCACCTCGGGAGGCGGAGGTCTAAAGCGCGTGCACGCGAATTGTTGGGTCGATTTGAACTCACCGAGGCCGGTGACAGACCGGTGAAGACTTATTCAGGAGGAATGCGGCGCCGCCTCGACCTCGCCGCGGCACTCGTTGCCGAGCCGGAAGTCCTGTTCCTGGACGAGCCGACGACTGGATTGGACCCTCGAAGTCGAGCCCAGATGTGGAGCACGATTCAGGAGTTAGTGCGAGGTGGTTCGACGGTCCTGCTCACAACTCAATATATGGAGGAAGCTGACCGTCTCGCGAACGACATCGTCGTCATCGACAGGGGAAGAGCCATAGCTCAAGGAACTGCCGACGAGCTGAAAGCGCAGATAGGCGGAGAGAGAGTAGAGACAGTCCTCGCGAACGCTGCTGACCTTCCCCCGGCTCAAGCGATCCTCTCCGGATTTTCGGTAGGAGAGGTCCAGGTCGACGAGCAAACACGCAGGCTGACGGCGGCGGTCACAGGCGGGGCGGATGTTCTCAGACACGTGCTCCAGCGACTCTCTGAGGCCAACATCTCCGTGGTAGACGTCGGATTGCGGCGTCCCACATTGGACGATGTATTCCTTTCGCTAACCGGACACCATGCAGAAGAAGTTGAGGAATCCACTGCCGATGAACTCGATGAGTCGAGTCATGAACGCGAAAGGGAGGACGCACGATGAGAAACGTAGCCCTTGCGTTGGCGGATGGCGCCGTTGTCGCGAAGCGAAATCTGATCAAGATCAAACGCGTCCCAGAGATTCTCATTTTCACGACGATGTCGCCGATCATGTTTGTGGTGCTTTTTGCCTACGTGTTCGGCAGCTCGATTGAGATCCCAGGCACGACCTACCGCGAGTACCTGATTGCAGGAGTCTTCGTCCAAACGGTTATCTTCGGCTCGACCTTCACAGGAGCCGGTCTCGCTGACGACATGACCAAAGGGATCATCGATCGATTCCGGTCGCTGCCGATGTCGCGTTCGGCCGTTCTGGTCGGCCGCACGGGAAGTGACATCTTCTACAACATGACTTCTATCCTCGTGATGACCATAGCTGGCCTTGTCGTAGGGTGGCGCATAAGAACTGGTGTTTTCGAAGCGATCGGAGGCTTCCTCACCCTGCTTCTGTTCGCCTATGCGATCTCTTGGATCATGGCCTTCGTTGGCATGAAAGTATCGAGCCCCGAGGTCGTTCAGAACGCCTCGTTCATGTTCATCTTTCCAATGACATTCATCGCTAATACGTTCGTACGAAGCGATTTACTGCCCGGTCCACTGAAGACCTTCGCGGAGTGGAATCCCGTCTCGGCGGTGGCTCAGGCCGCGCGGGAGGCATTTGGGAACACTGGTTCGTTGCCTCAGCCCGATGTGTGGTCTCTGGCCAATCCAATCGCATACACGCTCATCTGGGTGGGAATCATCCTTGTCGTATTCATTCCCCTCTCAGTCCGGCAGTACAACAGGGCCGCCGGCCGCACAAAGTGAGGCTCTCTGCGTCTAGTTCGGGTCAGTAGCTGAAGAACGATACTCTTGCTGTTTGCGCCATCCGTAACGGGTCAAGCCTTGCGGCTTGTAAAGATTGAGGACCTGAACCACGAGCAAAACCATCAGGCCAAGTCCCGGGTGTAAGAGATCGCCTCCTAGTTCTTCGAGCGCATCCCCGTCCGCCCCCTGAGCCGCTGCCGCCATTACGCTCACGTCTGGCATGTGCAGGACCAACACGATTGCGGCCAACGTAGTCAATACGAACGAAATCAACACCCAGTAGTGCCGGAACAGGCCCCACTTGGTACCGAGCGCCAATACGATCCCGGTCAGCCACGCGGCGATGGCCATGGGAACGATGACGTACCAGCCGGTCAGTTCCATCACCGCCCAAGCCGCACGAACCGTCTGGGCCTCCGGGCTAGTCACGGCTGCGACGCCGAGAGCCAGGTACACAAAGACGGCACCGATCCATCCCACGGAGAAAGTTAGATGAATGCTTAGCGTGAACTTGCGAAGACCCGGATTCATCACCACGGCAGAGGCCGGCGAGGGCCTAGGGACCGTACTGCGCAGGAGGATTGTGTTCTCCGTTGTCGCCGTCCGGCATGTGGCGCCTCGGACCGTGCTTGCCACCCCCGGCAACGAGCGCGACGACCACGATAAGAACAACAACGATCGCGATGATCGCAAACACCTTCACCCATCTCGGCGCCTTTGGTGGCGATGCGGGAGTCTCAACTGGCGGCGGATTGTCCATGTCTCTCTCAGTTAGACGTCAGATATTTCGCTGGATCATCCTCGAAACTCTTGCGACAACCGGGGCTGCAGAAGTAATAGGTCTTGCCATCATGTTCTGTCCGACCTCCCGGTGGATTCTCCGGGTCGACCTCCATCTTGCAGACAGGATCAATTTCCATATTCATCCTCCTTCTTATTAGGTGGCTTGGACAAGATAACAACAGTGGTCAACAGTACTAGCAGAGTCATAGAGACAGTCTCCTAAGAAGCTGGGCATTGAGCGCGACCACGACTGTACTGATGGACATTAGAACGGCCCCAATGGCCGGGGCCAGAATCACTCCTATAGGCGCCAGAACGCCTGCTGCAAGCGGCAGGGCGACCACGTTGTACCCGGTTGCCCATCCCAAGTTTTGAAGCATCTTTCGGTAGCTCGCGTGTGAGAGCTCGATCACGCTGCCAACATCCCGAGGATCATCGCTTACCAGAACGACGTCCGCAGTTTCGATCGCCACATCCGTCCCGGCGCCTATGGCTATCCCCACGTTGGCCTGCGCGAGGGCAGGAGCATCGTTCACCCCATCGCCAACCATCGCCACTTGTTTGCCCTGAGCTTGGAGATCCTTGACCTTCTCCGACTTGTGTTCCGGAAGCACCTCCGCGAAGAAGTCGTCGATTTCGAGTTGGTCGGAGACCCAGCGCGCCACGTCCTCGGAGTCACCTGTGATCATGGCGACTTTCATTCCCATTTTCTTGAGATTGGCTACAGCTTCTCTGGATTCATCTCGAATAACGTCAGCCAACGCGAATGCAGCGACAGTAGAGCCATCCTGGACAAGGTACACAACTGTTTTGCCATCGGCCGACTGCTTCGAAGCCCATTTCTCGAGTTCCTTGTCCTTATTCACATCCAAACTCTCCAGGAGTCGAGGTCCTCCGACGTAAGCATCTTTTCCTTCGATCCTCCCTCTTACTCCCTTTCCGGCTATGGCTTCGAAACCCTCTATGGACCTAGGTGTCAATTTTCGGGCTTGCGTCTCGCTAACAATCGCACGGGCTAGAGAGTGCTCGGAGTCGGCCTCCAAACCCGCGGCCAGTTCGAGTGCCGAGTCCTGTGAGGTCCCATCAGTTGTCGAGATATCAACGACACCAAGCTCGCCTCGCGTCAGGGTTCCGGTTTTGTCGAACACAACCACATCGAGATTGCGCGCCTGCTCCAACGCCAGACGATTTCGCACGAGGAGGCCGTTTCGGGCTCCCAAACTTGTCGAGATAGCAATGACTAGTGGAACCGCCAGACCCAAAGCATGAGGGCATGCGATGACGATGACCGTGACTGAGCGCTCGATTACGAAATCTGTACTCTGCTGCGTACCGAGCGCCCAGGCGATGGCGGTAAGTCCACCAGCTCCGACCGCAACGTAGGTGAGAATCATGGCCGCGCGATCTGCGATGGCCTGCGCTCTCGACTTGGAAGCCTGGGCTTCTTCGACTAGGCGGGCGATCCCTGCAAGTGCCGTTTCCTCTCCAACCTTGGTGACCTGTACTCGTAGAGATCCTTCCTGGTTGACTGATCCGGCAACCACCCGATCGCCCGCCTTCTTACGAACCGGCTTGGACTCCCCCGTGAGCATCGACTCGTCAAGATGAGATTCGCCGTCTGCCACCTCCCCGTCCGCGGGGACCCGCGAGCCTGGGCGAACCAGAACAACGTCCCCTTTGGACAATTCAGAAACCGAGACTTCTTCTGTTCCTCCGTCGTTCAATCGCTCGGCCGTGTCGGGAATCAACTTGGCCAGTTCTGCCAGGGCGCCGCTCGCCCTGCCGATGGCGCGCATCTCGATCCAGTGACCAAGGAGCATGATGTCGACCAAAGTCGCAAGCTCCCAGTAGAAGCCTTCGCCCGGAAGAACGAACGTGGTGGCCGCGCTGTAGACGTAGGCGGCAGTGATACCGACGGAGACGAGCGTCATCATCCCTGGTATTCGCGAACGCAACTCCCCCAGTGCGGAACGGAGGAACACCATGCCTCCGTAGATATAGACGACCGACCCGAGGGCGAAAGGCACAAGCTTCTCGCCGGGAAGCGACGGCGGACGAACACCTAGCCAGTGCCACAGCATCTCGGCGTAGATGAGGATCGGCACTGTAAGCAGAAGGCAAACCCAGAACCGGTTTCGAAACATATCGACGGAGTGGCCTGCATGGCGGTCATGCCCGTCGTTCTTGTCGTGAACCATGCTCGAGTGATGATCGGGTTGATTACTCATCCCCGGATGACATTTCCCATGGGACTTGATCTCGAGAAGATCCCGGATATTCTCAAAGCCTCCATGGGAAAAGCATAGACCTTGGAGTTAACTCCCAACTCAAGGATGGCAGTCTCAACTGGCGTCGCAGGAAGGCTCCCCGAGCATCGAAGCGTATGAGAGACCCGATTCCTTCCTAGACGGGAAAGATTTTGGCGAAGAACTCTGCCCAGATCGCGAGCACTATGAACCAGGAACCAACTGTGATGAGGATCCACCCGCCCCACATCTTGACGTCTCGAGCGCTGGTTCGGATCCGCTGCAAGGTCTTCTCCTGCACCGATCCCACAACAAACGATAGACCGACGAACATTGCAGCAAGCACTACTCCAGAAACGATGAATGCAATCAAGGCGGATGAGGCCCCTCCCACCGTCAGCGCGTGCGTAGCCAGACCGGCCAGAATCGGCCCGGTTCAACCGAAGCCTGCGAGAAGATAACCGAATCCGAACAAACCAAAGGCGAGTGCGGGTTTACTGCTACGCAGCCTGGCCTGTCTGGCGAGAAGGGGACGCGCCGCCTCCTCTACGCGATGAAAGGAAACGGGCAGCACATTGAGCTGAATCAAGCCGAGAAGGATAAGAAGCGATCCCACTACCGTCCTGATCGTGATGCCTGCAGTGCTCGTGAAGGTCACCTGCTTGAAGAACGCTCCGGCACCGGCGGCGATCAGTAGGCCTGCGAGAAGCAAGAATGTAAGCGCTCCGAGTCCGACCCACAGCGTGAGGCGAGTGACGGAGGGCGCGTCGTCTTTACCTGTCGCTTCACGCGCGAGGATGGTCACGGCCAAAGGAAACGAGCAAGGAGAGAAGAACGAAGCCACACCAGCCGCGCCCGCGAGAAGGAACAGACTTCCTCCAGCTACAGCCGGAAGGTCGAAGCGCGGGTAGAGAACATAGCCCGCATAACCGACAACAGACACCCCTGCAGTAACCGCGACCAGTAAGGCGTATCTTCGACCGGGACGGGAGCCAAGGAAAGGCACGAAGCGCTACTCGAGCGAGAGGCCGTGGTTAAGGGCGTTGTCGATAACTTGGCGGAGTTCGGTCTCGTCTATCTGTGACGGATCGAACTCAATGGTTACTTTCTGGGTCCGGAAGTCCGCCTTATTGGACTTGACCCCATCCTGTTGTTTCAGGGCTCCGGTAATCCGGTACTGACAAGCCCGGCAATTCATGTCCGCCGAAAGCTCGACTGTCTTCAAATTCATGCAGATAGATTAAACCTTGGAGTCTCAAAGGAATTGAATTCGATGTTTTCGGGTTCTCCTAAGGGACGAACTCGGCGGAGGTGCGACATTGATCCTTTTAGCCTGATCGAGAGCACTTGGTGGCTCGGGATCCCGGTGGCGGTAATCATGGGCGCGCTTTTGAGCGCGAACCCCGCCGCGCTTCCGATACTCGGCACTTTTATCGGGTTCGGAAGTGCCGGGGCACTGGCCGCGCGGGGCGGCGCAGTCAAGGTGGCCGCGGCTTTCGGAGCCGGAATGGTAGTGGTGTATACCGCTGTGGGAGTCGTCGCCAGTCGAATAGATAACCTCACCGAATCGATTCTCAGGCCCTATTCGGGAATTGGCTATCTGACACTCGGGATTCTCATATCTGGATTCGCACTGTTCCTGCTGCTGACGCCGTCGTCCTTCTGTGCTGCCTGCGCGATGCCGACAAGGAGAAACCTCACCGCTCTTGGCGCTTTCCTTGCCGGAATCCCGGCAGGATTGGTGAACTGTCCTGCATGCGCCGGGGTGGTGATCGGTGTGGCGGCATCAGCGGCAACATTCGGAAACACCATCTACAGCGCCCTTGTCATGCTCGCCTTCGGCATCGGGCATGCCGGCTTCCTCGTGGGTCTGGTCTGGTTCGTCATGAGTGGATGGAAAGTTAGCCCGCGCGCTCTTCGTATCTCCCAACGCCTCACATCGTTCTTTCTTCTTGGGATCGCTGCTTACTTCTTCTACCTGGCGACGATCCAGGGCCTGCGGCCTGGATTCCGTTTAGTTTGACTAGACGTATGCTCGGCACTCGTAGCACCACGTGAAGGAGCCCTTACCTAGTGGCAAGGACTTAATGACAGGATGGCCAGCCTGTCGGGAGTGCTGCGTATTGTGAGCCTGCTGCGACTCGCAACACCCGACATGGCCGCATTCGGTGCAGACCCTCAAATTGAAGGTGCTCCCACACCCTTCGCAAGCCTTCGCGCGCGGGGCCGCGCTCTCGCCGCTGTAATGAACGCAGGTTTTCGATCGGCTCAATATCCCCACTCGCTTACTCCTTCAGAGTTAATCAATCTTTCACCCGGTCGCGCCTGCGGATAGCTTTGGTTCAATTTCCTTCCGCAGGTCGTCTCGGTGGCGTGCTCCTATGATCCTCAACTCCTCATTTCCTCCACCGCTGAAGAGCACGAGCGTCGGGATCGACATTACGCCGAATCTCTCAGCCGTTTTGGGGTTGGCATCTATATCCAGCTTCACAACCTTGAGACGGTCATTCATCTCATCGGCAATCGCCTCCACCTCTGGAGCTACCATGTGGCACGGTCCGCACCAGTCGGCATAGAAGTCCACCAGTACTGGTCTCTCCGAGCTCAGCACCTGATTTTCGAAGTCACCGTCAGTGACCTTTCGCGTAGTTCCCATTTTCTTTCGGGCACCAGCAAGGTGCCCTTCCTCCCTTCGTGATCGCTTTTCACAAGGAAACCCATTTAGCCCCTATAGCTATTCCGCGGAATAGCTGGAGGCGAAGTCGGGTTTCCAGGCCAATACGGCAAAGGAGGTCGTTATGGAACGATCAACTATTACCCGCGGAATCGTGGGGGGGCTTGTCGGCGGGATCGTCATGGCCATGTTCGCCATGATCGCGGGAGCAACCTATCTAGGGACCGGGTTCTTCACCCCCATGTATCACATCGCGGCCTTCCTCATCGGGCCAGAGGAGATGAAGTCTTCGATGGATGGCGGCACCTTTTACTTCTCCGCCGGACCCGCCGCGCTCGGCATGATGATCCATATGGTTACAGCCATCGGATGGGGGGTCTTGTTTGCGTTGCTGGTTAGTCGAATCCGTATCGGCGGAGCGAGCTTGATCCTTCTGGGAGCGATCTACGGGCTCGCGGTCATGGCATTCATGAGCTTCATTGCCCTGCCCATCATCGGGCAAGGCGACATGCCGACGATGGTCGGGTGGCCGACTTTCTCGATCGAGCATGTTTTGTATGGAGCAACTCTCGGGGCGTGGTTAGGGTTGGCAGGAGTTCGCTCGAGAGCTCTTGAGCCCGAGATCGCGGCGGGCGGGATTCCCGTTCGCTAGAAGGGTAGTCGAGTACGGATTAGGCAGGTTTCACTGTGTCGTTTGGTGACCGGAGTCCTCAACCTCGTCCTCCTTGGTCGATTTGCTCCTTCTGCCACTCGAGATCGATGTCGCCCTGATAGAAGCGCGCAGGGTGCTCTATGGCCCAGATCTGCTTTCGTATGAGCCAATTCTCGGGGTCTCTTTTCAACGCTTCTTTTAGGTGGGAGGCCGAGTCGCTCTTTCGTCCATCGGCGATCGCGAGATTGGCCAGCCGTACGAAGGCCCTGGCCTCTACATAGGCAGTCGCGGAGTCCGCTCGGCGCGCGTCATGAACGAAACCGGGACTATCCTGCTCTCCATCGGCCCAGGCGACGATGGCCTCCCGCATCTGGGGCTGGCGAATGTCGATGGGAGTTGGGGGTTCGACCAGGTCTCCTTTAGCATCGAGAAAGGCCGCTATGGGCACAAAAGTCAGACCCATCAACTTGAGCAGGTCTCCCTGCCGGTCCACCAGGGAGCGAAACGTTATCTCGGCTGCTTCGACCCAGGGCCGGGCGACTTCCGCTCCTTGGAAATCTACGGCTACGTTCGTAAATCCGATGCTGTCGCCGAACTCCTCATGAAGTTGCTGCCACCCGGGCAGCTGATGCCGGCAGGTTCACCAAGAGGCCCAAGCGAAGATCGCTGTCTTTTTGCCGGGATGCCCGAGCGGCTCGACTTCACCGGTGTGAACGTTGGGAAGCTGGGCTACGAGCGGTGCGCCGAGCTGTGCGAAAGAGACGGTTCTAACGGCGCCGGTCAGTACCACGGCGTGATCCGTGTCTGATGCGATCGCCAGCCCAAGGGAGGCGGCCAGATCTTGGAGCCGGATCGCCGTGACGCCCTTCTGGGTCGTCAGTGCGGACTGCGGAACCGGGACACAGATGTCATCGCTCGGGCAGAATCCGATCGATTCCTCTTCGAGGTCTCGGACCTCTAGCTCCAAGGCCGCAGCAACGATGTCGAGGGGGACCCAAAGCCCGTCCTCTGCTGGAGCCTCTACTGCCGTGTCGCCCTCACCCAAGTGGATCAGCATTGTTCACGGAACCCGCTTTAATCCGGGGGTATTCCAACTTTCATCGCCCGCCAGGGCATCGCCCGCGGAATTAGCGTGCTTCGGTCGGGGTTTCCGATACGTGAGTGATCGGATGGAGCGCGCCCTGATTGAAAGGAAGGTTAGAGGCGAGCGATCCCGCTGGGTCAACGCAGGGATCCTACTCGCCGTGGTGGCCTTGCTCGGAGTGTTGTTCATCGCATCGGATAGCGGTGGGCAAGACGGCTCCTCGGATACCAAAAACTGGGACCTGCCGGCACTCGGCTCCGAGGGAAGGGTCCGGCTGCAGGATTTTCGGGGAGAACCGGTGGTCTTGAACTTCTTCGCGTCCTGGTGCGGCCCTTGTGAGTTCGAACTCCCCCATTTCTCCGCGATCTCCAAGGAACTAGAAGGGCGAATCATCTTTGTGGGTGTAAATACCCAGGATGGAGGTCGGGGCCTCGAGATGGCGCGTCGGTTCGAGATCGATCACTGGCCACTGGCTAAGGATATAGGTGCTGCGGAAAACGACCTCCACCAAGCTCTTGGAGGGTTCGGCATGCCTCTTACTGCTTTCTATAACGAGAAAGGAGAGGTGCTCGATGTGGCCTCGGGGGCCTTGTCCGAGCCGGCGCTCCGCAAAAGACTCGCCGATTTGTACGACGTTTGACCGGGCAGATTCTTAAATGGATGTATCTCGCTAGATCAGAAAGGCAGTTACATGGAGCACAGTAGGAAGTTCGATCGTCTCGCTACCCAACTGGGCAGGGGAATCATCGCCGGTCTGGTGGGAACCCTAGCGATGACGATTTCGAGCACTCTCGAGATGAAGCTCAGAGGACGAAAGCCCAGCACGGTTCCGGGTGACGCCGCCGGGAAGGTCCTAGGGGTTCAGCCACGCGGCAAAGAGGAGAAGGTTCGCTTCTCGAATCTCGTCCATTTCGCCTACGGAACCACCTGGGGAATCCCCAGGGCCATGCTCGGCGCTTTGGGCTTAAACGGCCTGACGGGTACGGCCACCCACTTTGCCGCGGTGTGGGGTAACGCGCTCGTGATGCAGCCTGCCTTGGGGGTTACGCCTCCCGTAAAGGAATGGGGAAAAGAAGCCCTTGCTATCGATGCCTTTCATCACGCGGTCTACGCCACCGCGACCACGATCGCCTACCAAATGATGAAATGAGCGAAGGGAGTCAGGGCTTATGGTGCTTCTCGGGGTTTGGGGAGATCTGGGCGCGCTGTTCCTAGTCGTGTTTCTCATTCCAACAGCTCTCTACATGCACGATTTCTGGAAGATTGAAGATCCCGGCGAGAAGCAGAATCGGATGAGTCATTTCATGAAGAACTTGGCGAACCCGAATACTCCCTCCCAGTCGTCGGAGGTGAGCTGAAAATCGAGAACGTCGCCAACTAGCTTTTCGGCCTGTGCTTGTATGGCCTTAGTTTTCTCCTTGAAACTGTCAGGGGTAAAAGTGGTCCGGGTTCGCAGGTCCCCACGATCCGTAGTGCAGGCTTCCAGCAGGGCCGGAAGCGATAAGGTCAGGAGCGAGGCGCGGGCCGCCTTACCAAGAAACTGCCTTCGGTTCACCCGCGGGGATTGGATGTCTTCCACCTTGGCCTCCCTCCTGGCGCACGGCGCCACTTGGCTCGAAACGAAGTTGTCCCCCAAACCCGCCAGACCGGCTCTTCATTCCCGGCTTGCCCATTAACTGTGGGGAATTTTGGGAGGAGGACTCGGGTTCCCTTAACGAAACCTGCCCAGGGAAGGGAGGCGTACCTCCGATGCGTCGGCCTAGAGAGCTCAAGAGTCAGCAGTTGGCGGTCAGGGCTCCGGCACCCCTGCCTTATGAGGTTGTCTCCTCGGCCGGGAAGACACTGGAATCTCGCGATGGGGAAAAGACAGTCGAGTTCGAGCTCGAAGCAGCCGGCAAGAAAGTGCGAACCGTAGAGCTCGTCGTGCTAGACCCCCCCATGATCAAGTACCGCTGGCTCGAGGGTCCGCTGCCGTTTGTTGAGGAAGAGATCGAAGTCGTTCCCCGAGGCGATAACTCTGAGCTCAGGTACCAGAGGGCGAGCCGCAGCAAGATCCACCCGCCAAAAGCTCGGTCTCCTAACAGGTGACTCTGCAAATTGGAAGGCAGCCGCGTCTCACGGCTTCTCTGATTCTTTTCGTTCTGTTCGCCGCCTCGTGTTCCAGAGTGTCCACCCCTGGGAAGTCGCCGGAGGCGCGAGATGTCGAACTTCCTCAAGCAGCTTCGAGCCCGAAAGAGAACGGCCCTTCCGCCCTCCAGGACCCTTCCGGTCCAGACCTCCCAGAGCCGCTTGTCGATCCATCGAAGATCATCCCGGGCGGTCCTCCCCCCGACGGGATTCCTCCGATCGATCGCCCAAAGTTCAACCGGACCTCTGAAGTCGAGTGGCTAAAGGACAGAGAGCCCGTCGTGGCGTTGGAACTCGGGGGCGAAAACAGGGCATACCCTACTCAGATCCTTACCTGGCACGAGATAGTGAACGACACCGTGGGAAAGGTGCCGGTAACGGTGACCTACTGCCCTCTGTGCAATTCGGCTACCGCTTTCGATCGCCGCGTCGGCGAGAGGATCGTCGACTTCGGAACCTCGGGGAAGCTATACAACTCCGCTCTCGTGATGTACGACCGGCAGACCGAATCGCTTTGGAGCCAGTTCGAAGGCAAGGCCATCGCCGGCAGATTGACGGGAACTACCCTTGAAATACATCCGCTCAGCACCGTGTCGTGGGCTAGTTGGAGAAACGCGAATCCGGACGGGTGGGTTCTCAGCAAGAACACGGGGTTCGATCGGGACTACGGCCGTAACCCGTACGTTGGATATGACGACCGTGAGAAGAGGCCGTTTCTCTTCGAGGGTGAAACCGACGGAAGGATGCCGGCGATGACTCGGGTGGTCGGCATTCGAGTGGAGGAACAGAGTGCCGCCGTTGTGCTCGACACTCTGATTAAGAAGAAAGTGATGCACTTAGAGCTGGCAGGTCAATCGATCGTAGTGTTTGCCCGCCCGGGGACGGCCTCCGCCCTCGACACCTCCGAGATTCCCGAGGGCAAGGACGTAGGTGAGACGGGGGTCTTCAAGGCTTCGGTAGACCGAAGAGCTTCGAAGTTCATGTCGCAAGGAGGATTATTCGTCGACTCCCTGACCGGCACCAAGTGGGACATTTTGGGAAATGCGGTGGCTGGACCGAAGCGCGGCGAGAAGCTTCAACCGATCGAGCACGTGGATACTTTCTGGTTCGCATGGGCGGCATTCCTGCTCGATACCAAGATCATCCGTTAGTCAATCAGCCGTGACGAAACGGCACGCGCCTCTTCCACGATCTTCTTCTTTCTGTCCCAATCCAAGCTTCCAGCCCCGGCTCCGTCAGCGCAGCCAGCTTGGCAAGCGAATTCTTGATTCGACAGGTGAGGAGAAAGGCGCGATGACAATCCTGGCACTCGTCCACGTGGGAGGAAAACGCTTCTCTGGTCAATTCGTCCAGCTCTTGGTCAACCAGGGCGTCCAGAAATCGGCTTGCCTGAGTGTGAGTGAAGGTCATGTAAACGAAAACCCGCGGCCTGGGTTCATTCATTCCCGACACCAAACAATCTTCTAACGACTCGAATCGGAATATCCTCGTGCTCGATGGGGTTTCCAGCGCGATGACCAAGTTGAGTAAACGGAGCCGCAAGGCAAGCTTCGATAAATACGTGGTTCCCGAGCTGGAGCTCCTTTATCGCGTGGCGCTGGCCATGACCGGAAAGCCCGAGAACGCCGAGGATCTCGTTCAGGAGACTCTGCTGAGAGCCTTTCGTGCCATCGAACGATTCGACGGACGCCATCCGAGAGCTTGGCTTCTCACCATTCTTCGCAACGCCCTTGCCAATCAGGTCCGCAAGAAAGTGCCGCTTCCTGTTTCAGACGTCGATGAATCCGGCAATCCCGAGAGCGTGTCAGACCATCGGGATAGCCCCGAGTTCCAGGTGGTCGATCAGGCTTTCGATGGGGCGGTGGCGGCTGCTTTCGAAGAACTGCCCGGGAAGTTTCGAGAGGTGGTGGCCCTCGTTGACATAAGTGGCATGAGCTACGCGGAAGCGGCGGCGCGTCTCGGAGTGCCGGTCGGTACGGTGATGAGCCGGCTGCACCGGGGAAGAACCAGGATTCGAGAAGGGCTGAAATCAGAAGAACTCTTTGTCGAGGGGGGACAGGTATGAGGTTCAAGCGAGCCAAAACTACGAGTGACACCGCGACCTGCGCTGAGGTCATGAAGCACCTTCAGTCCTACATCGACGGCGAAATGCGTGACGATGTGACGGCTCGAAGAGTGGCTGCTCACCTGGAGATGTGCAGACGATGCGGGCTTGAGTTCGAGACCTACAAACGTCTTAAGAATTCGCTTCAGCAACTCGGCCCCCTGGACCAGCAGGCGATCTCGCGGCTCTCCCAATTCGCACAGAGTCTCGGAGAACGGGAGGATGGAGACGAAATCGAACTCGGTTGAGACGGGACGGTTCCGATGAGATGTGAATGTTGCGAACAGGCTGTAAGACGGGGAGCAGACATCCCCGACGCCCGATGGATCAGGTTCGGCGACTGTTACTGCGAGGGTTGTTCTTGGCTCTTACCACGCGACCTTATTGAAACCGGCTTCGACAAGGAGTGCTGCCCGGAGCATGGACCACGGCCTATGCAGAAAGTTTCTCCCGCGCCGTTTGACGACTACTGAGGAGATTAGGGAGGTCAGATGCCGAAAGTGATCGATCGAGATGAAGTACAGAAGCTGATCCAGGAGGGTGCCCAGATAGTCGACGTCTTACCGAAGCAGGAGTACGAAGAGCAGCACCTTCCCGGTGCCGTCAGCATTCCATTGAAGGAGATCGATTCGAGAGCGCTAAAGGAGCTCGACCGCGAGAGCCCGGTCATCACCTACTGTTGGGATACCCAGTGAGACATGAGCCCACGAGCCGCGTGGCGGCTCGAAGATCTTGGTTTCAAGAACGTCTACGAGTACGCGAACGGGCTTGCCGACTGGGCAGCGTCGGGGCTCCCCACCGAAGGGACACTCGCAAAGGTCCCAACGATCGGAGAAGTGTCGCGCAAGGATGTGCCTGTTGCGGGATTGCAGGAACGATTGGAAGAGGTAAAAGCTCGAGTGGAAACAGACGGATGGAACACAGCCATTGTCGTCAACGACGAAAAAGTAGTGCTGGGACGCCTCTACAAATCGCAGCTGGACTCGGATCCAGAAGCCACGGTTGAGTCGATCATGAAGCCCGGACCATCTACCTTCCGGCCGAACGTTTCTGCCCCGGAGATGACCGAGTTCATGAAGCAACACGACCTCGACACTGCTCCGGTTACGACATCAGAGGGCGTTCTCATCGGCGTAGTGTTGAAGGAAGATCTCGACAAGGCCCTCGAAGAGGTCCGTGATTCACATCACCACGATCACGGTTGAGAAATCATCCTGCTCCTACCCGAACTTTCCTCGAATGGCTCCCGCGATTTCGTCCGGTGCGTCCTCCTGGATGTAATGCTTGGCACGCCGTAGCTCCACCACTTCTGCTTGGGGCATCCGCATCCGCAACTGCGGAATATATTGGCGAGGTCTAAACGCCATATCCCCCATTCCCCATGTCAGCAAGGTCGGCTTCGATGCAAGCTGTGATAACACCCTTTTCTCGAGATTCTCGAGGAAGGACTCCGAGCGAGTAAGTTGTCTAGGGAACTCGCCTAGTCCCGTTCGAAGCTCAGGGGTCGGCTGCGCCTTTCGGTAATGATCGAACTCATCTTCAGTCAGCTTTTTTTTCATGGCGAAGGGCATGATCTTTTCGACGAAGAAGTTCTTCTCGACGATCTGGTGCTGCATGAACCCTGTCGACATAATCGTGCTGAATATCCGTGCGCTAAGGGACACCGGCCAGAACCAGGTGTTGCCTAGAACCAAGCCCTTCACCTGTTCTGATCGATCCCCTGCAATCGATAGGCCGATCGGTCCTCCCCAGTCCTGCCCCATGATCAGGAAGCCGTCGAGTTCCAGAGCGTCCACCAGTTCTCCGATCACTGTGGCGTGTTCCGCTGGCGTGTATTGGTATTCAGCTGGACGGACTGACAATCCGAAGCCCGGATAATCGGGCGCAATGCATCGGAACCCGTCAGCGAGCCTCTCCACGATCTTTCTATAGAGAAAGCTCCATGTCGGCTGACCGTGGAACAGGATGATCGGTGTACCACTGCCTTCGTCGATGTAATGGATCCTTCCGACGCTGCTCTCGAACCACTTTGACTCGAAAGGAAATAGTGTGGGGTCCGGCTTGAAATCTGGAGCGTTCATGCTGGAACTCTACACAGGTAAGAGGGTTCAACTGATGGAATGACAGCAGTGAATGCCGGGTTCCTAAGGATCAATGAGACAAGGAGGCAAAGATGACTTGGGTAGAAACAGCAGCCGACATAGGTGTCGGCGCGCATATCCTGAAGTGCCACAGCCTTAATCGTGAGGCGCTTCGGGCCCACGTTTCCCTTTACCGGACGATCATGTTCGGAGATTCAGGGCTGAGCCGGTCCGAACGTGAGGCGATCGCCGTCTGTGTTTCCGCAGCTAACGATTGTCACTACTGAGTAGTTCAGCACGGGACGGCCCTCTCGAATGAGTCGGGTCAGCCGGAGCTGGCGGAGGCGGTCGCTTCCGGAAGATTCAATCTGCTCCCCCAACGGATGCAAGCACTCTGCAGATATGCGCTCAAGTTGACGGTTTCGCCATGGGCCATGAGGGAGGCTGATCTTGACCCGATGCGGAAACTCGGCCTCTCTGATCGCGACATTGTCGATGCAAACCAAGTCGTGTCCTATTTCAACTACGTGAACCGTGTGGCGGATGGCCTTGGAGTCGAACTAGAGGCAAACTGGCCTGCGGAAGTACGAGAGGCCCGTTCCTACCCGCTCCGCGGTCTCGCGAGTCAGCTTCTTAATTTGGAATGACTCAACCCCCCATCGATGACTATGCATTGATCGGTGATACACGCACCGCCGCCCTTTGCTCCAAATCTGGCTCCATCGACTGGCTTTGTCTACCGAGATTTGATTCCCCTCCAATCTTCTCCCGTCTGGTTGATGAAGAGACAGGGGGGTCATTTCAAATCACTCCGGAAGGCATTAGGTCAACCGAGCGCCGCTATCGCCAAGGCTCCGCCATCCTCGAAACAGCCTGGGAGACGAGCTCTGGGTCGGTTACGTTAACCGAAGGGCTCGTGCTGGATGTGAGCTCAGCGCTGCTTCCAGAGTTCGCTCTCGTCCGCACTGTTTCGTCAACCCGTGGCCGGAATCAAATCCGCGTGAAGTTCGATCCGCGAGCCGGCCTTCCCGGCAAGAAACCGGTCCGCTCGAGGAATAGCAGGGGATCTCTGGTTTGTGAATGGGGATCCCTCGCGGTTTCCATCGCATCCGCCCCATCCATCGACCTAGTACCTGATCAAGAGTTAACGCTCGTGTTAGACGAGGGATCTTCATTTTCCTTTTGCATGCTTGCTGCACATCAGGCGCCCCTTGTCTTCATAGACCCGCTATCGGCGGTGAATCGGCTCGAGGACTCCGACCGCTGGTGGAGAAACTGGTCGTCAACCGTCGGCTACGAAGGCCCTCACCGAGAATCGGTATTACGGAGTCTCGTCACTCTTCGTTTGCTCACCTATTCTCCGTCGGGCGCGCCGGTTGCAGCTCCCACAACTTCTCTACCCATCGAGATCGGCGGATCTAGGAACTGGGACTATCGATTTTCCTGGCCGAGGGATGCCAGCATGGGAGTCGAGGCCTTCCTAGAAGTGGAGCACTCTAAGAAACAAATCGAAGCCGAGTCGTTCCTGCGATGGCTGGTCATAGCAAGCCGAACCACGCGGCCCCAAATGAGAGTCGTCTACACCCTCGATGGAACACCGAACCTCCAGGAAATCGAGCTGGAAGACATCGGAGGGCATCGCAGCAGTCTTCCCGTGAGGATCGGCAACGCCGCAGCCGACCAGGTGCAACTGGACGTTTACGGATGGGTACTGCGTGCCGCAGGACTCATCGTGAAATCCGGGCTTCCTCTCGACAAGCCCAAGTGGCGTGGGTTTTCGGCGTTCGCCGACTACATTTGCCGCAACTGGCAGAAGCCCGACAACGGCATCTGGGAAGTTCGTGGCCCCCGTGAGCACTACGTTCATTCCAAGCTGATGGCTTGGAATGGCCTCGACTGTGCTATATGGATTTCGCAAAATCACCGCACCAGACCCTCGAGAGTTGAGAGATGGAAGGCGAACCGCGATGCCATCGCCTCAGAGGTACGAAGCCGAGGATTTGACCACGACAAGGGGGCCTACATAAGAAAGTACGGCTCTGATGGATTGGATGCCGCGAACCTTATCCTGCCGACGCTTGGTTTCGAACACGATTCAGAACGGGTGGGCAATACGATCAAAGCCATTCGTGAGGAACTCGCTGCCGGAGGCCCCTTGCTCTATCGCTACGATCCCGGCGACGACGCCTTCGAGGGTAAGGATTCTGCTTTTCTCGCATGCTCGTTCTGGCTTGTGCGGGCTCTCGCCGATACGGGTCAACGGGAGGAGGCTCACGATCTGTTCGATCAGCTGTGCTCGCTCGGAAATGACGTTTCTCTATACGGCGAACAGATGGATCCTTCCACGAAGGAACATCGTGGCAATTTCCCTCAGGCACTTACTCACGCCGCACTGTTGCAGGCTGCGATTGCTCTCCGACCTAATGAGGACTAATGAAGAAACCGAGAAGACCACCAAACACGACATGTGCCACCAAGGTGACGATGGGAGTCGCACGACCGTAGTTGAGACCGAAGAAGCCCGGCGGTTCCAAGTGCGCCCCGAGTTCCGGCCCGCTTCTCTCCGAGGCCATTCTCGGGTGAGCGCCCGGAAGAAGGGGCATGATCAAGACCAGGGCGGCGATCCCATGCCCCAAGCCAAACAGAGCCCCAAGCCACCATGTCGCCCATCCGAGAGCAGCGAACGCTCCGACATACAGAAGGCCAAAGGCTTGGCCGTTCAGTAGATGCACAATTGCGCCGATGACTCGTGCCGGGCCGGGCCGGCCCGTGAAAGCCGTTCCCAGCATCATTGGCATATCCATTCTGGAAATCCCAAGGAGCTGGGCACCGACCATGATGGAAGTCAGCGCGGCTGTCGCTCCGAATCCGAACGTTGCCCACCCGAGCCAGTCCATCGGATTATGGTAGTCCGATCGAGTTTCCCGAGGCGGACGCGCGAAGACTCCGAGCCAGACCAAGCCAACCGCCAAGCTTCTCCAGACATCGCTCTCAGGGGTATACGATTCATCAGTGAACGGAGCTGCACGTCAATGTTGTTGATCCTCCTGGTCTTGCTTTTGGCCGTCGCTGGAGGCTTCCTCGGGGACCTCCTAGAACTCGCTGGATGGCTCATCTTGATTTTGATTGTCGTCGGTGCCTTGCTGGGAGGGAGTGCATACATGGTTGCAAAGCGGTGGTGGCGACGGCTGAAATCCACTGACTAACTCGCCTGATCGCGCGCGCAGCGGCGCTGAGACGTGAGCCGCCAGCCTACCGCGTCTGGGCTACGTCCTTCCAAAGTTCGTGCTTGCCGTTTGAGCGCAGCACCGACACTCGTCCATCGGGCTCGAGTACCACGAGCTTGACGTCTTCCAGCGACTCGACGCCATGACGGCGGAGCTTGCTGAAAAGTTCCGTTTCGGTAACTTGGGCGGTGAGCGGATTATGTCTAAGCTGTACTTTCCCATCGACATAAAGATGTTCCGGTGAAAAATCTAGTAGCCGCCGCGTCGCGGGCACCTGTTGTCGCAAGATCGCAACTAACTGCTGGGCTGCCAGCAAGGTAACGAGTCCGGCGACAGCCCTTCCATAGGTTGGGTCGGAACTAAGCACCGTGGCGCCTATGATGCTTCCGATCGCGATCGTCACGACAAAGTCGAAGGCCGACATCTGCGAGACGGTTCTACGCCCTGCGATGCGTAGGCCGGCTAAGACGCTCGCATAGATTGCTAGTGTCGACGTCACCACCTTTCCAATCTCGCTCCAGGATGCACCAAACCACTCCTCCATTAGTTGACTCCTTCCTGCCGAATTCGCTGGAATGCATATCCTTCCACGATCATTCGCCTGGCAGCTCGACCTCCGACGTGGGGATTCATTCAGTTCCGTGGACCCGACCGAGACTGTGGCTCTCACGTGATCAGACCTCAGTTTGCAAGCGTGAGAAATCCAGCTTGAGCGACAGGTCTTGCTCGTCACTTCTCTGGATGGTTAGAAGATGCCGGAATCTTGTTGGTTTAGGGGCCGGGGATTGGCAAGGACTCTAACAACTCCTCGATCACCTCTTGCAGTATGTCGGCAGGCTCGTCAGGGTCGGTGGGCTCGTCAGGGTCGGTGGGTTCGTCCGGATCGGATCGTGTCGGAGGAGGACTTGGGGGCTCGGCAGGCGGTTCACTGGGTCCCGGCCTTGCCGAATCACCGGTGGCATGAGAAGTTCCGTGAGAGTTCGTGGTTTCAGCCGCAACCGGTGTTCGCTCCGCACCAGGAAACGGCGTGGGACTTGGAG
>JAHWKU010000010.1 GCA_019347715.1 Actinomycetota bacterium | reverse complement strand
CGCAGCGGCGGCGCCCGTCGTGGCGAGCATGATGGAGGCGACGAGTATCGACACCCACACGAGCGCCCTCGAACGTCGCTGGGGAAGGATGTTCTTCATAATGCAGGACATGGTAACGAAAAGGAGAAGGTTTGACCTAAGCGACGAGCAGTTCGACCAGCTCGTGGCCGAAGCTTTGGACGGCCTGCCCCCTGAGATCGCCGAGAAGATGGCCAACGTCGATGTCGTGGTCGAAGACATGCCGGATGCAGAAACCGCTGCCGATGCCGATGTGGATCCCCGTCACCTCCTGGGTCTCTATCACGGGATTCCTCTCACAGCGAGGGATTCGAGCTACTTCGGGGTACTGCCCGACCGCATCGCTCTATATCGCCGCAACCTCGAGAGCACCGTCCGTAACCTGACCGAGCTCCGAGAGGCCGTCCGGCGGACCGTCATCCACGAAGTCGCTCACCATTTCGGTATCGACGACGATCGCCTCGAGGAACTCGGCTGGTCCTAACCGGGGGGGCTACTCCAATGGTTGGGCTGCTTGCGTGGAGAAATCGTTCACCGAGCCTCCCAGCGACACAATCCGTTCAACGACGATCTCGCCCGATAGGGCCTCGATCACCGCTGTCGCCATTCCTCCGCCGAGAAACGGAGTTACATCCACAGTCGCTCTTCGTCCGGCTCCGACCTGGACCGCTTCCAAGCCGGGCGGTACCGTTTCTCCGTCTGGTGTGATCAGGACGATGCGGATCACAGCTTGGGAAGTCGAATGGTTCACGATCGCAAGCCGTTCGACCCCACCGATCGGAGTGCCAACCGAAGTGACGAATCGTGTGCCGAGAGCAGGCGACCCAAATGCCGATTCGGCCCCCCGGGTCGCTCCCCCAAAGTAGATCAGACGTTCCGCCACGAAGGGGACCGCATTGACGGAGCTTATGGTCATCCCATGGATGAATCCCCGTGGAAGGAAATCGGCAAGCCTCACCACCACCTGCCGCCCGGCAGGGATCGGCAACTCTGCCAGCTCTGGAGGCGAGAGCTGTTCGGTCTCGGTCTGGATGATGAACTGAACCAGCGACTCGCGCTCGCCGGGGTTGGTGATCACGGCGAACTCGTTGCCTTCTGACGGCACTTCACCAGCTGCGAAGAACCATCGGGGGCTCGGCTCTCGAATGCCGACGTCGGAGAACATCCCGCGTCGTCCGTCGCGGGCCTCGACGCGAGTGTGGCGCGCGACGACTACCCTTCCCTGAGTTGCCTGCACCTCCAACCCGAAGCTCTCGGTCTCCTCAAAAAATTCGGCAAGAAAGATCGGCGTCTGCGACAGCGGTGGGATGACGTGATCGCTGAGGCGCGCGGGAACCACGTCTCTGTCGGCTGTGATGATCCTTATCCGCAGCACAGCTTCTTCTGCGAACGGATTCGCGACCAGCAAGTAAGTATCGAGGCCCCGGGCGGTACTGGCGACGGAGAAATACCAGCGGTCTGAAGGCTGGACCGAACATCTCGAAGCGGTGAGGCCCGCGTTGTCGGAGATGGTCATCGAATCGGTGGTGGATTGTGCCCCAAACACCTCAACGACCGCCGCTGCATCGGGAAGGCCGAGATCGGAGACTGCGACAGTGGATCGAGTTCTGGGGGCCACCTCGGCCGCCTGGTAAGAAGACCGCTGCGAACCGGCGATCGACCATCGCCTGACCCTCACCGGCTCATCCCCTAGGTTGGTTGTTGCGACTTGGGAGTTGAAGCCCTCTCCCGTCGGGACCGGGCAATACCAGCCGCTCGAGAGAAATCTTCCCGCCCCCGCCGGTGCTTCATCGACCTCCGCTCTTGGAAAGATGCGGTCGGCGAAGCCGAAGAATGCGATGAGGATCGCCGCAACCAGCGCGAAGACGATCTCGGTTCTTCTCACGGCAGACGGCTCACGGCAGACGGCCCCTTACCTCTTTGGGTCCGGTGCGCGCCATCGCGATCGCGATCAAAAGGATGAGACCGTGGGCCAAGAGCCAGAGGATCCGAACCCAGCGGCGGGCATAGGTCACCACGACCGTCCCCTCAGCGTCGGCCGGAAGGTTGAATCGATTGGCCCAACCGAAGGCCTCGCTGTGACCGAGTCGTCGTCCGTCAACGCGCGCCCGCCATCCCTTCGCGAAGTTGTCGCCCAACAGGATCAGCGAATGCCGGGTGCGGGGGACTTCGCCGGAAAAACGGGCCTGGCCCCGTTTCGGGAGGGGGCGGCCCCCGATCCATTCGGCCAGCATCAGATCAGCCTCGCTGGTCACTTTCGCGCTCGCGGGAACCGCCAGCTGATGGGGCGCGAGGTTGGCCCGGGCGAGCCACTGCAAGTTCTCGTACACAGTCACACCCGCTTGAGCGGGACTCGACTTGAAATCTGCTTGGCGCCCCATGGCTGCGTTGAGCGCGTCGTCGGTAGCATCCACCGCTATAAAACGGATGCTCGCAGGAGCGAGCAGATGACCGGCCAGGTGGAGCCGCCGGGCGGTCATCGCCTCGATCGTTTCCTCGAGGCGAACCTCTCCTTCGGATGGTGCGGGGCCATAGACGTCGAGCATCGTGATTCCCCCGGGATCGGTTATGAGGTAAGGGGTTCCGGCCATCCTGCCGGTCCCCTGACGGATCGGATCGACCCACCTTTCGCCGAGCCACAGCACCCTGAAGTCGCCCGAGCGCTCGGCACTCGAGATGAAGAAGGACAAAAGCGAATGCGCGGTCTCGCCGGAGTCCGCTGCAAGTGTGTTTTGCGGCTGGTGCCACCGGGGAAGCAAGGGTATCCACCCGATCACCAAGCCGATAGCCATCGCCGCGACGATCACCGGCGCCGCCACATGTCTTGCTCCCAGAGCATGACGGGGCAGCTCCTCGCGCATTCCTGCCACGAGGTGTCCTACCAAAAGCGCCATCGCAGTAAAGGGAACTGCAAGCCACAGCGAGGACGAGGTAACCGGGGCCGGAAGAATTGCCCGCGATACCAACACGCCGATCAATGAGAACGAAATCCACATGACCGCAAGCAGTCGGGCTTCGCGGCGGCGATTCGCTGCAGGAAGGGTCACCGCGCCCAAAAGGATCGCCGCGGCCACGAGGGCAGCCATGATCCCGCCACCGCCGTGGAGAAAGAACATCGAGGAGATGTCTGTTCGCCACAACGGACCGAAAGACGAACCGCCCCCGAGGCCAGAGAACAACGGTGCGAGCGAGGCGCCCCGGGGACGCAATGCCTCGAGCGACCACGGCATCAGAATGACTGAGATCACAACCACCGACGCGAAGATCCATCTGGCTCGGCGTATTACCTCGTTTCGGTCCCATGCAGTTGCGGCCGCGTGAACCATGACGATGATCCAAAGCGCCACCATCAGCACGATCGCGCTCGGGGCCAGCGCGGTCACGAGGGCCCCGATGAGTGAAAGACGAAAGATCTCTCTCGTCAACGTGTCGGTGTTGTGCGGCACCGCCGGCCGGTCCCCGCCCTCCCCCGGTGTCGGTCCGAGCACGCGAAAGGCGATGTCGAGCATCCACGGAAGTCCCGCATAGACCGCAAGCGCTGGGAGGTCGCCGGTATTGGTGATCGTCTGAAGGATCGGCGCGAGCGCGTACACCGCTACGGCTGCGAGGCGAGCCGGAGGGAAAGCGGTGCGCTTCTTAACGAAACGGTTGACCCCGACGAGACCAAGGGTGATGAGACCAAACACCAAAACGACCTGAGCCAGATGAGCCCTGCCGAGACTCACGACACCGACGGCCCACAGAATCGGAAGCGCCACCGGCGGGGCCGCGCTTGTCCCCAGTCCGATGTCGCGCCATCCTGCGAAGTAATCCCCTAGAAGACGACCGGTCGGCTGAGGAAATGGCCACACGGCCCCCGTCGCGAGTGGGGGGCCGAAGATCATTCTTCGCAGTCCGTACAGCAAGGCTGCGATGACGATCAAAAGACCTATCGAAGAAGGCTTTCGAAGCCAGTGCCCGAGGCTCTCCTTGATTGCAGTGGGAGAAAGTCGCGACATGGTCTGCGCGCCGAACCGCAGCGTGCCTCGCTCCCATTCTTGAAACCGTCGTTCGAAAAAGACCCGGGCACGGTGCAAGTCGCGCACCATGTAGCGGCGGATGTGTCTGTCCGGAATCGTTTTTCGTTTCTGGACCGCTCGTCGCCGGCGGGCGACGTCTGGCACCGATGCGATGAATGAACCGAATGCCCTGGGATAGGCCACGAGTTCGTCAAACCTTCGAAAGCCGGTGAGAAGCACCATCTCGGCCATCGCAAGAAGGGTGTAGATGAACAAAAGACCGGTCACCCGGTAGGCGGCGGCGTTCTTGGCGATCGTACGAGGGCGGTTACGACGAGACAGAAACCGTTTCATCTTGGTCGCGGGTGAATCGCGCTGGTCGGAGATCAGAGCCTGAACGTGCTCGAAGCGGGCCGAAGGCTCGACCAAGACCTTGAACCCGGCGAGGCGCGCCCGCATGCAGAGATCGAGATCCTCGCCAAGGGCGAAATATCCCCCATCCCAGGATCCGCACCTTTCGATCAGAGCCCTCGAGACCAGCACGCATGCGTTGGTGACGTAGAGGACTTCCCTGCGGGCGTCGTGCTGGCCCTGGTCGATCTCGCCTTCCTCTAGTCCCCCGAACGGGTAGCAGAACTGGTCGGCCGACATCCCGACTTCGACGAGGTGCTCGGGATCGCCCCATGCCACAGCCTTGCCCCCGACGACGCCCGCCTCGGTGTCCATCGCGGTCGCAACCAGAAGGCTGATGCACTCTGGGTCGGGGGCCGCATCGTCGTGAATGAAGACGTAGTAGTCGGCTATGGGAGCCGACCTCGAGACCTCCATGGCCCGGTTGGCGGCGAACCCGAATCCGAGGTTTCTGTCGAGGCGCAAGAACTCGGCCTCAGGGAGGAGCTTTTTGACGCCTTTGCTCACGTCGTACGAGGAACCGCTGTCGATCACCATCACGTCGAGGGCGGGATAGACCTGTTCGGACACTGCCTTGAGGCAGCGCTGCAGCCAGTCCCGTCCGTTGTGAGTGACAACGACTGCGAGCACGCGCGGCGAAGTGTCTATCGCGCGCGCCGGAACTTCGCCTATCTGTTCAGTCATGGGAAAGCTGGAGAATACCCCGGAGGCGCGACTCACAGAATCTGGAAGATTCCCATCCCAAGCCGCCCGTCACAGCCTCGATGTGTCATCAAAGCATCAGATGGGTGTATTCGTGACACATCGACGCCGATAGGTCGCTGTGGGAGGAGGCCCCTTGGGGGGCTAGTGGTCTTCGGACTCGCTGAAGTGAAGGGCGGCCCGCACGTCTTCGGGGGCCGGGTCCGGGCCCAGGCGGTGCAGACGTTTGCGCAGACGCTTGCGCTGCTTGGGGGTGAGATGGGTGGTGTCGACGCCGAAGCGCTCGAGGTCGTCGAAGCCATTGTCGCCGGCGTCCTCGGGACCGAGAGAGATCTCGGCAGGCTGGCTCATCCATTCGGGTAGATCGTCTTCGTATTCGTCTTGCTCCTCGCGCATCATGCGAAGGACGTCGGGATCGAGCCGGTGCTGTGGAACCTCCTTCTTCCCTGCAGGTCGCGGTGGCGGCTCGGGGGCCGGCTCGAGGGGCTCGTGACTTTGCGGCCGGGCCGGTTCCGGTGTAGGTGGTTCGAGTGGCTCGGGATTGGGAGGCTCCAACGGCTCGGGGACCGGCGGTTGGAGCGGGTCGGGGACCGGCTTGAGGGGTTCCGGCACCGGAGGATCGAGAGGTCTCGGGGTCGGCGGAGTCGGCTGCGGCGGCTGGGGGGTGGGCTGGGGAAACGGCTCGGGCGACTCCGGGGAAGGGGCCTCTTTCGCCGGCTCCTCAGGAGCAAAGACGTCCTCAGGAGCAGAGACGTCCTCAGGAGCAGAGACGTCCTCGGGGACCAGCGCCGAATCCTCTAAGACCATCTCCTCGCGGGCCTCGGGCTCCGGGGCGGGTATCTCCTCCACCGTCTCTCCGCTTACGGCGGCGGCCCCTTCCCCGACGACCTCATTGTCCTCGCCGATTTCGTCCATCTCAGTGATCTTTCGCAGAAGATCCTCGCCGGCCAGTAGACGGTTCAGTGCTTGGAGCTTAGGGAACGAATCCTCCGAGGCCACGTGGGCCTCGACCGCGCGGCCCGCATTAGCGGCCTCCATCGCGGGGGCGATGGGACCTTTGTCGGCGCTGAGGATGGCGGTAGATCGGCCTTGGTCGGCAGAAGGGGCTTCGTCCTGCTCCGGGCTGCCGGTTTCGATGACAGCACCGCGCTCATCCTGCACGAGGCCCGATCCCCAATTGCGCTCTTCGGGCTCGACGGGGGGATCGGCGACGGCGGATCCAACGGCATCGGAATCCAGGCCCGCGGCCTCTGATAGTTGCGGCCCCCCAGAAACGTCGGCAGGAACATGGTCGGCTCGGGGCTGTTGGTTCTCCCGGTCGCGGACAGCGGAATCCCTGAGCGCTTTGGGCGGAGGGGATGGCGCAAGTCCGGAGTCGGAAAGCATTGTCGGGGTGGTCTTCGTGGCCTGGACTTTTGGTTTGTCCTTTTGGTGGCGCGGATTGTAGCGGTGGTAATAGCGGTAGTAGTACTGGGCGTCGGCCATGTCGAGGTCGTTCAGCGCCATTCCCAGCAGCCTGATGCCGGCCCGCTCGAACACATCCTTGGCTTCTCTCGCCCTCTCGCGATGAGTCACCCCGGCCCGCACGACCAGCACCACGCCATCTGCCTTCCCTCCTAGCACGAGAGAGTCAGTGACTGCGAGGGCTGGAGGGGTGTCGATCACGACCACGTCGGCATGAGTCCTCATTTCATCCAGCACCTCCTCCATCCGATGGCTTCCCAAAAGCTCGGATGGGTTGGGCGGAATTGAGCCGGCGGGAAGGAAGGAAAGGTTCGGGATGTGAGTCTTTCTGATGACATCCTTGAGCCTCTCGACGCCGGCCAGCACCTCGGTCAGGCCCCCGCGCTTTTGCGGATCGAAGTAGTTGAAGTACTCGCCGAGCGCTGGGCGTCTCAGGTCCGCCTCCATCACCAGTGCCCTCACGCCCGATGCTGCTATGGCCGCAGCTAAATTGGCGGCAACGGTGGTCTTGCCGTCCTCAGCATAAGGGCTCGTCACAACGAGCAGACGGATGGGGTTATCAACCGAGAAGAACTGAATGTTGGTCCTAAGATTCCGGATGGCCTCCGACGCCGGGGACCGAGTGTCGTTTTCGAAGAAGAGCGCTCGTTCCTTTCCGGCGTCGGATTTGGGAATTCCCGCCAGCACCGGAAGGGGCGACAGAGCCTCCTCGACGTCCTCTCTGGTGCGAAGGGTCGTGTCGAGCTGCTGGAGGAGAAAGGCCATTCCGACTCCAAGTGCCAGGCCGAGAACTCCTCCGAGGAGGCCATCGCGAAGAGGCTTGGGACTGACCGGTTCGGTTGGAAGCTGAGCAGGCTCCAGGAGTCTTGCCGATACGGCTTCGGCCCCTCCGAGGTTCTCTACCTCTTCTTGAACAAAGATTGCTACCAAGGAATTGGCGGCTCGTCGTGCTCTCCGGGGATCGGTATCGGTGTAGGTCACCTCGATGATGCGGGTATCCGGAATGACCCGAGCTTCAACCGAGGCGGCGACATCTTGAGAATCGGCAGGAAGGTTCTCCCTGTCAATCAGTTTTGCTGCAACCGGCTGACTCTTGAGAACCTCGGCGTAGGAGGTCATGAATCGATCGCCGGCGGTCAGTTCCTGCAGCGCGGACGAAACGTCTCCCTCGCCGACCGATCGGTAACCGATAAAGATCTTGGCCGAAGCTTCATACAGTGGCGTCTGTCGCAGCGAGAAAGCTAGAGCCGAACCGGTGGCAACGACAACGGCAAGCGCTATAAGGAACTTGCGCCGCCAGAGAAGCCTCAGATAGTCACGGAGTTCCAGGATTTAGTCCTTCGGCCTAGAGGACAACTAGAAATTCAATTATAGGCAGAGGAGCTAGTTGTGAAACTGCGCCGATCAGCTCAGGGGAGCACGGGAGCGGCGGCGTGAGATCACGACCATCCCAGTCCCAAGCCCGATTACCGCCAAGCCGCCTACCACCCAGGGGAGCGCTTCGATCCCTGTTACTGCGCCAAAGCCACGGGGGCCCCGAGCGACCGCGGCCTGCGCGGCCCGCACGGTGAGATTGGCACTAAGGACCCGAGTCGCAACGCAATCACTGCTCTGACCCGTCGCTTGAAGCGTGTATGTGCCGGGAGGAGTATCGGTAGGGATAATCACGCTTCCCGCGAAATTGCCCGAGGCGTCTGTGGTGAATGTCCCGAGCGCCCGAGGCGCACCGGTCGTCGAACCGGTTGGAACTAGCGTCACGGTCACCTGAGTCCCTGGACAGAAACCGCCGCCGGATACCCGGACGGACTCTCCGGGCTCCACCACGGTTTTGTCGATGACCAAATCCCCGACGGTTGGCGGGTACTGCGCGACTGCCGCAGTGGGCAGAAGAAAAAGGAAAACTAGAACAATGGTTAACAGCAGGGCTCTCTTCATAATCGGTAGATGATTACCCATTTATGACTCTAAGTCCACCTTTTCTCACTTTTAGAAGCGGAGAATTTACTGAAAGTAACTTGCCTGTATTGCTTCTCGACTACCGGCTGTGGGCAGGTCGGCACTCTTCAGACGCTCCACCCTTGCCTCCTTCTGGTGGGCTCGGGGGCGGGTCGGACCGTGAAGCTCCACACGGGCTCATGTAGGGAGAACCGTGATGCACGATCGTTCCTATCTTGGGATCCATGTCGTCGAGCCCGGGCAGTGTGGCTTCGACGGGGGCGGTCTCGATCGCGACCAACGCCGCCGCGGCAAGAAGGGTCAGCATGAGACCCACGAGTATCAGTGTTGGGCATGCAAAACGGACAATTCTCGTCAACTTTAAACTCCTCCCAGCAGCCTGCTCCGAAAGCTATCCTTCGCAGCAAGCAAGTGTCAATCGGCTCTACGGAATTTCTCTGTTCGATAACCGAAACCTCAACGAGATCCCCACCAAAGTCAGCACGACGCCCAGGCCGAGAGCAAGCCACAACTGTGAGGACCCCAATCCTGCCGCGATGCCGGCGATTCTCATGGGAACGGTTCGATCGATGCTGGCGTGCAGCGTCTTATCCGCAGTAAGGGCCTCGCTCCATTGGATCCGCTGAGTACCAGAGGGACTGAGCCTCGCCCCCGCCGGCAATTCCAGATCCACCCTTAGGCGATCGGGACGCACCGTCGACTGGGACTGCACCGTGAGGTCGTAGCCTTCTTCGTCGAGTATGTCGGGAACGAGATAGCGGAACCGAAACTCCTGGGTTTCTCGAGGAGCAACTTCGGCGTAGACCGCGAATCGCCTCTTTCCGAGTTCGGGGGAGTTTTCGAAGTCGGTGGTCGGCTCTCCATCTTTCAGAACTTCGGTGAGCACAGCATTCTGGTGGACGAAAAGCTTTAGGAAGCTGCGCGCGGTGCCGGAGGCCAGGTCGAGCCGGGGCCGCTCCCCTCCAACCGCTCCCGGAAGATCAACATCCGTGGAGGCGGTGTTCGTCACCGTCACTTTCGTCTCCGCGAGCAGGCTCCCATCGGAGCGGATCCGGCCGGTCAGTTCGATGCTGCGTTCCAGGTAGTAATCGAGCTTGTTCTCACCGAAGTTCTGACTGACAAGCATCAAATAATCCCCAGGCGATTGTGAGATGGTCCCACCAATCCCCAGCTTCTCGATTTCGCTCTGCTCCCGAGATTCCTTTGACCACAAGACCATTCTGCGTTCGGCGAGGGCACGTCCGAACGCTTCAGAGAGCTTGCGCGAGTCCAGCGACCTTGCCGTCGTCAGCTGACGCCATACCGCCTCCGCGATCTTCGATGATTGCTCGCGGCGTGCGTCCTGATCTTGCTCGAGATCGGAATACAGGCGGCTGAGCGACCACTCAACGACATTTTCTGAAGTGAGGGGTTCGGGGAATCCCTCGACCGTCACGGGTCCGGTCACTTCCATGAGGTATGAGAGCCCAATAGGATCGATTGAGATCACACCATCCGATGAGATTCCCACCTGATTCTTCAATTGCCTTGCGAACAAAGATGCTCCGGAAGGAAAGCTGGGACTCATGAAAAGGTTGGGCCAGGCGTCCAGCCCTCCGATCTCGGCGTAGTGCTCCCGGTATTCCGGCGGCACGTCGGGATTGCGTCTCAACTCGGAAGACAAGGCAGGAAGATCTGCGACCGGGACAAAATCGCCGAGGGCCATGCGACCTTTCGTCGTCTCGAGGACGCCGAATGAACCAACGTAGCCTCCTCGCCCTCTCAGTTCCGCAATGTTCTCGGCACCGATGATCCATCTGCGCGCTCCTTCGTCGCCCAGCATTCTCGGGATGAGAAAGGCTGCCCCCGTAGCTGCTCTGGCCTGAGCACGCGCGACAACCAGCTCGCTGGTGAGTCGACTACGGGCACGGGACATGGCCGGCAAAAGGAGATCGGGCGAGGTGTTCGACATCCTGGCGGCCGCGGCTTCCACTCGGCTTCGCATGAATGAAGTCTCGGCCTCGAGGTGCCTGAAAGGCTCGAGGTTCACCGCCCCCTCTCTCCACGGTGCGACCAATCGCCCTTCCTGACGAGGGAAGGCATTCAGAACCGCGATTGCAGATTGGCCGGCGGCAATTGCTTCACCTGACGAGTCCGCAATCGCTCGAAGTACCGTCAGGTTCTCACTCACGATGGGAACCAACAGTCCTCCGAAGTTGATCGGAGAGTCGACAAGCCGCTCTCCCCTGCGTAGTGAAGCGTCGGCGGCCTTGAGATCACTTTCCGCTGCTGGCAAATCAAATGCCTTCAGATTTCCTTTCGCTCGCAGGAGATATTGCTCCGCGCTAACCAGATGGCCCCGCGCGAGAGCTACAGAAACGAGTGTCGGCAGGATTAAAAAAGCAAGAGCCGAAGAAACGAGGAGAAGGGTTCTCCGTTTCAAGCCGAGATCGCGAGATCCGAATCCGACTGGATGAAGCTCTTGATACGGTCCACCAGAGAGTTTCCATAACGAACGACGAACTTCTTGTCGGTGTCGAGCGTGCCGTTCCAGCGCACATTGTCTCCTTCAATAGTCATCCCCGAGGTCATCCCGGTGACAACCATTCCCGATGGGATCGTCACCTCGACCGTGAAGTCGTCTGCGCGAAGAGTTGGCTGCTTTTGAACGTGAAGCACGTATTCGCCGGGTCGATGAACTCCGCCGGCCAATGACAGATGCATAGCGGAAGTCTCTCCCGGCAGAGCTTCCAGGTGATTCGAGAACACCGCCAGTCCTTTTTCCTGATGGCTCTCCACGCCGGCTGCTTCACCATTCACCTGAGCGGATATCACGCCACGGTTCAAAGGAACATAAACAGAGGTGTAGGAACGATTCAGCCCGGCGGGATCGGTCGGCAGGTAAGGGCCGGCGATGTATTTCACCAATCCAGACTTGGGAGCGGTGTTGGCGATGGCGACCTGGAGATCGGATTCAGAACGGCCCTCGGGCAAAAGTTTCACTTGATAATTAATGGTTCTTTTCATGTAGTAATCGATCTTGTTGGCAGCAGCGTTTTGCCCCACGACCATGAGGAAGTCTTCGTTGTCTTGGGGCTCCCTTAGAGCACCGGAAGCTTTCGCCTTTGAAAAGGCGGAAGGATTTAGGGGACTCCACGCGAAGACGTGTCGCTCGGCAACCGCCTTGGCGAGCGGCCTCAGCTCTAATGGGTTTTCGAAGGTTCCGGACAGAAGCCTCGACCATGCCGCGGCTCCAACCGACAGCAGCACGTCGGCCCTCTCAGCCTTTTCCGGAAAGCGGGTGTAGGCCTCGTTCAGAGTGACCCGCGAGAAGTTCTCGGAATCGATCATCCCGAAGTCCTCTGTTGCCACCGGCCCGACGACCTCTAAGAGATGGCTCAGGCCGACCGCGTCGATGGCGACCACTCCATCCACCTTCTGTCCCGACTGCGCTTCCCACATCGCCATCATCTGCTGGGCCGCGGTCGGGAAGTCCGGCGTCATGTTCACGTTTTGCCACATCCGGTTGGAGGCGAACCGGTCGTAGCGAGCATGCACGGCCTCAGGCCCGACGTCCTGAGGAAGAGGCGGAAGAGAGAGGTTGGAGTCGAGGCGCAGAAGACTGATCTTTCCGGCATCTGCCGAGAGCAATCCGAACGCCCCAAGAAATCCTCCGGTTGCACGGAGTTCGACCGGATTCTGGATGGCGAGAAACCAGGTCTTGGGCCCATCCGCTCCCGAGATGAGAGGCAAGATCTCAGCCAGCCCCGAAGCCCCTTCGAGCGTTCGCAGCAGCTCGTTTCCTTTGGTCACGAAGTCGGCTCTGGCACTGGACAAAGGAGGAAGAACGAATCCTCTTTCTGCATTGGCCTTCACCAGGGCGAGTCGCACAGCCGATGCCGCCTGATCGAAATAGTCCTTGGCATGCACCCATCCCGCGTACTGGATGCGGCCCTCCACGAGCCCGATGACCGGTCGATTCTGTGCGTCGCGAGGGAAGGCCGATAAGGCTTCAACACCTGCCAGTGCCGCAGGCGTCAGGAGGTCTGCAGCTTCGGCGAGATCTCGAGCGAGCCGAAGGTTCGGTCCTGCGATCGGAAGCGCTCTGGCGGGAACCGTGAAGAACGATCCCAGAGTCTCCTCAGCTCTGCGAGCAGACTCCCCCGCGGACTTGAACTCCGCCGCCGCTTTTTGGGACTGAAAGGCCATGAACGCGTCCAGGCCCTTTTCGAAATGAGCGCGCGAGGAATGAAGGTCGGACGCGGCCGAGAGCGTCGGGGCAACGGCCATCAGAACAAAGCCCAGCAACGTAACCGAGACAGCCAAAGCGGCGGTCCTAAGCCACGACTTTGGTTCCGCATACACCCGCACGCTCAGTAATACGATGCCGGCTAGCGCGAACGCCGCCACGGCGCCGACGAGAATCTCCGGCTGCGCGAAGTTGCTCGCCAGGTACGCCATGGCCCCTGCAACCAGCGCAGCCAGCCCGTGAAGCAGTGCTGCCATCCTGCTGCTGAGTCCCATCCTCACCAGTCGATGAGAGACGTGATCGACTCCGCCGTGGGACAGTCTCTTTCGATGAATGAATCGAGCGATCGTCACGACGAACATGTCGGTGGTGGGAACGGCCAGTAACAACACGGCCCCCACCAGCTCCCACCCGGTACCAAGGGGGAGCCCGGTGTTGACCGCAAGGGCAGCAATCAGAAACCCGATGAAAAGAGAACCGCCGTTTCCGAGATAGCTCGTAGCGGATCGAAAGTTGTGACGGAGAAATGCGATCGATGCGCCGGCCAGACAGGCCGCGGTGAGAGCTATGTTCGGCCTTCCTCCGACCATGGCGAGAAACGAAATGCTCGAGGCCGTCGCGAAGGCGGTCGTGCCGGCCACGCCGTCCATGTTGTCGAGGAGATTGAAGGCATTGGTCACCGCCACGATCAAAAAGATCTCGAAGAGCGCCTTGGCCAGGCTTCCTTCGTAGAGATAGACCGCAACCAGCGTGGCTACGAGAATTTGCGCAACGAGCCTCACCCACGCCGGCACCTTGCCGCCCGAGCGGTCATCGACAAACCCGATAACCATGAGCAACAGCCCCGCCAGAAGAAAGTAGAAGATCTCGCTGGCCTCCCCGAGGACGCCGAAGCCGAGCAGTGTCGAGGCGGCCACTGCGATCCCGCCGAGATATGAGATGGACCTCCTTCGCCCCCTCTTGAACAGACGAGGCCGAACAACAAAACCGAACTTCCTTGCCAACGCGATCGTGATCGGCATGAGAAGGAGACCCGCTCCGAGGGCGATGAGAAACCCCGCGAAGGGATACCACTCGGGAGCAAAGCTCATCAGGAGTTCGTCTTGTCGACGATGAAGTTCCCGAGCACCAAAGAATCCATCTGCGTCCTTTGAAAGCAGTCGATGGCTTCCGCAGGCGTGCACCAGATGGGCTCATTCTCATTGAACGAAGTGTTCAGTACCACGGGCACTCCCGTTAGTCTCTCGAATGTGAAAGAACCCATGGTATCCCGGCAAGAGCCGATGACACCCCCCCGAGGCTCCTACCGCAGCGACCTCATCCAGACTCCCAGTTAATTTAGGTCTCAGGCGGGCTGCCCGGGGTGCCATCCTGCGCTCTCTTCCTGGACATTACCCATAGGCTATCGGCGAATTCCGTTAGGATCGGCCTCCTCGCGGCAACTCCTTTCAGAGCTTCAGAAAACCGGATTAGGAATCCATATCTTCTAGGCAAGATGTCAATATCCGAGATTTGAGCATTCAATGATAGGTAACCATCTGCTGAAATCGAAGTCTTCCCTATTTGTTCGAATACAGCGTTTAGCTCGCGGATGGTCCAGTACCGAACTCGGAAGGGATTGGTATCCGCCTTTACCTGCTGTCTCAACCGGTTAAAGAGTTGCCTGAGTCCCCGTCCGTTCGCCATCTGAACCAAGATGGTCCGGTCCGGCCTCAGAACTCTAGAGGCCTCGTCTATCGCCAGCTGAGCATCACTCTTACTGAAGTGCTGAAGAACGGAATATGAGAATGCAACATCAAAAGTTCGAGATTTGAAGGGCAAGAATCGGGCATCTCCAACGATAAACGAAACCGGAAGACCTATCTGGCGCGCTATCTCCTTGCCCGCCAGGGCACTCCTTAAGGAAGGATCTACCGCCACAACTCTGAATCCCTTCCGAGCGGCTGAGAACGACCACCTTCCCCAATTTGAGCCGATGTCTATGAGCGTGGCTCCCGCGAACTCAGGAGAAAGGGGGAACCGAGGGATCGGATAGTCCTGTAAGGACTTGACATGCTGATACATGTGTCCACAGGTTGCGCCCAACATGTCTTGTACAAACTGCCGTGTTTCTTGGGGGTCCCCAATCTCGGGATAGCCAAGCTCGCCCGTCACCTGATTCAAGGTTTCCCTAATGGCCCCATGCGTAGGAGGCGCCTCATCGATCAGCATCACCGGAACGCCCAGGATGAGGGGGTATTCATGACCCTCGGGGCATTTGAGCACATCTCCCTTCAGACTTAGAGATACGCCATCACGGGGGCATGCCAGGGTGTCCTCAACCCATGATTGCATCACTACCGAATCTTTACTGCGCCAGCCACAGAGCTGTTGGGAGGAAAGCCGCAACTCTAGGCCCGCGGCATTCATATTGAGGATGTTGCATCTCCACCAGGTCCAGCGCCGGTGGCCCTTTTTGCCAGACTGCATGAACCATCTGGAAGCCAGACTGCCAGGCAGTGGGAAAGCTCATCGGGAGATCCTCTTATCGACGATGAAGTTGCCGAGCACAAGAGTATCCATCTGCGTCCTCTGAAAGCAGTCGATGGCTTCCGCGGGCGTACAGCAGATCGGTTCGTTCTCGTTGAACGAAGTGTTCAGAACCACGGGCACTCCCGTAAGTCTCTCGAAGGCGGAGATCAACCCATGGTATCTCGGGTTGGTAGACGAATCGACGGTTTGAAGTCGCCCAGTTCCATCCTCGTGGGTGACGGCAGGGATCTCGTCTTTCTTCTCGGGTCTCACCTCGTAAGCCATCAGCATGAACGGCGATGGGTAGTCTTGGGTAAACCACTCGCCGGTCTTCTCCTGGAGAATCGAAGGCGCGAACGGCCGGAACGGCTCCCGATATTTGATGCGGGAGTTCAAGATGTCCTTCATGTCGTGACGTCTGGGATCGCAAACGATCGAGCGATTCCCAAGAGCACGGGGACCAAATTCCATCTTCCCCTGGAACCACCCGACGATCTTTCCGTCGGCGATCCGCTTGGCTGCCTCATCCACCAGCTTCTCGTCATCAAGCGAGAGATAGGGAACATCAAGCCCTTCCAGAGCCATCTCGTAGTCGGTGTCCGAGAACTCGGGGCCGAGCAAGGCGTGATCCATCACCCACGAACGCTCTTGGCCCAAGATCTGGTGCTGAACCCAAAGACCTGCTCCGATGGAGATCCCGGCATCGTTAGCGGCGGGCTGAATCCACACTTCCTCGAACGGCGTCTCGCTTCGAATCATGCCATTCACCACACAATTGAGCGCCACTCCTCCGGCCATCACGAGGCGAGGGGTCCCCGTCCTTTTATATAGACGCCGCAGCATCTCGAGAACGATCTCCTCCAGTCGTGCCTGAACGCTTGCGGCCAGATCCTTATCCCTCTCCGTAACGTCCCCCCGGTAAGCACGTGCTGCACCGAAAACCTCTTCCATCTTCTTTGACCAAAGAGGAGCGATTTCGGGAGTCCCCTGTTCCCAAGTCATCTCGACGCCCTCTTTGTCGTGGACGAAGTAATCGAGGTTCAGCTCAACATTCAGGCCTTCTCCCAACCGCACGACATCTCGCATCTGGGTCAGGAAGCGCGGCTCCCCGTACGCCGAGAGTCCCATCAACTTGTATTCATCGCCATAGCTCGGAAGCCCAACGAACTGCGTGAGAGCCGTATAGAAAATGCCGAGAGAGTGCGGATACAGCACTTGGCCGTCGACATCGATCTTGGAACCAGCTCCCCTGCCCCACATGGTCGAGGCAAAATCCCCCATCCCGTCAACCGAGAGGCAAACTGCATCTTCGAAGGGTGAGCAAAAAAGAGCACTCGCTAGGTGAGCGCGGTGATGTTCCACACGATGGTTCTTGGCCTGAAGATCTTTGGCATTGACTCCTAGAGCTGTCGCCACTGAATCCTTGTTATCCAGAACTTTGGCAGCATTGGCCAGACGGGCCCCGAGCATCTCCTTCATGGAGGAGACTCGCTTCAGTCCAAATAGGACTTTGTTGTGAAAATGAGCTGACGGATCGCGCCCTATGGCGATGTGCTCTATAGCTTCAGGCCCGGCAACAACCATCTCGAGGCACTCTTGGATCGCAAGATCCGGGAAACCAGCATGGTGCTTCAGCCGAGAAAAGCGCTCTTGTTCAACCGCGGCGATACATCGGCCATCGGAGAAAAGAGCAGCCGAGGAATCACCGTGGTAAGCGTTGATACCTAAGATCAATTGGCGGCGAACCCCTCTACCAACGAGACCAGTTTCTTCAACTGATCGTCTCTTTTAACCTCAGATGCCAAAATTCTGGCTCTTTTGCCCATCTCTGCAAGCTTCTCCGGATGGGCCTTGGCCCACCGTATCTTGTCCACGATGTCATGGGGATCAAATGGATCCGCGACGATACCCACACCTTTCTGAGCCAGCAGCGCTACCTCGCTGGTGGGAGGTGCCACGGCAAGGATGGGGCGACCATGAGCCAGGATCGAATACATCTTGCTGGGAACTACCAGGCCTTCGGCACCTGGACGGATAGTGACTAGCTGGAGATCGCCGGCATGCATCACGGATCCGATTTCCGATGGGGGTCGGAACGGAAGAACTCGCTGGCCGGAGTTAACCACCTGGTCGGCTTTCACTCCTTCACCAATAAATAAGAACGATGCCTCTCCATTCAGCATCTTGGCGGCATCGATGATCGTTTCCCACGCTCCGCCCCATCCGATATTTCCGGCATGCGCAACCACGAAACCGGCACCCTGCCTCAACTCCTCCACTATCGCCCTCTCGGGTGCGCCAACCTTTGACGGAGAACCATGAGGAATCACTATTACTTTCCTCGGGTCGACTCCCTTATCCAATATTCGTTGAGCCATCGCTTCACCCAAGCACACCACTGTTGTTGCCTTTCTCATAGCCATCGTGTGCAGACTTTGCCAGGCTCGACTCAAGAATCCATCGCGGATCCAGCCCGATGCTAGGCCCAGGTCAGGATGAAGATCCTGGATTGTGTAAATGACTGGTCGTCCCTTCGCAGCAATGAGAGCCGCTCCTATGGCCATCGGAGGATCACTCCCAACGATAACGACGTCAGCTCGACGCCGGAGCGCACCCCGCAGGCTCGCCAGGACAAGATAGGAAATATAGTTAGTTGCTCTCCCGAAATTGGAATTGCGAGAACTCGCAAACGACCCAACACGCTCAACTATGCCGAGCGACGTAACTCTTCTGCTAAACGGCTTCCAACGAATCTTTTCTTGCGGGGAGTAAGAGGGATGCCCGCTCAAAGTTGTAACCGAATAGCCTGCCCTCGACAGAAAGCCAGCGATCTCCCCAAAAACACCAGCCGTGGCTGAGCTGTCCGGGGGAAAATATTGATTGACAATCAGAACCTCAGGGTTCCCTCTTCTCTCATCAGAAGGTTTTTCGGAGGACATCCTGATAAATCTCCAACTGCGCTTTAGCGAGAACATCCCAATCCAAATCCTCTTGCACCTGCTTGCTTCCAGCTTCAGCCAGCATCTTGGCTCGTGGGCCACTCATATCACTTAAAGCAATTGCCAAACCATCAATGTCCCCGAATCGAATTACTCTCGTCGAGTCCCTCGGTAAATATTCAGCGACGCCACACCGGTCTGAGACAATAACCGGAAGGCCCGCTCCTGCCGCTTCAGCTGCTGCCGTCCCGAAGTTCTCTGTCTCTGAAGGGAGGCAAAAGAGGTCGGAGGAGGCCAAGGCTAGTGCTTTCTCGTCTCCCCAAACGCCTCTCGCGCGAATAAAAACCCGATCTTCAAGCCCCAGGTTCGTACGCATCTCCTGTAGCCTTGCCAGCGTCCCATCATGGCTGTCCGGCCCGACGATCAGGGCCCCCAGGTCCGGGGCTCTTGTGAGGGCCAGGAGCAAATGTTCGAGGGATTTCTTGCGCGTAATCCGCCCTAAGGAAAGAACGAGCGGGAGCTTGGAGAAGATGTCCATCTGCTCACGAAACTCTTCCTTTCGGTGCACTGGGGTAGATGAATCAGCATCAATCCCGTTCGGACGAACAGTAATCATTTCCTCTTCAACTCCATCGGCCTGGAGCTCCTTGCTCTCAAGGGAAGACGTGGCAATCAGTCGGGCGCTTCGGGAGACAAGATGATTCCCCAAACTCCGATCAAAAATGGTTTTGAGTGTCTCACTACGCAACCTTCGACGATGCATTCCACAAGGTTCCAGTATCCGAGGAACCGAACTCATGGAAGCCTTGATCATGGCTAGAGTACCCACAGGGTCCCTGAAGCCCAACACATGCAGCACTTGGGCTCTCTCGATCTCACGGAGCAAAGGCCGATATTGCCTAGGAATCGGTGTGCCATGAAAATTGGTTAGGGATCCCAGCCCCACAACTACCGTCCCGTCGACTCCGAGTCCGCCTCCCATCACCATCACTTCTACTCCCAATGCCTGGAGCGAGGACGACAGAGCGAGAGCCTTACCAAAGGGTCCTCCGAAGTCGATTCGCGTCGAAGGTACGGTGAGTAGAACCCTCAAATATGGATCAACTCACTGCACCAATTTGTGACGAGCACCGCTCAACGAATGGACCGCCCCAACCAAGATCCAGAAGTGAAACGCGAGCAGTCCCCCTGCCGCAAGAAGACCCGCCTCGAATACTCCCTCCATTGCGCCCCCGGCGATTCCTCCCGCAAGGGCCGCGACCAGCCATTTCACATGCGGTCTTGCTCTGGCTAACCTCCATCCCCTCCATACCCCTGACGTGGCTAGCAGGACTAGATAGCCCGCGCCGAGCCATCCCAGTTCCAGTGCGGTTTCCAGGAAGCTGCTATGCAAGCGAAAAAATTTAGAACTGCCTCGGTAGAGACTTTCGGTCCTCACCTCGGGAAAGTACTCAAGCGTTACTCCAAATCCGTGTCCAATCAAGGGTCGTTCGGAAATGACCCGCATGCCGTCTTCCCAAGCCATCAGGCGATTGCTCCCCGTACCAGCCTCAAAGAGTCCCTCTCCCTCTGGACGGATGCGAATGTCCAGATACGAGATAACGGCTCCTGCCGCAATTGCAGCCATCAGAATCCATAGCAGCGCCCTTTTCGCGTTGCGTGCGACGGCGAAACCCACGGCCATTCCAAAAGTCGACGATAGAAGTCCGCCGCGCGAGCCTGACAGGAGTAAAGCTAAGAAAAGGACTAACCCAGCCACGATAAAAACCTTACGTCTCTGCCTCTGCCCCACGCCGAGAATAACCACAACGGGAAGTACCGGAGCGAGGAAAGCACCTATCATGTTCGGATTTTGGAAGAGTCCCTGGAATCTCCCAACCTGAAAGCCCTCTATCAAGCCGGCCGCATCCAGCACCATTCCCCCAACGATCAAAGCCGTGGCGGTCAAGGCGACCGCGCCGACGAGCTGTATCAAATTAGCCGTATCTGAAACGAGGAGGGGGACTGCCACGAGAGCGCTTAGAAACAAAAGGGAGAGTGCGACCGAGTGTTCAAACGTCAGACGAGGGTTAGTTGAGTAAAGGCTCGAAACAAAGGCAAAAAACACCAACCCAAACGCTGCAGCAATAATGCCAGAGCCAGTGGCGACCCGGCGTGTCCGGGCAAGAACTAGCAAGCCACTGACAGCCACAGCCGCCACCATAAGGAACTTGAAGTTTGAGATTGATGAATCGGAGGAGACAAGGCTGGAGCTACCGACGGCCAAGGCCAAGGTTGTCATGGGAACCAAAAAGAGAACCTGCTGCGAGAGGACCAGGAACATTACAACGAGCCCACTAAGGATGATAAGGGCACTCGCTGGCCGCATGACAACAACCCATCCTGCAATAACAGAAGATGCCGTCAGGAACACAATTGTTGAAGGACGCGTCCCCTCTACAAGAATTGCTCGTCCGCCTTGAATCGTCTTCGCCATCAGGACTACTCCCAGGCCGAAGTGTCCGAGCCATTTTGCGGGGAGGAAGTTCCATTTTGCATTGCGCTTTCAATGGCCGATCGGAAGTTATCAAGGCAAAGGTCATAGTCCCAAGGGTTACCGATCATCTCCAAACCCTGATTCAAATGCTGCAAGTTCGGTGGATCGGTAGCCTCCATGATGGTCTGAGCCCATATATCGGGATCCAGAGAAGGCAGGACAAATCCATTAATACCCTCTTTAATCAAGTCCTTAGCGCCTACATTTTCGGAGATGATCACAGGGGTGCCCAGGACTAGAGATTCGAGCACGACGACACCAAAAGTCTCATAGAGGCTCGGCAATAGCAAGAGATCGGCGGCTGAATACAGAACGGGCAAGTCATGTTGGCTAACGAATCCCAAGAAGGTAACACCATCAAGCGACGCGTGGCCTAGACGTTTCAACTTCCTTTCCTCAGGTCCGCTGCCAGCAATGAGCAACCGAGCGTTCGGGCGAGCTAGCTTAACCGTCCTAAAGGCCCTTAATAGCGTCTGGACATTCTTTATGGGAATCAACCTACCTACGAATAGCAGGAGCGGCGACCCCAGTGAACGAAATTTCTTCGCCTGACTTCTTGCTTCCAGAGCCTTACTCCGCAAACCCTCTCGGTCAGGAGCATTAGGGAACAAAAAAACCCTATCCGGCGGGGCCCCCCATCGAATGAGATAGTTTGTGGCCAACGGACTCGCTGCCAAGAATCCGCGAGCCCTTTTTACCGCCCTTCGAATCACAACACCCTTGATCTTCTCCCTCAGTTCGGAGGTGTGTGTCCTGCAGTCATGAGACTCACTAAGCAGAAGAAATGGCACGTTCTCGCGATGGCACCACGTCATCGCTAATTGCATTGTTGGGTTGATGTAGCCCCCCACAACCACTAGGGATGGTCGCAAGCGCGATAGCGTCGCACCCACTTTGGGATTTAATCGCCATCTGAGCCCTCCACGTTTGCCTCCTACGCTAGCTCCTGACAAGTAAAGCGCCTCATGTCCCCCCTTCCTAAGTTGCCACGTCCGCATGGGATCCGATTCACTGCAATACAAAACGGTCAGGTCGATCCCTTCCAGCTTTCCGATCAAGTCCAACAGGGGATCGCGGTAAGGAGTTGGGATATTGAGGACGAATACAATTTTAAGGCTCTTTGGCCTTCGGAGCTCCATCAAGCAGCCCCGCCAGATCCTGAGGCATCAGAGATCAATAGGTTGATAGCACCTTTTCGTATAGATCCCACGTTTTACCGGCCGCAGTCGGCCAGTCCGGAATCTCCCAGGACGTGTTCTTAAGGACCGAGCCATCAAGGTAGTCAAGCGCTGATGCCAGAGAACTCGGATCTTCAGGTTCCACGGACCAACCGATGCCCCAGTCCCGAACTGTCGCTCCAATCTCCCCGACGTCACTAACGACCATCGGAACTTTGTAGGCCGCGGCTGTCATCAAGACTGCGCTTTGGGCGGAGAATGTTCGACGATAGGGACAGACGCAAAAGTTTGCACTGGCCATATAGTTCGCTACCTGTCGGTCAGGAACATACCCCTCGAACCAACGGAAGCGACTGGCTACTTTCATCTCCTCTGCTAAATGCACATACCACTCTAGGGGCTTCTCCCCTCGCGATGGTGAATTCACTGCAACCAAGAATTGCAAACTCTCATTCGATGACCTCGCTACAGCCTGAATGAGAATATCCAGCCCCTTTTCCCACCGCAGTGATCCGAAAAACAGGCCAGTGAGCGATTCGGCGTTCAGTCCAAATACACCCCTCAGGGCCGAAGGTGTTTCTGTAGGCTCACCAAAATAAAGAGGTCCAAAAGGAATAACTCGGATTCTCTCGGACGGAAACAATGATGTCCTAAGGATCTGGTTCCTTGTCCACTCGCCGTGCGCGACGATTGCATCTGCCTCAAATAACTTGCGACTCCAATATTTGAACAGCACTTGCATCAAACCTCTTTTAGAAGAAGGAAGATCATGAACTGTGAGAACTACACTCCCGCCATACGATTTCACCTGCTTCAGTAGTGAGGACGACAACGCGCTCGTCCCTAGTACATGGACAATGTCGGGCCTCAACTTCTGAACCAATAGCCTTATTTGATTGGATTGCTGCTCCCGCCCTGCTCTCAAAGTCAAAGCTCTTCTCAGCAATGTCCCTTGACCGCCGTACAAGCTGGACAGAGACCGGTGGATATGAACGTTAGGAGGAGAGTATGGAAATGACTCTGCGGCAAGAAGATGAACTTGCTGGGCTCGCGATAGCCCTTCGGCGAGAGACTTCGCCAATTCGGCGGCGTATTTGGCAGTGCCTCCGCTAACCCACCTTTCAACAAGAAGTACTCTCACAACATCTCATTCGACCGCGAAATGAGCTCAAAATCCTCCAGGATAGAAAGAATCATCCGTTCCTTCGAATAGTCTTTCGCTTTCACTAGCCCATTCCGAGCCAGTTGTTCGCGCCTTTTCCAATCAGATGAAAGTTCGATGACTTTGTCAGCAAGAATTCGCGCGTTCCCAGGCTCAAAGACGACGACTTCGGAGTCCCCAGCCGCCTCCATTGAACCGCCGGTACCGCTCGACAGGATTGGAATACCAGAACTCATCGCTTCCAATAAGACAAGGGGGAAAGGCTCGTCCCATTCGGAAGGGAAAATCAGCATGTCATGTGAGTTATAGAAAGCGGAAAGATTCTCGCGGGATACCATGCCTTCGAAGTGGATAGATGATGGCGGAATCTGCTCATCCTTTATGAGCCTTTCGAGTTTACGCAAGAAGGCGGCCGGACCCGTGCCGACCAGCGTCAAGACGGCATCCGGAAGGGTCTTTCGAACGAAACCGATCGCCCTAATAGCAGTTTCCACTCCTTTTGACGGGACGAGCCTGCCTACATACAACAGCTTCGTAGCGCGAGCAGGTCTCTGGATTTCGAAAGGGAAGAGGTGGTGATCAATTCCCAGCGGGATCACTCTGGAAATCAGTGGATATATACCGTGATTCTCAGCATCCTTTTGCATGAAAGCTGAGACAAACTGGACCATCGAAGGGAATGAACTTATCCAACTATCCCAGTTTCGCCGGGCTGTCCATCTACCAAATGAATAGGCCAGAAATCTTGCCCGGCTATTGCTCTCAGCTTTCATCCTTTGCAGTTGAAGAATCAGGTTCACTCCGCGGTCCGGGGCACGCCGCCCAGTCATCCAGTCCCTAAACCAGAATTCCGCAACATACACGACCGAGGGAAAGGACCTGGATAACCAAGCGATCACATCCAACGGCAACCCGACGAGGTTCCAGAAGTACACAACATCCGGTTGAAACTGGCCAGTAATTTTTTGAACGTGCCGAAGACTTCTTGTCCCGGAACTAAATATCCGCATTACGCTAGCGGCCCGTCCCTCAGAGGCCAATGGCAGGATACGGGCCAATTCCGGCCCTGGCTCTTCCGCTTGTTCTGAAAGCGTGGTGAGCACCAGAATCTGAAACCCGTGCTCGTGCAGACCGACTGCAACGTCGCGACATGCTAGCTCGTATCCACCTGAAACTGAGGGCGGATACATGTTCGTCACTATGAGAACCTTCATATCTACCTAACCGTGGGCAATGCCAACCAGAATCGATGGAAAGAACCAGGAGGTAGCCCAAAAACTAAACTTTCTGATCACCGGTGCGACATTCCGGATACGTTCGCAGGAAGAAGATTGCCTGCTTGCTTCGTCATTTTCCTCGGGGCAGTCGGGCGCTACCGGTTGTCACTTCTGGCTTCAAGCGAGGATCTCGCTTGAGAAATTGGCGGACCTTAGTCATAACTCTTCGAATCGTTACGGTTCCTCTATGACCAAAGGCCGCAAAGATGAGTGTTTTCGCTACCGTTTTCCATAGATACCATCGATTTACTCCGGAGCGGAAAACTTCCGGGGCCTTTGTGATCGTGGCCCACATGGGCTGGAGTGCTTTCCTGCAACGGCCTTCCCAAAATGTATTCCTCCACGCTTGGTAGGCTGATCTCGCCTCCAGGAGATGTCGGCCTCGATTTCGAGCTGGTGGCTGCAGCGTCTCCACAAAGGCTTGACTGATCTCATCTTCTATCTTGCTGACATCCTGTGGGTGTAACTGACCCCGATGCGCTCTCTGTTCCAGGACTATACGTCCGACTGTGACCACTGGGCCCTTCCTACTGACTCGTAACCACAGATCCAAATCTTCAGTCGGCGCTAATCCTTCATTCCAGCCGCCTACCTCTATCAGGGTCTCCCTACGAAAAAGTGTTTGCCCTTGAAGGCCCAGGAAGGTCCCCAGGAGAACCTCTTCCCAGGGATCGAAGACCCTCTCGAATCGAGGGTGCCTAGTTCGTCTCGTGTGGCCGAATTCATCAAAGATTCGACGTCCCCCTACCGCAGCCACTGCATTCCCATGTCTCCTCAAGGCACTCACTAGAACCGCTAATGCCGTCCTCGTCAATCGATCATCATCATCGAGAAACAGTACGAAGTCGCCTCGGGCCCGGGCAAGTCCCTCATTCCTAGCCGCAGAGCGTTCTCGGTGGGAGGTCAGGTGAACAGTTTCCAGCCAGGAATGATCCAATGTCCTCAGCCACTCCTGGGTTCCATCATTGGAGTGGTCATCAACCACAATCAGACTCCAAGATCCAAAAGTCTGACTTTCGATGGAATGGATAGCTTCCTGAAGAAACTTGAGCCGATTTCGCGTAGGAATGATGACCGTTGCGTGCACAGTGCCGTTTCCTCCCACTATTGTCTTCCCTCAACGGATTGCCCCAGAGCTAATGCGTTCGCGACACGCACTGCAGAAAAGCCGTCGAGCGGCCCACAAATCTCCTCCGCGAGTTCGCGCCGCGCTCTTTGATCCTGTGCAGGGTCTCTTAGGTAGGCCCTGAGATGCTTTGTCATTTCCTCCATGGAGTTTGCGACCCGAACGCCCGGGCTTTGAGCTATCGACGCATAGTGTTCTCTCTGCAGATTGAACTGTCTGTAATAAATAGCCTCTTCCCGTTGGCCCATTGCCGCGAAGTTGATCAGTACAATTGGGGTATCAACCACGGCAGCGTCTAACGTTGTGCTGCTCCCGATATTCATGCAAACCGACGAATGACGGACAAGATTTACCCAAGCTATGTGATCTTCCTCGAATGTCGGAGTCAGCCATTCAACATCTGCCTGCCAGGGGGGACGAAAAAGGATGTTTGAATGAGTTCCAGCTATGGCACTCCACCGGTCGAATCTATCCAGCGGATGAGGTCTGACTACGAGAGAGGCGTCATCCAACCAGGCCTTTCCTTTGAGCGCCGCCGCGATCTCTCCGACAAGCTCCGGTTCTGTCGGCGTATGCGTAAACGTATTCCCCGTATACAAAATCCATCGCTGATGAGGGGGAAGTGACCAGTGCTCTGCCGTCTTCTCTCTCGACCAGACAAATTCAGGCCGAACGTGAAAGTCGAACTGAGGTGTCCCTGTTACTTGGCACAGATCGGGAGCGACGTTTGGATATAGAAGGTTCAGTTCGCGTAGCATGCGATGACTCCATAGTAAGTACTGCCGAAATTCCGTAGGAAGCGTTATCCAAACCCAAAGGTTGTCGAAGGACGGAACTACGCAGGTCGTTGGGAGGCCTGCGGTGGCCGCACCCAACAAATACTGTCTTTCGATTGGATGCATATAAAGGCCGGAAACTAATCCATCCAGACTTAGCTCGAGCAAATGTCGATTCGCTCGCTGGGCTCCCGCAGATCTTGCTGATCTCGCTCGTTCGAATTTGTCTACCCGCCGTAAGATACGCTCGTCCGAAAGTACGAACGACATCAGATCATGAAGTGTGAATTTGACTCTTTCGCCTGAGCTTAATTTTCTTCGACGCACCCACGATTCGTGGAGTTTCCAGCTTGAGATCTTGTAGTGATTAGCGAACGCGGCATTCGTCCACACCCTCAACTGGGATGGCGGCGAAGCGATATCTCCTGCGAAGCTTACGACCTCGATACCCTCAAGTCGTTCCTCGCGCCACAATGGCGAGTTTGCTGGAGTCAGAATGACTGGGTCGGCTTGTTGCGCAAGCTCGTGAAGCAAACCTGAATAGAGAAAGTTTCGCACACCGAATGTCGAAGTCAACATCACACCCAGTCGAGGCCTTCGTCCCGTTAGGCTGTGGAGGGCTTTTTTACTTTCTATGTGCGGATCTGGTCGGTAGCTCATTCGTAGATGAGGATAATGAACCCTAACCTCGTGAAAATGTCCCATCGAGCATCTTTGGTCACGCTCTTTACTCCCATCGGTCCAAGGTTAATAAGCGGTGGGTTAATGGCGCTCTAACTTAAGGGCCGTCGTCAGATGCCGAGTGCTGATCGCGCCTTTGCGGGATCCCAGACGCCGGCTATACCCAGTAAATGAATATGACTTCAGCAGCCTGCACACTCTTCGAATCTTGTAGTAGTCAGCCTATGGCTCGATGGTCTAATGGTCGTGCTCAGGCACATAGTCGCCAACAGCCATGACCCGATCATTCCATGACCAACGATGATCCAGAAGAAGAGGTGCTGCCCTAGTCAGACTAGCTGCTCTTCGGCCCTTCATCCGGTTACGCAGATCGGAAGATGAGACGTTGAATTTCGCGACCGGACGCAGAGGGGCATACCACTTTGACCCCAGTTGGGTGGTGGTGGTCCTCCTTACGCCTGCCGACAAGTGGTAAGGGCCGGGAGCAAGGTTTGGTTTATGGATCAGGCAGCTGAAGGAACCAGATCCCAAGACGGATTCGATCTCAAATCCTTCCTCCAGAGTGCTCATGTAACTGATGGGATCTGCAGGCCAATTGTCGCGGTATAACGCTACATCGAAATAGGGGCGCTTAATTTCCTCTCTTGCATGATAGGACAGCCGAATCTCGATGGTCTCGCCGATGTTGAACTCATTTCGTAGTTGGGCTTCGCTGTCTTGCAGTTCGCACGAAACGATTTCAATCACACTTTCATCACTGGAAGGCTGGGGACTTAATCGAAGCGACTGCCCGGCGATGAAAGACTTCTGCCTGGAATCCGTCTCATATCTCTCAACCACGGCACTCGGGTCTCCAACCTCAACTACCTGTCCGTGATCCAGCAGGAGTACTCGATCACAGATAGCTTCAACAGCGAGCGAATTATGGGAGACGAAAACTATCGTGCCACCCTCTTCCTTAAAGTTGTTCAGCCGGCTGACGCAGCGATCCCGAAAAGATGAATCCCCCACACTTAGTATTTCGTCAACGAGAAGGACATCAGGGTCTAGATGAGCGGCAATCGCGAACCCCAGTCGGACCTTCATCCCCGAGCTAAAGCTTTGAACTGGGGCATCGATGAAGTCCCCAATCTCAGCGAAGTCGATGATTTGTTGCATTTTCCGTTTTATATCTGATTTCTTGAAGCCGAGGACTGCCGCATTCACTTGAATGTTCTCGCGCCCTGTCAGAACCGGGTTGAACCCCAATCCCAACTCAATTAACGCCCCCACCCGCCCTCGAACCATGATTGAACCCGTATCGGGCCGAATTAATCCATTCATGAGTTTAAGAAGGGTGCTCTTCCCTGCTCCGTTGTGTCCAATAAGCCCAAAGGTTTCCTGAGGAGATACTTCGAACGAAACATCTTTCAAGGCCCAAAACTCGTCACGCCTCAGTTGGTCCCGGGGCCTTCGGCGAAGCAAGAGCTCGGAGCCTAGGTCCTTGACGCCGTACCATAGGGCGCGGCGGAGACGATTGCAGAACTTCTTGGACAAGCCCTCTACTCGGATAACAGGGTCGCTCATGCGGTTATCCGTTCAATGAGAATAGGAATGGAAAGTCTGTAGATCACCCAGACCCCCATCAAAGCTACAAATGTCGTCCCAGACACCACAAGGAAAGATGAGAGGCCAGGCATGCCACCGGTGGTAGCAAGATCTCGGACGCCTGCAAGAATCGACGTGGCGGGGTTCAAATGCATGACTCGACTGAGTAGTCCACTGGCAGGAACAGGAAAGACGACGGGCGTTAAGAACATCCACACCGTCATGATTGGCGGAAGAGCCAGGGTGACATCTTCATAGAGAAGCGCGAATGGGGCAAGGAAAAGACCGATCATCATTCCAAGCAGAACAAGAAGCAGAGCGGCGAATGGTGCAAGAACCATCCCGAGCTGGGGTTCCACGCCATACCAGACCGTGAAACCCACCAGCAGCACTGCTCGAATCCCAAGATCAAATAGAACCTCCCCCACGGCCCCAAGAATCAGAGCTTCGCGGGGAAAGTTGACCTTCGCGAGCATGGACTTGTTTTTTGTCAACGCTCGGATCGGTGCGTTGAGGCTGTCAACGAAGGTCTGCCAGAGAATGGTTCCAAACATCACAAACAGCGGATACGGAATTCGCGTGTCTCGTACCTCAAAGACTTGAGATTGGTTCAGCAACTGGAATACAAGCGCGGTAAGGACAGGCAGGAATGCCCAGAGAAATCCAAATGCCGTCTGGCGATATCTGGCCCGCAAATCGCGGACAACTAGCCGCCACGCCAACTCCCGCGAAGCAATGAGATCCCGGCCCATCGTTCCGATCAATCGGCCTGGCGACCGCAGTTGTGACTCCGGCGTATAGATCACGCCCTCTGGGGAAGACTGTTTCATCGAACTACCTTCCAACCTCCAAAAGCCATGGCTCCTCAGCAATCATCACGTTCGACCTAATGTTGCTCGATCGTGCGAAGGAAAAAGGGTAATCGAAGAGCCAGAGATCAAGGGTTCGCTATACTCCCCCCGAACCTGTGCGCTTTCCGCAGAGACACCTTGAGACGGGTCAATCGCCGTCAATATCTTTCGCACGTCTTGGACGGAAAAGTGTTTGCCGGAGAGTTCCCAGGCGCCAATAGATCCTCCTGGTAACCGCTTCCGAAGAGTTGAGTAGAGCTCCGCCCCCAGGACCGTTCGAGCGAAACGCGCAGTTCTGCCCTTGATCCCTCTTGCATTGCCAATACTCCTAATCAGCCGAGAGCATTGAGCTCGGTCAGCTCCTTTGGTCGACTCGGCGTGTTCAAGGATGAGACTTCCGACGCGCTCGTGAGAGGATCCGTCGAGAGCGAAGTACCAGTCAGCCACAATCCTCTCCATAGCAGCACCTACCCTCGCTGGAATTTCAAAGTCTTGCTCTAATGCCTCCCGCAGTACTGCCTTCAAGTCTCTTGGTGAATCGCAACCAACGCTTACATTTTCAATTTCCGGGATGGGTCGCAGTAACGACGATTGAACCAGATCCGTCAGCCACGTAGGAATGAAAGCGGGGACTCCCGCCATCCCGGCCTCGATCGCGGTAGAGCAATTGAAGTGGACGAGCGCATCAGCTCTCAATATCCACCCATCGACTGTTCCTTGCAGCGCGGCTCTCAAATTTGGAGCCCTGAATTTATCCGTGTAAGTCTCAAGTCGCTCGAACGGATGGGGCCGATATACAACCTTCGCTTCTGGGATGTGGGTAGCTACTTCTTGAGCCAGTGAGGAAAACTTCCCCAGCACGGCAGCCTGCTGCTGCTGAGTTGATTCGATCAATTCTCGATCCATCCCGAATTGCCGAACGTACATCTCGACTTCTCGAGTAGGCGTACTGAAGCCAGGATTTGCAAGAGGGAACGTTCCATTAAAGAGGATGGACTTCCCTTGGAAGAATTCCGCATAATCGGATGTTTCCAGCGCTGGTTTCTTCCAAGGGTCTACGTAAAAGTCAAAACGAGGGTTTCCAGTTATGGCCACTTGGTCCGAGGAGTACAGCCCCGCCTTCTGCACCATATCTGCACTGGCTGGGCCCCAAGCGGCATAGAAGGATGCATCAGCCAACACATCGCGGCTCTTGGGAGCAACTGCTTGGAATATCTCCTTTGAGACTACCCCCCCCTCTGTGTCAAGGCATCCATAGGAGATATTCGCGCGGTGTAAGCGCCTTACATGATCCTCATTATTGCTACGCAGATAATTGAATACCACGAAATCAGGGGCCAAGGCCAACAGTTCGAGATTTTGGAGATTCATTGGAACCAGGTAACAAGTCAAGTCCTGAGAGCATAGATACCGTCCCAGCAAGACAAGGCCGGGCAGATCCCGGTTAGGATTGTCCACGACTAGTGCCACTCTCTTCGGCATGCCCGGCTACTTTACAATCGACTCACCAACCGATTCCGCCTCGAAGGAGGAACCACCGCTTAAGAGCTTCGTCTCGACGAGATCAAGGTCGCACCCTGTCGACAGGCAACTCACTCCCGAGCTAGGAAATGCTCTCCGTTCGCATCAGGGGAACGCGGCTTGTTCTATCTTTCCACCGTGCCGATCATGGATGGATGCCTGAGAAAGCGGTGGGGAGGATCTGAAAGATCAGGCGGGCTTTACAACGTAATACTTGCCGAAGGATGGGTCCCGTTGAATGGACAGACCCTGGTCACGAAGGAATTCATCGATTGCCTGGGAAGCTCCAGGAGCACTGAGGGCCTCAAAAGTGCCTCTGTACTCGTCGAAACAAATGATGCCTCGGGGCATAACCGATTGATAAAGCGTTTTTAGACATACGGCATAAGATTCGTAGAGGTCCACATCTAAATGCAGCAAGGCAATGCGGTCGCCCGTATATCCCGGGAGTGTCTCTTCGAGGTATCCGGGGACTAGAGTCACTTTGGCCCGTACCCACTCCGCACTGCATCTGGCAGCAATCAATAGGTCTTGAATATCCTTCGCGGTGGCGTAGGCCCACTCTCCCTTCTTCCACTGACGCGGGCTTTCGTCCTCAGGAGCCGGTTCCGGAAAGCCCTGGAACGAATCAAATCCCCAAAGTCGGCGGCTACCTCCTTCGTCGAGAATCAATGAGGCCCACATGAGTAGTGTCGTGCCGATTCCGACGCCACACTCGACAATGTCTCCCTCGACATTGGTGATGAGGTCAAAGAGCCGCTTGTGGTATAGCAGTCGACTAGCGTTGGTTAGATCTAAGGGAGGAAGTGCGAGCTGAGGAGCAACAGGGCTCTGCTCGTTAGCAACATCCCTGGCCTTGGAGACGACTTTAGCCAACGCTCGTTTTGCTACCTCACGAAAAGCCCTCATTCACTGCCCCTTCTCTCGGAGACAAACGTGTTTCAAAAAGGAGAATGCTATCGTGGCCCTGCAGACGCAACAGTTTTCTCAGCTGAATCCACCTGGAATAATCTGCGTTCGATATGGCTAGTGTCCTAGATCAAAAGACAATCCTTCTCACCGGAGGTACCGGGTCATTCGGACGCGCCTTCATTGATTACGGTTTAAGTCACTCGGAAGATTCCGTAATTCGGATTTTTAGTCGTGATGAGTTCAAGCAATCCGAGGTACGCGAAGTCTATGGAGATCAACGAGTACGTTATCTAGTGGGGGATGTACGGGACAGGTATCGTCTCAAAAGGGCGGCAGAGGGTGTAGACCTGATCGTTCATGCGGCAGCGATGAAGCAAGTTCCAGCCTGCGAGTACAACCCTTTCGAGGCCATTCAGACCAACGTCATGGGGGCACAACACGTCGCGGAAGCTGCAATCGATGTGGGGGTGCCAAGAGTGGTCGCCATCTCCACCGACAAGGCTGTAAACCCCGTCAATCTATACGGAGCCACTAAGCTCTGCGCTGAAAAGATCTTGGTCCAGGGAAACGCCTACGCGTCAACTTCTGAGACCCGAATGAGTTGCGTAAGGTACGGAAACGTAGTGGGTTCGCGAGGAAGTGTGGTGCCCCTGTTCTTGAGACAGTCACGGGAAGGTCTGCTCACTCTAACGGACGAGCGAATGACCCGGTTTTGGATCACCCTCAAACAAGGCGTGGAACTCGTCATTGAGGCGTTCAAGGAAATGCATGGCGGAGAAATATTCGTCCCAAAGATTCCATCCATCAGAGTCACAGACCTCGCCGAGGCCATAGCCCCAGGAGTGCCCCGTAAGGTCACGGGGATACGGCCCGGGGAGAAGCTCCATGAAATGCTTCTTACTCCGGATGAGTCTCGTCATACCCTCGATATCGGAGACAAGTTCGTGATACTTCCACAACATCCTTGGTGGGCACGGGGCAAGAAGTGGCCAGATAGCCGCCCTCTCGAGGACACGTTCTCGTATACGAGCGATAATAACGATCAGTGGCTCGGCGTAGAGGAGCTACGAGAACTTCTTCCGTGATCCCTTACAGCCATCAATCGATCGATGAGACGGATCTCGAGGCAGTAACAAACGTTCTACGGGGAGAGTGGCTCACTCAGGGCCCTCACATCGAGGAATTCGAAAACTCTCTGGCGTCATATACTCAAGCGAAGTTTGCCGTCGCCTTTGCAAATGGCACCGCTGCGCTGCATGCCGCGGCGGCCGTGGCGGGCCTGGGGCCCGGAGACACAGTCATCACCTCGCCCCTCAGTTTCGTAGCCTCTGCCAACTGCGGCCGCTACGTTGGCGCCTCTGTCAATTTCGCCGACATCGATCCGAAGACCCTTAATCTCGACCCGGGCACACTGCCCGAATGCGACGGCCTCATTGCCGTCCACTTTGCCGGCCTGCCGCTCGACCTTAGCCGTTTACAGTTCCAGCCCAGAGTGATAATTGAGGATGCCGCGCATGCCCTTGGTGCCATTACTCCCGACGGCCCAGTAGGAAACTGTGCTCACTCACACATGTGCGTCTTCTCATTCCATCCTGTAAAGACCATTACAACTGGTGAAGGCGGCGCGGTAACGACCAACTCCGAAGAGTTCGCCGAGGGTCTCCGACGATTCAGAAACCACGGGATCGTTCGCAAACCCGAGGAAGGCGGCTGGTTTTACGAAGTGGCAACCGCTGGGTTCAACATGCGGATCACCGACTTGCAGGCCGCCCTCGGGACAAATCAGCTTAAGAGAGCGGACTCGTTCGTAGCGAGACGAAACCACCTAGCTGAAAAGTACCGCGATCTCCTTTCCGGAACTGGACTTGTTCTCCCACCGGGCGCACAGGCGGGGTGGGTTCATGCACGCCATCTTTACCCGGTACAGGCTCCGCATCGCAGGGAGGTGTACGACGGTCTCCGCAATAAGGGAATCGGTGCCCAGGTTCACTACATCCCGATCTATCGACATCCTTTATATAGAGAGGGCAACGATCCCTCGCGATTCCCTCACACGGAGGCTGCCTACGCTCGACTGCTTTCTCTGCCTCTTTTCCCCGACATGACCGACGAACAACAGCGTTACGTCGGGGACGCTCTAATATCGCTCCTGAAATGACAACGGTCCGGCTCGGGAAGAAGACGGTCGGTCAGGGGCACCCGTGTTACGTGATTGCGGAGGCGGGATCCAACCACAACCGGGACCTGGATACCAGTAAACGCCTGATCGATGAGGCAGCAGACGCCGGGGCTGATGCCATCAAGTTTCAAACTTATTCAGGTAGGACCCTTTACTCGACGAAGGCGCCGCAGTTCGACTACCTTTCGGGCATCTCATCCAAGAAACCTCACGAACTTCTCGAGGATATCTCGCTCCCCCGCGAGTGGCAGAGTCTCCTCGCCGATCACTCACGCCAAGCTGGCATCGAGTTCCTTTCTAGTCCGTTCGATCTTCAAGCCGTTGATGAGCTGGATGCCCTCGGCGTTGCGGTCTTTAAGATCGCTTCTTTCGAAATCGTGGACCTGCCTTTCATCGAATACGTTGGCTCGAAGGCTCGGCCGGTAATCCTGTCGACCGGGATGGCGACTCTCGCCGAGATCGAGGAAGCGATGGATGCAGCCAGACAAGGTGGTGCAACTGAAATTTGTCTTCTCCAATGTGCCTCCCTCTATCCTGCCCCAGCTTCCATCATGAACCTTGCCGCCATGGACACATTGAAGACTGCATTCAAAGTTCCGGTGGGTCTCTCCGATCACAGCCTGGGAACCCATATCCCCGTAGCCGCTGCGGCGAGGGGCGCGCACATAATCGAGAAGCACTTCACGCTCGACCGAAGCCATCCTGGCCCCGATCATCCCTTCGCCATTGAGCCTCACCAGCTGAAGGAACTCGTTCAGCAAATACACGACGTTGAGGCGGCCATCGGAGACGGACTTAAGTCAGGTCCTACCACGGAAGAGGCGAAGGAGATGTATACGAAGGCGCGGCGCTCGGTCGTCGCGGCAGCGACCATCGCTGCCGGAACACCGATAACCCGGACCATGTTGACGGTCAAGCGGCCAGGCTTCGGGATCAAACCTCGCTTCATCGACGCCATCGTTGGACGACGGGCAAAGCGAGACATCGAAGAGGACGAAGTGATCACCTGGGAGATGGTATGACTCGGGTTTCCCTTCGCTTCGACTCCGGACCCACCACCGGACTTGGTCATCAGAGTCGAATGAAGGCCTTGGGTGCAGGGTTCACCTCATTGGAAGTCGAGATAGATCTCGCCGAGGTCGGAACACAAACTGCGGCAGAGATTATCGTGCTCGATACCTATGGACCAGTCTCACGCGGCGACTATCCCGCTAGCAGGATTACTTGCGTGATCGATGATCTGGAACGCAGTCTTGATGTGGAAGTCGTTGTCGATCCGACACCAACTGATGAAGGGCTCACCATTGTCTCTCGGGGATCCCCCTCAATCCTGCGGGGATCGGGGTTTAGCCTTGTCGATCCCCAACTAGCCTTGATGAAGCGACGCTCCATCGGAAGTCATGTAAAGAATGTTCTGGTGGCAACCGGAGGCGGTCCCGATAACGGCTTGGGTATGGCAATTGCGGGACAGTTAGTCGAATGCGCCCCAGAACTGAGGGTGCTCTTAGCCACCAGGGATGAATCAAGCTTCTTGCTCCCAAAATTGGAAATCGTCAATACAGATCAAGGTCTAGCGAAATGGCTCTCTCACTCGGACCTAGTTATCACCGCCGGAGGGGTAACCATGATCGAGGCGCTCACTCTAGGCCGGCCTACCGTCGCTTTCGATCTACATAAGAATCAGGCGCGAGCTGTCGACCACTGTGCACGATTAGGATGCATTGTCAGAAGCTCCCCTTCAGCGACGATCGATCATACGCTAGCCCTCCTGGATGACGAGGATGCTCGTAGGCGATTGGGCGATCGTGCGATTCGTCTTTTTGATGGGAAGGGGCCTAGGAGGGTGGCGGATTTTTTACTCTCGCAAGCGGGTTGAAAGCAACCATATGCATTCTCCAGGCCCGAATGGGTTCCAGACGTCTGCCTGGCAAGACCCTGATGCCTCTGGGCGACGAAACCGTTCTCACCTTCATCCTGAAGCGCCTTCAGCGAGTGAAGGCTAAGGTGATGGTCGCTACTTCCTCCGAGAAGGAAGACGATCCCATCGAGCAAGAAGCAGAGCGTCTCGGCGTACCCGCGGTCAGAGGGGACAGCATGGATGTCCTTCATCGATTTCTCGAAGTATTGGATGCTTTTCCTGCGGAAACCGTAGTGCGCGTTACAGGGGACTGTCCCTTCATCGATCCTGGCTTGATAAATGAGGCGGTGGAGCGATTTGACTCATCCGGAGCCGATTATCTCTCCAACTCACTTGTTCGAACTTATCCCAAGGGTCTCGACGTTGAAGTTCTGAGAGCGTCAACTCTCCGAGAAGCAGATCGCCAGGCTAAAGAGGCTGCGGAACGTGAGCATGTTACTCCCTACATATATCGTCACCCTGAAGTCTTCACTCTTCGTAACCTCCGAACGAGCCACCTCTTGGGAAAGGAACGATGGGTTATCGACACACCCGAAGACTTAGCTCGCATCCGCAAATATGTTGAAGGACTCGGTTGCAGCCCTGAAATGACTTGGTTGGAAATCCTCCAACGAGTAGGAATCAGGCATCAACCCAAAGACACTTTGAGGCTCAGACCAGCGATACTTACTGACGAAGAATTTCTTCTAGCCATGAGGAATGACCCCACGACCGTAAGGACCAGCCGATCCGGCCGGGCTGTGAATCCTGCAGATCACCACGAGTGGTTCGGGCGAGCACTGGAGAATCCAGCCACCAGAATATGGATCGGCATGGTTGGTGACTTGCCCATAGGTCAGGTGAGGATCGATGTAGTAGCTGGGGTCGGACGTATCTCATTCTCTGTCGAAAAAGTGGAGAGAAGTAAGGGTTATGGGACACAAATAATTTCTGCCCTAGTCGCTGAACTTAAAGAGGATCATCAGGTGACTCTTTTCGAGGCCGAGGTTCACCGCGATAATCTTCCTTCCCGACGTTGCTTTGAGACGAATGGCTTCACTACAGATAGTGGAAACGGCGAGTTCATCGAGTTCCACAGACGGATCTAGACCCGCTAGTCAGCTTGGCCTATGCATATCGACCGACCTCGGTAGTTATTGTCATCGGAAGGCATAGCTCTGTTGCGAAGGGAGGTCTTTTCTCAGGCTTTAAGACTAAGTGATCAATCACGTTCAGTTCGCCGGCCCAACTTACTAAGGCAATATCAGTTCAGCGACCTCTCGGACGCGCCCTTTCCCCCCGAGTGCTCAAGTACGTCATCTGGCTTGGCCTTTACTCCTGAGGGGCGTCGGCCGGAACAATTGCGACGCCATCCGACAATAGACACGCGGAATCATTTTCATTCATTTGCCGCAATACAGTCGCCCAAGCGATGTGGAGAGCAGACCCCCTGCTGAGAGGGTCCCTCCTGGACATCCCTACAGAGACCCAAGCAACTCTTCCAGTTCTGTACAGGGAACTCTTGTAAAAACTCTGGTGCACTTTTTCCCGCCAAGCGGAATCGGGAGGGCACCACCAGGAGAGGGACTCACCGGATTTTGTATGTTGCTCGGCCCGCCCCCTTCGAGTGTGATGGAGGGTCCCCAGGGTCAGACCTAGAACCAACGCTCCAATCGATCGAGCGCAACCCAGAATCCCTCGCCGTCATTCTTATGTCCTTGCCAAACCTCCGGAATGAACCCTGCACTCGGAGCAAGGACATCGAGTTGTTCAGCTACCACTGCAAAATCGATTTCGCCCATACCGATCTGGAGGCCCTCGCCATCAAGTCCTTCTGCATCGGAAACATGGATATGGGCTACGTACGGACCTACTGCTTCCACGAACTCTTTGAACGAGGCATTCCGGCAGTTGGTCGCAAGTTTCGAGTGTGAGAGATCGAGGCAAATTCGGTAACCGTACGTTTCACAAAAGGTCGCCGTATCGACTGGGTCAACGAAGATGTTGCAATGGAGTTGCCCACCTAGGTACCAAGGAAACGGAGGAACCGTCTGGGGCACTATTTCGACCCCGTCCTTGTCCAGCGCATCCAGACTTGTAGCCACCATTTCGTAAAGCTCGGGACGCTCCTCTTCGGCGAGGGGATGTTCCTTCGTAAATCCGCCCAAACTCGCAATGATCAGTGGCTTGGACGACCTGGAGAAAAAGGCGGACAGTTCACGCGTGGTGTTCACGACCCGTTGGAGTTCTCGAACTGAACGAAGACGGTAGCCTTCATCGCGCGCTGCCAGGTCAATGAGGTGGTCTCCGGAGAAAAGGTCAGGGCTGTGGACGGTGATACCCAGGTCTAGAGGCCGATCGAAAAAGCGCGAAGGTTCTTGCTCCATGTCTTTGTAGCTAAGGTGGAATTCTAGAAAATCCATGTTTGACTGACCCAAGAGATTTTGAAAGTCGTGATACCGAACGGGCAGTCCCCAAGGACGTCTGAATCTATAGGCTCTGGGCTTCACTCCAACATCGTCGAGGTCACTGCCGTAAAAAAAGTCTCCCGGCTTAATCGAGCGACGTGCAGGGCGTCCAACTAGAGCTTTTCGATAGTTCGGCTGAAGTCCACGGCCAGGACTCCTTGAGATGAGCATTTCGTCAGTAATCGTCTCTCCTGCTTCTATCTGCCGGGTAGCCATAAGACTTTTGGCAAGATTCTCGCGGTTAATGAACTCGCCCTGACTGGGCCGTCTTTCGCCTTGCTTTGATAGCGCGGCTTCGACTTGCCGAATGGAGTCAACCATCGTTCGAAATTCGTGGGGCAAAAGACTGACCTTATGGTCGTTACCTTCCATAGTCTTATCGAGGGTGAAATGCTTTTCGATCACTCGGGCACCCAGCGCCACCGCGGCCACCGGAACAGCGATTCCTCGCTCATGGCCTGAGTACCCCACTGGACAGTCCCCGATTTCGGCAAGGCCGTCCAGGAAGCTCAGATGAATATCTCTCAGAGGAGCGGGATATGTGGAGTTGCAATGAAGTAAAACGAAGGCTACTCCATTATCCCTCAGCAACGAGACGCTTTGTTTGATCTCGTTCTCGGTGGACATTCCAGTGGAGACCAGCATGGGTTTCCTGGTAGCCGCAACGAATCGAAGAAGATCGTGATTAGTGAGATCGGCAGACGCTATCTTGTACCCATCGATACCATAGTTTTCCAAAGCCAAGACGCTCTGTTCGTCCCATGGCGTGCAGAGCGGCAGTACGCCTTGGGCACGCGCGTAATCAAAAGTTTCAAAAAGCTCATCATTGCTTAGAGAGAATCTGCTGAGAATATCGAGAATGTACTGCGATCCGAGATCCTCTCGAAGATCATTGGGGTCTCCCGAATTGCGATAAAGGGATGGCAAATAACGCATCTGGAATTTGACACAATCGGCTCCGGCGAGGACCGCCTCGTCAACTAGTCGCCTAGCGAGTTCGATGCTTCCGTTGTGATTGATTCCAATCTCCGCAATAACAAATGCGGGAGCGTCAGAACCGATTGTAAAGTCTCCGAGCTCAATGGCTCGCGCCGCGCGTAAAGCAATGCTGACTATCCGATTACGATCATCTGTAAGAGGTATGAGAGTGACCCCGTCATCGAAGAGATCCCTTATCTCGTCCGGGGAGGCTCGCACTGATGCTGAGCGAAACTCTCGATTCACAATCCGAGACACGGGTTGATCCAGATCAATTTCAGGTTCCTCGACGATCCATCGCCTGAAATCTCCGTCCGTAAGGACACCTTCTAGAGTTCCATGTTCTCCTACGCAAAAGACGGTGCGAGATCTGTTGAGAGTCATCTTGCGGAGGGCATGAGCAATACCGTCCTCGGCGAAGACGATGTACTTGGAGATATTCGACTCGATGATCATATGGTTCTTGCGATGTCTCTAGTCATCTTGTGGCGACCTCGAGGGGCCCACTTGAAACGTGTCGGATCCATTCTCTAGTATCAGGCTTCGTCCCAGCGCTTAGCTGTTAGGCCTCATAGCTCCCCTAATTGACTGCTGAATTCCCCGCAGCCGGGCTGAGGCCGCCGAAATCCATTGCATGTTTTCGGTTTTGTTGGCAATTCGAGAGTCTCCTATCAACTCCACGTTGCAACTTGAGATCATGTTAACCGTCTCTAGGCTGCCCTTCTTCGCGCTCACGCCATCTAAGTAGTGCCTCTGCTGGGACAAGTTGCCAGGAGTCGTCTATCTCTAAGGCTTGAGAGGGTTCAACGACATAGGCCGCGATAGTTCCGAAGAAGCGATGCTTATGCTGCCGGAAGCCCTTAGTCTTGAATACATACACTCCGCCTGTTTCTAAGAATTCCGGCTCGCGGTCCTGTCTTCGTTGACGGACTGTCACCCTATGGTTCATACCTATCCATCGGCCCATTTCGGACTGGCGCCAAACGAATCCAGAAAAGGGACTTACCGTAAAAGCTGAGTCCGCCTGCTCATCCAGAAGGATCTTTATGGTTCCGTCAATGTCCTCAGACTTAGTTAGAGGAGTCGTACATTGCACGAAAGCAGTCAATTCTGGTAGGTATTCATTTTCACGCTCTAATTGGTCGAGCGCGTGCAGAACCACGGATTCAGAACTCGCTTCGTCAGTACTCAGTTCTAAAGGACGCAATAAAACATGGGCACCTGACCTCTCAGCTTCTGAGGCTATCTCGGTGTCATCTGTCGACACTACGACTTGCTCAATTGAATGAGCGGCTTGAGCCACTCTTACGATCCGACTAATCAGTGGAACGCCGAGTAGTGGTACGAGATTCTTTCGCCGGATTCCTTTGGAACCTCCCCTGGCAGGAATGATGCACACACATCGTGCCTGTCCCATTTATGGATGCAGTTGAGAGATATAGCCGAATGTTGTGAATCGCCGTCCCTTCATCCTTTCGTTCATTTCCTTTCCGCAATTTGGTGCATGTTCACATTCTCGCCTGATGTCGTGAGAATCGTCTTCGGCGAGGGGCGCTTATTGGCGGATCCCATTATGCAGGCTTGTCCGCGAACGCCCTGCATGTCTGTCATGCAACCTATCAATCAAGCTCTCTTGGGAATCGGAAAATCGCTACGAGTTCTCGCTCGGACACCACCAATGCGCTGGCAAATCTGATTGCTGACCGCGATTCGAGCCGAAATCTTGTGGCCATCAAGGGATGGATTGATGCTTGTCTTATTCATCGGTCGTCTCTTTCCTTCTGATGCTTGCCTCGTTTCAAGCATCGGAAGAGCGTATGCCGATTCTTCTGTTCCACGCAGAAAGGGCAATGGCGGCCACTCTTCTGCCCATGAAGAAAGTGAAGGTCCCCTCGGTGTCTGCACCATCCTCCCAAAACAGTTGGCTGCACTATCGAGTGCCGTGAAGCCGGTGACGATAACTCTAAAAGGTGGACGGTTGGAACTTCGAGATTATCCGAGCGTTCTACAGGACGTTCACCATTGCTCTCACTGTCATCGACAGCGACGGCAACTCGGACACGACCCAGCAGGAAGTCACCTTGACGGCGGCGCCATGGCTGGTCGAGGTGCAGCTGACGGGGCCGGACGGACGCGTCTTCGGCTGGACCGAGGTAGCGGCTCCCGCAGAAGGCGAGTCGGGGAATTGGAGCCTTGACTGGTCACCCGAGACCGCGAAGAGCGGCGGTTACAAGGTCGAGGCTCGTCTGTTGCGACACGGACAGGTCCTTGCGACCGACGCGGTCGACTTCGAGGTCATCGGAGGCAAGACGATCCGGGCCAAGCTCGTCGGATACGACTGCGACAGCACCCAGTGGCAATTCATCATCAACAAGATAGACGGCGGTCCGTCGGCCGCTCCATCGAGGATCCACGTCACTTGGGACAACGGGGCCGAGGAGGATGTTCCTCTCAGCAACGCTTCGGGCAAGACGGCTCGCTACGTGACGACTTCGAATCTCGACGCCAAGATCACCGAGGCGACGGCATTCATCTACGAGAAATGGAACGGCAAGTTCCAACTAGGCCAGGGGCCGTGCTAACCCACTAGGAGGCGCGACTCACAGGATTTTCCAGACGGGGCCCTAGGGGGCCCCGTTTTGGTTGGCACGGGCGGGCGCGTGGGCCGTTTGGCACAGGCGGTCGCGCCTAACTACCCATACGGTGGCTGAGTGTGACCGCTCGCGTAGTTAAGCGAATTCTCGTACCGAACAATCGGGGTTGTTAAAAAGTGCCACTTACTCCGAGCGCCAGGGCGCCCAGACTGATTACGGTTCCCACGAGGGCAAAGATGATGGTTCGAGTCTGCGAGATTAGCTCGCCCCGGAAAATGGCGATGAGCTCTTGCTTGGTAGTCTCAAATCGAGCATCGACGGCATCGAAGCGAGCATCGAGCAACTCGAAGCGCGCGTCCACCCGTTCAGCCAGGCGATGCAGGTCGCTTTTTGTGGCGACATCGGCCCAGCCAGAAGTCTTCATCAAGTGGCATCTTACGCTCGGTTCATACGGCTGTGGGCGGCCACTAGGGCTAGGACGTGTTCGCCGTAGCTGGAGCTTTTCGACGGGCCGATGCCTGGGACTTTCAGCAGCGCGATGGACGACGTCGGCCTCATCTCGGATATTCGGGCGAGGGTCTCGTCGTTGAAAACGATGTATGCCGGGACGCCGGCCTCGCGCGCGTGGCGCGATCTCCATTCTTTGAGGGCTTCGAAGAGATCACGATGTTCGGGCGCGACCTCACGGCGGCTGCGTTCGCGGCTGGGAGCCGGCTGGGCCGGCGCTGCTTTCGACGCGGCCTTCGAGGACGCCGGCAGGATCTCTTCCAGAAATGGCGACGGGCGACGGTTCTTGGCCCGCTCATCCGGTCGGAACAAAGCCCATGAGATCATCAGCCGCTTCTTGGCTCTAGTGATCCCGACGTAGAAGAGACGCCGTTCCTCTGTAAGCCGCTCGTCCGTTGCCATCGCGAATGGAAGCTCCCGGTCCTCGAGTCTCGGAAGAAATACCGCTTCGAATTCGAGGCCCTTCGCCCGGTGATAAGTGAGGAGATTGATCCCGCGGCCCTCGGCATCGGGACGAAAGCGCGCTTCGAGGTCGGCGACGAAGCCGGCTGTCCCGTCGTCACCCGGATACTCCTGCGCGAGCCGAACGAGCCGCCCGAGATCCGCCTGACGCGTGGCCTCCTCGCCGTCGGTCTCCTCCGAGTCCTCGCGATAGCCGAGATCGTCCGCGATCTTCGCCACCACTTCCGCCGGCGGCCCGGATGCTCTTCTTAATTTCGACAACACCGAGCGGGCCGCGGGCCGGCGCAGAAAGATCGAGTCACGCACCTGAAACGGAATCTGGTTGACCGAAAACGCTTCTTCGAACGGCTCCGACCTTGCGTTGATGCGATAGAGCACGGCCATCTCTTCCCATGCGGTTCCCTCGGCATGGATCCGGTTTGCTTCCGAGACGATCCACGCGACTTCATCATCGCCGGTTGTGAACGATCGAAAGTCTGGAGGTGGGCCCTGCTTGGCCACCGGCGTAAGCATCTTTTTTGATCCACCCAATCGAGGCGCCAGTCGGTTGGCGACATCGAGGATCGGCGGAGTCGATCGGTAATTGGCAGTCAGGCGGACGACATTGCAACCGGCGAATCGATCCGGGAATTGCAGGAGATATTCCGGCGTCGCACCAGTGAAGCCGAAGATGGATTGATAGTCGTCGCCGACAACGCAGACCTCGTTTCGATCGCCGAGCCATGTGCGAAGAAGCGTCTCCTGAAGGAGGTTCACGTCCTGGTATTCGTCAACGGTAAAAGCCTGATAGTTGTCGTGCACTTGCTGCAGCGCGTCATCGCTGGCTGCAAGCACCTCTATCGTGTGGCCGAGCAGATCCTCGAAGTCGATCAGCTTCGCCCGCGACTTTCGTCGCTCGTAAGACGAGTAGATGCTCGCCATCATCTCCGCCGGGACCGGCGGCTTTCGGTCGCCGACGTTCTCTTCGTAATCCTGCGGTGTGATCCTGCGGTTCTTGGCCCACTCGATCTCGGTGGCGACGTCGCGAAGCGCCGTGAAGCGATGCGGCGGCGGCAGCGACCGCACTAGCGATGTCAGCAACGGCGCCTTGGCGGCGACGATCTCGCTCTCGTCCCTGGAGAAACGCCGGTACTGCGCGAGGGCCTCGGCGTGGAAGGTGCGCGCTCGCACCCCTGGGATTCCGAGGTTCTCGAGACGGCGGGCCATCTCGCCGGCGGCCTTCTCGGTGAAGGTGACGGCAAGGATCTGACGGGCCCCGAACGCTCCCGACGCGACCTGGTTGGCGATGCGACGGGTGATAGTCGTCGTCTTACCCGAGCCGGCCCCCGCGAGGATGCACAGGGGGCCGCGGGTGGCCTCGACCGCGGAGCGCTGCTCGTCGTTTAGGCCATCGAAGATCTTTTCGTTCACTGGGCCCAAGGCTATCGGGTGGTGCCGACACCAAGCCGGTGCGGGAGGGCTGCGTTCCAGGCGTTAGGAGATGCCGATAACGGCGAAGACCAGGGCGACCAGGCTCACGACCGTCCCGACAAGGGCAAAGATCATCGTTCTCGTCTGAGCGATCATCTCGCTTCGAAACGCCGCCATGAGCTTGTGCTCCTGAGTCTCGAACTTGGCATCGACGGCGTCGAAGCGGGCCTCCATGCCGTCGAAGCGTGCGTCGATTCTCGTCTGAAACGCCTCGAAGCTGGCGGTGAACCTCTCTTCCAGATGGTCGAGATCGCGTTTCGTGGCGACGGCCAGTTGGTCGAGATCGCGTTTCGTCGCCACGTCTGCCCAGCCCACCGGTGGCAGGTGGTCCATCAGGGTCGTGGCCTCCTCGGCGCCCAGGACTTCCTCGAGGCGAGTGAACAGGCGGTGCCGGGATTGCTCATCAACGGACATTGTCCCTCCTTCCGATAATGCTCACAACGGGGAAGGAAGCCGAGGATAGTCAGGGGGTATGACACCGAGGGCGGGTCGGCCGTGTGCCAAGATGGGAGCACCTGATTAGAAAGGGGCGCCAGCCTTGGATGCCGAGACCAAACAGCAAGTCGTAGAGCTAATCCGCGAGAAGGGGTACGAGCGGAGGCCCGAGCCATTTCGGCTCACGTCAGGGGAAATGAGTCACGACTACGTCGACGGCAAGCGCGCGATCGCCGATGGGGCCGATCTAAGTCTCGTAGCGAAAGCGATGCTCGATCTGTGCGAAGCCAACGGGGTCGAGTTCGATGCTGCTGGGGGCCTCACCTTGGGAGCGGACCCACTTGCTCATGCGATTGCGATCGTCGGGGGAAAGAAGTGGTTCACGGTCCGCAAGGAGGCCAAAGGACACGGGACCAAAAGTCGCGTTGAGGGGGCGAGGCTCGGCAAGGGTGACAGGGTGTTGCTGGTGGAGGACGTTGTGACGACCGGCGGCAGCATCGTTCAGGCGGTGGAGCCCATCGTCGAAACCGGGGCCGAGATCGTTTTCGCCACCGCCATCATGGACCGGGGAAAGTCGGGCTCCGATCGCCTCGGCGAACACGGCATCAAGTTCCTTCCGATCTGCACTTACGAGGACTTGGGAATAGACCCCGTCGGATCCTCCTGATCATTCTCGTCGTCGGGGCCCCCGTCGGTCTCCTTGGGCAGCTCGACCTTCACGGTCTTCGATGAATCCGGCGGTTTCTCGAATGCCACCACCTTCGGCTTGGACTTTTTCTTTGCTTTCGGCTTCGGCTTTCTCGCAGCAGCCCGAGGCTTGCCCTTTGACTTAGCCGCAGGGCCGGTACTTTTGGCTTTCTTCCTCGAAGTGGTCTTCGATTTGGCCCGAGGCTTCTGTTCCTCTGCCGGCGGCTCTTCAATCTCTGCCGCGGGTTCGGGGCCTTCGGTGGTGCGGGGCGTCGCCGGTTCCCACAGGGGCGTGTCTTCCAGATCCTGTGAGTCGCGCCTCCCTTCGGAGGTCGTGGGGGGGTCGGGGCGGCCGAGGGGCATCTCGAGGAGCTCTCTAGGCGGCTCCGGGGCTGGGATCGATTCGGGCGACTTCGACTTCAGCTTGCGGTAACGATCAGCGTCGCGGCGGTCCTTGCGGCGCTGGTCGGCTTCGCGAAGGGCGTCGGAGATCTTCGTCCGGTCTTTTGGCTTCAATGTCTCCGAGAACTGCCTGATGACATCGCCGAGGACGGCATCCCTCACTTCCTCCAGACGCGCATCTCTCTCCGTGAGATAACGGATCAAAGCTTCCTGCATCGCCTCCATCCTGGAATTCGATTCGGTGACGCGGCGGTTCACGTTCTGAAATCGCTCACCGATCTTCTCCATCTCCGACAGCACAGGGCCAAGAACCTCGTCAACTTTGTCTGCGAGCACCGGGGGCTGGGCATCGACAACACTTCTCACCTTCGCCAGATAACCGCCCATCCGCTTTTCCATCTCGGGAATCTCGGAATCGATCGTCGCGCTAATGGCTTCCATCTGCTCGGCGAGACCCTCCCCGATCACCTCGATGCGATCGGCTACCTTCTGCTCGATCTCAGGCAGTTTCTTGTCCACCGCATTCTTAGTGGATTCGATCTGACGGCTCATCGCGGCCCCAGCGGCCTTGGTGGCATTGAGATGTGCGTCGAGGCGCTCGAACATCATCTTGCGTTCGGCTTCTAGCTGCTGCGCGATCGTCTGACGTGCCTCGGCCATCTCGCGTTCGATGGCGGCAGCTTGCTCGGTGAGCTGCTCTTCGGTCCTGACCGGAAGGTCGGATAGCTGCTTGGTGTATCCCTCGAGGTCTTCTCTCAACTTCTGGATGCGGTCGAACGTCCTTGCCGCAGAAGCCTGCAACGCATCGTTCAAATCGATCGCGGATCTCGATGCGATTTCCTTTAGTTCTCCACTCGTTTGCCGTAAAGACTCCGCGGACCTCGACTGCGATTCGTCGATGCGGCCAACCAGCTCGTCGCCGGCTCGGCGCAGCTCCTCAGTGATCGAGTCGGTCTTCCCGACGATCTCTCGCGCCAGCTCGTCGGTCTTCGACGTGAACTCCTGCGCGAGGGCCTCGGTGCGCGATGTGAATTCGTTGCCAAGGGCCTCGGTGCGCGAAGCGATTCCCTCCGCCAGCGTCTCAGAGCGCGAGGACATCTCCTCGGCAAGCGCGTCGCTTCTCGATGTGAGCTCAGCCGCGAGCGCGTCGCTTCTCGTACTTAGCTCCGAAGCGAGGTGATTGCTCTTCGCGGTCAGCGTCTCGTCAAGGTTTCGCGCCGTCTCCTCGAGTGAGGTCCTTACCGTCGCCGCGGCCTCCTCGATCGTTTCGGCCATCCTGCGGTTCTTCTCGTCGGCCGCCTCGATGAGCTCTTTGGTTCGTCCTTCCGACCCTTCAATCAGCTCCGTCATCGACGACGCGTTCTGCGAGGTTTGGTCCCGAAGTGAGTCGAGGGCCTGGCCCATCGACCGCAGTGCCTCATCGACCGAGCGCGCCGATCCCTCCAGGGCTCGTGCGAAATTGGAGTTCATCTCGTCGAGCCGGTCGAACGCGGTCTTGATCGCATCCTCTACTGCGGTGCGAAGCGGATCGCCGATTTTCTCGAGCCTCTCGGCAACTTCGTTTAGAGCGTGCTCGACGGGATCGAGCCGCTCAGCGAGCCTCGTGATGGATTCCTCACGGCCGACCCCAGACAGCCTGCCCTCGAGGACGTCCATCAGCTCTGCGTCTCGGGTCTGGATGCGTTCCTTCAGAAAGGAAAGGTCCTCCTTGGCGTCGGAGAGCGCATCTTTCGCGGCGTTGACGGCGTCGATCATCATCCGCTGCTCTTTTGACTGGTTCTCGAGCGCCGACTGGACGAGATCGTCGATGCGAGGAGCGAAGGCTGTGTCTAGGTCGGTCAGGTCTGGATCGGACGAAGACATTGGAGAACTATCGTAGGGAGCCCGGGAGCACGCACCTCGGATTTGCCATACTGCATCCTTTCCCGTTTTACCTAGGGGGGCAAGTGCCTTCGCCCGAACCGCCAGATGACGACCTCGTAGCCCGGGCACAGGAACGGGATCCACACGCGTGGGCCGAGATCTACGAACGATTCTCGTCCCAGCTCTTTAGCTTTTTTCTGAACCAGACCAGGAAACGTGAGCTGGCCGAGGACCTGACGGCGTCGGTGTTTTTCGAGGCACTGCGGTCGGCATCGAGCTTCGAGGGAAACGTGGCCGCGCTTCGCGCGTGGCTGTTTCGGATCGGAAGAAACAACATGATCGACCACTTCCGAAGCGAGCGCCGTGCGGTCATGCAGGACATCTCGACGACGGACCCAGAGGCACTCGCCCGGGCAGAAGGGTCGCATGCCCAGGACCCAGAGGAGGAAGCGGTCGCATCGGCCGAGAAGGCCCAGGTCCTCGCCGCGATCGACAAGTTGGCCCCCGACCAGCGGGAAGTGATGCTCCTGCGTCTCGCCGGGGGCCTGACGTCGGCGGAGGTCGCCGAGGTCCTCGGAAAGACGGTCGGGGCCGTCAAACAGCTCCAGCACCGGGCCGTCGCAGCGCTTACGAAAGCCCTCCGCTAGGGGGGCCCCTGGGCTGGCGACCGATTCTCGTTTCTGTTCGCGAATCCAGACACTTCCACGCCTGGGGGCGCGAACAGAAAACGGCCGGGGGCCCCCTAGCGGAGGGCCGTAACCCTTTGGGGGTTTTCGACGCTTCCTTAAGTAATGAGCGAGCGATTCGAAGACCGGCTAGACGAGGCCATCGATCTGATGATCGAGGGCTCGAAACCGCGTTCGGCCTCCAAGGGGCTTCAGGCTCTTCTGGCAGTTGCCTCCGAGGTTCGTGAGCAGCTCTCCGAATCGCTCTCCCCCACCGTCAGGGCCAGGCACACAAGAGAACTGATGGAGGCGGCATCGGGCGACGTCCTTCCCGCCCGTCGGGGAACTTCCTGGGCGAGGCGGAGGATTCTCCGTCCGGTGGCGGCCCTTGGAATCGCCATCGCCCTTGCACTTCCTGCCACAGCGGCAGCCGCTCAGGGAGCAGAGCCGGGTGACACTCTTTATGGCACAAAGCTCGCAGTTGAGAACGTCCAGCTTGCCTTGGAGAGAGATCCCGAGGACAGTGCCGCACTTCACCTCCGACTCGCCGAAAGGCGCCTGGGAGAGATCGACTCAGCCACTGAGGCAGGCAAGTCCAAGGGACTGAACCGAGCCGTGGAAAATCTGGACGAGCATCTCGCCGAGGCCGAGGAAGGAATCGAAGAAGTCGAAAGCGCCAAGACCCGCGAGGAGCTGGAAGCGCATCTGGCCGAAGTTCACCAGAAGCACGTCGATGTCCTCGAGGGCCTTGCGACCGAGGCGGGGTGCTTCGAGGGAGGCCAGCCCATCTCGAATCCCGAGGGTCGCTGCAAGGGACTGCTCAACGCTCTTGAGAACTCGAGCAAGTTCCTCGAAGGTGGCACACCGGGCCACGGTGGAGAGAACCCCGGACGAGGCAACGGAGCCGGAAGCGCAGGACAAGGCTCCAGGCCCGAGGGAGCCGGCAGGCCCGAGAGCACAACCACCCGGGGACAGAGTGGAAACGCTCCAACTCCCCCAGGAAAGGGTGCCAGCCAGTGACGATCAAGACATCCCCCGCAACATGCCCCCAAGCCCCCGTGCAGGAGTCACGCATGCCCACCTCACGCCCCTGAGGACCTGACAAACTTCCTGCACTGAACAACGGCCCCCTCCGGGGGGCCGTTGCGCGTGCGGGGCTCGCGCGCAGGCCCCCGACGTAGTCGGGGGCCTGGAAGATTCTGTGAGTCGCGCCTCCCGGTTAGGAAGGGCTCGGGGAGGGGGCCGGCTCTTCTGAGGGCGAGGGCGACGGTTCCGGCGACGGTTCCGGCGAAGGCGATGGCGACGGAGATGGGGAAGGTGAAGGCGAGGGCTCCGGTTCGGGTTCGTCCGGCAGAGGATCGGGCTCCGGATCGATGGGATCCAAGTCCTCGGGCGAGGGTGAAGGCTCGGGCGACGGCGAAGGCGACGGACGCGGACTCTTGCGCGGCGAGTCGGAAGTCGAATCCGGCGATGGAGATGGGGAAGGAGACTTGGGTGAGGTCTCCTCGGTCTCCCAGCAAGTCTTAGGCGGAATACCGACCGCAGCGAATACATCCAGCGGACATTCAAGCGGCATCGAAGTCGCCGCCAGGTTGGGAGGCGTGAGGGGTCCAGCCGACGGAATCGTAGACATGAAGTCTCGCCAGATGCGGGCCGGGATACTGCCTCCCACGACGGAATTGCCCTCAGGACCGGTGATGGCTATGCGCCCTTCAGGGTTTCCCACCCAAACTGCGGTAACGATTTGTGAGTCGAATCCTACGAACCATGCGTCGGCGAAGTCCTGCGAGGTCCCGGTCTTGCCTGCGATCATCCGGTCGAGTTGAGCCCTCGTGCCGGTCCCTTCTTCAGTAACTTGATGCATGATCATCGTCGAAAGCCACGCGGCGGCAGGATCAAGTGCACGCCGTTGTGCTCGAGGCTGATCGGCAAACGACTCGTCCGGCATGGAGATCGAGCGGATCGCCAGCGGCTCTAGATAATTTCCACCTGTGGCGAAGGTTCGATAAGCGCTTGCCATATCCAGCGGAGCGACTTCCTGAGCCCCCAGAGCGATCGAAGGATGCGAAGCCAGCGGAGCGGTTATCCCCATGCGCTTGGCAGTCTCGGCCACCTGCCCTGCTCCTACTTCCAAGACGAGGCGCGCATAAACCGTGTTCACGGAAGAAACGGTGCCGGCGATCAGATTCAGCGACCGATAGACGCTTCCACCAAAGTTTCCGACCTTCCAAACCTCACCATTTGGCAGCGTCGCTTCGAGTGGAGTTCCCCGGAATCGCTCGTAAGGACTCATCCCGTTCTCTAAAGCGGTGGCCAGCACGAAGGGCTTGAAGGCAGAACCAGCATGACGCCCGGTCCCGCCACCCCTGCTGCCAAGAGCAATGTTCACTTCGAGTTGGGAGAAGTCTCTGCCTCCTACAAGGGCTCGAATCTCTCCTGTTTCGATATCGATGGCCACGAGCGCGGCCTGCGGCGCGTTTTCAAAATTCAGATGGGATTGGATCGCGCTCCTGGCTGCTTCCTGAAGGTTCAAGTCGAGCGTCGTTTCCACTCGGAGACCACCGCGGTACATCTTGTCCGCGCGCTCCTCGCGGTTTTCGCCAAGCCTTGGATCGTCCAAAAGCAGGCGCTTGATGTAATCGCTGAAATAAGGGGCGAGAGAACTTCTCTCCATGCGGGGGGCGATCGCCAGCGGCTCCTGTTCCGCTTGGTTCTTCTCTTCTTCGGAGATGTAGTCGAGGGCATGCATCCTGGTCAAGACATACGCGCGCCGGTGCTCGGCCCTCTGCGGTGCTGTCCTTGGGTTGTCACTCTCGGGGCCCCGAATCAATCCAGCAAGCAATGCCGCCTCGGCCAGAGAGAGGTCACGGGGATGTTTGCGGAAGTATTCCTCGGCCGCCGCGCCAATGCCATAAGCACCCTCACCCAGATACACCCTATTGAGGTAGCGCTTCAGGATCTCTTTCTTCGTCCAGCGTTCCTCCAACTCCAGCGCCAGGAGGGCTTCGGTAGCTTTTTGCTTGAGGGTTTTCGGACGATCGGCCCCGAAATAGGCCTGCTTCACGTATTGCTGAGTGATCGTGCTCCCTCCTTCGGCAGCAGCTCCCTCTTCTACGTTTGCGAGGAGGGCTCGGGCGATCGCCTTGGCGTCGACCCCGCCGTGGGACCAAAATCGCTGATCCTCTGCCGCTACTACGGCGTCGATGAGGTGCTCGGGAAGATCGTCCAGTTCTACCGGAAGCCGGTTCTCTTCGAAGAGATGCTCGATAACCGTGCCATCAGTGGCAACGATGGCCGATCTCTGCGGCGCAACCTGGCGTTCGAAGGAACCGATCTGAGGAAGACTGGGGGTCCCGCAAGCGCTCCCTATCAGAGCGATGGCTACGAGAAGGGGGCCGAGGGCCCCGAACCGTTTCAGAACGCGCTTCGTCGAAGTCATTGAATCCGTATTTCGCCTTTCTTTGTCCCCCGGCCTAACTGTGCCCTCGCCTACTAAACGTGTCTACCCACTGTCGGTAGGGCTAAGCGCGATTAGGAGGCGCGACTCACAGATTTTTCCAGATGATTACGCGCGACAGGCCCCCGACGCAGTCGGGGGCCTGGAAGATTCTGTGAGTCGCGCCTCCAAGGGTACGTAGGTGGTGGAGCGCTGGGCCCAGGGGCGGCCGGCGTCGGAGATGATGCGCTTCATCTCGTCCGCCGTGATCTCCTGGCCGTGCGAGGCCCCAGCGGCGCGCGAGATCGTCTCGTTCATGAGTGTCCCGCCGAGGTCGTTGGCGCCGGCATTCAGTGCGACCTGCGAACCCTCGACCCCGAGCTTCACCCACGAGGCCTGTATGTTCGTGATCCACGGATCCAGCGCAAGGCGCGCCACCGCGTGCACCTTGATCGTCTCGGCAAACGTGGGCCCCCGCCTTGCTTTCCCTTTCAGAAAGATCGGCGCAGCCATGTGGACGAATGGAAGCGGCACGAACTCTGTGAATCCGCCGCTGTCCTTCTGAATATCTCGAAGAACGATCAGGTGACGGGCCCACGACCGGTATGTGTCGGCATGTCCGAACATCATCGTCGTGGACATCTTCAGACCGAGTGAGTGCGCAGTACGGGCAACCTCGCTCCACTGAGCCGTATTGATCTTGTCGGGACAGATGATCGCCCGCACCTCGTCGTCGAGAATCTCTGCGGCTGTCCCGGGAAGCGTGCCGAGCCCCTCATCCTTCAGCTCCCAAAGCAAATCGCGGATCGTAACGCCCTTCGTCTCGGCGCCTTGCCAGATCTCCAGGGGACTAAAGGCGTGAACGTGGATGTCGGGGACCGCCTGCTTGATCGAACGGACGACCTTCACGTAGTAGTCGCCGGTGAACGACGGATGGATACCACCCTGAAGGCAAACTTCTGTAGCGCCGCGCTCGCGGGCCTCGATGGTGCGCTCCGCGATCTCGTCGAAAGAGATCAGATATGGATCGCCGCGCAGGTTCAAGGACTTCGGGCCCTTGCTGAACGCGCAGAATCCGCATCGGAAGTAGCACATGTTGGTGTAGTTGATATTGCGATTGACGACGAAGGTGACCGTATCGCCGCTGACTTTTTGTCTGAGCGCGTCGGCGGCTTCGATGAGACGCTCGTACTCGGGGCCCCGCGCGGTCAGAAGGACGGTGATTTCGTCTTCGTTAAGTTCACTGCCGCCAGCCTTAGCGATGGCGGTTTCGAAATCGGCACGGGGCCGGGGCCGCGAGGGGGCGCGCGCGACGCCGGGGCCGCGCGTGCGGGCCCCTGGAAAATCCTGTGAGTCGCGCCCCCCGGGGGGGTTTCCTGGAAAATTCTGTGAGTCGCGCCCCCGCGAGGGGGCGGGGGCGCCGGAGTACCAGGGGCCTTCGAATGCGAGGCCCTCGCCGTCGGCTGCGGCTAGGACCGCCGGAAGCACTTTCTTCGAAACCCACTCATCGTCGAAGGCGTAGCGCGGATAGACGGTAAGGCGCGGCACCAACACGCCGCCGGCCCTCGCAGTCACCGCTTCGAGCCGGTCGAGGTCGGGCCAGGGGGCCTCCGGGTTTACGTGATCGATCGTTACCGGAGAGACGCCGCCCCAATCGTTTATTCCGTGCTCGATGTAGGAAACGAGATTCTCGTCCGATGAGGCCAGGTTCGGCGGGGCCTGAACGCTGATGTCCTCTGGGAGGATGAGGCGCGCCAGCGCGATCGAAGCCAGCATCTCGTCGTCGTCCGGCTCGGGATGATCGCTCATCAAGGTGTCGTGCTTTGCCCGGAAGTTCTGCACGATCACCTCTTGGACATGACCGTTGCGACGATGCGACTCCGCAATCGCCAGCAAGGTCTCCGCACGTTCGCGCCAGTTCTCTCCGATGCCGATCAGGATCCCAGTCGTGAATGGGACCTGGAAACGCCCGGCCAGCTCGAGTGTTGCAAGCCGAAGCGCCGGAACCTTGTCAGGACTTCCGTGGTGGGCCATTCCCTTTTGCAGCAGCCGGTCCGAGGTTGATTCGATCATGATCCCCATCGAAGGAGCGACGTCGCGCAGAAGCTCGAAGTCGTCGGGAGACAGGATCCCCGGATTGAGATGCGGGAGCAGCCCGGTCTCATCCAACACCGCCTTGGCCGCGTGGGCGAGATACGCGATCGTTGATTCGAATCCCAACCGGTCGAGCTCTTCGCGGGCGGCCCGGTATCGAAGCTCGGGCTTGTCCCCCAAAGTGAAAAGCGCTTCCTTGCAACCGGCCGCCGCACCGGCGCGTGCGATCTCGATCATTTCGTCGATCGACATGTACGCCCGCTGCCCCTTGGAAGGCGGCTTGGCAAAAGTGCAGTAGTGACAGATGTCGCGGCAAAGCATCGTCAGCGGGATGAAGACTTTCGGTGAGTAGGTGATGCGGTTGCCGAAGGCGCTGTCTCTCAGTTCGGCGCTTTGGGTTCTTGCGTGATCGGGCAGGCCGTGCGCGGCGATTTCATCAGCGAGCGCGATTGCCTCGGTCTCCGTGAGCGGCACGGGCCGACGCTAACACGCCCCGAGCAGGATTTCCCTCAGGTGAGCCCGGCGCCGACCGTTCGCCTAACATGGCCCCCATGCGAGTCACTGCTTTGGCAGGCGGCGTCGGGGCAGCCAAATTCCTTAGAGGTCTGGTGCGCGCCACCGAACCCGAGAACGTGACGATCATCGGCAACACCGGCGACGACGCGGTCTTCCACAACCTTCACGTCTCCCCCGACCTCGACATAGTCACCTACACGCTGGCCGGGCTCGTGGACGACACTCTCGGATGGGGAATAAAGCAGGACACGACGCACGCGCTCGACCAGATGGCGGGTCTCGGCCTCGAGACATGGTTCACGCTGAAGGACCGCGATATCGGAACCCACATGGCGCGCACCACTTGGCTGGCCGACGGAGTTCCGCTGTCGGAGGTGACCGATCGCATTCGCCGAGGCCTCGACGTGGCGGCGCGCATCATCCCAATGACCGACGACCCGGTCCGGACGAGGATCGTCACGAGCGAGGGCCTAACCAGAGAGTTTCAGGAGTACTTCGTTCGCTACCGTCATTCGGAAGAAGTTGCAGAGGTGCACTTCGAGGGGGCGGAGACCGCGACTCCGGCCCCCGGAGTCATCGACGCGATCTCGGCGGCGCAAAGGATCATCATCTGTCCGTCGAACCCAGTTATTTCGATAGGCCCGATCCTTGCCGTCCCCGGGATAAGGGAAGCGTTGCGGGAACGCCGCGACGCCGTGTTCGCGATATCCCCCATCGTCCAGGGCGCGGCACTAAAGGGGCCGGCCGAGAAACTCCTCCCGGTCGTGGGGGCCGAGGCGAGCGCGTCTGCGGTGGCCGGGCTGTACCAGGATTTCTGCGGGACGTTCATCGTCGATTACCGCGACGCCCCCGAGGCCGGCAAGATCGAGGACCTGGGGATGAGGGTGATGGTGCTCGAGACCGTCATGGAGACCCCCGGCATCTCGCGCCAACTAGCAAAAGAAATCCTCGCTGCCCCCTAGCCGGACCGGGCACCGCCAGGTTTTTGTTGGCGAGCGCAGGCGTAAAAGTGTTCGGATTCGCGAACAGAAATGCCAAGGCCTCCCCGGGTCGCGAAAACGTCGACTTTTGTCACAGGGTCCCGCTTTGATATGAGGCATGGACTCGAACCGAATCGAAAGAGCCATTCTCCTTGCAGAACGCCGGCGCGGGGTCATTTCAGCTGATCAGATGAACCGACTGGGAATCCCCAACTACACGATCAGACGATTGGTGAATTCGGGACACCTGGCCGGTCTCTATCCAGCCGTCTTTCGTTTCAACGGAGATCGGCTGGAGTGGCCCACCCGTGTGGCCGGGGCGGTCACTTGGGGAGGAGACGAGGCGGTGGCTTCGCATCGATGCGCTGCCCGAGTTCACGAGCTCTCAATCAAATCCGATGTGGTCGAGATCACCTTGCGGAAGAGAGTTCGGGCCCCCAAGGGGATGAAAGTGCACTACGGGAAAATCGATCCCATCGATGTGAGACGGATCGAGGGGATCCCCGTTACCTCGATCCCACGGACGCTGCTGACCCTGGGGGCCGTAGTGCCCCCCAGCTTGGTTGAACGGCTTCTCGATGAGGCTCTAATCAAGGGCAAGACGAAGCCTTCAATTCTTCTGGATGTGCTGCTGAGAGAAAGCCGGCAGGGCCTCCGTGGGCTTACGACCTTCCGGAACTTGCTCGACCAGCGAATGTCGCTGCCAGAAAAGATCCGCACCGAATTGGAGCGCAGGATGAACCGGATTTTCGAAGAGGAGAGGCTCCCACCGGCGATCCCTCAGTACAAGATCAACATCGGCGATCAATGCTTTGTTTCAGACTTCGCGTATCCAGACCTCGGGATCGCCATCGAGGCCGACGGCAACGAATTCCATCTCGGCCGGCGGGCCCACGAGAGGGACACCGATCGCCAGAACGTATTGATCTTGAACGGGTGGCTGGTCCTGAGGTTCACGTGGTACATGGTGACTCGGCAATCCAAGGCGGTGGCCGAAGCGATCCGCGTGGCCATCGAGTCGAGGACTAAGGGTAAGACGGGGACGAGGCGTTGAGATCTGCGAATTGAGGGGGATGGCCCCTCGCATTTTTTTGTTCGCGCCGCCGAGTGCAAAAGTGTTCGCATTCGCGAACAAAAAAGACGCTGTCGCCGGTGGCGCGCTGGGTGACTCGGGTGGGCCCCCGGTGGGGGCCGTAGGATGGCGGCCGTGGAAGCAGTGACGATCTACCCCGTCGAGGGAATTCCCGAGGTTCGGCCCGGAGACGACCTTGCGAAGCTCATTGCCGGTGCCGTCGAGGCCGCAGGGCTCGAGGTGCAGGACGGCGACGTCCTCGTCGTCACCCACAAGATCGTCTCCAAGGCCGAGGGCAGGATCGCAAAAATCCCTCCCGGCGACGACGATGCCAAACTGCAGATCGTCATGGGCGAGACCGCCAGAGTGGTCCGTCAGCGCGGGGGCCTTCTGATCGCAGAAACGAAACATGGATTCGTCTGCGCCAATGCGGGTGTCGATTCCTCGAACGTCGAAGAGGGAACCGTCACCCTTCTTCCGGTCGATCCGGACAGGTCCGCCCGGGGGCTGCGAAAGCAAATCAAACGACTGACCGGCGCGAGCGTGGCGGTGGTCATCACCGACACCTGGGGCCGTGCCTGGCGGATCGGCCAGACGAACTTCGCCATCGGCGTGGCTGGGATGCTCGCCCTCAATGATCACCGGGGCAAGCCGGATCACTTTGGCAGGATCATGAGTGTGACGTCGATCGCAATCGCCGATGAGATCGCTTCGGCCGCCGAGCTGGTTATGGGTAAATCGGAGCGGATCCCCGTAGCCTTGATCAGAGGCCTGCAGTATCCCGAGGGCAAAGGAAGAGCGCGCTCGCTCGTGCGAGATCCGCAATCCGATCTGTTTCGCTGAAGCTTTCCATTGTCGATGGGCATCCCTTACCGCGGTCGTTCCGCTAGGCTATGGCCGATTTGGCTGACAAGAAGGCTTCGAAGGCACAACGGCGAGAGGCGGCCCGCAAGGCGCGCCTCGAAGAGCAAAAGCGCCGCCAGCGCGCCAAGAAAAAGCGGCAAGCGATCGTTATCGGAATAATTCTCGTCGTCCTCGTCGGCGGAGGGGTCTTCGGCTTCATGCGCAGTCAGGCAGGAAAAGTGAGCCCCGACGAACTGCAGGCGGCGGGATGCGACGAGGTTGAGGAATTCGAAGAGCAAAGGGGCGTGCACATCGATGGCCAGCCCCCGCCCGAGCGGGTTCCATACAACTCCGATCCTCCGACATCGGGACAGCATCGCGGCGGCGGCACCGCCCCATGGGGAATCCACGACGAACCGATCGAACCGGAGCTCTATGTTCACAACTTGGAACACGGGGGCATCATGATCCACCATAACGATCTCCCTGACGACGAACTCGAGGATCTCGAAGATCTGGTGGACTCCTATCCCGCAATCGGCCAAGGCTCGGGCGTGATCCTCATGGCCAACCCCGACATCGAGAGTCCTCTCGTCATGACTGCGTGGGCCCGCATGCAGACGTGCGAGAAATACAACGAAAAAGTTGTGCGGGCATTCATCAAGGAATACTGCGAACATGGGCCGGAGAAATTCCCCCTCGGCTGCTAAGCCCGGGGGGCGCGACTCACAGAAATTGGAAAACTTGAAGCCGGAAAGGACCCCTCAATGAGTTTCTGGCAAGGAAGAAAGGTTTGTGTGACCGGAGGAGCCGGCTTCGTCGGCTCATATCTCACCGAGATGCTGGTCGAAGATGGGGCAGAGGTGACCGTCGCAGACAATCTCGAAAGAGGATCGATGGAACGCATCGACTCGGTGAAGGACTCGGTCCGCCTCGTGCGCTCCGACCTCGCCACGCCAGAAGGGGCCGACGCGGCTACTAAGGGACAAGAGGTCGTGCTGAACCTTGCGGCCAAGGTGACCGGCATCGAATATAACCGGTTCCATCACGCCGACATGTTCTCGACGAACATGGCCCTCGGCCAGCAGGTCCTGCAGTCGGCGGCGAGAAAAGGCGTCGGACGTTTCCTCGTGGTCTCCACCGCGTGCATCTACCCTCACGACGCCAAGGTCCCGACTCCTGAGACCGAGGCCGACCGCGGCTCCCCAGAGCCGACCAACGAAGGCTACGGGTGGGCCAAGCGGATGGCGGAGAACCTCGGCAAGTACTTCCATGATGAGACCGACATGGACGTGGCGATCTGCCGTCCCTTCAACATGTACGGCCCCCGTGACCACTGGGACGTAAAAACGAGCCACGTGATCCCGGCAATCATCAAGCGGGTCCTCGACGGTGAAGATCCGGTCGTGGTTTGGGGAACGGGAACACAGACCCGGGCGTTTCTGCATGCGCGGGACGGGGCCCTCGGGATGAAGCTGATCGCAGAGAAAGCGACCGATGCGGAGCCGATCAACATCGGTCACGACGATGAGATCTCGATGAAGGAACTTGCGTCGTTGATCCTGCAGCTCACGGGTTCGACGGCGGCGCTGGAGTTCGACACCTCCAAGCCGGATGGTTACCCGCGTCGCTCGGCCGACGTGACTAGGCTCAAGGAAGTCACCGGCTGGGTCCCTTCAACGCCGCTCAAAGACGGCGTCGAAGAAATGATCGCCGAATACCGCCCCGCCTAGGGGCTATCTACAGGGCCCGGAGCCCTTCCGCGAGGGGCGTCTTCGGTGTCCAGCCGAGGACTCGCTCGGCCCTGGAGACGTCAAGGGCGACGCGTCGAAGCTCTCCGGCCCGCTCGGGCTCGAAGACCGGCTCGGCGTCGGTGCCGATGAGGCTTGCCATCTGCGCGTATAGGTCGACGACGCTCGTCTCGACGCCGGTCCCAATGTTTACCGTCTCCCCTGTCCCCCGGTCGAGCGCGGCAAGATACGCGTCAACGACGTCGCCGACGAAAACGTAATCACGAGTCTGCTTGCCGTCTCCGTAGATCACACACGGCTCACTATCAAGGAGCTTCCGTCCGAAGATCGCGACAACGCCTGCCTCCCCGTGAGGGTCCTGCCGGGGGCCGTAGACATTGGCAAGGGCGAGACTCACAAACTCAATTCCCCGGAACTCACCGAAGAACCGACAGTAATGCTCCCCCGCGAGCTTGCTGATGCCGTATGGAGACATCGGCGCTGGACGCGATTCCTCGTCGAAGCCGTCGCTATCGGGGGGCAGCTCGCCGTACATCGCACCCCCGGAAGAGGTGTTGATGAAGCGGGCCCCCACGTCGGCCGCGGCCGATAGCATCCGAAGAGTCCCGAGAACGTTCACGTCGGCGTCGAATGCAGGATCGTCCACCGAACGTCTCACGTCCATCTGTGCCGCCAGGTGGAACAGCGCCTCGGGCCGAAAGGAAGCGATCGCTGCCGAGGCTTGATCGGACCGGATGTCGGCCCGGATTATCTCGATCCCAAGATCCTCGATGATGCTGACCCGCGACTCTCCCGAGCTCAGGTCGTCGATCACAAGGATCTCATGGCCCTCCGCGTGAAGACGTTCGGTCAGGTGGCTGCCTATGAAGCCGCCCCCGCCGGTGACAACGGCTCGCATCAGAATCCCTGGAAAATTCTGTGAGTCGCGCCCCCCGAATCCGCGGTCATTCGCGGTCGCGGCCCGCCCGGCGGCCGGATAGCTCGTCGTCGAGCAGTTTGATGTCGTCGTCGACCATCAGCCTCGCCAGATCCTCGAACGAGGTCTTTGGCTCCCACCCGAGCACCTTCTTCGCCTTGGACGCATCGCCGCGCAAGTGATCCACCTCGGACGGACGGAAATACCTGGGATCGATCTCGACGTACTTCTCCCAATCCAAACCCGCGTGGCCGAAAGCGATCTCGACGAACTCCTTCACGCTGTGGGCCTCACCGGTGGCGATGACGAAGTCGTCGGGCTCGTCGTGCTGAAGCATCATCCACATAGCTTCCACGAACTCCGGAGCCAGGCCCCAGTCCCGCTTGGCTTCGAGATTTCCAAGGTAGAGCTTGTCCTGCGTCCCGGCCTTGATGCGAGCTACGGCACGCGTGATCTTGCGCGAGACGAACGTCTCACCGCGCCGAACGCTTTCGTGGTTGAAAAGTATCCCGTTCGTGGCGAACATGTCGTAGGCCTCTCGGTAGTTGACCGTCGCCCAATACCCCATCACCTTCGCAACCCCATAAGGGCTGCGCGGGTGAAACGGAGTGTCCTCGTTCTGCGGGGGCTGAGCCGCCCCGAACATTTCCGATGAAGAGGCCTGATAAAAGCGAGCCTCCACTCCCGACAAGCGCAGCGCCTCGAGGATCCTCATCACCCCGACTCCCGTGACATCGCCGGTGTACTCGGGGATCTCGAAGGAAACCTTCACATGGCTCTGCGCGGCAAGGTTGTAGACCTCGTCTGGCTTCAGGTCTCGGATGAGGTTCACGAGCGAAGTGGAATCGCCGAGGTCCCCGAAGTGATTGAAGAGCCGCACCCCCGATTCATGAGGATCCCGATAGATATCTTCCAGGCGTTCGGTGTTGAACGATGAGGACCGGCGGATGATCCCGTGGACCTCGTAACCCTTTTCCAAAAGGAACTCGGCAAGGTAGGAACCATCCTGGCCCGTGATCCCAGTGATCAAAGCTTTCTTAGTCATGGCTATTCCTTTGCTCTTAGGCTGGACTCTCGAAACACCATTGGAAGGTATCCGCCAGAGATCGCTCGAACGGTACCTGAGGTGACCATCCCACGGCGGATCGGACCTTGGAATTATCCCCCACGAGCACCGGTGAGTCTCCGGGGCGGGTCGTATCGTCCTGATCGATCTCCACCTGGCCGTCGAGGCCGGAGACTGCGATCAAACCCTTCAGGATCTCTCCCATTTGCCGGCCCTCGCCCGAGCACACGTTGTAGACCTCCCCTGCATCACCTTTTTCGAGCAAAAGCCGATAGGCATCCACCACATCCCTTACATCGAGAAAGTCCCTGACTGAATCGAGATTGCCGACCTTTATCACCGGTTCTGCCTTCCCCAGTTTGATGTCGGCCAGCTGGCGGGCGAAAGATCCGACGACGTACTCTTCGGTCTGTCCCGGCCCCGTATGATTGAACGCCCTCGCCATCACCACCGGCCGGCCGAATTCCGAGAAATAAAATCGCCCGATTAGTTCCTGCGCCACCTTGCTCAGCGCATACGGCGAGGTAGGTTCCATCGGATGATCTTCTGTAATCGGACGATCGAGATCACGTCTTCCGTACTGCTGGGCCGATCCAATCAAAAGTACGCGAGTTTCCGGGTGATCTCTAAGGGCCTCCAGGACGTTGCTCGCGCCGAGGATGTTTATCCGGTAAGTGAGGTTCGGATCCTTCCACGATTCCGGCACCGAGGCTTGGGCGGCGAGATGCACGATGCCCTCGGGCCGATGCTCGGCAAGAGCCTCTTTCACATGCAATTCCTGTCGCATGTCGAAGGAGATCACTTTGCAGTCGAGATCGACCTGTCGCCTCGAGACCGCGATGACGTCATGCCCGAGCTCGAGGAGGCTTGCGACCATGTATCTGCCGACGAAGCCTCCGGCCCCGGTTACCAGGACGCGCACCTGCGCTTACTCCAGTCCGGGCGGTGCGCTTCGCCCGACGAGAAAGATGCCACCTACGATCAACGCTAATCCCAGCCATCTGATCCCCGGCACCTCCTCATTCAAGACGAACTTGCTGAAGACCGTGACGAAGACATAGGTCAGCCCCGCAAACGGATAAGCCAGGCTCAACGGGATCCGAGATAAGACGATGAGCCACACACCTGCAGAGATCACGAACAGAACTAGGCCGATCAATACGCGGGGCTCGCTTGCCACCTGGATTGCAAGCTTCATAGGCTTGGCCACTTGCCTGGCTCCAATGTAGCCAACCCTTTCCATGCCGGCGCGGAGCAACAGCTGTCCACCAGTTGCGACCATCACCCCGAGGATCGCAAGACTCGCCGTCCTGAGCATGCTCAATTTTCCTCTGGAAGGGGGTTGCGGAATCGTCGCCAAAGCGGCCCCATCATAGTGAAGAGGATCGGAGCGTGGTCAAAAGTTCCTTCGCCTCCTGATTGGCCGGATCGAGTTCGAGCACCCTCTCGAGGGCCTCTATCGCGTCGGTGGTTTCGCCCAATGAGGCGTGAATCTTGCCGAGGTTGATCCAAGCGGTCACCTCCCCCGGGCGGATCCTGACGACTTGTCTCAGCTGCTGGATCGAGCGCTTTCTTATCTCAGGATTGTCAACGTTGTTGGCCCACTCGTTCAGCATAAGAGCGTACCGATTGTGAACCTCCCAGTCCGTGGGATCGTGATCTGCGGCGCGTTTCCACCAACGATCCGATTCTGCGAATTTGGAATTATCGATCTGACCCCAGAGGGCATAGATCCTTGCGAGGTTCATCATGTAGAAGATGTTCCCTGGCTGGAGCCGGAAAGCTTCCTGATAGCGGCGAACGGCGGCTCTGATGTGGCGCTCTTTCTCCTCAGGATCCTGGACTTGCTGTGCTTGAGTTTCGGCGATAACGCCCGCTTGGACGCGGTAAGAAGGTTCTAGGGGGTGAAGCTTGATCGCCTCCTCAAAGTTGCCGAGGGCAGCCTGGACATCGCCATTCACTCTTTGATTCGCCTCGCCAGTTTTGGCGCGGGCGTCGGCCATCAGGGGCCGAGATCCGAAGAACAACAAGAGCCCTACTATTACGACCCCGGCGACATGGATCGGCCACCGAAGAGGACCGTGGGCGACTTGCCGCTCACGTTTTCTGGCGGCCTTGCCCTGGCGCTTCATACGTTTTCGCTGCTGAGCCATCTCGGCCATGAGCGTTTCTCTGGCAACTACCACCCTGGGGTCGGCGATGACGGCGATGCCCCCGAGCGCGATCCATCCCATCACCGCAAGCGGAGGAACATCGATCGAGAACATGCCTTGAGCGAGATAGCCGGTGAGAACCGCGGTGAAACTCGTGAGAAGGAACTTCTCGGGCCCCTCGACGCGCCGGGCCCTTCTAATGCCGTACCAGATTCCAAGACCGACGGTAACCAGATAGGCCCCTGCCCCCAAGACACCAGCGTTCGCTGCATATTCCAGATAGATGTTGTGGGGCTTGTCGGTAATCGTGAGGCCTAACTGAGCCCCGTCCTCCGGAAGGCGGTACAGCGGATAATTCGCGTAGTAGGTATCGAGACCGGTTCCGACCAGCGGATTGTCGGTGAAAATGCGAAGGGCAGTACCCCAGTAGTAAGTTCTGACGTTGAAGGTTCCGGTTCTGAAGACTTCAATGCGACCGAACGGTCCTGATGTCCGAGCGGACCCAATATCTGCAAGAACCACGAGAGCGACAACTATTGCCAGGGCCGATGCGACTGCGGTACTGATTCTCACCCATGCAGGAAGGCGGTCCCGGTACAGAAAGACCATCGTCACGATCCCAACCCCAGCCGCGATCATTCCTCCCCGAGTTTGTGTGAACCACAGCGCCAGAAGATCCGCAGCCACCGCAAAGAAGAGGAAATAGCGAAGGATCTCTCGCCTAGCGCTCGCCGCCATATAGATGAGGAAGGGAATAGCGATCCCGAGATAACCCCCGGCGAAGTTCGAATTCCCCATCGTCCCAACTGGAAACTCCGGAGGATTTCCCGAGGAGTCCCTCCAAGGTATCCAGTCCAAACCCGCGGCTTGGATCAGCACGTAGCCTGCCAGCACGATGGAGGCTCCGGCCGACGCTTTGGCGATATCCCGCAGCGCGAGCGGGCGCTCCCAATACATCCCGACGATCAGCACCATCAAACCCACGTACAGAATGAAAGGAATCAGGCCCCCGTATCGGTGATAGAGACCCGTAACCGAAAGTGCGGGATTTTCCGAGAAGATCGTTGCGATTATTCCGGCAAGGATGAAAGCAAGAGCTGGATAGAGGATGTTGAAGCGCGGCATCCAGATCCCGGTCTCGGCAGACCACGAAGCCCAAAACAGAAGAGCAGCCGATCCGGCCACCAGGATGACCGTCATCTTGACGAGATTGAAGACGTCGACCGTTCCTCGCCAGAAGATGACCGGAGCAAGAAAGATCGCGAGGATCAGGCAGGTGCGCGCGTAAGCCAGCCATCGGTCGAGGATCCACTGCTTCATACCTTCACCCTCAACAGCAGCAGACCAACGAACGCGCCCAAGATAACCAACCAGCCCATCAACATGTAGGCGGTCAATGGCTGGGCATAGGCAATCACCACTCCGATCCACCCGCAGGCGGCGGCCGCAAAATAAATCAAACCCACGGCACCCTTGGGAGGAATCCCGATGGCTACGAGACGGTGGGAGATGTGGTCTTTACCCGGTCGGATGGGAGAGAGACCCCTCATGGCTCGAGAGACCGACACCATGAGTGCGTCGAGTATCGGAACAGCGAGGATGGCCACGGGTACAAAAAAGGTTACCCGAGCTATGTTCGCAAATCGCAGATGCAAACCGAGGCCGGCCAGCAGGAAGCCCAGAAAGAGGCTCCCTGCATCCCCCATAAATATTCGAGCCGGCGGACGGTTATGCCACAGGAAGCCGATAGCGCATCCTGCCAGGGCGGCGGAAAGACTGCCGACAAGGAGTTGGCCGGATAGAGCGGCAAGTACCGCAAAGTAAGTCGAGGCGATCGACACAACACCAGCGGTCAATCCATCCATGTTGTCCATGTAGTTCACGGCGTTGGTGACTCCGATCACCCAGGCCATAGTGATCAGAAGGTCGAGGGGCATTACCCCGAATAACTCCGCTCTCACTCCTGCGAGATAAAGAAGGGCACCCAGGCCCAGCTCGACCGGAACCTTTATCCAACCAGGAACCACTCTCAAGTCATCCCAAAGACCCATAAATGCAAGAAGGAGACCGCCTCCGAGGAGTACTGCAATCTGCAGAACGGATTCGGCCAAGACGTTCCGTAATAGAGCGCCTCCGACCATCGCAACGGCAAATGCAAGGACAATCGCCAAGCCCCCAAGATAGGGAACCGGGTCTCGATGAACCTTACGGTCGGACGGTGAATCCATGATTCCGAAGCGAAGGGCGAGTCTCCTCGCCACGGGAGTTGCCGCCAGCGCCGATATCAGAGCGACGGCAAATGCCAGGAGATAGGTGGTCAAGTCCTCTGCGAGTCGATGATCATCATGTCGACGATCTCGCGCAAAGAGGTCTTCGGCTCGAAGCCGATCAGCTTACGAGCCCTGGAGATGTCCGGGACTCTTCTAGGCATATCTTCGAAACCTGATTCGTAAGCTTCCTCGTAAGGCACGTATCTGATCGTCGAGTTGGAATTCGTCATCTCGATGACCAACTCGGCCAACTGATTGATGGAAACCTCTTCGGTGGATCCGAGGTTGATCGCGATTCCCTCCGCCTCCCGGTTCTCGGCAAGCGCGAGGAGGGCCGGAACGATGTCGCCCACGTAACCGAAGCATCGGGTTTGACTTCCATCGCCGTGGACGATGAGATCCTTGCCGGAAAGTGCCGCCTCGACGAACCGAGGAATGACCATCCCGTAGTCGGGTGATTGGCGCGGGCCCACGGTGTTGAAGAGACGGACGATGATGGTGGGAAGTCCCTTGGTGCGGTGATATGCAGCGGCCAAGATTTCATCCACTGCCTTGGAGGTGGAATAGCTCCAGCGATCCACCAGAGGGGAACCCAGCAGGCGGTCACCGTCCTCCTGGAGTGGAACATTGGTGTTCTTGCCATAGATCTCGGATGTGGAGGTGATCAAGACTTTACGGCCGTGCTTGTGAGCCTTCTCGAGAACGATCTCGGAGCCGCGTATGTTGGTAAGCAAGGATTCCAGAGGGCGCTCGATGATGCGTTTCACACCGACGGCGGCGGCTAGATGGAAGACAACATCTGCTCTCGAAACCATGTCGTCGACCAGATCGGCGTTCATGATCGAGCCGAGGACGAACTCGAAGCGATGATCGCCGATGTGGTCACGAATGTTGTCGTGACTGCCGGTGGCGAGGTTGTCGAGCGCGATTACCTGATCATCGCGTTCCAACAACGCGTCGATAAGGTGGGAGCCGATGAATCCTGCCCCTCCTGTTACAAGCGCTCGCATCCCGCCATGATAGCTGGGGGGTCCGCTACTTTACCGGTGCGACCGACGATTCAGCGTCGCCGAAAAATCGACCGCCAGGTTGCTCTGATGGCTCTGCGCGCGAGTACACGAAGGTCCAGCGGGGTGAGCATCTCCTGAAGTGCGTGATTCCGGGCCCTCATGTCCAGCAACGCCTTCCGGACTTCCCTGGACTCGGTCTCGCGCCGGGACAATCTTCGCTCATATGCGGCCACCAGCTTGTGCTTGGGAAGGTCAATCTTTTGAAATCTCATCGCGTGGGGCCCAATCACCATCTCGTCGAAGTCTAGATCCCGATAAAACCCGTTGCGCGCAAACAGCTCTGCCCAATACTCCATGGGCCGGACGTTCAGATGGGTGGGTTCTCGGAAACCGTCTGAAGTAGAGGAGAAAATCACGTCTTCGGTATGTCTACAAATGTTCGTTACTGCGCTCAGGGCTTCCTTGGGAGGAAGATGTTCAACGACTTCGATGCACACGATGAGGTCGTATGCCTGAGGAAGGGAATCAGTTATCGAGCCAAGTTGGCAGTACTCGCGGATTTCTGCATCGACTTGGCTCATCGCATACTCCGAGATGTCGATCCCGAAGGCTTGGATGTCTCGCTCCCGTAGAGCCTTTACCAGAATTCCAAAACCGCACCCAACATCCATGACGGTTGCGGGCTTGATGTCCTCCGCGATGTAATCGGCGATACTTCCAAAGAACGACAGCCATGGCTCTATGTATCCGTACTTCTCGGCGTCTTCTGTGTACGATTCGTAATAATGGCGGTCGTAGAGGCCGCCTATGTAATCTCTGGGATCGTCCATTGTTCCGGTTAGTGACCTCCCCTCCCTCCGGTATCCAAGTAGACAGCTTCCAACGCCTTGATCATCTCCTGTTTCGTAAAGTGATCTCTCACCCTGAGGGCCGCAAACTCACCCATTCTTTTCCTCATTTCTTCGTTTGAAAGCATTACACGTATGGCGCCGGCTAAGGCTGAGACGCTGCCCGCTTCCACGATGAGACCCGTTCTTTTATTCTGGTTCACCCAGGATGTTCCGGTTCCCAACTCAGTCGAAATCACCGGCGTGCCACAAGCCATCGCCTCGAGCATTGCGATACCGAATGTCTCCGCCCTGGAGTAAGCAGGCAGAACAAAGACGTCGGCGGAGTGGTAAAAAGCTGGACGCAGCTCGTCGGGTACGTCGCCGATAAAAGTCACGCGTTTGTCCACTCCGAGGTCGGCAGCTAGGAATTCGAGGCTCTGCCTCATCGGGCCGGATCCGACGATCAGGGCTCTTGCGTCTATCCCTCTCATCGCGCGGATCAAGACATCCACTCCTTTGTATGGGACGAGCCTTCCAAGGAAGACAATGAGGGGCGGTGAGAATCGACTCCGGATATCGTCCACCATCGGGGGCCGGGGGGCCCAGAGATCGGGATCCACTCCAAAAGGAATGACTGCGATCCTCTCGAGATGACCTCTCAATGCAATGGACGAGTCCCGCAGGTTGGGTGAGGAGACGATGATGCGGTCAGCTTTAGTCAAAAACCGCCGCTGGAAAGGGGCAAAGAACCGGTACAAAAAGGGATTCCTCTCAATATCAGAATGGTAGGTGAGAACCATCGGGATCTTGGTCCTCGAGGCAAGGAACGCCAATTCCCCGAATGGATTGGGAGAGTGAAAATGGATTACGTCGGCCCCCGATTTAGCGAGGAACTTCCTCCATGAAGGAGTCACCGGGGTGGAAGCCAAACGCACGATCTCAGGAGTACGGATCACCGTCACTCCGTCATCATCATCGACCATGGGTTTTCGGGATCGACAGGAAGTGAGGACGGCGAACTTAACGTCCATGTTCGAGTGGACGACATCATTGATGTGCTGCTCGATTCCCCCCCTCGTCGGTGGAAAGTAATCCTTAAAAACATGAAGAACTCTCACAGTAGGAGAGGGTACAGTGTCGACATGTCGTTTCGGGTAGCTTGAATTGACCGGACAGCCCATCGTGACGATCGTAATTCCGACGCTGGACTCCGGCGACATGTTGATCCGAGCCCTAAAGTCAGTCGAAATTCAGTCGGTAGATGCCATAGAAATCGTCCTCGTTGACAACGGTTCCAGCGATGGCTCACTCGAGATGGCAACGTCTCAATTTCCTTCATCGAAAGTGATAAGACACGAGACCAATACCGGCTTCGCCCCAGCGTGCAACGAGGGAGCCGCGGCCGGAACGGGGCGCTACGTTGTGTTCTTGAACTCGGATGCCATCCTCACCGAGGGATGTCTTTCTTCATTGATCGAGGCAGCCGACAGAGATCCCGGAACCGCAGTCTGGCAGCCCCTCATCCTCGATGTAGAGCATGAGATCGACTCTGCTGGTGACCTTTTCAGCTGGACCGGCTTTCTCTGGCACCGAAGGGAACCCGGGGGGCCGGGCGCCGTTCCCGTCTTCTCCGTCAAGGGTGCATGCATGCTGGTCCGGCAAGAGGTCTTCCTAGAGTTGGAGGGTTTCCGAGAAGAGTTCTTCGCCTACTTCGAGGAGAGCGACCTGTGCTGGCGAGCTCGAATGGCAGGCTATGAGGTAAAGCTACTTCCAACGGCAGTTGTTGAACACGTGGGATTTGCAACCGCCACGCGGGTCTTCCAAACTCACGAGATTCATTACCTCGCCTACAGAAACCGTCTCCTATCCATCGCGAGCAACGCATCGACTCTTACACTTTGGAGAGTCTTGCCGGTTCACCTGGTCCTGATTGCAGGAATTTCGATAGCAATGGCTTTATCCGGCCGCCCCAGATCCTTTCTGTCCATATGGAGGGCAATCTTCTGGTTGTTTCTCAATTTCGGGGAATCCAGGAACCGCAGAGCGCGAAGTCAAGCCGGGAGAAGGATCTCCGACGCTCAGATCTTCTACGAACAGGTTGTCGCGCCGATTCGGCTGGCGGAAGGCCTGAGACTTTTGTCATTTCATCTTAGACGGCGCCAAGGAGGGTGACATTCCCAAGGTCCTGATTTATTGCATAGACGAAATCGGCTCGAGCATGGCGGGTCCGGCAATCCGATATTGGGAGTTCGCGAAGGTCATCTCGAAACATCACGAGGTGACGCTTGCAACTAAGGGAACTTGTGACATCGACCATCCCGACTTTGAAGTTGTCTCTCTCAATAATCGCAGTTTGTCGAATCTCATTGGTGGTCAGGATGTTTTGATCGCCCAGTCGATCACGCCTGGAATTGCGCGTCTCGCTAGGTCCCACCATGTCAAACTGCTAGTAGACGCTTACGATCCCATTCCTCTCGAGACACTCGAAGCTTACGCGGATGAGGATCCGCGAATTCAGATCCAAAAGAGCAGGGCCTCGGTCTTGAAGCTACGGCTCTGGCTACATTTCGCCGACGCCATTCTCTGCGCCACCGAGAGACAGAGGGATCTTTGGCTGGGTTCGATGATGGCTCTCAACCTCATTGCTCCGTCGGATTACTTCGCTGACAAATCATTCAGGAACAGGATCGACGTGGTCTCATTCGGCCTTCCCTCCCAAGATCCTTCCAAGACAGGGCCTGGATTCAGAGAGACGCTTCGCATTGAGCCTGATTGGCCGATGGCAATCTGGGCCGGCGGAATATGGAACTGGCTGGATCCCTTGACTCCCATCCGGGCCATCGCTGAATTGAAGCGTTCGGGTATGACGGCGGCCTTGGTCTTCATGGGTATAAAACGCCCGGCTCCCGCCTTCACGCCGATGGACATGGCCGGTCGAGCCATCTCCCTCGCCAAGGAGCTGGACTTATACGACAAGCAGGTGTTCTTCAATCAGGGATGGGTCCCTTACGAAGAGCGGCAAAACTACCTGCTGCAAGCGGATCTCGGGGTTTCAGCCCATCTTGATCATCTCGAGACGAGATTCTCATTTCGGACCCGAATACTCGATTACATCTGGACGACGATTCCTATCGTTGCCACTGAGGGCGATGCGATGGCAGACATCGTCCAGAGCGAGGGGTTGGGATTCACCGTCCCGTATCAGGATGGCTCAGGATTTGCTCAGCGAATGAAGGATCTCCTATCTGCACCAGATCGACTCGAGGAAACAAAAGCGAATTTGCGACGAATAAGAGCCAGCTACACATGGGAAAAGGTCTGCGAACCACTCTTGCTTTTGATCGATCTCCACACGGAGGCAAAGCCAAGGCCACTTTCTTCGGCTGCCACGACGGCAGCAGTTTCCTATTACCCTCGGATTGCCAGGGAAGTGGTGCAAACGACCGGATGGAGGAGTCTCCTGCGGTATTTCTTTATCGAAGCCGGCCTCTTTATGAAGAAGATGTCTGGCAGGATCATCCGGAGAGGCTGAGGCCCAGCCTCACTTCCTCAATCGATCAATCGCAGGTAAGCGTTGATCACCGCCTCCGGTTCCCCATCTTCGGCCAGGCGCCCCTCGTGAAGAAGGATGCATCTGCGACAGACCTTCTTAACAAGCCCCAGGTCATGAGACACGAAGATGATGGTGACTCCCTGTTCGTTCATCTCTCCAATCCGTCGAATACATTTGCGCTGGAAATGTTCGTCTCCGACGGCAAGAACCTCATCTATCAGGAAGATGTTCGGTTCGACGTGGACAGCGAGCGAAAAGCCGAGCCGGACATACATACCGGATGAATACGATCGGATTGGCTGGTCGATCTCCTCGCGAACTTCCGCAAAATCCACTATGGCATCGAACTTCTCATCCAGTTGAGCGCGGGTCAGTCCGAAGAGAGCACCTGCAAGTAAGACGTTCTCTCGTCCCGTGAGTTCCAAGTGAAATCCCGCTCCCAACTCGATCAGACTTGAAATGCTGCCGGCTACGAGGACATTTCCCCGCGTGGGTGGGAGGATGCCGGCGATGCACCTGAGCAGCGTGCTCTTTCCAGAGCCATTAGCCCCTATCAAGCCCACCGACTCCTGACGCGAGATGCTGAAGGTTATGTCCTCTAGGGCCCGAACCGTTTTATGGTGCCTGGATAAACGGAACCGCGAGATAACCTCTTTAAAACTAAGGGCCCGATCCTCAGAGATGCTGAATTCCTCGATGAGTCCTTCGACCACCACCGCGACCCTCGACTTCTCCACTCACACTTCCTTCGCCAGGTGCGGGGACAATCTTGCGAAGACCCAATACCCAAGGGCCAGAATTACAAGCGACTCCAGAGCCCCCAAGAGAATTACACCGAGATCAGGGGCCACCCCCGTTACTAGGCCCGCCCGGTACATCTGCATCACGGAAGTGAGTGGATTCGCCAAGATGAACGGCCGAAATGCCGTTGGAACAAGCGACAAGTCATAGACAATCGGAGTGGCAAAGAACAGTACCATCAGGAAGATACTGATCAACTGCTGAATGTCTCTCAGGTAAACATTCCAGACCGAGAGAGTGAGCACCACTCCGACTGAAAGAAGACTCTGAAGCAGGAGAGCTAACACCACCCAGTGAAAATGAAGCCAAAGCGGAAATCCAGTTATCACGACAACCAGCGAGAAGAGGGCTAGAACCATTAGAAAGTTGACCATGTTGGCGATGATTATCGACACAGGCAGGAGGATCCGAGGGAAGTAAACCTTGCGGATGGTAGGTCCGTTATCAACGAATGAAGTGGTTCCGGCCAGGAGCGACAGATTGAATGCATGCCACGGAAGAATGCCCGCCAGCAAAAACTTCACATAGTCTTCTTGTCCAACTTTGTAAACGTAGACGAAGACGAACAAGTAAACGGCCGCTAGAGCGATCGGTGTCACCAAAGACCATAGAAATCCCAGAATCGACCTCTTGTACTTGACCTTGAGCTCTTTGAGAACAAGCACCCTGAGGATCTCCATGGGTGGCACTAGGGAACTGCCGCCCGGTGGGCGAAGTTCGTCTATAACTCGGTCCGACTCGTGATTCTGCATATATTTGTCCCTGACACCGACGTTGGATGTTATCGGCTGGGGCTACCGGATGTTTGGGCCATCCGTTAGTAGACTGCGCGGGCTTTGGAACTTCGGACTACGGGATTCGGAACCCGCGTGCTGCTTTGGCTCCTCCGGACCCTGCGATCGGCTGCCGAACTAATCCCTCACGAGCGGCCGAGAGGCCAGGCCCTCAGCATCCTCAGAAGAGCGGAAGACGTATTGCTTACCGAGGGACCTCTCTTCCTCGCATCGAGGTCACTCAGGGTCTGGAGATGGATCCCTGGCATGATCCGATCGGTTCGCAGAGATAGGCAATACGACAAATGGCTGAAGCTGCACTCCCCTTCAAAGGAGGAACTTCAGACCATGAGGTCTCTCATCGAAAAGTTCGATTTACTTCCCAAGATCAGCATCATCATGCCGGTTTACAACACCGACTCGAGGCTTCTGCGGGCAGCGATCGAGTCCGTCTTGTCTCAGGCCTATCCCTACTGGGAACTGTGCATCGCCGACGATGCGTCTACCCGAAGGGAGACCCTCGATACTCTCGCTGCCTACGAGGAGGCGGAAGAGAGGATCCGAGTCAGCAGAACAGACGAAAACTCGGGCATAGCATCGACATCGAACAGGGCTCTGGAACTGAGCACGGGCGAATTCGTAGCCTTCTTGGATCACGACGACGAGCTCAAGCCAAATGCCCTTTTCGAGGTAGCCAAGCTGGTCAACCATCACCCCGATGCAGACCTCATCTACTCAGATGAAGACAAGCAGGATCAAAACGGCAGACTCTGTCAGCCATTCTTCAAGCCAGACTGGTCTCCCGACCTCCTACTTTCGACGAACTACGCCAATCACCTCACAGTCATGCGAAAAGATCTGGTTGACAAAGTCGGCGGCTTGCGCCCAGGTTACGACGGGAGCCAGGACTATGACCTTTGGCTGAGAGTCACGGAGGTCACGAAAAACATTCATCACATTCCCCTTCCCCTTTACACCTGGTACATGGGAGAGGGATCCGCTGCTGCTTCGACCTTGGCCAAGCCTTATGCCTATGAAGCTGCGAAGCGTGCGCTCTTCGACGCACTAAGCCGAAGAGAGATCGACGCTTCGGTGGAAGAAACACACGCCAAGGGCTTCTACAGAATCCGCTACCGCATCAAAGGAACTCCCTCGGTGGCGGTTGTCATCCCCACGCGAGACGGCATGCCGCTTCTCGCTCGATGCATTGAAAGACTTCAAGCGACTGCAGGTTATCCCCACCTGGAAATCATCGTCGTCGACAACGGGAGCCAGGATCAACAGACGCTGGATTTCCTGTCCTCGGGAGATTTCAAGGTGCTGAGTTATCCTCATCCCTTCAACTTCTCGGCCATCCTGAATCACGCCTCCAGAACGACCAACTCCGAACACCTCCTCTTCCTTAACGACGACACCGAACCTATTTCGAACGACTGGGTCGAAGCGATGATGGAGCACTCCCAGAGAAGCGAAGTTGGTGCAGTGGGGGCGCGTCTCCTTTATCCGAATGGGATTCCCCAGCATGAAGGGATAGTCATCGGGCTGGGAGGTCCGGCGGCCAACCTGGATCACAGGGGCTACTTCAATCTCGGAGGGATCGTACGAAACTTCTCGGCCGTCACGGCCGCATGCCTGATGACTCGAGCCTCCGTCTTTCAAGAGCTCGGCGGGTTCGATGAAAGACTGGCGGTCGATTACAACGACGTGGACTATTGCCTTCGGGCCCGCGGCAGGGGTTATCTCGTCGTGTATACCCCCTACGCGGAGCTCATCCACCACCACAGCGCAACACGCGGCTCGCTCTCCCCGGAGGAGGACCACGCTCTCTTTTGTTCCCGGTGGCGTGTCGACGGGTTCAGGGATCCCTATTACAACCCAAACCTCAGTCTCAAGGCGCCGTTCGATATCGCTCTCTCCCCTGACGACCGAGCTCCTCCCGTTAAACTTCAAGCAAAGTGAATCTCCTCACATCTATCCAAGAACAGCGAGCAGAGGTCGCCGTCGTAGGGCTCGGCTATGTCGGGCTTCCTCTCGCCTGCCGAGCTGCCGGCGCGGGTCTCTCGGTCACGGGGCTCGACGTCGACGGCACGCTCATCGATCTCATCAACTCTGGGCAGAGTCCGATCGAGGATGTCTCTTCACAAGAACTGAGCGAGCAGATTCAGAGCGGCCGGCTGACGGCCACCACCGATCCAGAGGTGCTCAACAATGCGGACGTAATCGTCATCTGTGTCCCCACCCCATTAAAGGATGAGCTTCCCGACATGAGCTTCATCGAGGCCGCCTCCAAGGATGTGTCCCGCCATCTGAAGGCAGGGCAGCTAGTCATTCTCGAGTCCACCACCTATCCCGGCACCACCGAAGAGTTTGTTCTTTCGATCTTGGAGACCTCGGGGCTCAAGGCCGGCGAGGACTTCCACCTCGGGTTCTCCCCTGAGAGGATCGATCCAGGAAACGAGAGGTTCGGCCTCGAGAACGTCCCGAAGATCATCGGGGGCATCGACGAGAAGTCGACCGAGATGATGGAGGCCTTTTACTCCACCTTCATCGATAAGGTCGTGAAAGTCTCATCCCCCCGCGCGGCGGAGATGGCGAAGCTCCTCGAGAACACCTACCGCCACGTGAACATCGCCCTGGTAAACGAGATTGCGATCCTCTGCCACGACCTCGGCATCGACGTGTGGGAGGTCATCGAAGCGGCATCCACTAAACCGTTCGGTTTCCAGGCCTTTTATCCCGGGCCCGGTTGGGGCGGACACTGCATCCCCGTCGACCCTGCCTACCTGTCCTGGCGAGTGAGACAACTGGGGGAGACGGCCCGCTTCGTCGAGCTCGCGCGAGAGATCAACAAGAAGATGCCGACCTACGTCGTTCAACGTATTGGCGAGGCCCTAAACAACCAAGGGCGGAGCCTCAAGGCGTCGAAGGTCCTCGTACTCGGGATCACCTACAAGGCCGACGTCGGGGACCTAAGAGAGTCATCCGCGATCCAAATCTTGGAGAAACTGGCCAAGTCCGGAGCTGACGTGGGTTATCACGATCCGTTTGTCGAAAGCGTCGATCTGAAGGGTGGAAGGCTGAGCTCCGTGGAATTGAATGAGGAGACCCTGTCGGATTACGACATCGTGATGGTCCACACCAACCACTCCTCCTATGACTGGGACTTCATCGCCGCCCATTCGCCGCTCGTGCTGGACACTCGAAACGCCCTTCATGGCCTGCAGGGCAATATCGTGAAGCTATGAGTCCATCCGCCACTCGGACCAAGGGGATCATCCTCGCCGGCGGGGCCGGCACCCGACTGCACCCGATCACCAAGGGGGTCTCGAAGCAGCTTCTGCCGGTATACGACAAACCGATGGTCTATTACCCACTGTCGACACTCATGCTTGCCGGTATCCGGGAGATCCTGGTCATATCAACTCCCGAGGACATCGGCGGATTTGAACGCCTGTTGGGTGACGGGAGTCAGATCGGTCTGTCGATCTCCTACAAAGTGCAGCCCGAGCCGGGGGGCCTGGCTCAGGCATTCATCATCGGAAAGGACTTCATCGGCGACAGCCCGGTTTGCCTCATCCTTGGCGACAACCTTTTCTACGGACAGGGATTCATCGAGATGCTTAGCCGGGCAGCGAGCCGGGAACAGGGCGCAACCGTATTCGCCTATGCGGTAAGAGATCCGGAACGCTACGGGGTCGTCGAGTTCGACGCGGACGGAAAGGCGCTTTCGATCGAAGAGAAACCCAAACATCCCAAGTCACATTACGCGGTGACCGGTCTCTACTTCTACGACAACCGGGTGATCGAGATCTCCGAGAACCTTGAGCCGTCCGCCCGCGGCGAGCTCGAGATCACCGACGTCAACAACTGGTATCTGGAGCGTGGAGAGCTCCACGTCGAGCTGTTCAGCCGCGGGTTCGCATGGCTCGACACCGGAACACCCGGCTCCTTGATCCAGGCCGCTAACTACGTGGAGACCATCGAGTCCCGCCAGGGCCTTAAGATCGCATGCATCGAAGAGGTGGCGATGCGGCAAGGTTTCATCTCGCCAGAGGACGTCAGGAAACTCGGGAAGTCGCTAAACAACAGCTACGGCGATTATCTGGTATCGATTGCAGATCATCCTGACCCCGAGAATTACTGAGGCTTATTCGTCCGGGCTAGAAGTTTGAGTGAGTCGCGCTTCCGTGAGGTAGCGGGAGACTGCCTCACGCCAGTCGGGGAGAGAGACGCCGAGGGCCCGCGCTTTCGAGCAATCGAGCACGCTGTTCTTCGGCCTCGGAGCCACCGGGGAGGCCCTCGTCGAAAGAAACTCCTCGGTCGTTACCCGCTTGACCTTGGAAGCCTTGCCGCTAACCGAGATGGCATGCTCGGCCAGGTCGGCCCACGTTGCCGGCTCTTCCCCACCGGCGAGGTGAAATAGTCCGTCGGCTCCAACGTCGAGGAGACCGATGATGCCCGTGGCAAGATCGACCGCGTAGGTCGGAAGACCTTTTTGATCGTCGACTACCGACAGCTCATCGAGATCATCGGCAGCTTTGAGGATCGTTCGGATGAAGTTGCGCCCCTCGCCGAACACCCACGAGGTCCTCACGATCAAATGACGCTTCGCATTGGCCGCATGTCTCTCCCCCGCCAGTTTCGAGACCCCATAGACCGAGCCGGGCCCGGTGGGATCGTCTTCCGAGTAGGGGGTTTCTTTGTCGCCGTCGAATACGTAATCGGTGGAGGGCTGAACAAGGATCGCGCCGACCTCATCCGCTCCCCCGGCCAGGTGGCGTACGGCTTCGGCGTTGACGAGCATCGCTTTATCGCGCTCGGCTTCCGCCTGATCGACTTTTGTGAACGCGGCGGAATTGACGATGACGTCGGGTCGATGAGTCCTCACTGCATCCATAACGGCATCCCTGCTGGTGATGTCGAGGGCGTCTCGATCCAAGAGAATCGCATCGGGAACCAGGTCTGCAAAAGCCAGGCCTAGCTGGCCCCCTGCCCCGGTAACTAGGAGAGCTTTATCGAATCCCACTCGAGCTTCGGATTCTCTTTATCCCGCTCGGACAGAAGCGGTGAATCGGTGTTCCAAGGTGCCTGAATGGTCGGGTCGTCCCATGCGATGCCGAATTCGTCGGTCGAGTCGTAGTAGTGCGTCACCCAGTAGATGAGATCAACGTCCGTCACTGCCAGAAACCCGTGCGCCACGCCCGCTGGGATGTAAAGCACTTTAGGATCACCCGCCTCGAGATCGACCGAAACCACAGCAGGCTTGTCGATTTGCGTCCTTAAGTCGGCCATCATGGCCTGCGCCTTGCCATTCATGACGTACCAGAGGTCTGCCTGTTTGCGGTGGTAGTGAAGACCCCTAAGCACGCCTGCCTTAGAGTGCGAATGATTGCTCTGAACAAACGATGCAGGGAAGTTCTGTTCGCGCAGGATCTCCATGAAGGCCCCACGGTCGTCCTCCCACACCTTCGGACGTCCGATGAGCGCGCCTGGGATAGGTTCTAGTTCTTGGAGTTCCATCAGGCTGTCGATGCGGAATCAGTGTAGATCGACTCCGCCTCTGCGACGTGAGACTCCCACCAGGCCCGGTTGTTCGAATACCAATCAATCGTGGTGGCGAACTGAACCCACACCTCTCCTGGAAGCCATCCAAGATCGGTCAGCCTTGTCGAATCAACTGCGTAACGGCGGTCGTGGTCGGGCCTGTCGTATGCAGTCATCTCGATGCGGTTCGGGTCGAGACCGAGGTAAGAGACGATCCACCTGACTAGATCGATGTTGGCGATCTCCGGTTCGTGTGTCGGGCCTACGTTGTAGACCTCCCCCCGTTCTCCCTTTTCGAGCAGAAGGGCAATGGCGTCGGCGAAGTCCTCGGCGTAGAGCCACTGGCGGATGTACAGCCCGTCTCCCCAGACGAGAAGGTTTTCGCCCCTAAGGGCTCTCGTGATCCACCTGGGAAGGGCTTTCTCGGGAAACTGCCATGGGCCGAAGGCGTTGGTCGGCCGTGCCACCACCACATCGAGGCTGTCGGAATAAGAGAGCGCGAGATCGTCTCCGAGCGACTTGCTCTTGGCGTAGGGGCTCGACGCCTGGACGTCGCCCTCGATCTTGTCGACCTCCTTGAAGGCCCCCTCGAGGATGGATCCGTAGACCTCGTCGGTGGAGATGTGAAGGAACCGTTCGACTCCGGTGGCGACCGCGGCATCGAGAAGGGCTCTCGTTCCCTCCACGTTGGTTCGGTAGAAGCGTTCGGGATCGGATTCCGAGCGGGTGACGTGAGTGTCGGCGGCGTAATGGACGACGGCATCGGGTTTGGTCGAGTCGAAGACTCGTTCGATTCCGGCTGGGGCCGCGATGTCCTGCTCCACGAACTCGTAGCGAGGGTCTCCTTCGAGATCTGCGAGGCGCCTGGTGTCACCGGCATAGGTGAGAGCGTCGACATTTATGAGTCTGCTGGCCCCATCCGCGAGGGCCTTTCGGACGAAGTGACTGCCGAGGAACCCAGCCCCGCCGGTCACGAGGATCGTCTTGTTTTCCATCGCCCTACTTTATGGCACACGCTGGCCGGTGAGGCTGCGAGCAACCGTGTCACCTCTCTGATGTGTTGCGCGAGAACGCCACTTGAGATTGGGCGAGAGAGGGAGTATCTTATGTGCATAAGCGGTATTCTACGCTGGGCGAGAGAGGGAGTAAGGTGAGGCAAAGCCAGGAATACAAGCAGCGATCCATCGAAGAAATCATCCGCCAAACGCTAAGTCAGTTGCCGGCTCTGCTCATTCTCGGGCCTCGTGCTACCGGGAAAACCACCACGGCCATGAGGCACGCTGCGACGACAATTCGCCTGGATCGCCCCGAGGAAGCGGCCATCTTCCAAGCCGATCCCGACGCCGCCCTCCGGGGCTTCGACGAACCCATTCTGCTTGACGAGTGGCAAGAGGTGCCCGAAGTGCTCGGTGCCGTGAAACGGGCAGTCGACTCGGACCATCGTGCGGGCCGCTACCTGCTTACCGGATCGGTGAGGGACGATTTGCAGTCTCCGACCTGGCCGGGAACGGGCCGGCTCGTCCGACTAACCATGTACGGCATGACCATTGCCGAACAGTTCGACCGGGCCGACTCGTCACCTTTCATGGACAGGATTGTCGGAGGCGAGACCCTAGAGGTTCCACCCAATACTCCCGACATCCGCGGTTACTTGGAACTGGCCATACGAAGCGGGTTTCCGCGTGCGGCACTATGGCTTTCGGGAAGACCTCGAGCGCAGTGGATCGAAGGGTACCTCGAACAAATACTCACCCGGGACGCATTGGAGTTGCGAGGATTGCGCGACCCGGAAAGACTTCGGCGCTACTTTGAAGCCTATGCCTTGAACTCTGCGGGCGTGTTCGAGGACCGGATGCTCTACGAGGCGGCAGGCATTGATCGGAAAACGGCCCTCGCTTACGAGCAACTCTTAGTGAACCTCATGGTTGTCGAGCGGCTGCCCCCGTGGACTTCGAATCGCCTGAAGAGGCTAGTCAGATCCCCGAAACGTTACGTCGTGGACCCAGCGCTCATCGCGGGAGCGCTCCAATTAGATGATCAGGGGATCGCGCGTGATGGAAACCTGCTCGGACGCTTCCTCGATTCCTTCGTGGCGGCCCAGCTGCGAGCCGATGCCGTTCGTTCAAAATCCCGGCCCCGCCTCTACCATCTTCGACAGCGCGAAGGCCGCCACGAGATTGACCTAGTGGCAGAGGTCGAAGGAAATAGGCTCATCGCCATAGAGGTCAAGGCCGGAGCCGTGGTCAACCACGAGGATGCCAAGCACTTGGTCTGGTTAAGAGATGAGTTCGGCGATCGTTTCGTCGCTGGTGTCGTGCTCCACACCGGCGCGCGCGTTCACGAAGTTGACCATCGTATTCTTGCGGCTCCGATCTCCACGTTGTGGGCCTGAAGATCTTCCAGATTCTGTGAGTCGCGCCCCCTGGGTGGGGGTTAGCAGGGGTGGACCAGGGGCGGGGGCGGGGCCTCTCCCGGCGGGGGTGGCGGGGGCGGAGTAGCGGTGCCCTCCGCGAAATCGCGTCCTAGGACCATCGCCACCTCGGAATCGAGAGCCAACGATTCCGGCATGGCTTTGACATCCGCTCCATAGTTTCCAGCGAGGAATTTGGCTTTGTCCTCATTTCCCACCTTGAAATACACCACCGTCTTTTCGACGTCGGTCCTCCCCACATCTCCGAAGAAAACCACGTCGAACCCCTTAGCTTTGAGCTCCTCGGCCGTCTTCTTGGCCAGCCCCGAAACGTCGGTTCCGTTGAGGACGGTAAGACGCACGTCGGAAGCCTCCACAGCGCTAACGCCCGTACGCCCATAATCGGGCAGCGTCCTGCGTTCGCGGATGGCCGCGAACAGCTCCTGGGTCTGCTGCTCGTTGTGAACCACGTAGGAGACCCCTCGAATGTTGGCGCTCGATGACGGGACGATTCTCATGTCGATCTTTGACGCGTCGAAGCCCCTGAGCCTCCAGGCGATCTTCCGCATGTCGTTGATCGTCAGCTCGGCATCGCGCTTTACGTTCTCAGAAAAGATGTTGATGAGCTTCACCACTTTCACGGGATTGAGGAGGGTGCCCGCCGAGGTGACCTTTTCCATCATCAGCTTCACGAACAGCTGCTGGCGCTCGATGCGACCGAAGTCGCTGTCGATCTTCCTAGCCCTCACGAACGAAAGCGCGCTCTGTCCCTTCAGTTCCACACATCCCTCGGGCACGTTCAGGCCCGAATCGGGATCGTTGATCGGCCTCTCGAAATAGACGTTCACCCCTCCCAGCGCATTGGCGATGTTGTTGAACCCCTGAAAGTTCACTTCGATGTAGTGATGAACCCCCAACCCGGTGAAGGCCTCTACTGTGTCGATGATCCCTTCGGGGCCGCTTTGATATGAGCCGTTGATCCTGCCGCTTTTGCCATCGGGCAACTC